>CAVRND010000007.1:0-315836 GCA_963722495.1 uncultured Alphaproteobacteria bacterium | reverse complement strand
TTCCGGCCCGAAAGACCCGGCAGTCGCTTCACGGCAGCGATCTCGGCGCCGAGCTTGGCAATGCGCTCGATGGCTTCCGGCAAGGTCTCCGCCGCCACCTGCATGTGGTGGGCGTTGGCGTGCACCAGCGTAACGCTGTCGGCCATGATGCCGACGTGGCCCTTCCAATAGATCAGATCGCCACGCTGCATGCCCTCGAGCACGTCCGAGATGGCGACGTCCTCGCCGAGCTCGGCCTGCTGCATGTCCGTATCGCGCGGCGCCGAGATGCCCGACGCCTCTAGCGTTACCTGAACGAGACCCGAGCAGTCGATGCCGAGACGCGTGCGGCCGCCCCACAGATAGGGCGTGCCGATGAAGCGCTCTGCGAGCTCGACGAAATCGGCGGCGCGGCGCCCGCGCTCGGCAACGTGGCGCGTGACGACGAAGCCGCCCCCGCTGAGCATTAGAAAGCGTTCATCGCCCTCGGCAATGCGCAGCCCGGCGTTCATGCTGAGATGCATAATCGGCGGGGATTTAATGTCGGGAACCGGATAGACGAATGTGCCCAGCGAGCGCACGCGGTGCGTCGTCTCCTCGACCTCGGGAGACAGCGCCTCCGACGGCACGTAACCCACGTAGCGGTCGCGATCGAGCTGTACCCAGGCCCAACCGTCGCGCTCGTCGTAGACGGTGACCGTTTCGCCGAACAACGCTTCCGTCTCGAAACCGAACGTTGGCGTCGGGCGGCTGCGCAGCGGCACGGATGCGCGCGTCACCTGCGCCGGAGAGCCCTGCACGTAGCGCGGCGCGCTGACTTTGCCGTAGAGGCTTTCGGCCGCCAGATCGGGCCGGAACGCGTTGCGGCGCGGGTCGAGCCGCACCGGGGCCGGTGCGGGCGCCTCTGCTGTCGATGCCTCGTCTGTGTCGCTCATCGGCACAGCTCCTTGGCGAGAACTGCAAACACGGCGCGCGCCGTCTGCGGCTCGCCGCCGCGCGGCCCGAGCGCGCTCGCCGCCGGCCGCCACCCGTACAGATCGAAATGCGCGAACCGCTGCGCCTGCTTGGCGAACCGCTTCAGGAACAGCGCCGCCGTGATCGACCCGGCGAAGGGCGCCTCCCACACATTGTTGAGGTCGGCAACCGGGCTTTCGAGTTTTGCATCGTAGCCCGGCCATAGCGGCAGTCGCCATACCGGATCGCCGAGGCTGGCCGATGTCGCCACCATCTCGGCGGCGAACGCGTCGTCGTTGGTGAACATTGCCGGTAGGTCGGGACCAAGCGCTACGCGGGCCGCGCCCGTCAGCGTTGCAAACACGAACATGCTCTGCGGGCTTGCCTCGTCGGCCAGCGCCATGGCGTCCGCGAGAACGAGGCGCCCCTCGGCATCGGTGTTGCCGATCTCGACAGTTGTACCGGCGCGCGATCGGAGCACGTCGCCTGGCCGGAAGGCGTCGCCCGAGATGCTGTTCTCGGCGGTCGGAATGAGGATGCGCAGACGCACGTCGAGCTTCTGCGCCATGATCATGTGGCCCAGCGTCAGCACCGTCGCGGCACCGCCCATGTCCTTCTTCATCAGGAGCATGCCGCTCGATGGCTTGATGTCGAGGCCGCCGGTGTCGAAGGTGATGCCCTTGCCGACCAGCGTCACCGTGCGCGCGCCCTCGCGTCCCCAGGTGAGATCGATCAGGCGCGGCGCGCGCGGGCTGGCGCGGCCGACGGCGTGGATCATGGGGAAGTTCTTGGCCAGCAGCTCATCGCCGGCGGTGACTTCGATGTTGGCGCCGAAGCGCACTGCGAGCTGCCGCGCCGCTGTCTCGATCTCGGCGGGGCCCGAGGTCGGAGGCCGGCGTGTTGATGAGGTCGCGGCCGAGGTGCACGGCGTCGATGGTGCTGAGGGCGAGATCGCGGTCGGCGCCTTCCGGCAGTCGAAGGCTGACAGAGCGCGGCTTGGAGGCCGTCTTGTAGCGTGTGTAGCGATAGCTCCCGAGGCCCCAGGCGATTGCCGCCAGGGTCGGGTCGCGCGCTTCGCTGGCCAGCCGATAGCTGCCGGCGGGAAGCGATTGCGCCAGCTGCCCGATCAGCAGTTCAGAAGGTCCAGAGGGCTCACCGGCTGAGCCATCGCCTAAGCCGAATAGGACGCCGGCAACGCGCCCGTCGGGGCCGGGCAGCAGCGTCTGCTGCTTGGCCGCGCCCTTGAAGCCGACGCCCTCGATCCAAGTCCGCTGCTCCGCCGATAGCGGCAGCGTTTCGAGGGAGGCGTCCTTCTCGACTGTCCATACGGGGATCTGTTGACCTGCGTCGCCGCCGGCGACGAAAATATCGTCGGCCGGAAGCTTGTCGAACATCATCGGGTCATCGCTCATTCGGGGACGCTCGCTGCTGGCAAGCCGAGACCTAATGCGGCATGAGTTGGTGGGCCGACGACTCGCGCGGCGCACGCACAAGACAGGATCACGGGGGGCAAGGCAAGAGCATGGCGGCAAATGGCTATCGCCTGGTCATCGGCAACAAAAATTGGTCGAGCTGGAGCCTGCGGCCCTGGCTTGCCATGCGGCACTTCGGGCTTCCGTTCGAGGAGATTAACGTCCGGCTACGGCTGCCGGAATCCAAAGCCGAGATAACCAAATACAGCCCCTCCGGACTGGTGCCGCTGCTGCTCGACGGCGACTTGGCGATCTGGGACAGCCTCGCCATCCTTGAATATCTGGCGGACGCGCACCCCGACCGGGGCATTTGGCCCGCCGACCGGCAGGCTCGGGCGCTGGCGCGCTGCGTCTCGGCCGAGATGCATTCCGGGTTCATGCCGCTGCGGCGGAACTGCTCGATGGAGGTCTTGGCCACCCATCGGCTGGACCCGGTACCGGAGGATGTCGAAGCTGACATCCGCCGTATCGTCGGCCTTTGGAAGGAGTGTCGGGCGAAGTTCAGCGCCGGCGGGCCCGTACCTATTCGGCGCCTTCTCGGCTGCGGACGCGATGTATGCGCCAGTCGCCTCCCGCTTCCGCACCTACGTGCCGGATCTCGACCGTTACGGAGACGACGGGACGGCGTCCACCTACGTGGCCGCAGTCTTCGCCATGCCGGAGATGGCCGAGTGGATAGCCGGCGCCCGCGCGCAAGTTGCCGCGGAGGCATAGGGTTTCGCGTTCTTAAGAGGTGGTTAGCGAGGGTTAATCGTTTGTTGAGAAGTGTCTCACAACCTGACGTGCAAGGGAGACAGAGATTTCGGGGCCTGCGCCGTGTCTGTGATCCCAACCGATCAGGGAGACCTCAATGGCGTTCGTTTCTCACAGGCACTCGGCATCATCGCGTGCGCTTCGGCTGGCGCCTACGCTGGCCGCGCTCACCGCCGCGCTGATGCTTGGAGCCTGCGGCCAAACTCTGAATCCGGCCGGCGGCAGCGACCTTCTCTCCATTGGTGGCTCCAACTCTCCCGCGCAGCAGGCGCAGACGGCTCAAGCTGCGGCCCAGCCGGCGGGTCCCGCCGATGGAGACGACTTGCAGAAGGCCACCGACTACTGGGGCAAGCAGTACTGCGGAGAACCCGCGCGATCTGAAGACGGCGCTGAGCTACGGGCGCAATCTCAAGGCCATGGGTGAGAAGCGCCGCGCGCTCGCCGTATTCCAGCAAGCCGGGGTGTTTCACTCTGACAGCCGCGAGCTCGCCAGCGAATATGGCCGCCTTGCCCTCGACCTCGACCAGGTGCAGGTCGCCAAGAAGCTGCTCGCCTTTGCCGATGATCCCGCCAAGCCCGACTGGCGAGTGATCTCCGCCCGCGGCGCAGCATTCGCCAAGGAAGGCAGTTACAACGAGGCCATTCCGCTGTTCGAGAAGGCTCTTTCGCTGGCCCACAATCAGCCATCGGTGATGAGCAACCTCGCCCTCGCCTACGCAATGAACGGCGAACCCAAGCGAGCCGAATTGATGCTGCGCCAGGCGGCAACGTCGGACAACAACTCGCCACGCATTCGCCAAAACCTCGCTCTGGTGCTCGGCCTGCAAGGCAAGTACGACGAAGCCAAGCTGGTCGCCGCGCGCGATATGCCGATGACGAACGCAACGGACAACGCCGACTACCTGCGGCAGGTGGTGAAGCTCGATGCGAAATCGGTGCCGAACTCCGATCCGCTGCCGGCTGAATGGAATACGGAAGCGAACATCGCCGAAGCGCCCGCCCTTACCGCCGTGCCGGTGCAGAAGGTCGCCGACGTGCAGCCAATGCCGCCGGTCGATGCGAAAGCCGTGCACGACACGGCGTGGGTGGTGACCAACGAAGGGCCGATCATGCCGGTAGTAGCGAAGGCAGAAGCTGCCCCGTGGTCTTCGCAGCTCGCTCAGAGCAAGCGCTGAGGACGATCACCTAGAAGAGCCAGCACGGCGCCGGTTTGCGCCGGCGCTCGCTGCTATTGCCATTGGAAGTAGCGGATGGCGGCCGGTCCGAGAATGATGACGAACAGCACCGGCAGGAAGAAGAGGATCATCGGCACGGTGAGCTTCGGCGGCAGCGCGGCCGCCTTCTTCTCGGCGTCCGATTGACGGATGTCGCGGTTCTCCTTGGCCATGACGCGCAGCGCCTGGCCAACGGGCGTGCCATAGCGCTCTGCCTGGATCAGCGCGGTCGTCACGGCTTTGACGCCCGGGATGCCGGTGCGCTTGCCGAGGTTGTCGAACGCCTGGCGGCGATCCTGCAGGTATGACAGCTCGGCCGTCGTCAGGCTCAGCTCCTCGGCAAGCTCCAGCGACTGCGCGGCGACCTCCTTGGAAACTTTGCCGAACGCCGCCTCGACCGACATTCCCGATTGCACGCAGATGAGCAGCATGTCGAGAGCGTCGGGGAACGCCATCTTGATCGCCGTCTGGCGCTTCTGGATCAGGTTCTGAATGAAAATGGACGGCGCGTAGGTGCCAAGGTACGCCGCCGCAACGCACATCATCAATTTGACGAGTGGCGGATAGGCGAGCGCTCCAATGACGAACAGATAGAAGGCAGCGCCGAGGAAGAAGATCAGTGGCGAAGCGACGCGAAAGAACATGAACGAAATCGAGCGGAGCCGGGGCCGCGCAGACCGGCGCGCTTCAGACGATCACGCAGCTCCTCCGTGTCCAGTATCTTGCGCAGATTGAGGCGATTGACGATCTGCTGCTTGAAGCCCTCCGGTATTGTGACGCAAGCGGCCCTGACGCGCATTCATCTCGGCCAGCCGCTCGGCCCGCATCTTGTCGCGCTCGACCGCCATCGTGCGCATGCGGTAGTTCATGCGGTCACGCGCGAGCATCGGCATTGCGATCGTAAACACCGTGGCGAAGGCGCAAATCGCGGCCAAGAATCGTGACGAGAAACGTCGGATTGATGAACGTATCGATCAGCTGCATGGACCGGACACCGTTACTTCCAGGGTGAGCGCCGCGCGCTCATTTCGAAGAGCTCAGAACTTGAAGTTGATCATCTTCCGCATCACCAGCACGCCGGTCAGCATCCACAATCCGCCCCCCAGAAGGGGAAGTTGCCGACGCGGGTGTGGAACAGCACCCCGATGTAGTCGGGCGTTGTCATGTAGATCAGACCGGTCACCAACGGCGGCAGCGAAGCCGAGCACCATCGCCGATGCCTTGGCTTCAGAGCTCAGCGCCTGCACCTTCATTTTCAACCGCACGCGATCGCGCAGCACGGCCGCAAGGTTGCTGAGCGCCTCGGAAAGGTTGCCGCCCGCCTGCTGCTGGATGGCAATGACGATCTGCAGAAACCTGATCTCGGGCAACGGCATGCGGGCCGTCATCTTCTCGAGCGCTTCGCCGAGAGATACGCCGACGCGTTGCTGTTCGATGACCTCGCGGAACTCGCTGGCGAGCGGCTCTTCGCTTTCGCGCGCGACGACGGCCAGGCATTCGTTGAGCGGCAAGCCGGATTTCATGCCGCGCACGATGACGTCGATGGCGTTCGGCAGCTCGGCGATGAATTTCGCCTGACGCCGGGCGATCAGCTTGTTCACGAACCAGCGCGGGACGCCGAATACGCCGACCAACCCCACGATCAGCGGCGAGAAACATGCGCGTGCCGCTGGACGGCAGCAAGAACATGACGAGGACCGCCAAGACGATGCCGCAAGCCACGCCGGCAAGCCAGTAGGTCCTGGGCTTGATATCGAGACCGGCGCGCTCGAGCCGCAGCCGGAGCGAAATCTTCTCCGCCGCCTTCTGCCGGTTCTCCATGTCCTTGAGCGTGTCGACAACCGACTTGCGGCGCGACGCTGCCTGCTCCAGCACTGTCATGCCATCGCGCACCTTCGGCGCCACGAGTTCTCTCACCCGCGCGTTCGTCTCACGATCGGCGGCGAAGTAGGGGTAGAGGAGCGCATAGGCGAGGCCGCCGACGGCGAGCGCGCCAAGCGCCGCAGCGCCGAAGGCGAGGAGGTCGTTCTCAGACATGCTTGTCGCCGAGCGGGCTGCCGTTATCATCAAGAACTTCGGCGGACGCCAGCGCTTCGGCCAACGGGCCTTCCTCGCCGAAATACACCGCGCGATCCCAGAAGCGCGGCCGCGCGATTCCGGTGGACCGGTGCCGGCCGAGAATGCGGCCGTTGGCATCTTCGCCCGTGATGTCGAAGACGATGAGGTTCTGCAGCGTCACCACATCGCCTTCCATGCCGAGCACCTCGGTGATGTGGGTCACCTTGCGCGAGCCGTCGCGCAGGCGTGCGACCTGAACGATGACGTCGATCGAGCCGGTGATCATCTCGCGGATGGTGCGCACGGGCAGTTCGAAGCCGCCCATCATGATCATCGATTCGAGACGGCTGATGGCTTCGCGCGGGCTGTTGGAGTGGAGCGTGCCCATCGAGCCGTCGTGGCCCGTATTCATCGCCTGCAGGAGGTCGAATGCCTCGGGGCCACGCACCTCGCCGACGATGATCCGTTCGGGACGCATACGCAGGCAGTTCCTGACGAGGTCGCGCATCTTGATCTCGCCCTCGCCTTCGAGGTTGGGCGGGCGCGTTTCCAGCCGCACGACGTGGGGCTGCTGCAGCTGAAGCTCGGCCGAGTCCTCGCAGGTGATGATGCGCTCGTCGTGCTCGATCGAGCCGGTGAGGCAGTTGAGCAGCGTCGTCTTGCCCGAACCGGTGCCGCCGGAGATCAGCACGTTGCAGCGGACGCGGCCGATGATGTCGAGGATCTGCTTGGCGTCGGGCGAGATGGTGCCGAGCTTGACCAGCTGCTCGAGGTTGAGCCGGTCCCGCTTGAACTTACGAATGGTGAGCGCGGGGCCGTCGATCGCCAGCGGCGGCGCGATGACGTTGACACGCGAGCCGTCGGGGAGGCGCGCGTCGCAGATCGGGCTCGATTCATCGACGCGGCGGCCGACCTGGCTGACGATACGCTGGCAGATGTTCATCAGCTGCAGGTTGTCGGCAAAGCGCACGCCGGTGCGCTGCACCTTGCCGGCGACCTCGATGTAGGTCGTGCTGGCGCCGTTGACCATGATGTCGGCGATGTCGTCGCGCGCCAGCAGCGGCTCGAGCGGCCCGTAGCCCAGCACGTCGTTGCAGATGTCCTCGAGCAGCTCCTCCTGCTCGGCGATCGACATGACGACGTTCTTGATCTGGATGATCTCGCTGACGATGTCGCGGATCTCCTCGCGCGCCGCCGCGACTTCGAGCTTGGCGAGCTGCGTCAGATCGATGGTGTCGATCAGCGCGTTGAAGACCGTCGTCTTGACGTCGTAGTATTCTTCCGAGTGCCGGCGCTGAGGCTCGCGGGCTCGGCGCGGTCGCCGGCGCCGCGGCTCGGACAGCCGGCGGCTTCGGCTCGCTGCGTCGCCGGCACGGCGCCGACGGCCGGCGCTGCTGCGGCGAGACGGCGCGGGGCGCCGCTGGATCGCTGGTACGCTTACCGAACATGCTGACTTCTCCTAACGCTTGATCTTCAATCTCTCGAGGAGCGGCGCCAGCGCCGACTTCTTCTCGACCTTCTGCATCGCGCCGGTTGCGTCATCGCCATGCGCGATCTCGCGGAACGCCGCAGCCGGACTTGCGCCTTGGCGCTGCAGCTCCTCGATCATCTGGCCGTTGTTGGCAGCCTGCCCGAACGTCTCGCTGTCGAAATCGATGACGCCGACGGCCTTGAGGCCGAGCGCGGTCTCGAATTCCTTGACGCTGATCTCCGGGCCGCTTCGGCATGTTGACCATGTTCATGACCAGGCGCGGCTTGCTGTCGTTGCGGCGCGTCTGCTTGCAGCAGGTCGACGATGTTCTTGGCGTTGCGCAGATTGGCGAGGTCGGGCGCCGCCGTGATGACGACCTCGTCGGCCTGCAGCAGCACGCTCTTGGCCCACGGCGTCCAGGTGTGCGGCAGGTCGACGGCCACGTAGGGCACGTTCTGGCGCACGACGTCGAGCACCTGGTCGCAGGCGTCGACCGAGATCTCGTAGTCGCGGTCGAGCACGACCGGGCGCCGCGAAGATCGACAGGTGCTCCGAGCACTTCGTCAGCAGGCGGTCGAGCAGCACCTCGTCGAGACGCTCAGGGCTCGCCAGCGCGTCGGCGATGCCCTGCACCGGGTCCTGATTGAAGTCGAGGCCGGTGGTGCCGAAGGCGAGATCGAGATCGGCGATGACGACGTTCGGACTTCAGGATCTCCGACAGCGCCCAGGCCGCGTTGTGGCAGACGGTCGAGGAGCCGACGCCGCCCTTGGCGCCGATGAAGGCATAGACATGGCCGACCGGCTCGGTGTCGGGATTGTTGTAGAGGTTGGAGATGCTCTCCATGAGCTGCAGCGGCGCGATCGGCGCGACCAGATATTCGCTGACGCCGCGCTTCAGCAGCTCGCGATACAGCACCACGTCGTTGACGTGGCCGATGACGACGACCTTGGTGCCGGGGTCGCAGCTCTCGGCGAGCCGATCGAGCTCGGCCAGGATGTGCTCGCGCGGCAGGCTGCGTCTCGATGATGATGAGGTTCGGCGTCGGGTTCTGCTGATAGTGCGCGACCGCGGCCTCGACGCCGCCCATGTGCACGCTGACGTGCGCCTTGGCCAGCCGGCGATCCTCGGCCGCGATCTGCATGATTTCGGCCGTCGCGCCGTTCTCGCAGAAGGCCTGGATGGAGATGCGCGGGATGGGCCGCGCGCGTCGTGCCGGCGCGCCGATCTGCTCGGAATCGGCATCGCCATCGGGAGCACCGACTCCGACCGCGTCCTCGGCGCTTCGATGGGCTTGGCTGCGAACTCGACATGCCTTGCATCGACCTTCAATTGGCGTCTCGATCAGTTCTGCGCGTCTTGATTCACGCGTTCGTCGGCGTCTTCTCGGCGCCCGTCGGCTCGCCCTTGACGTACTTGTCCATCACCACGATCGCGGCGCTCGCTCGGCCGCGCCGTCTCGCTGCGCGGACCGAGGAGATCGGCCGGGTTGGCGACCTGCACGGCGAAGTTGCGCTGCGTGCGCGCAGCCGAGATTCGGGTACGGCAGGTTCATCGGCTCGTTGGCGAGATTGGTCGACCAATCGCCGCACTGCGGGGGCCTCGGCGACGTAGCGCAGGTAGGACGACGCGGATGGGCGGATCGCCGGTGCCCTCGGCGTCGTAGGCCTCGACCGAGATGATGGCCTCGGCGAAGCCTTGGTCGCGTCAGCAGCATGCGCAGATCTCATCGACGGCGTGCATGGCGGCGACCTCGTTGGCGCCGCCGCTCGGCACCGCGACACGAGACGGCTGTTGCCGGCATCGCTCGCGCGGAAGTGGCCGACGAAATCGAGGACCTGCGCCCGCTGCGAGGCGTGAGGCCGCTCGAGCCGCGGCGCCACGCGCATGAGATGCGTTGTCGGCTCCTGCGAGACGAGGATCGGATGGCGCTGCGCGGCATCGACCAGCGTCCAGCCGGCAACGCGCGTCGGATCATCCTCAGCGTCTTGCAGCCGGTCAGCGCGCAGCGCGACGAGCGAAGCGGCGAGCAGCCATGCCCCCATCGGCCGGGCGCGGCTTGTGCGTGCCGAGCTGCATCGCTTTCGAGGCAGTCATGGTACTTCTCCAGCCGCTCCGCTATTCGACGATGAATCCGTAGTCGCCCTTGAGGTCGCCCGACCGGCAGCGGTCGCGGCCGTTGCCGTAGATCCGGTTGATGTGGCCGAGGAAGTTGGCCTTGCGATCGGACGGCTCGCCCAGGCCGTCGAGCGGACGCGCCAGCTGCTGGCGCGCCACCGGCCGCACCATGTAGGGCGTGACGATCACGACGAGCTCGGTTTCCTGCTTCTGGTAGTCGCGGCTGCGGAACAGCGTGCCGAGGATCGGCAGGTCCTTCAGGCCCGGAAAGCCGTCGATGTTCTGGCGCATGTCCTCCGACAGGAGGCCGGCCATGGCGAGCGAGCCGCCGGACGGCAGCTCGACCGTCGAGTTGGCCTGCGCGCTTCTTCAGCGCCGGGATCTGGATGCCCGCCAGCACGACCGCGCCCTCGTTGGAGAGCTCGCTCACCTCGGTCTCGATCTTGAGGCTGATGCGGCCCTCCGACAGCACGACCGGCGTGAAGGCGACGCCGATGCCGAACTCCTTGAAGATCGACGCTGACCTGGCCGAGGCTGTCCACGACGGGGACCGGGAACTCGCCGCCGGCGAGGAACTTCGCCGGCTCGCCCGAGACGGCCGTCAGGTTTGGCTCGGCCAGCGTGCGCACCAGGCCGTCGCGCTCGAGCGCGCGCAGGGCGCCGTTGACCGCCTGATTGCCTGACTGCCATCCGCATCGCGACGCCCGAGTTTCCGAACGGGTTGGAGACGGCGTTGTGCGGGCCTGAATTGAACATCTGCAGGCATGCCCGCCGCCGCTCCGGTCGTAGCGATGCCGGCAGTCGGCAGCGTGCCGAGCCGGCCGCCGCCGTCAGCGGACAGCGCGTTGTCCGTAGAGGATCGCGGTGCTGAAGTTGCCGGAGTTGATCGAGAGCGCCGAGGTTGATGCCGAACTGCTTCAGGATGCTGCGCTGCACCTCGGCGACGACTGACGCGGAGCATCACCTGCTCCTCGCCCTCGACGGTGAGAAGGTTGATGACGGGCTTTGCCGCGTAGACGTCGTCGCCGCCTCGCTGAACTGGAGCTGCCGCCGTTGTCGTTGTTGCGACTGGTAGTTGGAGTCCCCTCCGCCCAAGCGGTCATTGTTCGTCGTCGTGCTCGTCGTGGACGCCGCGCTCGGCGCTGCGGGACCCGCGTGATGCTGCCGGCCTCGCTTGGCCTGGCGCGAACTGGGCGGCGATCTGCGCCGCGCGGTTGGAATCGATGGGCGTGCGCACCGTGCCCGTCAGCACGATGGCGCGTGCCGGCGATCTCGCTGTGAACGTTCGAGCCCGGAATGAGGCGGGTCAGCAACTGGTCGAGCGCCGACAGGTCGGCACCAACCGCAACCTCAAGCGTCAAAATCTGCTGGCCGAACTCATCGAAGAAGAAGGCGTTGGTCTGGCCGGTCTTCTTGGCGATCAGGAACACCCGATCGGACGACTGCACGACGGCGTCGAGCATGCTCGGGATCGGAGACGATAACGTCCTTGAGCGGGACGGGAAACTGCACGACGATCGACCGGCCGACGCCGAGATCGATGCGCTTCGACAGCGGAAACGCCGCGTTACCCGGAATGCGCAGCACCGAATCGCTGCCCACCTGACCTCGCAGGTTTGCGCGCTCATATCGGCCGCGGCGACGTCTCCGACGCAAGTCGCGACGAAGAGCACCGCAGCCATGCCGGCGCGAGCCCACTTTAGGGTCGTTCGCATTTATCGATTGCCTTTTTCGCCAGCCGAGACTGAATCAACGCAACTCAGTTCACGCCGTACGCACGCATGGGCACGCCGTAGCGCAGTACGCGTACGGCGCCGCTGCTGCGATCATCGTTCATGGCCTCGGTCGGGCCCTTACCCTTCGGGTCGCCGTCGGCGACGCTGCGCAGCGACAGGCTGATCTCGCCCGACGAGTTCGCGCGCGCCAGCGTCTCCGCTTGCGCGGGGTAAGCTCGAGCGTCGCGGTGTTGGCGCCGCCGTCAGCCGACTTGGTGCCTTCCTTGGCGCTCGATCTCCTGCCCGACGGCGAGGACGCGCACGTTGCTGAAGAGCGTGTCGGCGATGTAGTCCTCCGCCCCGGTCCTGCCGCGCACGCGCCGCGTGAGAATGACGTCGACGCGGTCGTTCGGGAGGATGAGGCGTCCGGCCGACGTCTCCTCTTTGATCTTGGTGGAGATGGCGCGCATGCCTGCGGGCAGGATTGCCGCCAGCACGCCGCCTTGCCCCGGCTTGATCAGCTTCTGACGCGTGATCGGCTCACCTTCGAGAAGAGGAGCGCGCGCGATCGCGTCGGTGACGAGCTTCATGCCCTCGTCGCCGTCCGTCTGGGTGATGAAGGACGACGTCACCGCATCGGTAGGCCAAGTCTGCCAGCGGAAGTCCGTATCCTTGGTGACTTCACCGAGCGCGATATCGCGGCGGGCGACGAGCACCTCGGTGGCATTGACGGGCACGGCGATCTGGGTAGGCGCCGAAGGGCCGCTGACGACCGAGCGCATGAGAATGAAGGCAAGGAGCCCTGCCCCACCCGCAATCGCAATGCCGATCAATTGCGCTCTCTTCACGGCGTTCGTGCCTTTAATCGCGGTTCAGTTTGCTCCTTCGCGACACTGCCGGACAAACGTCAACGCATGGTTAATTGCCGTCGCACATTGAGGCTGGAGATGTATCTCCTAGGCGTTGAGCAACGCCGGCCAAGCTGTCAGCGGATAGACCGCGAGGGCGCCGGCGGCGATGGCGAGCCCGTAAGGCATACCAGAGCGGGGCTTGTGCAGGCGCATCGCCCAATCCGGCAGCGGCAGAGCTCCGGCAGGTGTTTGCCGATAGGCCAACAGAGCAGCGCCAACGCGCCTCCGAAGATCGTCACGTAGGCGAGATAGGGCAGCAGTTGGTCGTATCCCATCCATAGAGCCCCGCTCGCCAGCAGCTTGGCATCGCCGCCACCTACGTAGCGGAGACTGAAGAGGATCATGCCGGCGATAAGCACGGCAGCTCCCACCAGGAGATGCATCAACATCTCCTGCATGCGGCATCCCGGCCATGGGAGCAACGACGAGAAATGCCGCTGCGATTCCGAGTGATACGCCGTTGGGGATGCGCATCGTCAAAAGATCGAACGCCGCCGCGTAGGCCATGGCGAGCGGGAACACGAAGTAACAGCACCTGGGCCACGCCACAAATCTCCGGCTGGGACTGTCTGTCACCGTAAGACAAGACCGCCCGACGCTGTTGCGCCGGGCGGTCCGAAAGCAATGTCGCGACCCAGCTTACGCCGCGGGCTTGACGAGCTTTGCGGCGATATCCTTGTAAAGCTGATTGAGATTGGTGCCGATGAGCGTGGCGCCGGTAACGATGGCAAGGCCGATCAGCGCGGCGATGAGACCGTACTCGATTGCCGTTGCGCCGGACTCATCCTGAGCGAAACGAGCGAGGAAGTTCTTCATGACAGCATCTCCCAGTTTTTTAGGTCGCAAAGTGCGCCCACAGCCTTCCGCTGCGGGACTGGGGCCATATGAAACCGCACGCATTAAACGTTGGTAAAACGCACTAATTTGCTCGTAAATGTTTCCTAACAATCGGTTGTTTCATTTGATAAGAGTTGAACAAATTTGCCACGCGCCTTGGTATTTCAAGCAAATGGATCTGGCTCGCCGCGTTGACATCAAGTATAAATCATTGACGAGGCGCTCGAGACCGTTCCAACGGCCAATTTATTTGTCAGCCACTCGCAATAATTATTGCATTCCAGAGCAGTAATACTCTGAGATCCAGGCTGGACCGCCCCTGACAGTTGGCCAGGCGTTGCGGATTCCATCCCAGACCCTCGCCTAGCGGTCCCAAGGCCGATATCAACTGCCCCAGCACATTTCCGCTTTCTTCACCATTTGCTGAAGTAATGGACATTGATCAGCGAGGAAGCGTCCGAGCATGTTCCGCATGAAGCTGTTTTCGGCCGAGGGAATGCGAGTTGTATCTCTCGCCGCCGCTCTCGCCTGCTCTTCCTTCTTGGCACCCCTCTCGGAGGCGCAAGCAGCCGACCTCGTCGTGCGCTACGACCAGTCGCAGCTCATCCGGCTGCCGCGCGCCATATCGGAGGTCATTATCGGCAACCCCTCCATCGCCGACGTTACGGTGCAGGGCGGCAATCTCCTGGTCGTGACGGGCAAGACATTCGGCGTCACGAACATCATCGCGCTGGATGCCGATCGCAATGTCATCCAGGACCAACGCGTCGTCGTCGAACAGGACGACCGGCGGACGGTGTCTCTCTATAAGGGAGCGCTGCGCCAGAGCTATACGTGCGCACCGACCTGCACGCCGGCCATCGTCATCGGAGACAGCCAAGACTACTTCGACTCGGTTACTAAGGCGGCGCAGGCGAAGATTGGGCGCGTCGGCTCCCGACCAGGGCGCCACTCACCAACCAGGAATAGAGGGCAAACTCTGGTCGCCCCTTGCGGCGCGGCCAAATTAAGAGCTCGGTTACCGACATCTCTCAATTGCTAACGAAGTAATACATATTTCATCGACGCAAAGATAACGTCGCGGCGGTTTTCGTCCGGGATGTTCAAATGCGTTTTCTCCCCACCAATCGCTGGCGCTCTCCGGTTCGGCCGCGCCGCCCGCTGTCCGCTTTGCCGTGCAACGACGAGGGCTCGGCCGCCATCGAATTCGGCATCGTCGCGTTGCCTTGCTTGCTGTTCGTGCTCGGACTGCTCGGTCTCGGGCTGTACTTCCTTGCCAGCACCCAGCTCGAGTACGGGGCGGAATTGGCAGCTCGCAAGGTGCGTACGGGAGAAGCGGAAAACGACAAAATAACGGTCGATGGTTTCAAGGATCTCGTCTGCGACGGCAGCGGGCTCGTACATCGACTGCGATAAATTATCCGTCGTCGTCCAACATGCTGCCACCTGGAGCGGGATCACGCCGCAGGCGTGCGTGGACGGCAACGGCAAGATGGTCGGTTCGACCGGCTCGAGCGGCGACATGATCAGTAAGTGGGCGGGCTCAGAGAGCGAAGCGGTGCTGGTGACACTCTGCTACGAGTGGGATCTCGCAAACAACTTTCCGTTCCTCAATCTTGGCAACGACGGCAAGGGTCCGGCAATCATTCAGGCTGCGACTGCCTTCAAGAGCGAGCCTTATAAATGATCCCCGAGAACCTGCGCCGCTACGCTCGCTCGTTCCACCGCGACGATCGAGGTGCCGCCGCCGTCGAGTTCGGCGTCTTGGCGCCGGTGATGCTGCTGATGCTCCTCGGTACGATCGAGGGAGGGCGCGCGATCAACACGGACCGCCACTTCGCGTCGGCGGTCGCCACGGCCGGAGATCTCGTCGCGCGGGAAAAAAACCTTGGGAAGTCGACTTCGGCAGCGAAGACCAACCTCGACAGCATGATGAAATCGATCGAGCATCTCATGCGGCCCTACGACGCGAGCCGATTGAAGATCGGCATTTTTTCGGTGCAAGCTTCGACCACTGACGCGGACAAAACGAAGGTCGTGTGGAGCTACTCGCCAAGCGACCACCAGATGCCCGTGCCCGCCAAGTGCTCCTCCTACGCCCTACCCAAGGATCTGGTCGGCAAGGGCGGAAGCGTGATCGTGGTAGAGGCGAATTATACCTTCACCCCGCTGTTTGGCGACTACGTACCTGGCTTCGGCGCGCTCGGCGAGTTTAAGGACAAATCCTTTCACAGCCCACGCAACAGCTGCGTTGACTACGTCGAGGGCGACAACTGTAAGACTTCCTGCTGATCGTGCCCCCCGGGGGGCGGAGCCCGGTGTTGCCCGGCGGCCCCGCCTTAGTTTTACGCGCCAACCGATACATTATTCCAAAGGGTGCAGAATTTAATTCAGCTTGCCCGCGCCGACGCTCGGCATATTGTAGCAAATCATCAGCCTTCAAACGACTTTATGCGGATAATATTCACATGGGCCGACGATCCATTCATACGCCCGACGAGCTGCGCGAACTCATTATCGCGGCGACCACAGAAATCGTGGAGCAGGATGGGCTCGAGGGCCTGTCCGCGCGCGAGATCGCCAAGCGCGTCGGCTATTCGCCGGGCACGCTTTATAACGTGTTCGAAAACCTCGACGATTTATTGCTGATCATCGAGGCCCGGCTGCTCGATGAGCTCGCGGGCAGGCTCGCCGATACCGATGCTTCCGGGCCGCCTGGAGACCGATTACGACGTCTCGTCGGGGCCTATTTCGTCTTCACTCAGGAGCGCCCGAAGCTCTGGAACCTGCTTAACGAGCATCGCATGCCCGCTGGGCGCGAGGTTCCGGATTGGTATCACGTCAAGGTCGAAAGCTTGCTGAAGCCGCTCGAAGCGGCATTGGCACCGCTAATGCCCGATGCCGATCCCGCGGCGCAGAAGCGGCACGCGCGCACGCTGTGGGCGAGCGTCCACGGAATGACCGCCCTGTCGACGGCCGACAAGCTCTCGCACGTCACCGCGCACGCCGGGCGCTCGCTGATCGACGACTTGATCTCGACCTATCTCGCAGGGCTTCAGAAACGCGCCCCGGCGTCGGCGACGCGCCAGTAGGCGCGACGCCGCTCCTGGCACGAGCCTTATGGAGTTGCCGGCTTTGGTTCCTCGGCGGCGGCAGGCAGCGAGCCTGTCGTCTGCGGCGGCACGGCAGCGGGCGCCGACGGCGCCGTGGCGAGCTGGCGCCCGATCCGCACGCCGAACCAGGTATCCTGCGGCAACAGGCGCTGATGCAGCGAAGCCCACATCGGCCGCGAGGTAAGCCCGTCGTAGAACGTGGTGATCGACGGCGTCAGGAAAAGCAGCGCCACGGCGGCAACGGTCATCGCCACCGAACCTGCAGGGTTGCGCATGTCGACCGCCTTAAAGGCGGTTCCGAACGACTTCTTGATGTGATTGCCGAGCACGTCGACCGAGTACATCTCGTCGAGGATCAAGTGCGTCATGAAGCCGATGAGCAGGAAGCCACCGGCGAGCCACGCGACGCCGTCCGGTCGTTCGAAGACGTAATAGAATATGATGACGGTCGCAAAGGCGCAGGCGAGGCCGGCGATCAGCGAGTGCCAAATGCCGCGATGACACGCGAAGCGGTGAAACATCGTGTGCAGTCCGTAGCGCACGAAGAGCAGCGTGCCGAGCCAGAGGAGCCACATCTCGGCGATCGACAGCCGCGGCGCGTAATGGAACAGCAGCGCGAACGAGAAGAACACCGCAAGGCCCGCGAACAGCGCGCGGCTGGGGCGAGAATCCTTCAAGTCAATGTCGGGGAGAACGGAACCGAGCGACCCGGCCATGGTCACCGCGACGAGGTTCTCAGGCGCGATAACATCAGCGGCCAGCGTCAGCGTTGCGAGCGAACCCGCCACAACGGTACCGACGACGATATGCGTGGGAAAGTTAGCCATGGATTGTGCCCTCCACCCCGGCTGCCTGGCGCATAGGGACGCGCGCGCAGCGTTGTCACCCACTCCCCATCAGATTCGCGGGCACCGCGGCAGGTACCCACGCGTTACGCGTGTGGAAAAGTGCGTCCTTGCGGATGTCCGTGGAGGGCAAAAGTCCTTGCCGCGAGGCTCGCGAGCCGCTTAAAGGCGCCTGATGAAGACCCCCGTGAACTCGGCCCGCAGCAAGCATCTGGTGATCGCCGCCGCCAGTATCGGTATCGCGCTCGCGGTGATGGGCATCAAGTATATCGCGTTCTTGATGACCGGCAGCGTTGCGCTGTTCTCCGACGCGCTGGAGAGCATCGTCAACGTGCTCACCGCTGTCGCCGCGCTCATCGCCATCCGCATCAGCTCGCTGCCGCCGGATCGCGGACACCCGTTCGGCCATCACAAGGCGGAGTATTTCTCGGCGATTCTCGAGGGCGCGCTGATCATCGTCGCGGCGCTGCTCATATTCCGCGAGGCCTACTTCGCCCTCCTGCAGCCGCGGATGCTGACCGACACGGGCGCGGGTCTTGCCGTCAACGCGCTCGCGACGGCGATCAACGCCGCCTGGGCATGGGTTCTTATCAGCCGCGGCAGGGCGTGGAGCTCGCCAGCGCTCGAAGGCGACGGGCATCACCTCGTCAGCGACGTCATCACCTCGGTCGGCGTGCTGGTCGGCCTCGTGCTGGCGACGGTCACCGGATGGGCGATCCTCGATCCGTTGATCGCCGGTGCCGTCGCGGTGAACATTCTGCGCATGGGCTACAGGCTGGCAGTCGAGTTGATGAGCGCGCTGATGGATCAAGCTGCTTCGCCGCAAATCGAAGCGCGTATCAAGGAGGCGATCCGCGCCAACGCCGAAGGCGCTCTGCAGGCGCATGACATCCGCACGCGTACTGCGGGTCCCCAGACCTTCATCGAATTCCATCTCGTGGTGCCCGGCGAAATGACCGTCGAAGCGGCGCACGAGATCTGCGACCGGCTCGAGGACGCGATCGAGGAAGCGCTCGAAAACACCGACGTCGTGATCCACGTTGAGCCCGATCACAAGGCAAAGCCCCGCGGCGCGGTAGAGCTTTAAGCAAACCGAGCGATTGCCCTGGCGGCGCTGGAATGTGCGGTCCTTTATCCCGCCATGAGAGACGATCCGCACCGCATCCGCACACTTGCGCTGGCCGCTGTCTGCCTGGCTGTCCTGCCGGCGGCACTCGTCTGGGCAAGCTCCGCCGACGAAGTGACGATCACGCTCGTCGGCGACGTCGGTCTCAATCGCAGCGGGCAGCCGGTAGAACCGGACGGCGTTCGCCGCGACGGCTTTCAGACTTGGGCGGATACGACCTCGCAGATCGACAGCGAGATCAATGGCGATCTCAACTTCATGAACGTCGAGACAGTGGTCACCGACCGCAACGATCTGGAACCCGATCTAAAAGAGCAGCGCTCGCCGTTCAACTTTCGCACCCATCCCAATGGCATCCGTCACCTCGTCACGCGCGGCTTCAACGTCCTCTCGCTCGCTAACAATCACTCGATGGACTATGGCGTCGAGGGACTCCAAGAGACGTTGAAGCACGTCGGCGCCCTGCAAAAGGAACGTCTTGCCGTCGCTGCCGGCGTGGGTATGAACGCCGAGGAAGCTAGCCGCCCGCAGCGCGTCAAGGTCAAAGGCTCGGAGATCGCCTTCGCGGCGACCGGCATCGTCACCAACGATCTGGAACGCCACCGCGCCGGTCCCGACAAGCCGGGGCAGAACTCCTACCGCTCCGCCGACGACTTTGCCGAGGTGCTCCGGCGCCTCGTCGCCGCGCCCGCCGACTACCGCATCCTGTCGATCCACTACGGCGAAGAAGGCAGGGTGCGCGCCGACGCCAAACAGTTCGCCGACTATCGTGGCCTGGCGGCGCAGAAGGACGGCATCGACCTGATCGTCGGCCACCACGCGCATGTCGTGCGGGGCGTCGAGATCGCCGGCAAGTCGCTGATCTTTTACGGACTGGGCAACTTCCTGCACCACGGCACGGCAAACATCACTAGCAAGGGCATCTGTCGCGACTACGGACTGATGGCGCGCGTGCACTTGAAGAGGGCGTCCGACGGCAAGCTGAAGCTGCGGGCGGTCGAAGCAATCCCCGTCACCGACACGCACTTCCGCCCGCGGCCGCTGACCGGCGAGGACGGCGCCGCCCGCATCCACGCGCTGAACTACCTCGATGCCAACCTTGATGCCAATCTGGGCGACGAGCCGACCGGCGCCCATGGCGTCGCCTTCACCCCGCAGCCGAACGGTACCGGGCTCTACTGTCTCGCTGGCGCCGACAAAGACGGGGGCGGCATCGGGGCACTGTGCAAGGGCTATCAGCCGGCGCCGCCGATCCCCGACGACCTCATGGGCGCCATCACCAGCTCGTGCGCTCGTTAGGTGGCGCATTGCGCCCAGCGGCCAGAGTTGGCTAATAGCGGCATGCGAAGCACAAATTTTCACGACGTGAGGCTGTTCGTCGAGCCACCGCTGGCCGCCGGAGCGGCGATTGCGTGCACGCCCGAGCAGGCCAACTATCTGCTCAACGTCCTGAGGCTCGGTTCCAGCGCGGAGATCCTCATCTTCAACGGCAGCGACGGCGAGTGGCAGGCGCGGATCGCAGCGACCGGCAAACGGCGCTGCACGCTGGAATGCCTAGTGCAGACGCGTGCCCAGGCGGGCGGCCCCGACGTGCACTATCTCTTCGCACCGTTGAAGCACACGCGACTCGACTACATGGTGCAGAAGGCCACCGAGATGGGTGTCGCGCATCTGCAGCCGGTGCTGACGCATCACACCATCGCCGCGCGCGTCAATTTGGAACGCATGCGCGCCAACGCCATCGAAGCGGCCGAGCAATGCGGCGTGCTGCGCGTCCCGACGGTGGGCGAGCCGTTGAAGCTTGAGGCCGCGCTCTCGGCTTGGGACCACAAGCGCACGCTGATCTTCTGCGACGAAGCTGCCGACGTGGCGAATCCGCTCGCGGCGTTGTCCGCTATCGAGGGCGCGCCGCTCGCCGTCCTCATCGGACCCGAGGGAGGTTTCGATCCCGCCGAGCGCGCGCTGTTGCACGAAAAACCGTTTGCACTACCGATCTCGCTCGGACCGCGCATCATGCGCGCCGACACGGCGGCCGTGGCCGCGCTGGCACTCGTCAATGCCACGCTCGGCGACTGGCGCTAGCTTGAAATGCGACGAGGCCGCCCTCGCGGGCAGCCTCGCAAAAACATTTCAACGATACGTGCGCGACTTACTTGCCGCACTTGTCGTCGAGCTTGTCCATCGCGGCATCGTAGGTCTTGCCGTCAGCCGATTCCGGATCAAGATCGGCGCCCGCCTCGAACGCGGTCTGGAACTCAGGGCCAAGGTCCTTCATGAAGCCGTCCATCTGCTTGTCGAGGGCTTCGGACTTGCTGTCGTCCTCGGCGTCGGCCGACGACATGACCTTGCTCATCTCACAATAGACCTTGAGCTTGGCGGCATCGTTGCCGACCGTGTCGAAGGTCTTGACCGCCGAGTTGACCGCCGCGTTGGCGGCGAGGACCGGGGTGGCGAAAAGGCCGCAGAGGGCAACGGCGGCCAGGTACTTTTTCATTGTGGTCTCCCATAGGGTTGCGAGCAAAGGCGAAAGAGCGCGAGGACCGGCATGACAGTGACTTCTACCCGCCTGTGCATTACGCAACAACCAACGGCGGTCAGCGGCCAATCCCGTCGAGACGACAAAACGATCCAGCACACAATTCGACCCGTGCAATAGTGTTTTTTTATGGTAGCTGCATGTGCCGCGCTGCCACGGCAGGCGACAGGTTGCACACCCCACGTCGAGGCCTTACAGGCTCGCGTTTCGAAAAGCTCAAGGGGTGGCGGTTATGATCCTCACGCCCGCGCGCGTGGGCCGCATCGCCAACCCCCGGATCTGAAAAGACTTCACCGCACCTGACAGCCGAGGCCCGCTGAATGTCGACACGTGAAGATGGCGCGCCAGGCGACCTCGTGCGATCGCGAGACGACCTCGTCGCCTGGATCGCCGCGGGCGAAAAGCCCAAACCCGCGTGGCGGATCGGCACGGAGCACGAGAAGTTCGTCTTCCATACCGACACGCTGACCCCCGTTCCCTATGAGGGAGAGCGCAGCATCTCCGGGTTGATGAGGGCGCTGATCTCACGGTTCGGCTGGCAGCCGATTCTCGAAGGCGACAAGATCATCGCGCTGAAGCGGCCGGAAGGCGCGCTCGGCGGCAACATCAGTCTCGAGCCGGGCGGACAGTTCGAGCTCTCCGGCAGCCCGGTTGAAACGCTGCACGACACGGCGGCGGAAACGCGCCAGCACCTGCGCGAGGTGCTCAGCGTTGGCGAGCCGCTGGGCATCGGCTTCCTCGGCCTCGGCTTCTCGCCCAAATGGACTTTGGCCGAGACGCCGCACATGCCGAAGGAGCGCTACTCCATCATGACGCGCTACATGCCGACGGTCGGCTCGCGCGGCCTCGACATGATGTACCGCACGGCGACCATCCAGGTGAACCTCGACTTCGCCGACGAAGCCGACATGGTCAAGAAGCTGCGCGTCTCGCTCGCATTGCAGCCGATCGCGACGGCGCTGTTCGCCTCCTCGCCGTTCACGGAGAGCCGCCTCAACGGTTTCAAATCGATGCGCAGCGAGGTCTGGCGCGACACCGACCGCCGCCGTACCGGCATGCTACCCTTCGCCTTCGAGGACGGCATGGGCTACGAGCGCTACGTCGACTATGCGCTGGCCGTCCCGATGTACTTCGTCTACCGCCACGGCCGCTACATCGACGCCTCCGGCGCCTCGTTCCAGCAGTTCCTCGAAGGCAAGCTACCGCAGTTGCCGGGCGAGCGGCCGACGCTCGACGACTGGTCCGACCACCTGACGACCCTATTTCCCGAGGTGCGCCTCAAACGCTTCCTGGAGATGCGCGGCGCCGACAGCGGACCCTGGCAGCGTATCTGCGCGCTGCCCGCCTTCTGGGTCGGCCTGTTGTACGATGCGCAGGCCCTCGACGCCGCCTGGGACCTCGTCAAGGACTGGACCGCGGAGGAGCGCGAGACGCTGCGCAACGCGGTGCCCAAGAGCGCCCTGGCGACCCCGTTCCGCGATACGACGGTGCAGCACATCGCCCGCGAGGTGCTGCGCATCTCCCGCCGCGGCCTGCGCGCCCGGCGGCGGATCAATGCCGCCAGCCAGGACGAGGCGGTGTACCTCGACATCCTCGATGAGGTGGCAATTTCCGGCTGCACGCTGGCCGACCGGCTGATCGAACGTTATCAGGGGCCGTGGTCGGGCCACATCGACCATGTCTTTGAAGAGTATGCTTTTTAAACCCCCTAGCGCGCCGGTTCAGCTTGTGTTCATCCTAGGGGACGTTAACTCGAACCCAGGGCATAAAGGGCATTTCTCAGGGTATCCGTTTCAACGGGCCGAAGCGTTTGCCGCAAGCGGCGGGAGAACGAATTGGTTGTTCGCGCGAATCTTTTGGCTTTAGCGGCCGGCGCAGTCGCCGCCGCCATCCTCGCTGCGGTCACGTATTTCGGACCTGCCGAGGCGGAGGGCGGTTGCGGAGGAAGCTGCGCCCAGGCCTACAATCAGTGCCGCATCCAGACCAAGGGCTCAGCGTCTTGTGAGAGACAGTACTCGAGCTGCCTGCAGAGCTGCCGCAAGCGATAGCTACCCCGTCAGCCGTTTCCGAGAAGGAAGATCGCTAGCCGCCGCGGTCCGTGCGCGCCCATGACGATCTTGCCGCCGATGTCACCAGTGCGCGAAGCGCCCGTGACGAGGTTCAGCGTGCGGGGCATGACGCCACCGGTTTCGGCCAACACCATCGCGCACGCTTCCTCGTAGCTACCGACGATCGCGTCGGCACGCAGCACGACAATGTGGGTGTCGGGCACGAACCCGAGCGTCACCGGGTTGTCGGGCCCCGAAGCCAGCGCCAGCGTGCCCGTCTCGGCAACGCCGGCAACGGCGCGCGACAGTCCGACGGCATCTCCATCCTCAGCCGCGCCGATATCGACGACGAGCGACGAGGCATCTTCCCAAGGCAAACCGGCCAGCAGCGGGTCGGCGCCACGCCGCAGGCGCAACGGAAGGCCAAGTCCGAGCAGATATCTGGAGATCGCGGCCGGAATCTCCGCCGCCGTGCCGACCTCGATCAGGTCGACACCGAGCGTCCGCTGGTAGTCCTTGAATTGTTGTAGGAGCTCGCTTGCAGCCAGTCGCGTGCGGCCGGGGCGCGGATGCGCGAAGGGATGCGCCAAGCGGTCAGCAACGCTCGCACGCCGGGCGGCTTCGCTCGTGTCCGCGTCCAGCGTGGTGCGGATGTCGCCGAGGATGCGGGCGCGGCTCACGGTAGTGCCTCGCGCTTACGCCGCGCATAGAGATCCTGGAACGTGCGTCCCTGCGGCGCCGGGAAGTCGCGATGCCGCGTCCAGCGCTCGCCGAACGGCAACGCGGTCAGTCTTCCGCGTGTGCGCCCCAGTAGGCCGAGCGTGCCCGCGGCCATCCTCGCGATAGGCCGATAGGCGCGCGGATGCTCGGCGAACCAGGCCCAGGCGCGCAGCAGCGTGCGGCTTCGCCACGAGCCGGGCTCTTCGATCGCCATCTCGCGCCAATGCCGCATCAGCGATACGAGCGGAATTTCGACCGGGCACACCTCTTCGCATCGCCCGCAGAACGTCGAGGCCTGGGCGAGGTGTCCGGCCTCCGGCAGTCCGGCCAGCGCCGGCGTCAGCACCGCCCCGATCGGGCCGGGATAGACCGAGCCGTAGGCGTGTCCGCCGATGGCGCAGTAGACCGGGCAATGGTTCATGCAGGCGCCGCAGCGGATGCACCGCAAAACCGGCCGCAACTTCGAGCGGAGCAGCTCCGAGCGGCCGTTGTCGACGATGACGACGTGGCACGCCTCGGGCCCGTCGATGTCGCCCGGGCGCCGCGGCCCGGTGACCAGCGTTGTGTAGGCGGTGAACTCCTGCCCCGTCGCCGAGCGCGCCAGGAGGCGCAGCAGCGGCCAGGCGTCGTTCAGCGTCGGCACCACCTTGTCGATCGAGGCCAACACGATGTGCACCTTGGGTAGCGACATCGTCAGGTCGGCGTTGCCCTCGTTGGTGACGACGATAGCCGATCCCGTTTCGGCGACGAGAAAGTTGGCCCCGGTAATGCCGACCTCGGCGCTGAGGAATTTCTCGCGCAGCACGCCGCGCGCCTCTCCCACCAGCGCCTCGGGGGCGGACAGATCGCGCTCGGCTGCCAAATGACCGTGGCGGCGGCGGAACTCGTCGGCGACGTCGCCGGCGCGCAAGTGGATGGCCGGGGCGATGATGTGGCTCGGTGTCTCGCCGCGGATCTGGATGATGTACTCGCCGAGATCGGTCTCGACCACGTCGAGCGCGGCGGCCTCGAGGCGCGCACGCAGGCCGACCTCCTCGGAGACCATCGACTTGCTCTTGGTGACGACGCGCGCACCCGCCTCGCGGCAGATGCCCAGGATGATGTCGCAGGCGTCGGCGCCGCTCGCCGCCCAATGCACGCGCGAGCCGGCGCGCTCGGCGTTGCGCTCGAACGCTTCGAGGTAGAGGTCGAGGTGCGCCAGCGTGTGATCGCGGATGTCGCGGCCGACGCGCCGCAGCGCCTCGAATTCGGGGAGCGCCGCCTTGGCGCGGGCGCGTCCGGCGACGAACCCGGCCGGAACGTCGGCAAGCGCCGCCTGCAGCGAAGGATTGGCCAGCGCCGCGGCAACGCCGGATTCGAAGGCTGTGGCGCGCTTCACGACACGCCCCGCGGAGCCGCCTGGGCGATGGGCGGATCGGCCATCTCGCCGGCCAGCACCTCAGCGATATGGCGGCAGGCAATGCGCGAGCCCTGCCGCGCCAGCTTGCCGGCAACGTTCATCAGGCAGCCAAGCTCACCGGACAGCACCATGTCGGGCTCAGCGCCTGCGATGTTCGTCGTCTTCGCCGTCACCATGGCATTGGAAATGTCGGGAAATTTCACCGAGAACAGCCCGCCGAAACCGCAGCACGTCTCGGTGCCCGGCATCTCGATCAGCTCGAGCCCAGGCACGGCGGCAAGCAAGTGGCGCGGCTGCTGTTTGATCTTCAACTCGCGCAGGCCCGAGCAGCCGTCGTGATAGGTGACGCGACCGCTGAAGCGGCCCGGCACCGCCGACATGCCGCGCACGTCGACGAGGAAGGAGACCAGCTCGTGGACGCGCTCGGCGAACGCCCGCGCGCGACCTTCGTCCCCCGCGTCACCAGCCATGAGGCGCGGATAGTGAAGCTTGAGCATCCCCGCGCACGAGCCGGACGGCGCGACGACGTAGTCGACGCCTTCGAACGCCGCCATCGCCTTCAAGGCGATAGAGCGCGCGCTCTGCTTGTCGCCACTGTTGTAGGCCGGCTGGCCGCAGCACGTCTGCGCGCGCGGTACGACCACTTCGCATCCCGCCGCTTCCAGCAGGCGCACGGCCGCAAAGCCAACCGACGGCCGCATCAAGTCGACGAGGCACGTGACGAAGAGCCCGACGCGCGGCCGTCTTGCATAGCCTTCGGTCATCGGTGGTCCGCCAGCTCGAGGCAGGAAAGCTACTTGTGCAGCTTCAGGAAGGCGACGAGATCGTTGAGGTCGCTGGGATTCTTGATGCCGGGAAACGCCATGACGTTGTTGGGTATGGCGGTGTCGGGCGACTGCAGGAACGCTGTCAGCTTGGCCTCCGTCCACGCCCCGCCCTTGGCCGCCTCCTCCTTCAACGCATCCGAGTAGTTGAAACCGGGGACGGACGCGATCTTCTTGCCCACGATGCCGGTCAACACCGGGCCGGCCTTGTTCTGGGCCGCAGGACCGATGGCGTGGCAAGCGCGGCAACGTTTGAATACGGCTTCGCCCTTCGAAGCATCCTGGGCGGTGACAGGAGCGGTGGCGGCGACAACGATCGCGGCGATCGCGAGAAGTCCGCTGCGCATCATGCTCTCCCTCCTGTTCTGGCCGCCACCTGAGCAAATGCCGCGGCGACGATCAAGGGAGGATAGCGGTCGGAGCTCACCGCCGCCGACGTATTTGCCGGGGGCGTGGCGCAAAGCTCAGCGTGTTGCCGCCGCCTGGCTTGCGGCCTTGCCGACCCGACGGGCGATCTGCGTTGGCGCGCTGCGGGGCTGGCAGACTTTGCTGAGGTCCAAGTCCTTGTCCCAATAGGGTTGCGCGCCATACAGCTCGGCCAGGAACTCGATCAGCACGTTGACCTTGGCCGGCATGAACTCGCGGCTCGGGTAAACCGCGTGCACGGCGGCATGCGAGGTGCCGCGGTAAGCCGGCAGCACGACGCGCAAGGCGCCGCTGCGCAGCGCCGGCCCGACGTCCCAAGTCGACAGCAGCCCGACGCCGACGCCCGACATCACCAGCTCGCGAATGAACTCTCCGGAATCGGAGCGCACGTTTGCGTGCGGGTGCATTTGCACCTCGCCCTTCGGGCCCGCGAGCCGCCACACTTCGACCGGGTCGGTGGCGAGACAGTTGTGTGCCTCGAGGTCGACGAGGTCCGCGGGCATGCCGTTCTTCTCGAGGTAGGCGGGCGCGGCACAGATCACGCGGGTGTCAGGCGCGATCCGCCGCGCGACGAGCGAGGAATCCTCAAGCTCGCCGATGCGGATGGCGAGGTCGAAGCCTTCGCGGATGATGTCGACGAACGCGTCACCGATATGGACATCCAGCTCGATCTCGGGATAGCGGGCGAGGAAGTCATCGATGTATGGGGCGATGTGCAAGCGGCTGAAGGCCGTCGGCATGGTAACCTTCAGTAACCCGCGCGGCTTGGTGTTGCGTCGGCTGACGAAGTCTTCTGCCTCCTCGCATAGGCTGAGGATGTCGACGACGCGCTTGAAATATCCGGCGCCGGTCTCGGTCAGGGTGAGGTGGCGGGTCGTACGCTGGAAAAGGCGCGCGCCCAGGCGGTCTTCGAGCTGGCTGATGCGCTTCGATACGACGGCGGGCGAAAGGCCCATCTCACGGCCCGCGGCGGACATGTTGCCGGTGCGAGCAACGCGTGCGAATATGTCGAGATCACTAATGGCAGTCACTTGTCCCCCGTTGGGAAATGAGTCCTCGGCTGGAGATCCAGCCGGCGGTGGGCAAAGAAACAAAATATGACGGACGGCGATTGTAAGGTATCGGCTCAATTGCCGAAAAGCTGTACTGTCGTACTATCCTTCCAGTATGCCAGCAACCAGCCGCGGCGCCATACTCAAATCTAGACCTTGCCGCCGCCCGCTGGGATTGCCGAGCCGGAGATTTGCATGACGCTGGCGAGGATGCCGGAGCCCGACAGGGCCGTGCTCGACCGAAGCAGCTCGATCATCAAAGATCTTGAGGCGCTGATCGGTCTTGAGGGTGTCATCTCGGAAGAGGAAGGCCGGCGGGCGTTCGAAGCCGACGCCCTGTCCGCCTACCGGCAGATGCCGCTCGCGGTCGTGCTGCCGCGCTCTACCGAGGACGTGTCGAAGGTCCTCAAGTATTGCTACCAGAACCAATTGAAGGTTGTACCGCGCGGCGCGGGTACCTCGCTGTGCGGGGGCGCGCTGCCGTCGGCCGACTCGATCGTCATCGGCACCTCGCGCATGAACCGCGTCCTCGAGGCCGACTTCGTCAACCGCATCATTTCGGTCGAAACCGGCATCACCAATCTCGCCATCACCGATGCGGTATCGGCCGAAGGCTTCTTCTACGCGCCCGATCCCTCGAGCCAGCTCGCCTGCACCGTCGGCGGCAACCTCGCCATGAACTCGGGCGGCGCCCACTGCCTCAAGTACGGCGTGACGACCAACAACGTGCTGGGACTGAAAATCGTCCTGATGGACGGCGAGATCGTCGAGATCGGCGGCCCGTACCTCGATTCGGAAGGCTACGATTTCCTCGCCCTCATCGTCGGCTCGGAAGGCCAGTTCGGCATCATCACCGAGGCAACGCTGCGCATCTTGCCGACGGCCGCGGCAGCGCGACCGGTAATGCTCGGCTTCAGCTCGTGCGAGGCAGCCGGCCAGTGTGTCGCCGCCATCATCGGATCGGGGATCATTCCCGTCGCCATCGAGTACATGGACAAGCCGGCCATCGCCGTGTGCGAGGCCTACGCCAAGGCCGGCTACCCGCTCGACGTCGAGGCGCTGCTGATCGTCGAGGTCGAAGGCTTCGAGGACGAGATCGCCCGCCTGCTGCGCGACATCGTCGAGATCGCCCGCGCGTACGATCCCAAGGTGATCGAGGCGAGCACCTCGGCCGAGCACAGCGCGCGCATCTGGAAGGGGCGCAAGGCGGCCTTCGGCGCCATGGGGCGCATCTCCGACTACTACTGCATGGACGGCACCATCCCGCTCGGGCGTCTGCCGGAGGTGCTGGGCCAGATCGCGCAGATATGCGCCGCCTATCGCCTGAAAGTAGCGAACGTGTTCCACGCCGGCGACGGCAACCTGCACCCGCTGATCCTTTACAATGCTAACGATGCGGACGAAGCGCGGCGGGCCGAGCTGGCCGGCGCCGAGATATTGAAGCTTTGCGTCGCGGTCGGCGGCTGCCTCACCGGCGAGCATGGGGTCGGCATCGAGAAACGCGACCTCATGGAGGTGCAGTTCTCGCCCTCCGACCTCGCCGTGCAGATGCGGATAAAGAGCGTGTTCGACCCGCAATGGCTCTTGAACCCGGGTAAGGTGTTCCCGCTGGGCGCGCTCGAATCAGCCGAGCGCGCGGCCGCGGACCAGGCGGCCTGAGGAGATACGACTTGAGCGATTTGCAGCGCCCCGGCGCCGACTGGGAGCTTCAGTTCGTCATCGCCGGATGCGCCGAAAAGCGCTTGCCGATCGAGATCGTCGGCTCGGGCTCCAAGCGCGCCGTCGGCCGGCCTGTCGACGGCACGGTGACCATCACCACGGCGTCCCTGCGCGGCATCTCGCTCTATGAACCCAACGAACTCGTCATGTCGGCGCGCGCCGGCACGCCGCTGTCGCAGATCGAGGCCGAGCTCGCCGCCCGCGGGCAGATGCTTCCCTTCGAGCCGATCGATCTCGCGCCCGCCACCGGCGGCCCGCAAGGCACGCAGACCATCGGGGCGGTGTTCGCCACCAACATGTCGGGCGCCCGCCGCATCCAGTACGGCGCCGCGCGCGACCATCTGCTCGGCGTCAAGGGCGTCAACGGCCGCGCCGAGCTGTTCAAGGCCGGCGGCCGCGTGATGAAGAACGTCACCGGCTACGACGTCGCCCGTGGCCTCGCCGGAAGCTGGGGCACGCTGGCGGTGATGACCGAGGTCACCTTCAAGGTCATCCCATGGCCGGAGACGGCGGCAACCGTCATCTACCTCGGGCTGCCGGACAACCTCGCCATCGAGCTGCTGTCGACCGCCATGGCGCAGCCGGTGGAAGTCTCGGGCGCGGTGCACCTGCAGGCGCCCGTTGCCGCACGGCTCAACCATCCCGGCCTCAAGACGTTGAACAAGTCGGTGACTGCGCTGCGGCTGGAGAACTTTTCCAGTGCGGTCGCCGGCCGCAAGCAGCGCCTCAAGGAGGCGCTCAAGGTCTACGGCAAGGCCCTCGAGCTCGACCACCGCGAGACGCTGGATTTCTGGGGCGAGCTGCGCCGGCTGTCGGTGATGCCGAACCGCCAGACGCTGCTGTGGCGCATTTCGACCAAGCCCACGACGGCGCCCAAGCTGGTCGCCGCCATCAAACGGTACATGCCGGCCGAGGCGTTCTATGATTGGGCCGGCGGCCTTATCTGGCTCGAGGTTCCCGCCGCCGCCGATGCCGGCACCGCGGAGATCCGCCGCGTTACGGCCATCCACGGTGGCCACGCCATGCTGATCCGTGCCGAACCCAACGTGCGCGCCGCGGTAGAAGTGTTCCAGCCGCTGAGCCCGCCCGTCGAGCGCCTGACCCGCGGCCTGAAAGCCGCCTTCGATCCGGTGGGAATTCTCAATCCCGGCCGGATGTACGCCAATTTGTGAGGGCATAGCAGCAGCGCATGCAAACCAACTTCACGCCCGAGCAGCTGCTGAACCCGCGTATCGCCGAGGCGGACTCCATCCTGCGCCGCTGCGTGCACTGCGGGCTGTGCACCGCGACGTGCCCCACCTACGTGCTGCTGGGCGATGAGCGCGACAGCCCGCGCGGACGCATCTACCTCATCAAGGACATGCTCGAGGACAATGCTCCGGCGAGCTACGAGGTCCAGACGCATCTCGACCGCTGCCTGTCGTGCCTCTCGTGCATGTCGACGTGCCCGAGCGGCGTCGACTACATGCACTTGATCGATATGGCGCGCAGCTACGTCGAACAGACGGCCCCGCGGCCGTTCAAGGAGCGCTTCGTGCGCAAGCTTCTGGCGCGCGTGCTGCCCTATCCCGAGCGCTTCCGACTGGCGCTAAAGCTCGCCCCGCTTGGCCGGCCGTGGCTCAACCTCTTGCGCCGTTTCGGCCTCACCGAGCTTGCCGCCATGATCGAGCTGGCGCCGGCCGTGCTGCCGCCGTCGCCGAAATTCGAAGGTCCCGGCACCGCCGCCACCGAGGAGGACCGCCGCGCCCGCGTCATCATGCTGGCGGGCTGCGCGCAGCAGGTGCTGCGCCCCGGCATCAACGATTCCACCATTCGCCTGCTGGCGCGGCGCGGCGTCGATGTCGTCGTCGCGGCCGGCGCCGGCTGCTGCGGCGCGCTCACCTATCACCTCGGCGACGAAGCAGGCGCGATCGCCTTCGCCAAGCGCAACGTCGACGCCTGGTCGCGGGAGATGGCCAAGGGCCCCGTCGACGCCATCATCGTCAATGCCTCCGGTTGCGGCACGGCGGTGAAGGACTACGGCCACCTTTTGCAGCGTGAGCCCGAGTATGCCGCGCGCGCCGCGCGCATCTCAGCTCTAGCAAACGACATCTCGGAGTTCGTCGGCAAGTACGAGCTCGGCGCGCCCAAGCGCTGGTCGTCGCTGCGCGTCGCCTATCACCCCGCCTGCTCGCTGCAGCACGGCCAGGGCATCAAGGATGTGCCGCGCGATCTGTTGATCAAAGCCGGATACACCGTCGCCGACATCCCGGAATCGCACATCTGCTGCGGGTCGGCCGGCACCTACAATATCCTGCAGCCCGAGCTTTCATCGGCCCTGCGCGACCGCAAGACGAAGAACATCAAGCGCGTGAAGCCCGACGTCGTCGCCACCGGCAACATCGGCTGCATCACGCAGCTGGCCGGCAATCTGGATGTGCCGGTCGTGCATACGGTCGAGCTGCTGGATTGGGCCTACGGCGGTCCGGTGCCGCCGGGTCTGGAGCCGCTGGTGCGCTTCGTGTCGAACGTGCCGGAGCCCAAGCGCCGCACCGAGGACTTCATTCACGCATAGCGTTGCGGTCGCATGTCCATCGATCGGCGCACTGAGCGCTATCGCAGCCTGCCATTTTATGCTCAGACGCGTTTCTGGGATTATGTGCCCTATCGCGTAACCGAAGCCTGAGCCCTTTCGCATGTCCTCCAAGCCCGAAGACAAAGCAGAGCCGGTGTCGGCCGACTGGCGCGACGTGCACGGCCCGTTCGACATCATCGGCGACGTGCATGGCTGCGCCGACGAGCTGATCGCGCTGCTGGCGAAGCTGGGCTATTCGGTGCGGCTCGAGGGAACGGGCGACGACCCGCCGCGCGATCACCACGGCGCCGAAGGGCCGCCGCGCGTTCTTCGTCGGCGACCTCGTCGACCGCGGACCGAACTCGCCGGACGTGCTGCGCATCGTCATGGATATGGCCGAGCGCGGCCAGGCGTTCTCGGTGATCGGCAATCACGACGACAAGTTCCGGCGCTATCTCAAGGGCCGCGACGTCAAGCTGGCGCACGGCCTCGACCGCACCGTCGAGCAATATGCAGACGCAGGGCGAGGCTTTGCCGGACGCGCACGCTCGCGTTCCTCGAAACGCTGCCGAGCCACGCCTGGCTCGACGACGGCCGCCTCGCCGTCGCCCACGCCGGCGTGCGCGAAAACATGCTGGGCAAGCAACTACGCCGCGGGCGCACGATTTCGCGCTTGTACGGCGACACCTCCGGGCGGCCTGGCCGCCGACGGTCTGCCGGAGCGCTTCAATTTGGCGCCGACTATCGCGGCAAGACGGCGGTCGTTTACGGCCACACGCCGGTCGCCGAGCCCGAGTGGCTGAACAATACGGTGTGCATCGACACCGGCTGCGTGTTCGGCGGCAAGCTCACGGCCCTGCGCTGGCCGGAGCGCGAGCTGGTCTCGGTGCCGGCGCGCCAGGCCCACGCCGCGCTGCGCCGTCCGTTCGGCCTGCCGCCCGCGCGCCCGGCCGCCGAGGCCATCAGCCGTGATCCCCGCCTGCCGGCTGGCGTAACAGGTCTCGATCGGCTATAACGCGCCCAACGCGCTGCAACGCCGTCATCGAGCCACCCGCCCGCCCATGAGCAAACCTACCAAAGACGCGCGACCGACGCCGCGCCTGCCGCGCGGCCTTCGCGACATCGAGGCGGCGGAGCTGCGCCAGCAGCAGGACATGCTGGCCAAGATCCGCGCCGTCTACGAGCTGTACGGCTTCGAGCCGCTGGAGACGCCGGCGTTCGAATACACCGACGCGCTCGGCAAGTTCCTGCCCGACCAGGACCGCCCGAACGCGGGCGTGTTCTCGTTCCAGGACTCAACGAGGCGCGCGGGAAGGCCGACGTCGAGGAGTGGATGAGCCTGCGCTACGACCTGACGGCGCCGCTCGCCCGCTACGTGGCGCAGAACTATCAGGACATGCCCAAGCCGTTCCGCCGCTACGCGGTGGGCCCGGTGTGGCGCAACGAGAAGCCGGGGCCGGGCCGCTTCCGCCAGTTCATGCAGTTCGACGCCGACACGGTGGGCGCCGAGAGCGTCGCCGCCGACGCCGAGATGTGCATGCTCGCCGCCGACACGCTGGAAGCGCTCGGCATCAAGCGCGGCGACTACGTGATCAAGGTCAACAACCGCAAGGTTCTCGACGGGCCTTGGAAGTCGTTGGACTTCCGGGCGAGAACGATGCCAAGTGGCTCATCGTCCTGCGTGCGCTGGACAAACTTGATCGGCTCGGGGCGACAGGGTTCGCGAACTTCTCGGACAAGGCCGGAAGGACGAAAGCGGAGACTTCACGCCGGGTGCAGAGCTGCTCGAGATCACGACGATATTCGAACTTCTCGGATTGCTACGCGGCCTGGAACGACGACTTCCGAAATCGAGATGCGGCGAAGGTCGATCGTCCGGCATCGCGAAGTCAGCAGCTGGACGAACTTCTTCGGATCGGCGAGCTCTGAAGCTGCGGATCGGAATTTCCGCATGGCGTCGAGTGAATTGGAGACAATTGCGCAGCTCGATCGATTTTCGAGCGCGGGTACGGCACCGATCGCATCCGATCGATCCTCGGTCGTCCGCGGGCTCGAGTACTACACCGGCCCGGTGTTCGAGGCGGAGCTGACGTTCGAGGTGAAGGACGAGAAGGGGCGCCCGGTGCGCTTCGGCTCGGTCGGCGGCGGCGGACGCTACGACGATCTCGTCGCCCGCTTCACCGGCCAGAAGGTGCCGGCCACCGGCTTCTCCATCGGCGTCTCGCGCCTGCAGGCGGCTCTTGCTTCGCTCGGCTAGGCCAAGGCCGCCGCCCGACGGCCCCGTCATCGTCACGGTGATGGAGAAGGAGCGCATCGCCGACTACCAGAAGATGGTGCAGGCGCTGCGCGACGCCGGCATCCGCGCCGAGCTGTATCTCGGCAACCCGAAGAAGTTCGGCAAGCAGCTCGAGTACGCCGACAAGCGCGGCTCGCCGTGCGTCGTCATCCAGGGCTCCGACGAGCGCGCCAAGGGCGAAGTGACGCTGAAGGACCTCGTCGAAGGCGCCAAGGCCGCCGCCGCCATCTCCGACAACAAGGAATGGAAGGAAGCGCGCCCGGCGCAGGTCTCCGTCAAAGAGGCCGACCTCGTCGCCGAAGTCCGCAAGATCCTCGCCCGCCATTCCACGTAACGCTCTAATGTCATGCTGCGCAGGCTTGTCACCGAGAACCCAGCTCTCCGCGGTTGCCGGCGCCGCGCGTTGATGGCGGCCCGCTGCAGCGTCGATCGCGAGTGCTCGAGGCGCGGCGCGAGGCTGGGCGTGGCTGGCAACAGCGCGCACGGAAGCCCTTCGTCAGCGGCGCTCTCGCATTCACTTGGGAGCGCAGACGCCAAAGGTCCTGAACGACGCAAGTCCGGCGCCCTAGAAAGCCCCTGGATGGGACCTGAAGCTCGTTGACGCCGAAGTTGCAACCTCGGCACTGACAGAGCACCGCACGCGGGCGCCGAAAGGCTGCCTATAAAATTATTAGATCGCAGCGCTTCGGCGCCCGCGTTCCCTCGACTGTTTCAAACCTCGGGACATAAGTCCGCGAGAACGCGGAGGCACACCAATGCTCTCCGGGACCCAGCGCAAAGCGGTCGCAGACACCTTGTGAGCCTTCGGCGCTTCCTATGCTGGGTCCCGGCTCTTCGTTCGCTGTCGCTCACTCGTCCGGGATGACAGTGGTCGCCCGTTCAGGTCGGGACCGCGATCTCGACGTGCAATCGGGGGATTTGCCCCGCGGGCGGGGGGCCGGTAGGGTCGGGCAAAGCCAACAGATTATGGCGGACATGCAGGCCAACCCCTCGACACCCAGCAGAGCACCCGCGTTGCAGATGCCCCGCCCGGCAACTGGGCCGACCGCTATGCCCCAGAATCCGTGCGCCCCTACCTGCGGCTTGCCCGCCTCGACCGCCCCATCGGCTTTTGGCTGCTGCTGCTGCCCTGCTGGTGGTCGGTGGGCCTCGCCGAGGTCGCCCTGCACCAGCCCTACCCCAACCCGTGGCTGCTGACGCTGTTCGCCATCGGGGCGCTGCTGATGCGCGCCTCGGGCTGCGCCTATAACGACTACATCGACCGTGACTACGACGCGCGCTCGGCCCGCACGGCGAGCCGGCCCATTCCGTCCGGCCAGGTGACGCCGGCCGAAGCCCTCGCCTTCGCCGCCATTTGCGCGCTCGGCGGCCTCCTGGTGCTGGTCCAGTTCAACGGCTTCGCCATCAAGCTGGGCGCCGCCTCGCTGCTGCTGGTCGCCGTCTATCCGTTTCTGAAGCGTTTCACCCATTGGCCGCAGATCGTGCTCGGCCTCGCCTTCAACTGGGGGGCGCTGGTCGGCTGGGCGGCGGTGATGGGCAACGTCGGCATCCCGGCGCTGCTGCTGTATGCCGGCTCGGTGCTGTGGACCATCGGCTACGACACCATCTACGCCCACCAGGACCGCGAGGACGACCTGCTGCTCGGCCTGCGCTCCACGGCCATCCGCTTCGGCGACAACACCATGAGCTGGGTCGGCAGCTTCTACGCCGGCGCCATCGTGCTGTGGCTGCTGGCGGGGTATCTGGCCGGCACGCACCTCATATTTTTTATGGCCGTGGTGCTCGCCTCGCTGCAGATGTCCTGGCAGGTGACGACGCTCGATATGGCGGACGCGCAGAACTGCCTGCGCCGCTTCCGTTCGAACCGCGATGTCGGGTTGGTGATCTTCCTGGGACTGGTCTTCGACATGGTGCTGTCCCGCATGGCGGGGCTCAGCTAGGTCTGGGACACGCGTTAAGCAATTTCGGCTTGGATCCGTGCCGCGGATCCAAGCCGAAATTTGCGAGCCTCGCCATTGTCTTCAGAGCAGCCGTCTGGTGCGACCATGCAGGCAGAATGACACATCCGGCTTCCTGCAGGCTTAAGAGATAGCGTAAATTCGCCGTAACCGTGCAGTCCGTTCCGGGCGCGCGGCTCTCACGATCCAGTCAACCCGCTTTAGAGGACCAACTGCATGAGCGACAAGTCGACACCGCCGAAGCAGCTATTGCATCTCGTGTTCGGCGGCGAGCTGACCTCGCTCGATGGCATCGAGTTCCGCGACCTGACGGATCTCGACATCGTCGGCATCTACCCCAATTACGCCGATGCGCACGCCGCCTGGAAGTCGGCCGCGCAGCGCACCGTGGACAACGCCCTGATGCGCTATTTCGTCGTTCACATGCACCGCCTGCTCGAGCCTGACGACCAGATCACGAAGGCGCAGTCGTGAACCTGGCGCCACCAGCGCCGCTCAAGCCCGCCCCCGTCGCGCTCGCCCTCGACGAGCATCAACGCGGGCTGCTCGTGCGCTTCATGCGCGATTGGGTTTATCCGCGCTGGCGCGAGTTGATCGTCGCCATGATCCTCACGGCGTTGCTGGCCGCCATCACCGGCGCCTACCCGATGATCATCAAGGCGTCGTTCGACATGCTGATGCAGGACCAGAAGGGCATGCTGCCCTATGTCCTGGTGGCGATCGTCGGCGCCACCATGCTGCGCAGCCTGCTGCTCTACGCGCAGACGGTCGAGACCAATCGCATCGTCATGCGCATGTCGACGGACATGCAGCGCGTCGGCTTCGAGCATCTGATCACGTCCGACTTCGCCCGCCTGTCGCGGGATACGCCGGGCCGGCTCGTCTCCAAGCTGACCAACGACATCGGCTTCGTGCAGACGGCGGCGCAGGCCGCCCTCAATACGGCCGTGCGCGATGCGCTGACCATCGTCGCCCTCGTCGCCTCGATGATCTATCTCGACTGGGTGATGTCGGTGATCGTGCTGTGCGTCTATCCGATCGCCGCCCTGCCCGTCGCCGCGCTGAGCACGAAGCTGCGCCGCGTCGCCAAGCAGACGCAGCAAGAGCTGGGCGGCATGACCTCGCTGCTGACCGAGAAGCTTTCGGGCGCGCGACTGATCAAGTCGTTCCGGCTCGAGGGCTACGCCGCAGACCGGCTGAACAAGAGCTTCGAGCACGTCTACAAGCTGCGCATGAAGGCGGTGAAGAACCGCGCCCGCATCGACCCGCTGCTGGAAGCGCTCGGCGGCATCGCCATTGCCGGCGTCATTGCGCTGGCCTACTGGCGCATCGCCAGCGGCATCTCGACGGTCGGCGACTTCATGGGCTTCATCACCGCGCTGCTGATGGCCTCGCAGCCCATCCGCGCGCTCGGCTCGCTGTCGGGCCGCATCAATGAGGGCCTTGCCGCGGCCGAGAGCTTCTACGGTCTCATCGACGAGAAGCCGCTGATCGTAGATCGGCCGGGCGCCAAGCCGATCGCGCTCGCTGACGCGGGCATCCGTTTCGAGAACGTCGGCTTTGCCTACGACCGCGGCGGCGTGCAGGCCATTGGTGGTTTCACGCTCGACGTGCCGGGCGGCCAGACAGTGGCGCTGGTCGGGCGTTCCGGCGCCGGCAAGTCGACGGTGCTCAACCTGGTACCGCGGCTGTTCGACGTCGATCAGGGACGCATCACCATCGACGGGCAGGACATTCGCGACGTGACGCTGGCCTCGCTGCGCGACGCCATCTCCATCGTCTCGCAGGACGTGACGCTGTTCGATGATTCCATCGCCGCCAATATCGCGCTCGGCCGGCTCGGGGCGCCGCAGTCGGCCATCGAGGCCGCGGCGGAAGCGGCAGCGGCACATGACTTCATCATGGCGCAGCCGCAGGGTTATGCGACCGAGATCGGCGACCGCGGCCTGCGCCTGTCGGGCGGCCAGCGCCAGCGCCTCGCCCTCGCCCGGGCGATCCTCAAGGACGCCCCGATCCTGCTGCTCGACGAGGCGACGAGCGCGCTCGATACCGAATCGGAGCGGCTGGTGCAGGAGGCATTGGCGCAGTTCACCAAGAACCGGACCACGCTGGTCATCGCCCACCGGCTGTCGACGGTGCAGAACGCCGACCTCATCTGCGTCATGGACGACGGCACCATCGTCGAGGTCGGAACCCACTTGCAGCTGCTGGCGGCGGAAGGCCATTACGCGCGCCTCGTGCGCTCGCAGGCCCTGACCGGCGCGCCAATTCCGCAACCGAGCCTGTAAGAACCCCTGCTACTCGCGGCGCAGGATGCCGTCGACGATACGGTTGGCCCAGCCTTTCGACTGGAATGTGCGCTTCAACTCGTCGGGGTCGTAGACCGTCTCGACCCAGTCGAAGAATGGCATCGGCCGCACGGCGTTGTCGGCGATGTAGCGCTCGAAGAAGTAGTCGAGGATGCCGGTATGCGCCTGCCGGATGTGCCCGTACTTGAGCGACAGCTCCTTCTTCGCCTGCTCCATCGGCACGCCCTCGTGCAGGAAGCGGTAGAGCACGCTCATCAGGCCGGCGCGGTCGGCGCCCGACTTGCAGTGCATCATCATCGGATATTCGATCTCTTCGAACAGCCGCTTGGCGCCCTGCAGCTCCTCGCGCGTCGGCGCCGCCCGCGAACGCACCTGAAAGTTGACCAGCTTCATGCCCAGCTGCTCGCAGGCGCGGCGCTCCAGGTAGTAGGCGCCGCAATCGCGCTCGCCGCGCAGGTTCACGATCGTACGCACGCCGGCCTTGGCGTACCCCCGCAGCTGATGGGGCGCCGGCTGCGCTGCCCGCCAGGCTTTATCGGAGAGACGATGGCTGTTGCCGTAGATGATGCGGAAGATGCCGTGGTCGACAAACAGCATGTCGATATACGACGCCGGCGGCCCCGCGGTGCGGCGCAGCCAATCGGGCGAGGACCGCATGGCCGCGCTCGCGGAGGCGGCGTCCAACGCGCCGCCAGGAGCGTTTCGCCCGCTTCACCAATCCGGCCATCAAAGTCCGCTGATTTTTAGGGTTTCGGGCGTGCGCCGCAAGCTGGAACTCCGGCAAATTTGACGGTGTGTGCCCGAACGTCCCAGTTTGCTATCGCTAAATATTCGCTATAGGAACCAGCTGCAAGTGGTTCGCGCAACACCACTTGCTTCGAGAGGCGATCTGGCGCCGGGGCACCCTTGAGGATGGCACGTTCGCCTGAGACCACACGTAAGCTCAATCGCCTCGCCGGCAGCGCGCTTGCCGGCATGATTTCCCTGGTGCGGCGAACCTCGCGCGTCGTTTACGAGCCCGGGGACGCGCTGGCCCGCCTCGCCGCCGACCATCCCCTCATCGTCGCCACCTGGCACGGCCAGTTCATGATGACCGCCGGCTTCCGCCCCTCGCCCGAGACTAAGGTCGCGGCCATGGTCGCCCGCCACGGCGACGCCGAGCTGATCGGCGCGGCCATGGCGAAATTCGGCGTCGAGCTGATTCGCGGCGCCGGCGCCGGCGGACGCAAGAAGGACCGCGGCGGCGCATACGCGCTGCGCCAGGCCGTGCGCTACCTCAAGGACGGCTACTCCATCGTCATGACCGCCGACGTGCCGCCCGGTCCAGCCCGGCACGCCGGCATCGGCATCGTCATGATGGCGCGGCTCTCCGGCCGGCCGATCGTGCCGTGCGCCGCCGCGACGTCGCGCTTTCGCGCGCTCAATACCTGGAGCCGCATGACGATCAATCTGCCGGGCTCCAAGCTCGCCTACGTCGCCGGCGATCCCATCTGGGTGGCGCCCGACGCCGGCGAAGCGGAGCTCGAGTTTGCGCGCCAACAGCTCGAGCGGGCGCTGAACGCCGTAACCGCGCGCGCCTACGAGATCGTCGGCGCCGACGTAAAGCGGGCAACGCCGCTCGAACCTCGAAGATCCGACGGCGCCACCCGCCGACCCCGATTTCCGCCTCAAGGCCTACCGCACGGGCATGAGCCTACTGCGCCCGATCGCGCCGCTGATCCTCAAGATCCGCCAGCGCAGCGGCAAGGAGGACGGCCGCCGGCGCGGCGAACGCCTCGGGCAGGCAAACATCGCGCGTCCCAACGGCGTGGTGTGCTGGGTGCACGCGGCGAGCGTCGGCGAGACCAACGCCGTGCTGCCCGTGATCGAAGCGCTGAGCAACGTTCGGCCCGACCTCAGTTTCCTGCTGACCACCGGCACCGTGACTTCCGCCGGGCTGGCCGAACGGCGCCTCGGCCCGAGCGCCGTGCATCAGTACGTGCCGCTTGATGCCCCCGAGTATGCCGCGCGCTTCCTCGCCCATTGGCAGCCCGATCTGGCGGTGTTCACCGAATTGGAGATCTGGCCCTCGCTGATCCTCGAGACGGCGGCGCGCAATATCCCCATCGCGCTCGTCAACGGGCGCCTGTCGCACCGCAGCCGACGGCGCTGGCAGCGCAACAAGTCGACCGCCGTGCCGCTGTTCGGCCGCTTCAGCGTCGTGCTGGCGCAGAACGAGCGCCTGGCGCTCGGCTTCTCGGCGCTTGGCGCCCGCAACGTCCTGCTCGGTCGGCAACCTGAAGATCGACGCGCCGCCGCCGCCCATCGACCTCAACGAGCTGGAGCGCCTCAAGGCCGCGCTTGGAGGACGTCCGGTGTTCACTGCCGCCAGCACGCACGAGGGCGAGGAGGAGCCGGTCGCGGCCGCGCATCGTGCGCTGACGCGCAACTTCGAGAACCTGTGCACCATCATCGCGCCGCGCCATCCCGAGCGCGGCACGGCGCTGGCCGAGATGCTCAAGAACCTCGGCTTCACCGTGGCGCAGCGCTCGCTCGGCGCCGTGCCCGGACCGCGCACCGACATCTACATCGCCGACACCATCGGCGAGCTCGGCACGCTCTACGCGCTATCGCCAGTCGCCTTCATCGGCGGCTCGCTGATCGACCGCGGCGGCCAGAACCCCATCGAAGCCGTGCGCCACGGCGTGGCCGTGCTCACCGGGCCGCACTGGCAGAACTTCCGCGACGCCTACCGCACGCTGTTGCGTCACGATGGCGTCATCGAGGTGAGATCGGCCGCCGACATCGCCGCCGCCGTCACCAAGCTGCTCGACAACCCTGCCGAGTTGCAGCGCATGCGCTCGGGCGCCACGCAGGCGCTGGCGACGCTATCGGGCGCGCTCGACAAGACGGTCGCGGCACTGCTGCGCTATCTTCCCGATGAAAGATTGAAGCGTGCGTCTTGATGAGCCGTCATGGTGGTATGGCGGCGCGGACGATGTCCGCCAGCGCGCGCTCGCGCCACTCGGCCGGCTGTACGGCTGGATCGCCGAGCGCCGCTATCGAAAGCAACATCCCTATCGCTCGCGCCTGCCCGTCATCTGCGTCGGCAATTTCACGGCCGGCGGCACGGGCAAGACGCCGCTGTCGCTGTTCATCGCCCGCCAGCTGATCGCGCGCGGCGAGCGGCCCGTGTTCCTGACGCGCGGCTATGGCGGGAGCACCGCGGGGCCGGCGTGGGTCGATGACGGCCCGTCCGCTGCGAAGTTGTACGGCGACGAGCCGCTGTTGCTGACCAGCGTGGCACCGACCGTCGTGGCGCGCGACCGGCGTGCCGGCATCATCGCCATCGAGACGCGCGGCCGCGACCCGAGCGTCGTCATCATGGACGACGGCCTGCAGAACGCGGCCGTCGCCAAAGACCTGACGATCGCCGCTGGTCGACGGCAAACGCGGCATCGGCAACGGCGAGGTCATCCCCGCCGGCCCACTACGTGCACCGCTGGAGTTCCAGATCGGCCTCGTTGACGCCATTGTCGTGCGCGATCCGCCGGACGCGGCCGACGAGCGTAGCGTGCTTGCGGTGCTGAAGCGGGGCTTTCCCGGGCCGGTACTCGTGTCACGCACCGCGCCGCGCGGCGACACGTCGTGGGTTCCGCTGAAGCCGCTCGTAGCCTTCGCAGGCATCGCCAATCCGAAGCGCTTCTACCGCTTGCTCGAAAAGCTCGGCGGCAAGCTGCTCGAAAGCGTGTCCTTCCCCGATCACCATGCCTTCACGCGCGCCGACGGGGAAAAGCTCGTGGCGCTGGCGCGGGCCAGCGGTGCGCAGCTCGTCACCACGGAGAAGGATTTCGTTCGGCTGACGGGGGATCCCGCGCTGGCCGAGCTCGCCGAGCAAGCGCGCACGCTGCCGATCGAGATGACATTCGAAGCGCACGACCTCGATCGCCTCAGCTCGCTGATCGAAGCGGCGCTACAGGTCACATCGCGGCGGCATCGACCGCCCCCGCAGCGCTAAAGCTCTTCTTCGCTCTCGCGCGCAAGCCTCTCGCGCATCTGCAAATATCGCTGCATCGAGACCTCGGTCGTCGCATACGCCTCTTGCAGCTCGACGCTCCAATATCGCAGATCCGGCAGCATGATCGGCTCGCCGGTCACCGCACAGCGCACGAAGTCGCCAGGCGAAAGCACCTGAAACTCCCCGTTAAGGAACTTCACTTTCGCCTCGCCCCGCAGGCCGAAGAATCTGTCGATCCGATTCATGCGCGTCTCTTGCCGATGTCAGCCAGCCACAATGCCAATCGCGCGAGGCGCGTCAAGCGCTCGCACGGCCTTCAAGCCTAAAAGAGGGAGCCTTGGCTGCTGCCGCCGCGCCCACGCGTGCGGCGCACACCAGCCGGCGGCGGCGATGCGGAGCCCTTGACGGAAGTCGGCGCAGCCCTTTTGGGATCGCCGCCGCTGACGTTCAGCGCCTCCGCCTCGACACGGCCGTCGCCAAACTCGAGGTCGAGGCGATCGCCCGGTTGCACGGCTATTGCCGAACGCACGGCGCGTCCGTCGGCATCGCGCACCAAGGCGAAACCGCGCTGCAACACGCTTTGATAGCTGAGCGTGCCGAGCAACTTGTCGTAGCCTTCCAGCTGACGCCGGCGCGCGACGAGACCATTGCGCAACGCCTGCGCTGCACGCGCGTGCAGCACACCGGCGCGCTCACCGCATACCGCGATGCGGTGCATGATTGGCGTCGGGCGCAGGCGCGCGGAGACGCGCGCATAGCGTGTGTGATGAGCGCGGGCGTTGGCGAGCAGCGCACGTCCGAGCCGCTTCTCGCAGGCGTCGAAACGCTGGCGCGGCAAGGCGAGCACGTCCTCCAGGCGCGGCAGACCGCGCGTGGCGGCTTTGAGATGCGCGCGCGATTGCTGCAACATGCGCCGCGCCGCCGTCGTCAGGCGCGAGCCGCACTTGCTCGTGTTCTCGGCCAGCTCGGCGAACTTCGGCACCGCCCATTCGGCGGCTTTGGTTGGGGTCGGAGCGCGCGCGTCGGCGACGAGGTCGATCAGCGTCCAGTCGGTCTCGTGGCCGACGGCGGAGATGATGGGAATGCGGCTCGCCGCCACGGCGCGCACGACGATCTCCTCGTTGAAGCCCCACAGGTCCTCGAGGCTGCCGCCGCCGCGCGCGACGATGAGCACGTCGGGACGGGCGATGCGGCCACCCGGCTGGATGGCATTGAAGCCGTTGATCGCGGCAGCGACCTCGGCCGCGCACGTGTCGCCCTGCACGCGCACCGGCCACACGATGACGCGCGTCGGGAAGCGCTCGGCGAAGCCGTGCAGCATGTCGCGGATGACGGCGCCGGTCGGCGAGGTGATGATGCCGACCAGCTGCGGCAGATACGGCCGCGCCTTCTTGCGCTCCTCGGCGAATAGACCTTCGGCAGTGAACTTGCGCTTGCGCTCTTCCAAGAGCGCCATCAGCGCCCCGAGCCCCGCCGGCTCCAGGCTCTCGATGACGATCTGATACTTCGACGAGCCCGGATAGCTCGTCACGCGGCCCTGGACGATGACCTCCATGCCTTCCTCGGGCTTCACCTTCAGGCGCCCGTAGGTCATCTTCCAGATGACGGCATCGATCTTCGCCTTGTCGTCCTTCAAGCCGAAGTAGCAGTGGCCGGAGGCGTGCGCGCCACGAAAGCCGGAGATCTCTCCGCGCAGGCGCACGTAGCCGAATCCCTCCTCCAACGCGCGCTTGATGGCGCCCGAAAGCTCGGAGACGGAAAACTCGGCGACATTGCCGCCGGACTGCGCCCCGGACTGGGGCTGTGGTGCAGGTTGGTTCAAGCGTGCTTGCCCGTTTGTGGCCTTACGATTCGATGATACATGAGACCGCGCCCGACCGGCGTCCGGCGTAGCGAAAGTCCCCTAGCTTTCGAGAGATCTGCAGCGATGAACGTACTCCTCATCGGCTCCGGCGGCCGCGAGCACGCGCTCGCCTGGAAGCTGAGTGCCAGCCCGCTGTTAACGAAGCTCTATTGTGCGCCCGGGAACGGCGGAATTGCGGAGGTCGCCGAGTGCGTCCCCGTCGCGGTGGCCGACCATACTGCCGTGATACGCTTCTGCGCCGATAACTCGATCGATCTTGTCGTCGTCGGACCGGAGGCGCCGCTGGTCGCAGGATTGGTAGATGATCTCACGACGGCCGGGATCAAGTGCTTCGGGCCCAAAATGGCGGCGGCGCAGCTCGAAGGCTCGAAGGGCTTCACCAAGGATTTGTGCGCCGAGTTCGATATTCCGACCGCGGCCTATGGCCGCTTCACGGACGCCCCGAGTGCCAAGGCGTATCTGGCCGGGCAAAAGTTGCCCATCGTCGTCAAGGCGGACGGTCTCGCCGCCGGCAAAGGCGTCACCATTGCCACGACGCGCGCTGACGCCGAGGCGGCGATTGACGCGTGCTTCGCCGGCGCCTTCGGCAAAGCCGGCAGCGAGGTCGTCGTCGAGGAATTCCTCGAAGGCGAGGAAGCGAGCTTCTTTGCCCTCGTCGACGGCAAGCATGCGCTGGCGCTCGTCGCCGCGCAGGATCACAAGCGCGTTGGTGACGGCGACACGGGCCCCAACACGGGCGGCATGGGCGCCTACTCGCCGGCCGCCGTCATGACGCCGGAAATGATCGACCGCACCATGCACGAGATCGTCGAGCCGACCGTGGCGGCCATGCAAAAGCGCGGCACGCCGTTCAAGGGCGTGCTGTTCGCCGGCCTGATGATCACCGCCGACGGCCCGAAGCTGATCGAATACAACGCGCGCTTCGGCGACCCGGAAACGCAGGTGCTGATGATGCGCCTGCAGTCGGACCTGCTGCCCGCGCTGCTCGCCTCGGTGGACGGCACGCTCGATACCGTCGATCTGCGCTGGCACGACGACGCGGCGCTCACCGTCGTGCTGGCCGCCAACGGCTATCCGGGCTCGCCCGAGATCGGCAGCGAAATCAGAGGCGTCGACGCAGCCGCGGCAGTCGAGGGCGTGCAGATCTTCCACGCCGGGACGCGCCGAGAAGGAGACCGTCTGCTGGCGCAGGGTGGCCGGGTGCTGAACGTCACCGCGCGCGGCAGAACGGTCGCCGAGGCACAGGCCCGCGCCTACGAAGCCGCCGGCCGCATCGATTGGCCGGGCGGTTTCTACCGCCGCGACATCGGCTGGCGGGCGATCGAGCGCGAAAAGGCCGCTGCCGAAGCCAACCCGGCGAGCCGTGCTCCGACCATCAAACGGCGATAATGTTCCCCATCTAAGCTGCACCGTCGTCCAAGGACCCGCCCGAAGCCCCCGATGAGCATGAAGCCCGTCCCCGTCAGCCCCGCTACTGCGAGCCCCGCGGCGCCCGCAACGCGCACGGGCGGCCCCAGCATCGCGCTGGCGCTCGGCGGCGGCGGCGCGCGCGGGCTCGCCCACATCCCGGTGCTGGAAGCCTTCGACGAGCTCGGCCTGCGGCCCAAGATCATCGCCGGCACGTCCATCGGCGCCATATTTGCTGCCGCCTATGCCGCCGGCCTCAGCGGCAAGCAGATCCGTGCCCACACGTACGAGGTGCTGAGAAAGCGCCTCGACCTGGTGCGCGATCTTTATTCGGCACGCGTGCGCGCCTCCGGCGGCATCTTCGGCGCACTCGCCCCGCGCCCGGCCCTGCTGGCGCCCGAGCGGCTGCTCGACATCATCCTGCCGCCGCAGATGCCGCGTGACTTCGAGGGCCTGACGACGAAGCTGAAGGTCGTCGCTTCCGACTTCTACGCGCAGGAGGCGGTCGTGTTCTCGTCGGGCCCGTTGCGCCAGGCGATCGCCGCCAGCATGGCGCTGCCGGTCCTGTTCCAGCCGGTGCAGTTCGAAGGCCGCGTGCTGATCGACGGCGGCCTCGTCAATCCGCTGCCGTTCGACCTCATCAACAACGATGCCGATCTGACGGTTGCCGTCGATGCCAGCGGCGCGCCCGTGCGCCGCCCGGGCGGCGAGATGCCGAAGGCCTGGGAGACGCTGTTCGCCAGCAACTTCATCTTCGAGCGCACCATCATTCGCGAGAAGCTGCGCCACCGGCATCCCGATCTCTACATCGACGCCGGCACCAGCCGCTTCCAGATCCTCGACTTTCTCAAGGTCGACGAAATTCTCGCCGCCGCCGAGCCGGCCAAGGAGCGCGTCAAGGCGCAGCTGACGCGCATGCTCGAAGCCGAGACGCTGCGTCCGCTGGAGGCGCACGAGCCGCCGCGCGAGCTTTCCGCGCCGCGCAGCAAACGCCGCCCGCTGCTCAAACGCTCGCGCATCGCAAAGCCCTAGCGCCGGTCCTTGAAGAACCTGCGCAGCAGCTCGGCGGCGCGGGCTTCGCCGATGCCGGGATAGATATCCGGTGCGTGGTGGCAGGTCGGCTGGCTGAAGATGCGGGCGCCGTGCTCGACGCCGCCGCCCTTGGGATCGGCTGCGCCGTAGTAGAGCCGCCGGATGCGCGCGAACGAGATGGCGGCGGCGCACATCGGGCACGGCTCCAGGGTTACATAGAGATCGCACCCGGTCAGCCGCTCGGCGCCAAGGCGCGCGCAGGCGCCCCTGATGACCAGCAGCTCGGCGTGCGCCGTCGGATCGTTCAGCTCCCGCGTCCGGTTGCCCGCGGCGGCCAGAAACGCCCCGTCCGGGCCAACAATCACGGCGCCGATCGGCACCTCGCCACGCGCCGCCCGCCGCTTCCGCTTCGGATAGCGCGCGCAGCATGTGGCTCTGATCGCCGTGCGGTGTCATAAGGGGCTCAATCCAACCACAACCGATAAAACCATGCCCCCTGAACGACCGACGAAACGAGTACGCCCGCGCCGGCCCGGAGACAGACCGGGTGAGAGGCCAGGCGGCCGCCAGGGCGGCAAGCACGCCGGCAAGCCGGGCGCTGCGGCGGCCAATAAGCAGGGCGGCAAGCCGCATGGCAAGCGGCCCCGCCCGGGTGGCCATGGGGGCGGGCATGCGGCGGGCAAGCCGCGCGACAAGGACGAACGTGGCGGCGCCCCCGCCGGGAAGCCGTATGCCAAGCCGGAAAGTAAGCCCTCCGGCGCCCCGCGGGGACAACTGCGCGTCAAGCCGGGCCGCAAACTGGTCGCCAGGCCAGGCGGCACCCCGGGGCGGCGACCGGCGCCGGAAGCCCCGAAGGCCGGTCCCGACGAGCCGCTGCGCATCGCCAAGGCGATGGCGCGCGCCGGGCTATGCTCGCGCCGCGAGGCCGAGCGCTGGATCGAGCAGGGCCGCGTCAACGTCAACGGCAAGGTGCTGACCACGCCCGCCTTCGAGGTGTCGTCGAAAGACAAGGTGCTGATCGACGGCAAGCCGCTGCCGACCGCCGAGCCGCCGCAGCTGTGGCGCTACTACAAACCGCGCGGGCTCGTCACCACGCACGCGGACCCGCAGGGCCGTCCCACCGTGTTCGACAACCTTCCCGAAGAGCTGCCGCGCGTCATCTCCGTCGGCCGGCTCGACTTCAACAGCGAAGGCCTGCTGCTGCTCACCAACCACGGCGCGCTCGCCCGTCACATGGAGCTGCCGGCCACCGGCTGGCTGCGCCGCTACCGGGTGCGGGCGCATGGCCGCGTGCAGCAGGCCGATCTCGACAAGCTGAAGGACGGCATCGAGATCGAAGGGCGTGCGCTATGGGCCGATCGAAGCCAGCGTCGACAGCGTGCAGGGCGCCAACACGTGGATCAGCGTCGGCCTGCGCGAGGGCAAGAACCGCGAGGTGCGCCGCATCCTCGCCCACCTCGGCGTCGACGTGAACCGCCTCATCCGCACGTCTTACGGGCCGTTCCAGCTGCTCGATCTGAAACCCGGCCAGGCCGAGCCGGTGCGCCGCCACGTGCTGGCCGACCAGATGGGCGCCAAGCTCGCTGCCGAGCTCAACCTCAACGAGGTGGCCGACGAGATGCGGGCGCAGCGCAAGGCGCGCAACACCGGCGCGCGACGCAAAACCATGAGGGTCGTCGCCGGCACGCTGCGCGGGCGCGCCATCGCCGGCCCGCAGCACGAGGGCCTGCGCCCGACCTCCGACCGCGTGCGCGAGAGCCTGTTCAACATCCTCGCCCACGGCATCGACGATTTCTCGCTTGAGGGCGCGCGCGTCATCGACCTGTTCGCCGGCACCGGCGCGCTCGGCATCGAGGCCATCTCGCGCGGCGCTGCGTACTGCCTGTTCGTCGACAGCGAGCCGGACGCGCGCGGGCTGATCCGCAACAACGTGGAGGCGTTCGGGCTGACTGGCGTCACGCGCATCTTCCGCCGCGACGCTGCCGACCTCGGCCCGGCCGGCACCGTGGCGCCGTTCCACCTCGCCTTCCTCGACCCGCCCTACGACAAGGGTCTCGGCGAGCGCGCGCTCAATGCATTGGCCGACGGCAAGTGGCTGGTGCCGGGCGCCATTGTAGTGCTGGAGGAGCGGGCGAGCGCGACAATCGCGCTGCCGCCGGCATTCGTGGAGCTCGACCGGCGCACCTACGGCGACACGCAGATCGTCTTCGCGCGCTACGCTACCGCGCTAGGCTGGCTCCAGCGGCATCAATATCCACAGCAGGATGTAGATGAGCAGGCCCGGGAAGCCGACCGAGAGCACCGACAAGATCACGTAGCCGATGCGCACCAGCGTCGGATCCCAGCCGAGCCACTTGGCGATGCCGCCGCACACGCCGCCGATGAGCTTGCCCTGGCGCACGCGCATCAAGGGTTGGCTGAGCGGATCGTCCATCATGAGTGCCTCCCGGATCGTGACCTGCGTCGTGACGTTGGCAGGAAACGCTCATTCTGGCGATAAGGTTTCAACGAACCGAAAACACGAAGGCGGACCGGGGATTTGCCCCGGCCCGCCCCGCTTCTACATCAGCAGGCGCTGCTTACTTCGCCGCCGCCTTGGTCTCGCTCATGGTGCCCTTGCAGGGGCGGGCGACGATCTCGCAGCGATACATCACCTGGCCCATCGTCTCGCCGATCGACACGCGGCCGCAGCGGGAAACGAAATCCTTGGCGTTGTTCATGTCGAGGAACGACTCGCCGTAATCGTAGCGCACGCGCTCCATCCAATCCTTCTTGGCCGCATCGAGCGCGCCTTCGGTGCCGATCCATTGCGTGCCGAGACCGCGCACCTTGTCGGCGCACGAGAACTCGCGACGCTCGGCGTGGATGTCGTCCTTGCCGTCCTCGCGCTTCACGAAGGCCATGACCTTGGTCGGGCTGCTGCTCTTGCGATAGCGCTTGGAGTACTTCACGCGCGCCTTGGCCTTGCGCGTAGTGGGATTTCCATCGGCGAGGCTCCAGTCCCAGTATTCCGAAGCGACGACGGGGACCGAACAGGTGGGTACGGCGATGGCCGCCGCGACGAGCGCGAATGTAATGTGCTTGATCATTATTGCCTCCCGAGTGCGTTGTGAACGGCGCCTTCAACGCAGACACGGGGCGCTTTGCGGCAGCAGCCGCGGAAAATGCGGGGTGACACGCAGAATTGTTGCAGTGACCTTAGCCGAAACGGCGTGCCGCAAGTGGGCTCGGCGGGCCGCTGTCCACAGCTGCGTTGTAGTGGCTTGAGCTGCCTGCGGATTGGCACGCTGACACCGTCGGGTCGTATCCCTTTACTGTCATCCTCGGACTTGATCCGAGGATCCATCTCTCGGTCTTAGGGACGCTGAAGTGCTCGCTGCAGCGGCGCGCGTTTTTATCTGACGACCCGACGGATCGATGGGTGGGTCCTCGGGACAAGCCCGAGGATGACACCTGGGCATGCTTCTTCGTTCTCGCGGGCGTATGCCCCGAGGGATGTCGAAGAGCGAGGGGCTGCGCGGGGATTACTGGCTGTCTGCTTCACTGGCACGTCTGCTCCAGGCGCCAGCTGACCACACGGCAGCGCTGTTTGCCGCCTTTTCCGGTCGTGCATTCGCGGTTCGGAAAGCGCTTGTAGGAGCAGTAGTAGTCGGGCGCGATGTAGCCCTCGTAGCCGCGCTGCGGGCCGCGCGTCTCATAGGACTCCGAGTAGTACGGCTTCACGCCGCGGCGAAACTGCGCTTCGGCGGCGCCGGCAGTGAGGAGTGGAACGGCGAGCGCCAAGGCCGCCAGCATCTGGTGCAATGGTGGACGCGAACATCTTCGCTCTCCTTCGATCGGGAGCCGTTATGGGGAAGATGTAGGTTGCGCGGGCAGGCGCACAGCTAGAGGCGCGGCTCTCATCCGAAAGCAAAGCAGGCGCAGCACTTAACCTCTCCCATCATGGCGGAGCCATGCTGCGCATGGACGGGAGAGGTCGGCTGGACGCGCGTAGCGCGACAGCCGGGTGAGGGGATGATCCGTTTCAGGTCTCGTGATTTTACTGGGAGCGCGTAACCCCTCACCCGGAAGCTCATTTGCGTCCATGCGAAGCATGGCTCCGCCATGACCGCTTCCGACCTCTCCCTCTGGGAGAGGTTAAGGGGGTGCGACGTTCGCGGAGCGCACTTCCTACACGTCGCTCACTTCGGCCGGATGACAGGATCGGCCTGCTCGCGCCGACGGCATTCCTAAGCGAAGCTTGGCCGCTTTAGCGGCAGGCGCGCCTTGCAGCGCGCCGGAATGCCGTCGGCGCGAGCAGGGATCGGACAACGACCTCACACGTTTCTAGGCAGCTTGCGGCGGATACCAAGCCGCAAGTTCGGGATCCTCTAGTACTCGCTGCTTTAGTCCAGCGTGAATTACGACAAACCTCAAAGCATTTGAAACCGTACAGGTGAACGTCTCGAGTATCTCGAGATTCTCAATGTCCTTTGGAGTTCCAGACATACCTCGGAGATGGAAATGTGGCGGGTCACCGCCAAATAAATCCATCACCTCTGGGTACCGGCTATGAACGTAATTTGAGTGGGTGAGATAAACGCTCGACAGCAACTTAGCGCTGTCCATGTCCGCAAACAGCCCTTCGCTATCTAGCAGCTGAATCATTTGGTCGGTGTGGGCGCCGACAACTTTATGTACCTTACCTTGGGGTACACGCGGCCTGCCAAAATCTTCCACCGAGTTGCGCTTGAAGTCTGCAAAGAAGGCTTCCACGTACTCACTCTGGCGCGAGCCGCTAGCTCCTCGCCTTCAAGACCCGCGACTATGTAGTCGATATGGGTCGTGCACTCTGCGATAGTCCGAATGAGCACGGCAATTTCTTGAGAAAAGCCGGCGCTGCATAGTCTAACGCAAGCGTTCATGCCGCTTACAGCTCTCACAGCCTTCAGGAGACAGAAGTGCCGCCACCCGGGTTTCATCTATCGAAACCCGCGTGACAACTTGCCTGAGTGATAGAAGATCGGCGTGTCGAGCGAATTCGCAAGCAGCATGATCGACCCGCTCTTGCGTCTCAATCTCCGCCGAATCTTCTGGAGCCGAGAGGCTGTTTGGTAGCGACTGAGACATCGTCTTAGTCCTGATTCCTATCGTACCTCCCGCCCTAACCGCCACATCTCCTCTTGCACGCGGATGTCGGCGAGGACGCGGTCCAAGAGCAGGCACGTGCGCTTGAAGAGATCGGAGCCGCGGCGGTAGTCGGCGGGGGCGAAGAAATCGCAGCGGCCGGCCTTGAACAGCTCGACGCATTTCTTGCGCGACTTGCCGGGCGTGTGCACGGCGACGGCGTGGCCGCCGTTCTTGCGCATCACCGCCATCGACGGCACGTCGGTGTCGCCGTCGCCGAAGTAGATCATGTTGCCGAACGGGATGGGCCGCTGGCCCTTCGTCCATGTGCTCGTTGATGCCCTGGCCGAGATCCTCGATGCCCTTGTTGATGCGGAACAGGTATTGCGTCTTGCCGGTGTCGGTGATGACGCGCTTGGGGTACGGCAGGTCGTAGGCGTCGAACCAGTATTCCGACGCGAAGACGTTGTGGAAGCGCTTGTAGATGCGCGTGCCCTCGATGATCTCGGTGAGGCCGGCGGAGACGACGTAATGGCGCAGGCCGATGCCGTGCGTCTCGCTGCGCAGCTTCACGTAGCCGTCGATCTCGTCGAACCATTCCTCGACGCCGGGGAACAGCTCGACGTGCTTGCCTTGCGCGACGAGGTCGGCGCGGTCGATGCGCACGCCGGCCGCCTTGGCCTTCTGGTACATCAGGCGCATGTAGGAGATCAGCCCGTCGGCGCCTTCGCGGCGCGCGATGGCGTTGGACTCCTTCCAGAACTCCTCCGGGTCGATGCCGATCTGCGGCAGGAAGGCGTAGTCCTGCATGGGGCGCGGGGAGAGCGTGCCGTCGAAGTCGTAGACGAGCGCGATGGTTTTCTTGCCGAACGCCGCCTTGTGCCGCTCGCGCGCTTTTTTCCTCGGGCGCCTCGTCCCGCTCTTCGCCGTCCGCAACGCGCTCGATCATGGCCCTGCTCCGCGCTCTAGCTTGCATGCGCGACCATGGCGTGATTCGGGGGGCGGATTGAAGGCTGGTGGTGGCAGGAGCGCGGGCGGCAGTTCTCCGCCACTAAAACGTAGCTGCGGCGGGTACTTGCGTGGATCCCGACCTACGTCGGGATGACGATCTTGAGAGCGCCGTGCCCAATTCCGTCATGCCGGCGTCATGGCGCAGCCATGCTCCGCATGGAAGGCCGGCATCTACGCCAGCCTCCGCGCGCTCGACGGTGGTCCTAGTGCTTGCAGCCGCAGCCTTCGCCGTGGGCGTGCTCGTGCTTGTGATCGTGGCCCTCGTGGCTGTGATCGTGCGCGTGCTTGCCGCCGCAGCAACCGCCCTCATGATCGTGGGCATGGTCGTGGTCGTGCGAATGGCCGTGCGCGTGGTCATGGTCGTGGGAATGATCATGCCCGTGGCCGCCGCAGCAGCTGCCGTCGTGCGCGTGCTCGTGCTGCTGGGGATCGACCAGTGCCGCATGCAGCTTCATCTCGATGGCCATCGAGGCGTCGCGCGGCGCCTTCTTGTCCTCGATGCACAGCGCCATGATCTCGGCGCCGAGGCGCACGTCGTCGACGGCGCCGAGGTAGTGGCGGCGCAGGCGGCCCTGGCGATCGAACACCAGCAGCGTCGGCGTGCCCTGCATGCCGTAGGCTTCCATCGTCTCGGGCAGGCCCGAGCCGTTCACCTTGTCGACGGCGACGGGGATCTCGATGTGCTCCTGCTTCAGGAACGGCTCGAGCAGTGTCGGCGCCATGTCGGCGTGGTTCTCGAACACCATGTGCAGGCCGACGACGGCGACCTCGTCGTTCGAGAAGGCGCGCGCGATGCGACCGGCCTGCGGCAGCGAGTGGCGCAAGCGAACCCGGGCACAGCATCTGGAAGGCGACGAGGACGACGACCTTGCCCTTCAGCTTCTTGAGGGACAGCGGCTCGGGCGCGTTGAACCACTGCGCGGCGATGATCTCGGGCGGCGATTCGGGATTGAACTGGGTTTCGGCCATGGGGCGACCTTTCTCGACCGGGGCGAAGTAGGCTTGTTAGCGGCATAGCGCAGGCGACCGGTGCGCTCAAGCCGGGCGGCGCAAATGCCGCTTAGCGGCAGCGAGACTTGGGGTCGGCGTCCTCGGGCAGCAAGGGCACGGGGATGGAGCAGGCAAAGCGTTCGGAGACCTTGCAACCCGGGTCGAGGGCGTCGGGGCCGGTGGCGTAGATCGAGAAATCGAGCGTGCACCCGCGCATGGTGTTGAAGGCTTCGACGCAGCCGAGGCGCGGGGGAGGCTTTGCCCCGCGGGCAGCGAGCGCCTTGCCGAGGTCGGCCTGCCAGCGGTCCTCGACCACGGCGATGCCGTCCTCGCCGCCCGCCATCCAGCCGGCGATGGTCTCGACGTTGGTGTTGGCGCTGCGGCCGAGAACAAACGTCGTCGACGGTTCGCGGAAGCCGACGACGCCGACCGGTCCGGTGACGCAGCGGCGCAGCGGCGCGATCGCCTCGGCGATGCGCGGCGCCGGCCAGCCCATTTCGAGGTGCGGCATCAGCACGGCGAAGGTGTAGGTGATGAAGACCGCAAAGCCGGCGACGGCTCAACGTCACCCAGGCGGCGGCGCTTGCCCTCGCGCGCGGCACGCGCCGCGAACGTGAACAGCACGGCGACCAGCGTCGCGCCGACGACGATGGGGAACGTGGACGGCGCACCGCGCAAGTTCACGATGAAGGCGAACATCGCGATCATTCCCGCCATGCACCAGCCATGCAGGCAGCCGCAGCATGCGCGGCGGGATGGCGAGCTTGCCGGCCGCCAGCCGCCTCCGGCAGCCCGCGACGACACCAGGCCACCGCAGCGGCGGCGGCGGGGAACATCGCCTGCACGGTGTAGAGCGCCGGCTTGGAGGCGATCAGCTCCAGATAGAGCCAGTAGCCGACGATCCAGGCGAAGAGAAACCGCTGCAGGGCCAAGGCCGCGCTCGCGCCACAGGTTCTGCAGCGCCGGTATGAGCAGCAGGGCGCCCGGTAAGAAACCGAGGATGAAGGCGAACGTGAAGGTGAGCGGTGCCGCCCTCCACTTCATGTCTTGCGCGCCGCCGAGCGCACGAATGAACTCGCCCCACGTCAGCCCGCTGAACGGCACGCCGTCGTAATGCGCGCGAATGAGCAGCCACGGCGCGGCGATGGCGGCCATCAGCGGCACGCCGATCAGCGGCCGCAGCCGCCACAGCCAGTCGACGCGGCGGTCCATGACGTAGAGCGCCAGGATGGTCGATAGCGACAGGATCGGGACCGCCAGCGCATTGAGAAGAATGCCACCGCCCTGCGCCACCCAGAAGGCGAGCGCCAGCCATTGCTCCTTGCCGCGGTCGGCCTCGCTGGCGCAGTAGAGGCGCAGCAGCGCCAGCTGCGCTACGACGATGGCGAGCAGCAGCGGGCCCTCGGGGATCGACAGCGTCGCCTGCAGCGCCACGATGGGCGACACGGCAAACAGCGCCGCCGCGATCATGGCTCGGCGTTCACCCAGCAGAGGCCGGGTCAACCACCAGGTGGCGAGCACGGCAAGGATGCCGGCGAGTAACGACGGCAGCCGGTAGGTGGCGATGTCGTCCCGGCTCCACTTGCCGAGCACTTTGGTCGTTGCCGCCTGCAGCCAGTAGATGCCGATGGGACGGAAGGCGAAGCGCTCGCCCTCGTAGCTGGAATCGATCGCCGTGCCGCGCTCGACCATGCCGCGCGAGGACTGGGCATAGACGATCTCGGTGCGATCGACCGGCGGCAGCAGGAAAACGCCGGGCAAATACGTGAACACGGCCAGCGCCAGCAGCGCCGCGGCGGCAAGGCGCGGGCGGGCCGCCAACTTGTCGAGGAGCAGCGCGCTCTCGCGCTCCAGCCATTCCAGCTTCAATGGGAATCTCATTGGCGGGCGCACATTAGCGCTGTCGAATGCGATCCACGGCGAGCCCGCGGGCTTGACACTGATAGCGCAGTCGGGCGATTGCGCAAGCCAGTGCGGGCGGCGGAGAGGGCGGCGAAATGTCGGCTGGCGGTAAGGATGCGGCGTTAAGGACGCGGCTGATCGAGATCATCAAGGCCCGCTCGTTCCAGTCGGGCAAGGAAGTGAAGCTCGCCTCGGGGCGCACCTCGACCTACTACTTCAACATGAAGCCGACGATGCTGGATGCCGAGGGCGCGCACGTCATCGCGACGCTGATCCTTTCCGCCATCGCCGGACTCAAGGCCGATCTCATCGGCGGCCTGGAAATGGGCGCCGTGCCGCTCGCCTCGGCCGTCGCCGCCGTCAGCCACGCGCAGCGGCAGGCCGATCAATGCCTTCTTCGTGCGCAAGCAGGCCAAGGAGCACGGCACCAAGAGCCTGATCGAGGGGTTGCCGAACGGCGAGAGCCTCAAGGGTAAGCGCGTCGTCGTCGTCGAGGACGTGACGACCACCGGCGGCTCGGCCATCAAGGCGGCCGAGGCCTTGCGCGCGGAAGGCGCCGATGTGGTCGGCGTCGTCACCGTCATCGACCGCGAGGAAGGTGCCGGCGACGCCTTCGCCGCGGCGGGCCTGACGCTGACGCCCATCCTGACGCTGACCGACTTCAAAGTGAGCTGTGGCCGGCGGGCTGACGGCGGTGGTTAAGACAGGTCTTATCCACCTAGCTCTATGAAGCCGCCCGAGGCTTCGCGATCCGGGCGACCGCCAGCTGTTCGGCGTCGTCACGCGTCTGACGGCACGGCATTGCCACCATCGCCGTGGGCATTGCGTCTATCATGACGCTCTTCAATTCAGCGCCCCAACACCGCGACACCCAATTGATCGAAGCCACTTGACTATCTCCTGCACGGCCATAAGCCTGCTAGCAATACCGCGACGCGGAACGATACGGTGTCGCTCGATGTCTTCCGGCCGCTCCTCTAAGAAAGCGCGAAACTTATCCCCGCTTTGAGCGGAACCAAATAGAGTGGTGAACTGTTGAGGTGGGGATAGTTCAGCGCATTGCATTTTTGCGGAGGGGATTAATGGACCTAGTGCACATCATCGTTGTCTTGATCGTCGTCGGCGTGGCCCTCTGGCTGGTCAACAACTACGTTCCGATGGACGGCAAGATCAAGAACATCCTCAACATCGTCGTTGTCATCTTCGTTGTGATCTGGCTGTTGCAAGGGCTGGGGCTACTAGGCTCGTTGCGCATCAACTAGCTCACCAGGCAAACACACGGCAGCGTCAGCGCATCCGGATCTGCTCCATTACCGACAGATCGCAGGTCGCTGGTCGATGTGCCTACCAGTGCGTGACTGTGCCTACTAAGCGGGCTTGGCGCGGGCGACGCCGACGAGGCGGACGAGCTCCTTGCGCGCTTCCTCGCCGTTGGTGATGCGCGTTTCGAACGGCAGCCGCAGCGCGCGCGCGCCGAGCACCAGATCGCAGCCTTCGGGGTCGATGCCGCTCATGCGCCAAGCGCCCGTCATGTCGGAGACATGCCTCCGGCATGGTGCGCCGAGCAGACGCGTCGCGTAGAGCTCGATCGCGTCGGCGTGGTCTTCGTTCATGTGCCCGGTGATGTCGGCTTCGCGCTCGATCAGCGCCTCGGCGCCGGAAACGTCGATCAACAGCTCGTCGCGCTTCAAGTCGACGATGCGGCCGAACCCGCCGATGAAGTGCGCGCTGGTAATATCGAATGCATAAAAAGAGAAATCGGGAAAATCGGCATAACCCTCAGCGGCAGGATGACGCGCAAGAAAACGCGCCCGCGCAGTCGGGTCTCGAAGTCGGACGCGCCTCGCCGATGAGCGTGATTCGCGCACCGGCCATCGGATCGGCGTCGGTGCCCGTGCCGTCGATCAGCAGGCTGCATCGCCCGTCGGCGCTGAGGTTCTTGGTGTGCAGCGCCAGTTTAGAAATCAGGAAAACAGGAGCCCCATCGGGCTCGGTTGCGGTCAGCAGCAGCGATGCGTATGGATGGCCCGAGGGCGTCAGCAAACTCGCCAGCGAGCCCTTCAGCGCCGCACGCACCATGCTCCGAGCCGCGGGTGCGGTTTCCTTAATGCTCGAAAAAGTGGCTTGTTTCGCAGCCTCTTCAACAGCCATGCGACCTCGCGCGCTTCCTGTGCCTAACCTATTCAGATAACGTTCAGACAGAAAACACGAAATTGGCTCCGCCACAATTGATACACCTTGGAGCCATAAAGCGCGGCAGTGGCTCCTCTGCCGCAGGGTCGGGACATGATGAAAGAAAAAAGCACGATCGCTCTCGTCGACGACGAGCGCAACATTCTCACCTCGTTGCGCATGGCGCTCGAGGCCGAGGGCTACAAGGTGCGCACGTACAACGACGGCGTCTCGGCACTCGAAGCGCTGTCTGAGGATCCCGCCGATCTCGGCATCTTCGACATCAAGATGCCGCGCATGGACGGAATGGAGCTTCTGCGCCGCGTGCGCCAGCGCTCCGACATGCCGGTGATCTTCCTCACCTCGAAAGACGAGGAGATCGACGAGCTGTTCGGCCTCAAAATGGGCGCCGACGATTACGTCGCCAAGCCGTTCTCGCAGCGTCTGGTGGTCGAGCGCGTCAAAGCCGTGCTTCGCCGCTTCCAGCCGAAGGAGCCGGGCGCGACACCCGAGATCGAAGCGGCACGCGTTCTCGAGCGCGGCAAGCTCAAGCTCGATCCCGAGCGGCATAACTGCCATTGGGACAACAAGCCGGTGACCCTGACCGTCACTGAGTTCCTCATCCTGCAGGCTCTCGCCTCGCGACCCGGCGTCGTCAAGACGCGCGACGCGTTGATGGATGCCGCCTACGACGATCAGGTCTACGTCGACGACCGCACCATCGACAGCCACATCAAGCGGCTGCGCAAGAAGTTCAAGCAGGTCGACGACAACTTCGACGTGATCGAGACGTTGTACGGCGTCGGCTACCGCTTCAAGGAAGCTTGAGGCGCGGAGGGGCGATGGCGCTCGATACCGAGCGATCCGAGCAGCGTTCGCTTTCGAACGGGTTCGCGGGGCTGAAAGGCTTCGCGAACGATATTCGGGCTGCGGCCGCCGCCGGCGCGGGGACCACCTCGCAATCGATCAGGGCGGCGGCGAAGTCTGCCGCCGACGCCGCACATTCGATCGCTTGGCACGGTGTCGGTACCGCCCGTCGCACGGCGGGGGCCATCGCGCTCGGCGCCCAATCCGCTGCCGCACGCGTTGAGCCGGGCCCTGAAACACGCAAAGCGTTGGCCCCGGTGCAGGCCTGGTTCGCACGCCAGCCGATCGTGCGTTTCTTCTCGGCCAGCCTTCTGCGCCGCATCCTCATTTCGAACCTGATGGGGTTCTTCCTTCTCGTCGGGGGCATTCTCTATCTCGGCTGGTTCCACACCTGGCTGATCGACGCCAAGCTAGACGCCCTGAAAACGCAGGGACGGATCATCGCCGACGCCATCGCCGCCAACGCCAAGGTGGTGCGCGAGCGCATCGTCATCGATCCCAGCGCCATTCCCGAAGCTTCGGGCCAAGCCAACACCTTCCCCGACGACGGTCTTGCCTCGCTCGAGCTGTCGATCCACCCCGAGGAAGTGACGCCGATCCTGCGCAAGCTCATCCAGCCGACCAACACGCGCGCCCGCATCTACGCGCGCGACGGAACGCTGATCGTCGACACGGCGCAGACGCTTGCCCGCTGGACGGCGATGCGCAACGAGCCGACCTCGACGAACGATGCCGAAGCTCCCGAAACGCAAAACATATGGACGCGGCTGACGCGCTATCTCTTCAAGGAGCCGCTCCCCGTCTATCAGGAGATCGGAGTCGGCAACGGCATGGCCTACAAGGAGGTGCGGGCGGCGCTCGACGGCGAAGAAAAGAGCATGCTGCTGCTCAATCGCAAGGGCGAGCAGATCGTCTCCATCGCACAGCCTATTCGCCGCTTCAGCGACGTGCAGGGCGTGCTGCTGCTGTCGACGCGGCCCGGTCAAATCGACAAGATCCTGCGGGAAGAACGCGTCGTCATCCTCGTGCTGGCCGGCATCGCGCTATTGGCTTCGGTCGTCACGTCGCTGCTGTTGGCGCGCACCGTTGCCGGGCCCATGCGGCGTCTCTCGGCAGCTGCCGAGCGCGTCAGCCACAACATCGACGCGCGCACGGAGCTCCCCGAGTATGCAGGCCGCACCGACGAGGTGGCGCAGATGGCCACCGCCTTCCATGCCATGACCAGCGCCCTGTGCCGCCGCATCGAGGCGAGCGAGAAATTCGCCGCCGACGTGGCACACGAGCTCAAGAACCCGCTCACCGCGGCGCGTTCCACCGCCGAATCGCTGGGCTACGCTAAGACGGACGAGGAACGCACGCATCTTGTGATCCAGATTCAGAGCGAGCTGAAGCGTCTTAACCGGCTGATCACCGACGTTTCGAATGCTTCACGTCTCGACGCCGAACTGGCGCGCAAGGAGATGCGCTCGATCGACGTGACGACGATGCTGGGCAATGTCGTCTCCATCTTCCGCGACATCATCGGCGACGACAGCCGCGCGCTGATGCTGGCCATCGGCAGCGAGCCGTTCCCCGGCGCCTTCTGCGTCAACGGCGACGAAGGCCGCCTCGGTCAGGTCATGACCAACCTCATCGACAACGCGATCTCGTTCTCGCCGGAGGGCGGCACGGTGACCGTTCACACGCGCGCGGCAGCTCCGTTCGTCGAGATCGTGGTCGAGGACGAAGGGCCTGGCATTCCGAAAGACCGTTTGGAGATCGTCTTCGACCGCTTCTATTCGGATCGGCCGGCGACGGACACCAGTCGTGGCAAGAACTCCGGTCTCGGCCTCAGCATCTCGCGCGAGATCGTTCTTGCCCACGCCGGGCAAATCATCGCCGAGAACCGCTACGATGAAGGCGCCGGGCCCGAGGCGAAGCCCTGCGGCGCGCGCTTCACCGTGCGGCTCCCGATTGCCGGAGGAGCGCCCGGTGGGCGACGGACCTGACACGCACCATGGCACCGCCATCGCCGTCGACGGCCGTGCCGCGCTGATCGTCGGCCCTTCCGGTGCCGGAAAGTCGGATCTCGCCCTCCGTTGTCTCTCCCTTGCAACGAGCGCGCTTGTTCCGGCCGCGGCACATCTCGTCGCCGACGACCGCGTCCTGATAACGCTCACCGATGGCCGGCTAAGCGTCGCGGCGCCGGAGACCATCCTCGGCAAGCTCGAGGTAAGGGGAATTGGCATCCTGCAGGTGCCGTATGAACGCAGCGCCGAACTCGCATTGATTGCCGAGCTTGTAGCGCCGGGCGCCGTCGAGCGGCTGCCCGATCCCCCACCTACTCGCGAGCTTCTCGGGGTCAGCCTGCCCGTGTTGCGGCTTGCCCCTTTCGAGGCGTCGGCCCCCATCAAGTTGCTGCTGGCGCTCGCGAGAACGGCTCAAAAGCAGGGCAAAGCCCCGAAAACATGACATTATAATCCTCTTGCGCCCAGGCCGAACACTTGTAAATTCTGCCGCGCCGCCAATGGGCTCCCCGCCGCTAGGGGAACACCGGCGAAGCCGCAGTCAACGATCCCCACGGTCAAGCCCGCGCTCCGCAGTGGAACGGGCAAGAGACGAGATCGGCTCTAATCCATGATCGGACTTGTCATCGTCACGCATTGCGGGCTGGCGCTAGAATTCCGCGCGGCGCTCGAGCACGTGGTGGGACCGCAGACGCAGCTCGAGACGGTTTCCATCGGACCCGATGACGACGCCGCCGTGCGGCGCGGACAGATCCTCGATTCCATTCACCGCACCGATACTGGCGACGGCGTCATCGTGTTGACCGATATGTTCGGAGGCACCCCGTCCAATCTCGCCATCTCGGTGATGGACGAGGCGAACGTCGAGGTGATCGCCGGCATCAACCTGCCGATCCTCGTCAAGCTCGCCAGCATACGGGGCGAGATGCCGCTCGCCGACGCGGTCATTTGCGCGCGCGAGGCGGGGCGCAAGTACATCAAGGTCGCCAGCCAGGAGTTGTCTGGCGAAGGTTCAGCGTAGACATGCCAGAGATCAAGGACAGCGCGCGCCCCGAGGCAGTCGTCACTATCCGCAATCGCAAGGGACTGCACGCCCGCGCCTCGGCCAAGTTCGTCAAATGCGCCGAAAGCTACGATGCGATCATCACCGTGACGCGCGACGGGCACGAGGTCGGCGGCACGTCGATCATGGGGCTGATGATGCTGGCGGCCGGTCCCGGCTCGACCCTGCATATGACCGCTCAGGGGCCGCAGGGACCGGAGGCGCTGCAGGCGCTCATCGCCCTCGTCGAGGACGGCTTCGGCGAAGATTGCATCGAAGACGCGTGAGCACCTGAGCGCATAACGAAAAGGGAGCGCGTCGCCGCACTCCCTGGATTCGTCGGTGATGTCGCGGGGCCTACTTCGATATGATAGAGCGACGACAGCTTCAGCGCGATGTCGCGAAAGGACTGCTTCAGTTGCTCCGCGTTCTTTGCGTCGTAGAACCAAGTGCCGGTCTGTCGCGCAACTCTTCAGAAACGTCGCGGCGTTCGAGGTTGACCTGGAAGCCGATCGTATAGACCTCGACGCCCTTGTCCTCACTCTAGATGTTCTCGCAGAGCTCTTCCGCTTGCGTGGCCGAGCTGGCGTTCGCCGGACTTGAGCCGGCACCGGGCGAGCCCGTCAGGATGCCATCCGATGTGTATTCGGTATTGTAGTCACCGTCCGTCATGAGCACGGCCAGGCCTTGCGCAGGTCGTCCGTTCCATAGGCTGCCGGGGCTGGATCGCGGGCCAAAGTGAACCCCAACTCCGGCGACAGCGCGTACCAAGCCCATGCGGTGCCGACCTGACCGGCGGTGCCGCCCTTGCCGCCCAGGCCGTCGATCTTGGTCTGCAGCGCGTCCTTGTCGCTCGACAGCGGCATCACCTCCGCCGAAGCTGGGAGCCAGCACGTGGCGAAACTGTTGGCGGCTGCCACCAGCTTGGCCTTGGCCGCATTGTTCAGGTTGGTGCCACTCTTCCAAGTGATGGTCGCCACCGCTCCCTGCACATTGGTACTTTTGCTGTCGATCACCACCGTCCCGTCCGAGTTGTTGACGGTGGCCACGAGCAAGCGCAACGGCATCGAGTAGTTGCCATTGCCGGGAGCCACGTCTGTGTAACGGTTGTTGCCGGAGCGCTCGACGACGCAGTTCTCGGTGATGTTGTATATGTATTGCTTCGATCCGCTGGTCTTCTTGACGATCTTGGCGAGGCGTTCCCCTCGCCTGACCGACCACACTCGACGGGAGGCGAACGGAATCGGAGAACGGCACGATCGCCACTTTGGTCGTGAATTTCGACTGGTCCTTCCGCACGACGACCTCGATCAGGTCTTGGGCGGCCTTCTTCATTGCATCGAGCTTCGTCGCCGATGTGCAAGGCGGCTGAGTGTCGCTCGGCGCCGAGTTGCACATTGAGCCAGTGATGTCGAGCATAAGGGCCACTTCAATGCTTGCCGCCGTCCCGATTTCCGACTTGGTCTGCGAAAGGCTGACCAGTGGCAGCTTGTCGATGCCGGCAAAGCTCAGGAACGGCGTCGTGATATAAGCCGACCCGCTGCCAGTCATGCCCGTGCCGTCGTCCGCCATGGTGAAGCTCACTGTGTCATCGACGACGGGCAAGCGAGAGGTGACGTTTTCCTTGTAGTACTTTTCTGCGGCTGCAATGGCTGCCGCCTGGTCGCCGCTGTCCGTCTGCAGCGCGCGGCCGCCCGCCAGCACGGCAGCGTCGACGGCGGCGGCGGTCTGATCGCGCGCGTGCAGCCAGCGGCCCATGTCGATCGCGGCGCCGACGGCCAGCATCAGCGTGACGGCCAACAGCCCGAATATGATGGCGACGTTGCCGGCATCATCCCGGCGGAAGTATCCGAGACGCCGCGCAACGGTGCTCGCCGCCCGCCCGAGAAAACTCTTCATTCTTCGCCTCTCCCGCGAAACAACGTTCTTGTTTGAGGCAATATGGGTGGCGAAGGATCGAAAGTTATTAAAAGCGCTAAAATTTATTATCTTTGACTAACAAAACATTACTTATAGCTATGTTTCGCGACAGGCAGTATTCGCAAGGGATTACTTGCGAGACCTAAAATCCCCTGCCGGGGACCTCCCACTAGGCTTGATTTCTGGAGCCTGCGCCGAACATATAAGGACTTGTTTATATCTTGTTGCGGTCGCTGCGGAGGCCCGCTAGAAGAGGCGCAACCAAGGGCGCCCACCTTCCATAAGAAGGTCTGCAGCGCCCTCATCGCCCCAGCCGCAAGGAGCACGCTCATGAGTAAGCCCGCCGACTACATCGTGAAGGACATCTCGTTGGCGGCCTTCGGCCGCAAGGAAATCGACCTCGCCGAGACGGAAATGCCTGGCCTCATGGCGATCCGCGCCGAGTACGGCCCCTCGCAGCCCCTGAAGGGCGCCCGCATCGCCGGCTCGCTGCACATGACCATCCAGACCGCGGTCCTGATCGAGACGCTGAAGGCGCTCGGCGCCGACGTTCGCTGGGTCTCCTGCAACATCTTCTCGACGCAGGACCACGCCGCCGCGGCCATCGCCGCTGCCGGCACGCCCGTCTTCGCCTTTAAGGGCGAGACCCTCACCGAGTACTGGGACTACACCGCGCGCCTGTTCGACTGGCACGGCGGCGGCTTCCCCAACCTGATCCTCGACGACGGCGGCGACGCCACCATGCTCATCCACCACGGCCTGCGCGCCGAGCAGGGCGACACCGCTTTCCTCGACAAGCCCGACTCCGAGGAAGAGACAATCTTCTTTGCCCTCATCAAGCGTCTCCTCAAGGAGAAGCCGAAGGGCTGGTTCGCCGAGGCCGCCAAGTCGATCCGCGGCGTCTCGGAGGAGACAACCACGGGCGTGCACCGCCTCTACAAGCTCGCCGAGCAGGGCAAGCTTCTGTTCCCGGCCATCAACGTCAACGACAGCGTCACCAAGTCGAAGTTCGACAACCTCTATGGCTGCCGTGAATCGCTGGTCGACGCCATCCGCCGCGGCACCGACGTGATGCTGGCCGGCAAGGTCGCGTTCGTCGCCGGCTTCGGCGACGTGGGCAAGGGCTCGGCGGCTTCGCTCCGCCAGGCCGGTGCGCGGGTTATCGTCTCCGAGATCGATCCGATCTGCGCGTTGCAGGCATCGATGGAAGGATATGAGGTTGCAACCATCGAAGACGCCTTCAGCCGCGCCGACATCTATGTCACGGCGACAGGCAACAAGGACATCATCACCGTCGACCACATGCGGCAGATGAAGGACCGGGCCATCGTCTGCAACATCGGCCACTTCGACAACGAGATCCAAGTCGCGGGTCTCAAGAACTTCAAGTGGAACAACATCAAGCCGCAGGTCGACGAGATCGAGTTCCCGTCCGGCAACCGAATCATCCTGCTGTCGGAAGGCCGGCTCGTGAACCTCGGCAATGCCATGGGCCACCCGAGCTTCGTCATGTCGTCGTCGTTCTCGAACCAGACGCTGGCGCAGATCGACCTGTGGGCCAACCCCGGCAAGTACGAGAAGAAGGTCTACACGCTGCCGAAGGCACTCGACGAGAAGGTCGCGGCCCTGCATCTCGCCAAGCTCGGCGTGAAGCTCACCAAGCTGCGCCCCGAACAGGCCGATTACATCGGCGTTCCGGTCGAGGGACCCTACAAGGCGGATCACTACCGCTACTGAGCACGCAAGATCTCGCGAATTGATATTGGCCGTCGCCCACAAGGCGGCGGCCAACGCATGTTGACAACGATATCGCCACGGACGGATGATCGGGGCGTTGCTTTTTTCATATTGATTTTTTATGTGCGCCCATGACTTTCGGACCGCGTCCGGTTCCCGACCATTTTCTGTCTATCTATCAATCGGCAATAGCCGAGCTCGCACGCCTGCACCCTCCGCCTGCGGCGGCCGAAAAAACTGACGACCAGGGGGCGGCCAAGGGTCTCAGCGCGGGACTAGATGCGGCAGCGGCCGATCTATGCAGCCTGCGACTGACCGGGAAAACTGAGGATGGCCGCAAATCGGCGTCCGGCACTGTGCGAGCGGCAGCGCTGCTGGCGCTGCGGTATCTCGAAGCGAAGGTCAAAGGCGACACCGTCCAGGCCGAAGCGCTTCGGTCGCAATTCAAGTTCGCGGGATTTGACCCCGCTTGGGTCTTCACCCTCGATGAATATTTTCGCTACTTCGGGGCAAACGGCGCGCGCGGCACAATCCCCTATCGGCGCCCAGCCGATGTTGGTTCCGGGGTCATCGATATAAAGCCGGATGCGCGAATTGCCATCGTTGGCGATTGGGGCACCGGCGAAACGCCCGCCGAGCGCGTGGCACAGCAGATTGAGGGTATGCGCCCGGACGTACTGATCCACCTTGGCGACATCTACTACTCCGGCACGCAGGCCGAGTGCGCCGCACATTTCCTAGACATCATCAATCGTGTCTTCGATCGCCAAAACACGCACCTGCCCGTCTACACGCTGAGTGGCAACCACGACATGTACAGCGGCGGAGCCGGCTACTACTGGCTTCTCGACCAGCTCAACGAGGGCGTGATGCGTCAGCGGGCGAGCTACTTCTGCCTGCGCAGCACCGACCAAGCCTGGCAGCTCCTCGGGCTGGATACGGGCCTCAACGACTATTCCCCGCTATCGGTGCTCGATGCCCTGACCTTTATCGAGCCCGACGAGGAAGCCTGGCACCTGGAGCGCATAGCCGAGTTCCCGGGACGCACGATCCTGCTGTCGCATCACCAGCCGTTCTCGGCGTACGCCCAACTTGGTGCCGAGAAGGAGGACGGCCAGCGCTGCCCCTATAACCCGCGGCTGATGGCAAGCTTCGATAAGTTCGTGCAAGCAGCCAAATCAGCTGGTGGGGAGATAGCCGCGTGGTATTGGGGACACGAGCACATCTTCTCCTGGTACCAGCCGTATCGCGATGTCCTGCGCGGCCGCTGCTTGGGTAACGGTGGCATTCCTGTCTTTACTGCCGACCGGCCATTCGAGCAGGTGCAAAGGCTCGAGCTACCCATTCCCGCGATGAGCGGCCCTCGCCTCGCCAGCGACGGCTCCGTATTCGCACTGGGCTTCGGAATGGTGAGCTTGGCAGGGGACGGCAATGCCAGCGCCGAATACTTCCAGGATCTCAACGGCAGAGGCGAAAAGCTTGCGGAAGAATCGCTCACGGGACCTGCACGTGGGCCCGGCACCGACACGGACCGCCTAGGCGCTGCGAGACCGGGCACGGTCACTTTCGTCCCTGATGTCGTATCCACAGGGCGCAAGCTCGCCTTTGTCCTGGGCAACGGCGCCTACACGGTCGACGCGCTCGCCAAGTCCGCCCCCGACGCGACAGCGGTACGAGATCACCTGCGCTCGCTCGGCTACGCAGTCTATGGCGGGATCGATTTCGACAAAGGTGAGCTGAAGAAGCGCTTCGACGCGTTCGAGGCGCTGTGCGACAATGCCGATGTGGCGGTGCTCTACTATTCAGGCCACGGCGTCCAGATCGCTGGGCAGAACTACCTAGTTCCCGTTGACGCTGGCCTCGCGGACCTGCGGGAAGCAGGCCCGGAGCTGCGCATGCAGAGCCTCGTCGGCCGCATAGCAAACCGAGCGAAGAAGTCCCTCGTTTTTCTTGATGCGTGCCGCGACAATCCGTTCGTCAGCACGACCGAGCGTCCGGCTGAACACGCTAAGCGCGTGGCAGGTCCAGGCGTGCCGCCGACTGCCGACTTGGCGAGCCGCGGCCTCACAGCGCTCGAAGTAACGCCGGAAGCCGAGACGTTCATCGCGTTCGCCGCCGAGCCGGGCCGATTTGCCTACGAGGGGAACGGCGACAACAGCCGCTTCACGACGGCATTTCTGCGCCATTTCGCAACCGAGGGACTCGATCTGGAGGGCTTGGTGCGCCGTATAGGCGCCGATGTGAAAAGGGCAACGGGGGGCAAGCAGCGGCCGTGGAGCCAATCGAACCTCACGCAGGATTTCTTCTTCAAACCGGCGTCGTGGCAGCCCCTCTACATCATGTCGGTGCTGGGGCTTCTGGCCGGCCTCGTAACTTCTTATTTCGCCTTCAATCACTCGACTGCCAGGTTCGCAGAAAACTATTTGGCGGGCATCCCCTTCGCTTGCGTCCTCGCCTTCGGCACATGGCGATGGGGCCCGCGCAGCGTTGTCGCGGCCGTGTTCGCAGCAATCGTCGCGAGCTTGGCGTGGGCGGCAGGTATCGCCGTCCTGCACCACGTCGGCACATTCAGCCAGCCGTCTAGCAGCTGCGATCAGCTGAAGTTCGAGAACTGGAAGCTGATGCGAGACGTCATCGGCGCAGGAATAGCAGGCGCACTGTTCATCGCCGGATGCATCCTGGGCGCGGCGCTCACCATGCCTTCCCTGCGCCGCACCAGGGTCATCACGATGGCGCTCCTTTCCGGCGTGGCGGTGGTGCTGGTGCACACCCTGGTGGTCAAAGTCGGCCTGCTCACCTCCGAGTCGGACTGCCGTGTGATCACCCGCCAGGACATCGCCATCAATTTTCTCGGCGGTGCCCTGTGGCAGTTTTTCCTCGGGGCGGCCATCGGCTATGGCATGTGCGCCTATGTGCCGAAGTATGTCCCCTCAGAAGAGCCGACGAGCCAAGCGGGCGGAAAATGGTGGCGGCGGCCTAAGCGTGCACCGTGAGGGGTTGCATGCGCAGGGTGATGGGGAAAAAAATGCGTGGCGCTTCTTTCGTCGTAGCTCTGATCTATTGCTGGCTTAGCGGCACGGCCGCTGCCACAGACTTCTCCGGCGTCTGGTTAGTGCGCGCGCCCGCCTCATGGCCGGAGTGAATTCGTGATTGGGTGGGGGAGGATTACGGCATAAGCTTCGTCAAGGATGGAGCGAAGCATTGCGCTGTCCTGTCTTGGATCCATGATGTTTCGAATGGGCTTCCCGCCGACAAGGACGAACAGAATACCAATCCAGCACTGCGGAACCGCAGTCTGCTCGGCCTGACAATCGCAACTGGACTAGCCGAGCAATCGGGAAACTTCACGACCGGACGCTTCTACTTTCCTCGCTCGGGGAAGTATCACTCGATCAGGATTGATTTCGACAGGCCTGACGGAGCCACCGTAAAATCCGCGGACGTGGTCTTGCGGTACGGGTGGTGTCCCATTTTCTGGGAGTTCAAGCAGATTACCCTGGAACGGCGCAGGCCGGCCCAGCTTGCGCCGCCCATCAAAGATGCCGGCCCCTGCCACTTTCAGGAGTAAAACTGGCCGAAATCTGCGAGATGGGGCCAGATCGCCCAGCCGGGATGCCAGCCGATCGCGATCAGCGCGTGCGGCTTGACGGCAGCACCATACCGGCAAACGCCGCGCTGCTTCCCGCCTGTGGCCGCAGGCGGCTGGCCACGCCCCTCACCGCTCGCCCATAATCAAAGTCGATTCGCCCCTTAGCGGGGGCGATGCCGCCGGGCCTTTGTCCGTTGCTGCGTTGCGTCTCTGGCCTCGGGTTCCCTTTCATTTTGCCGGATCCCGATGCAATCACCTTCCAATGGACGGTCTGCAGGACGCCCGCGTGAGCTGATCGCTCTCGTTGCGGGAAGCCTTGCCTGCGTGCTCGTCCTGGCGGCCGGCATCGCCTCGGGCGGCATCCCGCCGATGGCGCTGCCGGGCTCGCAGCCCATAGCCACCGGCGCCTTGGTCGCGGCGGGCGTCCTGCTGTCCGGCGCGCTGATCTGGCTGACCGTGGTGCGCGCCAAGCGCGAGGAGCGCCGCGCCGTCGCCGAGGCGAGCGGCCTCAAACGCAGTCTCGCCGCCGCCGATTCCATCATCCGCTCCGAGCCGCAGATCCTGCTGTTCTGGGAGCAGAATCAGCCGATCCGCGTCGTCGCTCACACCCTGAAGGGGATTCCGGGACTGCCCGACAGTCCGGAGAAGTTCCTGCGCTTCGGCCAATGGTTGGAGCCGAGCTCGTCTTCAGTCCTGAAGCCAGCGCTCGACGCCCTGTTCACCGCTGGCCACCCGTTCAACATCATCGTGCGCACGATGGCCGGCGGCCACGTCGAGGCCGAGGGCCGTACCGCGGGGGGCCGGGCCGTGCTGCGCTTCCGCGACGTTGCCGGGCATCGCGACGAGGTCGCCCGCATCCTTGCCCAGCACCAGCGCCTCGGCCGCGAGGTCCGCGCCAGCCGCGCGCTGCTCGATGCCCTGCCCATCCCGGTCTGGCTGCGCAGCAAGGACGGCCGCCTCACCTGGGTCAATAATGCCTACGTCCGCGCCGTCGAGGCGCGCAGCCGCGCCGAGGTGCAGGAGCGCCAGATCGAGCTGCTCGAGCAGCGCCAGCGCCGCGCCGCAGCGCGCGTTCTCGCCCGCGGCGAGAGCTATCGCGTACGCGTCCCGCTGATCGTCGGCGGCGAGCGCAAGCCGCATGACGTGACGGTTATTCCATTCGAGGACGCGACCGCCGCCGCGGCCGTCGACGTCGACGTCGCAGCGATCGAAAAGACCCAAGGCGAGCTGGACCGCCAGGCGGCCGTTCCCTACGACCGGACGCTCGATCGCGTCGCCACCGCCGTCGCCATCTTCAACGCGCAGCAGCAGCTCGTCTTCTTCAACGAGGCCTACCGCAAGCTGTGGCAGCTCGACGAGGCACTGGCTCAAGACGCGCCCCACCGAAGGCGCCGTGCTCGACCGCCTGCGCGAGCTGGGTCGCCTGCCTCAAGTCGTCAACTACTCCGAATGGAAGTCGAAGATTCTCGCCAACTACGGCGAAGGAACCGCCGAGGACGACACGTGGTTGCTGCCCGACGGTCGCACCATCCAGGTGCTGGCCGAGAAGCGCTCCGACGGCGGCGTCACCTACCTGTTCGGCGATGAGACCGAGCGCCTGGCACTCGAACGCGACTACAACGCGCTCATCGGCGTGCAGCGCGAAACGCTCGACAGCTTGAAGGAAGGCGTCGCGGTGTTCGGCACCGACGGGCGCCTCAAGCTGTTCAACTCGGCATTGGCCGAGATCTGGCAGCTCTCGCGTCGCGCGCTGGCCGAGGAGCCGCACGTCGACAATTTCATCCTGCAGGCGAGCGCCGACTACGACGACCAGCAGACGTGGACGCGTCTCAGCCGCGCCGTGACGTCGTTCTCCGAGCAGCGTGACGAGTTCGACGGGCAAATGATCCGCCCCGATGGCGCCATCATCCAGTACGCGGTGATGCCGCTGCCCGACGGCGCCACTCTGATCACCTTCGCCGACGTGACGGATTCAAAACGCTACGAGCGCGCGCTCGAGGAGCGCAACGATGCGCTCGTCGCCGGCGACCGCATGAAGAACGCCTTCATCAGCCACGTGTCGTACGAGCTGCGCACGCCGCTCACCAACATCATCGGCTTCAGCGACTTGCTGGGCAATCCGCACATCGGGCAGCTCAACGAGAAGCAGCACGAGTACCTCGGCGACATCTCCGCTTCCTCGAAGACGCTGCTCGCCATCATCGACGACATCCTCACGCTGGCGACGATGGACGCCGGCACCATGGAGCTGAAGCTCGGCCAGGTCGACATTCCGGCGGTCATCGATGCGGCGATCCTTGGCATCCGCGAGGCCGCCCAGCGAGCCCGCCTTTCGCTGCACATCGCCGTCGCCGACGATGCAAGGCACTTGATTGCCGACGAGGCGCGGCTGCGCCAGATACTGTTCAACCTGCTGTCGAACGCCGTCGGCTTCTCCAAGCCCGGCGACACCATCGGCGTTACCTGCCGGCGCGAGGACGGCATGGTAGTGTTTGCGGTCGAGGACCAGGGCGTCGGCATCCCCAAGGATCAGCAGTGGAAGGTTTTCGACCGGTTCGAGAGCCGCAGCCACGGCTCAACCCACCGCGGCGCCGGCCTTGGGCTATCGATCGTCAAAAGCCTCGTCGAGCTGCACGGCGGCACCGTTTCGCTGGAATCCGAGCCCGGACAGGGCACGCGCGTCACTGTGCGCCTTCCCGAGCTTGGCCGGCCTGATAAAGCAGCCCCCGAGGCGCTGCCCCAAGAAGGCCCTGAGGGCCCGCTATCGGCCGATGGTAGCGCCGCCTAGAGTGAAAAGTGCATGCCCTCAATCTCCGCCTCCCACGTCATTGATAACGTCAGCGAGCCCGCTCTGGTCCGCCTGGGCGAGCAACTCGCGTTCGTGGGGCGCCGCGGCGATCTGTTCGCGCTGAGCGGCGACCTCGGCGCCGGCAAGACGACGCTCGCCCGCGCCATCATCCAGGCCCTCACCGGCAACAAGGGCGAGGAGATCCCCAGCCCCACCTTCACGCTGGTGCAGAGCTACGTGACGCCCCGCATGCCGGTGGCCCATCTCGACCTCTATCGCTTGCGCACGCCTTCCGAGCTCGATGAGCTGGGGCTCGACAACGCGCTGAAGAACGGCATCGCCATCGTCGAATGGCCGGAGCAGGCCGGCGATCTCTTGCCGCCCGACCGTCTCGATGTGCGCCTCGATGACGACGGCGGCGGCGCCAGCCGGCGCGTGACGCTCACCGCGCGCGGCGATTGGGCAACGCGCCTCGATCGCTTCATCGTCATGCGCGCGCTGATCGCCGCGGCCGGCGATGGCGAGCTGCAATACCTGCAGGGCGATGCTTCCGTGCGCCGCTACGGCCGGCTGGTGCGCGGTGAGCGTCCCGGCGCCATCCTCATGGACTGGCCACGCCAGCCCGACGGCCCTGCCATTCGCAACGGCCTGCCCTATAGCCGCCTTGCGCACCTCGCGGAGGACGTGCGCCCATTCGTTGCCGTCGCCAGCGCGCTGCGCGAGGCGGGCCTCACCGTGCCGCGCATTCACGCGCAAGATCTCGACCACGGGCTGCTGCTGCTCGACGACCTCGGCGACCGCGTGTTCGGCCGCGAGGTGGAGACCGGGGCTGCCGACCAGGTGACGCTGTGGCGCACCGCCACCGAAGCACTCGTCGCGTTGCAGGATGCGCCGGCGCCGCAAACGCTGTCCGTCGACGGCGACGGCGTGCACCGCGTCTCGGCCTACGACAGCGACGCGATGGCCATCGAGACGGAGCTACTGACCGACTGGTATTGGCCGGCGTTGCGTGGCGCTGCCGTGCCGCAATCGGAGCGCGCCGAGTTCGTGTCGCTGTGGGCCGGTATCTTTGCCGAGCTGGCCAAAATGCCCGCCGCGTGGGTGTTGCGCGACTACCACTCGCCCAATCTTCTGTGGCTGCCGGAGCGGGAAGGCATTGCGCGCGTCGGGGTGATCGACTTTCAGGATGCCATGCGCGGCCCGGCCGCCTATGACCTCGTCTCACTCCTGCAGGATGCGCGCGTCGATGTGGCTCCCGAACTTGAAGCGCAGCTGTTCGAACACTACTGTGCCGGCGTCTCTGCGGGCAGGACGGGGTTCGATCGTGACGCTTTCGCCTTCGCCTATGCCGCGCTCGGCGCGCAGCGGAACACCAAGATCGTCGGCATCTTTGCGCGCCTCGCCAAACGCGACGGCAAGCCCGGCTACCTGCGTCACATTCCGCGGCTATGGCGCTATCTCGAACGCGACCTTGCGCATCCGCAGCTTGCGGGCCTCAAGCGCTGGTACGACCGGAACCTTCCCATCGAAGCGCGCGGCGAGCTTGTCGCCTGAGCGAGGCCCACGTCCATGACCGCATCGAAGACTTGGCGCCCGCAGGCGGCGATGGTGCTCGGCGGCGGCCTGGGCAAGCGCATGTTGCCGCTCACCAAGGATATCCCCAAGCCGATGGTGCGCCTCAAGGGCCGCACGCTGGTCGACCACGTTCTCGACCGCATCGCGGCGGCGGGAGTCGCCCGCGCCGTCGTCAACGTGCACTACTGCGCCGACAAGCTGGAAGCGCACCTCAAGCAGCGCAAGAAGCCGGAAATCCTGATTTCCGATGAGCGCCAACAGCTTCTGGAGACCGGAGGCGGCGTTACCAAGGCCCTGCCGCTGCTCGGTCCCGAGCCGTTCTTGATTCACAACTCCGAACTCGGTGTGGATCGAGGGTGTCGGCTCCAACCTCGAACGGTTGTTTTCGGTCTGGGATCCCGACACCATGGATAGCCTGATGCTGCTCGCATCCGGGGCGACGAGCCTGGGATACGAGGGATCGGGCGATTTCGCCATGGAGAAGGACGGACGCCTGTCGCGGCGCGGTGAGCGCCAGATGGTGCCGTTCGTGTTCACCGGCGTTTCGATCGCACATCCGCGGATGTTCGCCGCGGCGCCCCAGGGTCCGTTCTCGATCAACAAGCTGTGGGACACGGCGATCGACAGCGGAAGAATGTACGGCATCCGCCTCGATGGCCTGTGGATGCATGTCGGAACGCCGGAAGCCTTGATCGAGGCGGAAAGGTGGATCGAGAGTGAGGACGTCGCTTGAGAGCGCTGCGGAGGGCATCGGCGGCGGCCGGGCTCGTCCCCCACGCGTCTTCACTGTGCCCGCCGGTATTCCGTTTCTGGAAGCTGTCGCTGCCGCGATCCTGAAGGGCAACCTGCCCGAGACCGGCGGCGTCGCACCAAACCCATTAGAGCTTCCCGACGTCACGCTGCTGCTGCCGACACGGCGCGCCACACGCGCCATGCAGGAGGCGTTCCTCGTCGCCTCGGGCGGGCGGGCGATGACGCTGCCGCAGATTCGGCCGATCTCGGCCGGCGATGAAGACCTGACGCTGCTCGCCGGCCTCGCCAGCCCCGGCACGCTCGGCACCGACGCGCTCGACCTTCCGCCGGCCGTGAGCGAGATCGAGCGCCGCCTCGTCTTGACGATGCTGGTGCAGCGCTGGTCGCAGACCATCCGTCGCGACACGGGAGATGCCGCGCATCTCGGCGAGCACGCCGCGGCAGCTGGCGCCAACACGCCGGCGCAGGCGGCGCACCTTGCCGCCGAGCTGGCGCGCCTGATGGACATGGTCGAGACCGAGAACGTGCCGCTCGACGGGCTCGCGGCGCTCGTGCCCGACGAATATTCCGAGCACTGGAAGGACACGCTGAAGTTCCTCGAGATCATCACGGCTTTCTGGCCGGCGTACCTCGAGGAAAAGAAGCTGCTGTCGCCGGCGTCGCGCCGCAACCGCGCGATCCTTGCCGAGGCTGAGCGCCTGACACGTACGCCGCCGGCTGGCCCCGTCATCGTTGCCGGCGTATCCGGCTCGGTTCCGGCGACGGTCGAGCTGATGGCGGCGGTGGCGCGGCTGCCGCAGGGCGCCATCGTGCTTCCCGGTCTCGACCTGCATCTCGACGCGGAAAGCTGGGCGGCGATCGCCGATCATCCCGAGCACCCGCAGTTCGGGTTCGCCAAGCTGCTGGCCGCGCTCGGCGTCGAGCGCGCCGACGTGCAGCAGCTATCGGGCGCCGCTCTCAGCGCAGAACGCAACGACCGGGAAGCGCTCGTCGCCGAGGCCATGCGCCCCTCCGGCATGACGGGACGCTGGCAGCAGTACATCGCAGGCGCCGACGCCGGCGCCATCAAAGGCGCGCTGCGCGGTGTCAGCCTGATCGAGGCGCCGTCGGCGCAGGACGAAGCCGAAACGATCGCCCTCATCATGCGCGAGACGGCCGAGACGCCGGGCCGCAGCGCCGCGCTGGTCTCGCCCGACCGGCTGTTGGCGCGGCGCGTCGCCGTCCGGCTGGAGGCGTGGGGCATCCGCGTCGACGACTCGGCCGGACGCCCGTTTGCCAAGACGCCGCCCGGTACGTTCCTCGACCTCGTCATCTCGGCCGCTGCGGAGGGCTTCGCGCCGCCGGCCGTCATGGCGCTACTGAAGCATCCGCTGACGCGCCTCGGCCTTGAAGCTTTCGACGCCCGCCGCGCCGCGCGCGCGCTGGAGATCGCCGCCTTCCGCGACGTTTATCTCGGCCACGGCATCGACGGCATCGCGCATGCGCTGGCGCGCGCGGAGGAGAACGTCAACGCCAAGCAGCGACGCCACCGCGCCGTGATGCGACTTTGGCCGGACGACTGGCGCGGCGCCGAAGACCTCGTCAAGCGCATGCAGGCCGCCTTCGCGCCGTTGCTCGCCGTGTTCGCCACCAAAGGCGAGCAGCCGTTGCAAGCCATCGCCGCGGCGCATATCGCGGTCGCCGAGGCGCTGTGCCGGCTGCCCGAGACGGAAGAGACCGACGCCGGCTCGCCGCTGTGGCAGGGCGAAGCCGGCACCGCCGCCTCCAACTTCTTCTCCGGCCTCATCGACCCGCAGCTGCCGCCGTTGCAGATCGCCGCCGCCGACTATGCCGATCTCTATCGCAGCCTGATCGTCGGGCAGAACGTGCGCCCGCGCGTCGCCGTGCATCCGCGCCTCTCCATCTGGGGGCCGTTCGAAGCGCGCCTGCAGCAGACCGACGTCATCATCCTCGGCTCGCTCAACGACGGCACCTGGCCGGAGGCGGCCGATCCCGGGCCGTGGCTCAACCGGCCGATGCGCAAGGAACTTGGCCTGCCCTCGCCCGAGCAGGAGATCGGCTATGCGGCGCACGACTTCACGTCGCTGCTGGGCGCCGAGCGCGTCTACATCACGCGCGCCGAGAAGATCGACGGCGTGCCGACGGTGCCCTCGCGCTGGCTGATGCGTTTGCAGGCGCTGCTGGCCGGGATCGGCGTCAGCGACGCGTTGAAGCCGGATCAGCCCTGGCTCGGCTGGGCGCGCATGCGCGATTACGCGCAGCGCAGCCCGCGCATCCGCGCGCCGGAGCCGCGCCCGCCGATCGAATTGCGGCCGCGCAAGATGAGCGTCACGCGCATCGAAGCCTGGCTGAAGAACCCGTACGAGATCTTCGCCCGCGATATCCTGAAGCTCGAGAAGTTGCCGATGCTCGGCGCCAATCCCGATGCGGCCCTGCGCGGCAGCGTCGTGCACGACATCATGAGCCGCTTCGCGCAGCGCTTCCCTGACCAGCTTCCGGCCGACGCGCAGTCCGAGCTGATGGGCATCGCCAATGCGTTGCTGTCCGACTACGACAGCCACGCGCGCGTTGCCGCTTTCTGGCTGCCGCGCTTTGAGCGCTTCGCGCAGTGGTTTGCCGAGACGGAGGCGGCGCGACGCGAGGGCGTCACGCGCATCATCCCCGAGGTTGGCGGCAGCCTTGTCATCGCCGCACCGCAAGGGCCGTTCACGCTGACGGCGCGCGCCGACCGCATCGATCACCGCGGCGCCGGGCTCGTCATCACCGACTACAAGACCGGCAGCGCGCCGAAGGCCAGCCACGTCGCCAGCGGGCTGAAGCCGCAGCTGCCGCTCGAGGCCGCCATCGCGCTTGGCGACATCGGCTTCACCGGCGTCCCGCACCTGCCCGTCACCGAGCTGCGCTACATCAGCGCCACCGGCAGCGAGCCGCCCGGCGACCAGAGCTCCGTGTCCGACGGCGACATCGCGGCCATGGCGAATACCGCGCTCGCCCGGCTGGTGGCGCTCATCGCCCGCTTCGACGACGTCGCCACGCCCTACAAGGCACTGCGGCGCGTGCGCTTCGACTACCGCTACGACGATTACGAGCACTTGGCGCGCGTCGCCGAATGGTCGGTGCCGGGCGAGGACGAGGTGGTGATCGCATGAGCGGGCACAGCGCCGAGTCCGATATCGTCCGCACGCGCCGCGCCCAGCGCGACGCCGCCGATCCGCGCGCCTCGGTGTGGGTGAGCGCCAACGCCGGCACCGGCAAGACTCACGTGCTGACGCAGCGCGTGCTCCGCCTGCTGCTCGCCCGCACGCAGCCCGAGCGCATCCTGTGCCTCACCTACACCAAGGCCGCCGCCGCCGAGATGGCCAAGCGCGTGTTCGACACGCTGGCGAACTGGGTGACGATGCCCAACGCGAAGCTGGCGGGCGAGATCGCCGAGCTGTGCGACCGCCCTGCGCTCGACAGCGAGGTCGAGCATGCGCGCACGCTGTTTGCTGTCGCCATCGAGACGCCCGGTGGCCTCAAGGTGCAGACCATCCATTCGTTCTGCGAGCGCCTGCTGCAGCGCTTCCCCCTCGAAGCCAACGTCGCGCCGGGGTTCACCGTGCTCGACGACGAAACGGCGAAGGCGCTGCTGCGCGAAGCCATCGACGCCACGCTGCTCGAGGCGACCGACGGCTCCTCGCCGGAGCAGCGTCAGGCGCTGCAGGCGGTCATTCCCTATGCCGCCGAGGACCGCTTCGACGAGGTGCTGCGCACGGCGTTGCGCGAGCGGGCATGGCTGGAAAGCGCCACCCGCATCGACCTTGGCCAGCACGACGACGAGCTGGCCGGCCTCGACGCCGCCTATCGCCGCGCCTTCAAGATCCGCAACGACGTCACGGTCGACGACATCGACAGCGACATGGCCGATGTGATCGGCGACGCGGAGCTTGTGCGCCTGCGCGACGCGCTGAGCGGTGGCGGCGCCACCGACCAGAAGAACGCACAGAAGGTTTCCGCGGCGCTGAACGCCGCCTCGAGCGCCATCCGGGCGGGCGCGTTGGAAAGCTACTTCTGCACCGACGGCAAGCCGCGCAAGAGCCTGATGAGCAAGGGCATCGCTGCCGAGTACGCCGATCTCGACACAGCGCTCGGCATCGCCCAGCGCCGCTTCATGAGCCTCGCCGAAGAACGCCGCGGCCTGCGCGCCATCACCGCCACCATTGCCCTGCACCGCCTCGCAGGCGCCGTGCTGCAGCGCTACAAGCTCGCCAAGGCGCGCCGTGCCGCGCTCGATTACGAGGACCTCATCGCCAAGAGCGTCTTCCTGCTCAGCGGGCAAGAGCTCGCCTCGTGGGTCATGTTCAAGCTCGATCGCGGCATCGACCACATTCTCGTCGACGAGGCGCAGGACACCGGCCCCGAGCAGTGGAAGATCGTCAACTCGCTGGCCTCGCAGTTCTTCGATGACACCGGCGCGCGCAGCGAGGTGCGCACCCTGTTCGTCGTCGGCGACGAGAAGCAATCGATCTACAGCTTCCAGGGCGCCGACCTCGCGCAGTTCGACGCCATGGGCAAAGCCTTCGCCGATATGGCGCGCAACGCCGGCCTCACCTGGCGCCGCGTGCCGCTCGACCTGTCGTTCCGCACCGTGGCGCCCGTCCTTGCCGCCGTCGATAAAGTATTCGCCAATCACGGCCGCACGCCGGGCCTCACCACCGAGGCGGCGATCGTGCGCCACGGCGTGCACCGCCTGGGTCACGGCGGCATCGTCGAGGTGTGGCCGGCGGAAAAGGCGGACGACGTCGACCACGTCGACCCATGGACGCCGCTCGACGAGACCGCCGCCAGCGCACCGGCGGAACGGCTGGCCGAGCGCATCGCGACGACCATCCGCGGCTGGCTCGACAGCGGCGACATGCTGGCCTCCGAGGGACGGCCGATCACCGCCGGCGACATCATCATCCTGGTGCGCAAGCGTCGCCCGTTCGCCGGCCCCATGGTCGCCGCCTTGAAGGCGCGCGGCATCGAGGTCGCGGGCGCCGACCGCCTGCGGCTGAGCGACCAAATCGCCGTGGCCGACCTCGTGTCGCTGGGCGAATTTCTCACCCTACCAGAAGACGACCTGTCCTTGGCGGAGGTGCTGAAAAGCCCGCTCATCGGTCTCGACGACGACGATCTTTTGGCGCTCGGCGTCGGACGCAAGGGCACGCTGTGGAAGTCGGTCATCGACCATGCCGACGACAACCCACGCTACAAAGCGGCCGCCGACACGCTGAAGCGCTGGCGCTCGCGCGCCGACTTCGTGCCGCCGTTCGAATTCTTCGCCTCGATCCTCGACCGCGAGGGCGGTCGCACCAAGATCCTCTCCCGCCTCGGCCCCGAGGCCGCCGATCCGATCGACGAATTCCTCAACCTGGCGCTGAGCTACGACGACGCCTCGCCGCCGTCGCTGACGGGCTTTCTCACCTACCTGCGCGAGGCCGATCGCGAGGTGAAGCGCGACATGGAGCACGGCCGCAATGAGGTGCGGGTGATGACCGTGCACGGCGCCAAGGGTCTCGAAGCGCCGATCGTCTTTCTACCGGACACCTGCTCGACGGCCACCGGCGGACCGATCAACACCTACCTGCAGTTCGACGACATCGGTGTGCTCGGCATCGACGCCAAGCCGTTCGTGTGGAGCGTCAAGGGCACCAGCGGGCATTCCACCATCGCGGCCGCCAAGGTGGAGCGTAACCTCCGCGAGACCGAGGAGCGCAACCGGCTGCTCTACGTCGCCATGACGCGCGCCCGCGACCGGCTCTACATCGCCGGCTTCGAGGGCAAGAACGGCAAATCCAACGGCTGCTGGTACGAGCTGATCGACCACGCGCTCGACGACATGCTGCAGGAGGCGGACGGCGCCGACGGCGTCAAAGTCCGCCGTCTCGTCGAACCACAAACCGCCCAGCCGAGGCCGCGCGATAGCGCGCAGAAGCAAGGCGCCGCCGTCGCCACGCTGCCGCCCTGGGTATCGATCCCGGCGCCGCGCGAGCTGGCGCTGTCGATCCCGCTGGCGCCCTCGCGTCTCGAAGCCTACACGCCGGACGAGAGCGGCGAGCCGATCGCCGTGCCGGCCTCGCGCCGCCGGCCGCCCAACGAAGAACCGTCGGCACCGCCGCCCGCGGCGCAGTCGACCGACCATCGCTTCCTGCGCGGCACGCTCACCCACGCCTTGCTGCAGCACTTGCCGACCCTCCCTGCTGCGCGATGGGACGATGCCGCCGCCGGCTTCCTCGAGGCCCGCGGCAGCGCCCTGCCGCCGGCCGCGCGCAAGGGTGTAGCCAAGGAGACGCTGGCCATTCTGCGCGCCCCGGCCTTTGCGCCGCTGTTCGGACCGCAAAGCCGCGCCGAGGTGCCGATCGTGGCCCTCATCCCGAACCCCAAGCGCAAGGGGCCGCCCCTGAAGCTCATCGGGCAGCTCGATCGGCTGGTCGACCTCGGCGATGAAGTGCTCATCGTCGACTACAAGACCAACCGGCCGCCCCCTACGAAGGTAGACCAGGTTGCAGCGGCGTATCTGTTCCAGCTCGCCGCCTATCGTCTGGCCCTGCGCGAAATTTATGCAGGGCGGACAGTTAAGGCTGCGCTGCTATGGACGGACGGGCCCCGAATCATGCCCATCCCCGATGCGCTGTTAGACGACTACACCGATCGTGTCTGGGATCTCGACGGAACTCACCTTGACGGTAGCGGGGGTCGTTCCTAACTTCGGCTCGAAGAGGTGCCGACCGCAACCGCGGCTTTCGCGCATCCAAAGGAGAAAAGCACATGGCGAATGCAGTGTCCGACAACACCTTCGACCAGGAGGTTTTGAAGTCCACGGAACCGGTTCTCGTGGACTTTTTTGCGGAGTGGTGCGGCCCCTGCAAGGCCATGGCCCCGGCGCTCGAGCAGGTCGCCAAGGAGATGGAAGGCAAGTTGAAGGTCGTGAAGCTCGACGTCGACCAGAACCCTGCCGTCACGGGCAAGTACGGCATCCGCGCCATGCCGACGCTGATCCTGTTCAAGAACGGTCAGGTCACCGCGCAGCACACCGGCGCGCTGGTGCAGAAGAAGAAGCTCGAGGACTGGATCAATTCCTCGGTCGCCTGACACGCCTCAGGTAACGCTATTCAAAGGCCCCGCCATCGCGCGGGGCCTTTTCGTTTCCGGGCGCCGGCTCGGGATGCTACGGTTGGGCATATTGCAGCCCTTTGCGGATCACCCCGATGCGCACCCTCAAATCGGCATTCGGACTTTTGCTTTGCATCGTCGTAGCCGGGCACGCCCACGCGGGCGGCAGCATTCCGCTCAATGAGGTGATGGACCACCTCAAGGACAACGACAAGCTCATCGCCGAGATCAACACAGAGCTGAAGACGCAGAAGCTCGAGGCGACGAGCGTCATCTGTGGCGGCTCACGGTTCGGCGGACACTGGGAGGAGCTGGGCGGCGCGCGCGCGGTTCCCTACGAGTGCGCGATCGGCAGCCGCAAGCTCAACATCGACGGCACCGTCCACCTCTATGATGAGAAGGGAGCCGAGATCGCCATGGACGATGAGAACGCACCCAAGCGCGCCTTCGACTACAAAGAGACGGATGTCAGCTGGAAGTGGGAATAGCTACTCCGCTTCGCGCGTCAGGGGCACAAAGCGGACCGGCACGATCTGCTCGCCGAGTGTCGTGCCGTCGGCGTTCTTGCGCACCACCATCAGTTGTTGCGATAGCGCTCCAACTGGAATGACCAGACGCCCGCCCGGCTTCAGCTGCTGGATCAGCGCCGGCGGTATGTGGTCCGGCGCCGCTGTGACGATGATGGCGTCGAACGGCGCCGCCTGTGGCCAGCCCCTGTACCCATCCCCGATACGCGTCTCGACGTTCGCATATCCGAGCCGCGCCAGCGTCTCCGCCGCCTTGCGGCCGAGGCTTTCGACGATCTCGATGCTGTGCACCTTGCCGGCGAGTTCGCCGAGCACCGCCGTTTGATAGCCGCACCCGGTTCCGATCTCGAGCACCTTATCGCCGGGCTCGAGCTCCATCAGGTCCGTCATCAGCGCTACGATGTAGGGCTGCGAAATCGTCTGGCCATCGCCGATCGGCAGCGGCCGGTTGCGGTAGGCGGCGCGCTTCTGCACGCCTGGCACAAACTCGTGGCGCGGCACCTTGCGCATGGCATCGAGCACGCGCTCACCGAGCACCGGACGGCCGGTCTCGCCCGCGACGCGCGCCAGCCTCACGATCTCGGCCACCATCTCATGGCGTTCGTGAACCCGAAATTCGTCGGCGATGCTCATGCCTGCCGGCCCCACAAACAGCAGTGCCAGCGCGGCCCACGCGATGACCTTGGCGCGTCGTAGCGGGCGCCGGTCTCGCACCCGCGCATGGCTCGGCGGCGATTTAGTTGTCGATTCATCATAATTCCACCACGCCGGCACGCCTTTCTGGCGTTGGATCATAAGCCGAGGGAGTAAGTCATGGTGTTTCAGCGTAAGCACGACCCCAAAACGCTCACCGTCGTTCCTGCCGACGTCACAACGCTGTCTTCGGCCAGCAGTTCACAGTCGCGTGCCGGCGAGTCCGTGATCGGCAACGATATGTCGATCGAGGGCCAGTCGATCACCGTCCGCTGCAAAGGTTCGTTGCGCGTAAATGGCGTCATCGCGGCCGACCTGCACTGCACCGAGCTGGTCGTCGGTGAGCAGGCCATCGTCAATGGCTCCATCGCTGCCGACAGCGTGCGCGTATTCGGTCAGGTGAACGGTGCCATTCTGGGCGCCAATGTCGTCCTGCACCCGAGCGCGCAGGTCGAAGGCGACATCCACAGCCAGCAGCTCACCATCGAGCAGGGCGCCAGCTTCGACGGTCGCTCGCGCAAGGTCAACAATCCGGCCGAGGTGGCGCCGCAGCTGGAAGCGCCCGGCACGCACGATCGCGCGTACGGCTGAGCCACGCCACGGCAAGATTTAGAAGTTGAACGCGAAGCCGCTTAGGCGGCCTCGCGCTTGGTGTTGATCAGATCCCAGGCAATGTTGATCTGCCGGATGCGGTCCTCGCGTAGAACGCGATCAGCGGCATCGCGCGCGTGATCGGGATGCCAGCTCATGCGTAGGGCGTCGACGATCTTCTTCAGCACGCCGGCGCTCACCTCGGCATTGACGCCCAAGACCTCGTAGGCCTCACTGGCGGTGCGCGGTAAGGTCGTCGCCTTTTTCGCGCCCGACAAGCTCGCCACGGCGCTGTCGACAATGCGGCGGATGCGTTCCAGCTCGCGCACCAGCGCGCGGTACTGCGGCGCCGACTTGCCGGCGTCCGGCTCGCCCTGGGCGTTGAGCTTCTCCAAGGCGTTAAGGCGCAAGCGCACCTGAGCCATCTCGCCCTGCAGCACCTCACGCAACGGCCCGGCACCTTTGAGGTCGCGCGCCGCCAACTCGGTTTGCAACAGCAGCGCCGCCACGGCGACGGAGGCGTTGGCGAGGCTGAGATCGCCCTTGGCCAAAGCACGACTGGTCGCGGTCCGTGCGCGTCGTGCGAGAGCTTGCGGCACGAGGCGCATGGCCAGCAGCAGCGCGACGGCCGCCGCGGACGCGATCACCAGCACCCAGGCAAAAGGACGCTGCACCGCTTCGGTGACCGGCGCGGCATTGACCGGATCGGGGCCGGAGCGAACGATGGTGACCCAGTCGTCGCTGGCCAGTTCGGGCTCCAGCACAGCTTCGAGCGCCTCACGGCGTCCCCGCGACTCGATGAACGCGTCCGGATCGGCCTTCGCGACGGTGATCTCGTCGTCGGTCATCGACACCTGCGTCAGCGCCGGCTCGATCGCGAACGTGTCTAGGCCGCCCAATTTCATTAATGCTTCATCGACCGTGGCGCCAACCATCAGCCGCGCACCGAATTCGCTGACGGGGGCAAAGCCGGTTGGCAGCACCAGATGCTCGACCGAGGCCTTGCGCCGCCATGGCAGGCAGTCCCCGCCGAGAACGACGCGGCGCTCCAGGGGTGAGCCTCCCGCTACGTCGTCAAGGCAGGAGGCGGCGGTCTCGCCCGCTTGCTGCCCCGGCATCACGAGATTGAGCCGGCCGGCTTCGATCCAAGCGCGATTGGCGTGAGCGCTGCCGATCGCAGCAGCGATCTGCATCCAGGCCACGCTGGCGCCACCACAGGAGATGCTGAACTTGTGGACGATTACGGTGCGGCAACTGGCGGATGCCGACTTGGCGCACGTCGTGACGCTCTGCTCGTCGCGGCTGCCGACGATGCGGTAGCTCTTTTCGGCGGCCGGCGACAGATGAACCTCGCCGCCCTCGACGCCGCAATCGAACGGCATCGTCAAACGCTCGCGGGCTTCAGCCGGAAACAGTGGCAGAAATCCCAGACCTACAAACAATAAAAAGCGGGAAACACAACGCACCGCTATGCCCTCTCACGTTGGTACGCACAGGTTGTTTTTTATGGTGAACAAGGGCGCGACTGTGGCGGGTGTGCGGTTTATCAACGCAAAAAATCCGACGGTTGTAGCAGCTTAGCGGCGAATCGTGCCTCGCGGTTTGAGCCCGGCGCACGCGGCGCCACAAGGCCGCCGGAAAATTGCCGCCACTGACCGGCAAGTCTCGACATTCCAGTCACTTCGACCCTAGAAAGGCCTAGGCGCTTTGGTGCAATTTCGGCCACGGCGCGCAGGGTCGCATCCGCCCGGTTCGCGTGATTTGAGGGGAGCCCGACCATGTCTTCGACCGACGTGCAGGCAACGCCTGCGGCGACGACCGGCTTCTTCGCGAAGTTGACGGGAAGTGCCGAGGCAAGCGTTACTGACGAAGCGAAGGTCTCCGCCTTCGACGCCGTGATGCCGGAAAGCGCGCGCGGCAAGGAGCGCTTCATCCCCGTCACCCGTTTTGCGCTGCTCGATCGCCTGACCGCGCCCACTGCTTGGCCCGCTGGACAGGCGAAGGAAGCGCGCCGCTTCTTCCGCTACCTCGATCACTGGCGCCGCCAGCAATACAATGCGCAGCTGCACGAGCTCGAGGAAACGTACGAGCCGTTCAGCCCCGACAGCGACCTGCTCATGACGCGCGCGTTCACGCCGGACGAGCGCGCCGTGATGCAGTCGCGCGTCATCGAGGGCATGACACGCATTCTCAATCAGGCGAACTACGTCCGCATCGACCACAACGACGTCGAGCAGATCCTGACGCGCGAATCCGCCTACGGCCTCGACCTGCAGGTCGACCTCGACGTGTTCGAGGAAGTGCTGCTGTTCTATCGCGGCGCCTCGAGCAAGCGCGATGCGCGCCGTCGCTGGCAAAAGTTCTACCTGCGCGAACAGATCGACATTCCGTTGTTCCAGCGCCTGTTCCTGCTGTTCAAGCTGAAGCCGCTCGAAAAGCGCGTGCAGGAGGTGATGAGGACCCAGAAGCTCAGTCGCCGCGAGGCCGAGAAGATCGTCAAGCGCGAACGTGAGGGCATGCCGCCTGAGGTCAAGGAAACCTGCATCTACATGAAGCTGTTCAAGAACATCCCGAGAAGCGATCTCGAGATGATCTTTCCGAACACGCGCGTCCGCTTCCGCTTCTTCGACAAGCTGCGCCTGGGCGCGACCGCAGGCGGCGGCTTGGGCCTCGGCCTCTTCGGCGCCGCCGGCAAGATCGCGCTGCTGGCGACGAACCCGATCGCGGCGCTCGGCGCACTCGTCGGCCTCGGCGGCATCGCCTTCCGCCAGAGCGTCAACTTCATGAACCAGAAGCAGCGCTACATGGTCGTGATGGCGCAGAACCTTTACTTCCACGCCATGGCCGACAATCGCGGCGTCATGCTGAAGCTCGGCGCGCGCGCCGCCGAGGAGGACATCAAGGAAGAAATGCTGCTCTACAGCGTGCTCACGAAGGAGCGCGCGCGGCGCCAGGACATCCCCGATATCGACACGGCAATTGAGCAGTATCTTGCCGCCAGCTTCGGCGTCACCGTCGACTTCGACATCACCGACGCGCTGGACCGCCTCATCGCTGATGGCCTCGTCACCGAGCACCCCGACGGGCGGCTGGAAACGTTGCAGCCGAAGGAAGCTGCACTGCACATCGATCGCAGGTGGGACGCGTTCCTCGACGAGCTGCCGGAGCCGGTCAGCGCCGAGGGCATGGAGTTCGAAGGCGACCCCGCGACCGCGAGCGCCGCATGAGGCGCCAACGGCTCCGCCACGGCACGGCACCACGATAAATATGGCCAGCACCAAGCTTTCCGTGCGCACGACCGACCTTGGCGTGGCGCAGGCGATCTCGAACGCGCTCGAAGCAGCCGAGCCGGCGCTCGATGCCGTGACGCTGTTCGAGGACGGCGCCGGTGCCTGGCGCATCGAGGCCTACTCGCAGAGCCGCGCCGACGCCGAAGCGGCCGCCAAGTCGCTGCGCGCCGAAAAGGGGCGCCCGGTCGCCAACATCAAGCTTGAAGACCTGCCGGACCTCAATTGGGTGGCGATCTCGCAGGCCGCGCTGCCGCCGGTGATCGCCGGACGCTTCGTCGTGCACGGCAGCCACGACCGCGGACGCATCCCGTACGGGCCGCGCGCAATTCGCGTCGATGCCGGCGAAGCTTTCGGCACCGCCCATCACGGCACGACGCTCGGCTGCCTGCTAGCCATCGACAAGCTCGCCCGCACGGGCCGGTTCCGGCGCGTGCTCGACCTCGGCTGCGGCTCCGGCGTGCTGGCCATCGCGGCGGCGCGCGCTATGCACGGCGCGCAGGTCATCGCCACCGATTCCGATCCGATTGCCGTGGAGGTCGCGCGCGCCAACGCCGATGCCAACGGCGCCCGCCGCATCGCCACCGCTTGCGCGCTCGGCCTCGACCATCCTTGGCTGCGGCACGCGGCGCCGTTCGACCTCATCATCGCCAATATCCTCGCCGGGCCGCTGCGGGCGCTGGCGGGCGACGTCTCCAAGTCGCTACGCCGTGGCGGAAGCGTCGTGCTGTCGGGCATCCTCAATCCCGAGGCGGCGTCCGTGATCGCCGCCTACACTGCCCATGGATTCATCCTCGTGCAGCAGCGCCGCATCGGTGAGTGGTCGACGCTAACGCTCCGCAAGCGGCGCTGAGGGCGGCGTTCGAGTTGTGTAGGTCGCCGGATCTGGCAAATCTCGCGGCACGAATTGCCGTCGGCCGCCAAGGTGCTTAAACAGGCTCCCATGTTTCAGACCTTCGAAAGCCAAACCGAACGCGGCGCCGCCACCGAGCGCATCAAGGAGCTGCGGCGCCTGATGGCGGCCGCCAAGCTCGACGCCTATCTCGTGCCGCGTGCCGACGAGCATCAAGGCGAGTACGTGCCGCCTTCGGCCGCGCGCCTCCAATGGCTCACTGGGTTCTCGGGGTCGGCGGGCCTTGCCATCATCGCCAAGAAGACCGCCACGCTGTTCGTTGACGGCCGCTACACGGTGCAGGCACGGACCGAGGTCGAGCCGGGACTGATCGAAGTCTCGAGCGTCATGCGCGGCAACATCGGCGAGTGGCTGGCTGAGCATCTGCCGCGCGGCGCGACCGTCGGCTTCGATCCGCGGCTGCACACCATCGCCGAGATCGAGCGCTTCGAAGCGGCATTGAAGCCGCACGGCATCAAGCTCGCCCCGACCGCCCGCAACCTCGTCGATCGCGTCTGGGGACGGGCACGCCCGCCGGCGCCCAGGGACCCGGTCTCGCTGCATCCGACAAAGTTCGCCGGGCGCTCGGCGCAGGACAAGATCGCCGACATCCAGAAGCGCCTGAAGGCCGACAAGCAAGACGCGGTGGTGCTGACGCTGAGCGACAGCGTCGCTTGGGTGTTCAATATCCGTGGCTCCGACATCCCGCACACGCCGGTGGCGCTCGCCTTCGCCATCGTGCCCGCCAGCGGCAAGCCAGAACTATTTCTCGCGCCTGAGAAGCTGGAGCCGGCGGTCCGCGCGCACCTCGAGAGCTTCGCCAAAATTAGCGCACCGGAGGCGCTCGCCGAGCGGCTGAAAACGTTGCGCACGGCCGGCAAGCACGTGCGACTCGACCCGAACAGCGCTAGCTACTGGTTCGCCCGCGCACTCGGCGGCGGCAAGCGCATCGCGCGCGGCCCCGATCCTTCGTTGGCGCTGAAGGCGATCAAGAACACGACCGAGATCAAGGGCTCGCGCGCCGCGCATCTGCGCGACGGCCTCGCCGTCACGCGCTTCCTCGCCTGGCTCGACGGCGCCGCCGCGACGGGCGCGCTCGACGAAATCGAGGCCGTGCGGCGCCTCGAAGGCTTCCGCCGCGCCACCAACCAGCTGCGCGAGATCAGCTTCGACACCATCTCCGGCAGCGGCCCCAACGGCGCCATCGTGCACTACCGCGTCAGCGAGGCGACCAACCGCAAGCTGCGCCCGGGCGAGCTGTTCCTCATCGACAGCGGCGCGCAGTACCTCGACGGCACGACCGACATCACCCGCACCGTCGCCATCGGCAAGCCGACGGCCGAGATGCGCCAGCGCTTCACGCTGGTTCTCAAGGGGCACATCGCCGTCGCCTCGGCGCGCTTCCCCAAGGGCACGCGCGGCATCGACCTCGACCCCTTCGCGCGCCGCGCGCTATGGCAGCACGGCCTCGACTACGACCACGGCACCGGCCACGGCATCGGCAGCTACCTGTCGGTGCACGAGGGGCCGCAGTCGATCTCGCGCGCCGGCATGGCGGTGCTGGAGCCGGGCATGATCTGTTCCAACGAGCCGGGCTACTACAAAGAGGGCGCCTACGGCATTCGCATCGAGAACCTGGTGCTGGTCACCGAGCTGACGAAGCGTCCCGGCGCCGACCGCGAGACCATGGGCTTCGAGACGCTGACGCTGGCGCCGATCGACCGGCGGCTGATCGTCAAGGAGATGCTGACCGCCGACGAGGCGCAATGGCTCGACGCCTACCACGCGCGCGTTGCGACGGCGCTCGGCCCCGACCTCGACGAAGACGCCCGCGCCTGGCTAAAGCGCGCCACCGCCCCGCTTTAGCGCAGGTTGGACGCTCTCCTCGATAGACGTCATCCCGGCGCAGGCCGGGATGACGGACGGCGTTGGCGACGCACGTCAGCCGCCGGCGACGGAGCGTTGGGGCGGCACGGCGAGGCGCTGGCGGATGATCTCCGGCGTCAGGCCGAAATCCTCCAGCGCGTAGTTGTGCTTGCCGTGCTTGTCGCTCGGGTGGTCGGCCAGCCACTGCGTCATGCGCGCCTTGAGCGCGGCATCGGTCGAATAGCCGAGGCGCTCGTAGATCGACATCGCCATCGCGGCAGGATCGCGCACCAGGTCGTCGTACTCGACGTGCACGATCTGGTCGCGCGGAACGACCTGCATCGCCGCTCGTCCCGCCGCGGCGCAACGATCCGCCAGATCGAGCGCGAATTCACCGACCGTGTGCAGATCGACCGTGTCCGAGGTCATGCACCACGTCACCGCGGCGAGGCTGCACAGCGACGGCACCGTCTTCAACGGATCGCGCTGCGTGTAGACGATGCGCGCGTCGGGATACGTCTCCATCAGATGCTTCAAGCCCGACAAGTGGTTCGGGCACTTCAGCACCCAGTGCTGGTTCGGGTTGAGCCACTGCAGCGCCTGCAGCTGCCGCTTGTGCATGCGGTAGGCGTCGGCGTGGGCGCCGTCGTTCCACCAGCGCCAGAAGCTCGGCACGTTGGCGAAGTCGAAGCCGGGCGGCACCAGGAAGTGGTTACGGAAGAGGTGGTAGCACTCCTCCGGATCGTCGATCTCGATGGGATGGATCTTATTGAATTCCGGCCCGACGAAGTTCAGCAGCGCCAGCCGGTTCTTGGCCTCGCGGTAGCGGCCGTCCTTGCCTTCCTTATGGTTGCCGAGCTCACGCGGATACGGCGTGTAGCCCTCCCAGAACGGCAGGTAGCGGGCGCCCTGGTGCAATCGACAGCAGCCGCTGCAGCAGCGTCGTGCCGGTGCGTGCCAGGCCGAGCACGAACAGCGGGCGGCGGATCTGCTCGTCGAGAATCTCGGGGTGGCGCGCGATGAGGTCCTCGAGCGCCATGGCGTTGTCCATGCTCTTGAGGAACTGCCCGCGAATGGCCAGCGCGCCGAACAGCGACAGGTCGGCGTCGCGACTGTTGAACCCTTCCGCCCGCGGCGGCAGCGCGCGCTGGAGCTCGGGCGTCCAGTTGCTGCGCTTGTACTTGCGCTCCGTCGCCTGCATCTGCCGCTTGTAGTCGATGGCCGGCCACAGCCCCAAAGACCTGACCAGAGGGCCGAGCTTGTTGAGGAGGCGCAGCGGTAAAGGGGGCCCTAGGCGAACCCCTGAGGATAGGCGGCGTCTCCGCAGCATTCGGCCTCCGTTTATTGGCGCGGCATCCCAGCGTAGGTAGGGGCCCGGCGCGGCAAATCCAGGCAGGCACCTAGCCGCGATCTGCCCCCCCGGTCAACCGCAGCCATTCCTGCTCATCAATCACCTTGACACCGAGTTCCTTGGCCTTCGTCAGCTTGGATTTCGTCTCCGTGCCGGTGCCGGCAATCAGGTAGTCCGTCTTCTTGGACACCGAGCCCGCGACTTTGGCGCCCAGTCGCTCGGCCTGGGCCTTGGCTTCGCCGCGCGTGAGGACTTCGAGTGCCCCCGTGAACACAACTGTCTTGCCCGCGACAGCCGATGACGTATCGACCGCCTCTAGTGGCTGCGGAGACACTTCCTTCAATAGATCGTCAACCACACGCACATTGTGAGGCTCGCCGAAAAAGTCGGCGATCGCCTCGGCCACCACCTCTCCGATGCCCTCGATGTTGTCGAGCTCCTTGAAGGCCTCGCTGTCGATGCCCTTCGAGGCGTCGATCATGGCGCCGCGGAAGTGCTCGATGGAGCCGTAGAAGCGCGCCAGCAGCTTGGCGGTCGTCTCGCCGACGTGGCGGATGCCGAGCGCGTAGATGAAGCGGTCGAGAGAAATGTCGCGCCGCGCCGCGATGGCGTTGAACAGCTTGGTCGCCGACTGCGGTCCCCAGCCCTCGCGCTCCTCGAGCCGTTTCGTCGAGCGCGCGTCGCGCACCGCGAGCGTGAAGATGTCCTCGGGCGATTGGATCAGCCCGTCGTCGTAGAAGGCCTGGATGTTCTTCTCGCCGAGCCCCTCGATGTCGAAGGCGTTGCGCGACACGAAGTGCTTGAGGCGCTCGACGCGCTGCGCAGGGCAGATGAGGCCGCCGGTGCAGCGGCGCACGACGTCGACCTTGCCGGTTTTCTCGTCCACCTCGCGTACTGCGTGGCTGCCGCAGGCCGGGCACAACACGGGGAACACGTACTCTTTGGCGCCCTTGGGCCGCTTGTCGGCCACGATGCCGGTGATCTGCGGAATAACGTCGCCGGCGCGCTGCACGACCACCGTGTCGCCGACGCGCACGTCCTTGCGCTTGATCTCGTCCTCGTTGTGCAGCGTCGCGTTGGTGACGACCACGCCGCCGACGGTGACGGGCTCCAGCCGGGCGACAGGCGTCAGCGCCCCGGTACGGCCGACCTGGATGTCGATGCCGTTGAGGATTGTCATCGCCTGCTGGGCGGGAAACTTGTGCGCGATCGCCCAGCGGGGAGAACGCGAGACGAAGCCCAAGCGCTCCTGCAGATCGAGGCGGTTCACCTTGTAGACGACGCCGTCGATGTCATAGGGAAGCTTGGCGCGCTCCTCCGCCAGCTCCTCGTAGAATGCCAGCAGTTCCTCGGCGCCAGTGCACACACGCGTCTGCGGATTGACTGGCAGGCCCCACTTGGCGAACGCCTCATAGACGCCCGACTGCGTATCGGCCGGCAGCTTCGAGGCTTCGCCCCAGGCGTAAGCAAAGAAGCGCAAGGGTCGCGAAGCGGTGATCGAGGCGTCGAGCTGACGCAACGAACCGGCCGCGGCGTTGCGCGGGTTGGCGAACACCTTGCCGCCGGTGGCCGCCTGATCCTTGTTAAGCTGCGCGAAGTCGTTGTGCGCCAAGTAGATTTCGCCGCGCACGTCGATCACCTCGGGCGTGTTGCGGCCTTTCAACTTGTGCGGGATCTCCTTGATGGTCATCACGTTCTTGGTGACGTTCTCGCCCTCCATGCCGTCGCCGCGCGTCGCCGCCTCGGTGAGAATGCCAGCTTGGTAGCGAAGCGAGATGGAGAGGCCGTCTATCTTCGGCTCGGCCGTGAAGGCGAGCGGGGCTGCGGCGTCGAGCTTCAGGAAGCGGTGCACCCGCTGGACGAAGTCCCTCACGTCCTCGGCGTCGAACGCGTTGCCGAGCGACAGCATCGGTACGCGATGCTTGACCTTGCCGAAGCCGTCGGCCGGTGCGACGCCGACGCGCTTTGACGGGCTGTCGGGGCGTACGAGCTTGGGGAATCGCGCCTCGATGGCATCGTTGCGCCGGCGCAGCGCGTCGTAGTCGGCGTCGGAGATCTCGGGCGCGTCCTGCCGGTAGTACAGCTCGTCGTGGTGGCGGATGAGCGCGGCGAGGCGGCGCAGCTCGGCCTCGGCTTCCGCTCGCTTCAGCTCCTCGACGGGAGCGGCGCTGATGTCCTTCTCACTCATTGGCGCTCCACGCTTGCCGCCCTGCGAAGGCGTGCAATCTCGGCGGCCAGCAATACCGGATGCGGCGGGACGGGAAAACCTGCGCGCAAGCCGGCCCACAGATTAGGAGGGGCCGAGCTCTTGCGTCTGGGTCGGCGCCCCTTAGCCCAAATGCGAGCACCGTAACCCCTCACCCGGTGCACATGCTCCGCATCGCGCACCGACCTCTCCCCATGGGAGAGGTGGTGGTGGGCCGTGGCCCAGCTGTACACACCTCTCCCTGAGGGAGAGGTCGGCTGGACGCGCTGCAAACGCGCCAGCCGGGCGAGGGCTCAGACGGCCTCAGTCAGTGCACACCGTCACTTGCGGCCGGTGGCACGGCGGGTCCGCCAGCCCGATAGGATCAGGTGCTCGGGCCGCCGAGCGTTGACGGCGGCGGCGGGCCCGGAGGTGCTGTCGGGGCCTTCTTGGTGGTCGCCGGAGCCCAATCGGGCGCGGCCGGGGCGGGCTTGGCGGCAGGCGCCGCGGGCGCCTTGGCCGGTCCCTGCAGCACGTCCGTCATCCACGAGCCCTGGCTGACTTGCGGCATCAGACCCTGCTTCTGCAGCAGCGCGTAGGAGTCCTTGTACCACTGGGAGTTGGGGAAGTTGTGCCCCAACACGGCGGCGGCGTTCTGCGCTTCCGGCGTGATGCCGAGCGTCAGGTAGGCGACCGTCAACCGGTACAGCGCCTCTTCGACGTGGGCCGTCGTCTGGTAGTCCGTGACAACCGTCTTGAAGCGGTTGATGGCGGCCACCTGGTTGCTCTTGTCCATGTAGTAGCGGCCGACGTTCATCTCCTGCGCGGCAAGCGTGTCCTCGCACAGGCGGATCTTGTTGTCGGCCTTCTGCGCGTAGGTGCTGTCGGGATAGCGCGTCTTGAGGATCCGCAACTGGGCGAGGGCCTTGCGCGTCGCATCCTGGTCGCGATCGGGAAGCTTCATCTGCTCGAAGTAGGATTCGGCGATGATGTGGTGCGCGAGCGGGGCTTCCTTGGTGCCGGGGTGCATCGTCGTGTAGCGCTCGGCCGAGGCGATGGCCTCCGGCAGCTTGCCCGCCTTGTAGTAGGCGTAGGCGGACATGACGATGGCGCGGCGTGCCTCGGGCGAGTACGGGTGCTCGCGGTCGACGTCCTCGAATTTCTTGGCGGCGTCTTCGAACTTGCCCTTGCTCTGCAGCGCGTCGGCGTCGGCGAACATCTTGCTGGGCGGATCGGGGTTCAGCGCGCGGACAGCATCGTTGCTGGCGCAGCCGCCGAGCGTGACGACGAGGGCGAGCAGCGCAAGACCCTTCAGGGCCTGCAGCACGCTCGAGCCGGACTTGACGTTCCCCACCTGCGGCATCCGCCTGCTTTCGTTGGACGACCCGGGCCCCCGCGAGCCGGTGCGTCCCCTCACCCCTAGCACCGGCGCGAACGCTGCGATACCGCGGCTGAACGCTCCTGCACCACCTCTTCGGCTAGGCGATGATTATGGTTGTTATAGGACTGGCACCAGCGGCTTTTCTGCCACGCGGGGCCAGCTGCGAAGGGCTAGAAACTGCAACGCGGCCACCGAGGGCCGCGTGCATTGTCGTATCGATGAAGCGCCGGATTATTCCCCGGCAGCGATGGCAAAGCCCATGTCGACCGGCTTGGCCTCGCGCACGCGAGGTGCCTGGGCGATGGTCCAGGCCTGCGGATCGGCGAGCAGCGCCTGCACCACCAGCGAGTTTAGGCGGTGGCCGCCCTTCACAGAGCGGTAGGCGGCGAGCAGCGGCTTGCCGGCAAGGGCGAGATCACCGACAGCGTCCAGGATCTTGTGGCGCACGAACTCCTGCGGGTAGCGCAGGCCTTCGCGGTTCATGATCTTGTTCTCGCCGATGGCGATGGTGTTTGAGAGGTTGGCACCGAGCGCGAGACCGGCTTTCCAAAGTCTCTCGACGTCGCTCATGAAGCCGAAGGTGCGGGCCCGGGAAATCTCGCTGCGGAAGATGCCGGGGCTCATTTCGTAGGAAAGACGCTGCTTGCCGATCAGCGGCGTGGGGAAGTCGATTTCGACGTCGAGGTGGAAACCAGCGTGGGGAACAAGCTCGCCCCAGCTCTCGCCTTCCTGGACCTTGATCGGCTTCAGAACCTTGATGTAGCGGCGCGGAGCGGAGAGCTCGCGGATGCCGGTATCGTCGATCAGGTCGACGAAGGGAGCCGAGCTCCCGTCCATGATCGGCACTTCTTTGCTGTCGATTTCGATGATGCAGTTATCGACGGCGAGGCCGCGAAGGGCGGCCAGAAGATGCTCTACCGTGCTGACTGTGATACCGGCGTCGTTGCCGATCACGGTGCACAGCGTCAGGTTCTTAACGTGCTCGACGGTGGCAGGAATTTCAGCGACCACTCGGCCGCGTTTGGTGACCAGAAAACGGAGCCCAGTATCGGCAGCTGCCGGATGCAGAATGACCGAAACTGGCGCTCCGCTGTGGACCCCCGTCCCTGTCACCTCGATCTCGCGCGCAATCGTAGTTTGTCGCGCGCCGATGAATCGATTCGACATATGCGCCCGTCCCTCGATGCCCTGTCGGGTCTCGCCAGTGTGCCCCGGCGACCACCCACCCCCAACAATGTTCGCGTCCCAAATTGCGATTTGCGTTAACTTGTAAGGGCGTCGTTTCGAGCTGCGCCCTTTGAAGTGCAGGGACTTAGTGCGAACACGTCGTTAACAATCAAACGATACGCCGACCCAAGCTGCGGCGCCAAATCACGGTTTCTTACGTTGTGTTACCGTGGGGCTACATGACGGTTTTGTTGCAAAACAGGGCCTTTTTGCGCAGTCGATGCTACTTGCGCTGACGATTGAAGAACTCCGGCAGCGGAGCCTGCTCGTCCGTAACGTCCTGCTGCTGCGAATCACGCTCCGCCGCCCACCAATCATCCGTCGACGAGTTTGACATGCGACGCGGGTCCGGAGCGGCGTTGCTGGTGATGGGATCGTCCATTTCGTCGCGGCGCGTGCGCCCCATGATGCGCTGGAGAATGCCGCGGCGCGGCGGCTCCTCGCCAGCCGGTTGCGGCGCGGGCGGCGGCCCAGCTTGCGGGGCGTAGCCGGACTTGGCGCGATATTCGCGCTGCGCGACCGGCGGGAAGTCTTCGACGTCCGGCATGCGACGCGCACCGCGGCGCAGGTCGGCCGGCGGCGCCGGGATGAATTGACCCGTTGCATTGCCATTGTCGACGGGGGGCTGGCCGCGCGGCGGCGCATGCTGCGGCGCCCAGCTCATCTGCGAGAAGCCTTCTTCGATGACGACGTTGCCCGGCGCGCGCCACGTCTCGCGCGGCTGCGCATGCGAGTCGCGTCCCGGCTCCTCGCCGTTGAGGCCGATCGCTTCGCTGATTCGGCGCTGCATATCTTCGTCAGGCGCCGGGTGCTGTGGCGGATGCGGGAAGCCGCGCGGCGCTTCGTGGCGCTGCTGCGGCGGAGGCGGCGGTTGCGGTGCCGCCATCTGCGGGCGCGTCATGCGCAGGCGCGGATCGACGGGCGGCGGCATTGGCGCCTGCAGCGGATCGCCGATGCGGGCCATGCCGGAGGCGACGATCGACACGCGCACGCGGTCGCCGAGCGTCTCGTCGAAGGTTGCGCCGACGATGATGTTGGCTTCCGGATCGACCTCCTGGCGCACGCGGCTCGCCGCCTCGTCCACCTCGTAGAGAGTCAGGTCGCGGCCACCGGTGATCGACAGCAGCAGCCCGCGGGCGCCCTTCAACGACACGTCGTCGAGCAGCGGGTTGGCGATGGCCTCCTCGGCGGCGATCGAGGCGCGGCGCTCGCCGGAGGCTTCGCCCGTGCCCATGACGGCCGAGCCCATGCCGCTCATCACCGTGCGCACGTCGGCGAAATCGAGGTTGATCAGGCCTTCCTTGATGATCAGGTCGACGATGCAGGCGACGCCCGAGTAGAGCACCTGGTCGGCGAGCACGAAGGCCTCGGCGAAGGTCGTCTTCTCGTTCGCTACCCGGAACAGGTTCTGATTGGGGATGACGATCAGCGTGTCGACGTGCTTGCGGATCTCGGCGATGCCGGCCTCCGCGATGCGCATGCGCCGTGCGCCTTCGAAGTGGAACGGCTTGGTCACGATGCCGACGACGAGGATGCCGAGCTCCTTGGCGGCGCGCGCGATCACCGCGGCAGCGCCCGTGCCCGTTCCGCCGCCCATGCCGGCGGCGATGAACACCATGTGCGCGCCGGCGATCTGCGAGCGAATTTCCTCGATCGCTTCCTCGGCGGCGGCTTCACCGATCTCGGGCTTGGAGCCGGCGCCGAGACCTTCGGTGAGATTGACGCCGAGCTGCAGGCGATGCTCGGCGCTCGACGTGGCCAGCGCCTGCGCGTCCGTGTTGGCGACCACGAACTCGACGCCGACGAGGCCGGCGGAGATCATGTTGTTGATGGCATTGCATCCCGCGCCACCGACGCCGATGACGTTGATGCGCGGCTTGAGGTCGGTAAGCTTAGGAAGCTGCAGCTTAATGCTCATAGCGTCCGCGCGCTCCCCTCATGCACCTCGATCGCGCCCTATGGGCGTCGATCCCCGTGGCCTGGACCGTCTTACGCGAAACCGGTCTTCAGCCACTCACCGACGCGCTCGAAGTATCCCCCACCGAGCGCTTCGCGGTCCCGCAATCCCGAGACCTCTCCGCTTCCCGACGCAGCGACGGCAAGCAGCCCCGCAACGGTCGAAAACGCCGGACTACTGACATTCTGCGGCAGCCCCGCAGACGGCTGCGGCATCGATACCCGCGCCGGTCGTCCAAGCGTGTTGGCGGCGAACTCGCCGAGCCCGACGAGAGTGCTCGCACCGCCCGTCAGAACCACACGCTCACCGGCGAAGGCAGAAACGCCCGCCTTGTCCAATCGTCTCGCGCACCATGCCGAGGATGCCCGCCACACGCGGACGAATAATCCCGGCGAGCTGCGCCTTGGTCGCCTGTCCGCGCGTGCCTTCCTCCTCGCCCGCGAGGGCGTAGGAAAAGGTCTCGTACTCGTCGGATTGAGCAACGACCATCGTTCCGTATAGCGTCTTGATTTGCTCAGCCTCGGCAAGTGGTGTCTGCAAGGCCTGGGCGATATCCAAGGTGATGTGGTGGCCGCCGACCGGGATAGTCGCGGCGTGAATAAAATGCCCGTCGTAGAAGGCGGCGACCGTTGCCGTCCCGCCGCCGATGTCGATGCAGGTAACGCCGAGGCGGCGCTCGTCCTCGCTGGTCGCGGCCAAGGCGCTGGCATACGGCGTGGCGATAAGCGCGCGCACGTTGAGATAGCAGCGCTCGACCACCAGCATCAGGTTGCGCACCGGCGCCTCGTCGGCGGCGACGGTGTGCAGGTCGGCGGACAGGCGCGAAGCCGCCATGCCGCGCGGATCGTGGCTGCCGGCGGCGCCGTCGACGCGGAAGCCGAGGCGGTTGAGATGTATCAGCGTCCGGCCCTCGCGCTCGGCGAAGGCATGCCCGCCGGCCATCAGGCGGTCGATGTCGTCGGCGCGCACGACGCCGCCGGTGATGTCGACCGACGCTGCGAAGTTGGACGACTGCAGCCGCCCGCAGGATACCGAGACGAAAACTTCCTCCAGCGTCAAATGCGCCATGCGTTCGGCCTGGGCGATGGCGGCACGCACGGTGGTCTCGGCCTCTGCAAGGTCGGTGATGACGCCGGCCTTCAGACCGCGCGAGCGCAGATGCCCGATACCCAAGACGCGCACCCGGCGGCCTTCGCCTGTTCGCTCCGGCGGATCGAGCGCCGCAATAATGCAGGCGACCTTGCTCGTTCCGATATCGAGCAGGCCGACGATCTGCGAGTTTCTGCCGTCTGTCTTGTCGCGGCTGAGCATGGCGTCCCTCGACTAACTCTGCGTGGCGTTGTTGGGCGCGGACTGCGGTGCGACGCGTATGGTGACGCGCCCCCGTGTGCGTAGATCGATGATGGCGTTGGGCGTCTCGACGAGTTTGCCGAGCTCCTCGGGCGAGGAGAGCGCCGCGAAGGCAACGGCCTCGCGGTCGGCGCCGAGATGCACGACGACGCCACCCTTGAGGTGCAGCGTCCAGCGGCGCTCGCCGACCCGCTCGGCTAATTCGAAGCGCTCGGCGATGCGCGGGAAGCGCACGATGAGATCGAGCAGCACTTGCGCCTGCTCGGGAGCGCCGGCGCCGGAGAAGCGTGGCAGCCTAACGTTGGTACCCTTCTTCAAGGCAGAAAGCACGCGGCCGGAGCCGTCGACCAGATACTCACGCCCCTCGTTGATCCACAGCGCCGAAGGCTGGCGTTCGGTGATGCGCACGTCGAGCGAACCCGGGAAGATGCGGCTGATGGCGGCCGTCGACACCCACGGCAGCTTCTCGATGCGCTCGCGCGCGCCGGCGGCATCGAAGGTGACGAGCGAGCCGGTACTGGGAATGTCGATGGCATCGAATACGTCGGCATCGGCCGTGAAGCGCTGGCCGCTCAAGGCTACCTGCTCAACGCGCAGGCCCATCCAGTAGAGCAGCTCGTCGGCTGTGGGGAGGAACGTCGCCACGGCGCGGGTCTGCTTGCCGCCGTCGGTGAGGATCGAGAAGACGAGCGCGCCAGAGAGCGCCATGAACAGAGTGAGGCCCAGCTTGCGGCCGAGCGTTGCCTGGCGAGAGGCCGGCCTGCGGCGCGGGAAGAAAGCGTTGGAGCGATCGGCCTTTTCGGCGGGAGGCGGTGGCGGTGGAAGAGCAGTCGCGTCCGGATCGAGCGAAAGTGCCTGCGGCACCCGCTGCGGGATCTCGGAAGCGCCCCCTACCTGTTGCAACTCGCGTCCTCAACTAACCACCGCACGAGCTCGCCGAATGACCAGCCCGCATGTTGCGCCAGCTCGGGTACCAGTGACGTCTCGGTCATCCCCGGCTGCGTATTGACCTCCAGGCAGATCAGCTCGCCTGCTCCGTCGGTCGTGTCGTCGTAACGAAAGTCCGCCCTGGCAGCGCCGCGGCATCCCAATGCGCGACAGGCTGCAACAGTGTATTTCCGGACCAATTGGTAAACATCCGGTGAAAGATCGGCCGGCAGCACGTGCTGCGACCCGCCCGGAGCGTATTTCGCCTCGTAATCGTAGAACTCGAGGCCTTTGAGCGGCTTGATCTCGATGACGTCGGTGACGAAGTCGCCGATCACGGCGCAGGTCAGCTCGCGGCCCGGGATGTAGCGCTCGACCATCAGCAGGTCGTCGGGGCTGCCGGTTTCCCCGATCCTGGCGGGCGGGCCGTTGGCGCCGACCTCGACGATGACGACGCCGACGCTCGAGCCTTCGGCCACCGGCTTGACGACATAGGGGGGGGCCAGCACGTGGCGGCTCATGGCATCGCGGCGCGTCACCACCTCGGCGTCGGCGATCGGCACGCCGGCCGGACCCATCACGTCCTTGGCGCGCTCCTTATGCATGGCGAGCGCGGAAGAGAGCACGCCCGAATGCGTGTAGGGGATGCCGAGGCATTCGAGCAGGCCCTGCACGCAGCCGTCCTCGCCATAGCGGCCATGCAGGGCGTTGAAGCAGACATCGGGCGAAACTTCGCGCAGCTTGGCCGCGAGATTGCGATCGACGTCGATCTGCGTGACGCGATAGCCCTCGCGCTCCAGCGCGGCGGCGCATGCTGCGCCCGATCGCAGGCTCACCTCACGCTCGGCCGACAAGCCACCCATGAGCACGGCGACGTGGCCATGCGTGCGCTCCGGCGCCTTCCCGATCATATGACCTCTGCTTGTGCCAGCGCTTCGCCGGTCGGACAGCCGGGCAGCGGCAGCCCCATGCGGATGATTTCCCATTGCAGCGCGATGGCAGATCGCGCCTTGACGCGCGCGCGTACCGTCTCGCCGAGGCGCTCGATGTCCTCGGCCGTGGCGCCGGCATCATTGATGAGGAAGTTGCAGTGCATCTCGGAGACCTTGGCGCCGCCGACGCGCAGACCGCGGCAGCCGGCCTCGTCGATCAACTTCCAGGCGCTGTGGCCGGGCGGGTTCTTGAACGTCGAGCCGCCGGTGCGCTCGCGGATCGGCTGGTTCTTCTCGCGATAGTCGGCGACCTCTTCCATCTCCTTGAGAATCGCCGCCGGCTCTCCCGCGGTGCCCTGATACAACGCTTGGGTGAGGATCCAGTCGGCCGGCACCTCGCTATGGCGGTAGGTGAAGCCCATGTCGGCCAGCGACAGGGTGTGGATCTTACCGGTGCGATCGACAGCGCGCGCCTCGATCAGCGCGTCCTTGGTCTCGCGCCCGTGCGCGCCGGCGTTCATGCGCAGGGCGCCCCCGATAGAGCCGGGGATGCCACGATAGAACGCCAGGCCCGCGATACCGGCGTCAGCGGCGGCACGCGCCACCTTCACGTCGGGCACGGCCGTGCCGGCGCGGATGCGATTGCCCGGCTCTGGCGTGATGGTAGCAAAGCCCTTGCCCAGGCGAATGACGACGCCAGGCACGCCGCCTTCGCGCACCAGCAGGTTTGAGCCGAGCCCGATGACGGTCACGGGAAGGTCGGCAGGAATGCCGGCAAGGAAGTAGGCGAGGTCGGCCTCGTCGGCGGGCGAAAACAGCGCCTGTGCCGGACCGCCGACGCGGAACCAGGTGATATCGGCCAGCTTCGTTCCAGCAGAGATACGTCCGCGCAGCTCAGGCAGCTTAGCCTGCAGCTCGCCGCTGATATCGGGAAACGTCAACGTCGCGCCTCCGGGATGGCATTGAAGATGACGCGGACTAAAGCGCGTTGGCGCGTCTCGGCTCATCCGCAGATAGCCACATCGGCAGTGCATGCGCCCATTCGGTCGAGGTCCCGGCGCCGAGGCAGATGACCATGTCGTTCGGCCGCATCATACGCCGCAGCAGCCCCGGCAGCTCGCGGACATTGTCGACCGCGATCGCCGACGGATGGCCCGTCTTGCGGATGCCCTCGGCCATGTAGTGCTGGTCGATGCCCTGCAGCGGCTGCTCGCCCGCCGAGTAAAGCGGCGCCACGATGACGTTGTCGGCCTCGTTGAAGCAGGCGCAGAACTCGCCGAACAGGTCGTGCACGCGCGAATAGCGGTGCGGCTCGAACACGGCGATGACGCGGCCCCGGGCACCGGCGCGGGCGGCCGAAAGCACGGCCGCGATCTCGGTCGGGTGATGCGCGTAGTCGTCGTAGATCGAGGCGCCGTTCCAGTCGCCCGTCAGCTCGAAGCGGCGCTTGACGCCGGTGAAGGTGGCGAGCGCCGAGCGAATGGCGTTGTCGGGAATGCCGGCTTCGCTCGCCGCCGCGATGGCGGCGAGAGCGTTGAGGGCGTTGTGCTGACCGGGAATGGGGATCTGCCAGCCGCGGATCTGCCGTTCGCCACCACGGACGCGCGCGCCCAGCTCCGCATCGATGACGATGCCGCCGCGCTCTTGAGTCAGGCCGCGCAGCACGAGGTCAGCCCCGCGCGTGGTGCCGTAGGTGAGTAGGCGACGGCCGTCGCGGCGCAGCTCCAGCCGCTCGACCATGTCGCGCGCCACCGGATGATCGATGCACGTGACGGCGAGGCCGTAGAACGGAATGTTGCGGAAGAAGGTCTCGAACTCGCGGTGCATGTTCTCGACCGTCTTGAAGTAGTCGAGATGCTCGGGGTCGATGTTGGTGACGATGCCGATCTGCGTCGGCAGGCGCACGAAGGTGCCGTCGCTCTCGTCCGCCTCGACGATCATCCACTCGCCCTTGCCGAGGCGCGCGTTGGTGCCCCAGTCCTGGATGATGCCGCCCGAGATCACGGTCGGGTCGACGCCGGCCGCGGTGAAGATGTGGGCGATGAGCGAGGTTGTCGTCGTCTTGCCATGCGTGCCGGTGACCGAAACGGTCGAATAGAGCCGCATCAGCTCGGCGAGCATCTCGGCGCGGCGGATGACAGGAAGCCCCTTGGCGCGTGCGGCCTCGAGCTCAGGGTTGCCGGCCTTGACGGCCGTCGAGATGACGATCGACCGCGCGCCGACGAGGTTGACCGCGTCATGGCCGATGAAGACGCGCACGCCCTTGGCGCGCAGACGGCGCACGTTGGCGCTGTCCTTCTGGTCGCTGCCCTGAACCGAATAGCCCTTCGCCAGCAGGATCTCGGCGATGGCGCTCATGCCGATGCCGCCGATGCCGATGATGTGGAAGGTCCCGATCTCGCGGGGCATCTGCATGATGTGTCTTCCCTCGTACCTCTTAGTCGCCGACCAATGCCGCCAGCTTCGTGGCTCGCTTATGGCAGCGCCTGCCCTGGTCTCACCCGCCCACGCGTCCAGAACGCATCAGTTCCTCGGTCAGGTCCGCCAGGCGCCCCACCGCGTCCGGCCTTCCAAGCTTCTTGGCGGCATCGGCGGCGCCGGCGAGCTTCTCGCCATTACCCAATAGCGTTCCGATATCGCGTGCAAGGCGCTGAGGTGACAAATCCTTCTGTTCGATACACCAAGCCGCACCTGATTCGGCAAGCCGGGACGCGTTCTGGAGCTGATCGTTATCGAGTGCGTGCGGCAGCGGAACAAGGATTGCCGGGCGCCCAATCACCGTTAATTCGGCGACGGTCGAAGCGCCGGAGCGGGCGACGACGAGCTGAGATTTCGCCATGCGTTCAGGCAGATCGGAGAAGAAGTGCGACACCTCGGCTTCGATGCCGCCGGCTCGGTAGGCCGCCGCCACGGCCTCGGCGTCCTCGGCGCGTGCCTGTTGCACCACGTGAAGCCGGTGGCGGATTTCCATCGGCAGCAGCGCCAGCGCGGGAGGCACCGCCTCGGAGAAGTAGCGCGCCCCTTGGCTACCGCCGAACACCAGCAGCGACAGCCGGCCGTCTGGCATCGGCGGCGAGAACGCCTGCTTGGCCGCCTCGATGACGACGGTGCGCACCGGGTTGCCGGTGAGACGCGCTTTGTCGGCCAACTCCGGCGCCAGGTACTTCGTCGTTGCGAACGACGTGGCGATGGCCGTCACGCCCTTGGCTAGCATCTTGTTGGCGCGCCCAAGCACCGCGTTCTGCTCGTGCAATAGCGTTGGGATGCCGCGCAGGCTTGCGGCCTTCAGCGGCGGGAAGGTCGGGTAGCCGCCGAAGCCGACGACGACCTTCGGACTGATCTGCCCCAGCAGCTTGAACGACGCGATGAGGCCGCGCGACAGCAGCACGGCGGTACGCGCCAGCGCGACGGGCGACTTGGAGCCCAGCGTTGCCGACGGGAGGCGATGAATGGTGCGCGCCGGAAAGCCGGTGCCGTAGCGGTCGCCGCGCATGTCTGTCGCGAGATCGACGGCGATGCCCCGCCGCGCCAGCTCCTCCGCCAGTGCCTGGGCCGGAAATAGATGCCCACCCGTGCCGCCCGCCGCGAGCAGGACCGATCCCGATTGTTTCGTCACTTGTGCACTGGTCCCGTGGCCTGCAAACCGGCAACGTCGGTCAGCAATGGTGGTTTTCTGAGGCGCGCAACACTCGGGCGGTGACGCGTCAGCGCTAGCAGCATGCCGAGCGTGATCGATACCGCAAGCATCGACGATCCGCCCGAGGAAACGAACGGCAGCGTGATGCCTTTGGCCGGCAGCAGCCCGACGTTGACGCCCATGTTGATCAGCGCCTGCAGCCCGAACAGCAGCGCGAGCCCCTGGATCGACAGCCGCGTCGCTGCATCCTTCTCCTGCGCAGCGGTGATGAGCGCACGCATGACGACGAAGGCGAACAGTCCCAGCAGCACCAGGCAGGCAACGATGCCGTATTCCTCGGCGACGACGGCGAAGATGAAGTCGGTGTGCGCGTCGGGCAGCGCCGTCTTGATGGTGCCCTCGCCCGGGCCGCGGCCTAGGAAGCCGCCCTCGGAGAATGACTTGATGGCGCGGTCGAGCTGCGAGTTGTCGCCCGGCGTCGGCGCGAAGAACTTATCGATGCGGAAGCGCACGTGCGCGAACGTCGAGTAGGCGAAAGCGATGCCCATGGCGCCGCAGACGGCGATGATGCCGGCGCCGAGCAGCGCCTGCCCGGAGAGAAAATACAGCGTGCCCCACACGGCGCTGACCAGCAGCGTCTGTCCGACGTCGGGCTCGGAGATCAGCAGCCCCGTGAAACAGGCGGCAACGGCGATGGCGAACGGAAGTGCCGGCATGTCACGGCGCCGGCCGCTTTCGGCGAACAGCCACGCCGACACGACGATGAACCCGGGCTTGGCGAACTCCGACGGCTGGATCGTATGCCCGCCGATCGACAGCCAGCGCTTGGCGCCGTTGACCTCGGGACCGAGGAAGTGCACGGCGACCATGCCGAGCAAGGCGACGGCGAACAGTCCCGAGGCCCAGGCGGCGCACGCCGCGCGGGGAGAACAGCGAAACGATCAGCATGATCAGCACGCCGACGGCGGAGAAGAACAGGTGCCGTTCGACGAAGTAGTAGGTCGGCAGCCCTTTGCGGATGGCGACGGCCGGGCTTGCCGCCAGCGACAGGATCAGCCCGGCGCCGACGAGCGCGAAGATGGCGCCGACGAGCACGTGGTCGACGGTGAACCACCAGTCGGCGACACGGCTGCGGTCGGCGCGCGATAGCCTCATGCACCACCCCGCTTCATCTCGATGCCGGGGAGCGCGCCGACGAGCGTGCGGAATGCGTCGCCGCGCACCTCGAAATTGCGGAACTGATCGAACGAGGCGCAGGCGGGCGATAGCAAGACCACCGGTTCGCCGCGGTCGGCCGTCGCTGCGTCGCGAGCCGCTGCCGCGGTGGCCACATCCAGAGTTTCGCAGCGTTCGAAAGCAACCTTGCCGTCGAGCGTGGCGGCGAACTCTTCCGTCGCCTCGCCGATCAGGTAGGCCTTGCTGACGCGTCCGAAGTGCTCGGCAAGGCTTTCGATGCCGCCGGCCTTCGGCTTGCCGCCGAGGATCCAATAGATGTCGCCGGGGAACGAGACGAGCGCCTTCTCGGCCGAATCCGCGTTCGTCGCCTTACTGTCGTTGACGAACAGCGTGCGGCCCTGGCGGCCCAACTCCTCCATGCGATGCGCGAGCCCCGGGAAGCTCTTCACGCAGCGGGCGATCTCGTCGGCCGACAGCGGGTCGGGCAGCGACAGCAGCGCGGCAGCTGCGGCGCAGACGTTCTCGGCGTTGTGGGTGCCGCGCAAGGAGCCGATGCCGGCGATGTCGGCGATCTCGATGGTGCTACCGCCCCGGCGCAGAACGATCTTCGTGCCATCGACGCCGACGTCGCAGTCGGCGCCCTCCCGTGCCGAAATGCGCAGCACCGCCTCGGCGCCTTTCGTGCTGCGCACGTCATCGGCGATCACGCGGCAGTACGCGTCGTCGACGCCGACGACGGCCCGGCGCGCTCCCTGCGGCAGCCGCGCCTTCACGGCCGCGTAGTTCTCGATAGTGCCGTGGCGGTCGAGATGATCCGGCGTCACGTTGAGCAGCACGCCGACCGAGGCATCGAGGCTCGGTGCGAGGTCGATCTGATACGACGAGCACTCGATCACGTAGTGCCGCCCGGGCGCAAACTCCTCCAGCGACAGCATGGCGGTGCCGATGTTGCCGCCGACCTGCGTGTCGCGGCCGGCCGCGCTGAGGATGTGCGCCGTCAGCGCCGTCGTCGTCGACTTGCCGTTGGTGCCGGTGATGGCGATGAGGGGCACGTGGAACTTCTGCGCCCGCCGCTCACGCACGAACAGCTCCAGGTCGCCGATGACCTCGACGCCGGCGAGCTTGGCCGCGCGCACCGTCCAGTGCGGTGCGGGGTGGGTCAGCGGCACGCCGGGCGCCAGCACCAGCGAATCGAAGATCGCCCAGTTGGTTTCCTTGAAATCGGTGGTCCTCAGACCTGCCTCGGCCGCCGCCTGCATACCGGCGGCACTGTCGTCGCTGGCCACGACCTCGGCCCCGCCGGCGACGAGGGCCTTGGCGGTGGCGATGCCGGACGCGCCCAGGCCGAACACCGCGACCCGCTTTCCGGCAAACGTTGTGATGCGAATCATGCGGCGGAATTTAACGCAACTGGAGGCAATTGGCGTTGCAGCTTAGCGCAACTTGAGAGTGGCAAGGCCAACCAGCGCCAGGATCACCGAAATGATCCAGAAGCGCACGACGACGGTCGATTCCTGCCAGCCTTGCTGCTCGTAGTGGTGGTGCAGCGGCGCCATTCGGAAGACACGCTTGCCCGTCGCCTTGTAAGACGCGACCTGAATGATGACCGACAGCGTCTCCAGCACGAACAGGCCGCCGACAATGGCCAGCACGATCTCGTGCTTGGTGGCAACTGCGATGGCCCCGAGCGCGCCGCCGAGCGCCAACGAGCCGGTGTCGCCCATGAAGATCATGGCGGGGGGCGCGTTGAACCACAGGAAGCCGAGCCCGGCTCCGATCAGCGCGCCGCAGATGACCGCGAGCTCGCCCGTGCCGGCCACGTAGTGGATCTGCAGGTAGGTGGCGAACTTGGCGTTGCCGATCAGGTAGGCGATGAGGCCGAAGGTGGCGGCGGCGATCATCACCGGCACGATGGCGAGGCCGTCGAGGCCGTCGGTGAGGTTCACGGCATTGCCGGCGCCGGCGATGACGAACACACCCACAAGGATGAAGAACAGCCCCAGATCCAGCACGACGTTCTTGAAGAACGGCAGCGTCAGCACCTGGCTGATCTCCGGCGGCCCCAGGTACATAACGAACCCGGTGGCGATGGCGGCGATCACCAGCTCGAGGCCAAGGCGCATGCGGCTCGAGAAGCCCGACGAGGTGCGGCGCGTTACCTTCAGGTAGTCGTCATAAAAGCCGATGGCGCCGTAACCGAGCGTCACGCCGAGCACGATCCAGATGTACGGATTGCCGAGGTTCGCCCACAGCAGCGTCGAGACGAGGACGCCGGCGATTATCATGATGCCGCCCATGGTCGGCGTGCCGACCTTGGAGAGGTGCGACTTGGGACCGTCGTCGCGGATCGGCTGGCCCTTGCCCTGCTTGACGCGGAGCAAGTCGATGATGCCTGGCCCGAACAGCATCACGAACAGCAGCGCGGTGAAGATGGCTCCACCCGTCCGGAAGGTGATGTATTTGAAAACGTTCAGGATCCCGATCTGATCGCTGAGGTTCACCAGCTCATACAGCATCCGACTCTCCGAACGGCATCTGCCGTCTGTTCGCGGCCATGGGGTTTATCGTCCAGGACCCGCGCATGTTATTGTTCGCGCTTAGCAATCAGCGCCTCGACCAGCGGGGCCATATGTGAGCCGAGCGATCCTTTGACCATCACCACGTCGCCCGCACGCACCGTATGCGCCAGCGCCTCGGCGATCCCCTCCGACTTTTCCGCCCACGCGCCCTGGCGGGACGTCGGCAGCGCCTTGAACAGTTGTTGCATGTTGCGGCCACAGGCAAAGACCAGATCGACCTCGGCCGCGTCAACCGGCTCGTTGAGCGCGACATGCAGCGCCGGGCCGTTCTCGCCCAGCTCCAGCATGTCGCCGAGCACCGCGATGCGGCGGGGAAAGCGCGCCCGCGGCACCGTCGCCATGGCGGCAAGCGCCGAGCGCATCGAGGCGGGATTGGCGTTGTAGCTTTCGTCGATGAGCAGGATGGAGCCGCCCGGGATCGCGATCTCGCGCCGCTCGCCGCGACCTTTCGCTGCGCGCATCTCGGCGAGCGCGGGGACGGCCTTCTCGACATCGGCGCCGAGGGCGTCGAGCGCGGCAATGACGGCGAGCGAGTTCTGCGCAATGTGCGCCCCCGGTGCGCCGACCCGGTAGGCAATGCGCCGTCCGCCAACTTGGACGACGATGTCCGACCCGTCGGCATCGAGCGACCACACTTCAGGGTGCACATCGGCGTTTTCATGACGGCCGAAGGAAACGATGCGCGCGCCGTGCTCCTTGGCGCGCCGCGCCAGCAGCTCGAAATGCTGGTTGTCGCGATTGAGGACCGCGACTCCACCCGGCTCGATGCCGGAGAAGATTTCCGCCTTCGCCTCGGCGATCTTTTCGGTGGTGCCGAAGAATTCCAGGTGCACCGGCTCGACCGTCGTCACGATGGCGACGTGGGGCCGCACCAGTGCCGTCAACGGCGTGATCTCACCGGCGTGGTTCATGCCGATCTCGAACACGCCGTAGCGTACGTCGGCCGGCATGCGCGCCAGAGTCAGCGGCACACCCCAATGATTATTGAAGGACTTTTCCGCCGCGTGCGTAGGCCCAAGACGCGACAGGCAATTGCGCAGCGCCTCCTTGGTACCGGTCTTGCCGACGCTGCCGGTGACAGCGACGATGCGCGCTTCCGTGCGCCGGCGTGCGCCGGCGGCGATGTTGCGCAGGCCTTCCAGCGTCTCGCGCACGCGCAGCAACGCGCCGTCGCCTTCGACCCGCTTGTACTCCGTCGCGACGAGCGCCGCGCCGGCTCCCTTGCGAAACGCCTCGAGCACGAAGTCGTGGCCATCGCGCACGTCGCGCAGGGCGACGAACACTTCACCCGGCTGCAGCGAGCGGGTGTCGATGGAAAACCCTGTGATGGGGGCGGTCGGCGCTCCGTCCGCCGCGCCGATCGCCGCCGGCACGAGCCTGTCCCAGGTCCACAGCGCCCCGCTCATGCTCAGCCGCGCCCCAATGCCTTGGCGACTTCTTCGTGATCGGAGAACGGCAGCACCTTGTCGCCCACGAGCTGCCCCGTCTCGTGGCCCTTGCCGGCGACGACGAGCACATCGCCCGCACCCAGCATGGCGACGCCGGCGGCAATCGCCTCGGCCCGGTCGCCGATCTCGTGCGCGCCGGGAGCGGCGATGAGGATCTCGGCGCGGATGGCTTCCGGCCGCTCGGTGCGCGGGTTGTCGTCGGTGACGATGACGACGTCCGCCTTGTCGACGGCGATCGCGCCCATGATCGGCCGCTTGCCTTTGTCGCGGTCGCCCCCGCAGCCCATCACGCAGATCAGCTTGCCGGTCGCGAACGGACGCAAAGCGTCGAGCACGGCGGCGAGCGCTTCCGGCTTGTGCGCGTAGTCGACAACGGCAAGACCGCCGCGCGCCTCGCCGACGATCTCCAACCGTCCCTTGACGCCCTTCAGGCCCTGCAGCGCCGGCAGCACGCGGCCCGCGACGTCGCCCGTCGCGATGGCGAGGCCCGCGGCGACGAGCGCGTTCGATGCCTGATATTCGCCCAGCAGCGGCAAGCGGATATCGAACACGCGGCCCTCGTGCGCGATCGACATGCGCTGCGCAAAACCCTCGCGCACCAGCCGCTCGAGCTTCAAGGCAGTGCCAGCGCGCCCGACCGTCATCACGCGGCGTCCGGCACCTTCCGCCGCCTCCACCGCGCGCGCGCCTTCGGGGCTATCGGCATTGATCACCGCCGTGCCGCCCTCGGGCAGCAGCTCGGAGAACAGCCGCAGCTTGGCGACGAGGTATTCCTCGACGGTCGGATGGTAGTCGAGATGGTCGCGGCCGAGATTGGTGAAGCCGGCGGCCTTCAGGAGAACGCCGTCGAGGCGATGTTGGTCGAGACCGTGCGAGGAGGCTTCGAACGCCAGATGCGTGACGCCTTCGATGGCCAGCTCCGCCAGCGTCTTGTGCAGCGACACAGGATCGGGCGTCGTCAGCGAGCCATAGACGCGCGCTGTCGCTCTTGATCAGACCGATGGTGCCAAGCGAGGCGCTGTTGTGTCCGAGCGCCGCGAAAATCTGGCGCGTGAAATCGGCGACCGAAGTCTTACCGCTGGTGCCGGTGACCGCCACCACCGTCTGCGGTTGCTGCAGGCCGTAGAAGCGGGCCGCCATCAGCGCCAGCACGCGGCGCGGGTCTTCGGCGCGCAAAACCGGAACGTCGCCGACACCGGTGACCTCGGCGTCCCGGCTGGTCAGGATAGCGATCGCGCCCTTGGTGACCGCATCGGAAATGAAACGTGCGCCGTCGGCCTTGGAGCCGGAGATCGCCGCAAAGACGAAGCCGGGCCGCACGTTGCGGCTGTCGGACGTTATGCCGGCGACCTGCACATTTCCGGATCCGGCCGGAGCGGCGGCGTCGACCCCGATGAGCGAGGAGAGGAGCATGGTTCTCCTGGGGCTATGTGGAACTCAACGCCTCGACGCTGATGTCCGATGGACGGACGTCACCGAGCTTCATATTTTGCGTGCACCGAAGCGTCAAACGCCATCCCCGTTCCGCCCGCCGCCGCCGCCTGCGTCGGCATGACGCCGAGCAGCGGCCCGATACGCGAGATGACGCGCCCCGCGGTTGGCGCCGCATTGCGCGACGCCAGCACTTCGCCACCCGTCTCTTGCGTGCCCTTCGGCTCGAACAGCAGCACGAATACAAGATAGCGCGGATTATCCATCGGGAATGCGGCAAGGAACGATGAGATCACGGCTTTCTCGCGATAGCCGCCGACACCGGGCATTTCGGCCGTGCCGGTCTTGCCGCCGACCTGATAGCCGGGCACCTCGGCGCGCTTGCCCGTTCCGGCCCGCTCGGCGACGTTGCGCCGCATCAGCACGCGCATTTTCTCGCTGGTCGATGTGCTCATGAGGCGAATGTCCGCAACGCCGGCGTCGGCCTGCTGCTTGATGAAGGTCGGCGTCACCTTGCGACCGCCGTTGACGACGGCGCTGGCGGCGGCAGCGAACTGCAACGGCGCCATGGCGATGCCGTGTCCGTAGGCGGCGGTGATGGTCTCGATCTCGCCCCAGCGCTGCGGAACCTGTGGCGCCGCCATCGGCCCCGCTTCCGTTTTCATCGGGTCAAGGAGTTGCATGTGGCGCAGAAAATCCTGGAAGCGCTGCGGGCCGGCGAGCAACGCCAGCCGGGCGGCGCCGACGTTCGATGAGTGCAGGAAGATCTCCGCCACCGACAGCGGCCGGCGTAGCGGATGCAGATCCTTGATGGTGAAGCGGCCGGAAGTCAGCTCTTGGCGCACGTCGATAATCGTCTCGGGCGTCGCCAGCGCCTGATCGATGGCCATGGCAATGGTCAAGTGTCTTGAAGACGGAGCCGAGTTCGAACGTGCTGCCGGAGATCTTGTCGAGCCGCCCCTGGTCCATGTTCGGCTTGCCCGGATCGACGGTCCGGGAGCGATGCCGACGCCATCACCTCGCCCGTCGTCACGTCGATGACGACGCCGGCGGCGCCCTGCGCCTCATAGCGCGTGACCGCATCTGCGAGCTCGGCTTCGACCGCATGCTGCACGCCGATGTCGATCGACAGGCGCACCGGCGGGCGCTCGGCCAGCGTGGCGCCTTGCACGGATTCGACGCCGACGACCTCGTCGACATAGCGCTCGATTCCGGCGACGCCCTTGTTGTCGATATTGACGTAGCCCAGCACGTGGCCGGCAAGCTTGCCTGCCGGATAGGCGCGGCGCAGCTCACGGCGGAAGTCGAAACCGGGCAGACCGAGATTGTGTACCTGCTGGGCCGTGCGCGGCGCCAGGCCGCGGCGCACCCACACGAAGCGGCGGTTGCGGTCGGACAGATCCTTGCGCAGGGCGTTGCTGTCCATATCCGGAAAGACGACGGCGAGCTTTTCGATCGCCTCATCGCGATCGAGCACACGCGCCGGATCGGCAAACAGCGAGTAGGCCTCGATGTCGGTCGCCAGCAGACGGCCGTTGCGATCGACGATGTCGGGGCGTGCGTAACTTTGCGCGACGGTCTCGTTGAGCGAAGACGAGATCTCGCCCTGTCCCTGCATGGCGAGGCGCACGAGTTGGGTGCCGACGGCCAGGAAAGCGATGGCCATAGCCAGCGTGGCGATGAGCGTGCGCAGCGGACCGTTGGCGCCGCGCGGCTCGGGCATGCCCTCACCCTGCTCGCCGTCGTCGGTCGCTGTGCTGGCCGTCTCCGCCTGCAACTCAGTTCCCCTTCTTCTTGGAAGCGGCATTGCCGCCCAGCGCGCGCGCCAAGGCCTCTTCCGGGGTCGCGGCGAGCTGCTGTTCGGATGCGGGACCGAGACCGAGGCTACGTGCCAGCGGCTCGATGCGCTCGGGACGCCCAAGGTGGGCGCGCTCGGCTTTCAAGACGGAGATGTCGCTGCGCGCCTTCTCGATGGTGCGCTCTTGCTCGAGCACGCGCGCCTCGAGCTGCCGGGTGTCGTAGTTGCTGGAGTAGAGGACGAACGCGCTCGCGATCGTGAGGATCAAGGCTGCAAGTATGACGATCCGCATCGAGCCCCTCCGCGACCGCTGCTAGTTCTCCACCGACGGCACCCCGAGCTCATCTTCGTCGAGCGGCCAGGTATGCGCTCCCGTGCGCATCGCCGCCCGCAGACGTGCCGATCTGGCGCGCGGGTTTACCTCGAGTTCTGCTTTCGAAGGTGTTAACGGACGGGAGTTAACAATCTCGAAACTGGGTGCCTTCAATTTTATCGATTGCACCGGCAAGTGGCGCGAGCCGCGCACTTCCTTGCCGGCGCGCTCCTGCAAAAAACGCTTCACGATTCGGTCTTCCAGCGAGTGGAAGGTGACGACCACCAGCCGCCCGCCCGGCTTCAGGGTGCGCTCGGCGGCGGCGAGCCCGCGGGCCAGCTCGCCCAGCTCGTCATTCACGTAGATGCGTAACGCCTGGAAGGTTTGCGTCGCCGGATGCTGCGGATCACCGCGCCGGCCGCCGACCGCGCGCGAGACAAGCTCGGCCAGCGTCTTGGTCGTGGTGATGGGACCGTCTTCGGCGCGCGCCTTGACGATCAGCCGCGCGATGACGCGCGAGCGACGCTCCTCCCCGAGCATGTAGAGGATCCGCGCCAGATCCTCCTCGTCCATCCCGTTGACCACATCCGCGGCCGACGGACCCGACGATGACATGCGCATATCGAGCGGGCCGTCGGCCTGGAACGAGAAGCCGCGCTCGGCCTGGTCGAGCTGCATCGACGACACGCCGATGTCGAGCACGACGCCGTCGACCGGCGCCACGCCCTGCTCCTGCGCCGCCGCATCCAATTCCGAGAAGCGTGATTCGAGAACGGTCAGCCGATCGCCGAACTCATCCTGCAGCGGCGCAGCGCCAAGGATGGCGCTCGGGTCGCGATCGAGCGCCAGCACGTTGCAATCGGCGGCTTCGAGGATGGCGCGCGTGTAGCCGCCAGCCCCGAAGGTCGCGTCGATGTAGGTGCCGCCGTCTAGCGGCTGGAGGCTGGCGACGACCTCCGAAAGCAGCACGGGGATGTGGCGCGCACGACCTGGCTCAGTGGCTCCTGGCCGGCGGCGCGCCGTCATCCCCGTGCTCCTTCGCTTCCGTCATCCTCGTCTGAGGACGAACGGTTCCCCGCGCCGAAGAGCTTACGTGTCTGGTGGACTTTCTCCCGAGCACGCTCGCGCCGTTCGGCGAAGCGCTCAGGCTGCCACATCTGAAATTTGTCGCCCAGGCCGACAAAAGTGACTTGGGTCGTGAGGCCGGCGTGCGTGCGAAGCCCTTCAGGAAGGCTGATGCGCCCGTCGCCGTCGATCGCGAGGACCTGGACGTCGCCGTAGAGCGCGACAGAGAGTTCATCGCGCTCGTCCGAATAGTCCGGCAGGCCCGCGAGAAGCCCATCGATCTTTTTTGCAAGTCTCTCGCCGCCAGCATCGAGAGCCGGAGCTTCGAGCGCGGGGTAGCAGTAGATGCCGCCAGCGCTTCCAGAGGCGTAACCGTCGCGTTCGAGAACGGCGCGGAAGGGCGCGGGAATTGAGACCCGGCCTTTGGCGTCGATCTTGTTTGTGAATGTCGAGACAAAGCGGTCCATCCCCTCGTTCCGGCCTCGCGCACCACTCGAAGAACCAACGCACGTCCGAAGGGTCATCCCTTCGTCTGCCCGGTGCACCGGCGGGGGAGCCGTGGCGGTCGCTCTGGATTTCGAGCCCTCGATCGAAACCCGGCGCCCAGCCACGGGACCCTGCCCGGTGCGGTCGGGCCACTATGGGATCGCATGGGATTAGATGGACGTCAATGGTTTGTTAACGTATTTCGGTGGGCCGATTTGGTTGCAGAGCCTTGTGCACAGGCGCTTTTCGGGCGCCGTGCCGCGCCAAAGCTGGCGGATTGGGGCTCTGTGCTAGTTTCGCCACTCAGCCCCGCATTCCAGGGACACAATCGAAACTCTCGAGGAGAAGCGAATGCCTGACGTGCGCTCCATGTGCGCCATCGGTCTTTCCGGCCAATTGGGCCTCAACGGCCACCTGCCGTGGGAGGGCAACAAAGGCCGCGAATTCAAGGAAGACGTGGAGAACTTCTTCCGGGTGACGCGCGGGCACGTGCTGCTAGCAGGGCCAACCACGGCGCGCGCCGTTCCCGACTACGAGCGCCAGCACATGACGGTCGTCGAGTTGCGCTCGCACATGCAGCCGGAGGAGACGCTGGCGAAGTTCGCCGGGCGCGTCGTGTTCATCGGCGGCGGCCCGCCGGTGTGGGACGTCTACGCCAAATACATCCGCCACTGGGACATCACGCGCCTCCCGTACGACGGCGAGGCGGATCGATGGTTCAATCCGGCCTGGCTCGTCGCTAACGGGAAGGCGTGAGGCTCGCTCAGTAGCAGCAGCGGCGCGCGCGGCGTGGTGCGCGGTAACGCGGCGCGGCGTAGTAGTCCGGCGTCACGTAGCGCTGACGGGGATAGTACTGGGCCTGCGGGTAGTACGTGCCGGCGGGGCCGACGACGTAGCCGCAACAGGCGCGGTAAACGGGGCGCGGATAGTAGGCATACGCGGGCGGAACCACGTACACGACCGGAGGACCGTAATAGACCTGCGGGTAGAGGGGGGCGTAGTCGCGATACCAGCGATAGCCATGAGCCGAAGCGCTGTCGGCGCTGGCGCCGAAGGCCGCCAATCCCGCCGTGGCGCAAACGAGTGACGTGAGCAATTTACGCATGCAGACCTCCATAAGCCGTCATGCGGAAGCTAAGCGGGATTGCTTACTGTCGAATTGAAATTTCGCAGCTAAATCAAGCCGTAAGGCGCCGCGAGTTAAGACGCGATTGGCGCTCGCTCCGGAACGGAGCGATTGCCGCCGATGGCGCTCCGCCGAGGGCGGGCAATCGCTAACGCCGATAAGGAAATTGCCAGCTGGCCTGTAAGCCGGGTTCTGTTTGGAGGGTAGCCCAACACCGGCTTGCCGGGTGTTGGCCAAATCCCTCCGCGACGGCCATTCGTCTGGGGCGCCCATTGCTAGGCGCCTCAAGCAACCAACCCGGGTGGCGGGTCTGATGACGGACCTGGCGCCACGCTTTCGCGCACGCCTGGCCACCCCTATTTGGTCTTGCTCCCGGTGGGGTTTGCCCTGCCGCGACCGTCGCCGGCCGCGCGGTGCGCTCTTACCGCACCCTTTCACCCTTACCTCCGGCGAACCGAAGGCGGTTTGCTTTCTGTGGCACTTTCCCTGGGGTCGCCCCCGGCGGCCGTTAGCCGCCACCGTGTCTCCATGGAGCCCGGACTTTCCTCCACCGGAATGCTTGATGGGCCACAAACGCCCAGCAAACCGGCAGCGGCCGTCCGGCCAGCTGACATAGCGAATAAGGGGTCCGCGGCGTTCTACGTCAAGCGCGACATGTCCTAATATCGGCAGTGCATGAACCCTTTGCACCCGACATTCGTGTTCGACGGCGATTGCGGTATCTGCCGGACGTGGGTGGAATACTGGCGGCAGCTGACCGGCGACCGGGTTGCATATCGCCCCTACCAGGAGGCGGCGGCAGATTTCCCCGCTATCCCCGCGGCGAATTTCAAAGGCGCGGTGCAGCTGATCGAGCCGGATGGCCGCATCACCTCCGGCGCCGCAGCCACCTTTCGCTTGCTTAGCTATGTGCCGGGGCGCGGGGCGTGGTGGTGGCTCTACGGCCATGTGCCCGGCTTCGCGCCGCTGAGCGAGGCCGCCTACCGCTTCATCTCAAAGCGTCGCGGATTGCTGACACGCGGCACGCACCTGCTGTGGGGCCGCGCGCTCGAGCCGGCGCGCTATGATCTCGTCGCCTGGCTGTTCCTGCGCGGGCTCGGCCTCATCTACCTCGCCGCCTTCGTCTCGCTGGCGTTGCAGGTTCGCGCGCTGGTCGGCAGCGAAGGCATCCTGCCGCTGGGCGAATACCTCGCCGCCGCGCACGCCGGCTGGGGCGCCGACGCCTACTGGCGCTTGCCGACGCTGTTCTGGCTGAACGCTTCCGACGCCGCGCTGATGGGCGGCGCACTCGCCGGCATCGCGCTCTCGTTGCTGGTCGCGTTCGGCATTGCGCAGCGCCTCGCGCTTGGCGGCCTCGCCGTCCTCTACCTGTCGTTCGTCTACGCCGGGCAGATCTTCTTCACCTACCAGTGGGACATGCTCCTGATCGAGGCGGGCTTCCTCGCCATCTTCCTCACCGCCGGCTCGGTCATCGTCGTCTGGCTCTACCGCCTGCTGCTGTTCCGCTTCCTCTTCCTCGCCGGTCTCGTCAAGCTCGCCTCGGGCGACGCCACCTGGCAGCAGCTGACGGCGCTCGACTATCACTTTTTCACGCAGCCGTTGCCGTCGCCGCTCGCCTGGTACGCTACGCAGCTGCCGCACTGGGCACTGTCGGCGGCGACTGCGGCAGCGCTCGTCATCGAGCTCGTCGCCGTGGCGCTGATCTTCCTGCCGCGCCGGCCGCGCATGCTCGCCGGCGCGCTGGTCATCGCCTTCCAGGTTGGGATCATGCTCACGGGCAGCTACAATTGGTTCAACTTGCTAACCGTGCTGCTGTGCCTGTTTCTCTTCGACGATCAGGCGCTGGCACACGTGCTGCCGAGCAGGCTTGCCGCGCGCATCAATCAGCACGCACCGCGACCCGGCCGTCTCGCCACCGCGCTGGCGACGCTCGTCGCGCTTATCGTCGTTCCGGTGGGACTGAACCTCATCTATGCGCCGCTCGCCGGCCGCAACCTGCCCATCGCCAGCGCCATGACCGAGGCGCTGGCACCGCTGCTGATCGTCAACCCGTACGGCCTGTTCGCGACGACGACCACGACGCGCCCTGTCATCGTCATCGAGGGCTCGGACGACAACAGCGCGTGGCGCGAATACGCGCTGCCCTATCTTCCCGGTCCGGTGACGCGCGCGCCGACGTGGAGCATGCCCTACCAGCCGCGCCTCGACTGGCAGCTTTGGTTCGCTGCCTATTCCAGCGCCGGACAGCAGCGCTGGATCGAGCGCCTGCTGCAGCGCCTGCTCGAAGGCAGCCCGCGCGTCGCGGCGCTGTTCGCCGAGAACCCGTTCGCCGATGGCCCGCCGAAATACGTGCGCGCGCTGCTCTACGACTATCGTTTCGCGGATGCGAGATCGCGCGCCGGCCATCGGTCATGGTGGGTGCGCCGGCTCGACGGCACCTACTATCCGTCGGCGTCGCTTGCCGATTTCCACCGCGCTGCAGCACGCGTTTTTCCCGGTGCCGACGCTGCACACTGAGCGAGGCGCGTCGACACCAAGTACGAGCGCAATTGCTTGAAAACCGTTCCGTTTCGATGATAGCTGTCAGGTCGAAAGCTTAGCCTATAAAAACAAGCTTCGAGGAAACGTCGCATATGGGTATTTTCTCTGCCTTCAAGGCCAAGGATACGAGTCAGTCCACCGCGAAGTACGTCCCCACCACAACGCCACCCACCGCAAATCCGAAAGTCCTCAAGTTCGTCGAGGACGCCAAGGCGCTCTTCAAACCGGAGAACGTCGTCTGGTGCGATGGCTCCAAGGCCGAGTACCAAGCGATGTTGAAGGCGCTGGTCGACAGCGGCACGGCGATTTGGCTGAACCCCGAGAAGCGCCCCAACTCGATCCTCGTGCGCTCCGATCCGCTCGACGTCGCGCGCGTCGAGGACCAGACCTACATCTGCTCGCAGAGCAAAGACGACGCCGGGCCGACCAATAACTGGTTCGATCCGGCCGAGATGAAAACGACGCTTTCCAAGCTGTATGACGGCGCCATGGCCGGCCGCACCATGTACGTACTGCCGTATTCGATGGGCCCGATCGGCTCGCCCATCGCCGGCATCGGCGTCATGATCACCGACAGCGCCTACGCCATCGCCAACATGCACATCATGACCCGCGTCGGCTCGGCGGTTTGGAAAGCGCTCGGCAACTCGGAGGACTTCGTACGCGGGATGCACACGGTGGGCTATCCGCTGTCGACGCCGTCGACCGCCGACGTGCCGTGGCCGTGCAACAAGACCAAGTACATCTCGCATTTTCCGGAGACGCGCGAGATCTGGTCCTACGGCTCGGGCTACGGCGGCAACGCGCTGCTTGGCAAGAAGTGCCACGCCCTGCGCATTGCTTCAGTGAAGGCACGCGACGAGGGCTGGATGGCCGAGCACATGCTCATCCTCAAGCTCACCAATCCGTCCGGCAAGGTGAAGTACATGGCGGCGGCGTTTCCGTCGGCGTGCGGCAAGACCAACCTCGCCATGCTGGCGCCGACCATCAAGGGCTGGAAGGCCGAGACCATCGGCGACGACATCTGCTGGATGAAGTTCGGCGCCGACGGGCGGCTCTATGCCATCAACCCGGAGACGGGGTTCTTCGGCGTGGCGCCCGGCACGTCGAATGACTCCAATCTCAACGCCATGAAGACTCTGACCGCCAACTGCATCTACTCCAACGTCGCGCTGACTGATGACGGCGATATCTGGTGGGAACAGATGGGCACGACGCCGGCGCACACTGTCGACTGGATGCGCCGCTCGTGGACGCCGTCGTCGGGCCGCCCCGCTGCCCACCCCAACGCGCGCTTTACCGCGCCGGCGAGCCAGTGTCCGGTCATCGCCAAGGAATGGGAAGATCCCAAGGGCGTGCCGATCGACGCCATCCTGTTCGGCGGCCGCCGCGCCAGCGTGGTGCCACTGGTGACTGAGGCACTCAATTGGGTGCATGGCACCTTCCTCGGCTCGGTGATGGCCTCGGAAAAGACCGCCGCTGCCGCCGACGCCAAAGGCGACATCCGCCGCGACCCGATGGCGATGCTGCCCTTCTGCGGCTACCACATGGGCGACTATTTCGCCCATTGGCTGAAGATGGGCGAGAAGGGCGGCGCCAAGATGCCGAAGATCTTCTACGTGAACTGGTTCCGGAAGAACGCGGCCGGCAAGTTCATGTGGCCCGGCTACGCCGAGAACAGCCGCGTGCTGAAGTGGATCTTCGAGCGCTGCGACGGCAAGGCGGCCGCGGTCGACACGCCCATCGGCAAGGTCCCCGCGCCGGGTGCTATCGACGTCAAGGGCGTCAAGGTCGATCCCGAAGACATGAAGGAGCTGACCAGCGTCGACAAGGAAGGCTGGAAGGCCGAGCTGCCGTCGATCCGCGAGCACTTCGCGACCTTCGGCGACCGCCTGCCGAAGGCGCTGAACGACGAGCTCAACGCGCTGGAGCAGCGGCTGGGCTGATCCTCACAATTCCAGGGCACTACGGGGCCGCGCGAACCTTCGCGCGGTCCCTTGCTTTTCCCGCTTATGCACAGACGATCTGCATCGGGATGACCTCACGAAACGGACCCCCGCCTATTGAACTCCCGCCGGTCACGGCGCATCTCCTCATAGACGGCGCCAATGGCGCTTGGCCTCTCACTTGGCGCTGTGCGCTCGGACACGCGATCCGGAGGTATGGCCATGGTGAACCTAAAAGCAGTCGACTACACGGACGTAAGCCATCCCCAGCCAGGGGACGATTTGCGCTGGCCGGCATCCTCCGTCTGGCGGCCCGGCGAGCCGGCCGTGCGCCGCATCGGATTGGAGGATCTCAAAGACGCCGTGGCCAAGGGCTTTGACGACTTCAACGCCGTGCCGACCCACGCGGTCTTTCTCGGCATCATTTATGCCGTTCTCGGGCTCATAATATTCAGACTCGCCTTCGGCTACGACGTCCTGCCGCTCGTCTACCCGATGCTGGCCGGATCTGCCTTGCTCGGCCCGATTGCGGCTGTTGCTCTGTACGATCTGAGCCGGCGCCGCGAGCGCGGTCTCGACACCTCCGTATGGCACATGGGCGAAGTCTTCCGGTCTCCGCAGATCGGCGCCATCGCCAGGCTGGGCCTGGTGCTGACGGCGATATTCTTCGTCTGGCTGGGCCTGGCGCAGGTCATGTACGTGCAGATCATGGGCGGCGCGGAGCCGACTTCGCTGACGGAGTTCGCCCGCCAGCTGCTGACACCGGCCGGCCGGCAGCTGATCCTCGTCGGCAACGCCGTCGGCTTTCTGTTCGCGCTTCTGGTGCTGGTGATCAGCGTCATCTCCTTTCCGATGCTGGTCGATCGCAACGTCAGCGTCGGCACGGCGGTGCGGACATCGGTGCGCGCCGTGATCGCCAGCCCGGTGACGATGGCGGCGTGGGGCCTCTTCGTCGCTGCCGCGCTTGTCATCGGCTCGTTGCCGCTTTTCTTCGGCCTCGCCGTCGTTTTCCCGGTGCTGGGGCACGCGACCTGGCATCTCTATCGCAAGGCCGTAAGCGTTGACGACGTGATCTGATCGGCGCCCGGCGTCGATTGAAATGTGTGAGGCCGCGCGATCACTCGTGCGGCCTCCTTCGTATCAGAGCGTCTTGAAGCTTTGCTCGGCGCGCTCGTCGGCGTTGGCGAACGGCTTGCCGCTCTTGCCCTGTTCGACCATCGCCCACAGTTGGGTGCCGGACTTTGGCTCGCCGGTCAAAGGCACTTTGATCTCGCGGTGATCGCCGGCCTGCAGATCGACCGAGCCGACAACGGACGCGCTGGCTTTATTCGCTGGATCGCCGGAGAAGATTGCAAGCGTGCCGTCTTTGGGCAGGAAGGCGTAGGTGATCTTCACCGCGTCGCCTTTGAGCTTTTGATTCAGCACCGTCACCGACGGGTGGAAGTCGCCGACGTTTGATGGGAGATAGCCCTGCGCGTTCGCGCTGGCGGCGATGGCGGACGCGGCTGCGAGCATCGCCAACACCGAAAGGGTGCGGTTTTTCTTCATGGTCGTTCTCGCTGTGAAAGTTGCGAATCCCCGCCGGCCGGCCGCAGGGTCGGTTGCGTTGATCCAGCAGTCTTGATGGTTGGCGGCCTTCCAGCATGCATCGGTGCAGACCAAGATCGGCACGTCACCACTCTGCATGACGCAGAGCTAGGAGCGCGGTGCTTTCCGGGCAAGCCGCTGCCACCTTACGGATTTGCAAGCCACGCCGAATAATTCGGCTACGATTGTTGCCGCGCATCGGCGCAAAGAAGAACGGGGAGGCGGTCGCTTGGGGAAAGGCCCGACGTCACTGGTCATAACCGGCGCCAGTGCCGGGCTTGGGCGCGCACTGGCACTGCAATACGCCACCGAGGGCCGAACGCTGGGGCTGCTCGGGCGCGACGCCGGACGCCTCGAAGCCGTCGCCGCGCTGTGCCGCGCGCGCGGGGCGCGCGTCGAGACAGGTCTGTTTGACCTTTGCGACGGCAGGTCGTGTCAGGACTTCATCCGCGCGTTCGATGCCGCGCACCCGATCGACCTCTTGATCGTCAACGCCGGCATATTCTCGGGTCATCATGCGGATCGCGAGATGGAGGACAGCGGCGAGATCGTCGCCATGCTGCGCACCAACCTCGAGGCAGCCATCCTCACCATCGCGGCGGCGCTGCCGCAGATGCGGGCGCGGCGCAGCGGCCGCATCGCCATCATTGGCTCGCTCGCAGCGCTGCAGCCGCTGGCGGACTCTCCCGCGTACAGCGCCAGCAAGGCCGGCCTGATGGCCTACGGCGAAGCGCTGCGCGAATGGCTGCTGCCGGACGCAGTGGCGGTCAGCCTCGTCTATCCCGGCCACATCGCAACCGACCACACGGAGCGGCATGTCGGCGCGCTGCCGCTCATCATGACGGCGGACGCGGCAGCCGCGCGCATCAAGCGCGGGCTCGACCGCGGTCAAAGCCTGATCGCGTTTCCGCGCCGCCTCCTGTGGCTGATCCGCGCCGGACGGCTGGTGCCCTGGCGTCTGCGCGCCACGCTCGGCGCCAGCCAGCGCTTCGAAGTCCTCCGCGAGCGTTGATGGTTGTTTAAGCGTCCCCCATCCGGGTGATTGTATTTGTCAGTGATGGGAGCAAGCTCGCGCCCTGCAAGCTGCGCTGGCCGCGCGCAAGAGCGGTATTGCCAATGAAAAATCAGGAGGACGCCATGGGACGCGCCGCAAGAAGCGCCACGCTCGGTGTTGCCGCCACCGCAGCCGTAGCTCTCGCAACGATCGGAGCCGCGACCGCGCTGCGCGCGGCGGAGATCACCGAGGCGGAAGCGCAGGCCATCGGCCTCGACGCCTACCTCTACTTCTACCCGCTCATCACCATGGACCTGACGCGCCGCCAGCTCACCAACGTCGAGGCGGGCAAGTCGGAGATCGGCGGGCCGCCGAACATGTTCACCAACGTGCAGGCGTTCCCGACAGCGGAGATGCGCGCCGTCGTGCGGCCCAACTTCGACACGCTGTACTCCAGCGGCTGGCTCGACATGACCAAGGAGCCGATGGTCGTCTCCGCCCCCGATACGGGCGGGCGCTACTACCTGCTGCCGATGCTCGACATGTGGACCGACGTGTTCGCCTCGCCCGGCTGGCGCACGACCGGCACGGCGGCGGCGAACTATCTCGTGACGCCGCCCGGCTGGCGCCGGACTGCGCGACAGGCCATCGAGGCGCTTGGCCTGCCCGCCGACACGCAGCGCATCGAGGCGCCGACGCCCTACGTGTGGATCATCGGGCGCACCAAGACGGATGGCCCGGCCGACTACGACGCGGTTCACAAGATCCAGGCCGGCTACAAGATCACGCCGCTGTCGCAGTGGGGCAAGGAGCCGGCGGTGCCGACCGTCACGATCGACCCGAGCGTCGACATGAAGACGGCGCCCAAGGTGCAGGTCGATACCATGCCGGCCGACAGGTATTTCGCCTACGCCGCCGAGCTTCTGAAGCTGCAGCCGCCGCATATCACGGACGAGCCGATCATCGCGCGCATGAAGCGGATCGGTCTCGAGCCGGGCAAGAGCTTCGATCTTGGCAAAGCCGATCCGGTCGTCGCGCAGGCGCTGTCGGGCGCTCCCGCGGCGGCGCAGAAACTGATGGCCTGGAAGGCGCCGACTCTGGCGCGCATGGCAAACGGCTGGTCGATGAACACCGACACCATGGGCGTCTACGGCAACTATTATTTGAAGCGCGCAATGGTGGCGCAGACGGGCCTCGGCGCCAACCTCCCGAGGACGCGGTCTATCCGCTCAACCTTGCCGACGCGACCGGCAAGCCGCTCGACGGCACCGCCAACTACACGCTGCATTTTGCCAAGGGCGAGCTGCCGCCCAGCTCCGCATTCTGGTCGGTGACGCTGTACGACAACGACGGCTTCCAGGTGGCGAACCCGCTCAACCGCTTTGCGCTCAGCAGCTGGATGCCCTTCAAGACCAACGCCGACGGCTCGCTCGATCTCTATTTCCAGAACGTCAGCCCCGGTGGCGACAAGGAGGCCAACTGGCTGCCGGCGCCGAAGGGCCCGTTCACGCTGACCATGCGCATCTATGCGCCCAAGAACGACGTGCTGACCGGCGTATGGAACCCGCCGCCGGTGATGCGGGCGGAATGACGCGCTAGCTCGGCTCGGCGAGGAAGCAACTCGGGCGCGGCATTTACGCGCCCGATATGTGCCAGGACTGAAATCGATATGGGATTTTTATGCGCCGACGCCGATGTATCCGGTGCCGGAGGTCGGCAATCATGCGCAGGACAATCACATCGACGAGCCGTGTCCCGATCGCGATGGTACCGCGAGCCACCAGTGCGTTGCGGCTGTTCGCCCTCGCGCGTGCTCACGAGCTGGAGGCGATCGCCGAGCGCTGCACGCCGCAAGCGTCGCGGCCTGCCGAGCCGGACATAGGCCATCACAGATCGGGTTCCGTGGGAGACAAGCGATGAAACTCGAACGCGTTACGTCCGGGATGATGCACCACCCTCGAAGACAACCCCGGCCGCGCTACCTCATCGTCGGGGAAAGCACCGCGCACCGCTGGATCGTCAAGGACAACGGCGGGCAACTCGGCGCGGTGTTCCGCTCCGCGAGCGTGGCGCTGCGTTTTGCGCAACGCGAGGCGGGCGCGCTCGGATGTGGCATCGTGATCGACAGCAGTCCTGTCGAGCTCGAGTGTCTGTATGGCTAGTGTCCCGATTCCGAAGTTCGCCACAGCTCGCGGCTAGGATCGGGAGCGAACTTCGGAATCATAAGGGACACTAGAATCATAGACTTGCTAGTGTGATTCAGATCGAGAAATTCGCTCGGGTACCTGGCCTGCCCATGATGGCGAATTTCTCGATCATCACACTAGCTCAGCTCGGCGAGCAGGCACTTGAGGACGCCGTAATCGAAGCGGCCGTCGAGGGCGGCGTGCGCGGGACCGAGCTTGCCGCTCTCCAGCGTGTCGAGACGCTCGAATGTCGCCAGGATCTCATCGACGTCGCCTTCCTCGAGCGCCAGCGCCTCGCGCGCCTCGATGACACCCCGCTCGATCGCTTCGGCGAAATGGCCGTAGATCACGTCGACGTCGAGGCGGCGCGTCGCGGCGATCTTGTCGGCGTCGAGCCCCTTGCGATGCAGCGCCAGGGTCTGGTTGGCCGCCTGCGACAGACCGTTGTCGGGCGTCGCATCGCGGCCGTGTCCCGCGATGGTGGCCAGCAGAGCCGCGCCGTAGCGCGTGATCTTGCTGTTGCCGAGCCCCGTAATCCCATGCAGCGCCTCCGTGTCGGCGGGGCGCACCGACGCAAGCTCGGCCAACGTGACGTCGGTGCAGATGATGTAGGGCGGCAGCTTGGCCTCGGCAGCAAGGCGCAGGCGCAGCGCGCGCAAAGCTTCGAACAGCGCCCGGTCTGCGTCTGCGACGGCGATGGCGCTCTTGCTCTGCCGCTTGCCTTTGGCTTTCGTCTCTTTCGTCGCGACGCGCACGAGGAAGCGCTCCTCGCCGCGCAGTAGGGGACGCGCCGCGTCGGTGAGCAGCAGCACGCCGTAGCCGTCGTCATCGCCGGTGAGGTGCCCGGCGGCGGCGAGCTGGCGGAAAACGCCTTTCCAGGTCAGCTCGTCAGTATCCTTGCCGATGCCGAACACCGGCAGCTTGTCGTGGCCGGAGCGCGTGACCCGATCGTTGGAGCGGCCCATCAGCACGTCGACGAGATAGGTGGCACCGAAGCGCTGGCCGGTGCGATAGACGGCCGACAGCGCCTTCTGTGCCAGCACGGTGCCGTCCATCGTCTCCGGCGGGGCGAGGCAGTTATCGCAGTTGCCGCACGGCTGCGTCTGCCGCTCGCCGAAATAGGCCAGCAGCGATTGGCGCCGGCAGCTCGGCAGCTCGCACAGCCCGATCAGCGCCCCGAGCTTCTGCCGCTGCACCTGCTTGTAGGCTTCCGAGCCGTCGCTCTGCCCGATCCACTGCCGCAGCTGGATCAGATCCTGCAGGCCGTAGGCGAGCCAGGCGTTGGCGGCCATGCCGTCGCGGCCGGCGCGGCCGGTCTCCTGGTAGTAGGCCTCGATCGACTTGGGCAGATTGAGGTGGGCGACGAAGCGCACGTCCGGCTTGTCGATGCCCATGCCGAAGGCGATCGTGGCGACGACGATGATGCCGCTGTCCTTGCGGAAGCGCTCCAGCACGTTGCGGCGCACATGCGGCTCGAGGCCGGCGTGATAGGCGAGCGCCGCGCGGCCCTTGCCGGACAGCCACGCTGCCGTCTCCTCGACCGACTTGCGCGACAGGCAATAGACGATGCCGGCGTCCTCGGCGTGCTCGGCCTCGATGAACTGCCACAGCCGCTCGCGGGCGCCCATGCCGCCCATGGTCGAGATCGTGTAGCGGATATTGGGACGGTCGAAGCTGGCGATGTAGCGCTGCGCGCGCTCGAGCTTTAGTTCGCTGACGATCTCTTCGCGCGTGCGCTCGTCGGCGGTTGCCGTCAGCGCGATGCGCGGCACCGCGGGAAACCGCTCGGCCAGCACCTTGAGCTGGCGGTATTCGGGCCGGAAGTCGTGCCCCCACTGGGAGACGCAGTGCGCCTCGTCGATGGCGAACAGCGACAGCTCGGTGCGGGCGAGCAGGGCCAGCGTGCGGTCCTGCAGCAGCCGCTCGGGCGAGACGTAGAGGATATCGAGGCCGCCGGCGGCGACTCGCGCTTCGAGCGCCGTCTGCTCGCGATAGTCGAGCGTCGAGTTGAGGTAGGCGGCCTTGACGCCGGCCTGCGTCAGCGCCTCGACCTGGTCCTGCATCAGCGCGATCAGCGGCGAGACGACGATGCCGGTGCCGGGGCGGACGAGCGCCGGGATCTGGTAGCACAGCGACTTGCCGCCGCCGGTCGGCATCAGCGCCAGCACGTCACCGCCGGCAATCACCGTCCGGATGATGTCGGCCTGGTGGGAGCGGAACTGCCGGAATCCGAACACGTCGGCGAGCACCTGCTGCGCGCGCTCGAACGAGACAGCAGACTTCATGACTTTGCGCGCCGCGGTGCGAGACATTTCCCTCAAGGCACTATGCTGCTGAACCCCGTGCCTGGGTAGCGCGATTCGCGGGGCGAGCGCGCGCCGGCACAGGGTTTTCAGGCGGTCGGCAGGAGCGGTTTGCTAACCGGCCACATCTGTCAGCCTACGTTCATCGGAGATGGCGCACTTCTTGTGCCTGAAGGTCGATCTCGTTGCCTACTGGAGAGATGGGCGATGGAGCGCAAAGGCAAGACAACGACGCCGGCCACGAACGCCTCCCACGGCGTTGCTCCGCAAGCGCTGCATCATTTCGCGCTGGCGCGCGTACGAGAGCTGAATCTGCTCGCCGAGCGCACCTCCTCACCCCTCAAGGCACGGGTCGTGCACCTGCCCTATTTCTTGCTACGCTTATTTTCCTGGAGAACCCACTGAGCTTTATACGCAGCGCTCGACCGCCGCGCCCTAGTACGGGCCGCGGGAGGCGATGGCGGCAATGGTCGCGTTGAGATCCTTGATGCGCATGGCATAGGCGGTGGACAGGCAGCCGACCCGATCACCGCAGTTCTCGCGCGTCTGCAGCCAGTCGCGCTGCGCGCCCTGCATGTCGCCGCGCTGCCCCATGGCGACGAGCGATGTGGCGATGGCGTAGAGTGTGGCCATGCGGGCCTCGTCCTGGCCCAGCGCGTACGACCCGCAAATGGTCTTTTCGGCCGGCGACTTGGCCTTGCCGCAATTCAGCGGCGCGTACTCACCGGCTTGAGCAAGGCCCGGCGCCAGCAAAAATGCCGCCGTCAGGGCTGCCAACAGACAACGCATATTTCGTCCTCCCAATTCCACACTTGATTAGTATCGCCTAGCGTCAGTGGGCGCTTCCCTCCCGGGAAAGAGCGCAGTATGACGCCAGCCCAACTTAAAGAAACGTCACGCATAGGGGCAGCATGGACAAGATCAACCAGCGCATCGCGACGGAGCTGGGCGTCGCCCCCGGGCAAGTGGCGGCGGCCGTCGAGCTGCTCGGGGAGGGATCGACGGTCCCGTTCATCGCGCGCTACCGCAAGGAGAAGACCGGCGGCCTCGACGACACGCAACTGCGCAAGCTGGAGGAGCGGCTTTCCTATCTGCGCGAGCTGGAGGATCGCCGCGCGACTGTCCTCAAGACCATCGACGAGCAGGGCAAGCTGACGCCCGAGCTGGCACGCTCCATCAACGGCGCGGCGACCAAGGTCGAGCTGGAAGACCTCTATGCGCCGTACAAGCCCAAGCGGCGCACCAAGGCGCAGATCGCGCGCGAGGCCGGCCTCGAGCCGCTGAGCGAAGCGCTGCTGAGCAACCCGGCGCTCGACCCGCAGGCGGAAGCCGCCAAGTTCATCGACGCCGGCAAGGGCGTCGCCGACGCCAAGGCGGCGCTGGACGGCGCGCGCCACATCCTCATCGAGCGCATCGCCGAGACGCCGACGGTTGTCGGCGGCCTGCGCGAATGGCTGTGGAGCGACGGCGAGCTGAAGTCGGCCGTGCGAAGGGCAAGGCCGACGAAGGCGCCAAGTTCTCCGACTACTTCGAGTTCGGCCAGCGCATCAAGGACATGCCCTCGCATCGCGCGCTCGCCATGCTGCGCGGCATGAACGAAGGCATTCTCGACCTCGATCTCGACATGGCGCACGAGGCCGGCAAGCCGCACCCGGCGGAGGGGCGCATCAAGAGCGCCTTCGGCATCGCTGATCGCGGCCGCCCGGCTGATGCCTGGCTCGGTGAGACCGTGCGCATCGCGTGGAAGGACAAGCTGGCGGGCACGCTGCAGTCGGGCCTGCTGACGCGGCTCAAGGAGCGCGCCGACGCGGAAGCCATCGGCGTCTTCTCGCGCAACCTGAAGGATCTGCTGCTCGCGGCACCGGCGGGCCCGCGCACCACCATGGGGCTCGATCCCGGCATCCGCACCGGCGTCAAGGTCGCGGTCGTCGACCAGACCGGCAAGGTCGTCGCCACGACGACCATTTACCCGCACGAACCGCGCCGCGATTGGCAGGGCTCGCTGGCCGCGCTCGCGGCCCTTTGCATCAAGCACAAGGTCGATATCGTCAGCGTGGGCAACGGCACCGGCGGGCGCGAGACGGACAAGCTGGTCGGCGAGCTGATGGCCAAGATGCCGGAATTGAAGCTGACTAAGGCGATGGTGTCGGAAGCCGGCGCGTCGGTTTATTCGGCGTCCGAGCTGGCGGCGAAGGAGTTTCCCGATCTCGATGTGAGCCTGCGCGGCGCGGTGTCGATCGCGCGGCGGCTGCAGGATCCGCTGGCCGAGCTGGTCAAGATCGAGCCCAAGGCCATCGGCGTTGGGCAGTACCAGCACGACGTCGATCAGGGCGGGCTGGCACGCTCGCTGGACGCCGTTGTGGAGGATTGCGTCAACTCGGTCGGGGTCGACGTCAATACCGCGTCGGTGCCGTTGCTGGCACACGTGTCCGGTCTCAACCAGACGCTGGCCTCCAACATCGTCGCCTTCCGCGACGAGAACGGCGCCTTCAAGTCGCGCGTCGGCCTCAAGAAGGTGCCGCGGCTCGGCGCCAAGGCGTTCGAGCAGGCCGCCGGCTTCCTGCGCATCATGGACGGCAAGAACCCGCTCGACGCTTCCGCCGTGCATCCGGAAGCCTACGCGGTGGTCGAGAAGATCGCCGACACGACCAAGCGTCCGCTGAAGTCGATCATCGGCGACCGCGCGTTCCTCAAGTCGCTGCAGCCGGCGGAGTTTGCCAGCGCCGAATTCGGCATCCCGACCGTCACCGACATCCTCGCCGAGTTGGAAAAGCCCGGCCGCGATCCGCGCCCCGAGTTCAAGACCGCGTCCTTCCAGGAGGGCGTCGACAAGATCTCCGACCTGAAGCCCGGCATGCAGCTGGAAGGCGTCGTCACCAACGTGGCCGCGTTCGGCGCCTTCGTCGATGTCGGCGTGCACCAGGACGGGCTCGTGCACATCTCGGAGCTGTCCGACCGCTTCGTCAAAGACCCGCGCGAGGTGGTGAAGGCGGGCGACGTAGTGAAGGTGCGCGTCAAGGACGTCGACGTGGCGCGCAAGCGCATCGCACTGACGATGAAGTCGGGCGCCATCGATCGCTCCGACGATGCCGGGTCGCGCTCTGCCGCCCCCGTATCGGCTCAACGTTCGAGCGCAGCGCCGCCACGGCAAGCCTCGCAGCCGCCGGCCGAGAACGCCTTCGCTGCCGCCCTGCGCCGCGCCCAGGAACGCAAGTAAGGCGCGGCCAGTAAGCGCTGATCGCTTCACTTCACCTCTCCCATGGGGAGAGGTAGACGCGCATGCGAAGCATAAGCGGCGGGTGAGGGGTTACGTCGTCTCAGGAAGTTACGAGAACTGAAACGGATCATCCCCTCACCCGGCTGTCGCGCTGCGCGCGTCCAACCGACCTCTCCCGTCCATGCGGAGCATGGCTTCGCCATGACGGGAGAGGTTAGAAAGGCCGATTGCATCGCCTGTCACGTCCGGGCGCAGAGCCACGGCAGAATTCGGTGACTTTCCCGCAAGTTGCCGCTGCGGGACTGCTCCGGCAACGGAAGTCGCCATGCCCATCCGTCATCAACCTGCCAAGGTTGTGCCTCTCATGGCCGCAAGGGGATTACCCGAATCAAGGAGCGACGCACGAAATGAGAATACCAAGACTAGTCGCCGTGGCCTTTGCCGCACTGACTGTGAGCGCGGTGGCCGCGCAGGCTGCGCCGGGCTTCTCGACCGCCAATGTCAACATCCGCACCGGCCCGGATGTCGATTTCCCCAGCGTCGGCGTCATCCCCGAGGGCGAACCGCTCTCCATCGAGGGCTGCCTGCGCGATGAGTCCTGGTGCGACGTCCGCTGGGACGGCGGCCGCGGCTGGGTCTACAGCGAATATCTCGCCTTCGACGATCGCGGCGAAATGGTGCCGCTGCCTGACGTCGGGGCTGCCTACTTCCGCATTCCCTTCGTCGCGTTCGCGGCCCGCGACTACTGGGATCGCTACTACGTCGGACGGCCGTGGTACCGCGACCGGGCCCGCTGGTACGCGTTCCAGCCGCGTCCGCGCATCGGCTGGCATGCCCCGCCGCCAGGACCGCGCCGCGCCGGCTGGTGGCGCCAGGGCTACCACGCTCCTGCCGGCATGGGTCCGCCTCCGGGCCGTGGCTGGCGCCGTCCCGATCACCGTGGCGGGCATGATCGCCGTGACGACAGGCGAGACGATCGGCATGACCGTCGGGACGATCGGCGCGACGACCGCCGCGGTGACGACCGGCGCGGCGATTGGGGCGATCGGCGCTGATCCCATCGGCCGCGCACGAATGTGACCGATTAAAAGAAAACGCCCGGAAGGCCAGTGGCCGTCCGGGCGTTTTCATTTCAATGTGCGGGTCGCCGCCGACTCCGAGCTTAGCCCTTGCGGGCCTTGCGCGCGGCGTAGCGCTGATCGCGCTCGGCCTTGCGCTGAGCTTCGAGCGCCAGCATCTCGTCGGCTTCGCGGATCTTGCGGGCTTCGCGCTCCTCGCGCTCCGCCAATTCGCGCGCGGCCAACTCGGCGGCCTGCGTCTCTTTTTCAAGCCGGCGTGCCGCCTCGCGCTCGGCGATGCGTGCTTCGCGTGCGGCAGCCATCGCCTCGCGCTCGGCGCGCTGCGCGATGACCGCCGGATCGTCCGCGGCCGGGCGGGCGCGGAAGCGCTCCAGCGCGGCACTCTTGGCCGCTGCCGATCTACCCAGCCGGTCGTTGAACGATGGGTCTTTGAAGGCCTTCATCTCATTCCATTCGTCGGTTTCTGTCGCTGCTAGAAGAACGCGGCGTCCGTCATACGGTTCGGACGCCGCGGGGTCGAATTGTCAGGCTGCTTCGATGTTGCCGACGGCGAGTTTGCCGGTGCGGCGATCTTCCTGCGTGTCGAACGAGACCTTCTGGCCTTCGACGAGGTTGCGCATGCCGGCACGCTCGAGCGCCGTTGCATGGACGAACACGTCCTTGCCGCCGTTGTCCGGTGCAATGAAGCCGAAGCCCTTCTGGTCGTTGTAGAACTTAACGGTACCCTTTTCCATAAACAGCCTTTCAGAGGATGACATTAGGGGGGAACGAGACCACAGCTGCGATCACGGAGCCTAGAACTCGAACGCTGACGAGCCCGGCGGTGCGAGGGCGTAACGCCCGCTGATGCAGCCGAAGATCGAGCGCGTGGCATAGGATGTATTGCCGCCCGCGACAAGTGTCATAGGCGACGCGCAGCTTTGTGACAGGGAGGCAATTGCGTCAGCTGGTGACGCGCGCCGGCAGCGCTGCGACGAGGCGGCGCAGGGTGTCGAGCGTGCCGGCGTCGAGGCGGCCATCGGCACGTGCCGGACGGAAATGCAGCTGGAACGTACGCACGAGCACTGCAAACCAATCCTCGCGGCCGGGATTCTCGATGCCGTAACCATAGGCGCGCAGCAGCTCCAATGCTTCCGCGACCGCCGCCTCATCGCCGTCGAGCGCGTAGGCCGAACTCGACGTCAAGCGGCGCCGGCGCCACCCAATGTCCCACGCCTTGTTTTTGCAGCAGCGCCCAATCGAACTTCTCGCCCGGATCGATCTTGCGGCCCGGAGCCACGTCGGAGTGCGCCAACACGCGCTCCGGCGGCACGCCGCGCCGCTGCGCGATGTCGCGGCACAGCGCGGCCACGGCCTGCATCTGCTCGGCGGGAAATTCCGGATAGCCGTGCTCGTGCCCCGGGTTCTGGATCTCGATGCCGATCGAAGCGGAATTGATGTCGGTCTCGCCGGCCCAGTGGGACGTGCCCGCGTGCCAGGCACGCTGGTTCTCCGCCACCATCTGCGTGATCTGTCCAGCCTCGTCGATGACGTAGTGGCAGGAGACATTGCTGCACGAATTGGCAAGCCAAAGGACTGCCTTCTCGGCCGAAGGCATGCCCGTGTAGTGCAGCACGATCATATCGGCGCGGCAGCCCTTGCGGCGGTCGCCGGTGTTGCACGAGGGGTGCAGCGCCTGCACGAGGGGCGAGTCGGCCTTGAGGATCATCGCCCGTCTCCACCGCGGCGGTCGGCGACGATTTCGTCGTAGGCGGCGTTGATCGCGGCGAGACGGCGATTGGCAGCGCAGCGGAGCTCCGGCGGCACACCCGTCGCGGCCAGCTTGTCGGGGTGATGCTCGCGCACCAGCGCCCGATGGCGAAGCTTCAGCTCGGCATCGGTGATATCCGGGTGCACGCCAAGGATCGTGTACGGGCTGCACGGGTCGTTGATGAAGCCGGCGCGCACGCTGAGGAACTCGCCACGGCTGAGGCCGAACTTCTCGGCGACCACGGAGAGGAACTTGTCCTCGTCGGGGTGCAGCACGCCGTCGGCAGCGGCGACGTGGAACAAACACTCGAGCAGCGCGCGCAGCATCTCCGGCTCATCGGCGAGCAGGCGCGCGATCTTACCGGCGTAAATTTCGTAGCCGGCGATGTCCTGCGCGGCGAGGTCGAACAGGCGGCCGAAATTCGCCTTCTCCTCGGGCGGGATGTTGAACACGCGCGCGAAGGCGCGCTCCTCCACCGGCAACGCGACGCCGTCGGCCTTGGCCATCTTGGCGGCCAGAGTCGTCACCGCGATGGTGAAGGCGACGGTGCGATAACCCGGCGTACGCGGTGCCGCCGGATCACCGGTTAGTCGCGCCCATAAACCGGACAGCGCATCGCGCACCGAGCCGCCGCCCGCCTCGATGCCGATTGCCCGTGCTATTGCATTCCATGCCATGTCCAATTCCTTATCGGCATTCTTCGCCAACATGAAGGGGCCGAACCGGACGTTGCGCCTTACTTCGGTAAAGTTGCCGCAAATGCCGGAAGTTTGGGGCGTGGGCTGCGGCGACGTAGCCCCGCGGTTGACGCCTCCCGCAACGCCAGATAGCTGACGAGAGCGGCGGAAATCTTCGAGCGGATCTGGATGGCCGGGCAGCCCAGCGACGATAAGTGGCACTTCTGGATCGACCGCGGCGGCACCTTCACCGATGTCGTTGCACGCACACCTGACGGCCGCATCCTCGCCCGCAAGCTGCTGTCGGAGAACCCCGGCGCCTACGACGATGCGGCGCTCGAAGCGATCCGGCTATTCCTCGGCGTTGCTTCGGGCGGTGTCATTCCCGCCGAGCGCATCGGCGCGGTGAAGATGGGGACGACCGTCGCTACCAATGCGCTGCTGGAGCGCAAGGGCGACCCGACGCTGCTGGTCATCACGCGCGGCTTCAAGGACCAGCTGGAGATCGGTACGCAAGCGCGGCCCGACATCTTCGCCAAGCGCATCGTCAAGCCGGAGATGTTGTACAGCCGCGTCGTCGAGGCGGACGAGCGCGTGCGCGCCGACGGCACGGTGGAGCGGGCGCTCGATCTCGATGCGCTGCAAGCCGAGCTGCGCGCGGCACGTGACGTCGGCATCGATGCGGTGGCCATCGTGTTCATGCACGCCTACGCGCATCCCGAGCACGAGCGCCAGGCGGCGGAGCTGGCGCGTCGATGGGCTTCGGTCAGGTGTCGGCGAGCCACGAGGTCTCGCCGCTGATCAAGCTGGTCCCGCGCGGAGACACCACCGTCGCCGATGCCTATCTCTCGCCCGTCCTGCGCCGCTATGTCGACCGCGTCTCGGGCGCGCTCACATCGGGCGCCGACGATCCAATCCTGCTGTTCATGGCGTCGTCGGGGGGGCTGAAGGCGGCGGCAACGTTCCGCGGCCGCGACGCCATCCTGTCCGGGCCGGCGGGCGGCGTGGTCGGCATGGCGGAAACGGCGAAGCGCGCGGGTTTCGATCGCGTCATCGGCTTCGACATGGGCGGCACGTCGACGGACGTCGCCCACTTCGCCGGCGAGTACGAGCGCTCGTTCGAGACGCAGATCGCCGGCGTGCGCATCGCCGTGCCGATGCTGCGCGTACATACGGTGGCCGCCGGCGGCGGCTCGATCATTTCCTACGATGGCACGCGCTTCCGTGTCGGCCCCGATAGCGCCGGCGCCAATCCGGGGCCGAAAGCCTACCGCCGCGGGGGACCGCTGACCGTCACCGACGCCAACGTCATGCTCGGCAAGCTCGACGCGCAGTTCTTCCCGAGGATTTTCGGGCCGGCGCACGATCGGCCGCTCGACGCCAAGGCCGTGCGCACCGCGTTTACCGATCTCGCCCGCGAGGTCGGCGACGGCCGTACACCGGAGGAGATCGCCGACGGGGCCATCCGCATCGCCGTCGAGAACATGGCCAACGCCATCAAGAAGATCTCCGTCGAGCGCGGCTACGACGTGACCGAGTACGCGCTCAACTGCTTCGGCTCCGCCGGCGGCCAGCACGCCTGCCTCATCGCCGATACGCTCGGCATCGAGACGGTGCTCGTGCATCCGCTGTCGGGGCTCTTGTCGGCATACGGCATGGGCCTGGCGCAGCAGCGCGCCAGCCGCGAGCGTTCGATCGAAGCCCCGCTCGACGGCGCAACCATGCACGAGCTGGAAAACCTCGCCTACGAGCTCGGCAGCGCGGCGACGGAGGAACTGCTCGACCAGGGCGTCGAGCACGACGCCATCGCCATCGAGAGCTTCGTGCACCTGCGCTACGCCGGCACCGACACCGCGCTGCCCGTGCCGCTGTCGGAGCCCGGCTTCATGCGGCGCGACTTCGAGGCCCTGCACCGGCAGCGCTTCGGCTTCATCTCGCCGGAGAAGGACATCGTCGCCGCCGCCATCGAGGTCGCCGCGGCGAGTGGCGGTGAAGATGACGGCGGCGGCAGCATCGTTTCGGCGCCCACACCCGCAATGGCTCAAACGACGACCCGCTTCTATTCGCGGGGGGCGTGGCACGAGGCGCCGGTGGTGTTGCGCGAGTCGCTGATGCCGGCGCTAGAGCTCGACGGCCCGGCGCTCGTGATCGAGCCGCACCAGACCATCGTCGTCGAGCCCGGCTGGAAGCTGGCGCTCACCGCCGGCAACGACATCGTCATGACGCGTGCCGTCCCGCGCGCAGCGCGAGCGTCTCGGCGCCGCCGCCGACCCGGTGCTGCTGGAGGTGTTCAACAACCTGTTCATGGCCATCGCCGAGCAGATGGGCGAAGCGCTCCGCAACACGGCGCAGTCGGTGAACATCAAGGAGCGGCTGGATTTCTCCTGCGCCGTGTTCGACGCCACCGGCGCCCTTGTCGCCAACGCGCCGCACCTGCCCGTGCATCTGGGCTCCATGGATCGCTCGGTCGAAACGATCATCCGCGAGCGCGGCGCTGAGATGCGGCCCGGCGATGCCTACATGCTCAACGCGCCGTACAACGGCGGCACGCATCTGCCCGACATCACGGTGATCACACCGGTGTTCGACGACGCCGGCGGCGCGGTGCTGTTCTACGTCGCGAGCCGCGGCCACCACGAGGACATCGGCGGCCTGACGCCGGGCTCGATGACGCCGCGCGCCACGACCATCGAGGAAGAAGGCGTCTACATCGACAACGTGAAGCTGGTCGATCGCGGACGGGTCCTCGAGGACGAGACGCGCACGCTGCTGACGAGCGCCAAATATCCCGCGCGCCGTCCCGATAAGAACATCGCCGACCTCAAAGCGCAGGTCGCCGCCAACGCCAAGGGCGAGGCCGAGCTGAAGCGCATGGTGGCGCACTTCGGCCTCGACGTGGTGCAAGCCTATATGCGCCACGTGCAGGACAACGCCGAGGAGGCCGTGCGCCGCCTTCTGTCGCGGCTCGACGACGGACACTTCCGCGTCGAGACCGATCAGGGCACCGCGGTCGAGGTCCGCATCACCGTCGATCGCGCCAAGCGCGCCGCCAAGGTCGACTTCACCGGCACCAGCGCGCAGCAGCCGAACAACTTCAACGCCCCCGAGCCGGTGACGCGCGCCGCCGTGCTCTACACCTTCCGCGTCATGGTCGACGAGCCGATCCCGATGAACGCCGGCTGCCTGAAGCCGATCGAGATCGTCATTCCGGAGGGCTCGATGCTGCGCCCGACGTACCCGGCCGCTGTCGTCGCCGGCAACGTCGAGACCAGCCAGATCGTTACCAACGCGCTGTTCGCTGCCCTTGGTGCGCTCGGCTCGGCGCAGGGCACGATGAACAACCTCACCTTCGGCAACGACCGGCTGCAATATTACGAGACGCTGTGCTCGGGCGCGCCCGCCGGCCCCGGTTTCGACGGCGCCGCCGGCGTGCACGTGCACATGACCAACACGCGGCTCACCGATCCGGAGATCTTGGAGCTGCGCTACCCGGTGCTGCTGGAAGAATTTTCGATCCGCCGCGGCTCGGGCGGCAAAGGCAAATGGCGCAGCGGCGACGGCACGCGCCGCGTCATCCGATTTCTCGAGCGCATGAACTGCGCCATCCTTTCAGGCTACCGGCGCGTGCGGCCGTTCGGCGTCGACGGCGGCGCCCCGGGCGAAGCGGGCAACAATTCCGTGCGCCGCGCCGACGGGCGCATCGAGCGCCTCGAAGGCTGCGACGAGACCGTGCTCGAGGCCGGCGAGGCTATCGTCATCGTGACGCCCACCGGCGGCGGCTTCGGCAATCCCTGAAACCTAACTGCCGTTCGTCTCGTTCTGTGGCAATTCGGGTTACCACCCCCGACTTTCAGGCAATTTGGCCATGCCGCCTCTTGCCAGGATGCGGCGAGCGCCCTTCATATGAAGGCACCAGAGCGCCCACAACGAAGGCGACGGATAACGAAATGAAAGATTTCTGACGCGGCACGCGCACCCTTGAAATGCAGCCTGATCCTGGCGGCGGCCCTGAGCTTCGGCGCCGGCGCCCTGGCGGAAGAGACCGAGCCCGTCTCGCAGACGGGCGCCGACTTCACCGTGCGCGATATCACGTCGTCGCTGTTCAAGGCCAAGCCGGGCGAGACGCCCGACTACTCGAACCACGACCTCACCTATCTCGACCTGTCGGGGCTGAACTTCAAAGCCGCCAAGATCGCCAAGTCGAACCTCTACGCCGCCGATTTCACCGGCGCCAACCTGCGCGGCACCGACCTGGCCGGCTCGCGCCTCGACCGCACGACGCTGATCCGCGCCGACTTCTCCGGCGCCAATCTCTCCGGCGCCAGCATCCTGCGCCCGACCGTCTACACCGACCTGACCGAGAACCTCGCCGATGCCCCTCGCTTTGCCGGCGCCAACCTGACCGGCATCCGCGTCATGGCCAACATGTCGGGCGCCGACTTCCATGGCGCCGACCTGACGAACGCCAACTTCACGCCGCGCGAGGCGCGCCCCGGCCAGGGCACGCTGTCGACGCTCGCCAGGAACCTCTTGAAGTCGTGCGACTTCACCAAAGCCATCATGCGCGGGGCGAACTTCGATCACGCGGTGATGACGTTCTCGCGCTTTGCCGGTGCCGACCTCACGGGCGCCAACCTCACCGACACCGATCTTTCGCGGGCCGATTTCACCGGCGCCGATCTGACCGACGCCGATCTGACCGGCGCCGATCTCGATGGCGCGACGCTGCTCGGCGTCAAAGGTCTCGACACCGTCAAGGGCCTCGCCACCGCGCTCAACTTCGACAAGACCATCCGCTGACCGCCTTCGGCCGTCAGCTGACTTGGCTGGCGACCGCGGCCCAACTGCATCCGGGCTTGTCCGAGGACCCAGGGTGCAGCACGCCCAGCGCATGTTTGCCCTGACGATCCAACTGCGAGCTGAGCTTGTTGATCGCTGACCTGGACCAAGTCCGAGGATGACATCGTGGCGGAATATCGGCAAACAAAAAAGCCAGGGCAGCGATGCCCTGGCTTTTGTTTGTCTGCGCTTCGCCTGAGTTAGGCGCCGGCGCCTTGCGGGCCTTCGATCGAAGGCCGCTGGCGGCGGTCGGCGACGAAGCGTTCGAACTCCGCCTTGTCCTTCGATTTGCGCAGGCGCTCCAGGAACTCGCCGAACTTGCTGCGCTCCTCATCGAGCGCGTTCAGGGTCGCGTCGCGATATTCATCGAACGCGCGGTTGCCGCTCGAGGGGCGCTGACGCTGCGGGCGTGCACCCTCGGGCTGCTCCGACGCCAGCCGCTGCCAATGACGCATCTGTCCGCGCAGCAGCACGGCGCCGCCGATCAAGAGAGCGACGGGCCAGAACAGCCACATGACGGTCCACACCATCCACAGCAGTGAGAAGAAGATCAGAGAGAGGATCAGCAGGGGCATCGCTTGCGAGCTCCAATCACCGGGGAACGAGAGGGCCGGGGCAATTGCTGCCCCGGCTTTTGATGTTGGTTGTCGTCGCGGCGCTTATCAGGCGCCGGCGCCTTGCGCGTTGTCGGCTCGGACGTGAGCGGCGATCGGCCATGAACTGGTCGAACTCCTCCTTGTCCTTCGCCTTGCGCAGCCGCTCCAGGAACTCGCGGAACTCGCGCTGCTCTTCCTCGAGCCGGCGCAGGGTGTCCTCGCGGTAGTCGTCGAAGGCGGCGTTGCCGGTCGAGGCGAAACCGCGGACCTCACGGCCCCAGCGCTGCATCTTGTTGTCCCACCGGTCCGCCATGCGGCGCTGCCAGCGATTCATGTCTCCGTACCGTCCACATCCCATGCGTCCACTCCACAGCAGGTAGGCGAGAATTGCGAGGCCCACGGGCCAGAACAGGATGAAGGCGAGGACCATCACGGCGATCCAGGCGGGCCTGCCGTAATCGTCGAGCGTCGTCACAACCCCAGTCATCGCAGCTTTCACTCCATGTGAATGTTCATCACATTTACATAGTTGGCATCGGTGGTTCCGGCCGTCAAGTGGACGTCTTCAAAAAATTGGACAGGCTGACGCCCGCTCGTGTTGGCTACACATGGGAGTACTCGGCCCCCTTCGCCAGTCACCGCGAAATGGCCGAGGAAGGCCACGGCTCGGGAGGTTCTGACCCACACCCGTCATCCGGGCGCAGGCCGGGATGACGTTTCAAATGCACTGGCGGCAGGTCACTTATCTGGCGGGACGCCGAGGCCTTCGAGGTAGATGAGCACGGCGGCTTCGAGGAGGTCTTCGGGCGTCATCGGAATGGGGCGGCGCGCCGCGTCGCCGCGGCCGAACAGCGACGCGATGCCGTGGCTCAGCGACCAGATGTGCAGCGCCATCATCAGCGACGGCGGCCGCTTTTCCTTCGGCAGCGTCGCCGCCACCGCCTCGCACGCATCGCGCAACACGCCGAAGGCGCGATCGCCCGCTTCGCGCACCTCCGGATAATCGCCGATCGGGACGCCCGATTCGAACATGGCGGAGAACAGCGCCGGCTCCTTGGCGGCAAAGCCCAAGTAGGCGCGCCCGACCCTCTCGAAGGCGGCGCGTGGCGCCGGCTTACCTCCATCCCAGGCGCGTGCCAGCGCCTCGGTGAAAGCTTCGAAGCCGCGCCGGGCCACGTCGGCCATCAGTGCGTCGCGATCGCGGAAATGCCGGTAAGGAGCCGCCGGGCTGACACCCGCCGCACGCGCCGCGTCGGCGAAGGTGAAGCCCGCCGGCCCCTTCTTGGAGATGAGATCGAGCGCCGCCGTGATCAGCGCCTCGCGCAGGTTGCCGTGATGGTAGCCGCGCCGCGCGCCGGGGCCGTCCTTGTGCCATGTCATGGCGAGCTTTTAGCGCAATTCGCGGGGCTGGGGCAGTCCGCGGCGATCAGCCCGCCGCCAGCACGTGGACGCTGAACAGATTTTCAGCGTCTGTCCACACCACCTGCGGCCACCAGCCAGCACGCTTGGCCAGCGCCTGGAAGCCGTCGATGTCGTATTTGTGGGAGTGCTCGGTGTGGATGCGCTCGCCGATGGCGAAGTGGAAGCGATGGCCGAGCACCGTCGACGCTCTGCTCGGCCCGGCTGACGAGATGCATGTCGATGCGCCCGTTGCGCACGTCGTAGGTCGCCGCGTGCGCAAACTGGCCGACATCGAAATCGGCGCCCAGCTCGCGGTTGGCGCGATGCAGCAGGTTGAGGTTGAAGGCGGCAGTGACGCCGGCCGCGTCGTCATAGGCGGCGATCAGCCGGCGCACGTCCTTCTTGAGATCGGCGCCGATGATCAGCCTGGCGCCGTCGCCGAGGATTGCCCGCATGTTGGCCAGCAGCTCCACCGCTTCGCCCTCCGTCAAGTTCCCAATGGTCGAGCCGGGGAAGAAGCCGAGGCGTGGGCGCGCCGAAATGCTGTCACTGAGCTTCAGCGGCTGCGAGAAATCTGCCTCGACCGGCAGCACGGCCAGACGGGGAAAGCGGGTAGCGATACGTGCCTGCGCCTCGCTGAGTGCTGAGCTGCTGATGTCGATCGGCATGTAGGCATGGAGATCACGCATCTCAGCCAGCAGCAGTTCAGTCTTGATGCTGGAGCCTGAGCCGAACTCGATCAGCACCGCGCCGGGCGCCGCCAGCGCCGCCATGTCGGCGGCGTGGTCGCGCAGGATCGCGGTCTCGGTGCGCGTCGGATAGTACTCCGGCAGCTCCGTGATGGCCTCGAACAGCGCACTGCCTTCCGCATCGTAGAAGAAGCGGCACGGGATCGACTTCTGCCGCGCCGATAGCCCCGCGATCAACGCGTCGGCGAACTCACTACGCGCCTCTGCTGGGACATCGCTGCGCGTCTCCGACGCGATGATGCGGCGGCCGACTTCCACGTTCATGCGGCATCCTCGGCGAGGCGAAGGCCGGTGAACTGCCAACGCTGATGCGGGAAGAAGAAGTTGCGATAGGTGGCGCGAACATGGCCCGGCGCCGTCGCGCACGAACCGCCGCGCAGCACGTTCTGGCTGACCATGAACTTGCCGTTGTACTCGCCAACGGCGCCCGGCGCCGGGCGATAACCGGGGTAAGGCAGGTAGGCGCTGGAGGTCCACTCCCACACGTCGCCGAACATTTGGGCGAGGCGGCCGTCGCCCGCCGTTATCGCGGGGCGCGGACGCAGTGCGTTGGTGCTGAGATCGTTGCCGGCGACGGGATAGCCGGCGGTCGCCGCCTCCCATTCGAACTCGGTGGGAAGACGTTTGCCGGCCCAATTGGCGAAGGCGTTCGCCTCGTAATAGCTGATGTGGGTGACGGGCGCGCGCGGATTGACCGGCAGCAGCCCCTCCAGCGTCATCTGATGCCAGACGCCGTCGCGCTCTTCCCAGTAGCCGGGGGCCTTCCAGCCTTGCGTCTTCACCGTCGCCCAGCCATCGGCAAGCCAAACAAGTGGCTCGCCATAGCCGCCGGCTTCCATGAAGGCGAGCCACTCGCCGTTGGTCACGCAGCGGTCGGCGAGACGGTACGGGTAGAGCAGCACGTCGTGGCGAGGTCCCTCGTTGTCGTACGAGAAGCCGGCGCCGTCGTAACCGATGCCGCGGATGCCCCCGTCGAAACTTATGAACTGCGCCTCGCTCGCACCGGCGACCGGCTCCGCCTTCGGCAGTGGATCGCGGTAGGCGGGGCGCAACGGATTGGCGGCGAAGAGGCTGAGGATGTCGGTGAGCAACAGCTCCTGGTGCTGTTGCTCGTGATTGATGCCGAGCTCGATCAGCACGGCGAGGGGATCGGGCCCTTCGTCGACGAAGCCTTGCGTGAAGAGACGCGTCAGCGCCTCGTCGACGTGGGCGCGATAGGCGCGCACCTGCGCCGCCGACGGCCGCGTCAGGAGCCCACGCAGGCCGCGCGGCTGCCGTTCGCCTTTGCTCTCGTAGTACGAATTGAAGCAGTACTCGAAGTCGGGCGAGAACTCGCGATAGTCGGGCAGGTTCGGCTTCAGGATGAAGCTCTCATAGAACCAAGTCGTATGCGCAAGGTGCCACTTCGTCGGGCTAGCGTCGTCCATTGGCTGCACCGTCTGGTCCTCGTCGCTCAGCGGTGCCGCAAGAGCGAGGGACAGCTGGCGGCTGGAGCGCAGACGTTCGTGGAGATCAGGAACGCGGAGCTTGGCTTCGGGATGGGGGGTCGCATCGACCGGAAGCGTTGAGAGCACGAGAGCCTCTGGATTTGCGGAGCGGAACGTTGTGCGACAGGGCCAAGAACCGGGAAATGGTCTTATCCGGCTTTTCGATAACGATATATTGCGCTCCAGGGTTCGCCGCAGTGCGGGAAATAGTTACGGCCATGGCCAAACGCCAGGGGTCCTCAGGGCCGAGACCTCTTCCATCCATTTGTTGCAACCGGAGATACGCATCGTTCAGCCTCCTGCGCCTACCTTTGACGCCTGGGGGCACCGCCCCGCGCGCATGGAGGGCAACGGTATGTCGCGACGCGAGCTGGACGTGGGATCGTTCGTGCATTTCACCGGGTTCGTCACCGGCTATGCCGCGCCTGAGGCCTCCTATCGTATCGAGCAGCTGATGACGCTCGGCGACGGCGCCCTCCTCTACAAGATCCGCAACGATGCCGAGCCGTTCGACCGCGTCGTCGCCGAGCGCGACCTCACCCAATCCTGATCGATCATCGAAGGAGCATGTGAGATGCGCCTCCTGCCCATCTTCGCTGCGCTGGTGGCAACCGTCTCGCTGGCGCGCGCCGAGGTGCCAACGATCGAGTTCGGTGGTGACCGCTACGCGCTCAACTTCGAGGATCAGGCAACGTTGGAAGACGGCCGGCCCGGCGAAGGTCTCGCCGAGTTCACGCTCCCCGACGAGACGGTCGAGGACTGGACGAAGCTGTTCGCCTATCACGCCTATCCGGAGATGGGCCATGACCCGGTAGCGGCCGTGCAGATGGTCGGCAAGGTCGTCAAGGAGACCAACAAGGACGCCAACTTCGCCATCGTCGAGAACGAGAAGACGGGCGAAGCGATCATCGACTTCCTCACCTGGACGCCGGAGAGCGACGTGATGGAGTTCAACGTCTTCAAGTACGCGCGCGCGTCCAACGGCAAGGGGCTCGTCGCCATGCAGTACGCCCAGCACATCAAGCTCGGCGATATCGACGTCGCGGGCATGCGGGCGCTGCGGGCGCGTTCGGTCGACGATATGGCTGCACTGGCCATTACTCCGGCGCAGGACTACTTCGCCCGCAAGCAGGGAAAATCGGCCTCCAATGCCGAGGAAGACGGGGAGCCCACCTTTGCACGCGCTGGTGGTGACAACTAAAAAGCGCTACGCTGGGGCAGTTGGTGAGGGGAGAAACGCGATGCGCATCGCTCTGCTGCTGCTAGCCGTCATGGCCGCGTCGGCGACCCCGATGCCGGCCAGTGCGAGAATTCAGCCCGACATCGTTTGCTGGGATTCCGACATGGAGTTCCCGGTCGCCTGCGATCCCGACGACGACTGAGCTTCGCTGTCATCACTTGCATACGGTGCGCAGGCCGTCCGCCCCGCGCCGCGCCAGGTCGACGTGCAGATGGTCGTGGTGGTTGCTGTCATAGTCGGGGCTGAGCACGGTCGTGAAGTGCTCGCATGCACCCGCGCGGACCGCATGCAGGAACGCGCTATCGCGATAGTCGCCGCGCCACCCCCTCTTCACCGAGATGCTGCGGCCATCGGCCAGCACGAACCCGGATACGTCCAGCGCGTTGGCGTGCCCGTGCTCGGAGAGGTGCGCGCCGAAGGCGTTGTTCATCGGCCGGCAGGCGTAGGATCCGGCGATCTTCAACTCGGCCAGCGGGACGCCATAGATGCGCTGCGCCGCCGGCTCGATCACCGTCGACACCCAGCGGTTGACCTGCGGGATCATGGGGCAGCGCAACAGCGCCGCCGGCCGCAAGCTCACGCGCCCACCGTCGGCGGCAGCCAGCTCGAACGGCCGCTCGGCACCGCACACGCTCGGGCCGCCAAGTGACAATTTTGTTTTGAGGAAGGGGCTTTCCTGCACGACACCGGAAGCGAGACAGGCCCGCTCTTCGGTCTCGCGCCAGGGTTCATCCTTGGTCACAAAGTATTCGCCCCCGCCGCCGCATGCAGACAGCAGCAGGGTGCAAAAGATGCCAAGAACTACGCAGAAACGGACGGATGGCATGGCTGGACGGTAACCGCGGTAACCCTAACGGATTGTGAATCAGCCATCTTCCCGGGGACATAGAGACCAGCTCTTTCCGGCGCATTTGCGATTCGATTGCGGCGCGCTTCAGAGAACTGAAGGCGGGACAACGGCGGTTGATCGGTTATCCACAACCGGAAGAGGGCGCGGCCTTACGCGTCTACAGACCTGTCATAGTTAAGTTGCTAAGTGTTGGGTGTCCGGAGGTAATCCGGGCCCTCAGGCAGCGGCCAATTCGTAGTGCGTATGTGCTGCATCTCTTGAGAGTGTACTGCGTCTTGGCCCCGGCATTGGTTCGGCCGCCGATCTCTTGGCAACCCCGCGTTTGTCTTTTGAGATCCTGGCGGCGGACTGCCGGGGCCTCGTATTTTCCGGGTGCATCAGCAGCTTAGCGCTGCTCGGCCAGGAAGCTCAGCACCGCCTCCTTGAAGCCTTTGTCGCCGACCGCCTTCTGGTGGTCGCGGTCCGCCAACGCCATCCCTTGGGCACCGGGAATGAGTGCGGCCAACGCCGTCGCCGAGCCGCCGATCACGTCCCTTTCGCCGACAACGACCAGCACCGGACAACGCAACGCGGCCAGCGCCTCGGGCGTGATAGGCGCACGGGCGGAGCGGATGCAGGCGGCAAGCGCCTTCAGGTCGCTCTTGGTCTGCTCGGCGAAGGCGCGAAAGGTTCGCGCCGTCGGGTTCGTTACCTCGTCGATGGTGGCGGCCTCGAGTGCGTGCGCCACTGGCCCCGTGCCGGCGACGCCGCGCACCATGTTGATGCCGAGACCGCCGAACACGAGGCTGCGCACGCGCTCTGGGTGCGCGAATGCAAGGAACGCCGAGATGCGCGCCCCCATCGAGTAGCCCATGACATGTGCGGAGTGGATGCCGAGGTGGTCGAGCAGCCGGCGTGCATCCTCGGCCATGATCGGCGCGCCGTAGTCTTCGAGCCGGTACAGCTTCTCGCTGTGTCCGTGGCCGCGGTTGTCATAGGCGATAACGCGATAGCCGGCCCCGGTCAGCGACTTCACCCAGCCGGTATCCACCCAGTTGGTGGCAACGTTCGACGCAAAGCCGTGGATGAGCAGCACCGGATCTCCGGAGCCCTCGTCGAGATAGGCGATTTCCACGCCGTCGGAGTTGAATGTTTGCACCGCTCAACGCCTCTCTCGACACCTTGGCCCAACACCCGCACCCCTATCATTTGGCGTCCGGCGCGGCTATGGTCGAGGCGTCATTCGTCAAAAACTGCAGGGCAATTCAATGGCCTCCAGCCCCGTTCCACACCTCGCCAACGATCAGGGCGCCGAGAAGATCTTCATCGGCGTGCGCGAGCTGAATTGCATGGGCGCCCGCCCGCCGTTCGACCATCCGCATGTCTATCTCGACATGGGCGCCGACGGTCAGATCCTCTGCCCCTACTGCTCGACGCTTTACATCTACGACCCGCGCCTTGGCGTCGACGAAAGCGATCCCGTCGGCTGCCTCGTCAGCCTCATCGAGGACGCCGCCTAGCGGCAGCGGCTTAACGCTCTTCGCAAGGCGCCAGCGCTGCACCCCCACGGCCGTAGTATTCCATGACCGTGCTACAGCTCGATCCGCAGGCCAACGAGAACGCCGAAGCGGCGCTGGCGCGTGCACGCCAAGGCCAGCCCGGTCCGGTGCTCATCGCCGGCGGGGGCATCGGCGGGCTCGCCACCGCGCTGGCGCTCGCGCGTCATGGCATTGCCTCGCATGTTTTGGAGCGCCGCCCGGCATTCCTCGAGGACGGCGCCGGCATCCAGATCGGCCCCAACGGCACGCGCATTTTGCGCCAGCTCGGCGTTGCCGACGCATTGCGCCCGCATGTCGGCATCCCGGAGGCCCTGAGCGTTCGCGACGGCCGTAGCGGGGCGGAGCTGGCCCGCATGCCGCTGGGGCGCTGGATCGCCATGCGCCACGGCGCGCCCTACTGGGCGGCGCATCGCCGCGATCTCCACGCGGCGCTGTTGCAGACGGTGCGCGCCGAGCCGCTGATCGCCTTGTCGATGGGCTTCGACGCAGCGGAAATCGCGAGCGATGCGGCGCGCGTCGCGGTTGCTTCGCCCAACGGCCAGGCGTGGGCCGGCAAGGCGCTGATTGCCGCCGACGGAATCTGGTCGCCGCTGCGCAAGCTGATGTTCGACGCGACGGCGCCGACTTTCTGCGGCAAGAGCGCCGCGCGCAGCGTCATCCCGATCGATGATCTGCCGGAGGATTTCCACCGGCCGGAGACGACCATCTGGCTGTTCCGCAACGCGCACGTGGTGCACTACCCGGTGTCGGGCGGCGAGGAGCTGGCCGTCATTGTCGTGCTCGATGACCGCCACGAGATCGGCGACTGGAGCGCTCCCGTCCCGCCGTCCTGGGTGCAACAGAAGATGCCCGCGTGCGCCGAGCCGCTGCAAGCGCTGATCCTGCAGGCGCGGACGTGGAAGCAATGGGCGCTGCACACGCTGCCGGTGCCGCAGCAATGGACGCGCGGGCCGATCGCGCTGCTGGGCGACGCGGCGCATCCGGTGCTGCCGTTCCTCGCCCAGGGCGGCGTCATGGCGCTCGAGGACGCGATGGTGGTCGCCGAGGCGATGCGGCGCCATCCACACGACGTCGCAACGGCGCTCAAGTGGTATCAGCGCCAGCGCCGGCCACGCACTTTGCGCGTCGCGCGCGCCTCGCGCCGCAACGGGCGTATCTTTCATCTCTCGGGACCACAGGCGGCGGCACGCAATCTTGTGCTACGCCACGTGCCGGCGCAGCGCCTCATGGCCCGCTACGACTGGCTCTACGGCTGGCGCTGCGAGTAAGCGCGCTCGGTCAGCGGACGAGGCGGGCGACGGCGATGTGCATGAAGTTGTCGTAGAGGCGGCGCGAGTTGCCGAGCAGCTCGGCAAAGCCGTCGCTGACGCGGGAGCGTAGTTTCGTGCCGTAGCCCTCCGGGTGCAGCCGCCGCAGCGAGTCCGAACCCGGGGGCCCGGACGACCAATCGACGATCGACTGATCGGTGGCCTCGACGTGGTACTGAAGACCGAATGCCGACGAGCCGACAGCGAACGCGGCGATCGGGCAATCGCGGGTCGAGGCGAGAACCACGGCACCGCGCGGCAGCGACCTAACTTCGGCGCCGTGCCACTGCACGCCGCGCTTGGTCTCGCCGAAGCCCGCATAAAGCGGATGCGCACGTCCCGCCTGGCTGAGCGCGATGTCGAGCAAATTGATCTCGCCCACCGCGGCCGGGCCGACTTCGCCGCCCAGCGCATCGGCCAGCAGCTGATGCCCGAGGCAGACGCCGAGAAAGGGCTTGTCGTGCTCGGCGACCCATGCGCGGATGGCGGCCTTCTCGTCCTTCAGCCACGGGTATTGGTCCTCCTCCCAGACGTCCATGGGGCCGCCCATCGCCATGAGGATGTCGAAGCGATCGAGATCGGGAATTTCATCGCCGCGATCGAGCTTGATGATTGTCGGCGTGATGCCGTCGGCCACGAAATGGCCGGCGAGCGTCCCGGGATGACAGTTTGTGGCGTGTTGAAAGATAGCGACGCGCGGCAGCATCGGGCCCCGTGGGAGGTTATTTCCCGCGGGGAAACAGATATTCCCGGCCCTGACGATTTGCAAGCTGTCGTTCAATAAGGCCCTGATCCAGGTCAGGTAAGCTCGCGCGAATAGCTGATCACCGACAGAAAGCGGATCGGCAGCTTCACGAGCTCTTCCGGGCCGTGCGGGGCATCGGCGTCGAAAAACAGGCTGTCCCCGGGCTTCATCGGATAGAGCTTGTCGGCGTGGCGATAGACGACCTCGCCCTCGAGCACGAAGATCAGCTCGTGGCCGCCATGCTGGAACAGCGGGAACACCTCGGACTCTTCCGTCAGCGTGATAACGTAGGGCTCGACGACGACCGAACCGGATAGTCCGCCCGTATGGCCGAGCAGCTGGTACTGGTGCCCGGCTCGCGTGCCGCGCCGCTCGATCAGCAATCCCTGGCCGGCGGAGACGAACACCGCGTCGCGCCGCTCCTCGAAACGGCGGAACAGCGATGTCACGGGCACGCCGAGCGCCTTCGACAGACGCTGCAGTGTCGTCAGCGATGCCGAGGTAACACCGTTCTCGATTTTCGACAGCATGCCGAGCGACAGGTCGGCGGCGCGCGCAAGGTCGGACGCCGTAATGCCGAGTTTGTTGCGGAAGCCGCGCACCTCGCGGCCAATGGCCACTTCCAGCATGTTGTCGCGCGCGCCCTGCAGCGCATGCGGGTCCTGCTCACCAGCGAGGGAGATCTTCTTCGCCGTGACGTGCCGGGAGACGCGCCCCGGCTTGGCGTTTATGTCCGAGCCGCGCGGAAGCTCGCTGAGGGCGTCGAGCTGGCTGTCGACGGCCCGCGACTTTGACGCGGGTTTTTCACGCGTGGTGGTCTTCTTCATCCGCCTTCGACTTCTGCAATTCTTTTAGTCCGACAATGCGCCCGCCGAACTCATCGGACGCATCGAGGAGACAATCGCAGAAGTATAAGGCGGCGGCACTGTCCACAAGCAAGTGGAAAACGGGATTGGGTCCAATATCGGCACGGGTGAGGATGGCGGACATTTTGGCAATCGACGTTTGCGCGATGGCGAGATCGGCGAACTTTTCATGCCGCAGATCGATAGCGCACAGCTTGGCGAACATCTCCGGCGCTGCTTGCCCGGCCACCGCCAGCCACGCGTGGCTGTCACGGCGCGGCAGCGGATAGGTCCGTTCCTCGTCTTCGATGCGCCAGGCGCTTTCGAGTTGTGCAAGCCTCTCGCCGGCGCCGGCGAGGTTTGACAGAAGGATCACCTCGCCGGGCGCCAGAACGAGGCACAGGCCGCCATCCGGCTGGCGGAAGGCGCGATTGGGCGTCGCCTCGACAGTGATACCGCGGCTCTGCATGGCGGGAATTGTCCCTCGGCCCTTGAAGCCAAGTCGCGGCAGCGGCGACAGATCGACGATGGCGATGCCGCCGGTCGGTGCCACATCGCCAATCGTCTCGGCGATCGCAACATCGCCCAGATCGCCCCATGCCGCGCCTTCGGCTTCGAGCCGACGGCGCAGTGGCGAGCGGCGCGCATACGCGAGGGGATCGACCATGCTCAAGCTCCTCGTCACAGCTCTTGCCGCTTGTTTTCGGGATCGTAGAACGGCGTCGCCACCGTCTCCGCATTCACCATGTGGCCGCCGTCGACGCGGATTTCGAAGCGCTGGCCGGGTTCCGCGAGGTCGGGCGGCAGGTAGGCGAGACCGACGACCTTGTTGAGCGTCGGTGAGCGCGTCACGGACGTGATGCGTCCGGCGATATCCCCATTGCGGATGATGAGGTGGCATTCCTTCGGCATCGGCGCGCTGGCATCGAGCATCGCAAAACCGGCGAGCTTGCGCGTTACGCCCTTCGCCATCTGCATGTCGACGGCGCGCTTGCCGACGTAGAACGGCTTTTTCTTGCCCAGCGCCCATTCCATGTTGGCTTCGGCGGGATGCGTCAGTCCGTCGGTGTCCTGGCCGACGATGATGTGTCCCTTCTCCAGCCGCAGGATGCGTTGCGCCTCGACGCCAAACGGCACCATGCCGAACGGCTGGCCCGCCTCCATCAAGCGGTCCCACAGCGCCTCGCCGAGGCCCGACGGGACATGGATCTCGTAGCCCAGCTCGCCGACAAAGCCGACGCGCAGGATGCGCACCGGAATGCCGGCGAGCTTGCCCACCCGCGCCGCCATGTAGGGGAATGCCGCCGCCGAGAAATCGATGTCGCTTTCGAGCTTCTCGATTACGGTCCGCGCGTGCGGGCCCGCGAGGTTGATGCCCGCATATGCCGCCGTGACGTTGGCAACGTCGACGTCCATCTTCCATTGCGAATTGAACCAGGTCATCTGCCGGTAGACCTGATCGACGGCGCCGGTCGTCGCCGTCACGTAGAAATGGCGCTCGTGCAGGCGTGCGGCGACGCCGTCGTCGATGACGACGCCGGTCTGATCGGTCATCAATGCGTAGCGGGCGCGGCCGATCTGCTGCTTCTCGTAGGCCCACGTGTACATCCGTTCGATGAAGGCGGCCGCATCCGGCCCGCGCACTTCGAGGCCGCCGAGCGTCGACACGTCGATCATGCCGACGCCTTCGCGCACGGCGCGCACCTCGCGTTCGATCGAGGCCGTCGCTGCGTCCTTCGAACCGTAATAGGAGGGCCGCATCCACAGCCCGGCGATCATCATTTGCGCGCCGCGCTCGACGTGCCGGCTATGCATGGCGGTGTGGCGCACCGGCTCGAAGCCGCGTCCGGCAAGGGCCGCAAACTTCTCCGGCACTAGCGGCGGGCGGTAGGTCGTCGTGCCGATGGATTCGATCGACTTGCCGGTCGCGCGCGCGACGATGCGGATCGTGTTGAGGTTGGCGTGGCGCCCCTGGCTCGGCCCGAGGCCGGCGGTCGAATAGCGTTTCACCAGCTGGATGTCGTCGTAGCCGTCCTTGATCGTGTTGACGATGTCCTTCGACTGGATGTCCTCGTCGAAGTCGAGGAAGTCGAAGCCCTTGGCGCCGAAGATCGGATACGGGTGATTGACGAGCTGGGCCGACGGATCCGCGACGACGTCTGAGCGCGGCTCGGGCGCGCGACCCAGCACGCGCGCGGCGGCGGCCGCTCCGGCGTGGCGGCTATCGCCGATCACGCCCGCCTGCGACCACACGCCGGCCGCGGCGCCGGCCAGCGAGATACCGGCCGGCAGATCTATCGCGCGATGCATGTTGATGGCCGGGTCGAAGACGACCTTGGCGCCTGCGTGGCTGGCGAGATTGAGCGAAGGCGAGAAGCCGACGCTCATGAGAACGAGATCGCAGTCGATCCACTCGGTGCTTTTTGCCGTCTGGCCTTCGCCGGTGATGCGCGCCACCCCCACCGACGACACGCGCTTGCGCCCCCTGCTGTCGACCAGCGTCGCCCCGGGAATGATGCGCACGCCGCGAGCGCGCACGGCCTCCGCCGACGGGCTGTCGGCCGTGGGGTTGAGATCGACGACGGCGGCAACGGGAATTCCCGCGTCGAGCAGGTCGAGAGCCGCCTCGTAGCCGAAGCGGTTCGACGTCGCGATCACGGCACGCGTGCCGGGCTTGACGCCGTAAAGCCGCATCAATCGCTGCGCGGCATCGGCGAACATGATGCCGGGGCGGTCGTTGTTGCGGAAGACCAGCGGCTGATCGAAGGCGCCGGTGGCGATCACCGTCTCCTTGCTGCGGATCTTGTAGAAGCGGTTGGCGCGCACGGCCGACGACCAGTTGTCGGAGAACACCCCGGTGATCGTCGTCTCGCTCATGATGCGCAGGTTGGGTGTCGAGCGCGCGCGCTGCGCGAGAGCTGCCCGCCGCCCGATGACGCTGGCGCGGTCGCCGCCATCGCGGCCGAAGAGCAACGAGCCCCCCAGTTGAGCACCATCGTCGATCAGCAGCGTATCCGCGCCAGCTTCCGCAGCGGCAATCGCCGCCTCGAGACCGGCGGGTCCGCCGCCGATGACCAGCACGTCGGCGAACAGGTAGGCCTTGTCGTAATATTTGTGCGGCGCGCCGGGCTTCAGCTTGCCGAGGCCGGCCATGATGCGGATCGGGCGCTCGAACAAGTGCTGCCACACCCCGCGCGGCCAGTAGAACGTCTTGTAGTAGAAGGCGACGGGCAGAAAGCGGCTGAATAGACCGATACTCGCGTAGAGATCATAGTCGAGCGGGCCCAGGCGGTTGACCGATTCCACCGCCATGCCTTCGGCGATGGCGTGCTGATCGGCGCGGACATTCGGCTGCGCCCCTACCTGCACCATCGTGTTGGCGTCTTGGCCGGACATCGTCAGCACGCCGCGCGGGCGGTGATACTTGAACGAGCGCGACAGCAGCGTGCGCCCCTCCGCGTACAGCGCCGAGGCGATCACGTCGCCCTCGAACCCGCTGTGCAGCCGGCCGTCGAACGTGAACGACAACGGCCGCTTGCGATCGATCAGCAGTCCGAAATCCGCCCCTTCGAGGCGGCCAGATCCCGCGCTCATGCTGCGCTCCCGCCACTCTGGGCACTCGTGCGCGCGAAGTACGCGTCGACCGTCATCGTCTCGATGACGTTGTCCGTCATCGTGTTGCGGCGCGCGATGAACCAGGTGTTGGTCGGCGCGTGCAGCCACCATTCGTAGATCTCGCCGGCAACGTTCTGCTCGAGGAAAAGGTACTCGGTCCATTGATCGTCGCTGGAGGCGGCGTCAGGCATCGCCTTCACCTCCCCTCCCCAAACGAACTCCGAGATGTTGCGCGGCCCGTTGATCGGGCACGTCAGGATTTTCATAGCGGCTGTGTGTCCCGATTAGTGCCCGACCGAAGCTGCACCCTTTTCGCCGACGAGATCGAACGAGCGGAAGCGATCGAGCGCGAACGGCTTCAACAGATCCGGCTGCTTGTCGGTGGCGATGCATTCGGCCATGCGCACCCCGCACACCGGCGTCGCCTTGAACCCCCACGTCCCCCAGCCGGCGTCGATGTAGTAGTTCTGCACCGGCGTGAGCCCCATCACCGGCGAGAAATCCGGCGTCATGTCGGCCATGCCGGCCCACTGGCGCAGCACCTTGAGCTCGCCCATGAACGGGAACAGCTCCAGCATGTGCGCCATCAGGCTTTCCTTGAAATCGAGCGTCGAGCGCGACGAGTAGAGCCCGTATGGATCGGTGGCGCCGCCCATCACCATCTCGCCGCGCGCCGACTGCGAGATGTAGACGTGCAACGAACCCGACACGATGATCTGGTCGAGGATCGGCTTCACGGGCTCGGAAACGCAGGCCTGCAGCGGAATGGTGCGGATGGGCAGCAGGAAGCCCGCCATGCGCGCCACCTCGCTCGACATGCCGGCCACCGCCTGCACGATCTTGCCGGCGCGGATGACGCCGCGGCTGGTCTCGACGCCGACGGCGCGGCCGTTCTCGACGATGATCTTGTTGACGCCCGTCTGCGTGTGCACCTCGACGCCGCGCTTGATCGCCTCCTTGGCGTAGCCCCAGGCGACCGCGTCGTGGCGCGCGATGGCGCCGGGCGGATGATAGAGGGCGCCGAGGATCGGGTAGCGCACGTCGTCGTCGATGTTGATGGTCGGGCACAGACGCTTGATCTCGTCCGGGCCGATGACTTCGGAGTTGACGCCCAGGTGCTTGTTGACCTCGGCCCGCCAGCGCGCCGTGCGCATCGCGGCATCCGTGTGCGCAAGCGTGAAGTGCCCACGCTCGGAATACATCATGTTGATGTCGAGGTCGTTCGACAGCCCGCGCCAGAGGTCGACCGATTCCTTGTAGAAGTTGACGCCTTCGGGCGTCAGATAGTTGGCGCGGATGATCGTGGTGTTGCGCGCGGTGTTGCCGCCCGCAAGCCAGCCCTTGTCCAGCACGCACACGTTTTTGATGCCGTGCTGCGTCGCCAGATAATAGGCGATGGCGAGGCCATGACCGCCGGCGCCGATGACGACCACGTCGTACGAGGACTTGAGCTCCGGGCTCCAGCGAAAGTGCGGATCGTCCGGGTGTTCTTTGGCCAGCGCGTACTTCAGGAGGGCGAAAGGCATCGGTCTAATCGGCCTCCGAAGACCAGGGGCAGGGCGTCATGAACGTCATAATGTCATTCCCAGAGTGCAAGAAAATTTCCGATCATTCAAGTGCTCAAAGCATCACCATGATGCGGAATTTCTGGGCTTGACTCTCGTAGGCGGCGTAAAATCAGGGACTCTACGGCTTGACAACTTGCGTCAACCCGTCGCAGAATTTTCCGCATATAAAAATAGGTTGCCTCTAAGGCAACTTCACTCGGGTGGAATGAAAAGCTAGCCAAGGGGAGCTCAATGCAAAAGAGCACTAACGATTCACGCGTGCAATCCATGTACGCGGGCGATCGGCGATGGGCAGTGTTTGCCGTCGCCGCTCTCTGGGCGACATACGGGTTCGTCTTCTGGAAGGTGCTGCCCCTCGTCGGCACACCGGAGGTCATGTACGCGCTCGCCGGTGCCGGTGGCGTCGTGCTGCTGTTCAACACCGCCTCCATCTTCGCCATGATCCAGCACTACTCCGGCGACAAGGAGCACATCTACGGTCTGGACCTTCACTACCTCGACGCCCTGCGCGGCGTGGCTTGAGGGAGGGAAACATGGCCAAAGCACCGTACCAGCCCCCCGAGCAGTCGAAGTTCGGGCAGCTCATCGACTCGCTGTTCCTCCTCGTCCTCGTCGTCGCCAGCCTCTTCGCACCCGTCTACTTCGGCCTCGCCGGCGGCGGCAAGACTGCGATCGAGTTCGCCGACAAGACGTGGGCGGGCATGGGACAGAACGCAACCATGCAGGCGCAGTGGGAGAAGCTCGGCTACACGCCCGAGACCGCCCACGACATGATCGCCTCGCGGTTCGATTACTCCTTCAGCGTACCGGCACTCATCGTCACGGCGCTCGTGGTGATCGTCTACTTCGTATTCGTCTTCCGCCTGTCGGCGAAGGAATACAAAGACGTCATCGCCGAGCGTTTCGACCGGTAACGGAGAGCTTCAATGGAAAACCTGAATAACTTCCAGCTGCTGGAATACGCGGCATGGGGCATCTCCGCCGTACTCGGTCTGTGGATGCTCTTCGACATGATCCGCACCAACAGCAAGTACGCGGAACAGACGCTCATTTCATCGAGGGAAGGCGAGATCGAGGACGTCCTCGTGATCGATCCTCCGCACCAGGGGGGCCACCGGTGACCCAATCGACAGCAATCCACGGCGAGAAGGTCTCGCTGTTGCGCGTTCTCGGCCCGGGCCACGTCTGGGCCCTCGGCGTCGGCATCGTGCTCGTCGGCGAGTACATGGGCTGGAACTTCGCCGTTGGCAAAGGCGGCGCCCTTGCCGCCCTCATCGCCTGCTGGACGGCGGGCATGCTCTACACTTGCGTCGCCATGATCGACAGCGAGGTGACCTCTACGGTCGCCGCCGCCGGCGGTCAGTACGCGCAGGCCAAACACATTGTCGGCCCGCTCATGGCCTTCAACGTCGGCCTGTTCCTCGTCCTCGCCTACACCATGCTCGAAGCTGGCAACGCCATCACCGCCGGCTATCTCGTGCAAGCTGTGGGCGGCATGGCAGGCTTCGAAAGCGTGCACGACAAACCGTTCATCGTGCTCACCATCGTCGCGCTCGCGTGGCTCAATTACCGCGGCGTGTTCGCGACGCTGACCTTCAGCCTCATCGTCACCGCCATCGCCTGCTTCGCGATCGTCGTTCTGTTCGCGGCCGTTCGCCCGTGGACCGACGACGTCCTGAAGCCGGCCGAGCTGCTCACTGGGTTGCCTTACGGCTGGCTCGGCGTCATCGCGGCGCTGCACTTCGGCCTGTGGTTCTACCTCGGTATCGAAGGCACGACGCAGGCGGCCGAAGAGGTTCGCTCACCCGCGCGCGCGCTGCCGCTCGGCACGATGACCGGCATGATCACGCTGCTCGTTGCGGCGACGATGACCTGGTACATCTGCGTCGGTCTGATGCCGTGGGAGTATCTGGGTCAGGCGATCACGCCGCTGTTCGATGCGGCGCGACTCACCGGGTCTCTGTGGCTGATGGTGTTCCTGTTCGTCGGCACCATCTTCTCGACGCTCGCCTCGGCCAACGGCTGCATCAACGATGCCTCGCGCGCATGGTTCTCCATGGGACGCGATCGGTATCTGCCGGTGTGGTTCGGCGCGGTGCATCCCAAGTACCGCACGCCGTTCCGGTCGATCGTGTTCCTGGTTCCCGTCGCGCTCATCTTCGCACTCGGCGCGCCGCTCGATCAGGTCATCACGTTCTCGATCCTGTCGGGACTTCTCGGCTACACCTTCATGTCCTTCAACATGGTGATGTTCCGCACGAAGTGGCCGCTGGGCTCGATCCGCCGCGGCTACGTGCATCCGTTCCACCCGCTGCCAGCGATCGTGCTGTTCCTGATCTGCGCGCTCACCTACTTCGCGGTGTTCCTCGGCTACGGCACGCAGCTCGTGGCGATGATGGTGTTCTACATCATCGTCTCGGCGTGGTTCGCCTTCCACCGCTACAAATACGTGAAACGCGGCGATCAGTTCACGATGGCCTGGCCGCGTCCGGTCGGTTACTGACGCCACAACAGTGTTGTGCCGCGGGTTTCCAGGCCCGCGGCACCTCCCCGGCGATCCCCGGCTGGCTCTGCGGGGATCGCCACCTGCCTCACTATCGAGCCGAATCCATCAAGTGACGCGTGAGCGAACGAACGATGTCATTGATCCCTTCTTCTCGGCGCCGGCTCTCTTGCGGCCCTCACCATTGTCGGCATGCGCGACAGCCGCGCCGCCAAGGCTGCCCGCCGCAGCGTGCTGGACGACTGCGGTGAAGCACTCGATCGCGCCCAGCTCACGCACGCCGACGACCATTTCCCGCGCCTTGCCGGCTATCATCGCGGCAGCGAGGTCCGCGTCGATCTTCTCTGCGATACGATGACCATCCGCCGCCTGCCGCAGCTGTGGATGTCGACCACGCTGCTCGATCGCAACGACGGCCTTCCTAGCCTCGCCATCCTCGTCCGCCCCGCGGGCACCGAATTTTACTCGCTCACCTCGCGCTTCGAGCAGCGGCTCGAAACGCCGGCCGGCTTCCCCGACGAGGTGCTGATCCGCGGCGACGCCGGCGCCGACCGTCTGCTCGTACGATCTCGCTCCGACGCTCGCCAAGGCGCTCGCCGACCCGCGCATCAAGGAGATCGCCATCACGCCGCGCGGCCTGCGCATCATCCGCCAGGCCGGCGAGGGCAAACGCGGCGATCATCTGCTGCTGCGCCAATCGGTGTTCGAGAACGCCAGCGTGCCGCGCCAGGATCTCGCCACGGTGCTCGACAACCTGCAGGCCATCCGCGCCGTCACCAGCGCCTACGGCCGGGCGCGCGCGGCATGAGCGGCAAACGGCCTCTCAACCCGTACATCGTTCTCGCCCTCGCCATCCTCGCCCCGGGCGCCGGGCACGTTGCCATCGGCGCACCGCAACGGGGCTTCGGCTTTGCGTTCTTCTCGCTGCTGCTGGCGCTGCTGTGTTGGCACACGACGACTCCGGACACCTCTTTCATCGGTCGTTCGGCGGGCGGCCTCTTCGTCTGGGCGCTGTCGATTCCAGATGCCTATCGCATCGCGCGGATCCGCTACGAGGAATGGCGCCATGGCCAAAAAGTTGCCTCTCGGGAAAATAGTATTCACACCAGTTGAATTATCTCGGACGCCCTGCTAAGTTTTGCAGGTACCATAAGCTGTGGGGACCGTAGGAAAATGTGCGGCATCGTCGGCCTGTTCTTAAAGGACGCCAAACTCGAGCCAAGGCTCGGTGAGCTCACCTCAACAATGCTCTCGACCATGTGCGAGCGCGGCCCGGATTCGGCAGGTTTTGCCGTCTACGGCCCAGCCCACAAGGGCAAGGCCAAGATCACGCTGCAGTCGCCCGACCCCGACCGCGGTTTCGCCGGCCTCACGGCTGCGATCTCCAAGGCCGTCGGCGCCGACGTCAGCTTAGAGCGCAAATCGAGCCACGGCGTGCTGACCGTGCCGGCTGACAAAGCGTCGGCGGCGCGCGAGGCGCTGCGCACCGGACATCCGGCGCTGCGCATCATGAGCAGCGGCGAGGCGATCGAGATCTACAAGGAGGTGGGCTACCCGACGAAGGTGGCGAGCCGCTTCGATCTCACCAAGATGCAGGGCTCGCACGCCATTGGTCACACCCGCATGGCCACCGAAAGCGCCGTCACCACCATGGGCGCGCATCCCTTCTCGACCGGCCCCGATCAGTGCCTCGTGCATAACGGCTCGCTGTCGAACCACCACAACCTGCGCCGCGACCTGATCCATGACGGCATGACCTTCGAGACCGAAAACGATACCGAGGTCGCCGCCGCCTACATCACCTGGCGCATGAACCAGGGCATGAACCTCGGCGAAGCTCTGCAGAAGAGCCTCGACGATCTCGACGGCTTCTTCACCTTCGTCGTCGGCACCAAGAACGGCTTTGCCGTGGTGCGCGACCCGATCGCCTGCAAGCCGGCGGTCATGGCGGAGACCGATCAGTACGTCGCCTTCGGTTCCGAATACCGCGCCCTCGCCGGCCTGCCCGGAGTCGACAATGCGCGCGTCTGGGAGCCCGAGCCCGCAACCGTCTACTTCTGGGAGCGGTAAGCGCAATGCGGACCGTCGATCTCGCAACAACACCCTTGCGCGAACTCAATCAGCTTCTGCACAAGCAAACGGCCGGAACCAACGAGACGCAGTGGGAAGTTCTCAACCCGAAGGGTCAGCATGCCGTCGCCGTCGGCGTCGACGCACCTCTGAACATCGAGGTGAAGGGCCCCGTCGGCTACTACTGCGCCGGCATGAATAAGCAGGCGACCATCGTCGTGCACGGCTCAGCCGGACCAGGGGCCGCCGAGAACATGATGTCGGGCAAGGTCGTCGTCAAAGGCGATGTCAGCCAGTACGCCGGCGCCACCGGTCGCGGCGGCATTCTGGTGGTCGAGGGCAACGCGTCCTCGCGCTGCGGCATCTCGATGAAGGGCATCGACATCGTCGTCAAAGGCAACATCGGCCACATGTCGGCGTTCATGGCGCAGACCGGCAACCTCGTCGTGCTGGGCGATGCGGGCGATGCGCTCGGCAATTCGATCTACGAGGCGAAGCTGTTCGTGCGCGGCTCGGTCAAGAGCCTCGGCGCCGACTGCATCGAAAAGGAAATGCGCGCCGAGCATCTGGAGGCCGTCGCCGGCCTCCTTAAGAAGGCGGGCCTCAACGGCGTCACGCCGAAGGAATTCCGCCGCTACGGCTCTGCCCGCAAGCTCTACACCTTCAACATCGACAACGCGGACGCCTACTGATGAGCTATCACAACCCGCCCACGACGCCGCGCAAGTCCGCCGTTTTCGATGACTACACGCTTTCCGAAATCCGTCGCGCCGCGACGACCGGCATCTACGATATCCGCGGCGGCGGCGCCAAGCGCAAGGTCCCGCACTTCGACGATCTGCTGTTCCTCGGTGCCTCCATGTCGCGTTACCCGCTCGAGGGCTATCGCGAGAAATGCTCGACCGCGGTTACGCTCGGCACGCGCTACGCCAAGAAGCCGATCGAGCTGAAAATCCCCATCACCATTGCCGGCATGAGCTTCGGCTCGCTGTCCGCCAACGCGAAGGAAGCGCTCGGCCGCGGCGCCACGCTCGCCGGCACGTCGACGACGACCGGCGACGGCGGCATGACGCCCGAGGAGCGTGGCCATTCGCAAATCCTCGTCTACCAGTACCTACCCTCGCGCTACGGCATGAACCCGGACGATCTGCGCAAGGCCGATGCCATCGAGGTTGTCGTCGGCCAGGGCGCCAAGCCGGGCGGCGGCGGCATGCTGCTGGGCCAGAAGATCTCCGATCGCGTCGCCGAGATGCGCACGCTGCCTAAGGGCATCGACCAGCGCTCGGCCTGCCGGCATCCCGACTGGACCGGCCCCGACGATCTCGAAATCAAGATCATCGAGCTGCGTGAGATCACCGACTGGGAGAAGCCGATCTACATCAAGGTCGGCGGCGCCCGGCCCTACTATGACGTCGCCCTCGCGGTGAAGGCCGGCGCCGACGTCATCGTCGTCGACGGCATGCAGGGCGGCACCGCGGCAACGCAGGAAGTGTTCATCGAGCATGTCGGCCAGCCGACGCTAGCCTGCATCCGTCCCGCCGTTCAGGCGCTGCAGGACCTCGGCATGCACCGCAAGGTGCAGCTGATCGTCTCCGGCGGCATCCGCAACGGCGCCGACGTGGCGAAGGCCCTGGCGCTCGGCGCCGACGCAGTATCGATCGGCTCCGCGGCGCTCGTCGCTCTCGGTGACAACGACCCGGTGCTCGAAAGCGAATACCAAGCCCTCGGCACCACCGCCGGCGCTTATGACGACTGGCACGAGGGACGCGACCCCGCCGGCATCACCACCCAGGATCCGCAGCTCGCCAGCCGCCTTGATCCGGTGCTCGCCGGCCGCCGCCTCGCCAACTACCTCAAGGTGATGACGCTCGAGGCGCAGACCATCGCGCGCGCCTGCGGTCACAATCATGTCCACAATCTCGAGCCGGAGGATCTGTGCGCGCTGACCATCGAGGCCGCTGCCATGGCACGCGTTCCCCTCGCCGGCACGAGCTGGATCCCCGGTGAGGGCAAGTTCTAAAGATGCTTTCCGGGTTCTGGAAAAAGCAGTCGAGCGTCAACCAAAGCGTCGTCGTGGGAAAAGATATGTCACAGGACCTGGCTAGCGTCGCGAAAGAGCGCGGCATCCGTTACTTCATGATCTCCTACACGGATTTGTTCGGTGGCCAGCGCGCCAAGCTGGTTCCCGCGCAGGCCATCGCCGACATGCAGAAGGACGGCGCGGGGTTCGCGGGCTTCGCCACCTACCTCGACATGACGCCGGCGCATCCCGATCTGTTCGGCATGCCCGATCCCGATGCGCTGATCCAGCTTCCCTGGAAGAAGGAAGTGGCCTGGGTCGCGGCCGACTGCGTGATGGAGGACAAGCACGTCGCCCAGGCGCCGCGCGTGGTCCTCAAGAACGTCATGAAGCGCGCCAAGGACCAGGGGCTCCACGTCAAGACCGGCGTCGAGTGCGAGTACTTCCTCACCTGTCCCGACGGCTCGGCGATCTCCGACCCGAAGGATAACGCCGCCAAGCCGTGCTACGACCAGCAGGCCCTGATGCGCCGCTACGACGTCATCAGCGAGATCTGCGACTACATGCTGGAACTGGGCTGGGGCCCGTACCAGAACGACCACGAGGACGCCAACGGCCAGTTCGAGATGAACTGGAACTTCGACGACGCCCTCATCACCGCCGACCGCCACTCGTTCTTCAAGTTCATGGTCAAGTCGATCGCCGAGAAGCACGGCCTGCGCGCCACCTTCATGCCCAAGCCCTTTCCCGGCCTCACCGGCAACGGCTGCCACGCCCACATCTCGGTGTGGGACAAGGCCGGGACGACGAACGCCTTCCTCGACAACAGCGACGAAATGGGCCTGTCGCAGCAGGGCTACAACTTCCTCGGCGGCATCATGCGGCACGCCGAGGCGCTCGCCGCCATCACCAATCCGACGGTCAACTCCTACAAGCGCATCAACGCGCCCCGCACGCTGTCGGGCGCCACCTGGTCGCCGAACACCGTGACGTGGACCGGCAACAACCGCACCCACATGGTGCGCGTACCCGGCAAGGGCCGCTTCGAGCTGCGCCTTCCGGACGGAGCCGCCAATCCCTACCTCTTGCAGGCCGTCATTATCGCCGCCGGCCTCAGCGGCATCGCCCGCAAGGCGCATCCCGGACGGCGCTACGACATCGACATGTACCAGCTCGGCCACACCGTCACGGACGCGCCGAAGCTGCCGCTCAACCTGCTCGATGCGCTGCGCAACTTCGACAAGGACACGGAGCTCAAGGAAGCGCTCGGGACCGAGTTCTCCAGCGCGTACCTGAAGTTGAAGCAGGCCGAGTGGAACTCGTATGCGTCCCACTTCACGCAGTGGGAGCTCGACAACACGCTCGACGTCTGAGCCGAGTACTCATGCGTGTGCCTCGCGGTGGTTCACCTCTCCCGGTGGGAGAGGTCGGAAGCGAATGCAATGAGCTTCCAGGTGAGGGGTTACGACCCTCAGGACAACAACGAGAATTCAGATGGACCATCCCCTCACCCGCCAGCACATGCTCGCGTGCGCCGGCGACCTCTCCCCATGGGAGAGGTGAAGTGATGCGACCGAGAGCGACGACGAAGGCGGGCCAAAAAAAATTGCGGAAGGAAATCGGATGCCCGAGAGCAGTCGACCTCCTTCCGCAAGTGCGCGGCGAGGAGACGTTAGCTGCCCCCTGAGCACCGCGCCTAGGGCACTTTTCCCGGTCGATTTAGCAAAGTTTTCCTAGTCGGTGCGGCGTCTGCGCGCGCCGGTCCATGGCGCCCCCAACGGACCCGCTCGGCCGGCGGCAGCCCCAGCGCTATTTCATCTCCATGGAGACGCGGATCAGATCCGCCGTGCGCTCCACGCCCAGCTTGCTTTTGATGATGCTGCAGGTATTGGCGACCGTTTTGTAGGCGACGCCGATCGTCTGGGCGATCTCGGTCAGGCTATTGCCCTCGCCCAATAGGCGCAGGATCTCGATCTCGCGCATGGTCAACTGTTGCAGCGGATCCTCACCGGAAAGCTGCGTAAAGGCCAGCTCGCCGGCGATCTCGCGCTCCACATAGCGTCCGCCCTCGGCCACTTTCTTCACCGCCGTGACCAGTTCGTCGGCCCCGGCGCTCTTGCTCACATAGCCGCGGGCGCCGAGGCGCAGCGCGCGGGCAGCGTAAATCGGCTCGGCGTGCATGCTGAACACGACGACCCGCACCTTCTCGTCCTCGCTGAGCAGCCGGCGGAGCAGCTCCAGCCCGCCGATGCCGGTAAGGTTGAGGTCGAGCAGCACCAACTCGGGGCGGATATCGCGGAACATGGCGAGCGCTTCCTCGCCGGTCGAGGCCTCGTGCAGCTCGGCGCCGCTCATGCCCGACAGCAGGCGGCGGACGCCCTCACGAACGACGATGTGATCGTCGACCAGCAGTATCTTCATTGCAGCATTGCCTCGTGCTTCTCGTAAGAGCGTTGCGATGAGTGGACGGCGCGCGGCGGAAGCCGCGCTGAAACGATGACACCGGCGCCGTCTTGGCGGTTGCCGACCTCGAGACTGCCGCCGAGCGATCCAACCCGTTCCTGCATGCCGACGATGCCGAAGCCACCGGCACGGCGGTCCGACTTGAGGCCGCCGCCGTCATCGGCGACGCGAATGTCGATCGAACCGTCGGCGTTGGCCTTGACCTCGATGCTGATCAGCGATGGGCGGCCGTGCCGCACGGCGTTGCTGAGGCTTTCCTGCACGACGCGATAGATGGTGCCGTCGATCAGCTCGCCGAAGCTGTCCTCCGGCACGTCGACGCGGAAATTGAGGTTGGCGCGGTGCACACGCCAGAAGGCGACGAGATTGTCGATGGCGTGGGCCAGGCCGACGTCGAGCAGCATGGCCGAGCGCAAGCGGCCCAGAATGTCGCGCACGTGCCGCTGCATGCGGCCGATGGCTTCGCGGATGATGCCGACACGATGCGTGATGGCATCGTATTCGCCCGCCTTGACCAGCTGCTCGATGGCCACGGTGTCGACGTCGGCGGCAAACAGCAAGGGCCCGATCTCGTCATGTAGGTCGCGGGCGAGATCAGCACGCTCCTCGTCCTGCACGGTCGTCAACTGCTCTTGCAGGCGCTTGTTCTGCGCTTCCGAGCGAGCCAGGCGCTCCACCATCTGGTTGAACCCGCGATGAAGGTTCACCAGCTCGAGCGGCCCGTGCTCCTGCACGCGCTCGCGATAATCGCCATCACCGACCCGGGTAAAGGCGGTCGTAAGATCCTGCAACGGTCGCACGGTGCTGGCGAGGGTCCAATAGATGAAGGCGAGCACCAGCCCGCAGAAGATCGTCAACACGCTCAGGGTGAGCCACACGTCGCCCCAAACCTCGGCGACCTCGTTGCGCGGGTCGGATTGCAGCACGACGGTGCCGAACTTGTCGAACACGGCCGGCAGGTCCATCTCGACCTTCTTCGGCGGCGCGGCGAGAAGATTGACGAACCAGGCCGGCGCCTGATCTTCGGAGCGGGCCACCTTCGATTCCAGGATGACCTTGCCATCGGGGCCGACCAGGGTGGCGCGCAAGTGCCGGTCGCCCTCGAAGTCGGCGACGAGCAGGGCCAGCCTGCGGGCCGGGATCGGTCGTCTCCTCCCAGTCGTCGACGGCGTTGCGGGCGATGCGGCTGCCGACGGCCATGGCGGCTTGCATCTCGGTGTCGATCTTCGCCACCGCGTGCCAATACGTGAACGCGCCGCCGGCGATGAGGCTCAGCAGCAGCGTTGCAAGGATTGAGACAAGCAGGCGATTTCGCAGCGACAAACCGAAAACCCTCAGCGGTCGAACTGGAACATTATAACAGTGGCTGGCTGCCGCCTAGAGCGGCAGGGGCCATTCCTTACCCTTAACTTGTGAAGCGTGGATTTGTCAGAGGCGCCGGCGCGGTGCTACGCGGGGCACCCATTCCCCGCCAGCGGAGCCCACCGGTGACCAACAGCTCGAGTTGCAGGGTCGCCGTGGTCGGGGGCGGCCCGGCCGGCCTCAAAGCGGCCGAGGTGCTGGCCGCGGGCGGCGCTACCGTCACAGTCTACGACCGCATGCCCTCGCTCGGGAGGAAGTTCCTGCTCGCCGGGCGCGGCGGCCTCAACCTCACCCACAGCGAGGATTTGGCGCCGTTCCTGGCCCGCTATGGGTCGGCGCAAGACAAGTTGCAGCCGGCGATCGAGACCCTCACGCCGGAAGCCGTGCGGGCGTGGTGCGAGGCGCTCGGCCAGCCGACCTTCGTCGGCAGCAGCGGGCGCGTGTTTCCGAAGTCGATGAAGGCTTCGCCGCTGTTGCGAGCCTGGTTGGGGCAGCTCACGCAGGCAGGCGTCGAGTTCCGCACACGCCGCCGCTGGCTCGGCTGGGACGAGGAAGGTCGATTGATTTTCGAGGCGTCCGGCAAAGAGGAGGCTGTGGCCGCGGACGCCACCGTGTTGGCGCTCGGCGGGGCCAGCTGGCCGCGTCTCGGATCGACCGGGGACTGGACAGGCGTGCTCGGCGCTCAGGGTGTCGCCGTAAGGCCGCTCACGCCGGCCAATTGCGGCTTCCTGATCGAATGGTCGGAGACGTTCCGCAGCCGCTTCGAGGGCCAGCCGCTGAAGCGTATCGCCTTGACGTTCGGCGGCACGAGCGTTCGCGGCGAGGCTCTTGTGACGGCGCGCGGAATCGAAGGCGGCGCTGTTTACGCACTTTCGGCGCGCCTACGCGATGCCATCGCCGCCGATGGCACGATCGAGTTGCGCATCGACCTGCGCCCGGACGTATCGCTCGCGGATCTGGCGGCCCGCCTCGCCAAGCCGCGCGGCAAGCAATCGTTGTCGACGTTCCTGCGCAAGGCCGCAAACCTGTCGCCGGTCGAGATCGGACTGCTGCATGAGGTGGCCCACGCGCGGCTGCCGGAGTTGAACCCCATGACGCTGGCCGCGCTGGTGAAGGATGTGCCCCTACAGCTCACGGCCGCGGCGCCGATTGAAACGGCGATCTCCACCGCGGGAGGCGTCGCGTGGGACGCGGTCGACGCACACTTGATGCTGCGCCGGCGGCCCGGTGTATTCGTCGCCGGAGAGATGCTCGATTGGGAGGCGCCGACGGGCGGCTACCTGCTGCAGGCGTGCTTCGCCACCGGCGAGCTCGCGGCCCGCGGCGCCCTGGAGTGGCTGGCGGACAAGCATAGTCAGCGCGCTGCCGCGACATAACGGTCGCTTCCCCTAACGTCGTGGCCGCGCAGGCGGCCATCCACGCAAGTCTCAAAGAGTCGCTAACGGCAGACATGATCGCGGGCGGCCAAGCTTTCGCGAGAAACGTTTGCTGAAGCTGGCGTGGATGGCCGCCTGCGCGGCCATGACGTTTGAGGGTTCACGGCAGAGTGGCGATGTCTGGATGCTGTCAGCCGCGGTCGATTTCTTCGCGCAGGATTTCCAGCTCGAGCCAGCGCTCCTCGGCGGTGGCGAGTTCGCCCTGCACGGCGGCGAGACGCGCGGACTTGTCGGCGAACGATTTGGGGTCGCGCGTGTAAAGGCCTGCGTCGGCCAGAGTCGCGCTCAGCTTCTTGGCCTCGTCCTGCAGCGCCGCCATCTGCTTGGGCAGCGTTTCGAGCGCGTGCTTGTCCTTGAAGCTCAGGCGGCGCTTCGACTTCGGCGCGTCGATGGATTCGCTCGGCTTGCCCAACGGCGCCGGCTTGCCCTTGCGCGTGCGCTTGCCGGAGAGATCGCTGCCGCGCTGCTCCAGCATCTCGCTGTAGCCGCCGACGTACTCGCCCCACTTGCCCTCGCCCTCGGGCACGATGACCGCGTGCACGATGCGGTCAAGGAAGTCGCGGTCGTGGCTGATGAGGATGACGGTGCCCGCGTACTCGCTCAGCATTTCCTCGAGCACGTCGAGCGTTTCCAGGTCGAGATCGTTGGTCGGCTCGTCGAGCACCAGAAAATTCGAGGGCTTGGCCAGCGCGCGCGCCAGCATCAGGCGCCCGCGCTCGCCGCCTGAGAGCACGCGCAGCGGCGTGCGCGCCTGATCCGGCTCGAACAGGAAATCCTTCATATAGCCGACGACGTGCTTGTGCTTGCCGCCGACCAACACCTGATCGCCGCGACCGCCGGTGAGCGCCTCGGCCAGGGTCCAATTGGGGTTGAGGCTGTCGCGGTCCTGCTCCAGCGAAGCCATCTCGATGTTGGCGCCGAGCCGCACCTCGCCGCTGTCGGGCGGCTGCTCGCCGGTGAGCAGGCTGACGAGGGTGGTCTTGCCGCTGCCGTTCGGCCCGACGATGCCGATGCGGTCGCCGCGCATCACGCGTGCTCCGAAGTTGTCGACGATTGCCCGTTCGCCGAACGCTTTCGAGATGCCCTTGGCTTCGATCACCAGCGTGCCCGACTTCTCGGCCTGCGCTGCCTCTATGACGGCCTTGCCGGTGGCGCGCCGATGGTCGCGCCGGGTCTGCCGCAGCTCGCGCAGCTCGGCCATACGCCGCACGTTGCGCTTGCGGCGCCCCGACACGCCGTAGCGCACCCAATGCTCTTCGCGGACGATCTTGCGGTCGAGCTTGTGCTGGGCGACCTCCTCCTCAACGAGCTTCTCATCGCGCCAGGCCTCGAACTGCTTGAAGCCGACCTCGACGCGCCGCGCCTGGCCGCGGTCGAGCCACACGGTGGTGCGCGACAGCGTTTCGAGGAAGCGGCGGTCATGGCTGATGATGACGAGCGCGCCGCGCTGCGCGGCCAGCGTCGCCTCCAGCCATTCGATGGTCGGCATGTCGAGGTGGTTGGTCGGCTCGTCGAGCAGCAGGATATCCGGCTGCGGCGCCAGCACCCGGGCGAGCGCAGCCCGGCGGGCTTCACCGCCCGACAGCCGGCCCGGCTCCTCGTCGCCCTCGAGGCCCAGCTGCTGCAGCATGTAGCGGGCTTGATGCGCGTCATCGCTGGCACTGAGGCCGGCCTCAACGTAGGACAGCGTCGTCGCGTGATCGGCGAAATCGGGCTCCTGCGGCAGGTAGCGCACGCTGGCACCCGGCTGCACGAACCGCTCGCCGCGATCCGGCTCGATCAGCCCGGCGGCGATCTTCAGCAGTGTCGACTTGCCAGATCCATTGCGTCCGACGAGGCATACGCGCTCGCCGGCGGAGACGGAAAGCTCGACGCCGTCGAGCAGCGGATGGCCGCCGAAGGTGAGCGCAATATCGCTGAGTTGCAGAAGCGGAGGTGGCATGGAGGATTCGGGCCGAGCGCGAGGCTCAGCGCGCCTCGCCGATGATGTAACGCGACATGGCGCTGGCCTTGACGCCCTTCTCGCTGCGCGCCCAGCCGCGTACCGACACGCCGGCGGCGTGCACGGTGTCGGGGTCGCCGGACACCAGCGGGTGCCACCAGTCAAGACCGCGGCCCTCGGCCAGCTTGCGATAGGCGCAGGAGCCGGGCAGCCAGAAGAGGTTCGGTATCTCCTCGGGCGTGATCGAGGTGCAGTCGCGCACGCGCTTCTTGCGGTTAGGATAATCGCGGCAGCGGCAGGTGTGCGTATCCAGCATGCGGCAGCCGAGGCGGGTCAGATAGACGTTGGTCGTATCCTCGTCCTCGACCTTGATTAGGCAGCATTGGCCGCAGCCATCGCACAAAGACTCCCACTCTTCAGTAGTCATCTCGGTGAGGGCTTTGGTCTCCCAGAAGGGGAGCTCTTGGACGGGCTGTTGCTGTTCGAGTTCGACGACGCTGCTCATTGCCGCGCTTGTAGCACATCCAGCGCCCACGTCACTTCCCCGCAAGCGCCTCAACACGGCTCATATCGACGCTCTCAACCGCGTTCTTGAGATCGTCGATGCCGGCGCCGCTGCGACCCTCCGCTTTTACCATGACCCGGTCGGCCGCCATGACCCCGTACATGCCCGTCTGCTGGTTGCTGTCGAACTCCTCGGTGACCATGCGGCCATCGATGGTCGACATCTTGCGGGTGACGCCGTTGCCCTCCTCGCTGCTGCTGGCGCCGAAGGCACTTGTCAGCCCCGCGATGGCGCCCGCCGCGCCCATGTCGCTGATCGTCAGGGTGATGGACTTGTCGCCGCTGGCATAGACGCCGGTGGCGGTCGCCATGTTCATGCCCTCCATGCCCATCTCGGAGATCGACGTTTCAGTGCGCTTGAAACCGCCGGGAACGCCAGATGGCAGCAGCTCCTTCAGCTGTGCGGTCGTGATCGGTGTCAGGTTCTCGCCGCCCTTCGAAAGGCTCTCCAGGCGCTTGGTCAGGGCTGCGAGGCCGCCGAAGCCGCCGCCGGACGACGGCGCCTCTTCTTCAGCCTGCGGGGCCTCTGCGGTGTTCTTCTCAGTGCTGGGTGCGCTGCTCTCGTCGCCGGCGGTATCACCACTGCCTGCGTTCCCTGCGTTCAGCCGACGCTCGATCTCCGCGGCGTGCCGTTGCGCTTCGGCGTGCACGGTGCGGTCGCTGCCCGATGGAGCGATCGCGGAGAAGAGGCCGAACACGACGAGTGACAACACGATGCCGACAGCAACGAACGCGGCGGTGAACGGCAGCGCCTTGTTCTCCGGCACCGCGAGCAGGACGGGCGCGCCGGTGCTGATCAGGTAGAGCGAATAGAGGCCCAGCAGCGTCAGGAAGCCGAGCCACGGGATGAGCAGGAAGACGTTGGCCAGCCATCCGGCCGTTGCCGCGTAGCCCGCCAGCTTGAGCGCGCTGAGACGATCGTTGCGACCGCCGAACAGCGGCGCCAGGTAGCCGAGGATCAACGCCATGACGAAGACGCCGCCGAGCTGCATGGCGAATTGCCAGACCGCTGACGTCACCGCCTGCCCGTATGTCGGCTTGTATGTAACGCCGAGGATGCTGAAGCCCATCAAGTTGTCGATGAAGCTGCACAGCACCGCAAAGCCGGCCACCGGAATGATGTAGTTGGTGTACAGCGAGCCGATCGTCTCCGGCTCGGCGGCGATGCGCGGCCACTCCAGGCGCGGCTGTATGAGGATGTTCTTGATGCGCCCGATGAGTGGGGCACGCGCCGCGCTGCCCGGATCGATCATGGTCATGTTGGAATGCCTCGAGTTCTTGTCGCCGGAGCCCTGCACCAGCTTGGTGTTGCGTAAGAGCAGAAAGCAGATGAGCGCCGCAGAAACGGACGCGATGGCGATCATCGCGGCGTTCAGCATCACGGGGGCCAGCGTTTCGGGGGAGCCGCGTGTGGAAGCGAGACCGTTGAGAGCCAGCAGGACCGGATAAATCATCGCCGCCGCCAGGCACGCCCACACGGTAATGCGGCCGCCCCAGGCGAACCATGCGGCCAATGCGAGGCCGCCCAATCCCGCCGCCATGCCGCCGATAAAGTAGGACAGCGGCACCATCATCAGCAGCGAGCTCAAGAGGTTGGCGCCGACCTGCGGCACCGGATCAGCGAAACCGGTGACGATCCACGGCAGCAGCTGCAGCAGCGCCATGACGACAATGCCGCCGATTGGCGGGCCCAAAACGAGGGCCGCCGCAAACACCTTGACGGCATCGTTGATCGATCGTCTCGCCACGTTGGCTCCCCCGGCGCCGCCGCCCCGTCGCGAGGCATGCGCCTTAGAATACCGCCGCGCGGCACACATTCAATGCAGCATGCTTGCACTCGGGGCGACGCGGGGCCATTTGCTCGCAGCTAGTGTCCCGATTCCGAAGTTCGCCGGAGCTTGCGGCTGGTATCGGGAGCGAACTTCGGAATCATAAGGGACACTAGAAACATCGACTTGCTAGCGTATCAGATCGGAAATTCGCTCGATACCTGGCAGGCGAGGTGGCGAATTTCTTGATCATCACACTAGATGCGGTACCGAAGCCGCCTGATGGAGACTGCCATGCGTTTGATCGCTGCCTTCGTTGGCCTGCTGCTTCTGCTCGCACCCGCCGCAGCGGAGGATCCCGACCTCATCTTCAAGAAGACGACGGTGTGGAAGCTGTTGGCGCCGGACCACAAGCTCGGCACCTACGCCATCGACGACCCGGAGGTGGAAGGCGTTACCTGCTACTTCACGGTGCCGGAAAAAGGCGGCTGGACGGGCTGGCTCGGCCTTGCCGAGGAGCTGTCGAATGCCTCGCTCGCCTGCCGCCAGGTCGGGCCGATCAAGTTCAAGCAGAAGCTGACCCAGGGCGATGAGGCCTTCAGCCAGCGGCGCTCGCTGATCTTCAAGAAGATGCAGATCGTGCGCGGCTGCGATCCCAAGCGCAACGTGCTGGTCTACATGACCTACACTGACAAGATCATCGAGGGCAGCCCGGAGAACTCGACCTCTGCCGTGCCCATCAGCCCGTGGGGCGACGCTGCACCGGTGAAGTGCGCCGACTGGATCTCGAACTGAGCAGCTTCAACGCACCTGCCCCACAACGTCATCCCGGCGCAGGCCGGGACCCACGCAAGGTGTCAGGGCTGCAACGACCATGGGGAACTGTCGCAAGCGGCGAACGCACCGCCCTCCTTTGTCAAACTTCATTGCTGAAGCTGGCGTGGATCCCGGCCAGCGCCGGGATGACGGGTAGTCCAGGCGGCCCTCCCCTTAAAAGCAAGCCGCGTCGCTTAGCGACGAATCCGGAACAAGTGGGCGCCGGCCAGTGTTGAGCACCCAAAGGTGGAGGGTGATCCGCGTGGACCAGGTTGCAGCCCAGTCGATCGTCGCTTGCATCGTCAATGGAAGCGCGCGCTCCAACGCGGCAGCGCAACTCACCGAGCGCGTCATGGAGCTATTTCGCGAGCGCGGCGCCAAGGCCGAGACCATCGTCGTCGGGAACGGTCGCGAGCTAACGCCTATCGCCCGCCGCTACGCCGAGGAGGGACACCGCACCATCGTCGCAGCCGGCGGCGACGGCACGGTCAACGCAGTCGCGTCCGCGCTCGTCGGCACGCAGGCTCGGCTCGGCGTCATACCGCTCGGGACGCTCAACCATTTCGCCAAGGACGCCGGCATTCCGCTCGACCTCGACGCCGCCGTCGAGACGATCATCAAGGGCGAAACCAAGCTGGTCGACGTGGGCGAACTCAACGGCCGCATCTTCATCAACAATTCGAGCATCGGCCTTTACCCGGCCATCGTGCAGGAGCGTTGCGAGCAGCAGCGGCGCGGCCTGAGCAAGTGGCTCGCCTTCGCGCGCGCCGTCTACACGGTCATGCGCCGTGCGCCGAGCTTCCATGCCAGCCTGCACGCCGACGGCAAGTATGACGGCACCGATAGGACGCCGTTCATCTTCGTCGGCAACAATGCCTACGAGACCACCGGCCTCGCCATCGGGGAGAGGCGCCAACTCGACGGCGGCAAGCTGTGGGTCTGCAGCGCGCCGGGCGCCGGCCGCGCCGCGCTCATCAAAATGGCGATCCGCGCGCTGTTCGGACGCGCCTCTCCCGGCGAGCTGAAGGTTCTCGAAGCTGAAGAACTCTGGGTGCAGCCGCGGAAGAACAGAAGCGTCAAGGTCGCCAACGACGGCGAGGTGTTCTCCATAAGCCCGCCACTGCACTACCGCATCCGGCCGCAGGCGCTACGCGTCATCGTGCCCGCCGGGATCAAACCGGACGCCTGACATTGCGGACCATCGCCCACATCTCCGATTTGCATTTCGGGCGCATCAATCCTCTCCTGCCGCCGGCATTGCGCGCGGCCCTGCTGGAGGCCCAGCCCGACGTGGTGGTCGTCTCCGGCGACCTGACGCAGCGGGCACGCCGCGCGGAGTTTGCCCAAGCCCGCGCATTCCTCGGCAGCCTTCCATTTCCGCAAATCGTCGTACCCGGAAACCACGACGTGCCGCTACACGACGTGATGCGCAGGTGGCTGGCGCCGCTGGACAAATACCGCCGCTTCATCAGCGCCGACATCGAGCCTTTTTACGGCGACGACGAGATCGCCATTCAGGGCCTGAGCACGGCACGCTCGCTGACCTGGAAGAACGGGCGCATCAATCGGCTGCAAATCGAGCGCACCTGCACTACCCTGATTGGCACCGGCCCCGACGTCACCCGCATCGTCGTCACGCATCACCCCTTCGACCTGCCGGGCGAGAGGCAGGAAGGCAGCCTTGTTGGACGCGCAGAAATGGCGATCACCGCATTCTCGAAGTGCCGCGTCGACATGATCCTCTCGGGGCATTTTCACATGGGCCATGCCGGAAACTGGACCCGGCGCTATCCGGCGCTTGGGCACGCGGCCATCCTTGTGCAGGCGGGCACGGCCACCTCCACGCGCCAGCGCCATGAAGCCAACTCGTGGAATCTCATTCGCATTGCGCGCCCCGAGGCGATCATCGAGCGGCAGACGTGGGACCCGGCCCGCGAGAGTTTTGAAACCACACTGCGGGATACGTTCCAGCTCGGCGAAGGCGGCTGGGTGCCCACGCCGCCCGCCGCGCTATCTGCTGCCCGGGCGGGATGATCCATGTCGCGACAAGAAGAGCGGACCGAATGGCGCTTTGCTTGCCTCATCGTGTCATCGCTGCTGTTCGGCGCCATGGCGGTCGCCGTGGTGCTTGGCACAACTGACAATCTCGATGCGGCGACGCGCGCTGGCATCAACCGCTGGGCTTCGCCGAACCTTACTATGCTGGCGGAGAGCGCGAGCTTTATCGGCTCCCTGGCATTTCTCCTGACCCTCACGGCACTAACCGCCGCCGGCCTATGGATCGGCGGGCGCCGGCGCGCGGCGCTGATGTTGAGCCTCGCCTTCACGCTGGCGCTCATCCTCAACAACCTCGTCAAGTTGGCGTTCGGACGTGCGCGGCCGGAAGCGTTCTTCGGCACTGCGCCCGACACCTACAGCTTCGCCAGCGGCCATGCGCTGTTCTCGGCCTGCTATTACGGGATCGTCGCCGGCCTCATCGCCGCGCACGTCGCAAAGGATTGGCAGCGCGCCGTTGTTTGGGTGGCCGCCTGCGCGATCATCGCCAGCGTCGGGTTATCGCGCATCTATCTGGGGGTGCACTATCTCACCGACGTCATCGCAGGTTTCGCGCTTGCGGCGTTGATCGTGTGCATCGTGCGTAGCGTGGTCGCCGAACAGCGGTGAAGGCGTTTCATCAGCCCCGCGATGTCGGAGCTATTGGAACTCTGCGGAAAGTTTCCCGTTGGAAATCCTCGTCGACCGAAAACGCCGGTGTCACGCCCGTGGCGCCGGCATTCGCATGTCCAGGAGCAACTGAATTGGGGGGGAGCGCGTGAGACGAGTATCGCGCGTGCAGTTGCGTATGACGTTTCGATGCTGCGGCATGAAATGGACGGACGAGTACGCGCTCGTCCTTTCAATGGAGTGCCCGGATTGCGGCGTCCTCGTCGAGCCGCACGACATTGCCGAGTTGAACCCGCCAGCCAAAACAAAGAAGCCCAAGCCCCGCAAATGCTGAGCTAGCGCCCTAGTCTGCGCTTGCTCTCGGGCGCCGTTTCCGCGTCCGGGAGAACGACGACATCGGCTTCGGGCCGCTGCATCGCGTCGAGGTCGAGGGACGTCAGCTTCTGCCGGCGGCCGATGATTTTTCCCGCCGCCGTCGAGACCTTCTCCAGCGACTTGCCCGACAGCCCGAAGTGACGCTCGAGGTCGGCAACGCGATCGACCAGCTGCGCAACATCCCCGAGCAGCAGCGTCACCTCGCGCTGGATGACATCGGCGTGGTCGCGCATCTTGGCGTCCTTGAGCAGCGCCTGCACTGTCTGCACCGCCAGCATCAGCGTGTTCGGCGCCACGATCATCACGCGCGCCCGGTGGGCGCCCTGCACGAGGTCGGGAAACTTTTCGAACAGGTCGCCGCAAATCGATTCCGACGGCACGAACATCAGCGCCGTCTCCTGCGTCTCGCCGGGAATGAGATACTTGTCGGCGATGGCTGCCACGTGCCGCCCGACCGCCTCGCGGATCGCGGCGCTGGCGAGCTTCGTCTCGTCGGCAGTCTGCGCGATGCGCAATGCCTCGAAGCCTTCGAGCGGGAACTTGGAATCGATGACCAGCGCGGCGTGCGCGTTCGGCAGCCGGATGACGCAGTCCGGCCGCTTGCCGTTCGACAGCGTCGGCTGGAATTCGTAGGCGCCCGCCGGCAGGGCATCGCGCACGATCGTTTCCATGCGCATCTGCCCGAAGGCGCCGCGCGCCTGCTTGTTGGCGAGCACGCCGTGCAGGGAGCCGACCTCGCTCGACAGCTCCGTGAGGCTGCGCTTGGCCTCGTCGATCAGCACCAGCCTCTCGTTCAGCGTGGAGAGGCTTTCCGACGTGCGCCGGCCGGCTTCGTTCAGGTTGTCGCCGAGGCGCGCCGCGTTCGTGTCGAGCGTCTGCGAAAGGTGCCGCGCCAGCGTGTCGATGCGCTCGTTGAGCGTGCGTGCCTGATCGGAGCTCTGCTGCGCCACGAGCTCGGACATTGCCGACAGCCGGCCTTTCAGCTCAGCGAACTCCATTTGCGCAGCGCGGCGGCGCGCGCGTGCGAAGAGGCCGACGGCGACTGCGAGAACGGCGAGCGCCGAGACAACCAGCGCGACGAAGATCAGCGCCGGCATGTGATTGAAGACGAAAGCCTCAAGCCGAGCGAAATCGAAGCTTTGCAACCGTTCGAGCATTGGAAAGGGATAGCTGATTCGCCGGCGCCAAATTCGGGCGGCAGACCGGTGTCACCCATTCGGAACCACACCCCGCACCGGTTAGTTCTCCGTTGAGATATTCGGAGGATGAGCCATGGCCAGTTGGCTGGACAATTTACACCCTTCACTGCGCCCGCTTTGGGATCTCGAGAACGAGCTGCGCAAGGCCGCTCAGAACGCGATTTTCCTCAAGAACGACGAGGCGAAGCTGCACCTCGCGGAAGCCCGCAAGCACTACGATACCGCCCGCAGGGCGCTGATGGGCGAAGTGCCCGCAAAGGGTACAACCGCCAACTTAGCGGTCGAGCCGCCGCCGTCATCCTCGCCTGCGCGCCCGCTCGAATAAATCGTGGCTGCCGTGGAACGCCGCCGGGGGATCGACGTTGATCTAGCAGGAAGCCGACCCCCCGCGGCTTCAAGATCGGTTGCCTCAGGCGCCCTCCCGCGGCAACCCAAGCCCCGGCCCGAAAGGGTCCGGGGCTTTTTCTTTTGTATGGCCGCAGCCGCGCGCGGACTACTTCCGCTTCGCCTTGGTCTTGACCTTGGCCTTCGGCTTCACCTTGACCTTCGGCTTGGCCTTGACCTTCACTTTGACCTTCGCGGCCTTCTTCTTCGGCAGCCGGACGATCGCCCTTGTCGCCCTGGCCCTCCTTGGAGACGGTCTTCGACTTGTGCCGGCGATCGGCGGCGAGCGAGCGGCCGACGTCGACCACCTCGTTGAACTCGCCCTTCTTGTTGCGGCGGACGTAGCGCTTGTCGCCCTTGTGCGGCTCGATGAGCTCGCGCTTTCTAGCAGCCATTGGATTCCTCGTTGCAAAATGCATTCACATGGTGCGGACGGTGCCGATCGAACACGCACGCCGCTATCCACGCAGGACTACTAGCCGATAACGCGCACTCCGTACTAGGCTTGTCAGCAGGCACCAAGGATCCGAACACCAGATGAGCACCATTCCCCATTCCGTCGATCTCAACGTCAAGCCTGAGGTGACAGCATTCTTCGACGAGCCGACCAACACGGTCAGCTACGTCGTCAAGGATCCGAGCTCGAACGCCTGCGCCGTCATCGACAGCGTCATGGACATCGACTATGCGGCCGGCCGCATCAGCTACCAGTCGGCCGACGCGATCGTCCGCTTCGTGCAGGAGCAAGGGCTCAAGGTCGACTGGCTGATCGAGACGCATGCCCATGCCGACCACCTGTCGGCCGCCCCCTACATCCAGCGCAAGCTCGGCGGCAAACTCGGCATCGGCGAGAACATCACCGTCGTGCAGGAGGTGTTCGGCAAGATCTTCAACGAAGGAACCGAGTTCCAGCGCGACGGCAGCCAGTTCGATCGCCTGTTCAAGGACGGCGACACCTATCGGATCGGCGGCATGACCGCGTTCGCCATGCTGACGCCGGGGCACACGCCGGCCTGCATGACGCATGTGATCGGCAACGCCGCCTTCGTCGGCGATACGCTGTTCATGCCTGACGGCGGCACGGCGCGCGCCGACTTTCCGGGCGGTGACGCGCGGGTGCTGTATCGCTCGATCAAGCGCGTTCTGGAGCTGCCGGGAGAGATGCGCCTGTTCATGTGCCACGACTACGCGCCCGGCGGACGCGCCATCAAGTGGGAGACCACCGTAGCCGAGGAGCGCGCGCACAACATCCACGTGCGCGACGACGTCAGCGAGGACGAGTTCGTCGAGATGCGCGAGGCGCGCGACAAGACGCTCGAGCTGCCCAAGCTCATCATCCCGTCGATCCAGGTCAACATCCGCGGCGGCAACCTTCCCGAGCCGGACGAGACCGGCAAGCGCCACCTCAAGGTGCCGATCAACGAGCTCTGATCGGCGGGTTCTCAGTGTTCCGTCATTGAAATCATTGGTGCGGACGGTGGGAATCGAACCCACACGGCGTTGCCGCCTCAGGATTTTAAGTCCTGTGTGTCTACCAGTTCCACCACGTCCGCGACGCGCCGTTATGAGCCGAGAGCGAACGGCGTGCAATCCGCTCATGCGTCCTTTCGGGCGCCCTTTTGAGCACCCTTTGGCGCCCCGTGCCGGATGGCCCCCAGCAGCAGCACGTAAAGCAGCAGCCCGTTCAAGCTGTGCCATAAAAAGTGCGTGCCCACACCCCGCCCGGCCCGCACCGTCCAGGTACACACCTCAAGATCGATGGTACGGAACGTCATGGCGGCGAGGAAAAGAAAAGCCGCCGCGAACAGATAGCCCGCCGCGCGGTGGCCCTGCACCAGCAGCACGCCGCCGACCAGCACCAGCGCGGCGAAGGCCGGCGTATAGCCCAGCGTGCCGTTGAAGCAGCGCTTGCCGGCCCCGCGCGTCATCGGCAGCAGCTCGTTCGAGCACTGGATCCCCTGCGCGTACCGAACGGTGAGATAGAAGCCGACCAGCGCCGCGATGACGACGATCCACGGCGCGCCGGCAAAGCGGCGCAGCGCGTAGCCGAGATACGCCAGCATGAACAGCGAGATCGGGATGGTATCGAACGGGATCGCCCACACCGTCGCATAGGTGTGGAACATGAAGCTGCCGATGCCGATGCAGATCACCAGCACCACCAGCAGCCATTCGAACAGCGCGTGGTCTTGGCGCGGCGAGCGCGCCAGCTGCCATGCCCCGATCAGCCCGGCGATGACGAAGGCGCCGTTGGAGATGGCGTTCAGCGGCTCGGCCCAGAAGCTCGGGTCGCCGCCGCGCTCGCAATAGCTGTAGACCTTGCTCCAATCCATTTGCGGCGTCCTAACCCCTCACCCGGTCCGCCATGCCTTGCATGTCGGCCCGACCTCTCCCCCCGGGAGAGGTTAGGCAGAGCCCGCCCGAACGTGGGTAATCACCTCTCCCGTCGGGAGAGGTCGGAAGCGGCCATGGCGGAGCCATGCTTCGCATGGACGCAAATGAGCTTCCGGGTGAGGGGTTACAAGCTTTGACGACAACCACTTGACCATCCGATGGTGAGCTTGCACGGCATCCCGCTCAGTCCTTGCCTAGTCTTTCTTCTCCGGTGCCATCACGCGGATCGACAGCTCGCGCAGCTGCTTGGGTTGTACCTCCGACGGCGCGCCCATGAGCAGATCGTTGGCCTGCTGGTTCATCGGGAACAGCGAGATCTCGCGCAGGTTCTTGGCGCCGACCAGCAGCATGACGATGCGGTCGATGCCCGCCGCCATGCCGCCGTGCGGGGGCGCGCCGTACTGGAAGGCGCGATAGAGGCCGCCGAAGCGGGATTCGACGTCGGCCTGCGTCAGGCCGGTGATCTCGAACGCCTTCACCATCGTGTCGGGGCGGTGGTTACGCACCGAGCCGGAGGCGATCTCGAAGCCGTTGCAGACGATGTCGTACTGGAACGCCTTGATCTTGAGATAGTCGTCGTTGTCCTTCGCAGCCGACAGCGTCTCGAGCCCGCCCTGCGGCATCGAGAACGGGTTGTGCGAGAAGTCGATCTTCTTGTCCTCCTCGTTCCACTCGTAGAACGGGAAGTCGACGATCCAGGCGAGCGCGAACTTCGATTCGTCGATCAATTTCAGCTCTTCGCCGATGCGCGAACGCGCCTCGCCGGCGAACTTGTAGAAGCGCGCCGGGTTGCCCGCGGCGAAGAACACCGCGTCGCCTTCCTTGAGGCCGAGCTGCGTGCGGATCGCGTCCGAGCGCTCCGGCCCGAGGTTCTTGCCGACCGGGCCAGCCGCTTCGTTCTCGCGGTAGAAGATGTACGCAAGACCTGGCTGCCCTTCGCCCTGCGCCCACGAGTTCATGCGGTCGCAGAAGGCGCGCGAGCCGCCGCCCGGTGCGGGGATCGCCCACACGCGCACCTTGGGATCCTTCTCGATCATGCCGGCGAAGATCTTGAAGCCCGAGCCGCGGAAAGCTTCGGTGACATCCTGCATCTCGATCGGGTTGCGCAGGTCCGGCTTGTCGGAGCCGTACTTGGCGATCGCCTCGTCGTAAGGAATGCGCGGCCACTTCTCAGTGACGGCCTTCGTCTTGCCGTCCCCCTGTATCGAAGCGAACTCCTCGAAGATGCCCGTGATCACCGGCTCCATGGCGGCGAAGATGTCGTCCTGCTCGACGAAGCTCATCTCCACGTCGAGCTGGTAGAACTCGCCCGGCAGGCGGTCGGCGCGCGGGTCCTCGTCGCGGAAGCACGGCGCGATCTGGAAGTAGCGGTCGAAGCCCGACACCATCAGCAGCTGCTTGTACTGCTGCGGGGCTTGCGGCAGCGCGTAGAACTTGCCGGCGTGAATGCGCGAGGGGACGAGGAAGTCGCGCGCGCCTTCGGGCGACGACGCCGTCAAGATCGGCGTCGAGAACTCGAAGAAGCCCGCCTCCGTCATGCGCTTCCTGATCGATGCCGTGATCGCCAGGCGGTGCATGATGTTCTTGTGCAGGCTCTCGCGCCGCAGATCGAGGAAGCGGTACTGCAGCCGCAGGTCTTCCGGGTAGTCCGGCTCGCCGAACACCGGCACGGGCAGCTCCTTGGCCGCCGACAGCACCTCGATCTCGGTGGCGAACAGCTCGACCTCGCCCGTCGGCAGCTCCTTGTTGACCGTGCCCTCGGGGCGGGCGCGCACCTGGCCGTCGACGCGGATCACCCATTCGGAGCGCACGGCTTCCGCCGCCTTGAAGGCGGCGCTGTCGGGATCGGCGACGATCTGCGTGATGCCGTAGTGGTCGCGCAGGTCGATGAACAGCAGGCCGCCGTGATCGCGCACGCGGTGCACCCACCCCGACAGGCGCACGCCGTTGCCGATGTCCGACGACCGCAGCGCGCCGCAGGTATGCGAGCGATAGCGGTGTAGCGGAGCGCCCCCCTCGGCCGGTGTCTTCAACTGCTTTTTCGCCTTGGCATCAGCCATCGTGCTGTCCGTTCCAGTGTCGCGATTTGTCATGAAGTTCGCGGGAAAAGCGCATGCACGTGGGGGGTTGTCAAGAATCGCCCGCGCCGGCCTTCATATTGGTCCAGCCGAGGTGCGCCATCGCCGCCGAAAAGCGCTTTTTGGCCAGGCCGCGTGATCGTCGAGGCAGACGATGCCGAGGCCGAAACAGCGCTTGGTTGACTGTGAGGCGTACTACCGCCGATGAGGCTGCGGGTTGGCCGTCGCGTCGTACTCGACGTCGGCCACGGGTGCGTCCGGCAGCTCGCGCTCCAGCGCCGTGCGATAGGCGATGCAGCCGCGCATGAACTTCGGCCACGGCGGCACGGCGACCTGCGGCGGGATTTCCTCCGGCAGCAGCCCCCACAATTGCGGATGATGCCAGCACAGCTCATGCCCGGAGCTGTCGCGATGCGCCCGGATGCCGGCGCGCAGCCGCTTCACCTCGGCGATGAGGGCGTCGCGGGTGAAGGCGTTGAGATCCTCGTCCATAGCGTCTCTCTCTTTGATCGATGCCGGCACAACGCGCGCTTCGCGTTTCGGGTTCGCGCCCAGTGGGGAAACGCCAGGGGGCGGTTTGCGCAGCGCCGGACGCGCCCCATCGCGCACGCCCTTCCGGTCTCGCGGGCGGAGCCGCGAGGTTTGAAAGAGCCGACGGAGCGGTGGAGGCGGGAATGCTTGTACGTGGAAACGTGTTGCCCCCGGCGAGCGAATAGATAGCGATAGCCCAAGGAGGACGACACATGCTTCGCGCACTCATCCTGATCGCTTCGCACGCCGCCGCGCTAGTGCTCGGCTTCCTGCTCGGCATCTATCTGCTGCCTATCCTCACGGCGCCGAAGAGCCCCGACGCCGCTACCCTGCAGGCGACGACCAAGGGTGCACTCTACAAGGGACGCTTTCAGCGCAACTTGAAAGGCAGCGATTTCGTGCATTGGGGCGAAGGCGAGGTGCGCGTGCTGCCCGACAAGATCGCCCACGAAGGGCGGCTGGCGCCGGGGCCCGACTACAAGCTGTACCTGGCGCCCGCGTTCGTCGACACCAAGGAGGGCTTTCTGGCGCTCAAGGACAAGTCGCGGCGCATCGGCGACGTAAAGACGTTCGACGGTTTCATCGTCGACGTGCCGGCCGGCGTCGATGTCGGCGCCTATACGACCGTCGTGGTGTGGTGCGAGGCCTTCGGCCAGTTCATCAGCGCCGCCAAGTACAAGTAGGTCGGCGTCGCGAGGCGTGTCGCGGCTAGTGTGATGAGCGAGAAATTCGCCACTTCAGCGGCGAGGTCCGGAGCGAATTTCTCGATCTGAATCACACTAGCAAGTCTACGATTCTAGTGTCCCTCATGATTCCGAAGTTCGCTCCGCAGCCCAGCGGCCAACACTGGCGAACTTCGGAATCGGGACACTAGCTGCGATCCACGTGCCCGAGCGAACGGTTCGGCGCGATGCGGTCGCGCACCAGCCGCTTCAGCTCCTTGATCTCGGGGATGTGGCCCGTCTCCTGGCGCGAGAAGACGAGCGCGCCGTCGACGCGCACCTCGAACACGCCGCCGGTGGTGTCGGGCGTCAGCATGACCGTGCCGAGCTCCTCGGCGAAGGTGTGCATCAGCTCCTGCGCCATCCAGCCGGCCCGCAGGCCCCAGCCGCACAGCCGGCAGTAGGTGATCTCGACAGTCGGGGTTTTCGGAATGGGATTCGAGCCTCGCGTGGCGCCTCGGATGCGGGGAGGCGGGAGAGTGGGGATGAGCTACCGCTTTTGACCCTTAGCGGACGTTCGTTGCTAGGGCGATGAGGAAGCCCTCTGGTCAGGTCAACCCGGGCGCGTTGCCTTCCTGCCCTCGCTACCCCGCGATCAATGGTCGAAGTTCGCGCTTGGTCGGGATGGCGATGACGGTCGGGCCGACGGCTCTCAGCGCGGTGGCGAATGCGGCTTTAATATCCTGGGGCGTCTTGGCTTCAACGCCGATGCAGCCGTAACCTTTCGCAAGCGAGACGATGTCAAAGCCTGGCAGATCGAGCCCAGGGACATTGGGCGTATTTTCCAGCACGGCGAACTGCTTTAGAACCTCGTACTCGCCATTGCAGGGCACGATGTAGACGATCTTCAAGCGCTGCTGTGCAGCGGTGTAAAGGTTTTGAATCGAGTATTGCATTGATCCATCCCCGATGACCGCGATGACTGGCCGACCGCCCCCATTCTTCTTCTGGGCTAGCGCTATGCCGACTGCGGCCGGCGCGTTCCATCCCAGCCCGCCGCTGGCGTAACTGAAATAGGACTCGGGCGTTACCGTGGGCCAAAGCGCCAAAAGGTCGAGAGCATTCGAGGGCGATTCCTGGACAAGGATGGCGTCCGCAGGCCGGGCCTCAGCCAGCGCTGCAAAGGCTTCGGCGGCGGTCAGCGGTTCATTGGCCTGGGGAGCCGGCTTCATTACCTTCAACGGCGCCGGCATTGCTCGCGCCTTGTTCTGCGAGACGCGTTCGACCAACGCCTCGAGGACAAGCTTGGCGTCTCCCAGCAGGCTGTCGCCTACTGCGGCGGCGCCTGCATCGTTGGGATCGCTGGTGACCTGCAGCAGCTCGGCGCCGTCGGGTAGATACGAGCCCGCGACGTAGGGGTAATAGCGAAACACACTGGCGCCCAAGACGATGACGAGGTCGTAGCCCTTAAGCCGCTCGCTGAGCGGACCAATCGCCATCGGCAGCATCCCCTGGAACTGGGGATGGTTCTGTGGAAATGATATTCGCTCGGCGATCGGGGAGAGGAACACTGGCGCCCGTAGCCGCTCGGCGAACTTGATGCCCGCTTCCCAGCCGCCGGCCCGGTCGATCTCAGGCCCATAGACGAGGACGGGACGCTTAGCGCGACCGATCTTGTCAGCAAACTCCTGCAAGCGAACGGGATCGGGAGCATAGCGCGAGCTCACCGTGCGAACGGTCGGCGTGCCGAGCGCGGGTTGGTCCCAATCGTCCAACGGGACGGATAAGAATACGGGGCCCGCCGGGGGCTGCAGAGCGACTGCGTAGGCGCGCATGATGGCAGCAGGAACGTCCTGTGCCCGCGCCGGCTCATAGGCCCACTTTACCCACGGCTTGGGGAGCGTCGTCGCATCGCGATTGGTGAGGAACGGCTCGCAGAGCACCATGGAACGATGCTGCTGGCCGGCAATGATGATCAGCGGCGTCTTGTTCTGAAAGGCGCCCATGATCGCGCACATAGCGTTGCCTGTCCCCGCGCCCGTGTGCAAGCTGACCAGGACTGGCTTATTGGTGGCTTGCGCGAAGCCGTCGGCCATGCCGACCACCGAGGCTTCCTGCAGCCCGAGGATGTATTGGAAGTCGGAGGGAAAGTTTTTCAGGAATGGTTCTTCGGTCGAGCCGGGATTGCCGAAAATAGTCGTCAGGCCGAGCGTCCGAAGCAGGTCGTAGGTTGCATCGTGGACGGTGCGCGTGCTTCCGGCTCGCTCGGAAGCAAGTCGTATGCCGTCGCGGGAGCCCACCGCTGCGCCGGCGGCATAAGACGCGGCCGCACTCGCCGGAGGATCGCCTGCGACGCTCTGGTTGTTTGCGACATCGGTCATGCTTGTGTCCTCCCTTTGGCGGCTCTGACCAACAGGGCCAGCCGATCCAGCTCCATCCTGCGGCCATGCTGCGAGGACTGCGATTAAGGGACATGGCATTTCGGAGGGGGGACTTTTCGACAATTTCTATTTGTTGGGCAGCGCTCGCGGGCCGCACGGCCCGATACGCATTGCGGTCCCAACAACACGGACCGACGGCGCGCCGTAGTGCTTCGAGGATCAGGTTCGTCGTCGCACCCGGATGGGGCTTTTTAGCTGTCGCCACCTCGTCCGTTTACAGTTTCTGCATTGGTACTCGATCAGCGTACCGCGAGTTCTGCGCGCTCGGGAGAGTATCAATGCCCCTATACACCGTGATGACCGAGGCAAACGTGCTGAGCGGCAGCGCGAAGGCCGACCTTGCGGCTCAGCTGACGGCACTCCACTCGCAATTCGACGGCGTGCCACCCAGCTGGGTCCACATCATATTTAAAGACTACGCAGCAGGGAGCGGCTTCTCAGCGGGCAAGCCCGCTGCAACGGTGGCACTCACGCTGCTCATCCGTACAGGTCACACGGTGGACTCCAAAGTTGCGCTGTTGAAGCGCGCGTGGGAACTGCTGCAGAACGCAACGGGTGCGCCCGACACTGATATCGTCATCGGGATACAGGAGGTGCCCGCGAGTCAGGCCATGGAGATGGGTAAGTTCATGCCGGACGTCGCTGGGGCGAAAGATACAGCGGAAGTGCAAGCCGTCGCTGAGTGAGGCGGGTGGCAGGCGCAGGCTAAGGAGTGTTGGATTTCGCCTTTTGGATACTCCGGTCGGGCTCGCGTGCACGGGCGGCGCCGAGCCTTGTTCGCCAAGGTCCGCTGCTGGCCCTTAGCAGACAGCAGGCGGAGAGCCGAACAGGTCCCGATGTCCTCGCTCTGTTGAACACTTATGCGGCGCCGGCTTTGCGCTTCGGCAGCTCGTCGCTTTGCTCTTGCAGCTGCTCGCGTACGCTGCACCTGACGGTATCGAGGACGGCCCCACGAAATTCATCTCGTCGCCCGACGCGCCTTCCCGCTATGCAGGCGCGATGACGGCAGACAGCGATTTCGAGATCTTCCTCGTTGCCATTCCGGGCCTTGAAGGCCCGCTGTGCGCGGAGGCGCGCGCCAAGGGGTTCAAGGCCAAGAGCGTCCCCGGCGGCGTCACCCTCAAGGGCGGCTGGCCGGAGGTGTGGCGCGCCAACCTGGAGATCCGCGGCGCCAGCCGCGTCATCGCGCGCGTCGGCGCCTTCCGGGCGCTGCATCTGGCCCAGCTCGACAAGCGCGCGCGCGATTTCCCCTGGGGCGACGTGCTGCGCCGGGACGTGCCCTTTCGCGTCGAAGCGTCGTGCAAAGCTTCGCGCATCTATCACTCGGGGGCGGCCGCGCAGCGCATCGAACGGGCCATCGCCGAGGAGCTGGGGGCGACCGCCTCGCCGGAGGCCGAAGTGTGCGTCAGGGCGCGCATCGAGAAGGACGTGTGCAGCATCGGTGTCGATACGTCGGGCGAGCTGCTGCACAAGCGCGGCCACAAGCAGGCCGTCGCCAAGGCGCCCATGCGCGAGACCATGGCGTCGCTGTTTCTGCGCCAATGCGGGTTCGACGGCAGCGAGCCGGTGGTCGATCCCATGTGCGGATCGGGCACGTTCGTCATCGAGGCGGCGGAGATTGCCGCGGGCCTGCAGCCGGGCCGGTCGCGGCCGCTTCGCCTTCGAGCAGCTGGCGGGCTTCGATGCGGCGGCCTGGCAGCGGATGCGCGAGGCGCATGTCCCCGTCACGCCGGCGGCGCGCTTTTACGGCAGCGACCGCGACGCGGGGGCGATCCGCATGAGCCGCGCCAACGCCGAGCGCGCGGGCGTCGCCGGCTTCACCGAGTTCCACGAGCGTGCCATCGAGGACCTCGCCGCGCCGCCGGGGCCGCCGGGGCTTGTCATCGTCAACCCGCCGTACGGCGACCGCATCGGCGAGAAGGGGCGCGTGCGCTCGCTCTATCGCGCGCTCGGACACACGCTGCTGACGCGGTTTTCCGGCTGGCGCGTAGGGCTGATAACGAGTGATCAGTCTCTCGCCGCCGCGACGGGCTTGCCGTTCGCATTGACGGCCGAGCCCGTGTTGCACGGCGGGCTGCGGGTGACCCTGTACCGAACGGGGCCGCTGCCGTAGCCGCGACGCCCCTTAGTGCAGCGCCGGCCGCGGGGCTTCGGCAAGCTCGTCGCTCTGCTCTTGCAGCTGCTCCGCCAGCGCCTGCGCGACTTCCAGGTCGATGGCGTAGGGCGCCTCGTCGTCGAAGCGCAGGAGCAGCATCCGGTCACCCTTCGCGTGGCCGACGGCGCACGTCTTCGGAACGCGCGTCATCTCGCCCCCGCCCGCCTGCGGCTGGCAGGCGGCGACCGATGCCAGCACCGGCACCAGATCGGCGGCGATGGCGGACGGAATGCTGATCGCATATTGCTGCCCGTCGGCATCGACGAAGGTCAGCTCGAACCTGCGCCGGTCCTGCGAGACCGCCGTTTCGGTGAGTGTAGTTGCACGGAATGTTTTCATCGCCGACCCCCCAGCCAACGTCGGCTCTATAGTGGGATCAAGTCGAGGCCCCTCACAAGGGCTTTGCGGGCCAAGTCAATAAGTTGCGGGTGAACTGTGCCCAAAAAGAATAACGCGGCCGAAGCCGCGTTATTTTCGGGCAGTCTGGCGCGTTAGTGGCGCGCTTAGGAGCGGTTCAGCCAGTCGTCGACGTCCTGCTTTACCTGATCCTTGGCGTAGCCGTAGCGGGCCTGAAGCTTGCCTTCGAGCTGCTCGCGGTTGCCGTTGATCTGAGCGAGGTCGTCGTCAGTGAGCTTGCCCCACTGCTCCTTCACCTTGCCGGTCATCTGCTTCCAGCTGCCTTCGACGCGATCCCAATTCATAGCGGTCCTCCAGGGGTTAGAGACGGCGGTAGAACGCAGTCGCCGGACCGGGCGTTCCGTCTCGTTGATTCACCATAGGGGTGTCGCAGCCGCGCTGATTACTGCTGCAAGCGTTTGCGGCGGTTGCGCAGGCGCCAACGGGCTTCCACCTTGGGCCAGAAGTGCACCACCCAGCGGCGCACCGGCGGTACGTCGACGGCGATGAACAGGATGCCCAGCGGCAGCATCCATACGCCGAGCACCGGCAAAAACGAGAAGATGCCGCCGATGACGAACAGGATGCCGAGCGGCAGGCGCAGAAACACCGCCGCCGGGCTCAGCAGCCATGCCATGGCGCGCGCCAAGCTGCCAGGCAGCTTGGCTTGCAGCCGCGCCAGCATGCGGTCGAACTTCTTCTGGTGCAGGACGGTGTGGTGGTCGTCGCTCATGCGAGCTCCCGGCGCTGCGGCGCGGAGGAACTAGACGCGCGAAAGCCCCCGGCGCGCAAGTCGCCGGGAGCCGTCGGGGCGTAACGCTGCGGCAGCGTTACTTCTTTTCGGGTGTGCGGTCGGACGTCTGGCCGTCATCGGTGGTGGTCTGGCTCTCGGGCGTGGTCGTCGCCTTGTCCGGCGTGCGGTCGGACGTTTCGGTGCCGGCCGGCTGGCCCGGAGGCGTTCCGGCACCCGGGCCGGTTTCCGTCGTCATCTTGTTATCGGGGGCCATTTTCGCATCGTCGGCAGCCATGGCCTGGGGCGCGAATAGCATGGCGGCGAAGAGAGCCGCGGCGGCGATTTTCTTGTTCATTTGCATTCTCCTTGGACCTAACCCAAGGAAAACGTCTCGCCGCGCAGGGGGTTGCATCACAAGTTCGAATAAGGGGCGGATCTGCGTGCAGCAACCGCTCAGCAGGGCAGCTCACGATCGGCGGCCAGCGCGGCATGCTCGGCCCGAGCCAGGTCGGCGACGAAGGCATCGACTTCGGCGTGCGTCATGGTGCGCACATCATAATATTTTTCGCCGCGCGAGACGACCACGACGTCCGACTTCGCCGCGGTGCCGGTCTCGATGATGAAATCGGCCTCCGGCTTGCTGATGGTGATTGCCTTGTGAAAGCGCATCGGGGTGCCTGTGGCAGATCGAGGCGAGCAGCCGGAGTGGCTACTCGTCACCCGTCTCGCGGCTCAAGGGGTAGCTGGCGCTGTCGTAAAGTGCGCGGATGGCGCTGATTTCGAAGCGGTCGTCGCCGACCTCCATCACGGTGCCGCGCTGCATGATCTGCGGCAGCTGTTCGATGGCGAAGCGGATGGCTTCAGCGCTGCTGTCGAAGCGGCGGTACGACACCGGCCGCTTGCGAGCGCCTACGCCGTCCGTCGAATAGATCTCTGCCGGCGCGTCGTATGCGAATTTATCCATCGATCCCTATAGCACATGCGGCACGGGCCGTCTTGGACGGGGCAGGGCCAGAAGATCGGCCGAATCCGGGCTTGGGGCGTGGCGCGGGCCTATTGGGGACGCTTCGCCTTCAGCCGGCTATCGGTGATCTCCTCGAGCCCGGCTTCGATTTCTTCCAGCGTGACGCCAGGAAACTTGCGCGCCACGGCCGTCTTAACGCTCTGGTCCTGGTGCCCTTGCGTGATCAGGCGATTGAGCTCCTCAGAGAGCTCGGCATGGTCCGTCGTCATAGCCCCTCCGGCACGTTGGTCGTGGCTTGTCGTGTGAGAGGCGGCACGTGCGGTTTCCCGCACGTGCTCTCAATCTTAGGCGGCGTCGCGCGACATGTACGTGACGGTGCGGGCGCGGCCAGGCTGGCTGGCCCGGCGGACGTGGAACTCGCAATACGGATGGCCGGCCATCTTGTGCTTGCCGCAGAAGTGGAAGCCTTCGTGCTGCGGATCGCCGATGGGCCAGCGGCAGTCGTCGGGCAGCAGCGTCGTCATCGTCTTGCGCTGGTGCATCGGAATGACGAGGTCGTCCTGCGGCATCGGACGCGGCGGGCTCTTAATCGGATCCATGACGTATCCTTCCTTGTTGAAACGGCACGATCCTCACCGCTTGATGGCACTCGATCGCATTTGGCACTGTGCTCGCAGGCAGCGAGCATGAACGTGGGCGGCGCGCGAAACGTACGTGCGTCGCCTTAACGAGTTGCGTCGGACGTTACTTCTTGCCGCCCTTGCCGGGTTTCGCGAACGCCGACGTGACGGTCGAAGGTCCGGCGGCAGCGGATTTTTGTGCGGCCGTCTTCTTCGGCTTGCGGACTTCGCGATTGGATTTCTGCTGACCTTTAGCCACGTGGGCCTCCGTCGATCGGTTCAGTTGTACGCTCGCGACTACTCAGACAGGCGCTTCAAACCGGCGCCGAAGTGCGCAGTAACTCGCTCTCGCGAGCGACGCGCTCGAATGCCTCGGCGATAGTCTTGATGCGGTAGAGCTGCTCGCCGCCCTCGTTGGGCATCACGCGCACGACCTTATAGGACCGCGCCGACGCCGGCATGCCGCGGTTGGAGGGCACGAAATCGACCATCTGGCCGACCTTGAATTTGCTGCTCGCCACGTGTGTCTCCGCTTGTTCTGGCAGACCGCCTGAAGCACAGCGGGATAAGCTTCTCATGCGATGCCGCGGACAAAGACCGGTGCGGCGAGAGTTGCCGTACCGTCGAAGTTCATACGCCGCCGCGATATGGGAAGAGGCCGCCCAGGGCGGCGCGTCAGTGTTTATAGCACGGATAAGCGGCAAACGCCCGTCATTCCGGCGTCATGCTTAGCCCCAAGAAAACACGCAAAAGAAAAGCCCCGGCGCACCTTTAGCGGCCTACAGGGCCCCACGCGATGATACGCCGCGTGCTGCTTGTCGGCGCCCGGCATCCTGTTTTGCCGCTCCGGACGGCACGTCGGAAGATCGCGACAGACGCCACGATCAGTACACGTTTCCGGTCACATCGCCTGCGCCGCGGCGAGCAGCAGGCCGCCGCGATGGCCGCGTTGGAGAGGCACACGCCCTTCATCATCTCGCGCGCCTCGCCCTCCATGTCCCAGAAGTTGGTCATCATCACCGACGCGGCGATGGTGAATACGACGAGGCCGAGCGCGGCCGGGGCGACGGCGACGCCGAGCATCAGGCAGGCGCCGCACACGGCCTGGAAGATGCTGCCCGCATAGAGCGTCAAGTGCGGGAACGGCACGCCTCGCGCCACCATCGCCGGAATGATTTTCGGCGCGATGAAGAAGTGATTGATGCCGCCGTAGACGAAGAGCGATCCGAGCAGCAGCTGTCCGAGCGCGACGAGCGCGTTGTGCAAGGTGAGGTCCATCGGCGTCCGTGTGTTTGAGTTTCAGGTGAAGAGGGCGACCGGCAGCGCGACGATCAGGATGCCCCAGAACGTATAGTCGATGCCGCTCGGGTAGCGGTCGACCCAGGCCGGCAGCTCACGATAGCGCGGCACGATGCGCATCAGCCAGAAGCCGGCGTAGAAGATAGCCATGATGCCGAACACCCCCGCCGCGATAGCGCGCGCGGCGCTCGGCTTTTCGCCCGACAGCAGCCACAGCATCACGCCGATGTTGGCGAAGAGGAAGACGAGGTAGACGCCGAACAGGCGCGCCGTTTTCCAGAAGCCAGCGCGGTCGCGCCGGTACTGGTCGATGACGGCCGGAAGGACGCCGACGAGACTGCTGACGAACGAGGATGAAGCCGAGCCATTCCATCGCAGAAGTCTGCCATAGTCGTGGCAGCCTCTCCACAGCCATGGTCGGCGCGTCAGCGGTAGATGTAGGTGACGGTGAAGGTGCGGTCGACGAGCGTCGATTTGTTGGGCGGGAACGGATAGGCGGTCTGCCGCGCGGCGAACACCACGTTGAAATCCAGATCCGAGTCGCCGCCGCTCTTTAGAAGTTGAACGTCGGCGCGGCTGCCGTTCTCCGACAGCACGATGCGCACGGTGACGCGGCCGTTGGCGTGTATGCGCGGCATCGTCTTCTGCAGCGCGCGGATGACGTTGCGTGCGAACTCGTCGTTCTCGCCCGAGCGGGTGATGCCGGGCGGCCGCTGCACGGCGGACGAAGAGCCGCCGTCGTCGCCGTCGGTGCCGTCGTCGGTCGGCACGGAAAGATCGAGCGCCGAGGTCTGCGTGCGCTGCTTGCGGCTTGGGCTTCGGCTTGCGCCGTGCTTGCTGCCTGCTTCTGCGGCGGCTGCTTCTCGGCCGGTTTCGCTTCGGCTTCGCCTCCTGCTTGGGCTCCGGCTTCACCGCCTCGGGCGCCTTTTGCGGCTTCTCCTGATCCTCGGGCGTGCTCTCGAGCTCCGCCAGCGCGTCGGCGAAGTCCTCCGGCAAGGTCTGCAGCGCGGTCTTCGCCTCCGGGCGGCTTTTCGGGCGGGGCGGGTGCGGCAGCTGGCGGCGGCGGCTGCGCGGCGACCTCGGGAGGCGTCGGCGGAGTCGGCGGCGTCGGCGGCTCGGGCTGCGCCTCCTGCGGCTGCTGGGGCTGCTGTTGTTGCACCCGCTTGGCAGGCGGCGCAGCTGCGGGCGGCGCCGGTGGCGCCATGCTGTCCTTCAGCGTCGCCCCGTCGACGATCTCGACGGCGATGGCGTCGGAGGCGCCATCCTCCTTGCCGAGCGTGCGGTTGGACGAAGAGCGGCCGATGCCGATGATGAGCAGCGCGTGCGCCAGCAGGGCGAGCGTCAGACCGAGCCAGAAGACGCGCGGGCGCTCGTTGCGCAGCGCTGCGAGGTGTTCCTCGAGCGTCAACGCTCCGCCTTCCGCCGCCAGCACGATCTCATCAGCGTGCATGTCGCCTTGCTCGCCCTGAGTTGGTTCCCTCGCGGCCACAGGGAGTGTTTGGCCGCGCTCGCCCCAGTTGTCCATGCGATCTGGGCATTTTCAACAACGTGCAGGTCGCAGCGGGCGTTCAGAGCCAAGTGTGTGGCCGGAAACGCGAAAAGGGCCCCCGTTGGGGGCCCTTTCAGAGCTCGGCAGCGATCGGCGGTGGCAACCTTCGGGGCCGAGAAGGCTTAATTGACGAAAGATCAGGGGCTGAGGCCGGCGACGGCGGGGATGTAGGTCGGATCGAGCAGCTCGGCGAGATCCCACATCACGCGGCGGGCGGCAGCGTCCATGGCCGGATCCTTGATGACGAACTCGACGCGGCGGCCATCCGGTGTTGCCCTTGCTGTAGGGCAGCACGGAGTCCATGCGAGCCGCGGCCGATGGCGGCGACGCGGTTCGGCGCGACGCCGGCGGCGATGAGGTAGTCGGCGACCGCCTGGGCGCGGGCCTGGGCCATGAGCGGTTGGGGAAGGCCGAGCCGGTGCCGTCCGAATAGCCGTGCACCTCGATGCGCACGCCGGGGCACGTCTGCGCGATCTCGGCAAGGCGGTCGAGCTCGGGGTCATCGACTCGTCGATCGCGATGCCGCGTGACGAACTGCAGCGGCGAAAGCGGCGTGCCGGCGGCGCGGCAGGGTTCGTTTGCGCTGCGGTGCTCCAGCTTCAGGTCGCGCGCCGGCGTAGGGCCGGGCTCCATCGGCAGCTCGGGCGCGCCGATGGCGCCGGTCTCGAGCGGCTCGTTGGCGGAGCCGTAAGCCGAGAGCGCGGCGTTGACGGAATTGTTGCGGCCGGTGGAGTAAGGGCCGGCCGACTGCGTGACGCTGCAGAGCGCGGGCGCCGGCGACGGCGGCGATCGAGTGGTTGATCTCGGCGTTGCGCGCGATGTGGAACTCGCGATCGCGCTCGGCAGTGCAGCGCGGGCTCGTTCGTCGGCCGACTTGCAGTGCGTCAGCGCCAGTGTGAGTTCGCGGCTGCGCTCGGCTTCGCAGCGCGGCTTCACCTCGTAGCCGGTGCAGTGCGTCGTGTTGATGGCGACGGTGGTCGATGTGCGGGCGCGGGCCACGGCGGCGAGCGAGCGTTGATCTCGGCGTTGCGGGCGATGGGGAACTCACGAATGCGCTCAGCGTCGCAGCGCGGGCTCTGAGGGGTCCGGACGCAGTGCGAGGTCATTGCGGCGTACTCGGTAGCGCTCAGCGTCGCAACTTGGTTGCCATGCTCTACCTTGCAGTTGTAGGGCCGGCAGATGCTCGACGTTTCGATCCGGCTATAATCCATGGAAGCCCTGGCGCGGGCTACGGCGGCCATCGAGGCCTCGATCTCGGCGTTGCGGGCGGCGGCGAACTGGCGCTCGCGCTCGGCCTTCACGCGCTGCATCGAAGCGGTGGCAAGGGCGTTCTGGCGCTTGGCAAACTTCTGCGCGCGCTCGGCCTGGCAACGCGGGGTGCGCGAGCGCGGCGACTGGCAGTGCGTCCGGCTCATCGCCAGCTGCCACTTGCGCAGCGTTGCCACGCGCTCCATCGAGCCGGCGGCGAGCTGCGTTCTGATAGGCGGCGAAGCGGCGATCGCGCTCGGCGTTGGCGACGGCAAACACGCGGGTGGAGAGGGCGTTCTGCTCGATCTCGAGCTGGCGCGTGCGCGCGGCGCCGACGGCGGCGATGGATGCGGCGATCTCGGCGTTGCGGGCCTGCTCGAAGGCGCGCGAGCGGGCGACGGCGGCGATCGAAGCGTCGATCTCGTTGTTGCGCTGACGCGCGAACTCGGCCTGCTCGATGATGCAGCTCACGCTGTCGGCGGCGGCGAGGCAGATGTCGTATTGGCCGGCGGCGGCGGGGAGCACGGCGGCGGTCGATAATAAGAATGTCGGGATGAGGCGACGTATACGCATGACTGGGTCCTCGGCTACAGGGGCGGAGCGCTAAGACGCGCTTGAAAGACCCATACAAATTGCAGCTATTTTGCTTAAAATTCAGTGCGCTGTAGCGCTAAGTTCGCGCAAAGTGGTGACACAAAACGGCACGTTCGTGCGCTTTTTTCCCGCCCGGCATTTTTGTGACGGCAACCGTCGAGAAGGCTCACCGCCGGCCAAATTCCCCGATCTCCGCGTTCCGCTGGGAACATCGTGCGCGCAGTTGCTCACGCACTCTCCGATTGCATTTTCAACGGAGCAAACGGAGCATTGCCATGTCGTTCTTTTCGCGAATTTCCAGCACCACTGTTCTTCTCGGCGTCGCCTGCGGGCTGATGGCCAGTCACTGCGCCGCCGGGCCACATCCCAGCGCCGCGGCATGTGGCAAGTACGCGGACAAGGCTTGGTACTCTGTGCAGGACATGAAGAAGTCGGGCTGCTCGGAAGTCGGCGACATGGGCCCCGGCCGTTTCTCGCAGTCGCTGAAACATCACCGCGACTGGTGCACGAACGCCGCCACGCCTGAAACCATGGCGTTCGAGGAGCAACAGCGTGAAGGGGTTCGCAGCGCCTGCATGTACAATAAACTGAAGGAGATGATCTGCCAGAAGTACGCGACCGATGCGGTGCAGATGTCCAACCAGTATCAGATCAACCGGTGCACGACCGAACATCATCCGGTCGGCCGCTTCGACTACCGACACAACGCCCACTACAATTGGTGCATGTATACGGCCGATTTCTCCAATGAGGAGCCCAACCGCGAGGAAGAGGCGCGCGTCTCGGAACTGGAATCGTGCAAGCAAAAGAACGCCGAGGCGCGGTTCACGCCGGTTAAGAAGCTTAAGGTCAAGCGGACGGTCGAGGACCAGTCGGCGGAAGAAGATTACGCCAGCGAAGAGACGTTCGAGGCGACCGCCCCCAAGCGCCGCACGCAGAAGATCGTCGTCGGCAACCGCTACGTGGAAGTGCCCCTGTCCGATGACGAGCCGGATGTCGCCGACGAGGACAGCCGGGTCGGCTCGGTCGTCAAGGCGGGCGCTGCGGCGGTCGTGGTGGGCACCGCCGCTGTCGCCACCGGCGTGGTCGCCGCCAAGGCGGTCGATTACGTCGACGAGCATCGCTACGAGATCAAGGAGGCCGCCCACGATCTCAAGGACAAGATCAAGGATCGCTTCGAAGGCGGCGGCGGCTTCGATAGGGTCAAAAATGGCGCCGAGGCGCTCAAGGACAAGGTCAAGGATCGCCTCGAGACCCGCCGCGTCACGCAGCTCAAGGACAAGATCAAGGACCGCCTCACGCCTTCGCGCAGCGGCGGCCTCTCAAAGGTGGCGTCCGGCCTGAAAGAGAAGGTCAAGTCGCGCCTGAGCGGTGGTGACGGCGGCGGCCTCGGCTCGAAGATGAAGAGCGTGGCCAAGGCCGGCGGCGGACTGCTGCGGCGCCTGGCCGGCCGCTAAATCTCAACACGAAAAAGGGCCGCGCGGCGAAAGCTGCGCGACCCTTTGCGTTTCAAGCTCGGCGTCAGGGCTTGCGGTAGAGGACGTGGTAGCGGGCCGGATGGCCACCCGCGACGGGCTGCCCCGGTATCTCGAAGATCGTGATGATCCTGCCAGCGTCAACGCCATGCGCCGCGAGCGCGGCGTTGAGCGCCTCGAGCCGCGCCTCGGTGACGAACTCGCCGACCAAACCGCCCGCTGTCTTGCTCACGGGCTTTTCCATAAGTGTCATTTCGTGCTCCTGGTCTTGTACCAATACTGCCCTCTAATTCCGTCATTCCCGCGCCATGGCGAGGCCATGCTCCGCATGGACGGCGGGAACCCAGGGCGCCATGCCTCACGAGGACCGTCGCGCTGGTTGAAACGTGGCTCGGTCCCCACCTTCGTGGGGATGACGTAGAGGGGAGACGAGCGCCGGCGACGGGCAACTTGTGACGCGGCTGCCGATAGCCTGACGCGCGCGCCCATCTGCCTCACTCCGCGGCCTCGGCGGTGACGTTGAGGCCGGTGCGCTGCGCGACGCCGCGCCCGTAGGCCGGGTCGGCCTTGTAGAAGTGCGCGATCTGCCGCTCGACGATCTCCGCCGGCACGCCGCCCATGGCCTCGACGATGTTGTCCATCAAGCGCCCCTGCGCGTCCGCCGGCATGAGACGGAACAGATCGCCCGCCTGCTTGTAGTCGTCGTTGCCGACGCGATGGTTGTAGCGGTCGGCGTCGCCGGAGATCGCCAGCGGCGGCTCGGCGAAGCGCTTGTCCTCCTTCGGCGCCGCCGAACGAGTTCGGCTCGTAGTAGGCGTCGGTGGCGCCGGTTTCCTGCGGGAAGAAGCGCATCGGCCCGTCCTTGTGATAGTGCGCCACCGGGCAGCGCGGACGGTTGACGGGCAGCATCTCGTAGTGCGTGCCGAGCCGGTAGCGGTGCGCGTCCGCATAGGAGAAGACGCGCGCCTGCAGCATCTTGTCGGGCGAGAAGCCGATGCCCGGCACGACGTTCGACGGCGAGAAGGCGGCCTGCTCGATCTCCTGGAAGTAGTTGTCCGGGTTGCGGTTGAGCTCCATGACGCCGACCTCGATCAGCGGATAGTCGGCGTGCGGCCACACCTTCGTCAGGTCGAACGGGTTGTACCAGTGCTTGCCGACGTCGGCCTCCGGCATGACCTGCACGTACATCGTCCACTTGGGGAAGTCGCCCTCCTCGATCGCGCCGAACAGGTCGGCCTGGTAGGACTCGCGCGTGCGGCCGACGATGCCCTCGGCCTCGCGGTTGGTGTGGAATTCGATGCCCTGCTGGGTCTTGAAGTGGAACTTCACCCAGTGGCGCTCGCCGGCGGCGTTGATGAACGAGAAGGTGTGCGAGCCGAAGCCGTGCATGAAGCGCGGCGACTGCGGGATGCCGCGATCCGAGAACAGGATCGTCACCTGGTGCAGGCTCTCGGGCGACAGCGACCAGAAATCCCACATCGCGGTCGGCGAGCGCATGTTGGTCTTCGGGTGGCGCTTCTGCGTGTGGATGAAGTCGGGGAACTTGTAGGGGTCGCGCACGAAGAACACGGGCGTGTTGTTGCCGACGAGGTCCCAGTTGCCCTCCTCGGTATAGAACTTCAGCGCAAAGCCGCGCACGTCGCGCTCGTGGTCGGCGGCGCCCAGCTCGCCGGCGACGGTGGAGAAGCGGGCGATCATCTCCGTCTGCTTGCCGACCTGCGAGAAGATGTCGGCGCTCGGTGTAGCGCGTGATGTCCTGCGTGACGGTCAGCGTGCCGAAGGCGCCCCAGCCCTTGGCATGCACCGTGCGCTCGGGGATGCGCTCGCGGTTCTGGTGCGCCAGCTTCTCGAGCAGCTGGTAGTCCTGCACCAGCAGCGGCCCGAGCGGGCCGGCGGTCATGGAATTCTGGTTGTCGGCGATGGGCGCGCCGGCCGTCGTGGTGAGGGTTTTTTTGCCGGTCGTATCGTGTGTCATGGGGCTGGCTCCGCGGGTGGCTCGCGTTGCGCGGCCAAGGGAACGCCGGGGACCTGTGCGTGTAAAATGATCTTTCCTGCGTCCGGCCATAAGGCGAATTGATTTGAAGGGCTTGCGCCCGCGGCAGATCGGGCGCCTTTACAGTTCTGAGCGGATGCTGGGCTGATGTGCCGCGGCGTTCGCGGCCAAGGAGCCATGCGTCATGACGATAGCCAAAGCCTTCGGATGGGTGGTCGAGGTCACGCCGCCGGGGCCGAGCTCCGCGCTCAGGTTCAACGTCGCCGAGCCGGACAAGGCGCAGGCCGAAGACGCCGTGAAGCGGCGCGTGCGCGAGGCATCGGGCGCCAACGTGGCGGCGACGGAGGCGCTGTCGAGCCATGCGGTGTATGGCGTGCTGCGCATGCGGCGCGGCGACGTCAGCCGCGCTCGACTGACTCAGCGCTCGAAGCGACTACGAAATTTCGTCGTCTTTACCGTCCGTTACCCACGTTTGTGGCTGAGTGGTGCGAGCATCCGCGGGGCCGTCCCCGCTTGAGGGAGCCGCACCCATGACACTTGCCCCGCCGCTGAAGCGCAGCGCCAAGAAGGCCGCGCGCAAGAAATCCCAGAAGACGCTATCGAAAGCGGTTCACGAGCCGGTGCGCAAGTCGGCATCGTGCGCCGAAGGCCAAGTTGCAGCAGCCGCGCCCGACCATCGAGCAGCCCAAGCGGCCGCGCCGCGGCGGCACCGATCCGGGCCCGCGCAACGTCACCGTCGACGCGCAGAACCCCGACCTCTTCATTCCGCCCAAGACCGACGCCGGCATCCTGCCGAACCTGCGCTTCTCGTTCGCCGACGCGCACATGCGGCTGGAGCGCGGCGGCTGGACGCGCGAGATCACCGTGCGCGAATTGCCGGTGTCGACCAACATGGCGGGCGTCGACATGCGCCTCAACGCCGGCTCGATCCGCGAGATGCATTGGCACAAGGAAGCCGAGTGGGCGTACATGCTCTACGGCAACGCGCGCATCACCATCATCGATGCCGAAGGCCGCAGCTTCATGAACGATCTCGGCGTCGGCGACCTGTGGTACTTCCCGCCCGGCCTGCCGCACTCGATCCAGGGCCTCGGCCCGGATGGCTGCGAGTTCCTGCTGGTGTTCGACGACGGTGCGTTCAGCGAGGACAACACGTTCCTGCTCAGCGACTGGTTCGTGCACACGCCGTCGGAGGTGCTGGCGAAAAACTTCGGCGTGCCGGCGTCGAGCTTTGCCAAGGTGCCCAACCCCGACCGGCTCTACATCTTCGCCGGCCAGGTGCCGCCGCCGCTGAAGCGCGACCGCATCAAGGGCGCCATCCCGACGCCGCTCGCCTACACGCACCGCATGCTGGCGCAGAAGCCGATCAAGACGAAGAGCGGCGCGGTGCGCATCACCGATTCCAAGAACTTCCCCGTCGCGACGGCCATCGCCGGCGGCGCTGGTCGAGGTCGATCCGGGCGGCATGCGCGAGCTGCACTGGCACCCGAACGCGGACGAGTGGCAGTACTACATCGAGGGCCAGGCGCGCATGGGCGTGTTCGGCTCGACGGGCAACGCGCGCACCTTCGACTATCGCGCCGGCGACGTCGGCTACGTGCCGTTCGCCATGGGGCACTACGTGGAGAACACGGGCACCGGCCCGCTGCGCTTCCTGGAAATGTTCAAGAGCGCGCGCTTTGCCGACGTGTCGCTCAACCAGTGGCTGGCGCTGACGCCGCCGGAGCTGGTGCGGGCGAGCCTCGACATCGACGAGAAGACGGTGCGGGCCCTGCGCAAGAAGAAGTCGCCGGTGGTCCCGGCCTGAGGCCGGGCCGGGGCGCGCGGAGAGCCCGCGCCATGCGGCTATTGGGGAATAACCTCAAGGCCCTGAGGCCCGCGACAAACCCGATTCGATGCGCTATACCGCCGCCACATGCGTATTGTCAGCACCTCCGAAGACCTCACCCAAGCCTGCCGGCGCCTCTCGACCAGCGAATACGTTGCTGTCGATACCGAATTCCTGCGCGAGAGCACGTTCTGGCCGCAGCTGTGCCTGATCCAGATCGCCTCGCCCGGAAGAGGCGATGATCATCGACCCGATGGCGCCGGGGCTCGACCTCAAGCCGTTCTGGGAGCTGATGGCCGACGAGGCGGTGGTGAAGGTGTTCCACGCCGCCCGCCAGGACATCGAGATCGTCTACGCCAAGGCCGGCCTCGTGCCGCACCCCGTGTTCGACACGCAGGTGGCGGCGATGGTGTGCGGGTTCGGCGAGAGCGTCTCCTACGTCAACCTCGTCAAGAACGTGACCGGCGTCGACATCGACAAGTCGTCGCGCTTCACCGACTGGAGCCGCCGGCCGCTGTCCGACAAGCAGCTCGAATACGCGCTCGGCGACGTGACGCATCTGCGCGACGTCTACCGCCACCTGAAGGCCGACATCGAGAAGGCCAACCGCTCCGACTGGCTGAACGAGGAGATGGCCGTCCTCACCGACCCGAAGACCTACGAGTCGCATCCCGACGAGGCGTGGCAGCGCCTGAAGCTGCGCGTCAAGAACCGCAAGGCGCTGGCGGTGCTGATGGAGCTGGCCGCCTGGCGCGACCGGCTGGCGCAGCAGCAGGACGTGCCGCGCTCGCGCATCCTGCGCGACGAGGCGCTGTACGACATCGCCAACCAGGCGCCGACATCGGCCGAGCAGCTGAGCCAGCTGCGCACGCTGAGCGAGGGCTTCTCGCGCTCGGCGCGGGCGCGCGACATCGTCGATGCGGTGAAGCGCGGCCTCGAGCGCGACATGAAGACGCGTGCCGGCGGTGAGCCGCGGCGCGCAGCTGTCGGCGGAATCGTCGGCGCTGGTGGAGCTGCTGCGCGTGCTGCTGAAGGCGTCCGCGGCGCGCAACCGCGTGGCGCCGAAGCTGATCGCCGGATCGGAAGATCTGGAGCGCATCGCCATCGAAGCCGAGCCCGACATTCCCGCGCTCAAGGGCTGGCGGCGGCGCCTGTTCGGCGAGGATGCGCTGCGGCTGAAGCGCGGCGAGATCGCGCTGACGCTGAACGGCGGCGAGGTCGTCCCCATCGCCACCTCGCGCCCCGGCCGCGAAGCCGCTCAATAAGATGGCGGTGAACCGATGACCAAGGCCGCTCCGCCGCGCGTACCGTTGGCCCAGCTCGCCTATCTGCTGGTGTTCGGCGTTTTTGTCTTCGTCTACCTGGCGAGAGTGCTCAACGGCAGTCGCGACCACGCTCGACTGGATCACCCTGGGCATCGCCGCGTTCCTACTGGTCATCACGGCGTATCGCGTACTCATCTCGCTCGGCAAGCCCGACGCGTGAGCTGATGCCGCCTACTTGCGGCCGGGGTCGTAGCTGTGCTTCTGCCGCCACTCGGAGAAGAAGTAGGCGAGGTTGTCGTCGATCGTCTCGGGCAGCACGATGCGCACGGTGACGAGCTGATCGCCCGCCTCGCTGCGGCCGGCGCTCTTGACGCCCTTGCCCTTCAGGCGGAACACGCGGCCCGAGCTGGTGCCCTTCGGGCACGGTCAGCTGCACGCGGCCTGAAACGGTCGGCACCTCGACCTTGGCGCCGAGCACCGCCTCGTCGATGGTGATCGGAATCTCCAGCAGGATGTCGTCGTCGTCGCGCTTGAACTGCGCGGTGCGGGCGCACGCGGATTTCGACCAGCGCATCGCCCGGCTCGGCTCCGCCGGCGCCGCGCTGCCCGCGTGCCCTTGAGGCGCAGCACCTGCGCGTCGGTGACGCCTGCCGGAACGTTGAGATCGAGCGTGCCGCCGTCGGGCAGCGTCACGCGCTTGGTCGCGCCCGACACCGCCTCGAGGAAATCGACCTCCAGCGTGTAGCGCACGTCGTGGCCCTTGGAGACGAAGTTGGGCCGCGCACCGGCGCGCTGGCCGGCCGCGCCGAAGATGTCGGAGAAGATGTCGCCGAAGCCGAACTCGTCGAACCCGCCGCCGCGCCGGCGGCCGCGCCGGCGCGCGCCCCGCGTGCGTACTGGCGGAAGCCGGGATGGCGCGGATCGCCGCGGCCGTCGATCTCGCCGCGGTCGAAGGCGCGCCGCTTTTCGGGATCGCCGAGGATCTCGTAGGCCGAGGAGACCTTCTTGAAGCGCTCCTCGGTGCCTTTGGCGATGTCGGGATGCAGCTCCTTGGCGAGCTTGCGGAAGGCGCGGCGGATGTCCTCTTCCGAGGCGTTCTTCGCCAACGCCCAGGGTGGCATACGGATCATCGGCCATTGCAAAAACGTCCTCGCCCCAACGCTGGCCCCCCACGGCTAGCGGATCTTAGTCTAGCAACGAAATATGGCGGCGGCAGGCCGCAGCACAATGGTTGCTCACCGGCCGATGCGGATTTCGGGCACCTTCTCGACCAGCGCGGCGAGGGTATCCGAATCCGGCGGCGCAGCCGCTCGCCGTCGAGGCCGGCGTAGGCCTTCGGGATCGTCAGCACCAGCTTGTCGCCCGTCGTAGCTCAGCGGCGTCTCGTCGATGACGCCGGGCACGCCGATCGACAGCATGTGCGCGGTGCGGATGGCCGCGGCGACGATCCGCGCCCGCTTCTGCGCCCGCTTGGAGACGAGCGCCTTCAGGCGCTCGGACAGCTCGTCGGCGTGCTCCTGGCCGGCGCCGGCGTGGCGGTAGAAGATGGCCAGCGCCATGAACACGCGGCCCGGGTGGTCGATGCCGGACAGCCCGGCGTGGGCGAGGAGGTTGAGGCTCTGCTCGCCGCGGTAGTCGGGGTGCGCGCGCCAGCCGATGTCGGAGATGAGGCAGGCGGCATAGCGCAGGCGCCGCTCCTCGGGCGTCTCCTTGGGGCCGGGCGGCTCGAACAGCACGTCGGTCCACTTGCACAGCTCCCAGGCGTGCTCGACCGAGCGCGAGCGCAGGCCGGCGTATTCGGCGCAGAAGCGACAGCAGCGGATCCTTGCGGCGCTCGTGCGCGGGCAGCAGGCTGAATAGATCAGCCCTTCGCGGATGCCGAAGACCGAGAAGACGACCTCGCTCGGGTTGAGCGTCTTCGAGCAGGCGCTCGAGCACCAGCGCGCCGTAGGGCAGCACCTCGCGCCGCGCCTTCGCCAGCTCCTCGATGCCGGGCAGCGCCGACAGCTTCTTGGTCTTGCGCACCAACTCGCAGAACGCGATCGCCTCGCAGCGTCGGGATCGCATAGCCGTGCGTCACGCGCAGCGGATAGTTGGTCTGCTCCATGTGCAGCTTGGCGATGCGCGCGCCAGCTGCCGCCGACGGCGTAGAAGGGCCGGCCGGCGCCCTTGGCCGAGCCACGGCACCTGCGCCAGCGCCTCGTCGATCAGCGGCTGCGCCTTCTCGATCTTGTTGCCGGTCGCATCGATCAGCCGCAGACCGCCGAGGGGCAGCGTCGCGGCCTGCTTCAGACGGTCGGATGCGATGTCGATCAATTCGAGGCTGCCGCCGCCGAGATCGCCGGCGATGCCGTCGGGCTCGACGAAGCCCATCATGATGCCTTGGGCGGCGAGCTTGGCTTCCTTCTCGCCCGACAGGATCTCGATGCGCAGTCCCGCACGCCTTCTCGGCGCGGGCGATGAAATCGCGCGCCGTCCTCGGCTTCGCGCACGGCGGCGGTGGCGAAGGCGCGCAGGTTCTTGACGCCGAGGATGCGCGCGATGGACGCGAAAGCGCGCCAGCGCCGCCAGCGCGCGATCGACCGCTCTCGCTCGCCGAGCTTGCCGGTGGTCGCGATGGAGCGGCCGAGGCCGCACAGAACCTTTTCGTTGAACAGCGGCGTCGGCGCGCGCACGGCGCCCTCGTACACGACGAGGCGCACCGAGTTCGATCCGATATCGATGACGCCGATGGGCTCGAGCTCGTGAACCCGGTTCTGCTCGCCGAACAACCGTTCCAAGCTCGTCAAGTGCAGCCTCTGATCCGTCTCTTAGCGTCAGTCTTTGCGAGCAGGCTGAAACGAGGCGGGAAGTTCTCCTTGAGCGCCTGTCCTCGACCCGAAAGACTCGGGTTGGTCAGGAAGTACTGATGCGCGTTGAAGGCTTCCTCTCCCTTGGCCGGATGGATGCGCTCCGACGAGCCGTCCGCCTTTATGCGCCAGCTCTGCTGGTTATCCTTGAGGTTCGCCACCATGATCTGATCGAGCACCTGCTCGTGCACGGTCGGGTTCATGATCGGCACCATGGCCTCGACGCGGCGGTCGAGGTTGCGTGGCATCATATCGGCGGAGCTGATGTAGACGGCGGCCTTCGGGGAAGGCAACCCCTGCCCGCGCCCGAAGCAGTAAATGCGGGCATGCTCGAGGAAGCGGCCGATGATGCTCTTGACGCGAATGTTCTCCGAAAGGCCCGGGATTCCGGGCCGCAGGCAGCAGACGCCGCGCACGACGAGGTCGATTTCGACGCCCGCCTGGCTCGCCTCATAAAGTGTGGAGATGATCTGGCTGTCGACCAGCGCGTTCATCTTCATCCAGATCGCGGCCGGGCGCCCCGCCTTGGCGTGTTCCATCTCCTCGCGGATGTGCGCGATGATTCGCTGGCGGACGCCGTGCGGGCTGGCCGCCATCGCCTCGAGCTCGGCCGGCTCGCCGTAGCCGGTGACGAAGTTGAGGATGCGCGTCACGTCGCGGGCGATGGCCGGGTCGGTCGTGAACAGCGACAGGTCGGTGTAAACGCGCGCCGTCTGCGGATGATAGTTGCCGGTGCCGATGTGGCAGTAGCTGACGAGCTCGGTGCCTTCGCGCCGCACGATGATGCCGAGCTTGGCGTGCGTCTTCAGCTCGATGAAGCCGTAGACGACATGCACGCCGGCGTTTTCCAGATCGCGCGCCCAGCGGATGTTGGCGGCCTCGTCGAAGCGCGCCTTCAGCTCGACGACGGCCGTGACCGACTTGCCGGCCTCGACCGCCTCCTTCAGCGCCTGCACGATCGGGCTGTCGCGCGAGGTGCGGTAGAGCGTCCACTTGATGGCCATGACGTTCGGATCGGCGACCGCCTGGCGCAGGTACTGCACGACGACGTCGAAGCTCTCGTACGGGTGGTGGACGATGATGTCCTTCTTGCGCACGGCGGCGAAGCAGTCGCCGTTGAACTCGCGAATGCGCTCGGGAAAGCGGGAGACGAACGGCTTGAACAGCAGGTCCGGCCGGTCGCTGACGATCAGCTGCGAGGTGTCGGCGAGCGCCAGCAGGCCGTCCTTGATGAAGACGGAGTCTTCGCCGACCTCCAGCTCCTCGACGACGAACTTCTTCAGCCGCGCCGGCATCGCCGCTTCGAGCTCGAGGCGGATCACGTGGCCGCGGCGGCGGCGCTTCAGCGCCGTCTCGTACGAGCGCACCAGATCTTCGGCTTCTTCCTGCATCTCGATGTCACTGTCGCGCAGCACGCGGAAGGCGCCCTGGCTCTTGATCTCGAAGCCGGGGAACAGCTCGGAGATGAACAGGCCGATGATCGTCTCGAGCCGGATGAAGCGCAGCTCCTTCGTGCTCGGCGTCGGCGCCGCCCAGGCGGATGAAGCGCTCGAGCTGACTGGGAATGGGGATGAGGCCGTTCAGCGCCCGGCTGTCGCTCTCGCGCAGCATCTCGACGGCCAGCGTCAGCCCCTTGTTGAGAATGAACGGGAAGGGGTGCGCCGGGTCGATGGCGATGGGCGTCAGGATGGGGAACATGTGCGGTGAGGAAAAGCCGCTGCAGCCAGCTGCGCTCGCTCGGCTTCAGATCGCCCGGCTCGAGGATGTGCATGCCGGCGGCGGCCATCTCCGTCTTCAGCGTGCGCCAGCAGGCCTGCTTGTCGGCGACGAGCCCGGACGCGAAGCGGTTGATGGTGCGCAGCTGCTGGGCCGGCGACAGGCCGTCCTGCGACTGCGTCTGCACGCCGGCGGCCACCTGGCCGTAAATGCCGGCCGACGCGCACCATGTAGAATTCGTCGAGGTTGGCGGCCGAGATCGACAGGAAGCGCAGGCGCTCGAGCAGCGGATGGTGCTCGTTCTGCGCCTCTTCGAGAACGCGCCGGTTGAACTGCAGCCAGGACAGCTCGCGATTGTAGAAGCGCGCCGGACCCTCGGGCGGCGGTTCGATCGCTTCGCTACGTACGACTGCCTTCTCGCGCACCTTGTTCCTCGCGCTCGCCATTTCAGATATCCTCGACCGCCGCAATTGATTGAGCCGGCGGCACGCTAGGTCACAAATATGACATGCTGGCCACGAGCCGGCATTGAAAACCTGTTACTCGCGGCTCTCGCCGAGGCTGGCGAGCGCCTCCGCGGCAAGGGGCCGCGTCAGTTTGCGATGCGTGGCCAGCGCCAGGCGGTCGACGGCCGCCACGACGCGGCTCGCCGCTGCCATCGAGCGTTCCATGCGCAGGCTCAGGTAGTCGATCACCGCCGGCTCGACGTTGAGCTGGCGATCGGCGAAGAGCTTGACCAGAACCGCCTTGAGGAGGGCCTCGTCGGGCGGCTGCACCTCCACGATCGGCAGGGCCCGCAGGCGCGAGCGCAGATCGGGAACGCGGAACTCCTGCTCGCCCGGCGGGATGCGCGAAGTGAGCAGTAGCGAAAGTTTGCTCTCGCGGGCCCGGTTGAGCAAGTGGAAGAGGGCCTTTTCGTCGGCGATGCCGCGGTCCAGGTCCTCCACGACGAGGGCCGCGCCGGGCTCGAGGGCCGCGACGGCGGCGTCATCGAGCGCCGCCGCGGTGACGATGCCGGCGCCCGAGCGCAGCCGCCACACGTTGGCCAGATGGCTCTTGCCCGAGCCCTGCGGCCCGACGACGATGGAGGCCGGATGCGGCCAGTCGGGCCAGCGGTCGATCGGTCTCGACCGCCGCGTCGTTGGAGCGGCTGACGAGGAAATCCTCGGCGCCCAGCGCTTGGCGATGGGCGAGATCGAATACGAGTTGGCGTGGAGCTGCGGTCATAAGTCCACGTGATTGCGGATGATTACGGCGAAACTGGCTTCGGCAGCGACGGCACCGGACGCCGACCCTGTGGGCAGCACCGAATTCGCCGGCGGCGCGATCGGCACATCGCCCGAATAGACGGGGCTCGCCAAGTAGATCCTCAGCGCGAAGCGGACGAGCACGCCGATCGCCGCGGCGATGGGCACCGCGACCAGAACGCCGACGAAGCCGAACAGATAGCTGAACACGAACAAGCGCGAAGATCAGCCATACCGGATGCAGGCCGATCTTCGAGCCGACGATCTTCGGGCTCAGGAAGCCGGCGTCGAGCACCTGCGCGCCGATGAAGATGCCGATGACGATGAGGATCGGCACGGCATCCGGCCAGAACTGCACGACGGCGATGGTGGTCGCGGTGATGAGGCCGAGCGCCCAGCCGACGAACGGCACGAAGCTCATGAGGCCGGTGGCGAGGCCGACCAGCAGACCGTAGCGCAGGCCCGCGGCGCCCAGCGCCATCGCGTAGTAGATGGCCAGCACCAGACACACCGTGCCCTGTCCGCGGATGAAGGCGGAGACGGCGTCGTTCACTTCCGTGGCGAGGCGCCGGATGGTCGGCGCGTGGGCGCGCGGCAGCCACGAGTCGATCTTGGCCAGCATCGGGTGCCAGTCGATCAGCACGTAGAAGACGACGAGCGGCGTGACGAGGATGAGCGAGAGGAAGTCGAACAGCGCGCGGCCCTGGCTCCACAGCGAGCCGGCGACGAAGCCGGCCAGGGCGGTCATGTTCTCGGCGATGGTCTCCGAGCTGCGGTCGAGGCTGGCCTCGAAATCCGGGTAGTGCGTGCCGAGCTGCTCGCGCGCCCACGTCTCGACGAGGGCGCGCAGGCGCGAGATCTCGTCGGGAAGGGCGACCGCGAACTGCTGCGCCTGGGTGAGCAGCAGCGGCACGAAGAAGATGAGCGCGATGACGATGAGGCAGGCGAAGGCGGCGACGATGAGCGCCGCGGCGACGCCGCGCGGCACGCCCCATTGGGTCAGCCGGTCGGCGGCCGGGTTCATGAAGTAGGCGATGACGATGCCGGCGACGAAGGGCAGCAGCACGCCGCGCAGCAGCGCGATGAGCAGAATGAGGACGATCGCCGCGGCCAGCCAGAACAGCACCTGACGTTCGACGCGCATCGCTTTCAGCCCCGAGTGCCCCACCTGCAGCGGCATGCTCAGCCGAGCCGCTCCGGCGATTCATTGCCGGACATATGTAGCAGCCAACTGTGCAAATAGGCAGCGAGCGATGCGAAGGTCAGCGCGCCCGTCAGCCACACGAGGACGAAGCGCGGCCAGCCGAGGCCGAGGTTGAAGCCCTCGTCGGCGAGGACGGTGGCGGCGAGGACGATCTGCGCCACCGTGTTGGCCTTGCTGACGATCAGCGGACGGATGCGCACCGGGTGGCCCATCAGCCACGACAAGAGCACGGCCATGACGATGAGGATGTCGCGCGAGACGACGGCGATGACGAGCCACAGCGGCAGCTTGCCGTCGACGCCGAGGGCGAGAAAGATGCTGACGATCAGCAGCTTGTCGGCCAGCGGGTCGAGGTAGGCGCCGAGCTCCGTCTGCCAGCCGAAGGTCTTGGCGAGGTAGCCGTCGACGGCGTCGGAGATGCCGGCGATGATGAAGAGGACGAAGGCGACCTCGGTCTGGCCGGTGATCAGCAGCCAGAAGACGATCGGGCACCAGGATCACCCGCAACAGGGTGATGAAGTTGGGAAGGTTCAGCGCCCGGTCCACGTGTCGTCCATCCGCTTGGGCGGGCGCGCAGCAGCGCCAATCGCCTTCTTGTTTCGCCGCTTGTCGCCGCTGCGTTTTGTGTAGGGCCCGGCAGGGACCCTAGTTGGCCGAGCGAAGAATGAGCCGGTCGGCGCCATTCTCTAGGGCGAGACCGCGCGCGTAAAGGGCGGAGGCGAGCTCGTCGGCGCCGCCCGGGAAGCGCAGGGTCAGATCCGCCCCGCGGGCCGATTCCGCCTCGATGCGCACGTCCTCGACGCCGGGGAGGCCGAGGAGCTGACGGCGCATCTCGCTCCATTCCGACAGGCTCTGGTACTGGGCGCGCATGGTAACCGGGCGTCCCCCCGCCCGTGTACGACGATGCCGAATAGGCCGGCGCATACGACGAGCCGCCCGTGGGCGGGGCCTTGTTCGACTTTCCAGCGCCCTTCGAGCACGCCGAGCCCGACGACGGCGGCAAGCTCCATCGAGTAGGCGGTGTCGCCGTCGAAGATGCGGTAGGCTGCGGCGCAGATTGATGCTGCCGACGGCGTCGATGCCGGACAGCGTTACGTTGAGGCGCTTGGCGGCGAGGTCGGGCTCGGCAATGGCGAGGACGACGTAGGGCGAGGCGTATTCGCCGGCGAGGATGCGCTCGGCGCCGCTGCGCCTCGGTGGCCATCTTCACGGTGTCGGCGTGGATCTCACTCTTCAGCGCCTGCAGGCTGAAGGGCGTCAGCGAATGCTCGAGGTCGAGGCTCTTCCAGGATTCGGTCCAGGCGCGCGCGCCGGATGCCGTGTCGATCGTTCCATCGGAATTGCGCACGACGGGCACGACGATGATTTCGCGCGCCTGCTCCTCGACGAAGGGGATGCCCTCCTGCTGCAGGACGCTGCGCACGCTGTCGGCGCGGAAGGAGAAGTCGAGGCTGGCCATGTAGCGGGTCGACGAGTTGCGCTCCGAGCGCACCGAGACGCCCTCGAGGAAACCCGACGACTTGAGCGCCGACAATCTCTTAAGGCGGTCGTACGAGGTGACCGGCACGAGGCGCTTCAGCAGCGAGCGGAAAGCGGCCTGCTGGCCGTCGGCCATCGCCTTTTGCTTGGCGGCGACGGCATTGGCGGCGTCGGCGTCGACGGGATAGTTACCGACGGTGAACGGCTCATCGTTCGGCGCCGCCACGGCGCCGCCCGCCAGGACGGCGATAAAGCCCGCCAAATATTGCGCACAGGTAGTTACGTCGAGCAGCGGGCACGTGCCTTCTCCATCCCCGGTTCCAGCCTTGCCTTAAGCCCAGAATCGCCGCGAGTTGCCCATCGCCCGCCGAAGCTGCTAGGACGCCGCATCTCCCGCAGGCAAAGGGGGCGAAAGTTGGGTTCCAACGTCACATGACAGAGCCAGTTCGGGAACGCAACTCGGCCATCACCTACCGCGACGCCGGCGTCGACATCGACGCAGGCAATCGGCTTGGTCGATCTGATCAAGCCGCTTGGCGCGCTCGACGCGGCGCCCCGGCGCCGACGCCGATCTGGGCGGCTTCGGCGGCCTGTTCGACCTGAAGGGCGCCGGGTTTCCGCGACCCGGTGCTGGTCTCGGCCACCGACGGCGTCGGCACCAAGCTCAAGATCGCCATCGATACCGGCCAGCACGCCACGATCGGCATCGACCTCGTCGCCATGTGCGTCAACGACCTCGTCGTGCAGGGCGCCGAGCCGCTGTTCTTCCTCGACTATTTCGCCTGCGGCAAGCTCGACGTGGACGGTCGCCAAGGCGGTCGTCGCCGGCATCGCCGACGGCTGCCGGCAGGCGGGCTGCGCGCTGATCGGCGGCGAGACGGCCGAGATGCCGGGCATGTACCAGGCGGGCGACTACGACCTCGCCGGCTTCTCGGTCGGCGCCGTGGAGCGCGGCGAGATCCTGCCGCGCGGCGACATCGCTCGTCGGCGACGTGCTGATCGGGCTCGCCTCCTCGGGCGTCCATTCCAACGGCTATTCGCTGGTGCGCCGCCTCGTGAAGGAGAGCGGCCTCGCCTGGGAGGCGCCAGCCCCGTTCGAAGCGGGCGTTTCGCTGGCCGAGGCGCTGCTGGCGCCGACCCGCATCTACGTGAAGCCCGTTCTGGCGGCCATCGAAGCGGCCGGCGGTACCGACGGCGCCGTCAAGGCGCTGGCCCACATCACCGGCGGCGGCCTCTCCGAGAACGTGCCGCGCGTGCTGCCGGAGACGGTGGCGGCGCGCATCGACCTGGCGTCCTTCGCGGCGCTGCCTGTGTTCGGCTGGCTGGCGCAGATGGGACGCCTTGCCCGACGCCGAGATGCTGAAGACGTTCAACTGCGGCATCGGCATGGTGATGGTCGTCGCCAGCGCGGAAGCCGACACGGTAATGCGCACGCTGCAGGAGGCGGGCGAAGCCCCGTTCCTCATCGGCGAGATCGTCCCGCCGGGCGGCGAGCGCACCGACGCCAAGGGCAAAGGCGACACCTGGGCCGTCCAGTATGCGGGCGAGCTCCGCTACGCGTGAGGCCGGCGCCGCCTAATTGCAGCCCGAGCGTCGGATCGCCGACGGGCTGGTGGTTGCAGCTTAATATGCGTTGCACGCTGACGCTGCGATGGTGATCGCGTTCGGTGGCCGCTGCTGGGCGTGGCCGTCGCGCGACACTGAAGTAGCATTCGCTCTCCGCACGAATCGCAAGTCGACAGAACCCATTTCGACGGTGCGCAGCGTCGGGCTTCGCAACCCAGACCTCCATGACCGTGACGGTCTGTGACTCGCTTTCGGTTTCTTACGGATCGGTAAGAATCCGGCAAGGTTGGCGACAAGATTGTCCGGCACGTTCGCACCGCGGATGCAGGGGTATCCGCCGTCGGGGGCGGTAGTGCGTTTGCGTGCATGTGCCAGCAGCCATTCGGCGTAGCGCGATATCACCGCCATTCACGGCTATCCGAGCGGATAGTTTCTCGGAAACAATAGAGCGTTTAATGCTCCAGCGTATCGGTACGGAGCTGAAGCCTGCGCTAGCGTATTTGCGTCGCGGATCGGCAATCGCCGAACGTAACGCAATATACGCTTTTGCCGCGCGCGCCGGATTCGAAATCGTCACCGAATTCAAAGACGCCGCCGATGCAATCGCCGCCGCGCCCGGCGAGTCTGCACTACAGGCCTCTCTGATTGCTTTATTGACCCGTATCAATTTGAATTCCGTGAAGGCCGTTATCGTCGGAACCGCGAGCCTATTCGCGGACGCCGCGATCTATCGCGTGGTCGGCTATGAGCGGTTGCGCGAGAAGGGCGTCGAGCTCATCGCAGCTGATGCGCCGGAAGCGTTTGCGCAGGAAGCGCTGACACACGAAGCGATCAAGCAAGCCATTGCCGCAACGACGCAATTTGATGTCGCCGTGGCCACGGCGGCGGCCGCCTCGCAAGCCCGCGCACGCAAGGCAAAGACCGGCAAGCCGCATCGGAAGACCTATGCAGAATTGGCGCCTGAAGCGACGCTGATGGCGAAACGCCTTTATCAATCCAGCCAGACGAACAGCGAACGAATTACGCTGCGCGAGATCAGCGCCAAGCTGGCTTCCGTCGGCTATTTGCAACCCAATCGGAAACCGTTTCATCCTGAAGTCATTCGGCGCATGCTGAAGGGCAATTGGCCGCGCAATCGCGCGCCGAAATGATCCCGTCCGCCACAGCGTTTTTGACATAAACTGTCATATACCGAATCAGCATTTACGCGTCTTTCCCGGAAAGCTAATCGTCGGTCGGCGAAGCGTTGAACTCGCAGTTGCGGTTCGGCGTTGCGCGGCACGGTCCTGCGATCAGTAGAGTCGCGCGTCCGGAAGGCCAGTTTTCAAGCGTACCGCGTAGGAGTTGCGTATGTGTGGGGGTGTAGTTAAGGCGGGATGGGCATCCATCTTCGCGATCAGCGGAATTTTGCTGGGCGGCGTATCCGCCCAAGCAGCAGATCTGGGAGGCGATTGCTGCGCGGACCTCGAGGAGCGCGTTTCCGAGCTCGAGGCAACCACGGCCCGCAAGGGCAATCGCAAGGTCAGCCTGACGATTTCGGGCTGGGTCAACGAGGCAGTTTTCCTCTGGGACGACGGCACTGAGCGCAATGCCTACGTCGGCACCAACTCGCTCGAGCAGTCGCGCTTCAAGTTCGCCGGCGAAGCCAAGATCGATAAAGACACGTCGGCCGGCTACACGATCGAGATCGGCGTGCAAGGTGCGTGCCTCGAGTGCGTTCAGCCACAGAGTCCACCGGCTCAAGCAACACGCTTACCCTCCGCAAGAGCACCTGGTGGATCAAGAACAAGCAGCTCGGCAAGTTGACGGTCGGCCTCGAGGGCACCTCGACCTACCATCTGCTCGACGACGCCGACGGCGCCAACACGCGCAACTACTCCGACGCGGAAGCGGCCGGCGTTGCCCAGGGTGCTTTCGCCATCCGCTCGAACGGCGCGCTCACGGGCCTCACTTGGGGCAACGTGATGCGCGGCTTCAACAACAAGACGCCGGGCCAGGACGGACGCCGCAACATCGTGCGCTACAACTCGCCCGAGTTCGGCGGCTTCGTGGCCTCCGCCTCTTGGGGCGAAGACGACCTGTGGGATACCTCGCTGACCTACAAGGGCGAGATCCACGACTTCAAGCTCATCGGCAAAATCGGCTACGGCGAGAGCACCGATCCGACGGCGACGTCTTGCGGCGGTCCCGTCGGCGACTTCAAGTGCACCTGGTGGGGCGCTGCCGGCACCGCGATGCATGCACCGACCGGTCTGTACCTCTATGCCGGCTACGGCCAGCAGACGATCGAATCGCTGCCTGCCGGTGCCGATGACACGAGCACGACCTGGTTCCTGCAGCCCGGCATCGAGCGCAAGTGGCATCCGATCGGCAAGACGACCATCTTCGGCGAGTACCGCAAGGATGACGCCGGTGCCAGCGTCAACGCGGCCGGTGTTTCGACCACCCGCGGCGCCGACTTGACGTTCTATGCCGGCGGCGTCGTGCAGAACATCGAAGCGGCTTCGATGGACCTCTACGCCATCTACCGCCATGCCGAAGGCGACTACACGAACACCGCTGGCGGCAACGTGAGCATCGACGAGTTCGACATGCTCATCACTGGCGCACGCATCCAGTTCTGATCGTCACGCACACGCACGACCGCTACGAAAGAGCCGCCCTCCCACGGGGCGGCTCTTTTGCGTCGGCGTCTACGAGAGATGCGCTGCGGCCACCATGAGGAACGTCACCGGTAGCGCGAGCACGAGATTGAGCCGCGCGTAGCGCTTCACGTTGGCGCGCGCCCGGAGCTGGGCTTGCGGATCGCCCGGCGCCTGCCCGAGCACGATCTTGAGGCTGGGCCAGATCAGGAAGTTGACGAACGCCCACATGAGGATGCCGCCGAACGCTCCGACCGCGAGCATCGCCATACGCGTCGGCGGCATGTAGACGGCGGACGAAAACACCACATCCCCGAACAGGTAGCCGGTCGAGACGAGCAGCAAGGCGCCGGAGAGCACGGTCGTGTGCGCGGCGTGGCGGAAGATCGTCGCCACCCGCGGCACGATCCATTTGGCAACGGCGCCTCGGGCCGGCTCATCGGCCTTTTGCAGCACGACGAGTTGTATGAAGTTCACGAAGAAGATGAGCCCAACCCAGGCCATCGCCGAGAGGACGTGAACGAAGCGCAGCAGGACGGAGACGAGGCCCTGCGGATCGACCGGATCGGCCAGAACCCAGGCGGCGAGCGCGATCGCCGTCAGCGCGAGCCCGGCGAGGGCCGCCCGCAGCGGGCTGCCAAGAATGCCATCCATGATTTTCGCCCCTGATCGAATTCTACGCCGCGCGATCATGGGCTTCACGCCCGGCCGCGTCCAACGCCGCCCGAATTGGCGGGTTGGGGCGGCCGCCGGGAGACATGCATTGCCTCGGGGTAGGCCGATCACGTATGTGTTCGCCTCCCTTTGAAGCCTGAGTGCCCCCGAGAGCCCCATGTCTGAGCTGCTGCTCGAGCTGTTTTCCGAAGAGATCCCGGCGCGCCTGCAAACGCGTGCCGCCGAGGACCTGCGCCGCCTGATGGTGGACGGGCTGAAAGCGCGCGGTCTCGAGGTGGGCGAAGCGCGCGCCTTTGCGACGCCGCGCCGGCTGGCGCTGGTGATCGAGGGCGTGCCGAAGAAATCCCCCGCCGTGTCGGAGGAGAAGAAGGGCCCGCGCGTCGGCGCACCCGAGCAGGCGATTGCCGGCTTCCTCAAGGGCGCCGGGCTCGCCTCGCTCGATGAGGCGCAAATCGTCAAGGACGAGAAGAAGGGCGACTTCTACGTCGCGCGCATCGACAAGCCGGGCCGCGCCGCCGCCGAGATCGTCAACGAGGCCCTGCGCGAGGCGATCCTCAATTTCCCTGGCCGAAGACGATGCGCTTCAACGCCAAGCTCGACAACGGCGCCGAGCTGCGCTGGATCCGGCCGCTGCATTCGATCGTGCTGCTGCTCGACGGCAAGGTGGTGCCGTTCGAGATCGCCGGCGTCAAATCCGGCAAGGAAACGCGCGGCCATCGCTTCCTCGGCAACGAACCGTTCAAGGTGACGGGCTTTGCCGAGTACGAGAAAGCGCTGAAGCAGCACAAGGTCGTGCTCGATTCCGCCACGCGGACAGCTACGATCAACGAAGGCGCGCACGCGCTCGCCAAGGAAGCGCACCTCACGCTGGTCGAGGATGACGGCGCTCGCCGCGGAGAACGCCGGCCTCACCGAGTGGCCGACCGTGCTGATGGGCGAGTTCGACAAGTCCTTTCTCGACGTGCCGGCCGAGTGCCTGACGACGGCGATGCGGACGCACCAGAAGTGCTTTTCGGTGCGCCACGGCAAGAAGCTGTCGAACCACTTTTTGCTGGTCACCAACCAGAAGGCCAAGGACGGCGGCAAGACCATCGTCGCCGGCAACGAGAAGGTCATCGCGGCGCGCTTGTCCGACGCCAAGTTCTTCTGGGAGCAGGATCTCAAGAAGAAGCTCGAGATCATGCGCGATGAGCTGAAGGGCATCACCTTCCATGAAAAGCTCGGCAACCAGTTCGAGCGCTCAGAGCGCGTCAAGGAGCTTGCACGGCAGATCGCCGCCTCGCAGGAGCTGTGCGAGGCCGCGCTGGCGCAGCGCGCGGCAGAGCTGGCCAAGGCCGACCTCGTGTCGGGCATGGTCGGCGAGTTCCCCGAGCTGCAGGGCCTGATGGGCCGCTACTACGCCGAGGCCGAGCATATGAACCCGGCGATCGCGCGCGCGATCGAGCTACACTACAAGCCGAAGGGGCCGACGGACTCGGTGCCGCTGGTGAAGCGAGGGCGACGGCGCCGCGGTGGCCGTCGCGCTGGCCGACAAGCTCGACATGCTGGTCGGCTTCTGGGCCATCGGCGAAAAGCCGACCGGCTCGGGCGATCCCTATCAGCTGCGCCGCGCCGCGCTCGGCGTCATCCGCCTCGTGCTCGAGAACGACCTGCGGCTTGCCGCTGATGCCCTTGCTTCGCGGCTACAGCCAGCAGCGCTGAGATAATCGAGCTCAGTGCGACGCCAGATAGCTTGAGCGCAGGCTGCACGAAGTCATCGGGCGTCTCAAGATCGATTTGCGAGTGAGCCTGCACTTCAATTTGCGAATGGAAGTCGCAGCCGCTGTTCGAACGTATGCCGTCGACCTGCTCGCGTTCTTCGCCGAGCGGCTGAAGGTCTACCTGCGCGACAAGGGCGCGCGCCACGACCTGATCGACGCCATCTTCTCGCTGCCGGGCCAGGACGACCTGGCGCTGATCGTCAAGCGCGTCGAGGCGCTCGGCGAGTTCCTCAAGACCGACGACGGCGCCAACCTGCTGGCCGGCGTCAAGCGGGCGCAGAACATCCTCACCATCGAGGAAAAGAAGGACAAGACGAGCCACGCCGGCGACGTCGACGCGGCGCTGCTGCAGCGAGCCCGAGGAGCAGGCGCTCGCCGCTGCCATCGACAAGGTGAAGGCCGATACCGTCGCGGCGCTCAACGTGGAAAACTTCGCCGGCTCGATGCGCGCGCTGGCCGAGCTGCGGGCGCCGGTCGACGCCTTCTTCGACAAGGTGACGGTCAACGCCGACGACGCCGCGCTGCGTGAAAACCGCCTGCATCTCCTGTCGCAGATCCGCGCCGCCACCCTCAACGTCGCCGACTTCACCAAAATTTCCGGCTGACGCCGCGCCCGCATTAGATGTCATCCTCGGGCTTGTCCCGAGGACCCACCCCTCGTCGTACTCCGTGACGCGATTGTCCGTTTGCAGCGGCGCAGCACGCGCCGATCGTCCCAACTCGCTGAACCATGGATCCTCGGGACAAGCCCGAGGATGACAAAGTGGTTCCATGACGCGCGAGGTGAAGCGCGGTCCTACGTGTGTTAGTTCGTAAGCATGACCGCAGAAACCACCCGATACCTGTTCGTTTATGGGACGCTGATGAGCGGCGACAGGAGTGCGCTCGGCACCGAGCAGCGGCTGCGGCTGGCGCGTGAGAGCGACAGCCTAGGCCCGGCGTCGCTGCACTTTGCGCGGCTGTACGATCTCGGCCGCTACCCCGGTGCCGCTAACTCCGACGGCGAGGAAGACATCGTGCATGGCGAAGTCGTTTTGCTCGCCGACCCGGACGCCGCGCTCACCTGGCTCGACGATTACGAGGGCTACGTGCACGGCGCCGGCGACAGCAACGAATACGATCGCCTCGTGCGCGAGGTGCGTCTCGCCGGTGGCGAAACGTTCGATGCGTGGGTCTATCTGTTGCGCCGCGCGCCGGACGCCGCGCGCCGCATCGACAGCGGCCGCTGGATGAGCCGCTGATCGCGCATTCTTCGCATATGTCGAGATGTTGAGAGCTGGCCTGCGACCCCGAACGGCCCTCTACCGCGCAGGCACGGTCCCCGCTTAAGACCGAGGCGGCCAGCTCCCATCAGCGTGTCATACACCCGTCACGGATCGGCCACTATTGGGGCAAGCAAAAACATATATTCATGTGCATATCGCGCAGAAGTGACTTGCGAGAAATTCGTCGCGCAACTTGATCGGCTTACGCATCAGCGGCGTCGGACTCGTCGGCGTGCGCGGCTTCGTACGCTTCTGAGGCAATCAGCCAAGCCTGTTCCGCCTCGCTCAAACGCTTCGCCAATTGCCCGCGCTCGATGGCGGCGCTTTGTGCCGCGGCGGGATCCTTGGCGTAGAGCTGCGGATCGGCGAGCTTCTGATCGAGACGCCTGATGTCGGCGCCGATCGTCTCCACTTTCTTCTCCGCCGCCTGCATCGCTTTCTTCAGCGGTGCCAGGCTCGCACGCCGGTCGGCCGCCGCGCGCCGCTGGTCGGAGCGCGCACTGCGCGCCGCATCGGCCTTGGCACCGTTTTTGTTCTGCCCGCGCGTGCCGGCGCCGCGCTCGGCCAGCAGATCGGCGCGATAGCTGTCCATGTCGCCGTCATACGATTTCACCGTGCCACCGCGCACCACCCAGAGCCGGTCGGCGCAGGCTTCGATCAGATGCCGGTCGTGGCTGATGAGGATGACGGCGCCCTCGTATTCGGCCAGCGCCTGTACGAGCGCCTGTCGGCTGTCGACATCAAGATGGTTGGTCGGCTCGTCGAGGATGAGCAGATGCGGGGCGTGGAAGGCGGCCAGAGCCAGCAAAAGCCGCGCTTTCTCGCCGCCCGACAGCTTGGCGCACTTGGTGTCGGCTTTGTCGGACGAAAAGCCGTAGGTGCCGAGCCGCGTGCGCCGTTGCGCCTCGGTCGCCTCCGGCATCAGCTTGACCATGTGGTCGTAGGGCGTCGCCAAGGGGTTCAGCTCGTCCAGCTGGTGCTGGGCGAAATAGCCGATGTCGACGCGTCTGGCGCCGAACACCTGCCCCGATAGCGGCGCCAGCTTGCCGGCGATCAGCTTGGCGAAGGTCGACTTGCCGTTGCCGTTCTGGCCGAGCAGCGCGATGCGGTCATCCTGGTCAATGCGCAGATTGAGACCGGTCAACACTGGCGCATCCGCCGCGTAGCCGATCGACACGTCCTCGAAGCGCATCAGCGGGCTGGCGAGCGCCTTCAGCGGCTGCGGCAGGTGGAACGGCACCACGCGCTCATCGAGTTGCGCCGCGATCGGCTGCATCTTGGCCAGCGCCTTGACGCGGCTCTGCGCCTGCGCCGCCTTCGTCGCCTTGGCCTTGAAGCGATCGATGAACGCCTGGATGCGGCGGCGATCCTCGTCCTGTTTCTTCTTCAGTTTCAATTCGAGCCGCTGCTTCTCGCGCCGCGCCTCCTCGAAGTCGTCGTAGCCGCCCGAGTAGAAATTCAGCTTGCCGCGTTCCAGATGCAGGATCGCCGTCACGGCGCGGTTGAGCAGGTCGCGGTCGTGGCTGACGATGACGACAGTGTGCGGATAGCTGCGTAGGTAGCTCTCCAGCCACATGGCGCCTTCGAGGTCGAGGTAGTTGGTCGGCTCGTCGAGCAGCAGGATCTCCGGCTCGAGGAAGAGCACGGCGGCCAGCGCGACGCGCATGCGCCAGCCGCCCGACAAAGCGCGACAGGGGCGCTGCTGCGCCTCCTCGTCGAAGCCCAGACCGGCAAGAATCTGCGCCGCACGCGCCGGGGCCGCATGCGCGCCGATGTCGTTCAGGCGCTCGTGGATGGCGGCGATGCGGTGCGGATCGGCGGCGTGCTCGGCTTCATCGAGCAGGCTGGCGCGCTCGCTGTCGGCGCCCAGCACGCAGTCGAGGATGCTCTCATCGCCGCCCGGAGCTTCCTGCGCCACGTGGCCGATGCGCGCGTTGCGGGCCATGGTGATCGAGCCCATGTCGGGCGTCAGGTCACCGGCGATGATCTTCAAGAGCGTCGTCTTGCCGGCGCCGTTGCGGCCCACGAGGCCGACCTTGTGGCCGGTCGGAATGCCCGCCGTCGCAGCTTCGAAGATCGGCTTTCCTTCGATGCGGTAGCTGAGATCGTTGATGTGCAGCATGGACCGAGGGAATAGCCGCTCGCGCCCGTTCTGTCACGATGCGGGGGGCTGACGTCCACTTTCTCCCTCCCCGCAAGGGGGGAGGGAGAAGCGAGAGGCAGATTCAGATCGCGATGCCGAAGCGCTTGAAGGCGGCGAGCATAAGGAAATAGCAGGCGACGGTGAGCGCGCTGGCGGCCAGGAGGCTTGGTGCGAAGCCCCAGCCGGCACGTATCAGTAGCGGCAGGGCGATAAACAAGGCCAGCGACGGCAGCACGAGCCAGAAGATGCCGGTCGCCAGCTCCGCCACCTTCTCGGCGTCGCCGGTGTCGGCGTAGAGCCAGATCATGGCCAATACGGACGTAAGCGGGATGGAGGCCAGCACGGCGCCGAGCAGCGAGCTGCGCTTGGCAACCTCCGAGATCGCCACGACCAGTATTGCGGTCACAGCGATCTTGATGGCGGTTGCCAGCACGGCACTCTACTCAGCTCAGCCGGAGACCACGGGCTTCAGGGTTTCGACCAGCAACCGCTCCTGGATGCCCTGGTCCGAAACCGCCAAGTGGGCGGAGAACCAGTCCTGCACCATCTGGCAGACGCGGGCCGGCGGCTCGCGCGACAGCAGCGTCGGGTTGGAGAACACCTGCAGGTCGTTCTCCTTCCAACCGAGCTTGGTCAGCTCCTGCACCAGGACGTCGTAGTCGTTTTTGGCCGCCTTATCGTGCGTCGTCGGCGATTTGCGGCCGTCGGCGATGGCTTCGAAGATGGCCGCCACTTGCTGCTGCACCGAAGCGCCCTGGTCCGGCGATTGCAGCACCTCGAGCACCGCTGGCGAGGTCTCGCCCTGCGAGATGAACCCGTAGCAAGCGCCGACGCTCTGGCCGGCGAGCGACTTGAGATTATTGAGGAAGCTCGATGCTACCTCCTTCAGACGTTCGGTGCTGGCCGACAGCGCCTCGTTGGCGTGCTGGCGCCGCAGGGCGACGAGCGCCTCGGCGAGATGCTTGTTGACCTCGTGCTCGGGCTGGTTCTGCGCCGTTAGCTCGGCCGCCTGGCGCAGCTGCTGGCCGTACCAATCGGGGAACTCGCGCTTTACGACGCTCCACGCCGCCATCTTCTCGAACTTGGAATCGAGCTGCTGGGCGCCGGCGTCAACGACGGCGGCCGATACCGGAGGGGCAGCCGGAGCCGCGGGCGCTTCGCCGGCGGCGGGTGCGGTGGCCGTCGATGCCGCGCCGTCGGGCGCCGCAACGGTCGGCACCTGCTCGCCTTCCTTGGCCGAGGAGACTTGGTCGCTCAGCCTGCCGACGACGCCGCTCGTCCAGGCGTACCACCCGCCGCCGCCGATCAGCGCCAGCAGGACAGCGAGAACCAAGGCGCGCTTAGCGCGCGACTTGCCACTGTCATCAGATCCTTGCGCAACGCGGATACGATTCGGTTCGAACGAGTGGTCCGGCCCCGCAGCGCCCGCCGCGGGTGCCGGCCCACGTGCCGGCTCGGCGTGCCGTCCTTGCGTCGTTGGGCGCGAGGGCGCGGCGGCCGGCGGCTCGGGTTGCTGGAACGGAAACACTGCCGGCGCCGGTCGCCAGTCGGCAAAACCCGGACGCCAAATGAGATCGGTCGGCTTTAAATGACCCTGCGCGACAAATGTGCGCATTTCGACATCGGACAACGGGCCATGCTGTTTGCCCTCGCGCGCGATGTACCACTGAATGTCAGCCTGCTGGCCAGTCATGGAATTCTCGTGTCTTTGCGGGGAGCCGACTGCACCAAGCGCACAGCACCCTGCGCGAACCCTGGCCTTTTTGCATGGCGCCAATGTGGTTCGAGCAGCCCCGCTTCGTCAATTGGCCGCACTGGCGCGGGGCGGGATAGTCCACGGCGGCCTTTTCGTCGCCTTGCTGCGGGCGGTGCTCCTAGCTATAAGGCGCCGCAATCCAAGAAAAATCTAAAACCCTTAATAGAGGTCGAGGGATGACCATCGAGCGAACGCTATCCATTATCAAACCGGACGCCACCGGACGCAACCTGACGGGTGAGATCAATACGCTCATCGAGAAGTCGGGCCTGCGCATCATCGCGCAAAAGCGCATAAGGTGGACGGCAGCCCAGGCGCAGAAGTTTTATGGCGAACACAAGGGCCGGCCCTTTTTCGACGAACTGTGCGCCTTCATGACCTCGGGGCCGATCGTCGTGCAGGTGCTGGAAGGCAAGGACGCCGTCGCCACCTACCGCAAGATCATGGGCGCGACCGATCCGGCCGAGGCCAAGCGCGGTACCATCCGCAAGCGCTTTGCCCAATCGAAGGGCCGCAACTCGGTGCACGGGTCGGATAGCACCGTTTCGGCCGCCCGGGAGATTGCATTGAATTTCAAGACCAACGAAATTGTAGGCTGAAGGCCGCGCTTCCCCAGCGCGGTCACGGGGGTTTACTCCTCATGGCGCGCGTTAGGTTCTACGTTGCCACCAGCCTCGATGGTTTCATCGCCGACCGCGAGGGAAGTGTCGACTGGCTGGCTCCGTACGATGCGCGGCTGTACGGCTACGACAAGTTCGTCGGCGAGGTGGGTGCGCTCATCATGGGCCGGCGCACATACGAGATGATCAGCGCTATCGGCGAGGAGTGGCCTTACGCGGGCAAGCCCGTGTTCGTCCTCTCCTCGCGCTCGCTCGGCGATGTGCCGCATGGCGTCACCACCACGACGCGCGGCATCCGGGCGGCGCTGCAGCAGGCGCGCGAGACGACGCGGCACGATATCTGGATCGTCGGCGGCGCCGTCACCATGCAGTCCGCACTCGAGGACGGCCTGATCGATATGATCGAGATCTTCCTCGTCCCGGTGCTGCTGGCGATCGGGCCTCAACCTGCTCAACGATCTCGCGCGCCGCCCGACGCTCATCTTCGACGGCATCGAAGCCTTCCCCGACGGCGTCGTGAAGCTGCGCTATCTCGTCCCCCGCTGAACGGGTCCGGCAATCTCCTGCTCCGCCTAGTCCTTCAGCGTGAGGATGTAGGCGGCGACATCGCCGATCTCCTCGCGCGTCAGCTGGATCTGCGGCATCGGCGGGTGCGGCACCACAATAGCGCCGGCGATCGACTGTGCCGTTTGGCCGGGCTTATTGGCGATGCGCGAAAAGCTCGGCACATCGGCCGGCACCGAAGCGCCCGCCGCTCGCGGACCGACGATGTGGCAGCCGACGCAAAGCTTCTCGGCGATCTGCCGACCCGTCTTGGCGTCCGGATGTATCTGCGCCGAAGCCGTCCCTGACGAAACCGCTAGGCACCCGAGCGTGGCGGCGAAAAGCACGATGGCTCTAACCTCGGAGCAATGGACAGCTGGCATGCGGTTCTCCCTGACGATGGAGCGGGAAGTAGAAGCCGCGGGCTGACCCAAGTCGTTGCGCCGGATCAATACTGTGCAACTTAGCGACCGCGTAGAGGGCGCCTTTCCCGGCGTTTCTGACCGATCCGTAAGCTGCGCCGACACCATTCTTTAGCGCTATTGGCTATGATCGCGCGCGCTCGGGTGACGAGGTCGCCACCGGGCGATCGAGGATTGCAGCCATGATCACTGCCCTGGTCATCGTCGCGCTTATTGCGATTTACCTGTTCTTCGCCATTCGCGTGCTGCGCCAATACGAGCGCGGCGTCGTCTTCCATCTCGGAAAGTTTGCCGGCGTGCGCGGCCCCGGCCTCACCCTGGTTTTCGTGCCGGTGCAAACGTTGTCGCGCGTGTCGTTGCGCACCGTCACCATGCAGATCCCCTCGCAGAAGATCATCACCAAGGACAACGTCTCGATCGATATCGCGGCGGTCGCCTACTATCACATCAGCGATCCAGAGAAGTCGGTCATCGCCATCGAGAACGTCTACGACGCCATCAATCAAATCAGCCAGACGACCGTGCGCAACGTGGTCGGCCGCTTCTCGCTCGACCAGCTGCTTTCGCAAACCGCCGACATCAACGAGCAGATCAAAGACGTCATCGACGCGCACACTGAGCCCTGGGGCACGCAGGTGACCGCCGTCGAGATCAAGGACATCACGCTGCCGGAGAACATGCAGCGCGCCATGGCGAAGGAAGCGGAGGCCGAGCGCGAGCGGCGCGCCAAGATCGTCGCCGCCGAAGGTGAGTTTCAGGCTGCCGTGAAGTTGGGCGAAGCCGCCGACATCATCACCGCGCATCCGGTGGCGTTGCAGCTGCGCACGCTGCAGACGATGGCGGAGATCGCCACCGAGCGGAACTCGACCATCATCTTCCCCGCCCAGTTCATGACCACCGTGCAGGAGGCGCTCGCAACGCTGAAGGGGGATGCGCAGTCGAAATAGGCGGAGGAGGCCCCAGGCCGTAGGTTGGGTTAAGGGCCGCAAGGCCCGAACCCAACAACTGCGTCACCGCGCGCCAAGCAGCGTTGGGTTTTCGCTCCGCTCAACCCAACCTACGGGCTGGCTTGGAGCCGGACTAGCTCAGTTCGCGGATCTTGAACTTGAGGCCGCCCTTGGGCGTCAGCGTCACGGTGGCGTTGATGCCGGCCGGATCGGTGCCGACGTACTCGGGCCGGAAGCGGCGCAGCAGCAGCGACAGGGCGAGCGTGTTCTCGACCTGGCTCATGGCGCCGCCGATGCACGAGCGCTTGCCGCCGCCGAACGGCAGGTAGGAATACTTCACCTGCTTCTTGGCGGCACCGGCCATCCAGCGCTCGGGACGGAACTCCTCCGGCGCTTCCCAGAAGCGCGGATTGTGATGCGCGCCGTAGGCGAACAGCACCACGCGGTCGCCGGGGTTGATCTGCTTGCCGCCGATCTCGTCCTGCTCGTTGGCGACGCGGATGAGGCCCCAGATCGGCGGGTAGATGCGCATCGTCTCCTGGATGACGGCGCGCGTGTAGGCGAGGGACGAATAGTCGGCGGCGGTCGGCTCGCGGTCGCCGTACACCTGCTCGCCCTCCTTGCGGATGCGCTCGGCGGCTTCCGGATTGCGCGCGGTCTCATACAGCGCCCAGGCCAGCGTCAGGGCCGTCGTCTCGGTACCGGCCCACAGGTATTGCTTCAGCTCGTCGATCGCCTGCTGATGGTCGAACTCCGGCATGGTCGGATCGGCGACCGCGGCCTCGATCATCTTCAGAAGCGTGCGCTCGCGCTCCTCGCGCGGTTCGGCGGCGAACACGGCCGGCGGCACGCTGGCCCACGTCTCCATCGCCTTGGCGGCATCTTCCTCGGTGATCTCGAAGATCTCGCCCGCCTGTCTCTTGAGGCGGATCTCCTTGTGGTTCATCACGTCGGTGTAGGTCTTCACGCACTTGAAGACGAAGTGCGGATTGAAGGGCATGTCGCGGTCGAACAGTGCCTTGCAGATCATGTCGGCGGCGAGCGTCCACGTCTGCTCGACCATCTCTATGGTCTCGCCCGACTTCGCGACTTCCGACCAGATCCCCATCTTGGTGCGGATCGCATCCAGGAAGTAGGGGATGTACTCGGCGAACATGTCCGGGTGGAACGCCGGCTGCTGCGGCATGCGGATCTTCTGCCAGAGCACGCCGTCGTTGGTGATCATCGACTTGCCGAAGATCGGCTTCAGGCCGTCGAAATATTTGATGTACGCGTCGGCCTTGGTGACCAGCACGTGCTTGAAATGCTCGGGCTCGCTCAGCAGGATGATGCGCTGGTTGGCGAGATTGATCGGGAATGACCGGTCCGTAGCGCTCCGCCATCTGCATCAGGATGTGCAGCGGATTGTCGAGGCCGCCTTTCAACAGGGGGCTCAGCTTGAACCAGATGCTCGATTCATCGCCCAGCCCTTGGGCGTGCGACGGCGCATCCATGTCAGCGGCCGTGGGCTGCTTTGCGGTAACGGTCATGAAGTCTCTCCGGCGAGAAGGCCGTTCAAACGCACTTCTATGCCTAATCCAGCCAACGGGGTGTAAACTGGGCGCCAGCAGGCCCCTACGATTGCCTCGCGCGGCCGAGCCGGCTCCCCCTAAGGCTGCAGAATAAGTACCACCCGCTAATCGCAAGTGTCCATGCGACCACGCGTTTCCGCTTCATTTTGGCGCTAGGGCGCTGATCTGCGGCAACGCCGGGCAACTCAGCTGAGCGGTGGCCAATACAAGGGATTTGCTTGGTTAACCGCGCCTTGCGCGAGGATTGTTCGCTCGGCCGAAACGGATATGGCCCCGGAGGCAAAAAGTGAAAGTGCATGGGGATATAGCAGATGCTCGGCCGCCAGCACCCGGGCCCCGAGGCTATCGGCCGTGTCCGTGTCGAGCACTGGCACCGCCGCCTGGGCGATGATCGGCCCGCTGTCGACCTCCGGCCGCACGATGTGCACCGTGCATCCCGCAAGCTTGACGCCCGCCGCGAGCGCACGCGCGTGCGTATCGAGCCCCTTGAAGGCCGGCAGCAGCGAGGGATGGATATTCAGCATGCGGTCGCGCCAGCGCTCGACGAAATCGGACGTCATCAGGCGCATGAAGCCGGCACAGGCGACGATATCCACCTCGAAGCCGCGCAAGGCCGCATCGAGCTCTGATTCGAAGCCTTCGCGCGACCCGAAGCTCTTGTGGTCGATCGCGCGCGTCGGCAGGCCCTCGCCCGCCGCCTTGAACAGGCCCTGCGCATCGGGCCGGTTGGACAGCACGCAGGCGATCTCGGCCGGGTAATCCGGCGCGCGCGCGGCGGCGATCAGCGACATCATGTTGGAGCCGCGCCCCGAGATGAGGATGCCGACTCGCTTTTTCGTCTGGCTCATGCCGGGAGCCTTAGCACGCAGCCCGGCGGATCGCATCCGGCGGGTGTGGGCTCAGGTGCGGGCGCAGGGAAGGCCGAGACGGCTCCAGCACGGTGCAAGGCAGAAGCCAAACGCTGCCGCCACCGCGGCCTGCCAGGGCACCAGCAGGATCGCCGGGTAGTCGTACTGGCTCGTTGACGGCAGCAGCAGGCCGAACAGGGCGCCCGTCGCGACAACAAGCCCGAGTGTCGATGGCTGCCGCAGGGCGGGCGTGAACGCGGCGGCACCGGCCCATGTCACCAGCGCACCGACGGTGCCGGCTGCAAATCCCGTGACGTAGGTCTTAAGGGTATCGGGGACGGCGCTGCCCACGAGCCAATTCTGGTCGAGCCGGAGGCCGAGGTTGACCGCCATTTCCCAGGCGATCCAGGTGCCCGCGAAGGCGGCTGCGGCTGCACCCAGCGATCGGTTACCCCATCGCCAGACGCCGTAGCCGATGACGAGGCCGAACCACACGCCCGCCAGCACCATGTAGACGCCGAGGTTTGGCGCCTCGGCGTAATTGGTGCCGAGATCGAAGGAGCTGAGCGTGCCCGACACGAGACCGAGGGCGGCGAGGATCGCGGCGGGGTGGCGCAGGATGGATTTCATCGTGTTGCCGGTTGCCAACGCACTGACCGGCGCATCGGTGCCCGACAACGGTGGCCGCACGATGTTCGCCAGCGGCCCATAGGTCACGTGACCAGTGTCATGTAGCCGTCATCGATCAGCGTCCCTGCTCGACCATCTCCGCCTCGCCGACGATGGCGGCGCCGACGTTGTGCAGGGCTCCGGTCGACTGGAGATAGCCGAGGCCGACGAGGACCAGCGCCACGACGAACCAGAAGATCGGCCGGCGGCGCCAGAAGAACGCAAGGTAGGCGACGATGATCGCCGGCACGGCGATGGCAAGTGCACCGATGAGGTCGGCCGAGTTCATGCGCTGCCTCCCGCAGTCTTGAGCCACGCGGCGCAGCAGGCCTTGGCCAGCTCGCGAACGCGCAGGATGTAGCTCTGGCGCTCGGTGACGGAAATGACGCCGCGCGCGTCGAGCAGATTGAATACGTGCGACGCCTTTATGCACTGATCGTAAGCGGGCAGCGCCATCAAATGACGACCCTCGGGCGTGGCGCCCTTGTCGAGCAGCGCCTTGCACTCCTTCTCCGCATCGTTGAAGTGCTGCAGCAGAAGGCCCGTGTCGGCGTGCTCGAAGTTGTAGCGCGAGAACTCCTGCTCGGCCTGCAGGAACACTTCGCCATAGCTGAGCTTGCGGGCGTCCGAACGGCCGTTGAACGACAGGTCGAATACGCGGTCGACGCCCTGCACGTACATGGCCAGGCGTTCGAGGCCATAGGTGATCTCGGCCGACACGACCTCGCAGTCGAAGCCGCCGACCTGCTGGAAGTAGGTGAACTGCGTCACCTCCATGCCGTCGCACCACACTTCCCAGCCGAGCCCCCAGGCGCCCAGCGTCGGGCTCTCCCAGTCGTCCTCGACGAAGCGGATGTCGTGCAGCTCCGGTGACAGCCCGATGCGGCGCAGGCTCTCCAGGTAAAGCTCCTGCATGTCGGCCGGCGCCGGCTTCATGATCACCTGCAGCTGATAGTAGTGCTGCATGCGGTTGGGGTTCTCGCCGTAGCGCCCATCCTTCGGGCGGCGAGAGGGTTGTACGTAGCAGGCGTTCCACGGCTTGGGGCCGAGCGCGCGCAGCGTCGTCGCCGGATGGAAAGTGCCGGCGCCGACCTCCATGTCGTACGGCTGCAGCACGACGCAGCCCTGCTCGGCCCAGAACCGCTGCAGGGCGAAGATGAGATCCTGGAACGACTTGGCGGGATGCAGCGGCGCGACCTCGGTCGCGGGCGCACGGGCAGCGGATTTTGTGGCGGTGCTGGTGGGCATGGGTGCTGTGGGCCTTGGCAAATTCGGCCGCACTATACGCGCATCCATGTCCCTGTCACCCGGCTCCGGCAGGCGCCAGATTTCCAGCAGCTCGAGCGTCTCCGGCAGGTGCGCAGTCATGCGGGCAAGGCGAGGATCATCGCCCGGCTGATCGTAGACCTCGCGATAGAGCGTGACGAGCCAGTCATGCAGGGTCGATCGCGCGATGGACGACTGATCAGGGCGCCCGTGCACCAGCAGCTGCATGGCGGGCGGCGTTCCGCACGACGACAACGGCAGCAGGTAGCGCAAGCCTTCGATCTTACGGCAGCCGTTGCGGGCGTAAAACTGTAGCCGGCGGGGGATGTCGTTGCCTTCGCCGACGACGGCGTCCGCCGCGTCGACCTCAAGCAGTCCGAAGCGGTCGGAGACGATTTCGCGAGCACGCGCGACGGCGGCCTCGAACAGGATGGCGCCGAGCCCCGCCGACCTACGGCTCGCGTCGACGGCGAGGTATTCCAGCAGCCAGAAGTCCTCGCTCGGTGGGACGAACACGGCGGCAAAGCCGACCACCTCGCCATCATCCTCGGCAATGAGGAAGCTGTAACGGTCATCGCCGACATGCCGGCGCAGAAGCTCGGGCGGCTTCTGCTCCGAAGGCTCGATCGCGGCGGCGTAGATTCGTGCCACCGACGCGAAGCGACGATCATCGCCCGAGGCGAGAAGCGATATTGTTGCGGTCAATTTGGCTTTCCTGCTGCGTGCCCCAGTCACGCAGCGGAAGGCGCCACCGTCAAGACAGCTTCACGCGCGGCGCTAGTGTCCCGATTCCGAAGTTCGCTAGAACTCGCGGCTAGGATCGGGGGCGAACTTCGGAATCATAAGGGACACTAGAAGCATAGACTTGCTAGTGATTCAGATCGAGAAATTCGCTCCAGACCTCGCCGCTCATGAGGCGAATTTCTCGATCATCACACTAGTTCAGCGGCACGTTGACGGTGCCCTGCAGCGTGTAGCCGGAGTAGTCGGAGGCGCCGACGCCGTCCCAGGAGGCGGAGCCGCGCACGTAGGTGCCGCCCGCGGTCATGACATTGAGACCGCCTTCGAGACGTCCCCAGAAGTCGCCGGGTCCGACGACGAAGCCATCGATGATGGCGACGTTCGGATTGTCGAAGTCCCACACGCCGCGGATGGCGGCGAACGGCTCGATGAAGGTGTCGGCGGTGTGGGCGAAGCGGTAGCCGAACTCAGGGCCGAACTGCAGCCGCCCGAGCGACACGTCCTGGCCGGGCACGAAGGTGCCGGCCGAGTTGGTGAAGGCGCCGGCGCTTTCCTCGACGTAGGCAAGCTCCGCCGATGGCGTGATGCGCCAGGCACCCGCAAACCAGTTGCCGGCGAGCGCGCCCTTGACCAGCCAGCGCGAGGTGTCGAAGCCACCGGTGGTGGTGCCGAGCGTGAGGTCGTTGTTCGAGCGGCCCCAGGCGGCGCGCAGATCGAAGTAGATGTTGTCGTGGATGCGCGCCGACATGTAGGGGCCGATCATCCAGCCGTTGCCGTCGACCTTGGAGGCGAGCGCGTCGGATGAATCCTTCGCCCAGTCGAACTGGGCCAGCGCGCCGACGATCATGTTCTCGGTGACGCGATAGTCGCTGCCGACATAGAGCACGCCGACGTGGCCGTCGCGGCCGAGATTGGCGGCGTCGTCGTCGAAGGCCGAGTAGCGGCCCTCCACCCAGATGTCCCAGGGCGAAGCTGTCTCGTAGGCGAGCGGCAGAGCGCCACCATCGCCGGCGCCGAGCGCCATGCGGTCTTTGCTCGCCTGCGCGTTGGCCGCGTCGCGGCGCATCTTCGACAGCGAGTTGGAGAACTGGATATTCTGCGATCCGGCACTGGCCGCATCGGCATCGCCGAAGCGGCTGGCGCCGAGCCCCATCCGATCTGCGGCGATACTGCCGCGGTCGCCGAGACCGGTGCCGAGGCTCATGGCGTTCCCGAAGGCAGCGGTATTGCTGGCAATATTTGTTCCGCCGCCAGCCATCGCGGTCGTCATCGGGCCGGCCTGTCCGTTCGAACGATTGAGCAGGCTCGTCGCGCCCGGATCATTCAGCAGGATGCCGTTGATGCGCGACGCGAGGAAGCCTTTCACGACCCCTTGCGAGGCGTCCTTGCCTGGCGCAGGAGAAGCAGAGCAACTGGCCGTCACGGTCATCGTCGGACTCGAACCATTCGTTACGAGGCTGGCCTCCAGATGCGAGTCCGCAGCGGAGGACACGACGTAGGTCACGACTTTCGCGACCAACTCAAGGCTCGTGTTGATAAGTGTCTGGCTCGCACCATTCGTCAGTTGAAATGTGCCGTCATCGCCGGTGACAGTGAAGGTAAGTTTGTTGCCGACGACGAACCCTGCGGCCATAGCGTACACGCCGCCCGATTGCAGGTTGACCGTGTCGAAGGTGGATATGGACTGGCAACCGTCGCGTGGGAAATCGGCTAGTGCTGGCGTGGAAAAAACCACGAGCGCGGTCGGTGCGAGGGCAGCAATAAGGCCCCCAAAAACGCGTCGAAGCATGATGCTCCCTCCGCTCAAAATTTGTATCGGCGAATGCGCCTAGCGGCGGTACGCGCCACAAACGAACGGCGTTAATTAAGGGAACGTTAGTCATCTGATTCGCTGCACGTGAACAGATGTCACGGCAATGAGCGCAACCAAGCGTTGCGCACAGGCAACACACAGCTTATCCACATCAGCGGAGGGATCAGTCCTTCGCGAGCTCGTCGCAGCTCTCTTTGGTCTTCGTGAAAATGAAAACCTGATTGAGGCTGCCTTCGCAGGCGACCATCACGGTGTTGAGGTCGAGCGTGGGCGTCTCGTCCGACAGCTTGCATTCCTCAAAGCGCTTGAGGATCGCGTCCGGGGTCAGCACGACGCCGTCGGCTTCGAGCGGCGGGCCGCACTGGCGACCGTCATCGGTGTTCTGCAGCATCCACCATTCGGCGGCAGCCGCCGGCTGCATCGAGACGAGGACGATCGCGGCCGCAACGGCCTTACGCACACCACGCAAAATCATTGATCCGCTCCCTGTAACGGAATAGTCGCCCGTCGATGTAAGCGGCCGGCCAAGACCGCGGCAATCGAATTCAACCTTCATCGTTGAGGCGCGGCTGGTTGCGCCTGGTTAACGCCGCCCGAGCTAGAGACCGCGCGAGGGAGGGGCGCCGAACGTGGCGCGAAACGTGCGCGAGAAGTGGGCTTGATCGGCGAAGCCGGCAGCGTACGCCGCATCGGTGAGCGACAGACCAGATGCTGCCGCGCGGATGGCGCCGCGTAGCCGTTGCCATCCGCGGTAGCGGCGGAAGGGGACGCCGACCTCGCGGGTGAAGAGGTGCTGGAAGCGCGATGTTGACAGGCCGGCGGCAGTTGCGGCGATGCTCGCCGAGGTGGCGTTGGTTGACCGCGCCATGTCGCTGACCGCGCGGGCGATACGCGGATCGATCGACTTGCGCGCCTGGCGCTTGGCAAAGCCGATCATGTCAGCGATGCCTTCGCGCAGTTCTCCGGCGGCGGGGCGCTGCTCGAATGCGGCGCGCAGCAGCGGTGCGTCGGCGTCGCCTATGAGTGCGCCACCGACCTCGGTGGCACCGGAGAGAAGCGGTGCGAGCGCATCGGTCCCGGCAAGATTGGGCTCCAGATAGAACACGCCGAGTGGATCGCCGCCCACATCGAACTCGTACGGCGTCCCGGCGCGGATGACGGCGCTGCGGCACGACAGCCAATCGCCGCCGGCGACGCGCAAGTGGAAGGTTCCGTAGAGTCCGGCGAGATACACCGCCGCGCTGTGCGCGTGACTGTCATTGTGCTGCAGCGGCCCGGCAAACAGCGCCCAGCCATCGTCGACGTGCCAGAGGGCCGCCCCCGCGCCCGTCGCCGGCGCAGCACGTTCGTTCAAGCGGCTCGGCGCGTTCATCCATAGGCTCCAGCGGAATGATACTTCGAAGTTTGCAGAGGATGGGCGACGTGGCAACGACACCGAATGGCAAATCGCTGAATGGCTTAGCAGACGGCGTGGGGCCGAGCCGGCGCGGCATCCTGGGCTCGGCGGCCGCATTGGCGGCGGCTCCTCTGTTGTCGGGAATTCCCGCCCTGCTGGTACCCGCGCCGGCGCGCGCCACCGGCGCCTTGCTGGGCGCCAAGCAGCCAACCTGGTGCCGCTTCAAGCTCGGCTCCTTCGAGCTGACCATGACGTCCGAACTCGGACGCCTTCATCCCGGGACCGTTCCCGATCGTGGGCGGCAATGCCTCGCAGGGCGAGGTCGAGCAGTTGATGCGCGACAATCTGCTCCCGCCGGACAAGTACCAGCCCGGCTTCACCCCGATGATCGTCAACACCGGCAAGCAGCTGGTGATCTTCGACACCGGCAACGGCGCCAAGGGCTTCGTGCCGCGGCCCGGTGGCGGCTGGCTGGCGACGCAGCTCGCCGACTCAGGCATCACGCCCGAGCAGATCGACGTCGTCGTCCTATCTCACGGCCACCCCGACCACGTCGGCGGCGTGATGGAGAACGGCAAGCCGTTGTTTCCCAATGCGCGCTACGTCATCGGCGCAACCGAGTACGACTTCTGGGCTCCGGAGGGCAAGTTCACCGGTGAAGCTGAAAAGCTTGCATCACTCTTTCGTGCCAACGTCGTGCCGCTGGCCGACAAGATCACTTTCCTCAAGCCGGGCGACGACGTCGTGCCTGGCATCCGTTCGCGCGAGGCGTACGGCCACACGCCGGGGCATCTCGCCTTCGACATCGAGAGCGACGGCAAGCGCATGCTCTTCTGGGGCGACTGCGCGCACCACCAGGTCGCGTCGCTGGCGCGGCCCGAGTGGCACTGCTCGTTCGACGTCGATAAGGAGCAGGGCGCCAAGACGCGGCGGCGCATCTACGAGCTGGCGGCCGCCGAGCGCATACCGGTCAGCGGCTATCACATGCCGTTCCCGTCCATCGGCTATGTCGAACGCCTCGACGGCGGCGGCTACCGTTGGCTGGCGCACACCTACCAGCTGAACCTTTAGTTCCGGCTTCGTGAAGGGCTCTCCACTTCGCCTCTCCCGTCCATGCGGAGCATGGCTCCGCCATGATGGAAGAGGTCGACGCGCATGCGCAGCATAAGCGGCGGGTGAGGGGGGTACCCCTCAGGAAAGTCACGAGAACTGAAACGGATCAACCCCTCACCCGGCTGTCGCGCTGCGCGCGTCCAGCTGACCTCTCCCGTCCATGCGGAGCATGGCTCCGCCATGATGGGAGAGGTTAGTGTCGTCGAGCTGCGGCCAGGGGCTTGTTGACGGCAGGCGGAGCGCTTTACTTGGAGAGCTTGTCGCGCTCGGCGATCAGCGCATCGAGCTTGGCCTGCTGATCGGCGATGCGGTCGGCGGTGCGGCTCTCGTCGGCCGCCCCCGAATAGCCAGCTGCCTGCTCGACCAGCTCACGCAGGTTGTCGCGCAGGATGGCTATGCGATTGTCGAGCTCGGCAAGCGTTGCGGGATCGGCGGACATGGAATTCCTCTCGGCAATCATAGCGGGTGGATGTGTGCGGGTAAGAACGAGATGTGCTGCTTAGCCGTTCCGCCGGCCGCCCGGGCGGTAGACTCCGGCATCGGCGTCCCACTCGAGTTTACCGAGATCCTTCGGCGCCACCTCGATCGGGCTTTGACCTGACATTCGATCGTGCGCCATGCGGGCCGCGTCGGCCGCCCGCGTCATCTCGCGTGCGAGCCATTTCATGCCGGCGCCAATACCGGCTCCGATGAGAACCGCGACGACGACATGGGGCATCGGCGATACTCCCTCTGCAACGTGGGTCTGCTCGACCCTAAGGCTACAGCCCGAAACGCGACCACAGCGCCCGAGCCTCGATAGCGGATATCAGATCCTCGCCTAAGGCAAGACGCCCGGTCCTTAATTCCTCGTAACCAGCGGACGACGCAGACCGCCTCAGGCGGCTGAGCAGGCCGCCTTTTTCCAGCGGAACGACCTTAAGTCGTACTTTATTTCCATAGAGTTCGCGCATCTTGGAGCGCACGTCGGATATGCCGTCGATAAGCCCCAACTCGAGCGCTTTTGGGCCAGACCAAAAGGCGCCGGAGAACAGCTCGCCGTCCGAGCCGGTGAGACGGCCGGCGCGGCGCTCCTTGACGATGCCGATGAACACGTCATGCACGTCGCGCTGCACGCTCTTGATGCGCTCGATGTCTTCCGGCTTCTCGGGGCGGAACGGATCGAGCGCGTCCTTGCTCTCACCCGCCGTGTAGACGCGACGCTCGATGCCAAGCCTTCCCATTGCCTTGTCGAAGCCGAAACCGGCGAAGATGACGCCGATGGAGCCGATGATCGATGAGGGGTCGGCGTAGATCTCATCGCCGGCCAGCGCCAGGTAGTAGCCGCCGGATGCTGCGACGTCCTCGCAGAAGACGTAGACGGTCTTCTTCTTTTCCTCGGCGAGCTGGCGGATACGGCGGAAGATTAGGCTCGACTGCACCGGTGAGCCACCCGGCGAATTGATCACGACAGCGACGGCGGGCGTCTTCGACAACTCGAACGCTTTCTCGATCGCGCTGGCCGCCTGCGTGATCGACAAGCCGGGGCGCAGCGGCGTCGCCATGCCGATGGCGCCGGAAAACCGCAGCACGGGAATGACGGGACCTTGGCCGAAGAACCACATGCGGGGCCAACCTCGCTGAAGCCTGCTGATCGGGGTGAACCGCACTTCTAGGCCATCGCGGCCGCCCCGACTAGGGCGAGGTGCTCTGTCCTGCGTCAACCCATCGGCAGGGGGGCGCCGGCGCGGAGGATGGCTTGCGCGGCGGGCGTGAAGGCGTTGTCGGCGTCGTGGATGACGAACCCCGGCAAAAGTTGCAGCGGGCCGCGGCTGCCCTTCACGCCTTGTACCAGCACGCGGTTGGCCGGTGCACCGGCACGCGGATGCAGCGGCAGAATTCGCAAGGAGCCGAAGCGCTGATCGAACGCCGCCAGCACGCGGGCGAGTGCGTCGGCCTTGTGTACGATGGTGACTTCGCCGCCGGGCGCCGCCATACGCGCCATAAAGCGCGCCCAGGCTTCAATCTCGGCATCGGGCATAACATGAGCACCAGCCTTCAACGCGTCCGGCGGCAGCGTGCCCGCGCCGGTGTCGTGATAGGGCGGATTGGCGATGACGCGGCCGAAGCTCTCCTCGACGAGACCAATCGCGCGCAGCTCGATCGCCGGAGCGCCCACCGCGCCGGTGACGGCGCGCACGCGCTCGCTCAATGCGTTGCGGCGAATGTTCTCGGCGGCCAGCTGGGCGAGCCGCGCCTCCTTTTCGAACAGCACCACCTCGGCGAACGGCACCCGGCGAGCCAGGCACAGACCGGCGGTGCCGACGCCGGCGCCAACGTCGAGCACGCGCAGAGGCCGGCGCGAGTCGGTCGGCACGGCGGCGGCCAGCATCACGGCATCGAGCCCCGCCCGATACCCGCTTTGCAACTGGAGGATGTTGAGCGCCCCGCCGAGGAAGGCGTCGTCCGTCACCTCGCCCCGGTTTTGGGTTGCAGGGGCCGCCGTCATGTCTCTACCATCCACTGGCCGAGGTCGGCCTCGACGAGCAGGCGGCGCGCGGCATCCCAGCTCTCAGCGGGCACGGCCAGCCGCTGGGCGACGGCTCCGAGGCTACCCTGCACGGAGCTCATATTGCCGTCGAACACCACGGCGTCGATGCCGGCGCCCTCGAGCAGCACCATGAGGTAGCTGAGCAGGACGGGATCGTTGGTGGTCACGAGATCACGCATGGACGGTTATCCGGGACCGGGGCTGGGGGGCCAAAAGACAAGGGTCGAGGGCTTGCGGCAAAGTTTGCTTGGAAATCGCCCCGGCCACAACGCTATATACCAATCAAAACAGGCATGAGCTCGGGAAGATGCCCTTGGGACAAGTCATATCGTTCGACGCCGCCCGCAGTGCCCCGGAAAGCCTGCAGCCGTTGCTCGACATCGTGTCGACCGACATGGATGCGATCAACCGCATCATCCTCGACAAGGCGGTCTCCGATGTCGAGTTGATCCCCGAGCTGGCGCATCACCTTATCGATTCAGGCGGCAAACGCCTGCGTCCGATGCTGGCCATCGCCGCCTCCAAATTGTGCGACTTCCGCGGCAGCGGGCACATTCGCGTAGCTTCGGCGATCGAGTTCATGCACACCGCGACGCTACTGCACGACGACGTCGTCGATGAGAGCGGATTGCGGCGCGGCAAGAAGACAGCGCGCATCCTGTGGGGCAACCAGGCGAGCGTGCTGGTGGGCGACTTCCTGCTCGGCCAGGCGTTCCGCATGCTGGTGGAAGTCGGCTCACTGCCGGTGCTGAAAATCCTCTCGAACGCCGCGGCAGTGATCGCCGAGGGCGAGGTGATGCAGCTCGCAGCGGCCAACAACACGACGACAACCGAGGACGAATACCTCGCCATCATCAACGCCAAGACGGCGGCGCTGTTCTCGGCGGCGGCCGAGGTGGGCGCGGCGATTTCCAACCGTCCGGCTGCGGAGCAGACGGCGCTCAAGTCCTACGGCCGCAACCTCGGGCTGGCCTTCCAGCTGGTCGACGACGCGCTCGACTATGCGGGTGACAGCGCCAACCTCGGCAAGGCGATCGGCGACGATTTCCGCGAGGGCAAGATCACGCTGCCGATCATCCTGTCGTTCCGCCGCGGATCGGAGGAGGAACGCGCATTCTGGACGCGCACCATCGCCGAAGGCGACATCCAGGACGGCGACCTCGAGCGCGCTGTGGCCCTGATGAAACAGCACAAGGCCCTTGAGGCGACCATGGAGCGGGCGCGTTCCTACGGCGCTATCGCGCACGACGCACTCGCCATATTCCCAGATCGCCCGGAAAAAGCAGCCATGCTGGACGTGATCGGGTTCTGCGTGCATCGCTCGCACTGAAAAAAGTGCCTACCCCGCCACCCGTATTGCCCGCCGCTTGGGGGCATCCTAGGGTGCGCGCGTCGCAGCAGAATATCGGAGAACGCCGGTGCGTTCGTTTCACAACATCGTTGGACGGATGGCCGGAAAAGCCGGGTGGCTCGTCGCTGCCGCCTGCCTGCTGGCGGGCGCCGCCGCTGCCGCGCAATCCGCGCCGCCGGCACAATCGGGCATTCAACTCGTCAAGCTCGGCATCGCCGACATGAGCAAGACCGAGCAGGCGAACCTGTGGAAGCTCGTCGACGAGTACGCCACCGTCGATGCCCTGCAGGAGTTCTGCGGCATCAAGCTCAACCTGCAGAAACGCGCCTGGCGCGCGGTTGCAACCTGCGTCGAGCCGACCTCGCTGAGGAAAGTGTTCGGCACCTTCAAGACGAAGAAGGACGGCTACCTCAAGCAGTGGGAAACGCTGCACGGTCAGCCCGACGCCAAGAAAGCCGTGTGCGACCGCTTCAAGAGCAAGCTCAGCGAATATTCAAAGGTCATGAGCGGTCAGATCACCGAAGCCGCTACGGCCTGCCGCAACTGCTTCTTCTGCTGATCCGCTAAGCCGGGCTTAATCGCCGAGGTTGGTGGCGACGATCCACCAGTCGGGATGGTGGGCGCGCATATGCTCGGCGCTGGCAGCGGCACGCGCCGCATCGGGGAAAATTCCAAAGCTCGTCGGGCCGGCGCCGGACAGGCTGACGTAAAGGCAATCGGGCTGCGCCGACAGCGCGGCCTCGGCGGCGGCGCTGTCAGGCAGAACCGCGTGGGCGGGACCGCGCAGATCGTTTCCGACGCCGCGCATATACGCGATCAGCGCTGCAACGTCGGGGAATGCAGGCAACGCCGCGGGCGGCGTCTCCGTCCCGACCTCCGGCAGCGAAAGCTGCTTGAACACCGACTTCGTCTTGCCGAACGGCGCAGCGCTCTGCGGGCAGACCAGCACGGCATGAAGACGCGGCAGCCCTTCAACCGGCTCTACGTGCTCGCCGACGCCCCACACCAGCGACGACCGATCGGCGAGGCACACCGACACGTCGGCGCCGAGCGAGGCGGCCAGCCGATCCCAATCGACGCCGTTGGCGGGATTGATGCGGCGCACGGCGCGCAGTACGGCGGCGGCATCGGCCGACCCTCCACCGATGCCCGCAGCGATGGGCAGGCGCTTGTCGATCGAGACGCGGCCGAGCGACAGGATCGGGTCAGCGGCTGCGAGGGCCTGCAACGCCGTGTCGGCGAGATTTGAGCCGGCAATGGCGGACGCGTAGAGCCCCGACATCGCGACGGCCGGCACCGCGCCCGGCTCGAAGACGACGTCATCGCCGATGTCCGCGAACACGATCAAGCTCTCGAGCAGATGATAGCCGTCGGCGCGGCGGCCGAGCACACGCAGGGTCAGATTGATCTTGGCGCGCGCGTGCTCTGCGATTTCCGACATCGGTCCAGCCCGGAATATGCAACGGCCCCGGAGAGAGGCTCTCCAAGGCCGCAGTGTAGTCGATCAGGTGGCTAGTATAGCCGGGGCGTCAACGACCTTCGTCGTCAAACGGATCGGGCTTGGGCGGATAGCTTCCGCTGCTGGACCCCAGATAGATACCCGGCGCGCCGTAGTAGCCGTAATCCGGCGAAGCGGCAGCCTGATCGCCGTCCCCGCCCTCGTAGTAGGTGCGGCACAGCCGGTGACCCTCGGCGAAGACACACTGGCGGTAGGCGACCGGGCGGTTCATCGAATCCATCTCGTCCTGCGACGCGATCGGAAGCGGGGTCGCGGAGGCGGCCGAGAAAAGCGTGGCGGAGAGGGCAGCAGCACCTAGGGCGGCGAGAACTTTTGCTCTTACCATTGTGAACTCCAGACGGCTCGGCGTTCGATTGTGAGCTGTCAGAGGAATTCAGATCGCGGCTGCTTGTTCCTTACAAAAGCGACGCGTCAGTCGCGCACGGAAGGCTCGCCCAGCGCGCCCGGGGCGCCACTTCGCGAGCCATTCCAAAACGTTCGCTATTCGCCTTATTCGACCAGCGCCGGGTCGAGCTTGGTCTCTTTGCGCTTCTTCTGCTGCACCCGGCGCATCGTCTCGCGCAGGGTGGCGCGCGCCTCGGCGGCCGGCGGCATGCCTTCGGAGAGCTTCTTCTTGATGCGCTCCAGCTCTTCCGGCTCCGGATCGAGCGTCAGCGCCTGATCCCACTGGAACTTGGCTTCACGCTCACGCCCCACCCGCCACAGGGCATCGCCGAGGTGGTCGTTGAGCACGGGGTCCTGCGGCTTCAGCTCGACGGCGCGCTCCAGGAAGCGCACGGCCTCAGCGTAGTTGCCCAGCTTGTAGTGCGCCCAGCCAAGGCTATCGACGATGTAGCCGTCGTCAGGCTTCAGAGCGACGGCCTTCTCGATCAGCCCCATGCCCTGCTTCAGGTTGCGGTTCTGATCTACCCAGCTGTAGCCGAGGTAGTTCAGCGCCAGCGGCTGGTCGGGATACAGCTCCAGGGCCTTCTGCAGGTCGGCCTCGGCGGCGGGCCAGTTCTTCAGGCGCTCGTAGCAGGTGCCGCGCGAATAGAAGATGCTCCAGTGCCGCTTGTCCGGCTTGGGGATCAGCTTCAGGGCCGCGCTGTAGACGTCGACCGCTTCGCGCATAGCGCTTGCGGGCGCGCAGGATGTTGCCCAGCGCGTCGAGCGGCTTCAGGTCGTTGGCATCCGCTTTCGCTAGCCCGTCGAGGATCACCTTGGCCTCGTCGACCTTGTCGAGCGAGTTGAGATCGAACGCCTTGCGGATGTCGATAGCCGGCTGCAGCGCGCTGCCGGCCGGAATGCGATCGTAGGCGTCGAGCGCCGCCTGGTAGCGCTGCCCGGATTCATAGGCGCTGGCCAGCGCGGCGAGCGCGAAAGCGTGGTCGGGCTGGGCGTACAGCGCCAGCTGCAGATAGAGGACGCCCATGCTGAGGCCGCCCTCACTCGTCAGCGCTTCGCCGAGCCCGTAGAACACCTCGGCCATCCCCTGCGCCGCGGTCGAGATCAGCAGATCGGTTTTCTTGTCCTGACCGATTTTCTCCCGCAGCTCGCGGACCAGGACGTGCGGCTCGCCCTGGGAACGCTCGGTCTGGCCGTCGAGGATTTCCTGGGCGAGCTTGACGTTGCCGTTTTTCGCGGCGTGGCGCGCGTAAGCGAGTGCGATGCGCAAAGTGGTGGCGTCCTGGCGCATGGAATGCTCGTAGGCCGCCAGCGCATCCTGCGGGCGCCCCGACACGTCGGCGATGAGCGCCTTGTGATAGTTGAGATAGAACTGCGCCCATTCGGCCTGCTTGGGCATATCGAGCAGCTTCATGGCGCGCTGCGGATTGCCGGAGGCGGCCGCGGCCCAGGCGCGGGCGAGGGCGCTGGTCAGCTCGCCGATCGGACCGTCGCTGGCTTTGCGGAACTCATCGTCCGCCTTCGAGTAGTCGCCGTTCTTGAAGCTGTTGAGGCCGAGCAGAAGGTACGCCATGCGGTTCTCGCCGCTCTTGGCGACGAGCTCGCGGGCGAGCGGCACGGCCCGGTCCCAGTGGCCCTCTGCGGCTTCGGTTTGGAAGGCCTGCTCGAGCAGGACGGCGTTGCTCGGGTCCAGCGTCAGCGCGCTGCGATAGAACGCGGCGGCGGAATTGTTGTCGTTGGCGCCCTTGGCGAGATTGGCCGCGAGGTAGCTGCCGAGCAGCGAGTGGGCGTCCGTCTCCGTGGAGAAGTCTTTTGCAGCTTGAGTGGCGCTGATGCTGGCGGTGAACATGCCGATGGCGGTTGCCGTTGAAAGCAACGCGTTGCGAAGGCTAGCCCGCATTCAAACTGATCCTTCTTGAAGGCACGGGGCTGATTCCCGGAGCGCCATACCGTAGCAAATAACGCGGCGATTTGGCGACATCCGCGCGGCGAGTAACGATGACTCTGCAAATACCTGCAGCGTCATAAAGAGCCCACCGTCGGCCGCTAGCGGCCTCACATTCCGGCGTAATTCGGGCCGCCCCCACCTTCCGGGCAAACCCACGTGATGTTCTGGCTCGGATCCTTGATATCGCAAGTTTTGCAGTGGACACAGTTCTGCGCGTTAATTTGGAAGCGCGGATCCCCGCCCGTATCGACGACGATCTCGTAGACCGCCGCCGGACAGTACCGCTGAGCAGGCTCTGCAAATTCTGGCAGGTTGATGGCGACCGGCACCGCGGGGTCGGTAAGCTTAAGATGTACCGGCTGGTTTTCCTCATGATTGGTGCCGGAGAACGACACGCTGGTCAGCCGGTCGAAGGTCAGAACGCCATCCGGCTTGGGGTAGGCGATCGGCGTGGCGTTCTGCGCCCGCTTGAGGGTCGCATAGTCCGGCTTTTTGTGCTTCAGCGTGAACGGCAGCCCGCCCGGGATGAGGGTGTTAATCCACATATCGACGCCGGCGAGCGCAAAGCCGATGAAGGTGCCGAAGCGCGACCAAAGCGGCTTGGTATTGCGCACGGGCTTGAGGTCGGCCGCGATGTCGCCCGTATGGACGTCTTCCTCGTATGCAGTCAGCTCATCGTGGGCACGGCCCTCGGCGAGTGCCGCGAAAGCGGCCTCGGCTGCAGCGATGCCCGAGAGCATGGCGTTGTGGCTGCCCTTGATGCGCGGCAGGTTTATGAAGCCGGCGGCGCAGCCGAGCAGCGCTCCGCCGGGAAACGTGAGCTTGGGGATCGACTGCAAGCCGCCCTCGGTGATGGCGCGCGCGCCGTAGCCGATGCGCTTGCCCCCCGCGAACGTGGCGCGGATCGCAGGGTGCGTCTTGAAGCGCTGGAATTCCTCGAACGGCGCGATGTACGGGTTCTCGTAGTTGAGGTGGAGCACGAAGCCCACCGACACGAGGTTGTCGCCGTAGTGATAAAGGAACGAACCGCCACCGGTGCGGTTGTCGAGCGGCCAGCCAAACGTGTGCTGAACGAGGCCGGGCTTGTGGTTCTCCGGCTTGACCTGCCAAAGCTCCTTGAGGCCGATGCCGTACTTTTGCGGATCGCGGCCCTCGCTGAGCTTGAACTCCTCGACGAGTTGCTTGGTCAGCGAGCCGCGCGCACCCTCGGCAAAGAACGTGTACTTGCCGCGCAGCTCCATGCCGCGCACGAAGCTGTCGGTAGGCTGCCCGTCGCGGCCGACGCCCATGTCGCCCGTGGCAATGCCAACGACGGCGTTGTTCTCATCGTAAAGCACTTCGCTTGCCGCAAAGCCCGGATAGATCTCGACGCCCAGCTCGGTCGCCTGCTCGCCGAGCCAGATGCACAGCGCGCCAAGGCTGACGATGTAGTTGCCGTGATTGCTCATCAACGGCGGCATGAGGAAATTGGGCAGGCGCAGCGCACCGCCTTTGGTGAGGAACAGGAACTTGTCGTCCTGGACCGCCGTCTCGACGGGGGCGCCCTTTTCCTTCCAGTCGGGAATGAGCTTGTTGAGGCCCTTGGGGTCGATGACGGCGCCGGAGAGGATGTGGGCGCCGACCGCGGAGCCCTTCTCGACGACGACGACAGACAGCTCGCTGCCGGCCGCGTTGGCGAGCTGCTTCAGCCGGATCGCGGCGGCAAGCCCCGCTGGCCCCGCGCCGACGATGACGACGTCGAACTCCATCGCCTCTCGGGGGGCTTCGTTGGGCGGCAGCTCGGCTGCGGTCTCGGCCTCGGCCATTTCTTCGGTAACCTCTTCTCTCGCGCGCGAGCTTTATATTGGTCGTAGGTCTGCGGAGGGCGCAGCGTCAAGCGCCGCGGGGCCGCAAGCCTTAGTCTACGGATGACGGAAGCCGCCGCGCCCGCGCTATGAGCCGGCGTTCCCCCGCTATATGGTGCGCGCCATGAGCGTCAACGAGACAACGCGCAAAGCTGCCGGCCGCATCCTCGCCTGGTACGAGGCGATGGGCGTTGACGCGGCGTTGGAAGAGCAGCCGCTCGATTGGCTGACACGCGCCGACGCAGCGCCGGGAGCGCAATTCGCCGCAGAATTCCTGCGCGCCGGCACCCCTACGAGCGCCGCTCTCAGTGTGCCGCGACGGGACGAGCCGCCGGCCACGGCGCCGGCGCGGCGACCTATGCTACGCCCGCACCAATCGCCAAACCGGCGCGGCAGTTCCCGGCGCGCGCACCCGCCGCATCCGAGGCGGGGTCCGCCGCCGACCTCAAAGGTGCGCGTACGCTCGCCGAGCTCGGCGCCATGCTCGGCCAGTTCGAAGGCTGCGGGCTGAAATCCACGGCCAAGAACCTGTGCTTTTATCGCGGCGCCGAGCGCGCATCGCTGATGATCGTCGGCGAGGCTCCGGGGCGCGAGGAGGACTTCGAGGGTAAGCCCTTTGTCGGCCGCGCCGGCATGCTGCTCGACAAGATGCTGGGCACCATCGGCATGAGCGAGGCCGACGTGCACATCACCAACATCGTGTACTGGCGCCCCCCCGGAAACCGCACGCCGACGCCGCAAGAGGCGCTCGCCTGCCGGCCGTTCCTGGAGCGGCAGGTCGCCCTCGTGGCGCCGAAAGTCGTGCTGGCGCTCGGCGGGGCGGCCGCGAAACAGCTGTTCGACGAGACCGAGGGCATTATGCGCATCCGCGGCAAGTGGCGGGAGCTCGACATGGGCGGCCATACGGCGAAGGCCGTGGCGACGCTGCACCCGGCGTACCTCTTGCGCACCCCGGCGGCGAAGGGCATGGCGTGGCGCGACCTGCTCGCCGTCAAGGCGGCGCTGAAATAGCAGAGACCTGCACATGGCCAAGATCGACGAGAGCTTCGAGTTCAAGCCGCTGCGCATCGCGACGCTCACCGTGTCCGACACGCGCGAGAAGGCGACCGACAAATCGGGCGACGTGCTGGAGGCGATGATCGCCGAGGCCAGTCACACGCTTGCCAAGCGCGAGATCGTCACCGACGACAAGGCGTTGATCCGCGCCAAGGTGGAGAGCTGGATCGCCGATCCCGGCATCGACGTCGTCATCACGACGGGAGGCACCGGCTTCACCGGCCGCGACGTGACGCCGGACGCGGTAAAGCCGTTGTTCGAAAAGGAGATCGAAGGCTTCTCGATCATCTTTCACATGCTGTCATTCCAGAGCGTCGCGACGTCGACCATTCAGTCGCGCGCGTGCGGCGGCACGGCCAACGGCACCTACGTGTTCTGCCTGCCGGGTTCGCCGGGGGCCTGCAAGGACGCCTGGAACGGCATCCTCAAGTGGCAGCTCGACAGCCGCCACCGGCCCTGCAATCTGGTCGATATCATGCCGCGTCTGAAAGAGACGCGCTGAGACAAGATACTCAGAAGCTGGTGCGGCCGCGCTCGATGGCGACCAGCTCGAGATTGGCGTTGGCGCTGGCGAACACCGCGGCGGCAAGCTGTCCACCGACGACGAGCACGAGACCCAGCACCAGGGCGGGCAAGCCCAACATGATGCCGAACGGCACGCCGAACAGGCCGATTGCCGACAGTTCGCCGACCAAACCGGCGAAGCCGGCGATGGCCGCGAAGATCCCGGTCAGCAGCGTGATCCAGCCGACGCCGCTCAGCGCGTGGGCGAGGAACTTGCCGATCTGGAAGCGCGGATGGTAAGCGCCCAAATCCTCGCCGGACTGCCCCCGATCACGCGAGATGATTTGCGGCAGCTTGCCGGGGCCGGCACCGGCCTGCGGCTGCTCCTGATAATAGTTGGAAGGCTGCTGCGGCGGGTTGTTGGCCACGTTGTAGACGCGCTGGCTGCCGGGCGGGATGGCAGGGGCGGGCGGGGGCGTCGGTGCGCTCTCGGCGGCTTGCGGATGCTGGCCGGAGTTCTGGCCGCCGCCATTGGCCGCATCACGGCCGCGGGCGACACGCGCCTCTCCCCAGCGCCATTCGGCGATGCGGAACAGGCCCTCGCGCGCTTCCTGCGCTTCGGGCGTCGTTCCGTGCTGCTCGACGAGATGGCGATAGAATTGGAGGGCATAGTCCATCTTGCCCTCGGCCTCAGCCCGACGGGCTGCCTGCAGCACCTGCACGGGCGTGAACTGCACCGATGTTTGCACCATAACGCAACCCCCTACACATCTTACGGCGATGCAAGGCTACCACTGTCAATAACGAATGTCCGCAATGCGGCGGTTCGATTTTCTCAAAACAACGAACTTTACTAACAGCGGTTTCGTCTCAAAGGTCGCTCGGCGAGACGATGCGCTCGATGTGCAAGCCCGGAAAGCCGACCAGCGTTTCGGCGAGCGCCCCGCTGCCGGAAGGGCCGGGACGCTCTTTTACTTCGACCAGCCAATAGCCGCTGACACCGCGCGCTTTGAGCGCCGCAACGACGTGCTCGGCCTTGAAAGCGGGCACGCCGGTGCCGACGACCAGCACCGGACATTCGAGCGGCATTGAGCTGATGCGCGGCAGGCGATCTCCGTCGCCGGCAACTTTGCCCGCGGTCTCCTTGTCGATGACGATGGGCCGAATGGCGCCACCGTGGCCGACGGGCTTACGGCGGCGAACGGGTGCTGCACGCGGCGGCAATGGAAGGGATGCAAGACGAACGGACGTGACGGCCACAGCTTTTTACCCCCGTAAAAGCGCTGATCCAGTACTAAGCCATCCAAACGTAGCGGCGAAATTACGACGGCGCGAGGGGCATGCGCCGATTTAGTGGTCGCCGCGTGGAAGTTGCGCGCTTCGCTCCGGCGAAAGATGCAGGGTGTGGAGGATGCGCTGCGCCTGGTTGCCGAGCGCACGGCGCAGGTAGCCGTCCCGGCGGTAGGGTGTGGCATTGTTGACGGCGCGGGCGCGCAGCATCTTCATGCGGCGCATCCCGACGCGGCGCACAAGGTCGAACATCCTCCATCAGTGGCACGGGGCGATGTCCACCCGCCTTGTCGTAGGAGGCGCGGCCGATGAGCAGACCCTGGTCGCCGTAGGGCAGGCGCAAAGTCGCGCAGCGCAGACGCACCAGGCCTTCGAGCGCGCGCGGAGCGATGCCGTCGTCGTCGAGTGCGAAGCGGAAGGCGGCGGCGGCGTGCCGCGAGGCCCCGGAATCGACGCGCTCCATGAAATGATCCGCCTCTCGCTCCCAGCCCGCATCGAGCACGGTATCGGCGTTGATGAACAGCAGCCAGGGATGCCGCGCAGCGTTGGCGCCGGCACGCATCTGGGCGCCGCGGTTAGGCGGAGCGGCGAGCACTTCGGCGCCGGCTTGGTCGGCGATCTCACGCGTGCGGTCGGTTGATCCGCCGTCGACGACGATCACCTCCCGCACGAGGCCCTCCAGCGCAGCCGGAACGAGCGCCGTCAGCGTCGCGGGCAGCGTGGCCTCGGCGTTGAGTGCGGGAATAACGACGGTAATCATAGGTTTCTCTGGCACGCCGCGCGCTCGGGCAACAACTGCAATCGCCGGGCTGCCTGCCGGCTGGGCAATTGTTCTTGCTTCGTTCTTTCTGCTTCGGTAGGGTGCCGCGGCAATAAGCGGAGCCAGCGGTGCGCGAAAAGCAGAGAGAAAATTCGAGCATCGAGGCCACGCCGGGCGGGATTGTCGAAGCCGAGCGGCGGCGCGGGCGCGGGGCGCGCTCGAACCACACTGGGCGCTTCGAGGGCGAGCGCCGGGAGGCGTTCGACGACGGCTGGGAAGGCCTCGGCGATCTCGACGCCTTCAAGACGACGGTGTTCGACGACCCGGCGCGCACCATCATCACACGCAACGACAGCCCAGATATCTCGTTCGACCGCTCAATCAATCCGTACCGCGGCTGCGAGCACGGCTGCATCTACTGCTTCGCGCGGCCGACGCACTGCTTCCTCGGTCATTCGGCCGGGCTCGACTTCGAGACCAAGCTGTACGCGCGCACCAACGCGGCAGAGCTGCTGGAGAAGGAGCTCTCGAACCCCCGCTATCAGCCCGAATGCATCGCGATCGGCACCAATACCGACCCCTACCAGCCGATCGAGCGCGAGCGACGCATTATGCGGTCGATCCTGGAGGTGCTGGAGCGCACCTCGCACCCGGTCGGCATCGTGACAAAATCATCGCTGATCACGCGCGACATCGACATCCTTTCGCGCATGGCGGAGCGCGGCCTCGCCCGCGCCGCCATCTCGATCACCACGCTCGACGGCAAAATAGCCCGCTCGATGGAGCCGCGCGCGCCGACGCCAGCGAAGCGTCTCGAAGCCGTGCGGCAACTCGCCGAAGCCGGCATCCCGACGACGGTGATGGTGGCGCCGATCATCCCCGGCCTCACCGATCCCGAGATCGAGCGCATTCTCGAGGCGGCGAAGGAGGCTGGTGCGCGTTCGGCCGGCTACGTGATGCTGCGCCTGCCGCTGGAAATCAAAGTGCTGTTCCGCGAATGGCTGGCGAGTGAATTCCCCGACCGCGCCGATCGCGTCATCCACCTGTTGCAGTCGATGCACGGCGGGCGCGACTACACGGCCGAGTTCGGTCTGCGCCAACGCGGCAGCGGGCCCTACGCCGACCAGATCGGCATGCGCTTCCGTCTGGCGGTAAAGCGGTTGGGCATGAACGGCGACCGCGAGCCCCTGCGCACCGATCTGTTCCAGCGCCCCGTGCTCGCCGGGCAACAAATGCCGCTTTTCTGAGGGTTTTCCTCAGACGGGTTCGGCCCAGCGCTTTGACTTCGCCGCCGACGCGGTCAAACCTTCCCCGCTATGGGGAATGCTGCCGCCGAATCACGACCTAGGCCGACCTTCGAGCTGGAGGCGGCGGAGCTGCAGCTGCACGGCGGCCCGGTTGCCGGCGTCGATGAGGCCGGACGTGGCCCGCTCGCCGGACCCGTCGTGGCGGCGGCCGTCATTCTCGACCCCGATCGCATTCCCGACGGCATCAACGACAGCAAGGTGCTCGACGAGGACGCGCGCGAGTTACTCTTCGTGCGCATCATGGCGACCGCCGTCGTCGGCGTCGGCATCGCCGACGTGAAGCGCATCGACCGCCTCAACATCCTGCACGCCACCATGTGGGCGATGGCGCAGGCCGTGGCCCAGCTACCGCAGACACCTAAGCTCGTCGCCATTGACGGCAATCGCGCGCCGAACCTGAAGTGTCCCTCCCGCACCGTTGTGAAAGGCGACGCGCGCTGCCTGTCGATCGCCGCCGCATCGATCATCGCCAAGGTGACGCGCGACCGGCTGATGGTGACGCTGGCAACCAAGCATCCCGGCTACGGCTTCGAGCGCCATAAGGGATACGGCACCGCCGAGCACCAGGACGCCATCAAGCGCCTCGGCGTGACGGTGCATCACCGGCGCTCGTTCCGCGCCGTGCAGCTCGCCCTCGGCCTGATCGTCGAGGAAGAGGAAGTCGTGTAGATTCCGCTAACGGCGCCAAGCCATTGGCAGGACTCACCTCTGCATCGGCAACCGATAAATCGCTGGCCAACGGACTCCCCGCACCGCTAGAATCCACGCGCTCGGCGGGCTTGTCCGCTTGCCGAAGCGCGTGCTTCCCCCCAGTTGCGAGAGTTGCGTTCCCATGGTTCTGCGTCGTCCCGCCCAGGTCGCATCGGCCAATCGCGTCATCGTCGGTGACTGCATCGCGGCTCTGAAGAAGCTGCCCGACCATTCCGTCGATCTCGTCTTCGCCGACCCGCCCTACAATCTGCAGCTCGCCTCCGACCTGATGCGGCCGAACAATACGCGCGTCGACGGCGTCGACGACGATTGGGACAAGTTCGCCAGCTTCGCGGAGTACGACGCGTTCTCGCGCGCCTGGCTCACCGAATGCCGTCGCATCCTGAAGCCGGACGGCGCCATCTGGGTCATCGGCTCCTATCACAACATCTTCCGCCTCGGCGTCACGCTGCAGGACCTCGGCTTCTGGATCCAGAACGACGTCATCTGGCGCAAGGTGAACCCGATGCCGAACTTCCGCGGCAAGCGCTTTACCAACGCGCACGAGACGCTGATCTGGGCGGCGCGCGATCAGCGCGCACGCGCGACGTTCAACTACGAGAGCCTCAAGGCGATGAACGACGACCTGCAGATGCGCTCCGATTGGCTGTTCCCGATTTGCTCGGGGCCAGAGCGCCTGAAGGATGACGGCGGGCGCAAGGCGCATCCAACGCAGAAGCCGGAAGCGCTGTTGCAGCGCGTGCTGCTCGCCTCCTCGAAGCCCGGTGATATCGTGCTCGATCCCTTCTTCGGCACCGGCACGACGGGCGCTGTCGCCAAGCAGCTCGGCCGCCGCTTCATCGGCATCGAGCGCGACGCCGATTACGCCAAGGCGGCCGAGGAGCGGATTGCCCGGGTGCAGCCGCTTCCTTTGTCGGCATTGGATACGGTGCGCTCCAAGCGCACCGAGCCGCGCGTTCCGTTCGGCACCATTGTCGAAATGCGTTTGCTGGAGCCAGGTACGACGCTGCTCGATTCGCGTGCGCGCATCCGCGCCGAGGTGAAAGCCGACGGCTCGCTGACCTGGGACGGTAACCAAGGCTCGATCCACCGATTGGGCGCTATCGTACAAGGAAAGTCCGCGTGCAACGGTTGGACCTATTGGCACTTCGAGGCTGACGGAAAGCTGAAGCCAATCGACCTGCTGCGTGACGAGGCCAAGCGCCAGCTGGGCTTATCTTGCACGCCGTCTGCAATTGCAGCTGAGTAAACAATGCCTTAGTCTTTTCCGACCTAGTCGGGACCGGGCGCACTTGCGACACCTGCGCCCGCGGATGGAACGCTGCAGGCCCAGGTTGGCGTTGTCACCACCTAGGTCATCCGAGGCGCGAAGCCGCAGTGGACGGCCAGGGTTTCTGGGTCTAAGCCAAGGTCCATTCATAAGCTTATTCATTGGGCGGGGCATGCGTCGCACCTGGTCGAGAGCCGATCGCCTGCTTGTTATCGGCGCTGGCCCCGTCGGCTTGGCGATGGCCGACGCATTGAAGCAGCGAGGCGTCGCGTTCGATCAGGTCGATGCCGCTGACGGCGTCGGCGGGCTGTGGCGCAACGGCGTCTACCAAGGCGTCCACATCGTCTCCTCCAAGAAGTCGACCGGCTTCACCGACTATCCGATGCCGGCGCACTACCCCGATTTCCCGAGCAGCTCGCAGATGCTGCGCTATCTCGAAAGCTTCGCGCACGATCGCGGTCTCGCCGACACGCTCGAGGCAGGCCGAAAGGTGGAGCGGGCCGTACCGTTGGCCGATGAAAGCTGGCGGGTGACGTTCGATAACGGCGAGGAGCGCACCTACAAGGGCGTCGTCGTCTGCAACGGCCACCACTGGGACAAGCGCCTGCCGCGATATCCCGGCCGCTTCACCGGCACGCTCATCCATTCGAAGGACTACAAGGATCCCAAGCAGCTGCACGGCAAGCGCGTGCTCGTCGTCGGCGGCGGCAATTCGGGCTGCGATATCGCCTGCGAGGCGGGACGCGTCGGCGCGTCATGCGATTTGAGCCTGCGCTCGGGCTACTGGTTCCTGCCCAAGATCGCGTTCGGCAAGCCGCTGACGGACCTGCCGATCTGGGGCTTGCCGGTGTTCCTGCAGCGGTTGGTGTTGCGGGCGCTGGTGCGCGTCTTCATCGGCGATTATCGCAAGTACGGCTTGCAGAAGCCGAACCACAAGCTGTTCGAGCGCCATCCGGCCTTCGGCACCGACGTGCTCAACTATTTGCGCCAGGGCCGCATCAAACCGCGCCCCGACATCGCGCGCCTTTCAGGCACGAAGGTGCATTTCACCGACGGCAGCGTCGGCGAGTACGACCTCATCGTCGCCGCGACCGGGTTCAACAATTCGATCCCGTTCCTGCCTAAGGGTCTCGTGCAGGTCGAGAACGACATCGTGCAGGTGTACGGCGGCGCCTTCCCCGATGCGGTGAAGAACCTCTACATCGTCGGCTGGGCGCAGCCGCGCAACGGCTTCGGCGCCATCATCTCGCCGGCGGCAAAGCTCTATGCCGAGATGATCGCCATGCAGGATGAGATCGAGCTGCCGATCGGCTACGTCCTCAAGTGGCGCGGATTGAAGGTGCCGTCGACGCACCTCGTCGACCCGGCGTCGACCCGGCGCGTGATCTGGATCGCACACAAGGTGCTGCCGCTGCTGAAGCGGCGCGCGCGCATCCTCGCCGAGACCCAACCGCGTCCGCCGTTCGACCCTTCGCTTTACGCCGACGACAGGCAAGACGATGCTGTCGCCGTCAGCGTCGCCAACGGCTGAGATCCAATTCTTCGACGAGGACGCTTAGCGCCGCACGCGCTCGCGGTGCGGGACGTCGGTCGGCAGTAGTTCGCCGGTGCGCTCGCGATAGGCCAGGCCCGAAACGTACGGGTAGGCGTAGCCGCGATAGTAGAAATAGTTGACGCCGTTGGCGTTCGGATCGCGGTAGCGATACTTCACCTCGCCACCCGGCGTGCGATAGAATTCGGCCTGGGCGGGCGATTGGGGAACGGCGAGCGCAGTCAGCGCCGCAACGGCGGCCGCGCCCAGAGCAATAGTGGTCCGCATTGGTCTTCCTCGTTGATCCAGATGAGGACCGCGGAACACTGCAAACTCCCCCCGGGCCCGCCTCATTTAGAGAAAGTAACAACGCTCACTTAACTAAGGGTGACTGCAATGCCACGCCGGTCCGCCAATGCGCGCCAGCGAAGGCGTCATATGAGAGGGCTTCGTCGCACCCCGCCCGCATCCCGTCATCCCGGCGTAGGCCGAGACCCACGGCAAGCTTCAGCAAACTGCCCCCTGAAAGGGAATGAGGTGCAGCGGCCCGAAACCCGGAATCGCCTCAAGCCTGGACACTGGCGTGGATCCCGGCCTGCGCCGGGATGATGGTTGTTAGAGCGACTGACCATTACAGCTTCCGGAACATGACGAGGGCGTCGACCAGGCCCAGGTGCGGGTGCCGGAAGGCGCCCGGCAGGCGCCCGACGGTCACGAAGCCGAGGCTTTGCCAAAGGTGGACGGCGCTCTCGTTCGATGCGACCACGAAGTTGAATTGCATCGCCAAGAAGCCGCGACGGCGCGCCTCCTCTAGGGAGTGCTCGGCGAGCCGGCGGGCGACACCGCGGCCGCGCAGCGCCGTATCGGTTATGTAAGCGCAATTGGCGATGTGGTCGCCCCCGCCCAGCTGGTTGGCGCGCAGGACGTAGGTGCCGACGACGCGGCCGTCCGCCTCGCCAACGAAGACCGCTCGGCCAGGCCCCATCCAATAAGCGATGGCGTCCGCCTCACCCATGTCGGCCGGCAGGGCGTAGGTCTCGCCGGCACGGATGGTCGGCTCGAGGATGGCCCAGATGGCCGGACGGTCGGCCGCGCTCGCAGGGCGGATCAACAATTGCGGGTCCACGGAGCTTTCCTACCGGAACAGGAACTTTTTTGTTATCATTGGCGTCCTAAGGTGGAGGCTGCATCCCCCAAGAGTTGCGGAGCATACAATGGCCGCGCGTGCTTACTGGAAGGGCTTCCTGCGCCTCTCCCTCGTCTCGATCGCCGTCGAACTCTACAACGCGGTGGAAACCAAGTCGGAGATCTCCTTCCGGCAGATCCACAAGCCCTCCGGCCGGCGCATCAACTACACCAAGACGGTGCAGGGCATCGGCGAGGTGAAGAGCTCCGACATCGTCAAGGGCTACGAGGTCGACAGCGACACCTACGTCACGCTGGAGCCCGACGAGATCGAGGCGGTCAAGCTCGAGAGCAAGAAAACCATCGACCTCGTGAAGTTCGTCGACGAAGCGGAGATCGACCCGCGCTATTTCGAGCGCCCTTATTTCATCGCCCCGGCCGATAAGCATTCCGGCGAAGGCTACGTCGTCATCCGCGAAGCCCTGAAGAAAACCGGCAAGGCCGGCCTCGCGCAGCTGACCATCGGCGGCCGCGAATGGCTGGTCGCCATCACCGCGCTCGGCGACGGACTGCTGATGGAAATGCTGCGTTACGCCGAGGAGCTGAAAGAGCCCGACCAGTTCTTCGACGAGGTGCCGACCGGCAAGCCCGACAAGGAGATGGTCGACCTTGCCGTCGAGCTGATCGAGCGCAAGGCTGGCAAGTTCACGCCCGACCAGTTCGAGGACCACTACGCGACGGCACTGCGCGAGCTGGTGAACAAGAAGCTGAAGGGCCACAAGATCAAAGCCCCGCACGAGGAAGCGGCCCCTGGCGGCGCCAAGGTCATCGATCTCATGGCGGCGCTGAAGAAGTCGATCGGCGAGGGCAGCGGCAAGGCGAAACCCGCACGCGCAGCCAGCCGGCGCGCCCCGGCCGCCCGCCGCGGCGCCAAGAAGCGGGCGTGACGGCGCGCTAGTCGGGGGCGTTCCTGGAGAGGCTTGCGATGGCGAAGAAGCCCGCCGCCAAGAAGCCGACGCGTCCGGCCCGTCTCACCGGCACTGCGGTGCGCGAGGACAATGGCCCGCGCAAGCTGATCGAATTCGATCCCACGACCCTGCAGGCGCTGGAGCTGCTGGCGCGTGACTCCATGAAGGATCTGCAGGAGCTAGCCGATGAGGCCTTCCGCGATCTGCTCAAGAAGCACGGACGCCCGACGAGCCTGAAGGACGCGCTACGCCAGAGTACGCGGCAAATTCCCGCCAACGATCCGAACGGCGGCCGTGCGACGCGCCGGCGCAAAGGCCCCTGATCCGGACCAAATCGGGCGTCGGGCGAAGCGGGTTATCGGCGACCTGACGCAGCCCGAGCTTGCAGCTCCGCTCGGAATCCCTCGTTCGCAACCGGCATTTCGCGGTTAACGGATGGCGACAAATTGTTGCGTGTTCGCCCGGACACTCACAGCAAACTCGCCTGCCTGCGGGACCGCCAATAGTTAACAAATTACTTATGTCTGACCATTGCAACTCTTTGAATGAACGCAACATTCCCCATTCGAGTTGAGCATGCAAAAGAGCCCTTGAAGTCAACAAGGTGGAGTACTCATGCAAGCCCTCAAAACCCTCGTCGCCTCCCTCACCCTCGCCGCCGCAGCCACCGCGCTGCTCCCCTTCGCCGCCTCCGCACAGAGCGGTGTAGCTTCCCACTATTCAGACCTTTCGGTCACCGCCAGCGGCCGCTCCTACAGCTCCGGCGCCATGGTCGCCGCGCATCGCACGCTGCCCTTCGGAACCAAAGTCCGCGTGCATAACCCCCGCAACGGCCGCTCGATCGTCGTGACCATCGTCGACCGCGGCCCGTTCATCAAAGGGCGCATCATCGACCTCTCGAAGGGCGCCGCCAGCGCGCTCGGCTTCTCGGGCTTGCAGAAGGTTCACCTGACGGTGAACGGCAAGGGATCCGGCAAGAAGAATAAAGGCTGAGCAAGACTCGGTAACGGCGCGTTAAGGACGCGCCGGCGGTGAGCTGGCAAACGACTGCGCCAGCTTGCGCATCATCTGCACCACTTCGGGATGCTCGTCCGGCTTCCAGTCGGCGAGCATCTTTTTTAGGTCTGCTTCGCGCTGGCGCACCAGCCGCTGGTAGTCAGCCTGCCCCTTGGCGCTGAGGGAGAACGTCCCGGTCTCCGATGCCGATGCCATGCCGGCGGCAAGGAGACGGGCAAGCAGCCCCTCGCACTGGCCACCAGCCATCCGCAGTCTGCTTTCCAGCTCCGCCTGGCTGACCGGCCCCTGCGCCTCGCCAAGGCGGGCCAACAGCCACAGCTCGTCGGGCTCGAGCCCGATCCCCATGCGCTCCGCCGAGCGCCGGTAGACGAGCCAACGGTTCTCGTGCGCGGTAACCCGGCCGACGATACGCTCCAGCTCCTCCAGCGAGGTCGCGTCGCGCGGCATCTGGAAGGCGTCGCTTACCGGCTCGGGCGCGATGCTGGTGCGCAGCGGCACCTCCTTGATGGCGAGCGCCAGGAAGAACGAGATCAGCGCCAGCACGGTGGCGGTGATGAACACCGGATGCAGCGCGTCGACGAACACGGCGAGGTAGGTCGAGCGCATCGGCTCGGCGAGCGATGCGATGGCATCGGGATCGCGCAGCGCCTCGCTGAGGCCGGGCAATGCGTCGCGCAGGCGCGCTTCCAGCACGTAGGCGAAGATGCCGCCGAACAGCGCCGCGCCGATGGTGCCGCCGATGGAGCGGAACAGCGTCGTGCCGGACGTGGCGACGCCGAGCTGCTCGTAGGCGACCGCATTCTGCACCGCCATGACGAGGATCTGCATGACCATGCCGAGCCCGGCGCCGAGCAGCAGCATGTAGGTCGAAGCCAGCGCGGGCGAGGTGTCGACCGTGATGCGCGACAGCAGCGCCAGGCCGATCGTCATCAGCGCCGTGCCGACGACGGGGAACACCTTGTAGCGGCCGATGCGGGAGATGATCTGCCCGCTCACGATCGAGGTGACGAAGACGCCGAGCATCATCGGCGTCAAATGCAGGCCGGCGCTGGTCGGATCGAGACCCTTCACCACCTGGAAGTAGACCGGCAAGCAGCGTGATGGAGCCGAACAGCGCCATGCCGACGATGAAGCCGATGGCGGTCGCCAGCACGAAGGCGCGATTGCGGAACAACGACAGCGGCAGCAACGGATCGGGCACCACCGTCTCAGCGTAGATGAAGCCGCCCAGCGACAGCACCGCGGCGAGCGCGATGGCCATGAAGCTCACCGGCGCCTCGACGATGAGGGACGATCCCAGACTCGAGATGAGGATCACGCACGTCAGCGCGATGGCGAGCAGCACGGCGCCGACGTAGTCGATGGTGACGTTGCTCGGGCGGCGGTGCGGCTTGAACGTCGCGTTGATGACGGCGAGCGCCAACAGGCCGAGCGGCAGGTTGATGTAGAAGATCCAGCGCCAGCTGAACTGGTCGACGATGAAGCCACCGAGCAGCGGGCCGAGCACCGTTGAAAGGCCGAAGACGCCGCCGAAGAAGCCCTGGTAGCGGCCGCGCTCGCGCGGTGGGACGATGTCGCCGACGACAGCGATGGCGGTGACGATCAGGCCGCCGCCGCCGAGACCCTGAATGATGCGGAAGGCGATCAGCTCGGGCAGGTTCTGCGCCATGCCGCACAGCCCCGAGCCGATGAGGAAGATGATCACCGCCGCCTGCAGCACGATGCGGCGGCCGTATATGTCGCCGAGCTTGCCGTACAGCGGCACCACGACAGTCGTCGCTAGAAGATAGGCGGTGACGATCCACGACAGGTGCGTCAGGCCGCCGATCTCGCTGACGATGGTCGGCAGCGCCGTGGCGACGATGGTCTGATCGAGCGAGGCGAGCAGGAGCACGAGCATCAGCGCGCCGAAGATCGCCGTGCGCTCACGCGGGCTGACGCTGTTGCTGGGGTGTTCGGGAGATGGGGCGTGCATGGGGCCCTATAGGCCTTTGGCGGGATCGCGATCAAGCGCCGGATCTGTGGCGGGCAGGCGGTGAACGCACAAGCCCACCCTGTTCCGTCGGGATACTTCTGGCCACTCCGCGGTGAACGTAAATGCGTGTCCCACGACGCCGTCCGTGCAGACGACGATGAGGCCGCCGCCGGCGAAGCTGCCGCTGGTGCTGCTCATGCGGCGAGGCTAGTAGCGCATGCCGCGACGCGCCTCAGCCCTTGCACAACTCCGCCGTCGGCGCTTTGACCTTCTTGCAGTGCCCGACGTGCACCAAGATGAAGATGTCGTGCTCGTAGCGCTTGTTCTTGCCTTTCAGGTAGATCGCCTTCGTCGACAAGCCGTCGCTCCATTCGATCTCGGTACCATCGAAGATCAACGGCGCGATCCACGCATCGCTGAAGTCGCGGTCGCAAACCTTCTTCGCCGTCTCGTCGATGCCGAATGTGCTCGATGCGGAGTCATTGTCGGCGCGACATTCAACGTAGCGGACGACATCGCCGGCGGATGCGGTGCAGTTGAACCAACCCCACAGCAGCAGAACGCCAAGCGGAGCTATTACATTGCGCATGGAGGCCTCGCGCAGGTGCGGGTAGAGCCAGGATGCCGGCATACGAGCCCCCGCCGTCGGGATTATGTCCTCAAGAGACCGTCACGCGCGTCGCTCCCCGCAATTGTCGCAATATCCGCAGTCAATGTCCGCAGTATTGGCAGGGCGGCGGCAATCGCGTGTTAAGCCGCGCATGCGACCACGGCAGCAGCTGAAGGTCGGCCGAGGGACCGGCTCCAAGCACGAATAAACGGGGGGATAGCCTAAACAGGAGAGCCCCATGCCGACCAATCTGCTTGCTAGCGCTACCAAGCTTCTCACGCCCGAACTGCTGTCCCGCATATCAACAGGACTCGACGTCGATCCGGTGACCCTCGAAAAGGCCATCGCCGGGGGCATACCCGCAATACTTGCGGCCTTCACATCCCTGGTTGAAAAGCCAGGAGGCGTGGCAAAGCTCGCCGAGGCTGTCACGCAGCAGCCACCAAACGTCCTGACGAGAGTTGCCAATGCCGCCGGTGCGCCCGCGCAGGATGATGTGATCGAATCCGGTCTCCGCACGCTCACATCTCTAATGGGTGGCGGTAACGTCTCGATGCTGGCCAATGCGCTGGACAAGAGTGCCGGCCTTGGCGAAGACGGGGCAAAAGGCCTGATGGGCCTGCTGAGCCCCCTGGTATTAGGTGTACTTGGACAACAGCAGCGCTCTGGAGGCCTCAATGCTTCAGGCTTGGCGCAGCTGCTTCAATCGCAAAAGAGCACCATTGCCCGCGCTCTACCGGCGGACGTCGCCAAGCAGCTCAGCGGATCGGGGATACTCGATTCCGTCACGGGCATGGCCAGCACGGCTCGGGCAGCGGCCGAGCGAGATTACCCGACACCTCAGTTCAACTGGGCCATACCGGCGCTCGCCATCCTCGCGCTCGGCGCTCTCGGCTGGTTCCTGTTCGGTCGCCATCACGAGCAGAATGTCGCGACTGTGCCGCCGGCGGTTATCGACACGACAGTGCCGGGGGCCCGCGGTTTCATCGTTGCAGAGCAGGATGTGAAGGACTGGCTCGGCCGGCCGATCTTCAGCCGCGACAATAAGAAGATCGGCGAGATCATCGACGTCAAGCGCGGACCGAGCAACGAGGTCACGGACATCTACTTCGATTCCGGGACGTTCCTCGGCATGGGCGCCAAGCGCTATCACATCACCGCAAGCCAGATCGACGATATGAAGCCGAACGGCGTGGTGGTATCGCTCAACGAAGAGCAGGTGAAGGCGCTGCCCGCGACAGACAATAAATAGTGCGTTGGGCAGCAAGGAAACTCCGAGAGGGCCGATAAGCTCGGCCCTCCGGCGCGGGCGGCTGGCACTACATTTTCGAGGAAACAGTCAATGGAATTGGCATCCTCTACGAGCAGAAAACGCATGCTGCGCTGCGGTCACGCCGCTTTTTGATTTGTACACGCCCTTGCGGCGGCCTAGCGTGAACGGGTCGCCCGTTGACGTCCGAGGGGGGAGCGGTTGACCCACGTGCAGCACCCTGCAGCGTCGCATCACCTGCCGTGGTTTCTGACGGCGCCCGGTGACTCGGATATCCTGTTCACGATCACCACCATCGTCGTGCTTCTTGTCGTATTCGGACTTGGCGTCGTGTTCTTCCGGCTGCACTCGCTGCCCGAGCGTCTCGGCCACAAGAAGCTGCAGTTCGAGATCGTCGCCGTTCTGTGCCTGCTGTCGCTGTTCACGCACATCCATCTCTTTTGGGTCATCGCGCTGCTGCTGGCGCTCATCGACCTGCCCGATTTCCAGACGCCGCTACGGAGCATGGCGGACTCGCTCGGCCGCTTGGCGACCGGCGGCAGCGCGGACCCGCCGCAAGCCGCGCCGAAACCTGCGCCGCCCGCCGAGCCGGGAGCCTAGGCCATGCTGGAAGTCGCCCTTTGCTCCCTGTTCACGATCCTGCCCGACTTTCTCTTCCGGCGTTACTGGCAGCGCCGGCACATCACGATGTATTCGATTTGGTTTGAGCTGCGGTGGGGGCTCACCGCCTGCCTGATGCTGACGATCGTGCTGATCACCATCATCTTCTACTACCACCCCTCGACCACCACCGCGGCACCGCTGTTCCGCACCGTGGCGATCCTGCCGGAGACCAACGGGCGGGTGAGCGAGATCTTCGTCAAGTGGCGCGACACGGTCGAGAAGGGCGCGCCGATCTTCAAACTCGACAGCACCAAACAAGAGGCCGACCTCGAGCTGGCGAAGCGCCGGATCGTTGAGGTGGACGCGGCGATGGTGATGGCGGAGGCCGACATTGCCGCCGCGGAGGGCAAGATCATCGAGGCCAAGGGCGCGCTGCAGCAGGCGCAAGATGAGCTCGACACCAAACTGGAGCTCAAACAGCGCAACGCAGGCGTCGTCGCCGAGCGCGAGATCGAGCGGCTGACCACCATGCTCGAAGGCCGCAAGGGCGCGGTTGCCGGCGCCGACGCCGCCAAGCAGGCGGCCGAGACGCGCCTGTCGACGTTGCTGCCGGCGCAAAAGGCCAGCGCCGATGCCGCCCTCAAACAGGCACAGGTCGAGCTCAACAAGACCATCGTCTACGCTGGGGTCTCGGGCCTGGTGGAACAGTTCGCACTGCGCGTCGGCGACATCGTCAATCCGTTCATGCGCCCGGCCGGCCTGCTGATCCCCGCCGAAGCAGGCCGCCAACAATTGACGGCGGGCTTCAATCAGATCGAGGCGCAGGTGATGCGGATCGGTATGCCGGCGGAGGCTACCTGCGCATCCAAGCCGATGGTCATTATCCCGATGGTCGTCACTGGGGTGCAGGACTACATCGCTTCGGGCCAATTCCGTTCCGGCGACCAGTTGATCGACGTGCAGCAATTAACAAAGCCCGGCACGCTCTTGGTCTTCATGGAGCCGCTGTACGAGGGCGGACTAGACGGCGTGACGCCCGGTTCGAGCTGCATCGCCAATGCCTACACGGACAACCACGACCGGCTGGAGAAGGAAGACCTCGGCTTCTTTCACAGTCTCTATTTGCACATGGTCGATACGGTCGGCGTCGTGCACGCGCTCATCTTGCGCGCCCAGGCCTTGATGCTGCCGGTCAGGACGCTGGTTCTTCAGGGGCACTGACGGATCGGCGATCTTCAGTCGTACCGCATGCGCCGCCACCCAAGGTATGCCTTGCCAGAGCTATCGTCCTCGTGTCTCTGTCCACGCACCAATTCAGGGGCCGGGAGAGCGTTGGATGTCGTTGCGTAGAGGATCGGTCCTCGCTGCCGCCTGCTGGGCGCTGCTCTTTCTGGCTTTGCCCATCGCGACGGCCGGCGCGGCCGAACCCGAGGCCGTCGACGCAGCAAAAGGGGCTGGCTCGGAAGCCGCCTTCAACAGCGCCAAGGAGCTGGGCACGGCGGACGCCTGGAACGCCTTTCTGTCCAATTATCCCAACGGGTTCTACGCCGACCTGGCGCGCGCTTACCTCAAAAAGCTGACCGATCAGTCGGCCCCCGCATCGCCGGCTGCGTCCGCCAGCGCCGGCAAGGCGCAGGAGATTTCCTGCTCGGAGAGCGGCAAGCTGCGCTCGCAGAAGTCGGACGTCGCTGCGCTGGTCACCTTCGTCAACAACTCGTCGATGTATCGATCCATCCAATGGATCGACTTCGAAGGCGGCTTCAAGGATCACGGCGGCCTCAATCCTGGCGAGCGCCTGACGATCGAGACGTTCGTCTCACATCCTTGGATGGTCGCCACCGGTCCGGGGGATTGCTTGCAGATCTTTCTGCCCGACGCCGGGCTGAGCACGATCGAGCTCGGTCCCCTGGCCGCCGACGCCCCGAAGAACACGCCCGAGGCAAAGCAGCCGCCGAAAAAGGAAACCGTGGTCTGCGCCAAGAACTACAAGCTGCGTAACGGAGAGTGCGTGATCGTCCAGAACTGCGGAAAGAACGCCTATCGCAGCGACGAGGGCGACTGCTACTGCAAGAAGAACTACGAAATGCGTGACGGCAATTGCGTCTGGAAGCAGGACAAGAAGGGCTTCGAGGTCAAACCCTGGAACAAGCCGGGCTGCACCTCATGGCAAGCGCAGTGCAGCCAGGGCAATAACAAAGCCTGCGGCCAGTACGAGGCGAACTGCCAAGTCAATTGATCAGGCGCGTCACGACACCTCGATCGGATCAGTTCTGCCGTCCCCAGGGGAGTGGCATGACGCGCGCCAATCCGATCTTCGCCTTCGTCTTCTTTTCCTTAGCGTCGAACGCCGCTCTTGCCTTCTCCACCTTGGCGCGGTTGGACACGGCCCACTCGCCCATCGCCATGAGCGTGGTGATGAGCGTGCGCCCCAAGTCCGTCAGCTCGTAGTCAACGCGCGGCGGTATGGTCGGGTAGATGGTGCGCGTCACCAATCCGTCGCGCTCGAGGCCACGCAGCGTCAACGTCAGCATCCGCTGCGAGATGGCGGGGATGGCGCGCTTGATCTCGTTGAAGCGCATGGAGCCGTCCGACAGCAGGCGAACGACGTACACGGTCCACTTGTCGCCGATCCTCGCCAGCACGTCCGCGACGACGCGGCAGTCGTCGGTATCATCGCTGTGCCCTGGGCTCAAAAAAGTGCCTCCTTGTGCAAACTATCGCGGTCATCAAATTAGCCCCAGTCACAAAATGTGACTAACCTCGTGGGGTGTCAACCGGCCGCCGCGCCGCGCGCCATCCCCCCGGAATGGGAGATGACCATGAAGCTGCTGCATGTGGATTCCAGCATTCTCGGCGCCGGCTCCGTCAGCCGGCAGTTGTCTGCGGAAATCGTCACCGCGGAGCGGCGGCTGCATCCGGACATCGACGTCACTTACCGCGATCTTGCCCTGACGCCGGTCGCGCATCTTTCAGGCGCACATTTGGCCGCCCGCGGCGGCGCCATCCCGGAAACGCCCGAGGTGCAAGCCGATATTGCGGCGGGCGACGCGGTGATGGCCGAATTCCTCGCCGCTGACGTCGTGGTCGTCGGCGCGCCGATGTACAATTTCGCCATCGCCAGCCAGTTGAAGGCGTGGATCGACCGTCTCGCCGTTGCCGGCAAGACGTTCCGCTATTCCGAAAACGGCGCCGAGGGACTGGCCGGCGGCAAGCGCGTGATCATCGCTTCCTCGCGCGGTGGTTACTATGGCCCGCAGACTCCCGCCGCCTTCCTCGATCACCAGGAAACGTATCTGCGCGGCATCTTTGGGTTCTTCGGCATCAACGACGTCACGTTCATCCGTGCCGAGGGCCTTGCGCTCGGACCCGAGCAGCGCGCCAAGTCGATCGATGCCGCGCGCTTGGAGATCGACGGCCTGGCGGCCTAGTTCTCTTTAAGGGCGTGGGCGATGATTTTGCGCATGACGCTGGGCACGGCCGCCGCGTGCAGGTCGCGGCGGGCGACCCACTGGCAGCGCTCGGGCTCGGCCCAGAAGGTCAGGTTCGCGTTGGCCGGTACCAGGGCGCGGTAGACGACGACCTCCAGCCGGAAGTGCGTAAAGACGTGCACGACCGTGCCGGGCACCGACCACCAGTCGGCGCGCACGGGCGCGGAACGCAGCGCTTCCTTCGCCGGCGGCAGCAGATCGCCCCACGCCGTGCCGGGCACCTCGAGCATGCCGCCGAGCAGCCCGGCCTCGGCGCGCTTGCGCAGCAGCACGTGTCCGTCCTCGCGCAACGCGACGAAGGCAAAGCCGACCCGCTGTGGCCGCTCGGCGCGCTCCAATCGCAGCGGCAGCGACGCGGCGATGCCGTGTGCCAGGGCGGCGCAATCGGTCTGCACCGGACACACGAGGCAAGACGGCCGCCGCGGCGTGCAAATGCCGGCGCCGAGATCCATCATTGCCTGCGCGAAGTCGCCGGCGCGGCGCGCCGGCGTCAGCGTGGCGGCGAGGCGTTTCAATTCTGACTTCGCGGCGGGCAGCGGCTGGCGCACGGCGAATAGGCGCGCGACGACGCGCTCGATGTTGCCGTCAACGGGCGTCGCGGACTCGCCGAACGCAATGGCGGCGATGGCGGCGGCGGTGTAGGGGCCGATGCCGGGCAGCTTCTGCAGCTCGGCGACCGTCGATGGAAACTTGCCGCCGAGGTCCTGCGCGACGGCCACCGCGCATTTGTGCAGGTTGCGCGCGCGGCTGTAGTAGCCAAGCCCCGCCCAGGCAGCGAGCACATCGTCGAGCGGCGCCGCGGCGAGCGCCTTGACGGTCGGCCAGCGGACAAGAAAGCGCAGGTAGAACGGGATGACGGCTTTCACGGTCGTCTGCTGCAGCATGATCTCGCTGAGCCAGACGCGATAGGGATCGGCGCGCTTGCCGGGCGCCACGCGCCAGGGCAGGTCGCGGCGCTCCTCGTCATACCAGGCGAGCAGCGCGTCAACGGTGTCGGGACCGGCCGGCCGAAGCGGCAGTTGCTTTCGCGCAACAGCAGTCATGGGATCGTCTCCCGGCGCCCGCGAATTGATCCCCCGATGGTAAGCGTCGAAACACCCGCTGGAAACTCTCGACCCCGGACTATCGCAATATGGCCACCAACGCCGCGACTTTCCGCCGACCCGGTGCCGCTTCGACTGGCAACGCCTACGGGCGGTCGCGCGGCTTCATCTCGGCGCGCGCGGTCGGAACGTATGTGCCCAAGCTGACACACAAGGCGTTCGAGAAATACGGCTTCGCCGCCGCGGCGCTGATCACCGACTGGGCGATGATCGTCGGCAAGGATGTCGCTGCCTATACCGCCCCTGAGCGCCTGAAATGGCCGCGCGGCGTCGGTTTTGGCGCTGAGGTCGAGGCCGGCGCCGAAGGGCGTCCCGGCGCCACGTTGATCGTGCGCGTGGAGCCGGCTCGGGCCCTCGACGTGCAGTACAAGGCCCAGCAAATGCTGGAGCGCATCAACGGCCATTTCGGCTACCGGGCCGTCGCCGAGCTTCGCATCTTGCAAGCACCACTGCCCGAGCGTGCGGGTGTCGTGGCCCAGCCGCGCGTCACACCGACACCCTGCGCCGCACCCGAGCTGTCCGGCTTCACCGACGAGCGCCTGCGCACGGCGCTGGCGACGCTCAAGTCCGGCCTGATGAGCCGCGGCCAGACGCGCTGACGAGGCCGGCTGAACCGACGCGCTGAAAAGCCCCGGGATCTGGGCCACCATTAAGCTTCATTCACTTGGAACGGCAGCCGTTTTGCCTTATTCCGACGCTCGGTAGCGTGCTACTCGGCCATTGAGGGCCGAGCGGCCGTTGAATGGACAATTCCGAGCTTTCAAGGAGCGCACCCAGTGTCCGCATCGAAGACCTCCTCCGGCCGATTTGAGCTTGCCCGGCGTATCGTACTGGCTGCCGTCGCTGCCGGCGCCGTTGGCGCTGCCGTGGCGCTGCATTCGCTGCCCGTCTCGGCGCAACAAGCCAAGGGGCCATCGGAGGTTTCCGTTGAGGAGCTGATGAAGCCGGTCGGTCTGCCCGACATGGCGCTCGGACCGGCGGATGCGAAGGTGACTATCGTCGAGTATGCCTCGATGACCTGTGGTCACTGCGCGCACTTCACCACCGACGTGTGGCCGCAGATCAAGAAGAAGTACGTCGACAGCAACAAGGTTCGCTACATATTCCGCGAGTTCCCGCTCGACAACCTCGCCGCCGCGGCTTCGATGCTGGCGCGCTGCACGGGCAACGACAAGGCTTTCCCTCTCATCGAGGTGCTGTTCGAGAAGCAGAAGGAATGGGCGTTCGGCGAGGGCAACCCGGTACCGCGCCTGTTCGAGATCGCCAAACAGGCGGGCTTCACGCAGGAATCATTCGACAAGTGCCTGACGGATCAGAAGCTGCTCGACGAGATCACCGCTGGCCGCACGCGCGCCTCCGACGTGCTCGGCGTGTCGGCAACGCCGACGTTCTATATAAACGGCAAGAAGCTCGACGGCGCGCCGACGGTTGAGAAGTTCGACGAGATGATCACGCCGCTGCTGGCCAAAAGCTGAGGCATAGTGGGCAGGATAGGCGCTCTCATCGCATTGCTGCTGCTTCCGGTCTCGCTCGCGGGATGCGGGGGCAGCGGCACGCTGATGAATACAACTGCGCTGACGCCCGATAAGTCGACGACGGCCGACAGCGGCTCCGCCTATGCGACCACCGCTGAGGACACGGCTGCCAGCGGCCCCACGAGCGGCTTTAATCCTTACGCAGAACAGAGCGCCATGCCGCCGGGCGGACGCGAGGTCATCGCGGACCCGACCGTCGAAGACGTGATGATGACCGGCGCGCTGCCCGAAATGTCGTTCGGGCGCACCGACGCTCCGGTGACCATCGTCGAATACGCTTCGCTAACGTGCCCGCACTGCCGCAACTTCCACCTCACTACCTATCCGCAATTCAAGAAGGCCTACGTCGACACCGGCAAGGTTCGCTACATCCTGCGCGAGTTCCCCATCGGCAAGACGTCCGGCGCGGCGAGCATCGCTCTGCGTTGCGCCAAGCCAGACAAGTACCTGACGTTGTTCGGCAAGTTCATGGAGCAGCAGCCTGCCTGGGTGTCGCAGGAGGTCCGGCTCGACCCCATATTCAAGGTCGCCGCGCAGGTGGGGATGACGCGCCAGCAGTTCGATGCCTGCCGCGAGAATCAGGCCATGATCGATGGGCTAAAGTGGGTGAAAGACCGCGGACGCAAGCTTGGCGTCATCGGCACTCCCAACTTCTTCGTCCAGGGCAAGCTCGTTAAGAAGGAGCTCTCGATGGAGGACATCCGCGCGATGGTCGATCCGTTGATCGCGGGCCGCGCCACGGCGTCGGCGGGAGCGCCGAACTGACGTAGGCGGCAGCCGCTCCGCAAGGCGCGCGGTATTCGCTTCGTGCAGGGACAGAAATGAAGATCTCTCGCCTGAGGCTGTTGGGCTTCAAGTCGTTCGTCGAACCGACCGAGCTCTTGATCGAGCCCGGTCTGACCGGCGTCGTCGGGCCGAACGGCTGCGGCAAATCCAACCTGCTCGAAGCGCTCCGCTGGGTGATGGGCGAGACATCGCACAAGAGCATGCGCGCCGCCGCCATGGACGACGTGATCTTCTCGGGCACCAATACGCGCCCGGCGCGCAACACGGCGGAAGTGACGATCTTCCTCGACAACAGCGAGCGCAAGGCTCCGGCCGAATTCAACGACACCGACCAGATCGAGATCACGCGCCGCATCGAGCGCGAGGCGGGCTCGGCCTATCGCATCAACGGCCGTGAGGCGCGGGCGCGCGATATCAAGATCCTGTTCGAGGACGCCGCGACCGGCGCACGCTCGCCGGCGCTGGTGCGCCAGGGGCAGATCGGCGAGATCGTCAACGCCAAGCCCGAGCAGCGCCGCCGCATCCTGGAGGACGCCGCCGGCATCGCCGGGTTGCACAGCCGCCGCCACGAGGCCGAGCTGCGTCTCAAGGCGACGGAAGCCAACCTTGCGCGCCTTAGCGACGTGCTCGGCCAGCTCAACAGCCAGGTCGACAGCCTGAAGCGGCAGGCGCGCGCGGCGCGGCGCTACAAGGAAATCTCCGACGAGATCCGCCGCCAGGACGCGCTCCTGATGCACCTCGCTTGGACCGACGCGCAGGCGCATGTCGACGGCGAGGAAGCCAACCTGCGCGATGCGTTGTCGAAGCTCGCGACGGCGACCGAAGCTGAATCGCAGGCGCTGACGGCCGAGGGCGAATTGGCCGATCGCATGGATCCGTTGCGCGAGGAGGAGGGCAAACGCGCTGCCATCCTTGGCCGGCTGCGCGTCGAGCAGGAGAACTTCGAGCGCGAGGCCGCACGCGCTGCCGAGCGCGAGCGCGAGCTGCGCGCCCGCACCGAGCAGCTCGGCAGCGACACGGCGCGCGAGGAAGCGCTGATCGGCGAGGCACGGCAGATCCTGTCCGACCTCGGATCCGAGATCGAAGCGCTGGCGAGGGCCGAAGCCGCGGCCGGCGACGGCGAGCGCGAGGCGCGCACACGACTCGACAGTGCTCAAGAGACGCTGCGTGAAGCCGAAGCAAAGCTCGCCGAGCTCACGACCAAGGTCGCCGAGCACCGGGCGCGCAAGCAGAACCTCGAATCCGGCCTGACCGATAAGCAGAACACCGTTGCCAAGCTCACGCGCCAGCTTACCGAGCTGGCGGCGCAGACGCGCGAGATCGCGGGACGCGCACCCGACGCTGAAAAGCTGGCGCAGATCACCGAAGCCGGACAGCAGCTCGCCGACCAGATCGACAAGTTCGAATTGCAGGCGCTGGCCGCCGAGGACAACGCGCGCTCCATCGTCACCTTGGCCGACACCGCGCGCGAGGAAAGTGGCAAGGCCCGGCTGCGGCTGGCGTCGCTGCGCACCGAGCGCGAGACACTGATCAAGCTGTTGATCGGTGCCCGCCCCACGGAATTCCCGCCCATCCTCGATCGCCTGCGCGTCAAGCAGGGCTACGAGGCGGCGCTCGGCGCCGCGCTCGGCGAAGACCTCGAGGCGCCGGCGGCCGAGGAAGCCGCCGTTCACTGGCGCCATGTCGAGGTGCCGCGCCAGGATCCGGCGCTCCCCGCCGGCGTCGAGCCGCTGGCCTCGCACGTCGAGGCGCCGCCCGAGCTCGACCGCCGCCTGCGCCAGACCGGCATCGTTGCCGGCCGCGAGCAGGGTCACAAGTTGCAGCCTGCCTTGAAGCCCGGCCAGCGCCTCGTCACGCGCGCCGGCGATCTGTGGCGGTGGGACGGATACACCGCCGCCGCTGAAGGCGCCGCACCGGCCGCGCAACGCCTGGCCGAGCGCAACCGACTTTCATCGTTGGAGCTCGAAGAGGCCGAGGCACGCACCGCCGCGGCTGCGACAGCCGACACCGAACGCGAAGCCGTCGAAGCACTGGCCGCGGCGCGAAGCGAGGAGCAGCGCCTGCGCAAGCTCGGCCGCGAGGCGCAGGGCATGCTGGCCAAAACGCGCGACAGCCTTACCGCCATCGAGCGCGCGGCGCGCGACACCGAGAGCAAGCTTGCGGCCGTATCGGGGGCGCGGGCGCGTGCCGAAGAAGAACTTGTCGTCGCCAAGGAATTGCTGGCGGAGGCCGAGCAGGCTGTCGCCGCGTTTGCCGCCGCCGAGGACCAGGAGCCGGCGCTCGCCGCCGCCAAGGCGGACGCCGAGGCACGCCGCATGGCGCTGGCGGAAGCGCGCGCTGCGTTGTCCGACATCGAACGCGAGCGCCGTGCCCGCGCCGACCGTGGGGCCGCCATCGGCATCGAACGCGAACGTTGGACGACGCGCTCGGCCGGCGCCGAGCAGCAGATCGAAGCCTTGAAGGCGCGCCTTACCGAGGCGCAGCGCGAGCTGGAAGGTCTCGCCGACGTGCCGGCGATGATCGAGGAGCAGCGCGACAAGCTGATGAGCGCGATGGCGGAAGCCGAGCGCGGCCGCCAGGTTGCTGCCGACGCGCTGGCCGAAGCCGACACGGCGCTGAAAGCCGGCGTGCAGGCGTTGCGTGCTGCGCAGAGCGCCGTCGCCGATGGACGCGAAGGCAAGGCCCGCACCGAAGCGCGCCTCGAAGGTGCGCGTACGCGGCGCCAGGACGTATCGCGGCAGATCCGCGAAGCGCTCGGCATCGCACCGGAAGGCTGCCTGGCGCTGGCAGAGGTCCAGCCCGGCGCGTACCTGCCGCCGTTGGCCGACGTCGAGCGCAAGCTGGCAAGCCTCAAGGGCGATCGCGAACGTCTCGGCGGCGTCAACCTCGGCGCCGACGAAGAGCTGCAGGTGCTGAGCATTCAGGCTGCCGGACTCGATACCGAGAAGGCGGACGTAGAGAACGCGATCGCCAAGCTGCGCGGCGCCATCGGGCAGCTCAACCGCGAGGCGCACAAGCGACTGCAGGAAGCGTTCGAAGCCGTCAATGCGCACTTCGGCAAGCTGTTCACGACGCTGTTTGGCGGTGGCGAGGCGCGCCTCGAAATGATCGAGGGCGAGGATCCGCTCGAGGGCGGCCTCGAGATCATCGCCAAGCCGCCGGGTAAAAAGCCGGCAACGCTGTCGCTGCTCTCGGGCGGCGAGCAGTCGCTCACCGCCATGTCGCTGATCTTCGCGGTGTTCCTCACCAACCCGTCGCCCATCTGCGTGCTCGATGAAGTCGACGCGCCGCTCGACGACGCCAACGTCGACCGCTTCTGCCGCCTGCTGGAGAGCATGGCGGCCGATACGGCGACGCGCTTTCTCGTCATCACGCATCACCCGATGACGATGTCGCGCATGAGCCGACTGTTCGGCGTCACCATGGCCGAGAAAGGCATCTCGCAGCTGGTCTCGGTCGACCTGCAGACGGCGCAGCGCTTCCGCGAAGCCGGCTAGTGTGATGATCGAGAAATTCGCCACCTCGGCCGCCGGGTATCGAGCGAATTTCTCGATCTGAATCACACTAGCAAGCCCATGTTTCTAGTGTCCCTTATGATTCCGAAGTTCGCTCCCGATACCAGCCGCGAGCTCCGGCGAACTTCGGAATCGGGACACTCAGAGCCGATCGCGGCGCGCGGGGCTGGCTGACGGCATGAGCTGGCGCAGGCGCCGCGACTTCGCCGGGCGGCCGATGGGCGCCATCAATTCCTTGCTCGCCTCGACGATCAGCACCCCGGAGAACGCCGGCGAGACCGACGCGCCGACGCGCTCCCAGGCAATGGAGGAGCGCAAGACGATCTGCCGGCCGAGCGGCGGGAAGAACAACGCACCGCCCCAGTCGAGTGGCGTGAACATGGCGTTGATCAGCAGCTCATCGAGCTGCCGCCGGCTGTAGGGACGTCCATGGCCGAACGGCGTGTTGTCTAGTCGCGCCCACACGCCGCGCCGGTTAGGTACGACGAGGATCATGCGTCCCTCGGGCGCCAGCACGCGCCACATCTCGCGCAGTAGCTGCCGCGTGCCGTCGGTAACTTCGAGACAATGCACGGCAAGCAACCGGTCGACGGAACCGTCGGCGAGCGGCAGGCGATCGTCGTCGACCAGCACGCTGTGCGAGGCCCCATCGCGCGGCCAGCGCACGGCGCCCTGGCTGTCCGGCATCAGTGCGCCCAGACGCTGCGCCTCGCCGCGAAAGGCGCCCAGATACGGCGAGGCATAGCCGAGCCCGATCAGCGTCGAGCGCTGCAGCCCGCGCCAGCGCGCGCGGATACGATGCGTGAGCAGCCGCCGCACCGTCTGACCGAGCGGCGTCGCGTAAAATTCGCGCAGATCGTCGACGTCAAGCTGCATTGACAGGTGGTCCTGCTACTTCGCCCGCCAATCTGACCGCTTCGCGCGGCATTTCAAGCCTAGTGTCCCGATTCCGAAGTTCGCCGAAGCTCGCTGCCGGGACCGGGAGCGAACTTCGGAATCACGAGGGACACTAGAAATATGGGTTTGCTAGTGTGATTCAGGCCGAGAAATTCGCTCGATACCTCGCCGCTGATGGTTAGCGAATTTCTCGATCATCACACTAGCCACGCAGCCGCGTTGTCATCGGGTAAGCGCGCCGTTACCCTCGCATGGAACCTTCGATCGCTTGGACGAGAGCCGATACGCATGCCGAAGCTCGAAATCGAGCAGTTTGCTTGCCTTTCCGACAATTACGCAGTGCTGATCCATGATCCCGAGGCCGGCATGACGGCCTCGATCGATGCGCCGGACGCCAAGGCGATCCTGGCGCGGCTCAAGGCCAAGGGGTGGACGCTGACGCATCTGCTCGTCACCCACCACCATGCGGACCACACCGGCGGCAACCTGCAACTTAAGGAAGAGACAGGTTGCACAGTCATTGGGCCGGCAGCGGAGGCGGAGCGCATCCCGGGGATCGATCGCGAAGTGGCGGACGGCGATGTCGTCCAGTTCGGCAACTTCGAGATCAAGGTGCTGGAAACGCCCGGCCACACGCTGGGGCACGTCACCTACTTCATCCCAGAGGCGAAGGTCGCCTTCGTCGGAGATACGCTGTTCGCCATGGGAGCGGGGCGCATTTTCGAGGGTAACGCCGAGATGATGTGGAAGTCGCTGCAGAAGATCATGCGGCTGCCGACCGACACGGAGATCTACTGCGGGCATGAATATACCCAATCGAACGCCCGCTTCGCGTTGACGCTCGATCCCAACAACCAGGCGCTGATCAACCGGGCCAAAGAAGTCGACCGGCTGCGCGAGGAAAACAGGCCGACGCTGCCGACGCGGCTCGACAAGGAGCTGGAGACAAACCCTTTCCTGCGCCCCCACGTCACCGCCATCAGAGCCAAGCTCGGCATGCTGTACGCCCCCGATTGGCACGTCTTCGCGGCCATCCGCGAGCGCAAGAACAAGAGCTGACGTTATGGCAGAGCTCAGCGCCGCCGATATCATCCGCATCCTCGATCTCAAGCCGCATCCCGAGGGCGGCCACTACCGCGAGACGTTTCGAGACGATCGCGGCGAAGGGGCACGCGCCGCGTCGACGGCGATCTATTTCCTGCTCGCGGAAGGCGAGGTGTCGCGCTGGCACCGCGTCGACGCGGCCGAGGTCTGGCACTGGCACGCCGGCGCACCGCTGGCATTATCGATCGCCCCACCCGACGGCTGCGCGGTGGATATTCGCCTCGGTGCCGACCTCGCCGCCGGAGAACGCCCGCAGGGCGTGGTGGCGCCCGGCTATTGGCAAAGCGCAGCCAGTCTCGGCGCCTGGACGCTGGTCGGTTGCACGGTGGCGCCGGGATTCATGTTCGAGCAATTCGAGATGGCGGCAGAAGGATTTTCTCCGCCACGACGTTGAGGTGTTGCTTGCCCCGCGCGCGCTCGCTGTTGCCAGCAAGCCTCACAAACGTGTTTTCCACCGTTTCCGTAGCGGTGCAAAAACGGCTAAGCGCCGGCTCGCGAACAGTTTTCTACTCCCCGCGGCGCCGGTGAGCTTGCTGCTCCAAGCCAACTCACCAAAAAGTCCTCGTAATCGAATTTCGCGGCCACGCGGGGGGATGCCGGTTATGAAGCGCGAGTCGTCTGGGCCAGTTCTGACCACGGTTTTCGTCGACTACGACAACGTCTACTTGTCGTTGAAGCGGAAGAGCGAGGAGGCCGCCAAACGGTTTTCCAAGGACGCCGGTCTGTGGCTGAAGGAGATCGCTTCGGGGGCCCTGATGACCCCGACGAACTCGCCGGCGCTCGATGCGGAACGCCGCATCGTCATCAATCGCTGCTACGGCAATCCGGTCCCGCGCCGGAACCAGAGCGACAATTCCACCGACATGAGCTCGTTCCCGTTCGTGCGCCATCACTTCCTGCGCGCCGGGTTCGAGGTCATGGACTGCCCGCCCCTCACCGCGCAGCTGAAGAACTCAGCTGACATCCGCATGGTGATGGACGTGCGCGACCTGCTCACCCACGACACCTACTTCGACGAGTTCGTGATCCTTTCCGCGGACGCCGACTTCACGCCGGTGCTGCACCGACTGCGCTCGCACGCCCGTCGCACGGTGATCTTTTCCAACGACCACACGGCCGCCCCGTACACGGCGATCTGCGACGCGGAGATCCGCGAGGCCGACCTGCTGTCGCTGCTCATCGACGGCCAGCTGACAAACCAGAACCAGGGGCGTGCCGAGCCGCAGGCCCTGCCCACCGCTGCTTCCATCGAGGCGTTGCGCACCGAGATCCTCACCGAGGTCGCCAATCTCGTGCGCGCCGCCGATGCCCCCGTGCCGCTCGAGGCGCTGGCGGACCGCTGCGTGCGCGTGCTGGGTCACGAGAAGACTGTCGGGGCCGCCTGGGGCGGAACGGGTAGCTTCCGCGATCTGCTCACGCGCGGTCTCCCCGAGGACATTCGTCTCACCGCACAGCCGCCGTACTTCGTTTATGACGCCACCCGCGCGGCACAGGCGGAAGCGCCGCGCATCGAAACGCGTAGCGATCCGCGAATCGCTCCACGTGCCAACGTCACCCGCGCTGAAACGGCTCGACCCGAGCCGATGATGCGCGCCGAGGCGCCGCCGCGCGCACTCGCACCGCTGCTTGGCACGCAACCAGCTCAGCGACCTGCACCTGCACAAGCCGGGGCCCCCGCCCCGACCGCGCAGCGCGGACCGCTGGCCCCGGCGCAACCCGAAGCCCTCTCGGGTCAGCCGGGGCAAGTTCGCCAGCAGGCCGGCGGCATGCATCGGACCGCTCAGGGCGCCGCCGCTATCCAGCAGTCGATCGCGCGCATTCACGAAGCCAGCCAGGCGCCGACGCTGTCGCCGCAGGACTACCGCACGTTGTTCGATGTGATGGCGCAGGAGATCGCCGCCAACGGCCTCGCCGGCTCGCAGACGCTGGTCAACATCGTCAAGCGCGCCGAGAGCGTCGGCATCGATATCCGCCGCGACGACGTGCGCTTCGTGCTCGACGTCGTCAGCGAGGCCGATCCGTGGTTCGACCAGGGCGCTTCGCCAAGCCTCTTTGCCTCGCGCTTCCGCAACTTCGTCGTGGCGCGCTGCCGCGGTCAGGGGCTCAACCTGTCGGCCGACGAGTTGGACCTCATCGAAGCCTGGTTCGCGGCTCCCGTCGGCCAGCGTGGCGCCGGTGCGGCTGCTCCGGGGCAGGGCGGATATGCGCCTTCGCGTCAGCCGCAGCAGGGTATGGCGGGTGCGGGTCAGGATCCGGTCGGGCAGGGGCCCGGCCCCGCGCAGAGCGATCGTTGGTGGAACGCTGATGACACCCGCCCGGGTCATGACCACCAGTCCACCGGCACGAGCGATGAGTTCCCGCGCATCATCCGCACGCGCCTGCGGGGATAGCCACGCGCCACGTACTCAACAACGCCGACATACGAAAATGGCCGGGCTTCATGCCCGGCCATTTCAGTTTGCAGCACTGGCAGTGCCGGCGATCAGGTCGCCATGTAGTGGCCGCCATTGATGTCGAAGCAGGCGCCGTTGATGAACCCGGCGCCATCGGCGGCCATGAACACCACGGCCCGCGCGATCTCCTCGGCCTCGCCGAGGCGGCCAACGGGGATCAGCGGCAGAATCTTCGTCTCGAGCACTTCCTTCGGCACGGCGCGCACCATCTCGGTGGCGATATATCCGGGCGCGATGGTGTTGACGGTGATGCCCTTGTTGGCGCCTTCGAACGCCAGCGCCTTGGTGAAGCCGTGCATGCCCGCCTTGGCGGCAGAGTAGTTGGTCTGCCCCATCTGGCCCTTGCGGCCGTTGATCGAGGAGACGTTGATGATGCGGCCGAACGAGCGCGCGCGCATGCCGTCGATCACCTGACGCGACATGTTGAATACGGAATCGAGGTCGGTGGAGATCACCTCTTTCCACTGCTCGAGCGTCATGCGGTGAAGCATCGCGTCGCGCGTGATGCCGGCGTTGTTGACCAGCACATCGACGGGGCCGACTTCCTTGGCGACCTGGGCGCAACCGGCCTCGCAGGCAGCGAAGTTGCCGACGTCCCACTTGAACACGGGGATACCCGTCTCGACCTGGAACTGCTGTGCGGCGGCATCATTGCCGGCGTAGTTGGCGGCGACGCGATAACCGGCATTCTTCAGCGCGATGGAAATGGCGTGACCGATGCCGCGCGTTCCTCCCGTCACCAGGGCGACACGAGCCATGTAGAACCTCCCTCAAACTGGTCTTTTGTTGATTTGTTAGCGTGTGGCGGGTGCTCCGGCCTCTCGCAAGGCCGGAGCGTGCACGTGGTTACTTGGCTCAGTCGCGCTCGACGCACATGGCGATGCCCATGCCGCCGCCGATGCACAGCGTGGCGAGGCCCTTCTTGGCGTTGCGGCGCTTCATCTCGTGCAGAAGCGTCGTCAGCACGCGGGCGCCGGAGGCACCGATCGGGTGACCGATGGCGATGGCGCCGCCGTTGACGTTGACCTTGTCCGTATCCCAGCCGACGCCCTTGTTAACGGCGCAGGCCTGTGCGGCGAAGGCCTCGTTGGCCTCGACGAGGTCGAGGTCCTTGGCTTCCCAGCCGGCCTTCTCAAGCGCCTTCTTCGAGGCCGGAACGGGCCCCGTGCCCATGATCGAGGGATCGACGCCGGCCTGCGCCCACGACACGATGCGGGCGAGCGGGGTGATGCCACGCTTCTTGGCTTCGGCGGCCGTCATCAACACCACGGCGGCGGCGCCGTCATTGATGCCCGACGCGTTACCGGCCGTGACCGTGCCGGCCTTGTCGAAGGCGGGGCGCAGCTTGGTGAGGCTGTCGAGGGTGGCGCCGTCGCGGATGTACTCATCATCGGAGACGACGGTGTCGCCCTTCTTGCCCTTGATGGTGACGGAAACGATCTCGTCCTTGAACTTGCCGGCCTTCTTGGCGGCCTCGGCCTTATTCTGCGAGGCGACAGCGTACTTGTCCTGATCCTCGCGCGTGATCTGCCACTGGCGCGCAACGTTCTCGGCCGTGGTGCCCATGTGATAGTCGTTGAAGGCGTCCCACAGCCCGTCCTTGATCATGGTGTCGACGAGGTCGAGACCACCCATCTTGGTGCCGTTACGCAGGTGCGCGGCGTGCTTGGACTGGCTCATGCTCTCCTGGCCGCCGGCGACGACGATTGTCGCGGCACCCGACTGGATCTGCTGAGCGCCCAGCGCGATGGCGCGCAGGCCGGAGCCGCACACCTGGTTGATGCCCCATGCCGGGCTGTCGACCGGAACGCCGGCGGCGATGGACGCCTGCCGGGCCGGGTTCTGACCCTGACCCGCCGTCAAGACCTGGCCGAGAATGACCTCAGAGACGTCGCCCGGCTGAATGCCGGCACGCTCGATAGCCGCCGTGATGGCGATCTTTCCGAGCTCGTGTCCGGATAGGCTCGACAGCGAGCCATTGAACGAGCCGACCGGCGTCCGCGCCGCACTGGCAATGACGATGGTGGCGTTGTCGTCGCTCATCGGGGAGGCGCCTCCTCAAGCGCGTACATTTTTGAAAGCCGTTCCGCTGCCGCGCGGCGCGTGTGCCCAACGTCGGGACCCCGGCCGGCCGCGGTATTAACGGCGTATTACCAAAGCTAAGGCTTCACGCCAGCTAATGCGCTATCTGGCCCCAACGGTCAACACAAACGGCTGGCACCTCAGGCTGGGGGTGTGTTACGCTGCCGCAGTGCAAAAACCAGCCTCAACGGCCCCTCCCATGCTCAATAAACCTGACGCGCCCGCCGAGAAAAAAGAAGCGGTTGTCATAAAGAAATATGCCAATCGCCGTCTCTATAATACGGAGACGAGCACCTACGTGACGCTGGAAGATCTGGCGACAATGGTGCGCGGCGATCGCGACTTCGTCGTCTATGACGCGAAGACGGGCGACGACCTGACACATTCGGTGCTGACGCAGATCATCGTCGAGCAGGAGAACCGCGTCGGCGGGCAGACGCTGCTCCCGGTGCCGTTCCTGCGCCAGCTGATCCGCTTCTACGACGACAGCATTGGCCGCATGGTGCCGGGCTACTTGCAGTTCAGCCTCGAGAACCTAGTCAAGGAGCAGGAGAAGTTCCGCGCCCAGTTCGCAACTGCGTTCTCCAACCCGGCGGCGGCGTTCGAGGCCTACCAGGAGCAGGCGCGCAAGAACATGGCGATGTTCGAGCAGGCGTTCTCGCTGTGGACCCCCTTCGCCAACAAGCGTGGCGAGGCGTTGGGCAAGGGCGAGAAGCATACGGTTGAGACCAAGCCGGCCGAATCCAACGAGATCAGCGAGCTGAAGACGCAGCTCGCCAACATGCAGCAGAAAATCGACAAGCTGTCTGGGGACCGCGACTAAGCTCGCGAACGCAGCTACCGGCAGTCAGAGCGATCGCAATTGAATGCGATCGCTTTTTTGTGTCTGCCGCGCACCGTCGACTAGTCGCCCGAGCCGCCGATGGCGAGGTCGCGCCGCGCCACGCGGATGCCGATGGTAAAGCCGGCGACGACGTCGATCGCCGTGGCAACCATGATGAGGAAGAACGTCGATGTCGCGGCCAGCGGCGCCAGGAGGAATTCGACGATGCAGGCGATGAAGACGACCATCGACAGGCCGTGATCGACGAGCGAGGAGGAGGAGGTGTAGGTCGACTTGATCAACTCTGCGAACAGCAAGAACAGGGTCAGCAGGATGATGAGGTCGCCGACCTCGAAGCGCCAGACGCCGCCGCTGAGCATCGGCAGCTCGAACAGCGCGCTGTTCAGCACATCCGTGCTGCGAGAGGCGAAGACGACCGCGTTATAGATGAGGAACGCGATGACAATGGATGGGATGGACCTGAGCGACATAACGCGTTCCCCCTTGTTAGCCGGCCGTGGTCGGGCATCAGCACAGCGTTTTTGCCACGAGGGCCTTGCCGCTGCAACGGCGAAAGGGCGACCTCGCGACCGCCCCCATGCACCATAGTACCGCTATGAACCCAGCCTCAGACGTCGGCTTTGGGCTCGAGAATCTGCCGGCCGCGATACTTGCCGGTCTTGATATCGATATGGTGGGGACGGCGAAGCTCGCCGGATTCCTTGTCCTCGACATAGGACGGGGCGACGAGCGCGTCATGCGAGCGGCGCGTGCCCTGCTTCATGCGCGAAACTTTCTTCCGCGGAACTGCCATTGGTCTAACTCCGTGCTTTGACCGGGATTATGCGTGCTTAAAACGCCGCGTCGGGCCTTCTCAAGCCCGCCCAAATCCCGGCTGTTGGAAGCTCATTTCTATGTAAACGCCCCGCACGGCAATCCGGCCGGGAGCCTACGTGGGGGGCCTTATACTACATTCCGGCGGGAGTTCCAGAGCCTTGGAGAGGCTTATCGGCCGCCGTCGACGCAGGCGGAGGCCTCGCGGGTGCGCGCGGCCCGGGCCTGGATGACCGAGGCGCGGTGCGCCGTGCGCGGGCCAGGGGCGCCGGCGTCGCGTACAATCGGGTTGGGCAGACTGACGGCGAGCTGAGCCGCCTGCCGGGTGCTCAGCCCGGCGGCCGAACGCCCAAAATGGGCCTGCGAGGCCGCCTCGGCGCCGAAGATGCCAGGCCCCAGCTCGACGATGTTTAGATAGACCTCGAGAATGCGGCGCTTCGGCCAGGCAAGCTCGATGGCAAACGTGAGCGGGATCTCGACGATTTTGCGCAGGTAGCTCTTCACGGGCAGCAAGAAGAGGTTCTTCGCCACCTGCATTGTGATGGTGCTGGCGCCGCGCGGATACCCGTCAGACGCGCGCCGGATGGCGTTCGCGGCCTCGATGAAGTCGATGCCCCAGTGCTGGCAGAAGCGGCCGTCCTCGGCGACGATCACCGCCCGCGTCAAGTTGGGCGAGATGCGCGCGAGCGGCACCCACTGCTTGTCGATCGGCGTGCCGGTCAGCCACTGCTGCGCCATCAGCATTGAGAACGGCGGGTTGACGAAACGGAAGACGGCGATGAGGACCAGCACGGCGATGAACCAGCCGCAGAAGGCGAGGACGCCGACGCGAACGGCGCGGCTGAACAGATCGCGGTAATTGCGACCGGCAGGCGCGAGCTCGGGGATCGGCGCCGTCGTTGCGACCGGCATCACGGGCTCGGGGCGGCGGAAGGCCGGCTCGCGCCGCATGGCGGGCGACCAGGCGCCGGCGACGTCATGGCGAAGCGTCAGCGATGGCGCAGGCTCAGGCGCGCGCTTTATCGGCTCGACATACGCGGGCTCGTGGGCCGGCGGTGCTGGAGCTAACGGCTCGGGTTCTGGCTCGGGTTGAGGTCGAGGCTCGGGCTTAACCGGCGCCACGTACGGCGGCTCATAGGAAACCGGCGCAGCTGGCGCCGGCTCGATAGGATCGGGCTCGACGGGGGCCGGCGGTTCGTACAAGTGCGGCGCGGGCGCAGGCGATCGACCGGTGAAGGGCGGCGGCACTTCGAAAGGCATCGGCTCGAATGCGAGCGGCTGCGTCTCGGAATGCGTAGGTGGCAGCTCGGCCGGCTCGAACAATTCTCCCACGCCGTCCGGCGCGCTTGGGGTGGAAGGCTCCGGCGTCGCCGGCTCTTCGAGATGCTCCTCTATTGGCGGCGCATGAAGCGGCTCCTCGACAGCAGGATAATCGGCGGCCGGTGCTTCGCGCTCGGGCTCCGCAACGTGCGGCCCTATTGTTGGCAACGGATCCGGCCACGGCTCGAACGCCGTCTCGATGATTGGGTCGGGCGACGGAGCCTGCGGCTGCTCTTCTTGATGTGGGACGGCGACGAGGTCGGCGGGCGTGATGCCGTGCGGTGTCGCAGGATGCTGATAACCGTAGCGGCGTAAGGGTTGCGTCGTCTCGCGCTCCAGGACCTCGAAGTGCGTGCGCTCGACCGCTTCCGGCTCCGCTTCGGCGAACGGATCGTTTTCGGGTTGCGGCGGCAGGGCCGCCTTCTCGGGAGCGGGCGCAGCTTCGCCTTCGGCCGCCGGCTTCTGGGGCTCAGGTTTTGCTGCGGCCGGATCGGCAGCGGCCGGCCGTGGAGGGTCGGACCTTTCCATACTGTGCTTGCGTCGTCCCGGTGCTATATCCGCAGCGCTGATCGCCCGCTGCCAAAAGGCTTGGGAGGGCTGGCCCGACGCTACTAGGTAATCCGAAATGACGTTCGTGCAAAGGCTCGCCGCCGCCGCGGGTCTCACCGAGCAACGCCTAACTGATTTGCTTGGCAAATGCGGGCCGGAAGAGGGCGGCCGGCTGCGTACCGCCATGCGCCACGCCCTGCTTGGCGGCGGAAAACGCTTCCGCCCGTTCCTCGTCATCGAAAGTGCGGCACTGTTCGGCATCGCCCCCGAAGCCGCGCTCGACGCGGCAGCGGCGTTCGAGTGCGTGCATTGCTATTCGCTCGTGCACGACGACCTGCCGTCGATGGACAACGACGACTTGCGGCGCGGGCAGCCAACCGTGCACAGGGAGTTCGACGAGTGGACGGCGATCCTTGCCGGCGATGCGCTGCTGACACTCGCCTTCGAGATCATGGCGCGCGAGACCACGCATCAGGATCCGGGCGTGCGGGCGGAGCTGACGCGCGTGCTCGCCCATGCGGCCGGCGGGCGCGGCATGGTGCTGGGCCAGATGCTCGATCTCGAAGCGGAGAAACGCGGCGAGCCGGCGCGCATGACTGCGGAGCATGTGCGGCGGCTGCAATCCCTGAAGACCGGCGCACTAATCGCAGCGGCGTGCGAAGCCGGCGCAGTGCTCGCGCGTGCACCGGCCGAGCAACGTGTTGCGCTAAAGCGCTACGGCGACAACCTGGGGCTGGCGTTTCAGATCGCCGATGATCTGCTCGATGAGGAAGGCGACGCGAAGGTGATGGGCAAGGCGACCGGAAAGGACAGTGCCGCCGGCAAGGCTACCTTGGTCGGCCTCATCGGCGTTGACGAGGCGCGTGCGCAACTTGCGGCGGCGGTCGCCAATGCCGAGCGCGAACTGCACCAGTTCGGCGACAAGGCGGCCGTCCTCATCGAGGCGGCTCATTTCGCCGCCAACCGCGGGCACTGAATACGCTCGAGCTCACAAAAGCCAAAGGCGCCTCCCGGGTGCAGGAGACGCCTTAGCAGCTGATGGAATTGTCGAGACTTAGAAGCGGTAGTTGAGGCCCACGCGCGCGGTGTGGAAGTCGGTCTCGGTCGTGTAGGTGCCGACCGGCGTGCTGAAGGTGTCTTTGCCGAGATCGACGTACAGGTACTCCGTCTTCAGCGACCAGTTCGGTGCGAAGGCCCACTCGACACCGCCACCGACCGTGTAGCCCGATTTGATGTCGTCACTGCTCATGCCAACCGCGCCACCGCCGAAGGACTGATTGACGCTGGTATTCACATCGGCGAAGGCCCAGCCGCCCGTCACGTAGAGCAGTGCAGGTCCGGCCGCGTAGCCGACGCGGCCGCGCAGCGTCGAGAACCATTCGATGTCGGTAGTCGCTTGCGTGAATGCGCCACCGCCAGCCAAGGCCGTCGTGTCGCTGATGTCGGCACCCTGCAAGTCGGCTTCGAGACCGATCACGAGCGCATTGAACTGCGCGTTGTAGCCGATCTGGCCACCGCCGAACCAACCGCTCGGATTGACGCCGCCCGATGCTGACGCAGGACCGACGAATGTCGAGGCATTGTCGTTGCCCCAGCCGTAGCCGGCGTTCGCACCCAGATATAGGCCCTGCCAGTTGTAGCCGTGATCGCGCACGGGCTCGTAGGTGGGCTCATAGCGCGGCGGCGGGGTGTAGGGACCGAGATCGGCGGCAAGCGCACAGCTCGACCACGCACCGGCGACGAGGCCGGCAAGCAACAATCGTTTCATGGCGAGTATCCCCGTTATGTCTGGTCACTGAGCACCCAACGCGTGTCTCAGTTCGGGAGTTCCCCGGGGTCGGAATCCGGGTGTCGCCAAAAAGCTACGCTTCGCCAATGGCCTGAGCTTGGCGAAGACTTGGCTGGATGGCCCTATATCGGGCCAAATAAAGGAGGGGTCACATCCCGCCTACGCCGGGGCCGCCCTTTTGCTTCTCGCGCGGATCGCCGGATTCCGCCTTCTTGGAATCGAAGATCTGCTCGGAATGCGCACGTGCGCCGGCGGTCTGGTTCGCCGTCAACTTGCACTCGTTGTTCTTGTCGAGCAGCGCGAAGGCGCGGTTGGGCTTGTCGACGAATTCGGTGCGCTCGACTTTGCCGTCGCCGTTGGCATCGTAGTAGCCGAACTCGACCGTCTGGAACATGCGGTCGGTGGAGATGATCTTCGCGTACTCGGTGCGGTCGAGGATACCATCGTGATTTGTATCGGCGGCATTGAATAGTTCGGTCGCGTACGCCTTCCACTCATCGCAGGTGACGACGCCATCGCGGTTGCGGTCCCAGCCGCCCGCGGCCGAGAGGAACACGCGATCGGTGTCGGGCAGCGACGATCCGGAGCAGCCGGCTACCAGCAGAAGCATGCCCATGGAAGCGGCGCGAACGAGGGCGCGCGCGATTAGGGTTGTTGTTGTCATTGTCGTTTCCCCAAAGGACTGCAGCCCCGCCTCAGGCCGTATGTCTTGCCGGCGCCGGATCCGGACCGGCCGCTGGCGCCGATCCCCCGAATCGCCGCTCGATATAGTCCTCCACGATCTGCTGGAATTCAGCGGCAATGTTCGGGCCACGCAGAGTTGTCATCTTCTTTCCGTCCATGAACACGGGCGCGGCCGGGGCCTCCCCGGTTCCGGGAAGGGAAATCCCGATGTCGGCCTGCTTTGATTCGCCGGGGCCGTTCACGATGCAGCCCATCACGGCGAAGTTGAGCGTCTCGACGCCCGGATAGCGGCGGCGCCACTCGGGCATGCGATCGCTGATCATGTCCTGGACGTTCTTGGCCAGCTCCTGGAACACGGTCGACGTCGTGCGCCCGCACCCCGGGCAGGCGGTAACGACGGGCATGAACGAGCGCAGCCCCATCGACTGCAGGATCTGCTGCGCTACCATCACCTCGAGCGCGCGGTCGCCGCCGGGCTCCGGCGTCAACGAAACGCGGATCGTGTCGCCGATGCCCGATTGCAGCAGCAGGCCGATGCCGGCGGTGGAGGCGACGATGCCCTTGGAACCCATGCCAGCTTCCGTGAGACCGACGTGCAGCGCGTATTCGCTGCGCGCCGCCAGCAGCGTGTAGACGCTGACAAGATCCTGCACGGCCGAGACCTTGGCGGAGAGAATGATGTCGTGCGCCGTAAGCCCGAGCTCCTCAGCGCGCTGCGCCGAAATGAGCGCCGACTGCACGATTGCCTCGTGCATGACGGCGCGCGCATCCTTCGGCGCGTTCGAGCGCGCGTTCTCGTCCATCAGCCGCGTCAGCAGCTCTTGATCGAGCGAGCCCCAGTTGACGCCGATGCGCACCGGCTTCTTCCAGCGCAGCGCGGTGTCGACGATGGCGGCGAACTGGCGGTCCTTCTTGTCCTTGAAGCCGACGTTGCCCGGATTGATGCGGTACTTGTCGAGCGCCTCGGCGGCGGCCGGGTTGTCGGCCAGCAGCGTGTGGCCGTTGTAGTGGAAGTCGCCGACCAGCGGCGCGACGACTCCCTTCTTAGCCAGGCGGTCGCGGATGTGCGGGACAGCCTTCGCGGCCTCGTCGCGATCGACGGTAATGCGGACAAGCTCGGAGCCGGCACGGGCCAGCGCTGCGACCTGGGCGACGGTGCCCTCGATGTCGGCGGTGTCTGTATTGGTCATCGACTGAACGACGACGGGTGCGCCGCCGCCGACCGCCACGCCCGCGACGCGGACGAGATGGGACCGGCGCCGTGAGGCGATGAGATCCGTGGACGAAGCCGTCATGGCTCGTGTTTCCGCCATTGGCACCAAGCGTCTACCTAATCCAGCGCCCGCATCTTGGCCAGAGGGCGGCGGGCCACATCCTCTATCTCTGGCGCACGCCGGGGCGGCCAAAGGCGGCCCAGCTGACCGAAAGCCCGGCCAGGATGGACATGACGATGACGATCGAGGGGCCGCCGGGGCTATCGACTGTGGCCGACAGCCACAGGCCGGCAACGACGCTGGCGGCGGCGATGAGGGCGGTAAACACGACCATGCGCTCGGGGGTGCGTGCCAGCGGGCGGGCGGCGACGGCCGGCACGACCAGGAAGGCCATGACGAGCAGGATGCCGACGATCTTCATGGCGACGGCAATGGCGACCGCAAGCAGCACGATGAATACGGTGCGCACCATCTCCCGGTCGACACCCTCGGCAGCGGCCAGATCCTCATGCACGGCAAGGCGCAGGAGCGGCTGCCACAGCCAAGCGACGACGGCGAGCACCGCGCCGCCACCAATGAAGATGATGGCAACGTCCGTCCCGGTGACGGCGAAGACATCGCCGAACAGGAAGCCGGTGAGGTCGACCGGCGCGCCCTTGATCATCGACGTGGCAATGACGCCGGCGGCGAGTGCCGCATGGTGCAGCAGCCCGAGGATCGAATCGAGCGCCACCAGCTTCTGGCGTCCGAACCACAACAGCAGCCCCGCGACGGCAAGCGCGACGATGAGCACGCCCCACGTCACGTCCATCTGTAATGCGAGGCCGAGCGCAACGCCGATGAGGCCCGCCTGGGCGACCGTCTCGCCGAAATAGGCCATGCGCTGCCAGACGACGAAACAACCGAGGGGCGCTGCGACGGCGGCGAGCCCAAGGCTTGCGACCAGCGCGCGGACGAAGAACGGCTCGAACACTTACTTATCTCCGCGCGCCGGATGGGCAGCCGTCTCGTCCGGATGCGGCATGCCGGCGAGGTCGTGGCTGTGGTCGTGCTGATGGCGATAGACCGCGAAGGCGCGCGCGGCCTCGGGGCCGAACAGGCGGCCGTAAGCGGGATGCTGGGCCACGGTCTCAGGCACGCCCGAGCAGCAGACGTGATGGTTGAGGCAGATGACGCGATCGGAGCGCGCCATGACGATGTGCAGATCATGCGAGACGAGCAGCACGCCGAAGCCAACCTCGTCGCGCAGGCGGCCGATCAGGTTGTAGAGATCGGCCTCGCCCGTGTAGTCGACGCCCTGCACCGGCTCGTCAAGCACGAGAAGATTGGGTTTGCGTAGCAGCGCACGCGCCAGCAGGACGCGCTGAAGCTCGCCGCCCGACAACTCGCCGAGTTGCTGATTGCGGACCGATTGCGCGTCGACGTGCGCCAGGGCAGCTCCAATGTCGCTAAGGCTCACGGCGCTGCCGAGCATCAGGAACCGCTCGACCGTCATGGGGATCACGGCGTCGCTGTCGAAACGCTGCGGCACATACCCGATGCGCAAATCCTTGCGCCGCTGCACGGCGCCGCGGTCCGGCCTCTCCAGGCCGAGCAGAACGCGCACCAGCGTTGTCTTGCCGGCGCCGTTGGGTCCGATGAGCGTGACGATCTCGCGCGCGTGAATGTCTAGGTCGACGTCCATCAGCAGGTCGCGGCCATGGCGCGAGATGCAAAGACCGCGCGCCGAGATGAGCGCCGTCGGATCGAAGGGGGCGGCGGCTTCCTTGTGCCCGTGCTGATGTGCGCAGGCGCGACCCTGCTGGTGGCCGCACGGCTCTGCCGCCGCGGGCGCCACTCCATCCTTCTGCGGCATGAGTGGGCTTAGTCCTTCTTAGGCGCGCAGTCGCGGCACAGTCCGGAGACTTCGACGAACTTTACGCGCGGCTGGAAGGAAGCGCCACGCGATAGGCGATCTATGGTGTCGAAGATACCTTCGGAGTCGACCTCCTGCACGGCGTTGCAATTCTCGCACGACAGGAAGATGGGACGGCGGCCAGTGCGATGGTCCATGCGCCGGCAGGCGAAGAACGCGTTCTTGCTTTCGAGGCGGTGGATGACGCCGGCTTCCAGCAGCGCGTCGATGGCGCGGTAAACGGAGATGGGGGCGAGGCGCGTGCCCTTCTCGGCCAGCTTGGCGAGCACGTCGTAGGCGCCAATCGAAGCGTGCGTCGAGGCGATTTCCTCGAAGACGTCCTGGCGCAACTTGGTAAAGCGCAGGTTCTTCTCGGTGAACGCTTGGTTAGCCCGCTCGACGGCTTTTGCCAGTTTGCGGTCGCTTGAAACCGGTGACGACGGAGATTGCTTGGCGGTTGCCTCGGTCATCGTTTCATCCCAAGCGTTTCTATTTTCGTCACTGTATACCAGAGCACGTGCGCGGCATAGCGGACGCCTGGAAACGGATCATAAACCCAACTTCGAATGATCCCTTTTCCGCCACCATCATATGGTTGCTAGCCAACACCGGACAATGGAAGTCGGGAGCCGGCGCTCTGTCAACGAGTGCCAACACATCGCTCTCTCGCGCGTCAATTTTCGAGAGCCATAAACAGCACATATGCCTTCTCAATCCGCGTACATCGTCGCGGCCCGGCGCACCGCTATCGGTCGCATTGGTGGCCTCCATCGCAATCGTCGCATCGAGGAGCTGTGCGCGCCGCTAGTCGGTGTTGCACTGCAAGATAGTGGTCTCGAGCCAGGTCAGGTCGACGAGCTGATCGTCGGAAATGCCTCGCAAGGAGGCAATCCGGCACGGCTGATCGCCCTGGCGGCGGGCTTGCCCGAAACGGCCCCGGCGGCGACCATAGACCGGCAGTGCGGCTCCGGTCTCGATGCCATTCTCGCCGCGGTGCGTGCCGTCTCCCTCGGCGATGCGCATGCGATCGTCGCCGGAGGTGCCGAGGCGATCTCCATGGCGCCTTGGCGCGTGGCCAAGCCGCGCAACTTGCAGCAGCTTCCCCGCTTCATCAGCTACGAGCCCGGCTCGGGCGAGGAGCGCGAAGGTCCCGCCCATATAGAATCCGCCGAGACGCTGGCGATCACATACGGCATCGGCCGCGCCGAGCAGGACGCCTATGCGCTGCGCTCGTTCCTCAAGGCCGAGCAGGCGCGCGAGCACAAACGCTTCATCGGCGAGATCGCGCCGCTGCGCGCCAATCCGGAAGAAGCGCGCGACCAGAGCTCCGTGGCGCCCGATTTCAAGGACCTGGCGCAACTGGCCCCTTACATGGCGCCCGACGGAACGCTGACGCCCGGCAACACCTCGAGCCTGCACGATGGCGCGGCGATGACTGTCGTCGTGTCGAAAGACGTATGGGCCTCGCTCGGCAAGCCGCGCGGGTTGCGGTTGCTGGCGCATGCCGCTCGCGGCGCCTCACCCGACGACGAGGCGGCGGCGCCGATCGCGGCGATGCAGAAATTGATAGCCAAGTCGGACCGTTACAAGCCGTCCGACGTGGGGTTCATCGAGATGAGCGAGTCGTCGGCCGCGCAGGCGATCGCCCTCGTCCGCAGCCTCGAACTCGACGATGACATCCTCAATCCGGACGGCGGCGCCATCGCGCGCGGACATCCGTTTGCTGCTTCCAGCTCCGTTCTGGTGACGCGGCTCTTCACCCGCATGGCGCGCGGCGAGAGCGCCGGCTCCAGCCTCGGCATCGCCACGCTCGGCGTCGCCGGCGGCATGGGCATCGCGGCATTGTTCGAAGCCGTCTAACGGCTTCTGCTCATCGATTGAGCAATCGGCGCGCCCGCATCCGGCGCGTTGAAGCTTGCATTTAAATTCATCTATACCCAATTCTGCCGAGAGCGCGCGCTGGATTTGTCCCGGCCCACTGCCGATGGCGAATTTCTCGATCATCACACTCGTGCATGGGATCGCCGCAATCCTGCCCCGAAGTGGCCAGGAGCTGTGGTCATCGTGCATCGTGGCGTGATTTTTGAGCCGCTATGGCGGCGTGCGGGATCCGGCATCGGCCGGTCAAGGCGGGAAACGTAGATGGACGTTAAGCAAGCCCTCGACGGCGTGATGGCAAACCCCGCTGCGTACGCCCGCAGCATTCTCCTCACTGTCGTCGTCATCGCCGCGCTGATTGCCCTGTTTAAAGTCGGGCCGCGCCTGTGGCGGGCGATCGAGGAGGTCTTCTTCACCAACTGGCAGCTCGCCATGCTCGGCACGGCGGCCATCGTGCTCTCCCTCGCCGGCGGCTGGACTACCTGGGACGGCATGACGAACTTCACCGGCGAGCCCGTGCTGTCGCTGATGTTCACCTTTGGCATCCACGGCGTGATGCTGATCGTCGCTTGGCTGATCGGTGAAAGCTTTGCCACCGGCATGAGCACCGTGCCGCGCGCCGGCATCACCCGCGTGACGGCTCCGCTCATCGTGGTGATCATCGTTGGCGCTGCGCTGCTGGCCGCCGGGTTCGCCGTCTATCAGTGGAACTACGGCATCCAGACCGACTACGTGATCCAGACGCTGATCGCCGCCGGGCTTCTATTCGGCGTGCTCGGCCTGCTCACCGCTTTCGCGCGCACCGACGTCATCGCCCCCTATGCGCAGGCGCTGCGCATCATGGTCAAGAACTCGATGCTGTGGGTGATGTTCCTCGCCTGTATGGCAACTTCCGTCTTCTTCTCGTTCGACAGCCGCTTCAACGTCGTCTTCCCGAAAGAGCAGCGCGAGCGCGTATCGGAATTGCGCGCCACCAACCAGGTCTCCGGCATCATCGCCGATATTGGCGCGACCATTGACCACCAGCAGCTGACGCAAACATCCTCGTTGTTCCAAAGCGAAGGCTGGCACGCCTACGAGGGCCAGCTCGACAAGCTCGCGGCGGCGGCGCAGGGCTCGACCGGCGAGATCGAAAAGTACTTCAACGACCAGATCGAGACGCGCAACCGCGGAATCAAGGAGCAGCAGGAGCGCATCACGACCGCGCAGAGCGGCCAAGCCGGTATCGCCGGCAAGAAGACCTCGATGACCGATGAGCTCGCCCGCCTCGAGTCCGATCGCGCAACGCTCGCCGCCGACTACGCCGCGACCAAGACGGAGCTCGACAGCCGCGCGAAGGCGATCGACGCCAAGCGCGTCGAGGCGATGGCCGAGAGCAAGGGCGTCGAAGGCACGCTGAAGGAGGGCCGCGGCCCAGTCTATCGCCAGATCACCGCTGACCTCGGAAAGATGCAAGCGGCGTTCAAGATCCAAGACGACCGCGTGAAGGATGCCAAGAAGCGTCTCGATACCGCCGAAACGCGCATCTCGCAGATCAAGCGCGAGCTGGCGACGATCGACGGCGAGCTTGCCAAGTACAAGGGCGAGGAGGAGACCGCCGGGCAGCGCATCCGCATGGCGCAGGAGAACCTCGCCGGGCAGGACGCCGAGCAGCGCGTCGATCCGGGCCGCGTGCTGCCAGCCTTCGAGACGGCACGCGCCGAGTTCCGCCAGCATCCCGACGCCGAGCGCCTTGCCGAGGTGCAGCAGCGCTGCTCGCAACTCTACAGCGCCATGTTCTCGGCCGACGTGACCAAGCCGAAGGTTGCCGGCATCGACTGCGACCCCAAGCAAGCGACCGAAGCGGCGGCGACTCTTTTCACGCTGCAGAGCGGCACCAAGGCGTTCAATGCCAACTGCGTCGGCGGCGACAAGCTCGCGGCCCAGCGCTCGACCGATGCGCTGTTCGGTTTTGCCGTGAAGTGCCTCTCCGACAGCGGCCTGCCGAGCCAGCAAACGGATGAGCTGCGCGCCAAGATCAGCTACGCCGAGATGAACCGGGACGACAAGGCGCACCGCTTCGTCGTCTCGCTCAACGCCTTCCAGGACGGCAACCGCCTCGCCTACCTGGCGCTCGCCATCGCCATCGGCATCGACTCGCTGATCTTCATGACGGGCCTATTTGGCGCCAACGCGGTGCGTTCGCCGCTTGCCGACGTCCCGAGCAGCAAGGGCCGCAATTCGGCGCAGCTGGAAGCCATCATCGAGAATGCTCTGCTGCCCGATACGCTCGACAACGCACGCGCCACGCTCAACGCCATGCGACCTATCACCAATGCGTCCGGCTTCATGGCCGAGGTGCGCCCGGAAATGCTCGACCAGCATACCGAGCGGCAGGTGTTGGGCGTGCTCAACGCCGGCTCGACCATCAGTGCCGTCGACTATGACGAGGCGGCCGGTCGCTATCTGGTGCGCGCCGAGCTGTACGAGTTCCTGGCCATCGTCGCCAAGCGGTCGTTCGAGGCCGACAAGGCCAACATCGATCTCGCCGAGCTGGAGAAGATCGTCGGCGTCGCGCTGCTGCCCGACATCAACCAGAACGCCGAGACCGTGCTGCACTACATGCACCCGATCGACGAGGATCGTGGCTTCACCGCCGAGATCAACCTGGGCGAAGTGCTCGACGAGCACAAACGCACCGTGCGCTCTACGCTCAACGCCGGTGCCACGCTCGGGCGCGTGCAGCGCGCGGGCAAGAACGCCGGCTACTTCTTCATCCACCGCGATCTCTATAAGACGCTGGCGCGCATCCGTGCGCGCACGCTGATGGCCGACTACGGCCGCCCGCGCCTTGCCGCCGGCAGGGCCGCAGCGCCAGTTTTGAGGGCGCAGAACCCGCCCACGCTGGCGCTCGGACACTCGGCCACGCCTCTCGCCGACGACCCCTCGACGACCGAGATCCGTGGCGGGTTCATCACGCAGTTGCTGGCGGCGCTCAACATCAAGCCCGACGCATGGGAGCGCGTCTCCGGCAACGCGCACGTTGCCGCCATCGCCGCCAACGAGGCGTTCAACCGCGCGCGGCGTTCCAATGCGTCGCTCGATGCCCTGCTGCGCAAGCGGGAGGACGATGCGCGACTGTCGTTCGACGAGGCGTATACGGCACTGAAGGGCAAGCTGCGCCCGCAAGCGACATGGGACCAGCAGATGCTCGACGATGCTTATCAGGAGCTTGACCAGCACTGGGCAGTCTTGATGCTGCTGCCGAACGGGCCGTATGAATCGGTGCTGCGCGATCTGGTCGACAACCTCGAGGCGGACGCCGGTGCGGGCCGCCTGTCGAACGAGCAGCAAGCCCTGTACGACATCTCTCGCGCCCTGGCCTTGGCCTTCCACGGCAATGCGCGCGCAGACGAAGCGTCCTGGCGCCGCTTGGTGGCGGGGTTCACCGCCGCGCAGCACGCCGAGACGCGCGTCGCCGGCGACAACGGACGCCAGCTGATGAACTAGGTTCGCGATCACTTCTCTGCTCGCTCACCATCGCCCCGCGTTGCTCACCGGCAACGTGGGGCGATCTCTTTTTTAGGCCATTGCTCCGACGCCGTTTCGACACCGGCCGAGCCCGCTTCCGCCGCGGCCGAGCATTAGGTTGCTCCCACATTGCAGATGAGGAGCTATTGCCATGTCGATGATCCGGGCCGTCGCGCTCGCCGCTACACTCGCCGCACCTCTGGCATTACCGGCCACCGCCAACGCCGCTGAATTGAAGCTCGAGGCCGACCTCGGCCAGACCGTCCTGTCAACGTCGAAGCCGGGCAGCGTCTATCTCCGTCTCAATCTCAAGAGCCTCGCCGCGGGCAAGCGCGATAAACGCCCGCCGATCAATGTGGCAATCGTCATCGATCGCTCCGGCTCGATGCAGGGCGACCGCATCGCCGCCGCCAAGGAAGGCGCGCGCGTGGCGCTGAAGCGCCTGTCGTCCGACGACACCGTTGCGCTCATCGCCTACAATCACGACGTCGACATCCTCAGCCCGGCGGCGCCGCTGCGGAACTCGCGCGACAAGCTGCTCGAGGCCATCGACGATCTCAAGGCTGATGGTACCACCGCGCTTTATGCCGGCGTCAAGGAGGGCGGACAGCAGGTCGAGAAGTTCGTCTCCGACAACAACGTCAATCGCGTCATCCTATTGTCGGACGGCCTTGCCAACGTCGGCCCATCGACGCCGAGCGAGCTGGCCGAGCTCGGCCGCAAGCTCGCATCCAAGGGCATCACGGTCAGCACCATCGGCCTTGGGCTCGACTACAACGAGGACCTGATGCAGCGGCTCGCCGCCGCCAGCGACGGCAACCACGTGTTCGTCGAGCGCCCCAGCGATCTGGCGGAAATCTTCGACCGCGAGTTCGGCGATGCGCTGTCCGTCTCCGCGCGCGACATCACCATCACCATCGAGTGCAAGCTCGGCTTCAAGCCGATGCGCATTCTCGGGCGCGACGGCAGCATCGACGGCGACAAGGTCACGCTGAAGCTCAACCAGCTGCAGGCGGACAACGAGCGCTATGTCGTCGTCGAGCTGCAGGCGCCGGAAGGGCGCAGCGAAGGCGCGGTCGACGTCGCCGACGTATCCGTGACCTACGTCGACATCGACAACGGCGGCTCGCCTGCGCACGTCGAGGCCAAGCCAAGCGTGCGCTTCTCGGCCAACGCCAAGGAGGCCGAGGACAGCGTCAACAAGCCGGTAATGAGCCAGGTGACGCAGCAGATCGCCACGGAGAAAAGCGAGAAGGCCGTGGAGCTTCGCGATGCCGGCGATGTTGCCGGCGCGCGCAAGGTGCTGGAGGAGAACGCCGACTACATCAAGCGGTCGCGCGACGTGTTCACGTCGGGCGTATCGCCGGCGCCGCAAGCCTCGGTCAGCGCGCTCAACGAACTGGAGAAGCAGAGCCGCGAAGCCGCCAACAGCTTGGACGGCGACACGTGGGGGCGCACGCGCAAGACCATGCGCTCCGACCAGCACAAGTCCAAGGTCCAACAGGCGTATTGACGTGCGGCAGGCGGTGCCGGGCTACGGCCCGGCCCGCCATTCGCCAGGATGCCTTTCCTTGGGCTTCTGCGTGCACCATCTGTTACCGAGGGAACAGCATCTGGGTTCTCGTGACGCTACGTCGCCCCTTCCATTGGCCTAAGAGGGTCGCATGAGCGTCGACGTCAACATCCAAAGAAATGCCTGGTCGCCAGCCAGCGTCGTAACCTCAACTACAACCGGCCCGCTCGCGGATCGAGTTGCGGGCGCACGTGTCGACTCGGTCGATCTGTTGCGCGGCCTCGTCATGATCATCATGGCGCTCGATCACACGCGCGACTTTTTCGGTGCGGGAGGTTTCAATCCGCGCGATGTAGCCGATCCTGCCCTTTTTCTCACGCGGTGGGTCACGCATTTCTGCGCACCCATCTTCATCTTTCTCGCCGGCGTCGCGGCCTATCTACACGGCACGCGCGGACACAGCACCGGCGAGGTGAGCCGCTTTCTCCTCACGCGTGGCTTCTGGCTGATTGTGCTCGAATTTACGCTCGTACGGCTTGGGTGGACATTCGGGTTCGGCTTCGACTTCTTCGCCATGCAGGTTATTTGGGCCATCGGCGCGTCGATGGTGGCACTTGCTGGCCTGGTCTGGCTGCCGCGTGGCGCGATCATCGTCATCGCGATCGGCATGATCGCCGGGCACAACCTGCTTGATAGCATTCATGCCACAGACCTCGGTTCGGCCGGGTTGCTTTGGCACATCCTGCACGAGCGGGGCCTAGTGGAGCTTTCTTCCGATCTAAAGATTGGCGTCCTTTACCCGCTCATTCCGTGGATCGGCGTCATGGCTGCGGGCTATGCGCTTGGGCCTGAGTTCAGGCGCCAACCCGCAGCTCGCGCTCGGATTTTCCTCGGCCTCGGAGCGGCAATTACCTTTGGCTTCCTGGCGCTGAGACTGAGCAACCTCTACGGCGACCCAGTCGGCTGGCTTGTCCAGGACGATGGGCTGTCAACCGCGCTCTCGATGCTCAACGTCGAGAAGTATCCTCCCTCGCTGCTCTACCTGATGATGACGCTTGGGCCGGGCCTGCTTCTGCTTGCGGCCTTCGAGGGAGCGCGAGGCGGCCTGGCGGCATGGGTCACGACATTCGGCCGAGTGCCACTGCTGTACTACGTGGCCCACATCTTCCTTATCCACGCGCTTGCCGTCGCGGTGGCATTGGCCGTCCTTGGCGACGCTTCTTGGCTGTTCGGCACCGTGCCCGGAGCCACACCAGCCGGCTGGGGGTTCGGCTTACCGGTCGTCTATGGTGTCTGGCTGGTGGTGGTCGTTGGGCTCTATCCAATCTGCCGTTGGTTTGCGCACGTCAAGCGAACGCGCGGCGACTGGTGGTTGAGCTATCTCTAGCACCCTGGGCGAAGGACCGGTGCAGTCGACAATCTGCAGCGGTCCTACGCCACCCAGCAACGCAATGGGCCTCAAAGTTTGAACGGGACGACCTTGGAGCGCTGCTCGCCGAGGCCCTCGACGCGCAGGACAAGCTCGTCGCCCGCCTTGAGGTATTCCGGCGGCTTCTTGGCCGAGCCGACGCCCGGCGGCGTGCCGGTGGTGACGACGTCGCCCGGCTCCAGCACCATGAATTGCGTGACGTAGGCGAGCAGGAACGGGATCGAGAAGATCATGGTCGACGTCGAACCGGTCTGCTTGCGCTCGCCGTTGACGTCGAGCGACATGGCGAGGTTCTGTGCGTCGGGGATCTCGTCCGGCGTCACGAGGAACGGACCAAGCGGGCCGAACGTCTCGGCCGACTTGCCCTTCACCCATTGTCCGGCGCGCTTCACCTGGAAGCGGCGCTCCGACACGTCGTTGCACAGGCAGTAGCCGGCGATGTGCGCCATCGCGTCCTTCTCTTCGACGTAGCGGGCACGCGCACCGACGACGAAGGCGATCTCCACCTCCCAGTCCATGCGGTCGGAGTTCTTCGGATACATGATGTCGTCGTTGGGCCCGCAGATGCAGGTTGGCGCCTTGTTGAAAAGGATCGGCTCGGCGGGAATTTCCTGTCCCGTCTCCTTGGCGTGGTCGGCGTAGTTGAGGCCGATGGCGACGAAGTTGCGCGTGCCGGCAACCGGCGCGCCCAGGCGTACTCCGGCGGGTGCCACCGGAAGGCTGGCTGGATCGATGGCGCGCAGCCGGTCGAGAGAAGCGGGCGACAGCTTGGCGCCCGTGAAATCGCCCGTGTGGCCGGAGAGGTCGCGGATGGCGCCCTTGTTGTCGATCAGGCCGGGTTTTTCTTCACCTGGGTTGCCAAAACGCACGAGCTTCATGGATCAGCGCTCTCAGTCTGTTTGAGTGTTGATGGGATGGGTAGTGAATGACGGGAACACTCGCTATCGCACTCTGCCGCCCGCGGCAACAGAAGGAGCGTTCAGCAGACGGCCGCATGCGCCACGACGAAGAGATCAGCGTATGCTCCAATCTCCTTGGAGTTCGAAAGACAAAATTGACAGTTCCCGTGATGCGATGCCGGCGTCGTTCGCAAGTTGAGCCGGCGGCACCACCGCTCAAAGGAGCCTTCGATGGCAAGCGCTGAAACTCTATCGGGGTCTGGCCAGAGCCTCGAAAAAGAGACCCCGCTGCTTCAGCCGGGCACGAAAGCTCCCGATTTCAAACTGAACGTCACGCCGGACCAGTCGCTATCGCTGAGCGAGCTCAGCGGCAAGCCCGTCATCCTGGCGTTCTACCCCGCCGACTGGAGCCCGGTTTGCGGTGACCAGATGGCCCTCTACAATGAGGTCCTTCCCGAGTTCGAAAAGTATGGCGCCGAGATGCTGGGTATCTCGGTCGACGGCGTGTGGTGCCACGAAGCCTTCGCCGCCAGCCGCAACATTCATTTTCCGCTGCTCGCCGACTTCGAGCCGAAGGGCGAAGTTGCCAGGCGCTACGGCGCTTACCGCGCGGGCGACGGATTCTGCCAGCGCGCGCTCTTCGTGATCGACCGCGCCGGCATCATTTCCTGGAGCTATCTTTCGCCCGTTGCGATCAATCCCGGCGCCGACGGCATCCTTCAGGCGCTCGATAAGCTCCCCAGCTGAGGACACCCGCATGTCCACCTTGCAAATACCGGTCACCGATGCCGATCACGCCCAGGGCGGGGCGCACGCGCTCGTCACGCTCGTCGAATACGGCGATTACCAATGCCCCGCCTGCGGCATGGCCTACCCCATCGTCAAGCAGGTGCAGAAGCACTTCGGCGCGCGACTGCGCTTCGTCTTCCGCAACTTTCCGCTGACGCAGATCCATCCCGAGGCGGAAAACGCCGCAGAGACGGCGGAATTTGCCGCTGCGCACGGGCGCTTCTGGGAAATGCACGATGCCCTGTACGAGAACCAGGATGCGCTTGGGCCGTCGCTCTACGTCCAACTCGCCGAGGGATTGCGCCTGCCCGCGCAGGGCCTAACGGAAGCATTGGAGAACAACACGTTCAGGCCGAAGGTCCGCGCCGATTTCATGGGCGGCCTCAAGAGTGGCGTGAACGGAACGCCCACGTTCTATATCAACGGCCGGCGCCATGACGCGCCGTTTGATCTCGAGTATCTTATCGGCGGCATCGACGCTGAGATGGCGCAGTCAAAATCGCCTCGTTGAGACAGCCATCGCCGCCGCAACAGCCGCTTGAAGTACGCGAGCACGTACAGCATCGGCAGCGGGCACAAACCACGTCTCATTGGTCCGCCAACCGGTAGCCGATGCCGAGCTCGGTGAGGATGATCTTCGGATCGTCGGGGTGCTCTTCCAGCTTCTGCCGCAGGTGGCCGACATAGACGCGCAGGTACTGCGTCTCCTCCACCTGCGCCGGCCCCCACACGGCGGTCAGCAGCTGGCGGTGGGTCATCACCTTGCCGGGGTGGCGCGCCAGGCAGCTCAGCAGATCGAACTCGCGCGAGGTGAGCTTGACCTCGGCGCCATCGCGCATGACGCGCCGGCGCGGCAGGTCGATCTCCAGACGCGCCGATGCGGACGACCGCCGCCTCCCCTTGCGTCTGGCGGCGATGGCGCAAGGCCGTGCGCAGGCGCGCCATCAGCTCGCCGACGCCGAACGGCTTGTTGACGAAGTCGTCGGCGCCGAGATCGAGCGCCTCGATCTTCTCGGCCTCGCGCTCGCGCGCCGACAGCACGATGATCGGCACCTGCGACCACTGCCGCACCTGCCGGATCACATCCTTGCCGTCGCCGTCCGGCAGGCCGAGATCGAGCACCACGACGTCGGGCGGCTCCTTGGCGATGCGCTTCATGGCCTCGGCGAGCGTCGCCGCGCTCGTCACCTCGTAGTCGTTGGCTTCCAGCGCCGGCTTGAGGAAGCGCAGGATGGCCGGCTCGTCGTCGACGACCAGAACGCGCGGCTTGCCGGTCATGGCGACACCTCCTCGCGCGGGAATCGCAGCGTCACGCGCGTGCCGCGTCCGCCGGCCACCGGGCTCAGCGCCTCGATCGTCCCGCCGTGCGCCTCCATGATGCCCTTGGCGATGGCGAGCCCGAGGCCGGTGCTCTCGCCACCGTCGCCGGTGTACGTGCTCGTATTCGGCGCATGCACGAATTTTTCGAACACGTGCGGCAGCAGCTCGGGCGGAATGCCGCCGCCGTCATCGGTGACGCGCAGGAGGACGGCCGCCGGCGCCGCCTCGGCGTCGATGACGATGTGCGTTTCGGCCGGCGTGTGCGCAACGGCATTGGCGACCACATTGCCGAGCGCCTGCTCGACCAGCTTGGCATCGGCACGCACCATCGGCAGGCCATCGGGTGAGGCGCACCTCGATGCGTTGCTTGGCGCCGTGCCGGCGGGCGGCGTCGGCGGCGCGCTGCACGATCTCGCGCAGGTCGACCCAGTCGCGCCGAACCTCCAGCGCGCCGGCATCGATGCGCGTCATGGCCAGCAGGTTGCGCACCATTTGATCGAGCCCTTCGGTCTCGTCGCGGATGTCGGCGAGGAGGCTCTTGCGGTCCTTGTCGCCGAGCTTGTCGCCGTAGTCGATGAGGCTCGTCGCCGAGCCGAGGATCGAGGCAAGCGGCGTGCGGAAGTCGTGCGAGATCGAAGCCAGCAAGCGTGTTGCGCACGCGCTCGGTCTCGGTCGCGCTACGCGCCGCCACCATCTCGCGGGCGAGCGAGGCGCGATCGAGCGCCGCCGCCGTCTGCTCGGCGAGCGTATCCAGCAGCGTGCGCGCCTCCGTATCGAGCGTGGCGCCGTCCTCGTCGCGGCCGATGCCGACGACGCCGAACGCCGCGCGTCCGGTCTTCAGCGGCAGGAACAGCCATGGCACAGCTGGCAACGTCGCCGTATCGGCGCCCGCCGGCTCGTCGTGCTCGATCGCCCAGCGGGCCGCCGTCATCGAGGCGGTGTCGAGCGCCTCTTCCGGCGGCCAAGCGGCACGCAGCTCCAATTCGCCATCGACGGAGAGCAGCAGCACCGCCGGCCGCCCCACGCTGGTATGGATCTCGGCGACCGCCGCCTCCGGAATGTCGTCGTAGGAGGCGACGCCCGACAGCCGGCGCGAGAACTCATAGAGGCGGCGCGTTGCCCGCATGCGCTTCACGGCCAGCTGCGCCTGCTCGCGGATACGCCCCGCCATGGTCGACGTGATGACGGAGATCGCCAGAAAGATGAAGAGCGCCAGCAGCTCGTGCGGCCTGGCGATCGTGAAGGTGTAGAGGGGCTCGATGAAGAACAGGTTGTAGGCGAGGAACGACAGCACCGAGGCGTAGACCGCCGGCCAGATGCCGAAGGTGACGGCGGAGAACACGACCGCCATAAGGAAGATCATCGAGATGTTGGGAAATGTCGTGAGCCGCGTCAGCACATGACCGACGCCGACAGCGCCGGCGACGGCCACCGTCGACCAGACCAGCGGCGCGATAGCAAGATTGGCCGACGCCGGCAGCGCGGCGCCAGACGGGCGTCTGGCTTCGCGCTTTGAGCCGGTAATGACGTGCACGGCGACGCCGTCGGCGCGCCGCAACAGCTCGTGCGGCAGCGAGCGACGCAACAGCTCGGTGATGAAGCCGCCGCGCGAGCGACCGAGCACGATCTGCGTGACGTTCTCGAACTTGGAAAAACGCAGCAGCTCGGCGGCGATATCACTGGCCGCAAGCGTTGCCGTCTCGGCGCCGAGCGAGCGCGCCAGCGTCATCGCCGCGTCGACATAGCGGCGATCGGACAGGCTAAGCTGCTCACTGGGCCCCTCCACGGTAACGGCGATCCACGGCGCGTCCATCACGTCGGCCAGCCGCTTGGCGGCGCGCACGATCGAGTTGGCGTCGCTGTCGGGGCCGACGCAGGCAAGGATGCGCTCGCCTGCCGGCCACGGCCCATCGATCGCCTGCGCACGCATATGATCGATGAGGTCGGCGTCGATGCGCTCGGCGGCACGGCGCAGCGCCAGCTCGCGCAACGCCGTCAGGTTCTCCGGCTTGAAGAACCGCTTGCGCGCGCGGTCTGCCATGTCCGGCACGTAGACCTTGCCCTCGGCGAGACGCTTCAGCAGCTCGTCGGTCGGCAGATCGACCAGCACGATCTCGTCGGCATCCTCGAAGACGTGATCGGGAACGGTTTCGCGCACCCTGACGCCGGTGATGCGTTGCAGGATGTCGTTGAGGCCCTCGAGATGCTGGACATTGAGGGTCGTCCACACGTCGACGCCGGCGGCGAGCAGCTCCTCGACGTCCTGCCAGCGCTTGGGATGGCGGCTACCGGGGATGTTGGTGTGCGCCAGCTCATCGAGCAGCAGCAGGCTCGGCTTGCGGGCCAGAGCCTTGTCGATATCGAACTCGCTTAGGATCTTGTTGATGTAAATGACCGGCTTGCGCGGGATAAGCTCAAGGCCGGCAAGCAGCGCCTCCGTCTCGCGCCGTCCGTGCGTCTCGACCAAGCCAACGGCGACGTCGCGGCCTTCGGCCTTGGCGACGTGCGCGCCGCTGAGCATGGCGAACGTCTTGCCGACGCCGGGCGCCGCGCCGAGAAAGACCTTCAGCCGTCCGCGTCCGCCCTTCTTGGCGATGGCGAGGATTGCATCCGGCGAAGCTCTCTGGGTCGTCGCGGCTGGCATGGCGTTGAGGTCTGCCTCGCCAGAGTTGCTGTCAAGGCTTGAGGGTGTCGAGCGCGAGATTGAGCCGCAGGACATTGACGCGTGGCTCACCCAGCAATCCTAGCGCACGCCCCCGTACCTCGCCGTTAACGAGGCTCCGTACCCGGTCTTCCGGTATGGCGCGGGCCTTGGCGACACGCGCCACCTGCAGCAGGGCGTTGGCAGGCGAGATGTCGGGATCGAGGCCGCTGGAGGATGTCGTCACGGCATCGACCGGAATTGCTCCTGCAACGCCTTCCTTGTGCAACTCGTCGACGCTGCCCTGCACGCGGTCGAGCAGCTTCTTGGTGATCGGACCGAGGTTGGAGCCGGTCGAGGCCGCCGCGTTGTATGGCGCGTCGACCGTCTTGGAGGCATCGGCCGGATCGGGCCCGCTGGTCGCCGACGGACGCGGATGGAAGTAGCGCTCGCTGGTGAAGGACTGGCCGACGAGGCTCGAGCCGACCACCTTGCCGTCCTTTTCGACGAGGCTGCCGAGTGCCTGATCCTGCAGCATCACCCAGCCGATGCCGGTGATGGCGAGCGGATAGGCGACGCCAGTCAACAGCGTGAAAGCGAGCAGCATGACCGTTGCGACGCGAAGATTGTGAAGCATGTGCGATCCCTCCTTAGACGAGGCCGAGGCCGGCGACCGCGAGGTCGATGAGCTTGATGCCGATGAACGGGGCGACGAGGCCGCCGAGGCCGTAGACGAGCAGGTTGCGCCGCAGCAGCGCCGCCGCGCCGATCGGCCGGTAGGCGACGCCCTTCAAGGCGAGCGGGATCAGCGCCACGATGATCAGCGCGTTGAAGATGACGGCCGACAGGATGGCGCTCTGCGGCGTCGCCAGCTCCATGATGTTGAGCGCGCCGAGCTCGGGCAGCGAGGCGACGAACAGCGCCGGGATGATGGCGAAGTACTTCGCCACGTCGTTGGCGATGGAGAACGTCGTCAGCGAGCCGCGCGTCATCAGCAGCTGCTTGCCGATCTCGACCACCTCGATGAGCTTGGTCGGATTGGAATCGAGGTCGACCATGTTGCCGGCTTCGCGCGCCGCCTGGGTGCCCGACTGCATGGCGACCGCAACATCGGCCTGCGCCAGCGCCGGGGCGTCGTTGGTGCCGTCGCCGCACATGGCGATCAGCCGGCCCTGCGCCTGCTCCCCGCGGATGTAGCGCAGCTTGTCCTCCGGCGTCGCCTCGGCGACGAAGTCGTCGACGCCGGCCTCCGAGGCGATGGCCGCCGCGGTGACGGGGTTGTCGCCGGTGATCATCACCGTCTTGATGCCCATGCGGCGCAACTGCGCGAAGCGCTCCTTGATGTCCGGCTTGACGACGTCCTTGAGATGGATGACGCCGAGCAGGCGAGCCGCCGTCCGTCAGGCCAAGCGGCGTGCCGCCGGAGCGGGCGATGCGTTCGACGGCGGCGCGGAACGCCGGCGGCTCGACGACGCCCGCCGTTGCCCGCCTCGTTGGCGAACTTCAGCACGGCGTCGACGGCGCCCTTGCGCAGCTTGCGGCCGTCGAGATCGACGCCCGACAGGCGCGTCGTCGCCGAGAACTCGATGAAGCCCGACTGCGGCGGCGAAGCCGGCATCGCGGCACGGTACTTCTCCTGCGTGAGCGTCACGATGGAGCGGCCCTCCGGCGTCTCGTCGGCAAGGCTGGCGAGCAGTGCCGCTTCGGCCGCTTCGCGCTCGGAGACGCCGGGCACGGGGATCACTTCCGTCGCCATGCGGTTGCCGAAGGTGATGGTGCCGGTCTTGTCGAGCAGCAGCGTGTCGACGTCGCCGGCGGCTTCCACCGCGCGGCCCGACATGGCGAGCACGTTGAACTGCAGCAGGCGGTCCATGCCGGCGATGCCGATGGCGGACAAAAGGCCGCCGATGGTGGTCGGAATGAGCGTGACGAGCAGCGCGACGAGCACCGTCACAGCGATCGTCGTGCCGGAGTAGGCGCCGAGCCCGGTCAGCGTCACCACGGCGACGAGGAACACGATGGTCATGCCGGCGAGCAGGATGTTGAGCGCGATCTCGTTCGGCGTCTTCTGCCGCTCGGCACCTTCGACGAGCGCGATCATGCGATCGAGGAACGACGAGCCGGGCGAGGACGTGATGCGCACCACGATCCAGTCGGACAGCACGGTGGTGCCGCCGGTGACGGCCGAGCGGTCGCCGCCCGCCTCGCGGATGACGGGCGCCGACTCGCCGGTGACGGCCGCCTCGTTCACCGAGGCAACGCCTTCGATGATGTCGCCGTCGCCGGGGATGATTTCGCCGGCGACGACGAGGACGGTATCGCCCGGCCGCAGGTCGAGCGCCGAGACGGTCTGATACCGGCTGCGATCCTTCGGGTCGGCAAGCCGATTGGCGGTCGATTGCGTGCGCGTCTTGCGCAGCGCGTCGGCCTGGGCGCGCCCGCGCCCTTCGGCGATGGCCTCGGCGAAGTTGGCGAACAGCACCGTGAACCACAGCCACGCGGCGATCTGGCCGCTGAACGCCGCCGGCTGCCCGGTGAGGAGATCGCGCACGAACAGCACCGTGACGAGCGCCGACACGACGGCGGTGACGAAGATCACCGGGTTGCGCACCAGCACGCGCGGATCGAGCTTGCGGAAGGCGTCGGCGACGGCGCGCCCTATCAGCGCCTGGTCGAACGAAGCGGCTTTGTAGCGCTTACGGAGCATGGATGAATTCTCCTGCATGGAACGCTCAGTAGGTCTTGCCGGCGAGCATCTGGAAGTGCTCGACGATCGGGCCGAGTGCGAGCGCGGGGAAGAATTCGAGGCCGCTGACGATGACGATGACGCCGGTCAGCAGGGCGACGAACAGAAGGCCGTGGGTCGGGAAGGTGCCGGCCGACGGCGCCAGCTTCGGCTTGGCCGCCAGCGAGCCGGCGATGGCCATCACCGGCACGATGATGCCGAAGCGGCAGGCCAGCATGGCGATGCCGAGCGTCGTGTCGTACCAGGGCGCGTTGGCGGTGAGGCCGGCGAACGCCGAGCCGTTGTTGCCGGCCGCCGACGAGAACGCATAGAGGATTTCCGTGTAGCCGCGCGGGCCGGGGTTGGCGAGGCCGGCGAGCGCCGCCGGCAGCACGGCCGAGACCGCGCTGAAGCCGAGGATGAACACCGGCATGATGAGGATGGCCAGCATCGCCATCTTCACTTCCTTGGCCTCGAGCTTCTTGCCGAGGTATTCCGGCGTGCGCCCGACCATCAGGCCGGCGACGAACATGGCGATGATGGCGAACACGACGATGCCGTAGAGACCGGAGCCGACGCCGCCGGGCACGACCTCGCCGATCTGGATGAGCACCAGCGGCACGAGGCCGCCGAGCGGCATGTAGGAGTTGTGCATGGAGTTGACCGAGCCGTTGGAGGCGCCGGTCGTGAAGGTCGCCCACGTCACCGATTGCGGGATGCCGAAGCGGACCTCCTTGCCTTCCATGTTGCCGCCGTCGATGCCCATGGCGTGCATGAACGGATTGCCGCCGGCTTCCGCCCAGTAGGCGATGGCACAGCCGGCGACCATGAACAGCATCATCACGCCGAGCAGCGCCCAGCCCTCGCGCTCGCGGCCGATCATGCGGCCGAAGCTGACGGCGAGGCCAAGGGCGAGCGCGAGGATCGCCCACACCTCGATGACGTTGGTCCAGATGTTCGGGTTCTCGTAGGGATGCGCGGAGTTGACGTTGAAGAAGCCGCCGCCGTTGGTGCCGAGCTGCTTGATGGCGATCTGGCTGGCGACGGGGCCCTGCGCGATCGTCTGCTTGGCGCCTTCCAGCGTCGTCGCGTCGACGTATTGGCTGAGGTTCTGCGGCACGCCGAGCGCGATCAGCGCGAACGCGACCACGATCGACAGCGGCAGCAGCACGTAGAGCGTGACGCGCGTGAGATCGACCCAGAAGTTGCCGACCGTCGTCGCCTTGGCGCGGCCGAAGGCGCGCGCCAGCGGCACGACGACGGCCATGCCGGTCGCCGCCGAGACGAAGTTCTGCACCGTGAGGCCGACCATCTGGCTGAAGTACGACAGCGTCGTCTCGCCGCCGTAGCTCTGCCAGTTGGTGTTGGTGACGAACGACACCGCCGTGTTGAACGCAAGGTGCTCGCTCATGCCGCCGAAGCCCTGCGGGTTGAGCGGCAGGTATCCCTGCAGGCGCAGGATCGCGTACAGCAGCACGAAGCCGGCGGCGTTGAACATCAGCAGCGCCGAGACGTAGCCGAACCAGGTCTGCTCGCGCGTCTCGTCGACGCCGGCGAGCGAATAGAAGCGCCCTTCGATGGGGCGCAGCGCCGGATGCAGGAACGTGCGCCTGCCTTCCAGCACCGAAGCCATGAAGACGCCCAGCGGCCGCGCCGTCGCGACGACGAGCACGAGCATGAGGGCGATCTGAAGCCAGCCGTTGAGTGTCATGGGAGCGTCCTGCTTAGCGGTGCGCAAAAGCGCGCGCGGATCCTCAGAGCTTCTCGGGATAGAGAAGCGCGAAGACGAGGTAGACCGCGATGAGAAGGGCGACGATGCCGCCTAGGATGAGATCGAGCATGGGTGGCCTCAGGCTTTTGCCGCCCAGCGGGCGTACAGCTGCATCAGGCCGAAGAGGCCGAGCCCAAGCGCCAGATAGATGAGATCCAACATGGCAGTCTCCTCATTGAGTGAGCTGCCGTGGAGTTAGAAGACGCCGCATAAAATTGCGATGTGAGTTGGTGGGTGCCGGTATAAACGCGGCATAAACGGCAGCACTTGCAAGATCACAACCGGCGCGGCGGCTGGGATCAGACCAGATCCTTTGACGACGACAGCAGAATGCTCGTCTCGGTCGCCGTTATCCCGTCGATCTCGCGGATGCGGTTGAGCAGCGTCGTCGAACCCCGCGAGCGTGTCGGTGACGAGCTCCGCGACGATATCCCAGCGGCCGTTGGTCGAATGCAGCCGGCGAACCTCCGGGAAAGCCGTGCATGCGCCGCATCACCTTGTCGACGCCCTTGCCCTCGACGGCGATCAAGGCGATCGGCGCGCACGTGATTGCGCTGCGCCGGATCGCGCACGACGATGGTGAAGCCGCTGATCACCCCCGAGCGACCATCCGTCCAGGCGCGCGCGGATCGTCGCCCTGCGAGGCGTCGAGCTCGCTCGCCAGCGACGCGATTGAGCGGCGCGCATCGCTGCGCAGCAGGGCAAGCAGCTGGTTGTCGAGATCATCCATGCTCGTAGACTTATCAGAATGCTCATTACTAACCGCCAAACTGGCAAATCAATGCGATGAAAGTAGCACAATTCCGGCTATTCGGCGCCACTCCGCCGGGAAATCATCAACGGGTGAGTTGGCAGGCGGAGCCAACATGATCGCGGCAAATTCAATCGACCTGAATGACAGCGAATGGCGCCTTGGGGCCCACAACTACAAGCCGCTCGACGTGGTGCTGAGCCGCGGGCGCGGCGTCTGGGTGTGGGACGTCGACGGCAACCGCTACCTCGACTGCCTGTCGGCCTATTCGGCCGTCAACCAGGGCCACTGCCATCCGAAGATCCTGGCGGCGATGGTCGAGCAGGCCGGCAAGCTGACGCTCACCTCGCGCGCCTTCCGCAACGACCAGCTCGGCGCTGTTCTACGAGGAGCTCGCGGGCCTCACCGGCGCCCACAAGATCCTGCCGATGAACTCCGGCGCCGAGGCCGTCGAGTCCGCCATCAAGGCGGTCCGCAAGTGGGGCTACGAGGTGAAGGGCGTGCCGGAGGACGAGGCCGAGATCATCGTCTGCGCCGACAATTTCCACGGCCGCACCATCGCCATCGTCGGCTTCTCCACCGACCCCGACGCGCGCGACGGCTTCGGCCCGTTCCCCCCGGGCTTCCGCATCGTGCCGTTCGGCGACTCCGACGCGCTCGGCGACGCCGTCACGCCGAACACGGTCGCCTTCCTGGTCGAGCCGATCCAGGGCGAGGCCGGCGTCGCCATCCCGCCGGCCGGCTATTTCACCAAGGTGCGCGAGCTCTGCACCGAGCAGCGCATCACGCTGATCCTCGACGAGATCCAGACCGGCCTCGGCCGCACCGGCAAGCTGCTCGCCGAGGAGCACGAAGGCATCGAGGCCGACGTGACGCTGCTCGGCAAGGCGCTTGTCCGGCGGCTTCTATCCGGTCTCGGCGGTGCTTTCGAACACCGAGGTGCTGGGCGTCCTGCAGCCGGGCCAGCACGGCTCGACCTTCGGCGGCAATCCGCTGGCCTGCGCGGTCGCCTGCGCTGCGCTCGAGGTGCTGATCGAGGAGGACATGATCGCCAACGCGGCGACGATCGGCGCCTATCTCAAGGCCGGTCTGCGAAGCCGTTCGCACCGACGCGGTGCGCGAGGTGCGCGGCCGCGGCCTGATGCTCGCCGTCGAGCTGCACGAGGAAGCCGGGCCGGCGCGCGACTACGTGGAGGCGCTGGCGCGGCGCGGCGTGCTGGCCAAGGACACGCACGACCACACGATCCGCATCGCCCCGCCGCTCATCATCACGCGCGCAGGAGGCCGACTGGGCGATCGAGCGATTTGCCGCCGCGCTGAAGTCGGCGCCGCGCCCCAATCGGACGTCGAATAGCCGGCCGCTGAGTGCCGTGTCGGGAGTCGTAGCCGAGTAGAAACCGCGTACCTTCAACGGGCAGCCTGGACCCAACATCATGACCGCAAGCCAGACCATCCTGATGTGCGCACCGGGGCATTTCAACGTCGACTACGTCATCAATCACTGGATGAAGGATCAGACCGGCAAGGTCGATCGCGCGCTCGCCGGATGGCAGTGGGAGCGGCTGCGCAGCGTCCTGTCCAATTTCATCAAGCTGGCTTTTGTACCGTCCGAGCCGGGCGTTCCCGACATGGTCTTCACCGCCAACGCTGGACTGGTGCGCGGAAAGAAGGTGATCGTCAGCCGATTTGCCTCGCGCGAGCGCCAGGCGGAGGAGCCGCTGGTCCGGACGTGGTTTCAGCAGAACGGCTATGCGGTCGCCGATTGGCCGCAGCACGTCGCGTTCGAAGGCGCGGGAGACGCGCTGTTCGATCGCGAGCTGCCGGTCCTCTGGTTCGGACACGGATTTCGCTCCGATGCCGCCGCGGCGGGCTTGATCGAAAAGGCCATCGGATGCCGGACGGTCTCGCTGCGGCTGACGGATCCGCGCTTCTACCATCTCGATACCTGCCTCTGCCCGCTCGATGGAGGCTGGCTGCTCTACTACCCCGCTGCCTTCGATAAGGAATCGCAGGAGAATATCCGCGCGCTCCTGCCGCGTGAAAAGCGGCTCGAGGTCGGGGAGGCCGACGCTCTCGCCTTTGCCTGCAACGCGGTGAGCCTCGGCCGGCACGTGATCCTCAATCATGCCTCCGAAGCGCTACAGGGCATGTTACGACGCGCAGGCTTTACGCCCGATCCTGACGCCGCTGTCTGAATTCCTGAAATCGGGCGGCGCGGCCAAGTGCCTGACGCTTAAGCTCGTCGAGTGATGTCGGCTTCGCCTTTGGCGTGCGCCCGATTGACTGCAACATCTGCCTATCACGGCAATTAATTGCTGTAGCGCGCCGACGCTGGGGGCCATCCTCGGCTGCCGTAGCGCAGCGCAGGATTTAATGGTCACCCCAGAAATCTCCGTCCTTGATGCAGGAGCACGCATCGCAGTCACGCTCGCTGATGGCACCCGGCGCTCGGTCGCTGCGGCGACACTGTGGACGGAATGCCCGTCGGCACTCGGGCGCCGGCGGCGGATCGACGGAACGCATCTCGCCATTCCGCGCGGCCTCAAGATCACCGAACTGGCGCGGGTCGGCGCTTATGGGTTGCACATCACCTTCTCGGCCGACGCGCGCGGCGGCGTCTATCCGTGGCCGATGCTGACCGAGCTGAGCCTGCGCCCGCAGGTCGGCGACTTCATCACTCCGGCAGCGTGAACCGAGACGGACCGCATGGACGAGATCGTCGACAAACAGAATGAGATTAGCTGCGACGTGCTGGTGATCGGCGGCGGCACCGCCGGACCGATGGCGGCGCTAAAGGCCAAGCTCGCCGATCCCAAGGCGACGGTCATCTTGCTCGAGAAGGCGAACGTGAAGCGGTCGGGCGCCATCTCGATGGGCATGGACGGGCTCAACAACCGCGCCTCTAGCCGCTCGGCCTCGACAACGTCAACTGACATGTGGCGCAGGCCCATTTCCCGGCACCCGGTGGCGATGATGGCGGTACTTGCCTTTGGTCCGTCGTTACAGGGGTGTAGGCTAGCAAGCCGCAACTCTGCTCTCTGAGCATCGGCTCAGTTAACGGCATTCGCCGAGCCCCATAGCGCAGCTGACCCCATCTAGGGCAAACCTGGCGTCAGAACGCGTGAACCGAGAGCCAAAGCCCCCCCTCGCAGGTGAAGACGTGACATCCGCTACAACGCCGTCGCTATGGACCAGGTGGTGGGCGTGGTCGACCGCCAACCCGTGGGTAGCCGCCTTCCTCATCGTTCCCTGCGTCGCCTACGTTTTCTGGGACCACATTGCGGGCGTGGGCGTCTTCATCGGGGAATCCGACCGGCTCAATTCCTACCTGGACATTCGGCTTGGCGAATACGACGCCCTTCGCGCCTTGGGCCGCGTGCCGAACTGGGATTATTCCATGTTCGGCGGATTCTCGCTGGCCGCTCTGCATTGGATGAGCCCGGGCAACGACCCCATCGCTTGGTACCTGCAGCTGTTCGCACGCCAGGACGTCTTCTGGGCCCTCGGGTTCGTCGCCATCCTCCTCGTGGCCGGGGCCTGCCTGTCAGCGTACTTGTATATCCGCGAACTCGTTGGCGACGGATTGATCGCCGCTTGTGCCGCCATGTGCTACGGGCTTTCGGTATTCTCGGTTCATCGCATTTGCCAGGTCGACACCGCGCACCTGACCATCGTCCTGCTGCCGCTCGCGATGCTGGCCGTTCGTAAGGTTACGCCGCACCGAATGGCGGGACCCTTTGTCGGTCTCTGCGCCGTTCTCACGGCGCTCGTCCAGTGGGGCTTCCTACAAGAGGTGGCGTATACGTTCTACTTTGTAGGCGCCTACGCAGTTTATCGGTCGGCCATACGTTGGCGGAAAGGATGGCTCACAGCCGTTGCGCCGGTGATTGTCTTCGGGACGGCGACGTTTATTGCCATCCTCTTCGCCTCTCCGCGCCTCATCACCGTTGGGCTGGAGTTTGGACAGCTCACGCGCACAACGTTCCTCAACTACTATGGCTACATCGAACTGCTCAGATTCTTTCACGAAGGGATCTATGGCAGATACTACGACGAAGGTCGGTCGCTCGGCCACGCGATGAATTTGCACGAAGGGCTGCAACTCGTCTCGTCCAGCATGCTCAGCCTATTTGTCATCATCGGGATCGCGCGCCCCTCACGTCGCATTGAAGTTGTTGGCGCGCTCATGCTCGCGGCCCTCCTCCTTGCCCTAATCCCATTCGGCGTGAGCCTGCCGCTCATAGGCGGCGCGCTGAGCGCGTCCAGCAACAACGTCCTGCTCTGCTTGCTGTCCCTGCTGTTCGTTGCGAGCGTCGTCGTCTGGACAGAGCCCTATTTGGGCCTATCGGCCGGGCTGAGGAACATTATCTCGGCCAGCGAACGGCCACCGGACACGTCCTTTCTTCTCTTCACCGTCGTCGTCCTGCTCACCAGCATACTAACCTTCGAAGGCTACTCGTTGGTGAGTTGGGCGTTCTTCGGCGTTGATTTCAGCCACACCCGCCTCTCGGTTCTGATCATCCTGCCATTGTGTTCGCTCTTCGCGGTCTATTTGTCGGAGCTTTGGGCGCGGCGAACTGATCAGAGCGATGTGGTGCACACCTCCAACACGGCGGCCCAAGTGAGCGCTGCGGTGCTCGCGGCATTGGGCGCTCTTTTCTTGCACGGGCCGCTGCTCGATCACTTGGTCCCCGCCAACTCATTCAAGGCTGTGTATCAGTCTCCCTTGCTGCCGCTGGCGTTGGTCAAACTCGCATTGACTGGCGTTGTTCTCATTGCAATGTTCGGCCTGTTGCTGTGGCCTCGGCGTGCGCGCGGTGTAGACTTGCGGCGGGCAGCAATCGTCGCGATCGCCGTGTTCGCCGCGGCCGAGAGTACCGCTTATGCGCACCTCAAGATCGCGGGCCCACAAACCTGGACATTCCCTGCGGCCTTTTACAACTACCTCAACGTGCCGCCACCCGTACTCCGGCCGCCATCGTCACAACGCTTGGCTGAGTTCTCGCGCCAATTGGAGACACAGGCCTATCGATCGGTCCTGATCCCCGGTTCGACTGGGCTCATCGTTACGAAGTCGCCCCACATCGCCGAATTCTGGCAGGTGCGTTTGATTGGCGGATACGGAACTGGAGTCGCCAAACGGCTCGCCGATCTTCCGTGGGCACCTAACATCCGGGGCACACGCACGATTGAGTTGGGTTCTGTTCAGGACTTTGACCCGGCTCTGATGGCGCTCCTCAACGTCAAGTACATCATATCGGCCAGCACGGACCTGTACTTCGACGTGGCCGGGCAATCGGCTCCCAACCCGGGCTCGGCCGCGACGAGTTCTGAAAAGAGCGCGAACGTGGATGGTGTTCGCTTCGACGTTGCGATCAACAGCATGACACCGCTGCCTCGGTACTACTTGGCGCCGGCGATCACCGGCGTCTCAGCGACGCCGCGCTTGGCGACCGCAAACGCGTCGGCCGCATCGACGTCGGATGCGGCAATTATCCACGACGTGAGCGGGCTGCGCGACAACGCTCTTGTCGAGGGTCTCTCGGGGATCAAAGAGTACGACGCGCAAGGGGACCTTCGAGTTTCGTATAGCGGTGACCTTATCGATGTCCGAGTGTCACCATCCAATCGGATGCGGTTCGTGGTTCTCAATGAGCGCTATCACCCCGACTGGCGCGCATATGCCAACGGGAGCGAGATACCGGTACATCCTACGAACGCCGTCATGATGGGTTTCGAAGTTCCGGTAGGCGTGACAAACATCGAGTTCCGCTTCGTGCCCTTTTCATCCTGGGATACAGCTTGGTGGCTGAGATTCGCGGCCATCATCGGATTTGGTCTGGCCTTAGCGTCCCTGCGCCATCTCGCCATCGTGGCGCGACGCGTCCTCCCAACGTCTGACGCCACATGAACAGGGAACCCCCTTTGCCGATCCTAGGGATGCAACGCTCGCTGTCGGTGCTGATCCCCGCGCTCAACGAGGCCAAGAACCTAGAACAAACGGTCGTGCGCCTCATCGAAGCGCTGACGATCACGGTCGAAGACTATGAGATCGTCATAGTCGACGACGGCAGCACCGATGGAACGGGGGCAATCGCCGATCAAATCGCTGACGCAAACGCCAATATCCGTGTCATCCACCATCCAACCAACAAGGGGCTGGGCTACTGCTACACGGAAGGGTACCGGGCAGCGACCAAGGAGTACTTCGTCTACATTCCAGGCGACAACACCTGGCCCTATCGGTCGTTTGTGGAGTTGTTCGGCAACATCGGGCGCGCCGATGTTATCACGTCGTTCGCGATAAACCCTGAAGTTCGACCGCGGGGACGACGCTACGTCTCCCGCCTGTTCACGATCGTCATGAACAGACTGTTTTCGCGGAACCTGCAGTATTTCAACGGCCTGACGATCTACCCGACCAACTTCCTCCGCCGCGATCCGACCACCACTTTTGGCTTTGGCTTTCAGGCCGAGGTTTTGCTGAAGGCGCTTACGTCGGGTCTGTCGTATATCGAGGTCGGCCTACCGATCGACGAACGCGCGAGCGGTCAATCGAAAGCAGTCAATGCGCGCAATATCCTGAGCGTAGCGGCCAGCGTGGCCACGCTCTTCTACAGCCTGCGCGTCGCCAAGCGGTGGCGGCCGGACGACTGGCCGCCGGATAGCGACGCCGTGTCTATGCAGCCGCTTGCCATCGACGAGATCGGATTCAGCCCCGACAACTCTTCTCCAACTGCTGCAAACGGCGGCGCGCCACCCAGCCCCTTAGTAGTTGTCGTGGTCGGCGCAAGTTCTGGGATCGGCGCCGCATTGGCACAGGACCTCGCATCACAAGGGCACACCGTGCTGGCGTGCTCGCGCGACGTGGAGCGTTTGCGCGCAGCCTTCGCCGCCCACCCTACGGTGCAGTGGAACGCATGCGACGTCTCCGAAGAGCAGCAAGTTGCCGGCTTTGTCGATTTCGTGGCAAGCCGAGTGCCGCACGTCGATGCGCTGATCAATTGTGCCGGCAGCTTCGGTGCGATCGGCCCCATAGACAGTGTCGATGGCGACGCCTGGATGCGCACGATCCGTGAAAATGTGCTCGGCGTCTTCCTCACGTCCAAACACCTCCTGCCGCTGCTCGAAAGATCTGCGGCGCCACGCATCATCAACATGTCAGGCGGCGGTGCGTTCAGCCCGTTCGCAAACTTCAGCGCATACGCGTGCTCGAAGGCAGCGGTTGTCAGACTGACCGAAACCCTCGCGGTGGAACTGGCGCCAAAAGGCATCTCCGTCAACGCTCTTGCGCCGGGGATTATTTCAACCCCGGTGCACGAGGCAACCATGGCTGCCGGCCCCGATCGCGCCGGCGCCGTGCAGTACCAAAAAACATATCAGGTACTTCGGAACGGCGATGAAACAGCAAACAGCGCGCGCCTCGACACGGTTCGCAAGTGCGTGCGCGCGCTGCTGTCGCCGCCCTACAGGAACCTGACGGGCAAGACGATCAGCGCAAATTTCGACCCGTGGGACGCGGCGTCGTTTCGTCGAAACATCGCCGGCATCAATCGCTCCGAACTTTACACCATGCGCAGAACCAACCTTGCGAACCTTCCCGAGGGCTACTTGCGCTCCAGTTTGATGAAGCTCTGGGCCAAGCATGGCATCCAACGCTGAACGGCTCACGCACAAATGAAAGCAATTCTCATCGCCGCGCTCTTTGGCTTGCTGCTGTTCGGCGCCTGCAGCATCGGGCTTCGCTACGCGGGAATGACAAGACGGGCCCGGCTGCTGACGCTGCTCTTTCTGGGCGCGCTTGCGCTGCTCGTGCTGGTCCACCTCGCAACACCTGAGGATCTCGGATTTCTCCCGTCCGCTTGGGTCGGGCCCTATGCGTGGGTCGACCTCGGCTTTTGCGTGTTTCTGTTTACGGTCGGATTCTCAGGTGGGCTGTTGCAGCTCTACAATCTCGCCGATCGCGGGCTGTCTCTGCGCATACTGATAGACATCTTGGAAAGCCGCGCAGGCGCGCTCTCCGCTGACGAGATCGTTGGCGCTTACGGCGGCGGAAAGGGAATTGTCTGGATGTACCAGAAGCGGCTCGACGATATGTTGGCAGCGGACCTCATCGAGGTGCACGGCGATGACGTAGTCCTCGGCGCTAAGGGGCGGAGCGCGGCGCGCCTGTTCCACTCCCTTCGGAAATTCTTCCGGGCGGGTCAGCCGATCAGGAGAGCCGCGTGATACTCGGCCTCATCCTCGGCGTCTGCTGGTTCCTATTCTATCTTGCCGGCCATGCGCTCATCTTCCGCAACGCGGACGATGCGTCCAAGGCCCGCCTGAGCCAGCTGCTGCTGATCCTCGGCCTGCTCGGATTGGTCTCCAGCAACGCCGTGGCGCGTTGGCTCGTCGGCTCGGAAGCCCTGTTGCACGGTGGTTGGCTGATGGGCGCCGTGTGGGGGGTGTTGGCCTACCTGGGTCTCTTCTGCCTCTACACGCCCTTCTACTACGTCGTGACCTCGTCTCTCTCGGTGCAAACCTTGGTCATACTCCTGGCCCAACCTAAGAACGCGATCCCGTTAGCCGCCCTTAGAGAAGAGTTCGCATCCCGCGACTTCGTGCAAGCGCGACTTCGCACCATGCTCGACAACGGCTTTTTGTACCGCCGGAGCGCTCAAGGTTTCGCACTGACGCCAAAAGGCGAGCTGCTCGCACAGCTCTTCTTCCGGCTGAAGCAGTTCTGGAAGTTGGCCCCCGGCGGTTGAGCGGCCTGCGAAACGCGTAGTGAGCCCACGACGAAAATGTCCGACTGGGTGGCCAAGCGCGCGACGAGTCGACAGGCTGCTGCTCGCAGGTGAGCTGGCCGCGGTTGTGGAATTCTCCGAAAAATTCCGCCTCACTCTGCTGACCCTTCTCGGTGTAACGCGCGGAACAGCGATCATTCGACGTTTTCTGCATGCTCTGAGCATGGACGCATCAAGGGGGTGCGGACTTAGACGGAGCAAAACGATGGAAACCTCACAGCTCGATATTGGCTGCAGCGTCACCGGGATCGACGCCGCCAAGGCCACGAAAACCCAGATCAAGAAGCTACGCGACCTCCTCTATCGCAACCGCCTGATCGTCCTTAAAGACCAGAACCTCAACGAAGCTGCTTACTGCGAGTTCTCCAAGAAGTTCGGCAACCCGGTTCCCTACCTGCAGGACAACTACCACCACCCCGAATTCCCGCTGATCTTCGTCTCCTCGAACGTCAAAAAGGAAGGCAAGCAGATCGGCGTCGCCCGCACCGGCGGCTACTGGCACTCCGATACGTCCTTCGAGAAGGACCCCAAGTTCATCACCATGCTGATGCCGAAGGTTCTGCCGAAAAGCTTCGCGCGCTCCACTCGCTTCATCGACATGGCGGCCGTCTACGACGCCCTGCCGCAAGAGATTAAGAACAAGCTCGCCGGCCGCGAGTTCCTGCACACCGGCAAGATGCGCTACAAGGTGCGCACCCAGGACGCCGGCTACGACATCTTCGAAATCCTCGCCACCATCGATCAGCTCTGCCCGGCCGTGCGCCACCCGGCGGTGATCGAGCACCCCTACACCAAGGAAAAGGTGATCTACGGCAACCGCGGCTTCACGCTCGGTATCGCCGACGCCTCCCTGGATGAATCAGCTTCGCTGCTGAAGCAGATCTTCGACTTCGCCGAGACGCCCCGCTTCGTTCGCGAAGTTCAGTGGTCGATGGGCGACGTGATCATTTGGGACAACCGCTTTCTGGCTCACACCTCCGGCCGCAACGAAGGTCTCGAGGAAGAGACGATGATGTACCGCATCACCATGCAGGACGGCATGCCGCTCTGCGCGTCGCAGACTGTTCCGGTGGAGACAGCAGCCTGATCGCTTTTCACATATCCAATAACTCAGTTCATTTCAGCTCAAACCCATGGGGACGGCCATGTGTTCAATTGCTCAAATCGATGGTTCAACGGCGACGGTAGTTTCTAACCCTACGAAGGCTTGCGGCCTTGGCCCCTGCAGCGGAGTGTGCAAACGCTTTGCTGCCGCCCAGGCGCTGCTCGAGACGAAACCGGCGCAAGCCGAGCCCCAGTTTCCAATCGCCATTCCCAGCGCCTTTGCGGCGGAGATCCTCAGTCCCTATCGACAGAACGCCACCTACCTGAAGTCAGCCGAGATCACCCAGGTCAACGACAAGACCTCGATCGCTCCCGGCGCGGCTGACCAGAAGCTCATCACCGGAAAGGGCCGCTTCTCCATCCCGGAGAGCTGCTACATCGATGACACCGGCCACTTCAACGCGGTCGAGTTCAACATCTGCTACAACCAGCTCGCCTACGTCCTCTTCGCCGGCTGCATCAACGCCGGCCTCATGCACAAGGTGCGGGCCGGCGCGTTCGAAGTGCCCTCGATGGGCGAGTTCAAGCGCCATCAGCTGCCTGCGATGATGATCGTCAGTCTCGAGAGCCGCTACTTCAAGCCGCTCAATAGCAAGGACTTCACCGCCGAGCTGACGATCAACAAGATCTCGGCAGTGGGCAGCGCCTGGTTCTTCTTCACGACCATCACCTTTTCCGACAGCGAAGGCGTCAAGGCCAAGGGGTCAGTGACCCTCGCCTTCAGCCCGTCCTACAATCCCAATCAGGTGCACTGAGCCATGGCCCAGCTCACCGCCATTCAGTCGGCCGAAACGGTCGCCGCGCTGCGCGCGCTCGCCGGCACCGAACGTGATCTTGCCACGCCCTGCCGTGACCTGTTCGCCAAGCACTTCCTTGGCCTAAAGAGCCGCCTGATGCTCAGGCTGACGCCGCAAGGCGTGCTGCGGGCGTTGATCGAGAAGGCCGCTCCAGGAAGCTACTGCTTCACCATCGCTCGCACGCGCCACTTCGACGAAGCACTACTGGCGGGCCTGCGCGCCGGCATCGAGCAGGTGGTGATCCTGGGCGCGGGCTACGACTCGCGTGCCTTCCGTTTCAAGGACGAGCTGCGCGGCGTGAAGGTGTTCGAGCTCGACCATCCCGGCACGCAGACGCGCAAAAAGCAGCTGCTCGCAGGTCGCAATGCCGAGCTGCCGGAGAACCTGACCCTTATCGGCATCGATTTCGCCAAGCAGTCGTTCCGCAAGCTGCTGCCCGAGCACGGCTTTCGCCACGACGCCAAGACGCTGTTCCTCTGGGAAGGGGTTTCCTACTACCTGCCGCTCGAGGCGGTCGACGACGTGCTGAAGTTTGTCGCCGATTGCGCCCCGGGCAGCTCCATCGTGTTCGATTACGCACTCCAGAGCTTCGTTGACGGCGACACGCGCACCTACGGCGGCGAGCAGATCGCCCGCTGGCTGAAGAAGATCGGCGAGCCGTTCCTGTTCGGCCTCTACCCCGCCGATGCGCAGCGCTTCCTCGCCAACCGCGGTCTGCGTGTCGTCTCGCACGTCGGACCATCGGACTTGGAGCGCATGTACCTCACGACACAGCGCAATCGCCCCCTCGGGCGCACATTGGGTCACGTGCGCATCATCGAGGCGCAGATCTGAACGGCTTTTGACGGAGCAAACCAATGGCCGCCCTTTCCACCGCAGTAGCATCCGGATTCCAAAATTCATCGTCCCGCCCGACGCCGCGCCGCATCGACTGGTCGGGCCTGTGGTTCCGCATCGTCGAGAGCGAAGGCGAGTTCGTCGGCATGCGCGGAGGGCGCAAGGCGCAAGACGGGCACATTGACTGGGTGTTTCCCTCGCACGCCGAGTACGACGGTCTGGGCGGTTTCGTGCACGTGCTGCGCGAGGCGTTTCCTGGTCGCGACATCAAGGTTCCCGTTCGCCAGAGTCGCGCGCCGTCGCTGATGAAGCGTGCCGCCGCACTGTTGCAGATGGTCGCCCAGAAGCCGGTGCCTGCCGCCGCCTGGAAGGGCTACGACGCCAACTGGTCGGGCCGCCGCCCGAATGCCGGCAGCGAATTCGCCACCATGTTCTTCCCGCAGGACGTTACGCGACGGCTGAACGCCAAGGCGCGGGCCAGCGGCGTCTCGCTCAACAGTCTCCTGATGCACACCCTGGCGAAGGCGAGCCAGCCCGACCTCGAGGCCGGTCCGAGGTTGTGGATGATGCCGGTGAACATGCGTGGACCCGTCCAGCTCGACCGCGATACCGCCAACCAGACCGGCTATCTGCAGATCTCCATTCCCGACGGCGCGGAGATCGGCGACGTTCAGGACCAGCTGAAGCTGGCCCTTCGTCGGCGCGACCACTGGGCATCCTGGGCCTTCCTCAACATCAGCCAGATCGTCGGCTACGCGGGCATCCGCCACATCTTCAAGTTCCAGATGAAGCGCTTCCAGAACCGGCCGTTCGTC
>CAVRND010000006.1:0-32495 GCA_963722495.1 uncultured Alphaproteobacteria bacterium | reverse complement strand
ATGAGTGGTGGGACGCGAACGGCAAGCTGCGCCCGTTGCATAACCAAGGCCCCGCCCGGCTCGGCTTCATCCGCGAGGCACTCGTACGCCACTTCGACCGCCCGGCGAAGGAATTGAAGCCGCTGCGCGACCTTTCCATTCTCGATGTCGGGTGTGGTGGCGGGCTCGTCTCCGAACCGCTTGCGCGCCTCGGGGCGACGGTCACTGGCATCGACCCGACCATCGATTCCATCGCGGTGGCGCGCCGGCACGCGCAAGGCCAGCGCCTTGCCATCGACTATCGCACCGCCTCGGTCGAGGAGCTGCAGGCGGCCGGCGAGACCTTCGACGCCGTCGTGTGCATGGAGGTGATCGAGCACGTGCCGGATCCGGCCGCATTCGTGCGCAGCCTCGGCGCGCTTGTCCGTCCCGGCGGCGCGCTGATCCTGTCGACGCTCAATCGCACCTTGAAGTCCTACGCTCTGGCGATCGTCGCTGCCGAGTACATCCTCGGCTGGCTGCCGCGCGGCACGCACGACTGGAACCGCTTCGTCACCACCGACGAGCTCAGCCGGTATCTCGGCGACGCCGGCTTCGTTGCCCCGCAGCTGTCCGGCATTATCTATGATGTCATGAATGACAGCTGGCGCCTCGCCCCCGACACCGACGTCAACTACATCGCCGCCACGCGCCGCATCGCCTGACGGCTCGATCGGTTGCAGCGGTCTCCCGAGGAACTGTTCGAGAACATTGGCGTTTCATAATGAAACGATCCATCTGGATCTTTCATGAGAACTGATATGACATATTCGATTGAAAAATATTGCTCTTTTGGAAAACGCGCCGCTGATAGCGGCAATGCTCTTTACAGCGGTCGCCTTGGGTGGTTGTCAGTCGCCCATGTATTCCGGCACGCCGGACGACATGAGCTACGCCGTGGCGCCCAGCTACGATCCCGTCCTATGTCGGCCGCAGCGACAAGTCCGACGACGCTCAGACCGCCGAGCAGGCCTGGACGGCCGAGCAGAAATACGAGTATCGCGGCGGCCGCGATCCCGTCACCGGCCGCGCCAACTCGCAGATGTAAGAAGAACGCAGCGGGCGGTCACGGCCCCTGCGCTACCACCGGCTCCTTGGCCACGCCGAAGTTGGTGGCGAGGAACTGATCGAGGGTATTCCCCCACAAGGCCCATCCGGCACGATCATCGACGATATCGTGGCCGTCAGCCCCATACGAGGGCAGCGCGTCGTATTCGACCTTGCCGCCGCCGTCCTTCCAGGCCGCCGCCATCTTGGCCGCCAGTCCGGGGCCGAAATAGCTGTCGTTGTTCGCATACAGCCAAAGCGTCGGCGCCCGCGCCGTGCGGCCGAATTCGTGCGCCGCATGGACGAGTTCATCGGCGCCGCACACCGAGTTCTTGCGCCCGAATGCGTGACCGCCACGGCCACCGGCGATGTTCACCACCGCCGCCATCAGCTCGGGACGCTGAGAAGCCAACGCCAACGAAGCCCATCCGCCCGTCGAAACGCCGACGACGAGAACGCGCGTCGGATCGACGAACGGCTGCCGCGCCATAAAATCGACGGCGGCGCCGACATCCTCGTGCCGCGACTACGCCGGAGCGAAAATGGTCGGGATTGGCGCAGTCGCCGACTCGATTCGACTAGCGTGCCGCCGGTTGCTCCGTGTCCGCGCCGCTGCGGCAACACCACGGCGAAGCCGCGATCGACGAACCAGCGCGACAGCCAGTAGTAAACCGGCATCGACACCGACATGCGGTTCGATTCCGACGTTCCATGATTGATGACGACGAGCGGATGGCGCTCTGTGATCGCGCCGGCGGGACGGAACACGGTGGCGCGCAACGCCACGGCCGTATCGCCACCCGGTAGCAGCCACAGCTGCTCGCGCATGCGCTGCCCCTCGGGGCCGTAGGCGCCGTACACGGACGACTGCATCACGGCCGGATCGGCGCTGAGTTCTTTCGATTGGACGACCAACACGCAGAGCGCCACTGCGCCTGAGATGGCGCACGACAAGGCGGCGCGTGCAGCGAGAAGCTTGCTGACCAAGAATTCCCTCCCCGTCTCACTGCCGCGCAACGCTCACGCGTGCATCGCAGCAGAGCACTGACTATCTCCGAAAATTTTTGGAGTCGCTAGTGCGGGGAAACGCAAAAACGTCGCGCCATCTTATGCATGCTTTGAATGTAACAGGGCCCGGCGATCTGCCGAGATCGCCGGGCCAAACGCGACTTTGCTGACGTTCTGCCGCGTTAATTCATCGACGGCGACTAAGGAGCGGTCGGAGCGCGCGCCCCGGAGTTGTCGCCGGTTGCCGGATCGGCAGGCGTCAGGTTGCTCGGACCCGGCTGCACATTTTGCTTGGTGTTTGGATCGGCGGGAATTGCCGGCGCACTCGAGCCGGACTCACCCGTACTTGCGCCTTCCGACGCGCCGGCAGCCGAGCCATTACCCGTTGCCGGAGGAGCGGTCGGCGCGGCAGCGGCCGGGTTTGAAGCGGAAGATGGATCTGACGGGTTGGTCGCCCCAGGGGCCGGCTGCATGTTCTTATTCGTGTTCGGGTCGGCCGGCGAAGTCTGGGCGAACGCGGCGGCGCTCGATATGGCGAGAGCCGATGCAGCAATGATCGCGTGAAGTCTCATTCGAATTTCCTCCTATTGGTTTCTTTCCTCCCGGTACGAAAACGCCTCGTCCGCAGGGCGGTTCCGACTGAGCGCGGCTATGCCCCCGCACATCGCCATTTCGAAATCCACGGCGCCTGAATGTGCTCGCGCGGATCACTTCGAGCGCCGCAACGGATCGGGACATCCGAAGGACGACATCGAATCGATTGCGGCGACGCTGCGCTCGTGCCGCACGTTACCGAGACACACGCCGCTGCGCGGATACGTCGGCATGCGCGCCAAGCTGAATGACATGTCCTGCTCAGGCACGTCGAAGCTGATCGCCTGGGTCAGCATCCGTACCGCCTGACGCAGCAGCGCGATGGTGATCCACTCTCCGGCACAGCGATGCCCAACCGACGGATCACCGCCGCCTTGCGGCAAATAGTCGAAGGCGCCAATGACGCGTTTGTGGAAGCGCTCGGGAAGAAACGCGTCCGGCTCACGCCACAGGCGCGGATCGCGATTGGTGCCGTAGAGGTCGAGGATAACGAGCTGATCCCTCGGCAAACGGCAGCCGGTAGCACTGTCGAACGCCGTCTTGGTGCGCGCGCCGACGAATGGGGCAAACGGATAGTATCGCCGCAGCTCGTGCACGAAGCACTCCTCGAGACCTTTCTCGCCGGCACGCAATCTGCGGCAATACTCTGGATGTTTAGTGAGAGCCGCTCCCGCAAAGGCGATGTAGTTGGATACCGCCACGATCGGACGCAGCACGTTGAGCAGTTCGACCGACGCGACTTTGGACGCCAACAGATTTCCGTTCGCATCGCGATGCGACGTCCACAGTGCCAAAGCGGAATCGGGCTGCGCGGTGAACGTGCGCCCGCGCACGCGTTCGATCATCGACCGCATCCAGAGCTCCGAGCGCGCTCGCGCCCAGCGCCCACGCCAATTGCGCCACGCTACTCCACCGAAGGCATCGACCATGGCCGCAAGATCGCGCGTGCGAGTGGCGACCTCGAAATTCGGCAGCGGCACGCCGGCCCACGCGCAGGCGGCACGGCAAAGCACGTGCTTGGCTTCATTAAACAGCTCGACCTGGTTGCGTTCGGGCCAGTGGCGCGATGGCCTTGTCCCAGTGTCGTCCGGTGATGCGGATAAGCTCGGCAATGCTCTCTGGCGTCATCAGCGACATGAAAGCCGCCTTGCGATGCGCGTGAGCCTCACCGTCGAGACCCTGCACGCCTCTCTCACCGACGAGCGTGCTCTGGATGCGGTCGGGCATCACGTGGGCGCGCTCGAACAAATCCGTATCGTAGAACTCGCGCGCTGCATCGACGCCCGTCATGCACACGACGTCGTAGGCCAAGAAGCGCGCCGTGAAAGCGTCGGAGCCAAGACGGCGTGCTCGCTTGGAGACGAACTCATAACCGTCCGTCAGCAGACCAAGCGTGCTGTCGAGGCGCGGATCCCTGGGAAGGGCGCGGTGAACGTTTCCGGGGAGCGTTGGCATAGCCACTCAACACGGCGCACGAAGGCGAGTTCCGCACTGCAGCGAGAAACCGGGAACGGATGGCAGCAGCGACACGAACTGCAACACATTTGCCATTATCTTCCGCTTGTTACCTAGTCCGCGACTAAGGGCGACAGGGGGCTTCTGTTGACAAGCCAGCGCCCCATTCGCCATGTCGTGCCGATTCACAATCAGAGTTCAGTCTTGGGATCGAGCATGTCTATCGTCAGCCGAAGACAAGTCCTCGCGACGGGCGGGCCCTGGGCCCTACTCATGATGGTAGCGGACATCGTTCCGGCGCGCGCCGGACCGCCGCCAGTGCCACGATTTGGCGAGCCGCGACCGTTCAGTTTCGACGCCTTGCGCGAGCGCGCCAAAGCGCTGGCGGCCAAGCCATACGTTGCGGCGGCGCCGGCACCCAAGGTGGTCGACAAGGTCGACTTCGACGCCGTGCAGGCAATCAAATTCCGCGCCGATCGCGCGCTGTGGCCGACGGGGCCGGGCGCCTGCCCAGTACGCCTATTCCACGTGGACCGCTTTAATCCGTATGGCGTGCGCATCAACGAGCTCTCGAACGGCACGGCTCGCGAGCTGCTCTATACGCCCGATTGCTTCGACTACAAGGACGAGACCTTCGCCGAAACCCTGCCGCCGGATCTCGGCTTCTCCGGATTTCGCGTGATGGACGGCCGCGGCAAGGAAACCGACTGGCTCGCCTTCCAAGGCGCCAGCTACTTCCGCACCTCGGGCGAGGACAATCAGTACGGCGCATCGGCGCGCGGCATCGCCATCAACACGGCCATGCCGCAGCCTGAGGAGTTTCCGCGCTTCGTTGAATTCTGGCTCGATGAGCCCAAGGTTGACGCGCCATCGATCACCATTTACGCGCTGCTCGATGGGCCGAGCATCTCCGGCGCCTACCGCTTCGAGGCGGTCAAGGGCCGCGGCGCCATCATCAACATCAGCGCCGATCTCTATGCCCGCACCGACATCGATCGCGTCGGCATCGCCCCGCTCACCAGCATGTTCTGGTATGGCGAAAACGACCGCCGCTACGCGACCGACTGGCGTCCGGAGATCCACGACAGCGACGGTCTCGCCATGTGGACCGGCGTCGGCGAGCACATCTGGCGCCCGCTCAATAACGGCCCGATGGTGCGCACCAATACGTTCTCCGACGCGGCCCCGAAGGGCTTCGGCCTGATGCAGCGCGACCGCGACTTCGGTGAGTATCAGGACGATGGCGCCTTCTACAATAAGCGTCCCGGCATCTGGGTCGAGCCGATCGGTGATTGGGGTGAGGGCGCGGTGCAGCTCGTCGAGATCCCGACGAAGGACGAGACGAACGACAATATCGTTGCCTATTGGGTCCCGAAAAAGCCGGTGCACGCGGGCGATGAGCTGGCTTACGCGTACAAGCTGTATTGGCAGAACGACGAGCCGAACCCGCCGGTCAATATCGCCCGAGTGGTGTCGACGCATAGTGGTGCCGGCGGTGTCCCGGGTGTGCCCCATCCGGACGACGACGACAAACGCAAATTCGTCATCGACTTCGCCGGCGGTCCCCTGGCAACAATGGAGCAGCGGTTCGACGTGACACCGGTGGTGTCCCATTCGCGCGGTCGCGTCGACAACGCGTACGTCGTCAAGGTGGTTGGCACGGACCGCTGGCGCGCGCTGTTCGATCTCACGACCGAAGGCGGCGGCCCGGTCGACCTGCGCTGCTACCTGCGCCTCGGAAATGAAACGCTCTCCGAGACCTGGATGTACCAGTGGCTTCCGAAAGCTTGATCTGCTAGGCCGCCCGGTTCCGCGGTGCGGCTGCCTCTAGCGGTGGCTGCTTGATGCCGGCCAGCGCCCGCATGCGCGCGGCGCGCACGCCCGCCTCGCGTTCAATGGATTCGAGAATCGACAGGCTGGCGAAGGGGCGGCTAGCCTCGATCGACCTCACCAACGCGAGCAGGCCGGCGAAGCTCAAAATGCCCGCGCCGGCGAAGGCGTACTCCCACTTTTGGCGTGCGGCGTCGAAGTCGACTGGCAGCACCGACCAGCCTTCGGTCGCGGCGTTGATTGGATAGGCAACGGTCCAGAAGACGACTTGCGCAGCGCCAACCAAGACGAGCGCAACTATCGACCAGCCAAAGGACGTCGCGTTGCGCCGTACAAGGTACGTGTGATCCCCAATGGCCGCCGTGGCCAACAGCGTTATGGTCGCAAACGCTACCCAGCCATGATGCACGCTTTGGACGGTGACATAGTCGGCCGGCCTCAGCGCCAATTTGCCGGACATCTCGAACACGTGCGCGCCGGCGGGCATCAATGCCAGACCGATCAGCGCGACGGCCGCCAGTTGCACTGCATCAAGCAGATACCAGCGGTATTGAGCGAAACGTTCACGATGCATATCGGATCTCCGCGCCCCCATTCGCGGGGCAACGCTGCGGTTGAATTGTCGTTCCCAAATCCCTCAGAAGTCCTACGGGCGAGGCGATTGCGCCACATCTGCGCCCGGCATGCGGAACATCGGCGGCGTAACTCCGCGTAGGACCGTTAAGTTTCCTAGCGACCACCCCACCAATGGTGCAATGCAGGCGCGGAAAAGAGGTATGCAAAATCGGGCGCAGGCGACGATGGAACGCCGTCCATAATACCGCCGTTGATTAGTCCACTTAGCGTGTGAGCGTCGCGGCGACTTCTGGAGGTGGGCATGGTCGACGGGTTTCACTGGACACGCGTGACATCGAAGCAGCTGCGTTTCCTCTATGAGGAAATTACGATGCTGCCTCCTCCACCGGAGATGAGCGAGTTGGCGAGCGCAATCGACCGCGGTCTCGAGGCGGTGGCGAGATCACAGCCCTCGCCTGAGCCTGCGCAAGGCGAAGCCAGCAATCCTTAGGGCTCTTCGGAGCAAATCCCGCCACGACCTGCGGTTCGCTGCGACAGATGCTGCAGTGCGGAACCGGCGCGTCACTCTTAACGTTTGTTGCGTGAACGTGAAGGAGTACCGTGCGATGAGCAACGTCCTTATCTGTGAAGACGACGCATTTCTCGCTGCCGATCTCTCGATGAGCGTCGAGGGCGCTGGACATGCGGTTCAAGGCGTTTACGCCAACGCGCGCGACGCACTGAAGGCGACCAGCGAGGCGACGCCTGACATCGCGATTATCGATCTCGAGCTCGCTGATGGCCACACCGGCAGCGGCATCGCGCAGACCCTGCAGTCGATGGGCGTCAAGGTGATCGTACTCTCCGGCCATCCGAATGTCGGCGCCGGTCTCGGCACGGTTCCGCATACTTATGCAGCCAAGCCCGTGAGCCCCGAGATGATCGAGTTTTTGCTCAATCCCGGCAACGCACCGCGCGTTGCGGAACTCGATAAATTCGCGGGCGCCCCACAAGCAACCGCCTAAGGCGGTCGTCGCGAAAGCGCATCGTAGAGCGAAACGACGAAGCCCCCGATCGTCGATCGGGGGCTTTCGTTTGCGTAATCGCTGCACGTCGTGGCCGCACGCACGCGGACAATCGGCCTGCATAAACCCGCAGTGAGCGGAACTTGAGGCTATACCTCGCGTTAGCCCGGGGAAGAAAAAAGGGATTACCGCAAATGTTGGAAACCGTAATCATCGTCATTCTTATTCTTGCGCTCATCGGCGCTTTGCCGAACTGGGGACACAGCCGTAGCTGGGGTTACGGTCCGTCGGGTCTGCTCGGCACCATCCTCATCATCGTGCTCATCATCTATCTGCTACAGCGGATTTGATCGCCTACGCCGGCCGTCGACGGGATTGTTATTCCCGCCGCGCCGGCTTCAGAGTTCTCACACCTTCGGCGGGATTTCCGTCCGCACGGTGTCGAGGTGCGCGTCGCGCAAGGCCGGGAACATCTTCGCCCACACGCCCGTCAGCGCGATCGAACCCACGCCGCCGAATATCGCCGCGCCAATCGGCCCGAGAAAGCGCGCCGCAACGCCACTTTCGAACTCGCCCAGCTCATTCGACGCGCTGATGAACAGCGATGATACCGCGGTGACGCGGCCGCGCATCGGATCGGGCGTAACGATCTGGATGAGGCTCTGGCGCACGAACACCGACACGGCGTCCGCGGCGCCGAGTGCGGCCAGCGCCACCATCGATATCCAGATCCACGTCGATACCGCGAAGATAATCGTCGCGAACCCGTAGGCGGCGACCGACACGAGCATCCAGAAGCCGGCGTCGCGCTGAATCGGGCGCGTGCTCAGCGCCAGCGCCATCAGTCCGCCGCCGATCGCTGGCCCCGAGCGCAGCAATCCAAATCCGTCCGGGCCGATGTGCAGGATATCGCGCGCGAACACCGGCAGCAGCGCCGTGACGCCGCCGAGCAGCACGGCAAAGAGATCGAGCGAGATGGCGCCGAATACGATCTTGTTCGACCACACGTAGGCGAGACCTTCGGCGATCAGCTTAAGGCGCGCGCCGCCCTTGTGGTCGGGCTGGGTGTTGGCGGCAATGAACGAGACCGCGATGCCAGCAGCGACGTAAAGCCCCGCAGAGGTACCGTAAGCGGCCGGCACAGAGATGGCGCACAGCAGACCGCCGAGCCACGGCCCGAGCACCATGCCGCCCTGCATGGCGAGCGTATTCCAGCCGATGGCGCGCGGCAGTATCTCGCGCGGCACCAGCATGGGGCCCATCGAAGCGCTCGCCGGCATCGTGAAGGCGCGTCCCGACGCCGAACAGCGCCGCGACGGCGAAGATGCCGACGAGGCTCGGCTGCTCCATGTCGGCGAGCAACGCGAGGCTCGCCGAGCACACCACCTGCAGCGCGCAGCAGGCGATCGAGAATCTTGCGCCTGTCGTAGCGGTCGGCGGTTTCGCCCGCCAGCAGCACGAAGGCGAACATGGGCACGAACTGCGCCAGCCCGATCATGCCGACGAGGAAAGAGGAGTACTCGATCGAGTGATCGAGCCGGGCGAGCGAATACACTTGCCAGCCCAGCGTCACGCTCTGCGTCAGCATCGCGACCGACGACAGGAAACGCGCGACGAGCAGCAGGCTGAAGTCAGGGTAACGCAGGAAGGGGAGTTCTTTTGCTTGGCTCATTGTCTGGGATTATCGCGGCGGCGGTATGTACGCGCCGTTGCAGCTGGGCGCTTCGGTCGCGACGTTCTATGGCAGCTTGCCCGCGCGGTCGACCTTCTTGGCGCTCACTGAACGCCGCACCCACGCAGGCAAGCGCCGCAGGAAACAGTGCCCGATCATGCACCGGTAAACACCCGGTGCGAGAGATAAACGAACAGCGCGCACCCCAGGAGCGCCATAAGGCCCGGCGAGCGCTAAGTCGGCACTGATCCCCCTCGGCCGCGCGCTGCTCGGCGCTATCGATGTCGCGCGTGGTCTGGATGAAGCGGCCGGCCGCCAGGACAATCATCACGATGCCCAGGACGACGAGCGGCAAGCCCGGCAAAATTTCCCAAGCTCTGGCCCGCCATCGCGATGGTGTGATCGGCCAGCGCCGGGGCGGCCAACTCGATGAACAGATCGAATTTTTCGACGAAGAACCCGAACGCCATGATGGCGATCGCGGTGCGCACCCAAGCAAGGAACGTACGCTCATTGGCTGCGTGATCTCTGAAGTTGCTGATCATGCTCGTTGTCCGTCGTTCTGAAAGCTGGGGGCGTGTCAATGTCTTGGTGCTTGGCGCCCATCTCACTTCGCTGCAATGTAGAAACGCTAAACGACAAGGGCGGCTTGAACCGCCCATCTACGGGGGATACGCACAGCATGTGGGCGCAGGTTTACGACCCGTTCGGCAGCATGTTCCTGTCGACCGTCGTGGCGGCATTGCCCGGTCGTCGTGCTGCTGGGAGGCATCGGGCTGCTCGAGTTGCGCGCGCACGTCGCCGCGCTTCTGGGTCTCGCGGCCGCCGTTGCAGTGGCCATCTTCGCTTACGGCATGCCGGTCAAGATGGCGGGTCTTGCCGCTCTCTACGGCGCCGCTTTCGGTCTGCTGCCCATCGGCTGGATCATCCTCAACGTCATTTTTCTCTATCAGCTCACCAGCGAGAAAGGCGAGTTCGAGGTCCTGCGGCGCTCGATCGGCGCCATCAGCGACGATCGCCGGCTGCAGGTTCTCTTCGTCGCCTTCTGCCTCGGCGCATTCTTCGAAGGTGCGGCCGGGTTCGGCACGCCGGTGGCGGTTACCGCGGCGATGCTCATCGGGCTCGGCTTTTCGCCGCTCGCTGCGTCCGGCCTTTCCCTGATCGCCAACACGGCGCCGGTGGCGTTCGGCGCGCTCGGCACGCCCATCATCGCCTTGGCGGCGGTGACCGGGCTCGACCTGCATGAGCTCAGCGGCATGGTCGGCCGGCAGCTTCCGTTCTTTTCGGTGCTGGTGCCCTTCTGGCTCATCGCTGCGTTCGTCGGGTTGCGTCGGACGATCGAGATATGGCCGCCGATCCTCGTTGCGGGCCTGTCGTTCGCGATACCGCAGTTCCTGGTTTCGAACTTCCATGGGCCATGGCTCGTCGACATCGTCGCCGCCATCGTGTCGATGGCCTCGCTGGCGCTGTTCCTCCGAGTGTGGCGGCCCGCGCATCCGATGACGGCCATGCCGGGCAGCAGTGGAAGCGACCCGAGTACGCGTGACCGAAACACCTGCCGCTCGCGATGATGCCGCGGCAGTGCGCCGGGCGTGGACGCCGTGGCTAATTCTCAGCGCGTTCGTCTTCCTGTGGGGCACGCCGCAGGTGCGCGCGGCGCTCGACGGCTTGTGGGCGGCGAAGCTGCCCGTCGCCGGACTGCACGAGCTGGTGCAGAAGATGCCGCCGGTGGTCGCCGCTCCGAAAATCGAAGCAGCTATCTTCAATCTCAATCTGCTGTCCGCGACAGGCACGGGCATCCTGCTGGCGGCCGATCGTCTCCGGGCTGTTCCTCGGCTATAGCGTCGAGCGGCCTCGTGCGCGCCTACGGCCGCACCATCTACCTCGTCCGCTACTCGCTGCTGACGATCGCCTGCATGCTGGCGATCGGCTTCGTGACCCGCTACTCGGGCACCGACGCGACGCTCGGCTTGGCGTTGGCCGGTACCGGTTGGTTGTACCCGCTGTTCGGCACGCTCATCGGCTGGCTGGGCGTGACGCTGACCGGCTCCGACACGTCGTCGAACGTTCTCTTCGGCGGCCTGCAACGCGTCACCGCCGAGCAGCTCGGCATCAATCCGGTGTTGATGGCTGCCGCCAACAGCTCCGGTGGCGTGATGGGCAAAATGATGGACGCGCAATCGATCGTCGTCGCCTCGACGGCGACGCGCTGGTACGGGCACGAAGGATCGATCCTGCGCTTCGTATTCTTCCATTCGATCGCGCTGGCGACCCTCGTCGGGCTGCTGGTCATGGGCCAGGCCTACGTCTGGCCGCTCACCTTGCTCGTACCGCGATAGCCAATATCTCTGCGGCGCCCACCCGGCCAGTTTGCACTGCAGGGCACTTTTCGTGCTATCGATGACGCTTAGCGGATCGCAGACGCGCGTCCTGTCCTGATAATCGTCAGCTCGCGGCAACCCCTAACGCACGTGAGCGCGACAGAGAAAGCAAGTGAATCCCATGGCCAACAACCCGTCCTTCGACATCCCGCAGCAGTTCCGCGACATCGCCGAAAAGAACGTCGAGCAGGCGAGCGCCGCGTACGGCCAGTTCATGAACGCCATGACGCAGGCCATGAGCATGTGGTGGGGCGCACTGCCGCCGAACGAGCTGACGTCCGGCTTCAAAACCGTCCAGGACCGCGCGGTGCGCTTTGCCAAGCAGAATGCAGACGCCGGGTTTGCGCTCGCCAGCTCGCTCGCCAACGCCAAGGACATTCAGGATGTGATTTCGCTGCAGACCCATTACGCCCAGAGCCAGATGCAGACGTATGCATTGCAGGCGCAGGAGCTGGGACGCTTGATGGCCGACGCCGTCAAGAAGTAGGCCCGCATGTGCGACAGGCTATTCGAGCGGTTGCGGCAGAACAGGTGGCAAGATGAAACTTCGTGTCGGCTACGAGCTGCAGTACGCGTTTCCGCAACCGACACCCGCCATCTTGATGCTCAACATTCATTTCACGCGCGTCGCCGATCTGGCGGCGCCCGACCACGTCATCATCAGTCCTTCTGTGCCGATCTCCGGCTACCGCGACGGCTTCGGCAACTGGTGCTGCAGGATCGTCGCGCCGAAGGGCAAGGTGCAGCATCTCGACCGACGCCATGGTCACCGATACGGGGCAAGCCCGATCCCGTGGCTCCGGCATGCGGCCCAGGTTCCGGTCGAGGAGCTGCCCGAAGAGGCGCTCGTCTTTCTGCTGGCCAGCCGCTTCTGCGACAGCGACCAGCTGCTGGATCTCGCGTGGAAGCTGTTTGGCCGCGCAAGCCGGGCTGGGGCCGCGTGCAGGCGATCTGCGACTTCGTCCATAAGCACATCGCGTTCGGCTACGAGCACGCGCGCGTGACGCGAACGGCCTCGGAGGCCTATGCGGAAAAGCGCGGCGTCTGCCGCGACTACGCACACCTGGCCGTTGCCTTCTGCCGGGCGCTGAACATTCCGGCCCGCTATTGCACCGGCTACCTCGGCGACGTCGGCACGCCGCCGCCTTATCCGCCCGGCGATTTCGCAGCCTGGTTCGAGGCCTTACATCGGCGGCCAATGGTACACATTCGATCCGCGCAACAACGTTCCGCGCATCGGCCGGGTACTGATTGCGCGCGGACGGGACGCCGCCGACGTCGCCATGACGACGACGTTCGGTCCCAACATGCTCGAAGGCTTCAAGGTGTGGACCGACGAAGTCGTCCGAGACCGCCGTCGCGGTGAACTGATCTGCGACTTCTCGCGCGTGGCGGCGTGCGCTTACCGCGCGCTTGATTTGGCCTCGCGCGCACGCCGACATAGCCGGCAACGCGCTCGGCATCGAGTCGCCACGCGCGACGGCAGCGCGCACCGCGCACTTCGGCTCGGCTTCATGGCGGCAATTGCTGAACTTGCACTCGAGCGCGAGTGCCTCGATGTCCGTCGAAGTTGCTTCCGGCTTTCTGCCGGGAGCCACCGCTCGACGCCGCGCATGCCGGGCGTGTCGATGATGGAGCCGCCGTGCGGGCGCAGGAAAAGCTGGCGATGCGTCGTCGTGTGACGGCCGCGGCTGTCGTGCGCGCGCACTTCCTGCGTCGCCTGGGCCGCGCGTCCCAGCAGCTCGTTGGTCAGCGTCGACTTGCCGACACCCGACGAGCCGATGAGGCCGACGGTGCGGTTGCCGGCGAAATACTGCTCGATCGCAGCGATGCCGTCGCCGGCGCGGGCGCTGATGGCATGCACGGGAACTCCTGGGGCGATCGTGGCGATCTGATCCGTCATCCCGGCGACATCGTCGGCTGAGATCCGACCTTGTTGAGAACGATCACCGGGGCGGCGCCGCTGTCGGCGACCAACGCCAGCAACCGCTCGATGCGCGGCAGATTGAAATCGCCGTCCGGCGCCGTGACGATGAAGACGACGTCGACGTTCGCTGCCAAGCAGTTGCGGGCGCTCCTCGCCCGACGCCTTGCGGACCAGCGCGCTGGTGCGCGGCAGCACCTCCTCGATGGTGGCGTGTGCCGTCGCCTGCCGACAAGCCGCAGCGCAACGAAGTCGCCGACGCCCGGCAGGTCGGAGCGCTGCGCGGCGGCATTGCGCAGGCGGCCGGTCAGCTCCGCCGACAGCTCGGCCGCGTCGGTGGCGACGCTGAAAGTGGCTGCGGTGCTCGCCGACGACGCGGCCAGGCACCAGACCCTCGGCGGCGTGCGGCGGCGAATTCCGCCTGCCGTCGCTCGCTCCAGCCGAATGCCTCAAGTGTCATCAATTCGTTTCCTATGCCGTCTCAGAGCACGCCGGGCCGTCCCAAACATCATTAGCACTCAGCGGATAAGAGTGCTAAGGCTATCCGCGTGCCTGAGAGGGGCTGTTGCTCAACGCCCCGAATCCGCACCTCGCCCCCAAAATCAGAGATTTGAGGATTTCAATGAAATTCCGGCCCTTGCACGACCGCGTCGTTGTTAAACGGCTCGAAGAGGACAGCAAGAGCGCGGGCGGCATCATCATTCCCGATACCGTCAAGGAAAAGCCGATGCGCGGCGAAGTCGTAGCCGTCGGCCCGGGTACCCGCGACGAAAGCGGCAAGATCAACGCGCCGGACGTCAAGGCCGGCGACACGGTGCTGTTCGGCAAGTGGTCGGGCACCGAGGTGAAGATCGACGGTGACGACCTCCTTATCATGAAAGAGAGCGACATCCTCGGCGTCATCGAGGGCAGCACCAAGATCAAGGCCGCCGCCTAAGCGCTCACGACGCCGATCCCCCAACATTTCAGGAGTTGCTCACCATGGCCTCTAAAGACGTCAAATTCGGTCAAGACGCGCGCGATCGCATGCTGCGCGGCGTCGACATCCTCGCCAACGCCGTGAAAGTCACGCTCGGTCCCAAGGGCCGCAACGTCGTGCTCGACAAGTCGTACGGCGCCCCGCGCATCACCAAGGACGGCGTGACGGTCGCCAAGGAAATCGAGCTTGAGGACAAGTTCGAGAACATGGGCGCGCAGATGCTCAAGGAGGTCGCCTCGAAGACCTCCGACCTCGCCGGCGACGGCACCACCACCGCCACCGTGCTCGCCCAGGCGATCATCAAGGAAGGCGCCAAGTCGGTTGCGGCCGGCGCCAATCCGATGGATCTGCGGCGCGGCATCGACCAGGCGGTTGCCGCCGTCGTCGAAGAGCTGAAGACGAAGGCCAAGAAGGTCACGTCCAACGCCGAGATCGCCCAGGTCGGCACCATCTCGTCGAACGGCGACGCCGAGATCGGCGCCAAGCTCGCCGAGGCGATGAAGCGCGTCGGCAACGAGGGCGTCATCACCATCGAAGAGAGCAAGAGCCTGGAGACAGAGCTCGAGGTCGTCGAGGGCATGCAGTTCGATCGCGGCTATCTCTCGCCGTACTTCATCACCAACGCCGAGAAGATGCTGGTCGAGCTGGAAGACCCTTACATCCTGATCCACGAGAAGAAGCTCGGCGGCCTGCAGACGCTGCTGCCGCTGCTTGAAGCGGTCGTGCAGTCCGGCAAGCCGCTGGTCATCATCGCCGAGGACGTCGAAGGCGAGGCGCTCGCCACGCTCGTCGTCAACAAGCTGCGCGGCGGCCTCAAGGTTGCGGCCGTCAAGGCTCCGGGCTTCGGCGATCGCCGCAAGGCCATGCTCGAGGACATCGCCACCATCACCGGCGGGCAGACGTCATCTCCGAGGATCTCGGCATCAAGCTGGAGAACGTCACCCTCGACATGCTCGGCCGCGCCAAGAAGGTGACGATCGACAAGGAAGACACCACGATCGTCGACGGCGCCGGCAAGAAGGCCGACATCGAGGCGCGCATCAAGCAGATCAAGGCGCAGATCGAGGAGACGACCTCGGACTACGACAAGGAGAAGCTGCAGGAGCGTCTGGCCAAGCTGGCCGGCGGCGTTGCCGTCATCAAGGTCGGCGGTGCCACCGAGGTTGAGGTCAAGGAGCGCAAGGATCGCGTCGACGACGCGCTGCACGCGACCCGCGCGGCTGTCGAGGAAGGCATCGTTCCGGGCGGCGGCGTTGCGCTGCTGCGTGCCATCAAGGCGCTCGATGCTCTCAAGCCCGACAACGACGATCAGAAGACCGGGATCTCCATCGTGCGCAAGGCGCTGCAGGCCCCGTCGCGCCAGATCTTCACCAACGCCGGTGAGGACGGCTCGGTGATCGTCGGCAAGATCCTCGAGAACGCGACGTATGCGTTCGGCTTCAACGCTCAGACGGGCGCCTATGGCGATCTCGTCGCTCAGGGCGTGATCGACCCCGCCAAGGTCGTGCGCTGCGCGCTGCAGGATGCGGCTTCCGTCGCGGGCCTGCTGATCACCACCGAAGCGATGATTGCCGAGCTGCCGAAGAAGGACAGCGGGCATCAGGCGATGCCGGGCGGCATGGGCGGCATGGACTACTAAGTCCGGCCTCTCATCACACCAAAACGAAAAGCCCCGGAGCGATCCGGGGCTTTTTTATTGGTTGGCTCCAACGTCGTTGGAGGTAGATCAGGCCATTGCCTCGCCTTGTGAGACGGCCGGGCTCGCAAGGCGGAGGTCCTTGAACGAGATCAGCTGCTTCTTTTCCTCGTCCCAAAGCACGAGACGCACGGAGTGCAAGCTCTCGAGGATCGTCAGCCTGCTGGTCTCGTTGAGCTCCGGATGATCGCGCAGCACTTCGGGCAGCCGGTAGAAGGGAATGCGGCTGCACAGATGGTGCACGTGGTGGACGCCGATGTTGGCGGTGAACCAGCGCAGCACGGGCGGCAGATCATAGTGCGAGCTGCCGTGCAACGCCGCCTCGTGCATGTTCCAGGCCGGCGTCTCAGCCCAAGACGTCTCCTCGAACTGATGCTGCACGTAGAACAGCCACACGCCCATCGACGCCGCGAGCAGCGTGACCGGCAGGTGCACGAGCAGGAACGGACCGGCGCCGACCAGCCAGATCATGCCGGTGATGATCACCGCCGTCGCCGCATTGGTGGCCATCGTGCTGATCCACGGCTGCCAGCCCTTGCGCATGTAGCCGACGGGTAGCCGGTGGCGCAGCAGGAACAGGTACGCGGGGCCGATGCCGAACATCACGATCGGGTGACGGTAGAGCCGATAGCGAATCTTGCCCATTCGCGACAGCGCCAGATACTCGCGCACGGTGAGCGTATCGATATCGCCGATGCCGCGCTGATCGAGATTGCCCGAGCTTGCATGGTGCGAGTTGTGGCTGCGGCGCCAGGCATCGTACGGCGTCAGCGTCAGCGTTCCGATCACGCGCCCGACCCAGTCGTTGGTGGCGCGCGTGCGATAAAACGAGCCGTGGCCGCAGTCGTGCTGCAGCACGAACAGGCGCACGAGCAATCCGGCGGCGGGAATGGCCAGCAGCAAGGTGATGGCGTAGCCGAAGCCGAGCGTGGCCCACATCGCGGCCCAGGCCAGGCCGAACGCTACGGCGGTGATGACGAGCTCGATGGTGCTGCGGACGCCGCTAGGCTCGCGATAGGAACCCAGCACAGCGGCCCACTCGCGGGCGCTCCGGGTCGTCTCGGCCGATGATTCTGCGTTCAAGATGCACTATTCCTTGCTTGTTGCTCTTTCGGTCGACCTCCGCGCCCCACCCGCGCAGGCGCATGATCGTGCGCGAACTGCAGCGTCCAGTGAGAGTGGGGGGCCGTATTATGGGGCCGCTCCGTGCCTCGCATGGCGACTGGAGCGGAATGATGACTGACTGAGTAACCTTTCTGCCTTCGTCCGCAGCCGTCAGCCTCATGCGATGAGCACAGCTACCCGGCCCGCGGGCCCAAGCCCAGCTGGCGATGGCTAGCTGATACAGGATGATCATAACACACCTGCGTCCGACCGACGCAAAGCCCCGGCCGAAGCCGCCACTTTTCCGTTTTGAGGGGTATCTGCGCCACCGATCGGGCGCGAGCCCGGCCAGTCCGGCCCTTTATGCCGCGGCTATGCCGGCGCCGCGAGTCGATTTGTAGTGTATCCGGTCCCGGGGCCCCAGCTAAAGAGGTTAGCCGGTGCGCGTAGCCGCGGCGGCGAGCGCGCGCTGGCGTGCGAGGCCGCGCTCGCGATCAGGCACGTGCAGCAGACCGGCGACCTGTCGCAACAGCATGTCCTCGTGCGGATCGAGCACGCCGTCCGAGTACGCGACGGACCACATCATCTCGATGATCTCGGTGCGCTGCTCGATGGTCATGTTTTTGCTGATGGCGTTGGTGAAGGGAAAATACTGCGTCGAGTTCTCGACCTTCCGCTGAGCGTCGTCGATCAGCTGCCTCACAGCCTGGCCGTCGAGGTCGAATTTGCTCGCCAGCAAAGCCTCGATGGAGCCGCGCTCCGCGGCATCGAAGGTGCTGTCCATCCGGGCTGCCTCGATGAGAAGAGCCGCGACGGCGAGATGCATCTCATCCGCCGCATGGTTGCCGATCGCGGGCATGCTGCGGCCGACCAGAAAGTCGGCAAGTCGATTGAGCATGAATTCGTGCCTCGACTTAGCGCGAGCGCACGCGTTTTCGGGGAGCGGCGCGTTCCGTCTGGACAGAACCCGTATAACCTTCCCAGAAGGCGGCTTGCTGCGCAACGAGGACACTCATGGGCGACCAGCTTAGCATTGCGTGAAGCAGCCCCTGTCCGTTGCCGATGGCAGGGAGCGAGGGAAGCTCTTCGCGCACGATGGCATCAGGCACCGCCAAGGCCCTGGTCTTCGCAGGTACGCGCTTGCGTGCTTTGGGGGCCGGCTTCTTCGCGGCCTTAGCACGGGTAGCTTTCTTGCGTGGGGCCATGATGTTCCTCCAGATCGACAACGATGAAGGGGGAATGATGTTCCGCCGGCCGTGGGTCGAAGCCTGCGCCGTAAAGGCGGCGAATGCAAACTGGGCTTAGCGCATGGCTGGTTGCGCATTGGTTGATACGCTCAGGGGCGTGTCGCCGCGGCGAACCAATCTGCAGCTGGGGTAATTTCTTGAAGTATCGCCATTTCTCGAGGATCGGGGCGGTTGCTGCGCGGCATTGGTGTTGAGTCTTGGCCTGCTGCAGCAATCGCGAATAGCGCAACGTCGAGACCCAGAAGATCGATTCTTCCGCGGCGGGCATTCTGGACGAGGTTCGCTTTGCCGAAAGTGCTCATCTCTATACGGGCGTGACGGGTGGCGACCAACGCGCCACCCTCATTCTGCATGGACGGGGCAACAGTTGCACGGATGCCTCCCAGTTCACCGCGTGGACGCTTGTCCTGCATGGACCGAAAGGCACCAGCACGCTGTTCGGGTCTCTGCTGCCGTAGGCCGGTTAGCCGTCAGCACTCCGGCCGGACGCTCGGGCCGCGCAGCCAGTGGCAGATCTCGTCCTTCGTGGCCGGGTCGTTACGTACCTCGGCGTTCGACACTTCCATGCCGTGTTTGCGGGCGATGGCAGCGACGTGGTTATCCCCGCAGTACGGCGTTTCAATCTCTTGGCCTTCGACGACTTGATATTCGCCGTGACAGACGATGTGCGCTTGGGCGGCGCCACATGTCAGCAGCAGGGCGGCGATGCCGGCGGAAGCAAGGATATGGCAGCGGAACATGTTGGATCTCCTCATCTGGCGCTACGGATGTGTCCGATAGCCCCGCTGCAACGCGCGCCGGTCGCTCGGCGATCTTTCAGCGCGCGTTAACTATGCTGTTTGTAGCGATGCGTGCCGGCCAGGCCCACGCCCACGTAAGACAATCTCACTCAATCGTGCGAAGCGATCGTGCAGCTCAGCTGCTAACGTTCGCGCTTGGCTGTTCACGCGCCCGTACTCGAGCTTTCCTAACCTGGGCATTCTTCATGACCGGCTCGCACGAGAAGAGCGTTCACCGCTTGGCCGAACGGAAGGGTTTCCGGCTCGACAAGGTGGGCAAGGGCCACCACCGCTACGCCCTGATCAATCTCGAGTCCGGTGCGAGAATGGCCTCCGGCGTTCCGGAGCATGAATACTCATTTTCGCTCGACGAAGCCGAAACGTGGCTCTCGCGTCCGGCCCACCAACCGAACTCCTAGCGCACATCGCGGACTATGCCCGTTAGCCGCTCGTCGCCGCGACAAGCTGGTATTCAGCGCAATGCGCGCGAGCAGATCGAGGAAACATTCTTTTGGTGAGGAAGAGGGGCGCACGGGGCCGACTTGGTTGGTACCGCCTACCCGGGTTGAACGGGTGACCTCTAGATCCACAATCTAGCGCTCTAACCAACTGAGCTAAGGCGGCATCCATTGAAATTACTTGGTTTTTTTTGACGTCGGACGTCAGCCAAGTAGTTCCTGTTACGCTGCGGTTACGCTGGAGAACGTCCCGCGGTGTCCCACTAGGACATGGAATGTCCAGCGGGGAAACTGCGTAACCGGGACAGGTCGGCATAGCAAGCCTGAACCGTAGCCGCAATGGTAGCGGGCAGCGACACGCAAGCGATTAGACCCTTGCACCCACTGGCAAATCCAAAGCGAGCCTTCTCCGTGTACTGAGGTTATCGTTTCCTCATGGAAGAGGAGACAACCATGAAGACGCTGAAGACGCTGACATTTGCTGCACAGCCTATCGCACAGAAGAGCCCTGCGATGGTGCGGCGCTCCAAACTCGTCGGCCATCTGGAGCAGCAAAAGCTCCTCGCGGAAGACCCCCTATACGTACGTAAGTTGCAGAAGTGGGTGACGCAGGAAAACGGGGAGAAGGCCCCCGTTGAGACGACCAAGCGCGTCCAACCCTGGTGGAGAAACGACGAGACGGGCGTCTTGTATTTAACCGTTCGCTACGGGGCCAAGCCGCTCGAGTTTGAGAAGGGCAAGGCAGCAATCGTGCTCAAGGACAAGGCGAAGCTCGTTGCTACGATCGACATGCTCATCGCTGCTGTGCGTGCGGGGGAATTGGACGAGCAGCTTGAACTCCATCTCCAGTCGCAGCCTTTGCGGAAGAGCAAGCGCGCCGCATAGCGCATTGCCCGCAGTGGTTGAGGAGTGTCCCGTAAAAGCGAGCCCGCATGGCCCTTGGCAAACAAGCAAAAGTACTCAACCGCGCGCAGACAGACGCGGTGTTGGCGTACCTAGAGAAGACTAGGCACCCCGCTCGCAATCGTCTGATCTTCTTGCTGTCCATACGGGCGGGACTCCGCGCCAAGGAGATAGCGGCGCTCACGTGGTCGATGGTCACGAGCTCGGACGGATGCATCGCTGCAGACATCGCGCTGCGGGACGAAGCTTCAAAGGGCAAGTCGGGCAGGACCATCCCCGTCAGCAAGGAGCTTCACAGCGCGCTGTCGGCGTTCAAGGCAGATTGCACCCGTGCAATGCCAGAACAGCGCATCGTCCAGACCGAACGCAGCAAGGCAACGTCCGCGCAGGTGATCGTAAATCTGTTCAAAGCTTGGTACGGGCGCTTGGGGTTTGAAGGATGCTCCAGTCACTCGGGCAGACGCACGTTCATCACCAACGCCGCCCGCCGTATATCAACAGTGGGCGGCTCGCTTCGCGACGTGCAGGTGCTGGCCGGACATTCTGCACTCAGCACGACCCAGAGATACATCGAAATAAATTCCGAAGCTAAGCGAAAAATCGTTGAGCTCGTGGGCTAAGTCGCTGACATATATAGATAAATACACACGGTGGAGGCGCCACTCACATACAAGGATATATACAAACCCAATGACTAAAAAGCGCACGTTCGAGTACGTCCAAGCGCTGCCAACATTTGATAAGCACGGCGTCCAAGATTGGCTGCGTCAGTATCCTTGGGGCATGCATTTGATCTTGGATGCAGAAGCCGTACAGCCCACGACGGACGACTGCGTCGCAAACAGCTTGAAGAAGGCGAACTACCTGCTTTGTAAGCGCTACTTGAACAGGCGGTTCAGCAAGCTCCCCCTCGCAGAGCGGTTTCACTACATCGGATTTTTTCAAGGGCAACGCGACGCAGGCACGCGGCATATTCACGTGCTCCTGCATGTTCCCGAGAGTGCACAGCCCAAGACTTCGTTTCAGCATCTAAAGCTGCGTTCGGCTCTCCAGACTGCCTGGATCGTCTCCAGCACAACAGCTGGTTTTCCTTGGGTTCGGACGGTCCAAGATGCAGACGACAACTCGAGTGTTGCGACGTATGTGAGTCGCGATTGCTCGGCTGCTAGCTGGTTCAGCGGAGACGTTCAGTTCTCCGCGTAACGGTCACTTAGTGTATTTCACGGCGACCCGATTGAAATTTTGTGGAGGTGAGTGCGCTCGCCGCCAATGTCTTTCTATTGCCTGCGCTAGACAAAGCCAGCCCCATACTGACTGCTAAGCATACCTAAGCTCGGAACCCTCAACGGAGCCAGACACCAAAGAACTAATCAACGTCATCCAACAGAACACGCCAACGAAGAAAAAGGAGCCCATGTCAGACTACCCACGCAAGATATTGCTTAGCCTAACCCACGAGACGGTAGTCATGCTGGATGAGGCAGCTAAAGCATTGGGAATGTGCAGAAGCGATGTCATCAGACGTTCGCTAGCTAGGGACCTAGGCTACGTGATGAGCCACGAGGTCCCCAACATGAAACGCTTCCAGCAGGAAACCACTTCAGCGCACGCAAGCTGGCTAAGCGCGAAGCGCTGGCTGGGCTAATTTCATCATGTGAAATCACCTGCTGCGAATGCGATCGCTTTCCAACGGCTGAGCCAACACGGGGACAGTAGGGCTTGCACTTTGGTTGACGGCAGCGCCCTGTCCCGCAGACATTCGGGACCTCTGTTCTTCCGCAGCCGCCATGAATATCACCAGCATGATTGCAGCCATCGTCGTCCATAGGAGAGCCCACTTGATGAGGTGTCTCCGGTAGCACTTCCAGCACCGCCAAACTGTCTTGGAGCTTTGCTTTCCCTGGCCCCGGACAACGCTTCTGCCGGTCAGCTGATATACGCCTCCCCGCGACCCCCAATACTCTCTGGTCCGGTTGGCTGGCGGCTTGGACATCGATCTAGTGGACCGATACATTTCCGGTTTCGGCAACCGAACGTAGCAGCCGTAACATTCGGCCATCCCGTACTTTGACGTCATCCTCACCCCAAGGCTTCGTGTTTTTGTTTGAGGGCGAACGCTGTCAGCAGCGGCAGTAAAATTCGCCACCATTATTATACACGATATACATTATATCGTCTATATCACACAACTCGTTGATATCTATGATGGATTGACTACTATATGTGCCATTGGCGCATAGTGCGTCCATGGATGAAGACGACGTTCGCCCCTATCAAATCCGACTCTCAACTTCCTTCTGGCGGAAGGTCGACGAATGGCGTCGCCAGCAGCAGGAGATTCCAGCACGTGCCGAAGCGATTAGGCGTCTTGTCGAAGCTGGCTTAGCTGCAGAGCATAAGTCCAAGCCCAAGCGCTAGGCCGGCAACTCACGCCGCTCACGTACCGATCAGCGATCAAGGGATTCCAAAATGAGGCTTCTTGCCCAGCTTAGCGCCGTGATGTTGGTGGCCTCTTCGACGATGCTATTCGCGAGCCCAGAGGCGCTGAAGGCACTCGATACCGACAATGAAGGCACCATCGACCTGCCGGAGGCCCAAGCTGGTGGGTCGAAGGTCTTTAAGACCCTTGATCCCGACAAGGATGGAACTCTTGATGCCAAGGAGCTTGATGGGCGTCTGGACGCCGCAGCCCTGAAAGCTGCCGATCCAGATAACGACGGCACGCTCGACACCAAGGAATATGCTGACTTGGTCGAAGCCAGGTTCAGGGTGGCCGATCCTGATGAGGATGGCACCATCGATGCCAATGAACTTCCTTCGTCAGACGGGGCCGAGCTGCTCAAGCTGATCTACGAGTGAGCGAGCTAGCCGACTGGCTGACATCGCGTTCCAAATGGAACGGCGGCCACTAGACCGCAGGAAATTTCGAACTCTCGACAAGTTCCTCCGCAGCTTCAGTCGCACCTCTGGATATGCTTTCGTTGACCGCCACGCGAAACGCGCCACTGAAGCGGCGGACCATCTTGATGAAGTGCCGAACGTTCAACCCGCCATCGTAGGTCATCCAGTAACGTCCCCACACCGCGTCCCGCTGGTATGAAAACTGGGGTACTCTGATCGTGCTGTTGAGGTCGTTGACACGCATGAGCCAGTCTACGGGCGGCGGCTCTTCAGGTTTGAAGTACGTGTAGAATGCAATGAGCTTTGGCTCCTCAGCGACGGCCACCCAGAACGGATATTCCACGCCATCCGTGATGTAGAGATCGCCGTCGTCTATCTCATGATCCAAGAAGGCCGACTGCAGCACGTCTGACAGGCGAGCAACGCTCACCTGTTCCTCGGCAATGGTTTGGGGCGACAACGCTGGTAAGAACGGCGTCACGTTGCTCATGGGCTTCTCCGGGCTGCTTCTAGGGGATGCACCCAGTGTAGCACCGCCTGGCAAGAGGCTTCGTTGGCTTGCAACGACCCATTAGGGTCTCAGAAGCTTGAGCAGATTTGAAACCAGCGCACGCCGCGCGAGTGATTACGCGCTGGAGATACGCCAACGCTTCGAGCGACTTAAGCGCAGCTCGTTATGAACTGTTAGTTCTGTAACCAGTCGCCGTGGTCGAGCCCACGATTTCACCGGTGAAATTTGTCTCCTGCCGATAGGACAGCGGACCTCGTGGATGCCTCGCGTCAGGTCGGCTCATGACCCTTAGCAGACGTCTACGGCGCGCCGGGAAATACCGTGCGCCAGTCCCGCTTCATGTCGACGACGGTCCAGCCTTGCGCGAAGTCGCCTCATCGAGCGCCTTGTCGAGCTTGCCGACATGCGAGGTCCGGTCGTAAGCCCACTCGCGCTCGGCGTCGGTGTGGTGGACGAGCCCCATGAAGCGCGCGCCGCTGCCGGCCGCGGTCCACTCGAGCATCTGCTGATCGCCGTCGGAGTTGCCGAAGGCGAAGATCGGCCGGCGGCCGATGAAGCGGTTGATGCCGACCGGCTTGCCCGGACCGTCGTCGATGAAATCGATCTTGGGTTCCTTGACGAGGACTGGTTTCCCCTCGCCGTCCTTTTCGAACTTGACGACGCCCGACGAGCCGACGACCTGCTCGGGCGGGATGCCGTAGACGCGCGGTACCCATGGCCGCATGAACTCGATGCCGCCGCCCGAGACGATGAAGGTCTTGAAGCCGTTGGCGCGCAGATAACCGAGCAGCTCCAGCATCGGTTGATAGACCAGCTCGGTGTAGGGGCGGACAAAACGCGGCGGATGGCGCGCCGTCTCGATCCAGCTTTCGACAGTGTCCGCAAACTCGGTCGTGGTCATGCCGGCATGCGTCGCTTCGATGATTTGCAGCAGGCTCTTCTCATCCAGCGCCGCCAGCGACTTGTCGTCTCCTTCGAGCACGCTCTTGTACGGCTCGGTGTCCTTCCACTCCGGGTGTTGAGGCGCCAGGGCCCTGATGCGATCGAAGGCGAACGCGACCTGGAAATAAACCGGCTGCTCGGCCCACAGCGTGCCGTCGTTGTCGAACGTGGCGATGCGCTCGGCTTCGCGGCACGAAGTCGGCGCCGCCTTCCTTCGTGACGCGCCCGACGAAATCGATGATTGCCGGCTTCGTCGCACCCTCGTTCCACGACGGCAGCGGATCGCTCGCCGTGCCGGCGTGTACGAGGCCTGCGAGCGCAAGCAGCCAAAGGGCGACGAGCGCCGAGGGCACATTGCCGAGTGCCGTTCTAAGCTTCATGCGTGCGCGCTCCTCTAGAACGGCTTAAGTCAGCGCCCTATGGCTTCGGAATTGCGCGCTCCTGGAGCTGCTGATCGATCATCTGGTTGAGCCGGCCGCGGATGCGTTCGGGATCGACGCTCTCCTTCAACATCTTCTTGGTTTTGTAGTCTTCGAGCGTCTCGCTCATGATGTTCGCCGGGTTGAAGCTCGGCGGGAACGAACGCGGCGGGAACTCCTTGAACGTCGCCGACGAACTTAAAGACCTCGTCCATGACCCCGTACATGTTCTGGACGTGGTTGAGCTGCCAGTCCCAGAACGTGTTGGACGTGATGTCGGCGCGCTCGAACGGGTCCTGGAACAGGTTGTAGATTTTCTGCAGGCGCAGCGTGGTGAACGGCTCCGCCCACACCTGCATCGTGCCGGGCGCTCGCTGCTCCGAGAAGACGTACTTGTAGTCGCCTTGCCGCATAGCGACGAGCAGGCCGTCGTCGTCGGAGTAGAAGAACCTGTCGCGCGCGCTTTTCACGCCGTTGTTGTTGGCCGCGGTGCCGGCGACGGACTTCAGGAACTTCGACTGGTCGTAGCCGTCGAGGTGGACCTTGTAGTCGATGCCGTTGGCGGTGTAGCCCGCCTTGAGCTTGCCCACGATGTCCGGCTCGCCGGCGATAGCGCAAAGCGTCGGGATCCAATCGTTGTGGCTCATGAGCTCGTTGGTGACGGTGCCGGGCTTGATCTTGCCGGGCCAGCGGACGAGGCAGGGCACGCGGAAGGCGCCTTCCCAGTTGGTGTTCTTCTCGGAGCGGAACCACGTCATGGCGCCGTCGGGCCAGGTGTTCATGTGCGGGCCGTTGTCGCTCGTGTAGACGACGATGGTGTTGTCGGCGATGCCCATGTCGTCGAGCGCCTTGAGCAGCGTGCCGATGGTGTCGTCGTGCTCGAGCATGCCGTCGATGTATTCGCTGTCGCCGTGCTTGTAGCGGCCGCGATGCTCAGTCGCGCACGTGCGTGCGCAAGTGCATGCGCGTGGCGTTGAACCAGCAGAAGAACGGCTTGCCGGCCGCCTGCTGGCGCTTCATGAAGTCGATGGCCGCGGCCGACGTCTCGTCGTCGATCGTCTCCATGCGCTTCTTGGTGAGCGCGCCGGTGTCCTCGATCGTCTGCTTGCCGACCTTGCCGAAGCGCGGATCTTCCGTCGGGTCGTCGACGTCGGTCGCCTTGCAGCGGAGCACGCCGCGCGGGCCGAACTTGGCGAGGTAGGCCGGGTCCTTCGGATAGTCCGGCAGCTCCGGCTCTTCCTCGGCGTTGAGGTGGTAGAGGTTGCCGAAGAACTCGTCGAAGCCGTTGACCGTCGGGCAGCGACGGGTTGCGATCGCCGACGTGGTTCTTGCCGAACTGGCCGGTGGCGTAGCCGAGGTTCTTGAGCAGGCCGCCGATGGACGGATCGAGCTGGCTCATGCCCATCGGCGCGCCGGGGAAGCCGACCTTGGTAAGGCCGGTGCGAATGCCGTGCTGGCCGGTGAGGAACGCCGCGCGGCCGGCGGTGCAGGATTGCTCGCCGTAGTAGTGCTGGAACTTGATGCCTTCCTTGGCGATGCGGTCGATGTTCGGCGTTTCGTAGCCCATCAGGCCGTTGCGAGTAGGCGCTGATGTTGGCGATGCCGATGTCGTCGCCGAAGATGACGAGGATGTTCGGCTTGCCCGCGGGCGCCTTCGTGGCGGCCGGCGCTACGGGGCCCATCTCGGCTTGCGGCGGTGCCGGCGGGTTTGCGCCGCCGCTCGGCTCACGGCAGACAACGCGAGCAACGAAGCGGTGCTCAACAGCACCCTTCTGCGATCGGGTGCCAATTCGGATTGCGTATCCGCTTGTGAATTTCTTTCTCCCGACGTCATTGCGTGTCCTTTCTACGCCGACATTCTTTTGAGGACCCTCGCTTGCTTGCTGCTTGTGGCCGGCCTTCCGCTTCTTTTCGTTGGGTTTGATAGCCTTCGCCGGGCGCGCCCCTCAGACGCGCCCGACGGAACCAACTTCACTTGGCGGGCTGCGCCGCGATGGCCTTCTCGATCTGCGCTTTCACGGCTTCGAGGTTGAAGCTCGCGCCCTTTTGCATGGGCGGGAACTCGATCGCCGTCTTGGCCAGTTTCGCGACCTGCTGCTGCACGAACTGGAAGCGCCAGAACTGGTAGACGAACCAATTGTAGTAGCCGAGCGAGCCGTTATCCTTGCCGTTGTACATTCCGGTCCGCTCGAACGGATCGAGGCGGAGATTGACCAGGATCGGCCAGTCGACCTTCTCGGTCGCGCCGAGCCAGCCGTTGGGCTGATCGGTGAAGCGATACTTGTAGTCGTTGATGCGCACGGCCGAGAGCGTGCTCTCGGTGAAGTAGTAGATCTCGTGCCGCGCCGACGGGCCCTTGCCGGTGATCAGGTCCATCTGGTTGTAGCCGTCGAGATGGACCTTGTAGGTCGTATCGCCGAGCTGCTTCCCCGCCTTCAATTCATCGACGATGTTGGGGTTGCCGGCCGCGGCGACGAAGGTCGGGAACCAGTCCAGACCGGACATGATGGCGTTCTCGACCTTGCCCGCCGGCACCTTGCCCGGCCAGCGGATGATGGCAGGTGCCCGGAAGCCGCCTTCGAGAGCGGTTCCCTTGCCGCCGGCAAACGGCGTCTGTCCGCCGTCGGGCCAGGTGAAGTTCTCGGTGCCGTTGTCGGTGGAGAAGACGACGATCGTGTCGCCGTCGAGCCCGTTGCCTTGCACATATTTCATGACCGAGCCGACGATGTCGTCGAGCTGAGCCATGCCGGCTTCTTCTTCACTCCAACTGTTTTCCGAGTTCCGCATCCCCTCGTACTTGTCGGAGAGGTGCGTCACGACGTGCATGCGTGTCGGGTTGAGCCACAGGAAGAACGGCTTGCCGTCGGCTGCGCGCCTTGTCGACGAACTTGAGCGCCTTATCGAGGATCTCGTCGTCGACCGTCTCCATCCGCTCCGGGTAGAGCGTTCCGGCATCTTCGATCTTCTGCTTGCCGATCTTGCCCCAACGCGGCTGCTCGGTCGGATCGTCGGTGTCGGTCGCCCAGCTGTGCAGCATGTTGCGCGGGCCGATGGTGGCGAGCAGATCCTGCGGATAGTTGGGATGCGCCGGGTCTTCCATCGCATCGAGGTGATACAGGTAGCCGAAGAACTCATCGAAGCCGTGGACGGTCGGCAGGAACTCGTTGAGGTCGCCCAGGTGGTTCTTGCCGAATTGCCCGGTGGCGTAGCCCATCGACTTGAGCGCTGTGGCGATCGTCACCGCCTGCGCCGGGATGCCGATGGGCGAGCCGGCCTGCCCGACGGTGGTCAGTCCCGTGCGGATCGGCAGCTCGCCGGTGATGAAGTTGGCGCGGCCGGCCGTGCAGCTCGCCTCGGCGTAGTAGTCGGTGAACAGCATCCCTTCGGCGGCGAGCTTGTCGAGGTTGGGCGTTCGCCCCGCCATCATGCCGCGGTGGTAGGCGCCGATGTTCCAGATGCCGATGTCGTCTCCCATGATGAAGATGATGTTGGGCTGGCCGCCTGTCGGTGCCGCGCGCCGGCGGCAGCCGCCTCCTGCGCCGTCGCCGCGTCCGTTGCGGCCGCGCCTGCGGCGGCCAGCGCCAATGCCGAGGCGCCGCTCAGCAGTAAGTTTCTGCGATCGAGTTCAAGGTCGGATTGCGCGTCCGCTTGTGCGTTTTTTCTCCCGACGTCATCGCGTGTCCTTTCTAGCGCCGACTTCTTTAAGGACCCCCGCTTGCTGCTCTCCGTGCTCGCCTGTTCAATTTCTTGTTCGCTGGACGCACCGGAATCCCACGTGGCTCGTCGAGGTGTCGATAGGCTCGGGATGGCGAGCGGCGGGCCGGTAGCGCCGGCAATAGTTCGGCGCGCACAGATGCGAGCCGCCTTTCAGAACCTTGCGCGGAATCTTGATCTTCGGCTGGCACGGGTCGTAGCTCTGATCCTCGCGCGGGCCGCGCGGGTTCTCGGGAATGCAGCACGCCTTCGGCGCGTCGGCCGGGTGCTTGGGTACGAACCAATCGGACGTCCACTCCCACACGTTGCCGATCATGTCGTAGAGGCCGTAGCCGTTGGCGGGAAAGGCGGTGACCGGCGAGGTGCGCTCCCAGCCGTCGAGCTTCAGGTTCTCGTGCGGAAACGCGCCCTGCCAGGTGTTGGCCATCTGCCGACCGCCGGGCGCGAACTCATCGCCCCAGGCGAACTCGGCGCCTTCGAGGCCGCCGCGCGCGGCGAACTCCCACTCGGCCTCCGTCGGCAGCTCCTTGCCGGCCCACTCCGCATAGGCTTCGGCGTCCTGGTAGGCGACGTGCACCACGGGATGATCGTCGAGGCCCTTGATCCAGCGTGCCGCGCCCGTAGGGATGGCGCCAATTGGCGCCGAAGCGGAACTCCCACCACTGGCTCCAGTTGCGCAGGTCGACCGTGCCCCGCCGGCGGCCGGAAGACGAGCGAGCCGGCTTTGAGCATGTGCGGCAGCGCGCCGGGATAGTCCTTCGCGTCGCGGCGCGATCTCGGCAAACGTGACGTAGCCGGTCGCCTCGACGAACTCGCGGAACTGGCGGTTGGTGACCGGCGTCGGATCGATCCAGAAGCCGTCGACGGTCACGCGATGGACCGGCGCTTCCTCGGGGTAATGATGGTCCGAGCCCATGGCGAACGTGCCGCCCGGAATCCAGATCATCTCTGTCTGCGCGTGCTTGAGAAGGGGCGACATGGCGCGATCCCCTAGGGCGGATGGTTAAAGCACCCGCCGCCGATGAGGCGAGTAAACCACAGCCCACATACGATCGGCAATCTGACCAATGGTTTAACGCCGACTGTCTCCCAACTACCCTTAACCAACGGCGCTCGCTCTGCTAGGATTCCCGGGTCGATCTGCGGGTAATTTTCCGGGAGCGGACGGCCAATGCGAGCCACAAAACAGTTGGGCCCTTCTGGTCACCGCCGGCCTCGCGCTGGCGGCAACGCAAGCCCGCGCGGCGGAGAATGCCGCCGGCATCTACCTGCTCGGCATCAAGACCTCGATGGCCGGCTTCGTGCCGCCGCCTGGCACCTACGTCACCGACATCAACTTCGCCTATTCGGGGAGCGCCAGCGGCGCGGCGGCCGCCGGTATCGCGCTGCGGCGGACCGGCAACTGACGCTCAAGCGCGACATCGACGTGACCGGCAACGCCTACATCAACTTGCCCATCGCGCTGTGGGTCGCGCCGCAGAAAGTTCTCGGCGGCAATGTCGGCCTCGGCATCATGACGCCTTACGGCTGGAAAGACGTCGACGTCGACATCGATGCGCTGGCGACGCTCACGCTGCCGAACGGCACGACCATTCAGGCCGGACGGCATTTCGATTTCGAGGACAGCTCCACCAACTTCGGCGATCCGGTCCTCAACGCGCTGATCGGCTGGCATGAGGGCAACTGGCACTGGAACGTCGGCGCCCTGCTCAACGTCCCCATCGGACCGTGGGACACCGAGAGCATCAGCAATCATCTCGTTTCATCGCTGGGCGCTCGATACCAGCGCGTCCGTGACCTACTTCGACGCCAAGCGCGGGCACGAGCTCTCGATGACCGCGGGCTTCACGTTCAACGGCGAAAACCCGGCGACCGACTACAAGACCGGCACCGAGTTCCACGTCGAGTGGGCGCTGATGCAGCACGTCTCCAAGACGTTCGCCTTCGGCATCGCCGGCTATCACTACCAGCAGATCACCGGCGACAGCGGCGCCGGCGCGCGCATCGGCAGCTTCGAGGGCCGCGTTACCGGTCTCGGTCCCGACATCACCTACACCTTCATGTGCGGCAAGATCCCGATCAGCACCGAGCTCAAATATTTCCGCGAGTTCGACGTCGAGAACCGCCTCACCGGCGACAACGGGTTCCTCGAACGTGACGATCCCGCTATCCGCACACCACTGATGGCAGCTTTTGGCCCCTAGCGGACAAACTCGATTTTTTGCAAGACGAAGGCTATCAAGTTTAAGACGCTCACATCGCCCACCCCATCGAGCCCGATTCCTCGGCTTATCAAGAAGGCACGCCGGAGTTCGTCATCGTAGTTCGTAACCGGGTGTGCGCACAGAGCGGACGCTTCTTGGAGTGAGGGCCCCTTTTTTTTGCCGGTGGTCGTTACACCTCGATAATCGCCGGCGATAGATCAAGACCGAAGGGGCGTCGGTCCCGCGCAGAGCATCAGGCCACTGCAGCGAGAGGGGTTCAAAAAAAATCCCCTAAGCCTGAGTCCGCGCGCTGTCCTGAACTATGGAAAGCGAGCAATGATAGATATCAGCGCGCTAATCGAAGGCGTGGGCTGGTGTGGTGCCGCAAGAGGGGATTCGAACCCCCGATGTGACTGCTCAAGGTTGAATGTCGCAAGTCAGTTCGGCGCAGGGCTTCGGAAGTCGTGTAGCCGGGGTAATGGCCTCATCTACTCGGCCGAGCGCGCGGCGGGCCAAAGTCGGCTCGACCGGCGGTGTCGTTGCCAGTCTACTCGATGACGATCCGATGACGGCGAGGCCAGCGCAGACTACCGCGGTCCGAACCAAGTGGTGAGAGCTTCGACGAGTCCCTCATTCGTCCCCTGCCCGACCCAGGCGACATAGCCGTCGGGACGGATTTGTACGGCGGAGGGTGCCGACACCGAGCCGATCACCGGCAACGCCCTCAAGACCGTCGATCGCGAGGTCCGGGGCTTCTCCCACCCATCGTTTAACTGACTCTGCGAGGCCCACTACATCTGCACGCAGGGCGGTCAACTCCGTCGATACGTCGGTGCCGGCCGAGGAAGAAGCTGGGGTCTCCCTGGAAGATCTGTGATCCATTGGTTCCTCCCGCGGGAGCAACTGCAACGCATCCTAACGCGGCCTTACGCTCCTGGTTCCTTGCGGCTTTCGCGGATTCGGCGTCGCGACTTCTAACTTCTGAGACTCGCGATGAACGCCTGTGCCGCCCTTTAGTTGGGTCAGCTCGCTAGGGCACGCTTTTGGGCGAAACAGCGGTTTCAGCTAAGCGGCGGAAGCGTGAGATCCAAGCGGTTCCCATGCCGCGAGCCAGGCCATGAACTCGTCA
>CAVRND010000005.1:0-181545 GCA_963722495.1 uncultured Alphaproteobacteria bacterium | reverse complement strand
GTCTCGAACTCGGTCGACGAGAAGCGCTACAAGCTGCAGATGGAAGGCATCGCCCAGGCGCTTGAAGATCCCGGGGTCATCCAGGCGATCGTGGGCGGGGCGAAGGGCGGGATCTTGTTCTCGCTCGTCACGTGGGCGGATCAGCCGACTGTCAATCTGCCGTGGACGCACATTGCCAGCGAGGCCGATGCGAAGTTGGCGGCGAAGAAGGTTCGTTCGCTGCCGCGCCAGGCCGGCGAGTTCACCTGCATGTCGCGCATGATGCGCGTCGTCTCCGACAAGATCGTGCCGCAAATTCCCTCCAAGGCGGCGAAGGTCGTGCTCGACGTGTCGGGTGACGGCAAGGACAACTGCAACAGCCAGGAGCCCATCGAGACGGTGCGCGACGAGCTGGTGAAGTACGGCGTGACGGTCAACGGCCTGCCTATCCTGGAGAACGCCGGACCGGAGGTTGTGACCCCGGGGGCGCCTTCGTCTCAGTCGTACCTCCCCGGCAAGCAGCAAGTCGACCCGCTCGAGCAGTGGTACACCGATAACGTCAAGGGCGGCCCCGGATCGTTCGTGCTGCCGGCCAACGGCTACGCCGACTTCGGCCGCGCCATCCGCCAGAAGTTCGTGCTGGAGGTGAGCGACGCCGGCAGCCGGACGCGCCGCGACTACGCCGCGATGCGCCCTGACTTCTTCGAGCCTTGAGTTTTGTTCGGGGTGAGCTGTCCTACAGATCCTGGTAGTCGCCCGACGCGCACCGCCAGCGCTTGATTTCCCAATTCGGGTGCTGCTCAGCCCACTTGGGCAGGTGCGGCTGCGCCCTGACCAGGCAGCCCTTCGCGTCGACGTTGGATGCCAGCGGGACCCGGTAATCCCGGCACACGTTGGGGTTGCTGATGAGGCAGGCAGAGATGACGATCGAGATCATGCGCGCGCTCCTCGACCCGGTTTAGCCGACCAGCCGGCGGTCCGGGTCTGCCCTGTCGCGGACGTGAGTGTCCGCCACCATCGAGCGTATACGAGCACCGGCAATGGTTAGTTACAAGGTAACGGATAGGCCCACGAACACCGATCGGGCTCGTACCTTAGATCAAGACGTGAGGAGGATTTCGCCCTTGCCGATGGTCGAGAGGTCGCCGGCATATTTGCGGACGCTGCCCGACAGCGGCCGCGGCGCCATGTGCGCCGAGAACCTCGCGCATATAGCGCGACATTATGCGCAGGATCACCAGATCGTGCTTCCCGGCATCGGCAAAGGTCGGCAGCATTTGCTCGACCGACGGGCCGATGAGAGTGCCGCGGCGCAGCAGCAGCCCGGGGTCGGCGCCGAAGCCGAGTTCGGACCAGATGGTGCCGCCCACCATGCGCGAGCCGGCGAAGGCGCCGCACTTGCCGCGGATGAAGATGGTGCCGCGGCGCATGCGGTCGCCGGCGCGGTCGCCGGCCTGGCCGTCGATGACGATGAGGCCGCCGGTCATGCCGAACTTGTCGCCGGGGCTAAGGCCGCCGACCTGGCCGGCTGCCGAGCCTTTGACGATGATCAGGCCGCCGCTGATGCCGGAGCCGAGCAGCGCGCCGGCATCGCCTTTGATCTCCAGGCGTCCGCCGCGCATGTTGCGGCCCGCGGCAACGCCGACGTCGCCGTCGACGATGATGGTGCCGTGATCGAGATCGGCGCCGACGTGGTCGAGGCGCGCCGAGCCGCCTTCGATCCGTACCGTGTCGCCGGGCTTGCCGGAGACGGCAAACACTTCGCCGACGGTCAGGGCGCTCTTGGTCGAGCCGACGTTGAACTTCAGGATCTCGGCGAGCGGCGTCGACGACAGGCGCTTCGGCGTCAGGTGCGAAAGGTCGAGCCGCTCCGCGGGCGCCGCGTTGAGGCGGAAAGTTAGACCGCTCATGGCAGCAGCTCCCGCAGCTTGTAGTGGTGCTGGCCGAGCTTGCCGCCGTAGTTGCCGGCGGTGACGCGCGTCACGCCCTTGGCGGCGCCGTTGTCGATGATGGATTTCAGGCCGGCGCGCATGGCGTCGGCGACCGCCTTCGAGGTCAAGCCGTCGATGACGATCTCGAGCACGGCGACGGTGTCGGGGCCGAGCTCGGTCTTGACGCGGCCGCGCAGCGTCGGGCAGAAGGCGTCGTTGGTCGAGGCGACCATGCCCTTGTACTTGGAGCCGACCTTCGAGCCCGAGCGCACGATGCCGCCGGGGAACGGCGTGATGCACGTCAGGCACGGCGCCGATGGCGTCGACGGCGCCCTCGGCGGCCTGCAGCAGTCCGGCGCGGTCGTTGCCGAGGATGAGCATGTTGCCGCCGCCGACCGCTCGGTGATGATGCCGGTGGTCTCCTCGATGACGAACTCGCCGTCCATGACGGGCACGCGCCAGAAGCGCTTCTTGCCGAGGCGCTTGGCGGTCTGGAAGCCGTCGCCGAAGAAGCGCGGGCCTTGGCCGAGGCCGATGCGCTTTTCGGATTCGACGCCGGCGTAGCAGGCCGAGCCGGGGCTCGTCAGCACGCACTGGCCGACGCGGTTCTTCAGCTGCGGCCCCACCGCTTCCGGCGAGAAGCCGAACAGCAGCACGCGCACGCCGGGGCGCCCGTCGGGCGTCTCCTCGGGCTTCAGTTCGCGGTCGATGCCGACCTCGGCGCCGCAGCCGATGACCGAGGTGCCGAAGCCGGTCATGGTGACGGCCGCCTGGCGCGCCCATCGGGGCGTGTCGGCGGTGATGATGACGCCCGTGCCGCTCATGCCGAAGGCCTCGGCGAACGTATCGTCGATCGCGATGCCGTTGACCTTCATGATGCCGCTCTGGCCTTGGTCGGCTGCACGATGATCTCGCCGCGGCCGCCGTCGATGATCTCGTCGTCGCTCAGCGCGAAGTTCTCCATGCGCACCGTGTGGTAGCGATCGAAGTAGTCCTTCAGGGGCTTCTCGATCGCCCGATCGTACTCGGGCCGCGCGACGTGGGTGGCGCCGTTGCACGACCTTGACCACCTTGCCGTCGCGCACGATCAGCTCGCCGTTCTTGAACACGAACAGGGGCGTCGTGAACATCGCCTCGCGGTCGGCGTCGTCCTTGTAGACGGTGATGTCGGCCTTGGCGCCGGGGCCGAGGTGGCCGCGGTCCTTGAGGCCGAGGCTGCGGGCCGGGCCGGCGCGGGTCATGATGGCGATCTCGTAGAGCGAATATTCGCGCTCGAGCACGGGCAGCGTCGAATACTTCAACGCGTCCTGATTGACGCGCTGCATCGTCTCGCGGCGGAAGGCGCGGTCCATCAGCAGGCGGATCAGATGCGGGTAGGTGTAGAACGGCGCGCCGTTGGGATGGTCGGTGGTCAGGAAGATGCGCCACGGGTCCTCGACAAGAGGAACGTCTCGAGGCCGATGGCCCACTGCAGCGCGTTGACGTAGCTCTTGTCGCGATAGCGGAACGGCACGACGCCGCAGCCGGCGTCGCACTCGATGTCCATGACGACCCACCGCTTCGGGTCGGCGTTCTTGGAGCCGTTATACTGGCGCATGCTGTCGCCCGACGCCGTGCACGTCTGGCCGAACATGACCTGGCCGACGTCGATCGAGATGTTCGGATACTTCTTCAAGAGCTCGGCGATCTGCGCCGCGCCCGATGAGAAATGCCGATCGCCCTCGGTGCCGTAGCTGTGGAACTGGATGTGCGTCAGGTGCAGCGGCAGGCCTTCCGTCGCGCGGATGGTGGCCAGCGTCGTCTCGACGTTGCCCGGAATGCCGAGGTTGCAGCCGTGCACGTGCAGCGGGTGCGTGACGCCGAGCTCTAGGAGACCGCGGGCCAGCGTCAGGATGATCTCGCGCGGCGTGATCCCGTAGTAGACGTGCTTCTCGTCGAGATCGAGCTTGCGCTGGTTGAACTTGAAGGCGCTGATGCCGCCCGGATTGACGACCTTCATGGCGATGGCCTGCGCGGCGTGCATCGTCCAGGCCATGTAGTCCTTGATGAACTCGAAGTCGCGCTTCTCGGCCATGGCGCGCAACAGGAAGTCGTCGCTGCCGAGCATGACGAACGCGCCCTTGTCGAGCAGCGGCGTGTCGGCCATCTCCATGTGCGCCTGGCGCGCATTGGCGGGCAGCATCGCCGGCTCGAAGCATGCCGTGTAACCCATCTCGGCGTAGCGGTAGCCGGTGACCATGGTCGAGGGCAGCGCATGGCCGGTGCCGGCGCGCGTCAGCGCCGTGTGGGCGACCTCGTCCTTCTCGTGATCCTCCGGCATCAGCGTGCGGGCGATCGTCACCTTGCCGCCGCCGATGTGCGTGTGCGGGTCGATGGCGCCCGCCATCACCACGCGGCCGCGCAAGTCATATTCCTTGTCGACGCGCGCCTCGGGTGCGGGCGGCACAATACGGCCGTCCACGACGTAGATGTCGCGCACCTCGCCGTTGATGTTGTTGGCGGGGTCGTAGACCTTGCCGCCGGTCAGCTTGATCATCATCGCGCGGGGCTCACGTTCACAGGGCGGCTTCAATGGCCGCGAGGACGGCGGCGGCACTCGGCATTTGCGAGCGGCCGAGGTTCTTCATCGGTAGTGATACGACGTTGTCGCAGCGGACCATCTGGCCCGTGTGGTCGATGCCGGGCGTGCCGACGGGGATGTAGACGGTCGGCGGCTGCGCCATGCGCACGCCGGGCGTGCCGAGCACGATGGTCGGCAGCTTCGTCTGCGGCAGGCCGATGTCGGTGCCGATCGAGGCGACCCAGAGCAGCAGGTCGCCCTCGCCTTCGGTGATCATGCGGCTGACATTATAACGATAGGAGTCGTACTCGGGCTTGCCGTTGGCGAAGCTGACGCGCAGCGGGAACCCAGTCTGCCAGGTGCACGTCGAAGCGGCGCTGGGCGCGCCCTCGTTGCCGCCGAGCGACAGGCCGGCAAAGCGCGTATGGAGGTTGAGCTCGCGCACGACCTCGGTCATCAGATGCACGGTGAGGTCGGCCTGCGGCATGCTCAGCGCCGGCGGCGCCCACACCATGACGCCGTACTTGGCGGCCTTGCATTTCTCGGCGACGGCATCGATGGCGGCGAACGGCACGCCGGCGATCTGGTGCGCCGGCGCGGTGGGCGCGCTGCTCTTAGCGCCCGAGATTAGCGATGAGAAGAGACCGCCGCGCTTGGCGGGAGGCGCCTCGGGCGATTCCGGCGGCGGCACGGCAAAGCCGCGCACGCGCGCCGAGATGGCAGCAAGCACCTCGGGGATCCGGTCCTTGGCAACGGGAAGCGTGATCACCTCGTCGATGCGCGGGCCGACGGCGGCGGACGTGTCGAGGCCCTCGCCGATGAAGACGACGGTGCGCTTGTCGGCGACGCCCTCGAACATGGAATGCGGATTGGTGACGATGCGGTCGAAGAAGCGGCCGTGCAGCTTGTGCACGTCGGTGCCGACGATGAGCAGGAGGTCGGCGCGATTGCGAACCTCGGTGAGCGTGGACATGATCCAGCCGCTCGTCTGCACCACGCGGAAGTTGCGGTACTGACCTTCGCTCAGCGCATGATCGAGCACGCCGCACGTGCGATCGGCGATCGAGAGGACGGCGCGTGCGCCGCCGACGTCGCTGGCCATGCCGCCATAGAGCGGCAGCTTGGCCGCGCGGATGAGACCGGCGGCGGCCTTGACGGCCTCCTCGAAGCTGACCTCGCGGTCGCGCACCAGCGGTTTGGCCGGGGGGAGAGGGCGCTGGAACCCGGCGGTGGCGCGCGGGCAGCCGTTGCTGACCTTCAGGGTCGATCCGGTGCGGGTGACCTGCAGGTCGTCGCACAGCAGCCCGCAGAAGGGACAGGTGACATTGTCGTAGGTGTGGGAAGCGCCTTGCTCACCACCCTCGGCGTGTGCGGTCATACGGTGCAGTCTCCTTCGCGCGGGGCGCAAGTAAGCACGGACGCCTCGCCAAAACAACAGCGGCGCGAATGCGGCGGTTTGCCGGGGAGGGGGCCGATTGCGAAGGCCTTTAGGCGCCACTATGGTCTCGCCCGAGGCGCGCTAAAAAACGGAAATCCGGAGGAAGCCTAATGGTGAGAGCTCTTGCGCTGGGGCTGGCCGCTCTGGCCCTGTTCCCGACGCCTTGCGTTCGGTCACGGCCCGTCACGCCAGAAGGTGACGGAGACGGTCGAGATCAATGCGCCGGCCGACAAGGTCTGGGCCGTGGTCGGCAACTTCCAGGACATGAGCTGGCACCCCGCCTTCGCGAAGCTCGAGGGCGCCGGCGGCAACGACGCCAACGCAACCCGCACGCTGACGCTGACCTCGGGCGGCACCATCGACGAGAAGCTCCTCCAGACGACCCGGCCAAGATGATCTACAAGTACGAGATCACCAAGGTCGACCCGAAGGTGGTGCCGGTGAACAACTACTCGTCCAGCATCAGCGTGAAGGGCGAGGGCGACAAGTCGACCGTCGAATGGAAGGGCGCCTTCTATCGCGGCTTCATGAACAACGATCCGCCGCCGGAGCTGAACGACGAGGCGGCGGTCAAGGCCATCAAGGGCGTCTATCGCTCCGGCCTCGACGCTCTGAAGAAGAAGGTCGAAGCGGGCGGCTGACGCGCTCATGCGTCCGTTGACGCAAGCGGCTGACGATCCTCCTTGCGGCGGCGACGCTGACGAGCGCCGCCGCGCTCGGGGAGCCGGCGGCGGTCACCGAAGCCTTCGTCACCAACCAGAATGGCGACTCGCTCAGCATCGTGTCGCTCGCCGACATGAAGCCGGTGGCGGAGATCGCCATCGGCGGCAAGCCGGCGGGCATCGCCATGTCGCCGGATGGCCGCAGCGCCTTTGTCACGTCTCCCGAAAGTAAAGAGCTGGTCGTCGTCGATGCGACGGCGCGCAAGGTCGCCGGCCGCTTCAAGGTAGGGGAGGCGCCGCTCGGCGTCGCCGCCCATCCGAGCAACGGTCGCGTCTACGTCGCCGACTGGTACACGCACAAAATCTCCGTCGTCGATCCGGTGGCAGGCAAGATCGTCGCCGAGATCGCGGTGGGCAAGTCGCCCTCCGGCCTCGCCGTCACGCCCGACGGCAAGCTGCTGCTCAGCGCCGACCGCGACAGCGATTCCGTATCGATCATCGATACGGCGACGAACGCGCGGACCGGCACCGTCGCCGTCGGCAAGCGCCCCTTCGGCATCACCATCGACAGCGCCGGCAAGGTCGCCTACACGGCCAACGTCGCCAGCGATGACGTCAGCGTCATCGACATCGCCGTCGGGCAAAGTCGTCGGCACTGTGCCGGTCGGCCACCGGCCCTACGCGGTGGCCCTCGCGGGCCGGCACGCCTTCGTCACCAACCAGTACGCCAGCACCGTCAGCGTCATCGACATAGACGCCCTCAAGGTCGTGCAGACCATCGACGTCGGCGATCACCCCGAGGGGATCCAGGCCGACCCCAGTGGCGCCAACGTCTACGTAGCCTGCTGGTTCGACAACGTCCTGATGCGCATCGATACGGCCAAGTTGGCGGTCACCGGCCAAGCCGCGGTCGGCGATGGCCCGCGCGCTTTTGGCCTGTTCCTGCGCTGAGTTACCGTCCGCCGCCGGACTGTTCTTGCAGTGCAGCGTCGGCGCCGCCGTAAACCGCATGACCAATCGTTAAGGTGCAGACTGTTTACGGGCCCGCGTTCCCAAGGGTAGAAGTGCCAACAAGAGCAACAACATTACATAGCGTGGCAACGGTCACTAGGAAGGAAGCGTTATTATGCGGTTCTATGGTTTGGGTGGCGTCATCGTAGCCGTCGCTCTGGTAATGGGGTCTCATGCCGTGAGCGCAGCCGACGAGCCGAAACCGGCCGACACGGCTACCGGTCAGCCAAAGGCGATCGACCTCATCTTCGAGCGCAAGCATCTGACGAACGTCGAGACGGGCGGGGAGGTCGTCTACAAGTTCAAGCGCACCGCGAGCGACGAGAAGGTGCTCGGGGTCGGGTTTGCCGACGACATCACGCTGAAGGTCACCGGCGAGAAACCGGACAACAACAAAGACCTCATGCTGCAGATTTATACCGGCGATCGGGCGCGCGATCCGCAGAAGCTGGAGAAGTTCAGCATCAATCCCGTCTTCGCCGTCTACTTCGCCCAAGCCGTGAACACCTTCAGCCAGCTCGCCGGCGGCCAGGTGAACTATTTGCAGAAGAGCTTCTCCGATGGCTGGCTGAAAGCGAAGGTTGAGCCGGTCAAGATCGACTACAAGGGCAAGAAGATCGACGCCCACCGCATCTCCATGACGCCCTTCGTCGGCGACAAGTACGAAGTCGAAGATGCAGGGCTGGGAAGGCGCCAAGTACGACGTCATCGTCAGCGACCAGGTGCCCGGCGAGATCGTCGATCTGCTCGCCACCTATCACAACCGCTATCCGCCGGCGCTGCTGAAGCTTTCGGAACGCACGACGCTGGATGGAGTTACCGGATTGGAGAGCCCCTAATGAGCAAAGGATTGATCACCGGCGTCCTGGCTCTGGCGACGCTGGCTCGCGACGGCCGGCGCCGGCCGGGCGGTCGAGCTGCCCGCCAACGACTACCCGACCAACGCGCGCGCCGACTACGTGTTCGCCTGCATGCAGACGAACGGCCAGACGCGCGATGACGCTCGACAAGTGCTCGTGCTCGATCGACGCCATAGCGGCGCTGCTGCCGTACGCCGAGTACGAGCAGGCCGAAACGATCATGTCGGTGCGCCAGAAGGGCGGCGAGAGCGTCACCATGTTCAACAGCTACGCGCCGTTCCTGGAGAAGGTGAAGAACCTGAAGCGGGCGCAGGTCGAAGCGGAGCTTCGCTGCTTCTAAAACGAGCGGAGCTTCGCTGCTTTTAGCTAGACCGCCGAGCTTCTAGCTAGACCGACACGAGCTTCGAGAAGCTTTGTGTGCGGCGGCCTAGCGCGAGTTGATGGCCGCGCCTAAGGCGCGGGGGCCCTTGGCCCCTTGCGCCGCTGCGCAGCGCGCTGACGACGGCGCGAGCGCCGGCCATCAGCCGGCACTACGCCAATTGGGTTAAGCCGCTCGACGCTTGTGTCAGTCAACCTAAGAAGCTTTGCCGGCCGACGTCGCTGTGAACACGTTGCCGTCCGTATCCTTCGCCGTCACCTCGATGACGTCATCGGAGCCCGGAGCGAAGGTGAAGCGGAAGTTGGGGTTTTCCGAGATGGAGATGCCGCCTTCCATTTTGAAGATCAGCTCGCCGCTGCGCTTCACGTCCATCTCCTGCACGAACTTCGCGGGCGTATATTCGCGCGTCAGCTGATCCATCTGCATGCCGGTGAAATTCGGGTGGCGGATCATCACCTGCGCCTCGCGCGTCGGCGGCGTGCGGTTCTTGGCCTCCGGATCGTCGAAGGTGCGCACCTGCATCTTGCCGAGGTTGGCCAGCGCCTCGTCGGCATCCTTCGACGCGGCCGCCGAGCAGCCGCCGGAGGCTTTGACGAACTTCGTCGCCATGTGCAGCTTGCCGTCGGCCGTTTCGACCACGGCGCGGACGTTCGAATACATGTCGATGCGCACGCGGGTCGACAGCATGCGGTCGCCCTTGCCGGCGGCCTCGCCGAAGGTGAATGTCGCGGCGACGGGCGCCGGGTTCTTGTCGATGACGAGGGTGAGGCTCTTGACCTCGCCGGCGCTGGCCGGGATGCGCATGGTCAGCGGCACCGTCGCGGCATCCTCGGCGCGGTACGGCGCCTCCAGGGTGACCGTCGCGTCCTCGGTGATCTGGCGGCCGTCGAACACGTCGCGCTGAATGTCGTGCCAGACATCGTCGGTGGCGAAGGCCGGTGTGCCGAGGCCGAGCGCAGCTATCGCTGCCACGGCGAGTGAAACCTTCCACGAGCTTCTTGTCGTCGTCAGCATTCTTGCTCCTCCGCGAGCGCAGCGTTGGCTGCCGCTACTCCCATTCCAGTTCGGCAAACGCGGCTGAAACGTTTCTTGCATGATACTCCTTGAACAACAGCCATGCATCTTTCTCAGACATTCCGGCGACCTCTGCGGCCTCGGCCAGCGTTTTACCCTGCTTAATCATGACGCGAACGTCGTCGGCGACCTTGTTGAGGTAGCGCTGCTCGGCGGCGAGCGCCGACGGCCACGGCATCGACGCGGGGCCATGGCCTGGCACGGCGAGCTTCACGTCGTTGCGGGCCTCGAGCTTGCCGATGAGGGCGAGCCAGCCGCGGATCGAGCCGTCGAGCGCCGGCACGTGCTTGGCGAACAGCAGATCGCCCAGGAACATCGTGCCCGTCTTCTCGTCGAGCACGGTCACGTCGTTGTCGGTGTGTGCGGTCGCATGCGCTTCGATCAGCAACTTGCGGTCGCCGAGGTCGACCTCGAGGCGGTCTTTGACCAGTTCGGTGGGCGGCACGATGCGGGTGCCTTCGAACGCGTCGCCGAGCAGCTCCTTGTTGATGGCGAGATAGCGCTCGGCACGCGCCGCCAGCGCCCGCGGCAGCTTAGCGTGGCCCACGAAAGTCGGCTTTTCGCTCTCGAAGGCGACGTTGCCGAACCCGTGGTCGGGATGCATGTGGGTGGTGATGACGTACTTGATCGGTAGTTTGGTGCGCGCACGAATGGCGGCGAGCAGCGCGGCGCCGACGCGCGGACTGCCGCCGGTGTCGATGACGGCGACCCCGTCGCGCCCGACGATGAAGCCCGCGTTCGAAGTGTCGCCGGAGTTGCGCGGCGTGAAGATCTCGTAGCGCCCCTGGTGGACGAAGACGCCGGGCGCAACTTCGTTAACGGCATACGGTTCTTGAAGCGGTTGCGGGGCCGACGCAGCGGGCTCGGCAGATGCCAGAAAGACCACCGAAAAAGTGCCTGCAAGCAACGCTGTAACGTTCGGGAAAATATCCCGGAATTGGCTTCCGCAGCGTGCACGCGGGGGCATAGTTTTCCCTCTTCTAGTTGATGTAAGCATATGGGCACGCTCGATCACGCGAGCGAGAGCGGTCCGTGATGTGAACACGCGGTCGTGAGAATCGGTAGGGGTCCGCGGTCGTGTGCAGGTTGATGGTGCTCGCGACCCCTCCGGCCGCTCCGGTCATCGAGTTATCGAGCGTTTTCGGCACCCATTCATAAGGTTGTCGTGCGCTGCACCATTCCGTTGTGCAGCGCAACAAACCGCGATGGGACAACGGAGGATTTACGTCAACCATCTTGTCCTATTCACGGACGCGTGAATTTTCGTTACCTACTCGGCTTGCGGCCGGGAAAAAAAAGTGCGTAGATGTGCCGCGGTGTGACACGGCATCAGGGCTGACTAGCACTCTGCTAGCAAAGCCTGGGTCGATCGCCACGGGACTAAGAAGGGGAAAACCCCGATCCCATTGTTCAGGGTGTGAGGCGCTGCTGTTCACCACCGCTTGCAAGCGTGGCAAGAACCTTAAAATGGAGGAAGCGCAATGCGCAAAAGCGTATTCGCAGGTGCTTTGGTTGCGACGGCTGCCCTCTCGGCACCGGCGTTGGCCAATGATAGCGTTGTTAAGTGTATCGCCGACGCGAATAACTGGTGCATGCAGCAAGGCAACTACAATGCAACCCGTTATTCGGAACTCGACCAGATCAACACCAAGAACGTCGGCAGCCTGAAGGTTGCTTGGACGTTCTCGACCGGCGTTCTTCGCGGTCACGAGGGTTCGCCCCTCGTCGTCGGCAGCACGATGTACCTCCACACTCCGTTCCCGAACATCGTGTACGCCCTCAATCTCGATGACGAGAACAAGATCATCTGGAAGTACGAGCCCAAGCAGGATCCGTCCGTGATCCCGGTTATGTGCTGCGACACGGTCAACCGTGGCCTGCAGTATGCCGACGGCAAGCTCTTCCTTCACCAGGCTGACACGACGCTCGTGGCTCTCGAAGCCAAGAGCGGCAAGGAACTCTGGAAGGCCGTCAACGGCGATCCGAAGCGCGGCGAGACCGGCACTGGTGCCGCCATCGTCGTCGGCGACGTCGTCATGATCGGTGTGTCGGGTGCCGAGTTCGGCGTCCGCTGCTTCTGGACCGGCTACGACATCAACAGCGGCAAGCGGTTGTACCGCGGCTACTCGATGGGTCCGGATGAGGACATCCTGTTCAACCCCGAGAAGACGATGTCTCTCGGCAAGCCGGTTGGCAAGGACTCGTCCCTCAAGACCTGGACTGGCGACCAGTGGAAGCTGGGCGGCGGTTCGATCTGGGGCTGGTACGCCTGGGATCCCAAGCTGAACCTTGTGTACTACGGCACGGGCAACCCGTCGACGTGGAACCCGGCTCAGCGCGCTGGACCCGATGGCAAGCAGATCGACCAGAAGTGGTCGATGTCCATCATCGCTCGTAACCCGCAGACCGGCGAGGCCGCCTGGGCATACCAGATGACCCCGTTCGACGAGTGGGACTTCGACGGCGTCAACGAGATGATCCTCGTCGACGACATGGACGTCAAAGGTAACAAGCACAATGTGCTCGTTCACTTCGATCGTAACGGCCTTGGCTACACGGTTGACCGTAAGTCTGGTCTGCCGCTCGTCGCCGAGAAGTACGATCCGGCTGTGAACTGGACCACTGGCGTCGACCTCGACCCCAAGAGCGAGAAGTATGGCCGCCCCGCGGTGGTCCCTGCGAAGTCCACCTTCCTGAACGGCCAGGACGTCAACACTGTCGACGTCTGCCCGGCCGCTCTTGGCTCGAAGGACCAGCAGCCTGCCGCTTACTCGCCTCTGACGAAGCTCTTCTACGTGCCGACGAACCACGTCTGCATGGACTATGAGCCCTTCAAGGTCGAGTACACTGCCGGTCAGCCCTACGTTGGCGCCACGCTTTCCATGTATCCGCCGAAGGGCGAGAGCCACATGGGCAACTTCATCGCGTGGGATGCTTCCAAGGGTAAGATCGTCTGGTCGAACAAGGAGCAGTTCTCGGTTTGGTCGGGTGTTCTCACCACCGCTGGCGGCATCGCCTGCGTCGGCACCCTCGAGGGCTACTTCAAGTGCGTCGATCAGAAGGACGGCAAGGAGCTGTATAAGAACCGCACTCCTTCCGGCATCATCGGCAACGTGTTCAGCTACGGTCACAAGGGCAAGCAGTACGTCGGCGTCTTCTCGGGCGTCGGTGGTTGGGCCGGTATCGGTCTGGCAGCTGGCTTGACCAACCCGACCGATGGTCTGGGCGCGGTCGGTGGCTACGCTGGTCTGAACAGCTACACCGCTCTCGGTGGTTCGCTGACGATCTGGACGCTGCCATAAGCTGACGTCACGACAATAGGGACCGGCGCGGGATTTCCCGCGCCGGTCTTCCTTGTGAATGGACTGGCCCGACTAATGGGCGCTTGTGCACTGCAGTGTCTCAGGGGTGCACCGCAACATGCGGAACCGGATGACATTTTGCCCGTTGCGCACTTTCAACGAGCCGCCCAAAAGGTCATGTATCAGTGGTCTGCAGTAACTGCAGTCAGAAGCAATAGGGGATACGCGTGAGAAGGATCTGTTTCGCGGTCGTCGCAGCCATCGCCCTTGGTGGCGTGTTCGGTTCGGCGATGGCGCAAGAAGTTGCGCCCGGCCTGCAAAAAGAGGTCGACTTGGGCGACGGTTGCAAGTCGCAGGAAGGCGCCGAGTTCAAAGACGGCAAGTGGGTGCTGCCCGACGGGACTCCGACCTTCCGCGTCTGCCATAAAGAGGGTGGCTCCTTCGTCGTCGATTGGGCGACCTATAACGGCTACCGCCGCTATCACGGCGAGTGCCACGTCTGCCATGGCCCCAACGGCCTCGGCTCGACCTACGCACCGGCTCTGGCCGATTCTCTGAAGACCATGCCGTACGGCGACTTCCTCGGCGTCGTCGCCAGCGGGCGCGTTCGCGACGCTGCCGGCACCAAGTTCGTGATGCCCGCCTTCGGCGACAACAAGAACGTGATGTGCTTCATCAACGACCTGTATGTTTACTTGAAAGCACGTTCAACCGGTGCCCTGCCGGCTGGTCAGCTCGGCGGTCGCAACCGCGACGAGAAGCCGGAGCAGGCAAAAGAAGAAGAGAAGTCCTGTCTTGGTAGCTAAGGTTCAACGTCTCACGTCACAGGTCGGGGCCGCTCTCGGCGGCCTCGGCCTCTTCTGCATGCTGGCGATCCCGGCTCTTGCCGTCGAAGGCCATCGCTCCGATCTCGTCAATCGCAAGGTTCTGCGCGTGTGCGCCGACCCGGCGAACCTTCCCTTCTCCAACGAGAAGAAAGAGGGCTTCGAGAACAAGATCGCCGACATCATCGGCAACGAACTCGGAGTGCCGGTCGAGTACACTTGGTTCCCGCAGGCCACCGGCTTCACGCGCAACACGCTGCTCGCCAAGCGCTGCGACGTCATCATCGGCACCGGCCAGGGCGACGACCTCGTCCTCAACACCAATGCGCTCTACCGCTCCGCCTACGCGCTCATCTACAAGCCCGGCACCGGCCTCGATGGCGTCGACAGCATTTTCGACCCCAAGCTGAAGGGCAAGGCGGTCGGCGTCGTGCAGGGCACGCCGTCGGCGAACCTCGTCGCCAAGGCGGGTCTGATGGACAAGGCGCGTCCCTATCGCCTGATGGTCGATCGCCGTTACGACGATCCGTCGGCCGACATGGTCAAGGATATCCGCTCCGGTGAGATCCAGGCTGGCGTGATGTGGGGTCCGATCGCGGGCTACTACGCGACGCACGGCGGCGACAAGCTTACCGTCGTGCCGCTGACCAAGGATGTCGACAAGGCCGGCCGTCTCGATTTCCGCATCACCATGGGCGTGCGCCAGGGCGACGACCTGTGGAAGCGACAACTCAACGACGTCATCCGCAAACGCCAGGCGGACATCGACAAGGTTCTGCTCGAGTACGGCGTGCCGATGATCGATGAAGACAGCAAGCCAATCACCAGCCCGCGCAGCTAAGGCGGCGCGGCCGCCAGCCACAACCTCGCGCACCTCGGCGCGGCGCCCACACGCCGCGCTTTTCGCGTTTATCGCGGCCGCGGTGATGACGTTGCTCTATCCCGTCGCCGGCACGCACGCCGCTGAGGGCGCCGTCCCCGCGACGGAGCAAAGCGCGGCGCCGCGCCTCCGGTGCAGGGCATCCCGACACCGTGCCGCCTGCGGACGCCGATGCGAAGCCCTCAGGGCCGGTCCCGGAGCCTTCCGGTTACCGCATGGAGGATTTCCGCACGCCCGTGCCGGCAACGCTGAAGGGCGCCCGCGTGCTGACTGCCGACGAGGCCGCCGACATCTGGAACAAGAACGGCGCCGTATTCATCGACGTCTATCCGCAGGCGCCCAAGCCGCCGAACCTGCCGGCCGGCACCTTCTGGCGCGAGCCGGCACATCGCAGCATCGAGGGGGCGCAATGGCTGCCCAACGTCGGCTATGGCGCGCTGTCGGCGACCATGGAGGAATATTTCCGCCTCCGGCTTGAAACGCTGTCGAAGGCCAAGCGCGATGCGCCGCTTGTCTTCTTCTGCCTCAAGGACTGCTGGATGTCGTGGAACGCGGCCAAGCGCGCGCTCGAGTACGGCTACGGCAACGTCATGTGGTTCCGCGACGGGACCGACGGCTGGCAGGAGCTGGGGTATCCGCTCGTCGACGTGAAGAAGATTCCTTGAGTGCGCGCGGGTGCGAGCCGCGAGCCACCTCGCCGCGACAGCTCGCCTCTGTCATCCCGGCACTTGTTGCCGGGATCCAGGGTGCGGCTGGACGCAAAACGGGCGGATAGATGGGTCCCGGGGAGTCATGCTGAAAGCATGCCTTCGGCATTGCCCCGGGATGACATTCAGACGGAGCGCTCAGCTCTTCATTTGCGCCCGGATCAGGCGGGCGATCTCGAACACCCGCTGCTCGATCAATGCCGGGATCTCGCACGCCATCGTCAGGTTCTGCTGACGCTCCTGGAAGATGCGGGCGTTCCAGTTGTACTCCTGCTGCTCGGGCGTCAGCTTGGTCTCGATCGGCAGCAGCTCATCGGTCGCCGCGATGCCTTTCTCGGCCAGCTTCTGGCCTTCACGCTCGAGCTCGGCCGCGCGGCCCTTCTGGCGCTTCTGGAACTCCTCGACCTTCGACATCACGAACTGCCGGTCGGTGTTGATCTCGTTGAGCAAGCTGGCAAACAGCTCGGTCAGCTTCTTGTCGCGCTCGGCTTCCGGCTGCTTGGCCGCGTATTCCTTGATTGCCTTCTCGGCGTCCTCGGGAGAGACGCGCCGGCTCTCGAGGATTTCCGTCAGGTCGCGAATGGCCGGATCGAAGTCCTTGATGCCGTCGATCGGCGGGCCGTCCCACACCTGCGCCGGCGAGATGACCGCCACCTTGCGCTGGATGCACGGCCAGTCGGGGCTGCTGAGAATGTCGCTCGGCGAGAATTTGACGGCGGCGTTGTCGCCCGGCGTGACGGCCGGCGCCGGGCGCGAAAGCCGGATGATCGGCGCCCAACGGCGGGCCCGCCTCCATGCCGCCGGGGCGCGCACCTGGGACAACGCCCGGCGCGATGCCCGGTTGCGCCTCCTGCGCCGGTGCGGGCTTTGCGTCTTCCATGCCACCCGGGCGCGCACCCGGAACGACGCCGGGCGCGATACCCGGCGCGAGGTCGGGCGCCGCCTCGACCTTGGCCGGAGCGTCCTTTGCCGGGGCCGGCGTTTGCGCCTGCAGGGCTGCGGTGGCGCCGACGGCGATGACCGCGGCGAGTGCCGCGCTGCTGACCGTGCGCTTCAGCATGCTTGCCGCGCTTGCTGGTTTCTTATGCGTTGACTGGATCATTTCACACTCCCGAGCCCGGACCGCCACGGCGGGCGATCAGGCCTTTTGATGGGTTATATGCGTACACGGCTGCGCCGAGGAACACGGCGGTGCAGGCCACGACGATGCCGAGCGAGGGCCAGTCGACCTGGCCGTAGAGAGCAAAGCGGATCAGCTCCACCGCGTGCGTGAAGGGATTGAACAGGCAGATCTCGTACAGCAGCACGCTCGATTCCTTGATGCGCCATAGCGGATAGAGGGCCGAGGAGGCGAAGAACATCGGGAAGATCACGAAGTTCATGACGCCGGCGAAGTTCTCGAGCTGCTTGATCACCGACGACATGAACAGCGCCAGCGAGCCCAGCATCAGGCCGGAGAGGATGAGCGCCGGCAGCACCGTGATGTAGTTCATCGACGGCGGCGAAAGCTGCCACGCATAGATGACGTAGGCGATGGCGGCGATCTGGGCGACCATGAAGGCGATGAGCGCGTTCTGCATGAAGCGCTCGGACAGCTTCTCGGTTGCCGAGTTGAACATGATGAGCGCGACGATCGCGGCGGGCGGAGCGAGCAGGAGCGGGTAGCCCCAGCCGGAGAGCTCCGCCTCCCAGAAATAGGCGATGCCGAGGAACACGTAGGCCTGCAGCAGCGCCACGGCGACGCCGCCGATCAGCTTGGACAGCGAGCAGGAACGAGCGCGGGAAGGGGCTGACGAGCAGCGTGCGCATGGCGCCGGTCTCGCGGTCGTAGACCATCGACAGCGACGACTGCATGGCGTTGAACAGCAGGATCATGCCGACCAGGCCCGGCACGACGTAGACCTCGTAGAGCACGTAGGTCTCGTAGGGCGGGATGATCGATACGCCGAGCGTCTGGCGGAAGCCGGCGGCGAAGATGAACAGCCAGATGAGCGGCCGCACCAGCGCCGAGAAGAAGCGCTCGCGCTGATGCAGGAAGCGCAGCACCTCGCGCCAGACGATGCCCTTGAGGCAGGTGACGTAGGCGCGCAGGCCGAGGCGCGGCGGCTGGGTGCCCCAGGCGCGGTCGCCAAGGCTCGTGCCGATGCGCTCACGTGCTGCGCGGTGGCGGCTATGGCGGTCATGCGGCGCGCTCCGTGGCGTCGGTGCCGGTCATCTTACGGAAGGCATCGCTGACGTTCTGCGTTCCCGTCTTGGCGAGCAATTCGGGCACCGGGCCCGTCGAACAACACGCGCCCCTTGTGCAGCACGACGACGTGGTCCGTCGGCCGCATCTCGTCGATCAGATGCGTCGCCCACAGCACGCCGAGGCCCTCCTTCTCGACCAGCGAGCGCACGATGTCGATGACGCTTTCGCGCGAGCCGATGTCGAGGCCGACGGTCGGCTCGTCGAGCAGCAGCAGGCCGGGCCGATGCAGCAGCGAGCGGGCGATCTCGACGCGGCGCGCCTGGCCGCCGGAAAGGTTGCGCACCTTCTCGTTCGCCCGGTCGGCGAGGCCGACGATCTCCAGCGCCCGCTCGGTGCGCTCGCGCGCCTCGCGGCCGCGGATGCCGTGCAGGGCGCGTGGTAGAGCAGGTTCTGCCGCAAGGTCAGATCGAGGTCGAGCGTGCGGCTTTGGAAGACGACGCCGAGACGCTGCAGCGCGGCCGAGGCGCGGCGACGCATGTCGTGGCCGAGAATGCGGATCTCGCCGGTGACGTTGTCGTAGAGGCGGGTGATCAGCGAGAACAGCGTCGACTTGCCGGCGCCGTTGAGGCCCAGCAGCACGACGAAGGCGCCGCGCGGGACCGTCAGCGACACGTCGTCGAGAGCGAGGTTGTCACCGAAGCGGTGGCTGACGTTCTTGACGACGAGCGCGGAGGCGCCGGCGTCATGCGGATGCGTTTCAGATGTCATGTCCATACGACGATTATACCGCGCGCGTCTACTTCAAGCCGTTGGAAACATTGATTGTTTCTCTCTAGCTTGGCCACGCAAATCAGCGGGCGGCCCTTCGTCTTTTTGCTCCAGTCCAACTGTCATCCTTGTTCCGCAAGGCCGCCGGGCCCGGTAGAACGGCGAATACTCAGAACGGCGCCACCACCACGCCCCACGGGTAGCGGCCGGTGCGGATCGACTTGACCACCTTCAGGCGGCAACGTCGATGACCGAGACGTCGTTCGAGGTGCCGTTGGTGGTCAAGAAGCTTCTTGCCGTCCGGCGTGAAGGCCATCTGCCAGACGCGCTGGCCGACGAGCAGATACTTCACGACCTCGAACGTCGCCGTATCGATCACCGCCACGCGGTTGGCCGGACCGAGCGCGACGAACGCCATCTTGCCGTCCTTGGTGATGCGCACGCCGACCGGCTGGATCGCCTCCTTGGTGATGCCGGGGATTTCGAAGCTGATCTTGCTTGATGACCTTGCGGTCGGCCGGATTGATCACCGTGACGGTGCCGCCGATCTCCGAGCTCACCCAGAGCTGCGTGCCGGCCGGGTTGAACATCGGCGACGCGCGGGCGGCTGTCGACCAGCACGTTGTCGAAGGTCTTGTGCGACGTCGTGTCGATGAAGTGCGCCATGTTGGTCGTTTCGGACGTGTTGACCAGCACCTTGCCGTCGGGGCTCATGCCCATGCCTTCGGGCTCGACGCCGACGGGGATGTCGGCGAGGACCTTGCCGCTGTCTGGATGTCGACGACGGTGACGAGGTTGTCGTCCTCGTTGGCGACGTAGAGCGGGTTGCCCGAGGGATGCAGGATGAGCAGCTCGGGATCGGGGCCCGAGGGCAGCGTCTTGACCAGCTCGTAGGTCTTGGTGTCGTAGACCTGGATGATGTTGTCGTCGCTGGTGCAGACGATCAGCCACTTGCCATCGTTCGACAGGATGATGCCGCGCGGGCGCTGGCCGACCTTGATGGTCTTGATCACCTCGAGCTTCTCGGTGTCGATGACCGAGACCGTGTTGTCCTTCTCGTTGGTGACGAACGCCGTGTAGGCCATGGCCGCGGGCGCCGGCAGCGGCAAGCGCTGGCCGACGGCCGAGCAGCGCAGGCGAAGGCGACCTTGAAGCGCATTAGGTGAACGTCCTCCTCGATCTTGATTCGTGGTGCCGGCAGCGATCGGTAGCCGCGCCGCGCTCATTGTGTGTAGGCCTTGCATTTGGTTTCCGGCTTGTCGATGCCGAGCGTGTCGAGCTCGCTGAGCTGGTGCAGGAAGCCCTGCTGCGGCGACACCGTGACCGAGCAGCTTGGGCGTCGTGACCAGGATCGGCTGGCGCAGCTGGCCGTTCCAGTTGCGCAGCGACAGCCCGACGCCCTTGAACGCCGGCGACGTCGAAGTTCGGCGACTTCATGTAGGCGACGAGGTCCTTCGAGTTTGCCGATCTTGGTGCGCGAGGCGGCTTCGCCGACCATGCGCGCGGCGATCCAGGCGTTGTAGTCGAGCGGGCGCATGGTGCGGTCGGCGAGGCGCTTGAAGCGGTTCTGGAACTGCGTGCCGCCCCACAGCTCGATGGCCGGGTGCCAGCTCGTCGGCGACGAGGCCGGCGGTGCCGGCGACGGGGCGCGCGATCCCAGGTGCGGTAGGGGAAGTAGTCGCCGAACAGGTTGCCCTCGTCGGCGACGACGAGCACGTCATGGTCCGGCGCGCTCTGCGTGAAGGTCGGGATCTGCTGCTGCACCTGCTCGAAGCCGCCGTCGGTGCGCCGGCTGCCGCGGCTCGTAGGTGAACGTGCGCTCCTCGACGATCTTGGCGCCGAAGCGCTTGGCGGAGCGCCGCAGGGCCTCGGCGTAGAGCTTGTCCTTCTCGGCTCGGGCCGAGCGACCAGGAACCAGTGCGGCCACTTCTTCCAGACGAGGTACTGGCGCCAGCGCGTCGGCGAGCATCGAGCGCGTCGGCGCCGTGTGCATGACGTGGGCGCGGCAGTTCTCCTCGCGCAGGCTGTCGTCGGGGGCGCCGTAGTTGATGAGCAGCGCGCTCCTTGCCCTTCAGCGCGTCGGCGATCTTCAGCAGCGTCGCCGGGGTCGACATCGACGATGATGAAGTGCGCGCCGGCGTCGACCTTTTGCACCACGTCCTGGATCAGCTTGGCCGGGATCGGCTTCTTCGATCACGTCGAGCATGAACTCCTGGTTCATGAAGCGGCCGGTGGTGTTGTTGTCCGTGATCGCCAGCTTGGCGCCGGCGATGCCGTCGTCCGCCGGCGGCAGGTCGAGCAGCGACAGCGGCAGCGGCTCATCGCGCAACTCGCGCGCGAGCACGATGGGGATGATCACTTGATTGGGATCGGCGCGCTCGGCCTTTGCCGCATCGGCGGCGGGGGCTTGCGCTCAGGCAGCGGCGGCGGGCGCTGCCGGCGCCGCAGGAGCGGCCGCAGCCGGCGCCTCGGGCTTCGCCGCGGGGCGGCTCCTGCGCCGTGAGCGGGGCGGCGCTCAGCGCCAGCATCGCCGCCATGACGCAGGCGAACGCCGTGCTGCTCCGCAGAATTGACGTCGCCACGCTGCCACGCACGCGCCGGCTTCCTTGGCCTGATCGCCATCAAGCTCGTTCCTCCCGGCTGCCCGGCTCGCGCTGGAAACGCGAGCGGCACCTTAACGGTGTCTCGAGCGCTCTGTTACTATGTTGCAGTAAAAGGGTATGGGGTGCCACCCTTGTCAAGGTCTCCCGATTTCACTCGCGGACTTGTGACCCCGCTGGCTTGCCACGTGGCAACAACCCCCTTGCAATTACCCCCCTGTTCAGCACACGTAACCCTAACACTATAACGTGCGAAGCAACCGAGAAGCGCGGCGCAGCGCGCCCAGGGGAAACGCCTTGATTGCTAAACGTATTGTCATCTTCGCGTTGGCGCTTGGCGGTCTTTCCGGCGCAGCCGTATGGCGGCGCAGAAGGCCATCATTTTCCCCTTCGATCTCATCGATCAAAGCCAGCAGTTCGAGATCGGCTTCATGCCCAAGGGGATCGATCCGGAGGAGAAGCGGCGCCTGCAAGTCATCTACCGAAGAGCTAACCCGCTTGATGAAGCAAAGCGGCCGCTACGAGGTCGTAGACACCGCGCCGATCGCCAAGGAAATCGACGACAAGTCGCCCATCCACAAGTGCAACGGCTGCGAGGACGACCTGGCCAAGAAGGTCGGCGCCGACATCGCGTTCATCGGCACGGTGCGCAAGGCTTCCGACGTCCTCTTCACCGTCAGCATCTACATTCGCGACGTGACAGAACCAGAAGATGATCCATCAGGGCTCGAGCGAGATCTACGGCAACACCGACAAGATGTGGCTGCGCGCGGTGAACTACATTGTCGAGCGCCGGCTGTTCGCGACGGAGAGGGCCTCGCAATGATCGATCGCCGCCGCGTTCTTGTTGGCCGGAGGCGCCGCCGCGCTGGCGACTTTCGGGCTGCCGCTGACGCAGGCGCGAGCCGCCGGCACGCTGCGCGTCGCCTCGTTGAAGTTCGGCTCGCTGAGCTGGCTTTTGGAGACGATCCGCGCCGAAGGCTTTGCCGACAAGGCTCGGTCTGAACGTCACGTCGTCGAGGTGGCGACCAACCAGGCCGGCCCGGTCGCGCTGCTTGTCGGGCGACGCCGACGTCATCGTCAGCGACTGGACGTGGGCGATGCGCCAGCGCGGCGATGGGCGAGAAGCTGAAATTCGCGCCCTATTCGTCGGCGCTCGGCGCCATCATGGTGCGCGCCGGATTCGCCGATCAAGTCGCTCGCCGACCTCAAGGGCAAGAAGCTCGGCGTCGCCGGCGGCGCCATCGACAAGAGCTGGCTGCTGCTGCGCGCCTATTCGCGCAAGACGCTGGGCAACGGACATCGCGACAGCTGGCGCTGCCCATCGTTCGGCGCCGCGCCGCTGCTCACCGAGGAGACGCGCTCCGGCCGCCTCGACGCCGTGCTCAACTTCTGGACCTATGCCGCGCGGCTCGCAGGCTGACAGGTATCGCACGATCCTCGGCATGGACGATGTGCTGAAGGCGCTCGGCATTCAGCCCGTGCCCTCGCTCGTCGGCTTCATCTGGCGGAGGAGACGGAGCAGGCGAAGGGCAAGGAGATCGCCGCCTTCCTGACCGCCGTCGCGCAAGCCAACGCAGTGCTCGCCAACTCCGACGCCGCCTGGGAGCGCATGCCGCCATCTCGTCAAGCCGGAGAACGACGCCGAATTCGCCGCCATCAAGGCCTACTACCGCGCCGGCATCCCCGCGCCGTGGACGGGCGCCGAGACGCAATCGGCGGAGAAGCTGACGCAAGTGCTCGTCGACGTCGGCGGCGCTCGAGCTCATGGGCAACGACACGCAGTTCGATCCCAAGCTCTTCCATGCGGCAGGCAGTTAACGCGCCGACGCGCGACCCACGGGTCGGGCGGCTCGGCTGGTCGTTGATCTCGCTGCTGGCGCTCCTCGCGCTGTGGGAGCTCGCCGCCCTCATCGCGCAGAGCCGCTATTTGCCCGGCCCGCTGGCCGTCGTCGACGTCATGGTGCGCGAGGCCGCAGGCCGGCGAGCTGTGGGGCAACATCGGCGCGACGCTGATCCGCGTCGCCTTCAGCTTCGTCATCGCCATGTTCATCGGCTCCGCCATCGGCCTGGCGCTGGGGCGCTATCCGAAGCGCCGACCGCTTCTTCGACGCCTGGCTGATCTTCTTCCTCAATCTGCCGGCGCTCGTCATCATCGTCCTCTGCTACATCTGGTTCGGCCTGACGGAGGTGGCGGCGATCACCGCCGTCGCCATCAACAAGATCCCCAACGTCGCCGTGACCATGCGCGAAGGCGCGCGCAGCCTCTCCAACGATCTCAACGAGATGGCGCAGATCTACCGCTTCGGCTGGTGGAAGACGCTGCGCCACGTGACGCTGCCGCAGCTGGCGCCGTTCTTCGCCGCCGCCGCGCGCTCCGGCCTGGCGCTCGTGTGGAAGATCGTGCTCGTGGTCGAGGCGTTCGGCCGCTCCGACGGCGTCGGCCATCAGCTCAACATCGCCTTCCAGCTGTTCGACGTGCCGATGATCCTGGCCTACGCGCTGGCGTTCATCGTCGTCGTGCAGATCATCGAGATGGCGATCCTGCAGCCGCTCATCGCGAGGGCCAACAGATGGCGCCGGTGATGCGACCCCTCTCGGTCAACGTTGACCAGCAAGGTCTTCCCCGCCGTCGGCGACAGCGCCGGACAACCTTGTGCTGCAAGAACATCGCCTTCCAGGTCGAGCCGCGCTCGTTCGTCGTCATCACCGGGCCGTCGGGCGGCGGAAAGTCGACGCTGCTCAACATCATCGCCGGTCTCGACCACGACTTCGAGGCTCGGTCGACTTCGGCGGCGACCACGACCCGCGCATCGCCTACATCTTCCAGTCGCCGCGGCTGCTGCCCTGGCGCACGGTCTACGAGAACATCGCGCTGGCGCTGCCCGAGGGCGATCCGCGCCGCGCCAACATTCCCGAGATGCTGGAGCGCGTCGGCCTCGTCGAGGCGGCCAACGCCTACCCCGAAAGGCTCTCGCTCGGCATGCAGCGGCGCGTCGCGCTCGCCCGCGCCTTCGTGCTCGAGCCCGACATCCTGCTGATGGACGAGCCGTTCGTCTCGCTCGACGACCCGACGGCGCATGACCTGCGCGAGCTGCTCGTCGAGCTGTGGTCGCGCCGCCCGACGACGGTGCTTTTCGTGACCCACGACCGGCACCGAGGCGGTGATGCTCGGCACCCGTATCTTGCGCCTGTCGACCGGAGCTGCGACTATCGCCCAGGATGTTCCGGTGCGGCTTTCCGTGGCCGACCGGGCCGACCGCGAGAAGGTGCGGGCCGAGCAGCGGCGCATCTTCGGCGAAGCTTAGGCCTCATCAGAATTCAATGAGAACAATGGAAAATCTGCGCCGAACGGCGAGGCTGCTTGCCAGCGTGACGAACGAGACGGAGGCGCTGCTGTGCGCCGCATCTCGGCGCCGACATCATCGATGCCAAGAACCCGGCCGCCGGTGCGCTGGGCGCACTGCCGCATGCGACCGTCAAGGCCATCCGCGCCGCGCGTGCCGCGCCACATCCCGGTCAGCGCCACCATCGGCGATCCGACGAATGACGCGGAGGCCACGGCGCGCGCCGTCCTCGCCATGGCCGCCGCCGGCGCCGACATCGTCAAGGTCGGGCTCAGCGCTCAGGCCGGCGCTGCCGGAGACGCTGCAGCGTCTCGCCGAGCTCGACCTCGGCGACGTGCTGCTCGTCGGCGTGCTGCTGGCCGATCGCGGCGCTCGATCTCGATCTCGTCGAGCAGGCGGCCGCTGCCGGCTTCGCCGGGCTGATGCTCGACACGGCCGACAAGAAGCGCGGCGCGCTTCCCGACATCCTGCCGGCGGCGACGCTGCAAGAATTCGTCGCGGCCACGCACGGCGCCGGAATGTTTGCCGGGCTCGCCGGCTCGCTGCGCGCCGAGCACGTTGCCGACCTTCTCGAGTTCGACCCGGATGTCCTCGGCTTCCGCGGCGGCTTGTGCCGGCGCGGCGATCGCACGGCGACCCTCGATCCCGACGCCGTGCGCGTCGTGCGCCGCGCGCGTCCCGTTCTGCGATAGCCGTATACCGCTGGGGGGCAGGATGGCGCGGCACCAAGCGGAAGACGTGGCATGAGCGACAAGCAGACGCTGACCGGCCGCCGCGACGGCCTGATCCACGATCGCATTTTCGTGCACGGACTGGTGCTGCCGATCGCCATCGGCGTCTACGACGAAGAGCAGGGCATCACCCAGAAGGTGCGCTTCACCGTCGAGGCGTCGGTCGCCGCGGGCGTGTCGCCCAAGGGCGACGACATCGAGGAGGTGCCGTCCTACGACGACCTCGTCGGCGCCGTGAAGGCCATCGTCGCCGCCGGCCATATCAATCTCGTCGAGACGTTGGCCGAGCGCATCGCCGAGCGCTGCCTCGCCGACAAGCGCATCGTGTCGGTGCTGGTGCGCGTCGAGAAGCTCGAGCGCGGCCCCGGCGCCGTGGGCGTCGAGATCGTGCGCCCGCGCAGCCCGTGAGCGCGCTCGCGCGGCCGACCGTCGTCAAGCTCGGCGGCAGCCTGGCGGAGAGCGGGCGCCTCGGCGTCCATTCTGAAAATCGTCGGACGCGCGCGGCTCGCGCTGCGTCATCGTGCCGGGCGGCGGCGCCTTCGCCGATGCGGTGCGCAGCGCGCAGACGCGAGCACAAATTCTCGCAGGCGGTGGCCCACCGCATGGCCATGCTCGCCATGCACCAGATCGGGCATGATGCTGTGCGCCATGCACGCGCGCCTGCAGCCGGCCGAGACGCTTGCCGGCGATCCGCCAGGCGATCGCGGAATCGCGCATCCCCGTGTGGCTGCCGCTGAAGCTCGCCGACGGCGATACCGCCATCAGCCGGCGACTGGACGACGACGTCCGACGGCCTGGCCGCGCGCCTCGCCGAGCGGCTGGGCGGCGCGCCGGTGGTGCTGGTGAAATCGTGCCGGGTCGCCGCGGTCGGCCTCGGCGGCTTCGCCTCGCCAGGGACGGGATCGTCGACCCGACCTTCGCGACTATCGTCGAGCGCGCGCGGCTTTCCTGGCGGGTGCTGGGTGCCGGCGATGAGCCGGAGCTGGCCGATCTGCTCGGTTCTCCCCATCGATCCGGTCGACGCACCCCGGCCGCCCGTGCTATCGCGCGGCGGAGATGACCGCAGGCGGCGTCGGCGCGAGGATGCGGTCGAGGCACGGCTCACATGGCTGATAAGAAGTTACTGTTCCTGACCGGCCGTCTCGCCGAGCCGCGGCTTGCCGAGACGGTGGCGGCCATGGGGCTGCCGAACGGGTCGTGGCGCATCGCCAACCTCGGCATCAAGGTCGCCGCGCTGATGACCGAGACCATCGTGCGCAACCGCCTGAAGGAGCCGCTCGACGCCGACCGCGTCATCGTGCCGGGCCGCAGCCGCATGGACCTCGACCACCTCGCCGAGCACTACGGCGTGCCGTTCGAGCGCGGGCCGGACGAGATCGTCGACCTGCCGCAGTTCTTCGGCCACGACGGCAAGCCGCCGGACCTGTCGAAGCACGACATCCGCATCTTCGCCGAGATCGTCGATGCGCCGGGCTTCACGGTCGAGCAGCTGGTGGCGCGCGGCCGCGAGCTGATCGCCAAGGGCGCGCGACGTCATCGACATCGGCTGCCAGCCGGACGTCGCACTTTCCGCATCTGGAGGAGACCGTCGCGGCGCTGAAGCGCGAAGGCTTCAAGGTCAGCGTCGATTCCGGCGACGTCGACGAGCTGCGCCGCGGCGCGCAGGCCGGCGCCGACTACGTGCTCAGCCTCGATGAGATCGAGCCTCGATGCCATCGACGGCACCAAGTGCGTGCCGATCCTGGTGCCGCGCCCGCACGGCGACCTCGACTCGCTGCTGCGCGCCATCGACATGTGCGTCGCCAAGGGCATTCCGCACATCGCCGATCCGGTGCTCGACCCGATCCACTTCGGCTTCATGACCTCGCTCGAGCGCTACGCGGAGTTGCGCCGCGCGCGGCCCGATGTCGAGATCCTGATGGGCACCGGCAACCTGACCGAGCTGACCGACGCCGACAGCGGCGGCGTCACCGCCATGCTGCTCGGCATCTGCTCCGAGCTCGCCATCCGCAACGTGCTCATCGTGCAGGTGTCGCCGCACACGCGCCGCACGGTCGAGGAGCACGACGCGGCGCGCCGCCTCATGTACCGCGCGCGCGAGGACAACAGCCTGCCGAAGGGCTACGGCAACCAGCTGCTGTCGCTGCACGACGTGCGCCCGTATCCCGATACGCCCGAGCAGATCGCCGAGGCGGCGCAAGAACGTCAAGGATGCGAACTTCCGCATCGAGGCGGCGGACGACGGCATCCACATCTACAACCGCGACGGCCACCACGTCGCGGCCGATCCGTTCGCGCTGTTCGACAAGCTCGGCGTCGAGAACGGACGGCGCGCACGCGTTCTATCTCGGCTACGAGCTGGCCAAGGCCGAGATCGCGCGCGCGCTCGGCAAGCGCTATGCGCAGGACAGCCCGCTCGACTGGGGCGTCGCCGCCGACCGCAAATCCGAGGACCTGACGCGGCACGCGCCCGAAGGCGCGACGCTGAAAGCCGCCGCGCAAGGAGAAGCAGGATGCCGCGGATCGTCGAGACGATCGTGACGACGACGAACGCCACGGGTGAGGCGCACATCGCGCCGCTCGGTCTGATCGAGGACGGCGAGAACTGGATCATCGCGCCGTTCCGGCCCTTCGACGCACGCTCGACAACCTGCGCGCAGGTGCCGTACGCGGTGGCGAGCCACACCGACGACGTGCGCGTCTTCGCCGGCTGCGTGACGGGGCGCAAGGACTGGCCGACGCGGCCGGCCGACGCGCGTGCCCGGCGTGATGCTCGCCGATGCCGTTTCGCATTGGGAGCTGGCGGTGGCGAAGCGTGACCGAGGATCGAGCAGCGGCCGCGCTATTCGTGCAGCCTCGTGCACGAGGCGAGCAACCGCGCCGTGGGAGGGTTTCAATCGCGCGCAGGCGGCGGTGCTGGAATGCGCCGTGCTGACGACGCGCCTCAAGATGCTGCCGCCGGAGAAGATCGACGCCGAGCTGCAAGTATCTCGAGATCGCGATCTCGAAGACGGCCGGGCCGCGCGAGGAAGAGGCGTGGGGCTGGCTGATGGAGAAGATCGCCGCCTTCCGCGCCGAAGCGCCGCTAGGCGAGCTCTGCCGCGAGCAGCGCGACGGCGACGGCGGGGGCGCAACGCGTCGCCCATTCCGCGCAATCGGGAGCAGCATTGGCCAGGGTGGCGAAGCGCAGCGCCGGCCGCCCGAGTGCATGCGCCAGTCGCCTTCGACCTGCAGCGCGCCGATGCCGGCGGCGACGACGGGTGCGCCAGCGCAGAGGGGCGACGCTGCCAATACATCGTCGCATTGCGGCGCGCACCTCGGCCATCTGCCGGTCGGCAATATCGCGTGCGGCGCTGCGCGCCAATCGTCGAGCGAAGCGTCATGCGGCATCGCGGCCGAAGCAGCGGGCGAGGCGCGCGACGCTCTCCTCCACCGACGTGCCGCGGCCGTCGAGCGTGGCGTGCTGATCGACACCGTCGGGCAACGTCGCCGAGGATGCGGCGCACGTCGGCCATGTTGGCGAAGCCGCCGGCGGCGAGGCGCTGCTCGTCAGCCTTTGAATGTCGCCCGCTGGGCGACAACGCTCACGTCGGTGCGCGTCAGCCCGGTGTAGACCAGCTCGCCCGTGCGCAGCCGCTCGCCGTCGGTGAGGCCGCGCGGGCACGGCGTGCCGCCCACGATGGGAATGATGTCCGTGGTCGTCGAGCCCATGTCGATGAGCAGAGCGTCGGGGAGGCGTGCGCGCGACGAGGGCCGCGCTGGCGAGAAAGTTCATCGATCCGACGCTCGCCGGCTCGGCCATCGCCGTCGCGGCATCGGCGAACCCGCGCAGGCCCATCCAGACGCGAAGGTCCGCGTCGAGCTCGGTGGCGAGGTGCGAGAGGATCTCGCGCACGCCGGTTTGCCGGTCGGGGAACAGCTCGCACAGCTCGCCGGTCATGGTGACCGCGTGCTGCTCGGCGCGGGCGATGAGTGCGACGGCCTCGACAAGGGCGGCGTCGAGCTGCTCCATGCCCCGCCACAGCGGGCAGGGGATCTGCCTGCACCGCGATGATGCGGCCGTCCTCGGCCAGCGCCACCTTCAGGTGCGCGCCGCCAACGTCGTAGCCGGCCGTGATGGCCATGGGACCTCCGCGGGTTTCCCGCAAGCCGGGCCGTGTTACACGAGGGACGCGCGGAGGCAAGCCAGTGTGATGGATGTGATCCCGGTCATCGACGTGCGCCACGGCGTGGCGGTGGCGGCGGTGCGCGGCCAGCGCGCCGACTACAAGCCGCTGGTGACGCCGCTGGCCGCCGGCAGCGATCCGGCTGGCAGTCGCGCGCGGCTATGCCGCGCTGTTTACCTTTCCGCATGCTCTACGTCGCCGACCTCGACGGCATCGAGGGCAGGGGACGCAATGCCGGCCTGGCGAGGGTGCTCGCCGCCGCCGTGCCCAATGCGCGGCTCTGGATCGACGACGGCACGCCGGCGCGCGAGGCTGCGCAACGCATCGCGCAGGAACGGAACGCGACGCTCGTCATCGGGTCCGAAAGCCTCGGCGGCCTCGACGACGTTGCCGCGCTCCGGGCGTTGCCGCGCGACCGCTACGTGCTCTCGCTCGATTTCAAGGACGACCGGTTTGCGGGCCCGCGGCAGGTGCTCGACGAGGCGCAGCACTGGCCGGACGCGGTCATCGTCATGACGCTCGCCCGCGTCGGCTCCGGCGATGGCCCGGATCTGCACGCATCGCAGCCATCGTCGCCCGCGCCGGCGACCGCCGCATCTACGCGGCGGGCGGCGTGCGCAACCGCGCCGATATCGAAGCGCTGCATGCGGCCGGCGCCGCCGGCGCGCTCATCGCCACGGCACTGCACGCCGGAACGATAAAGGCCGGCGATCTCGAGGAGATCGCCGGCCTTTGATGTCGTAGCACGAAGGGTCGAAGCAGAACCGCACGCCGGGGGTTCTACCCGTTCCAACGGCCAGAAAGCAGTCTACCCAATCGCTGCAGCAGACCCCCCTTCATAGGAGGGGCATCATCCTGCTGTGGACGGTTTCCGCTTCAAGTCTTCGCACCGAAGGGATGCTGGGCCGAGTTGCGCTGGGCGGTGGCTTCGGCAGCAGTCGGCTTGCCGGCAATGGCGCGAGCAATCGACTCCTTCACGGCGCGATAGTTGTAGTCCTGGATCTTGGCGTCGTCGGCAGCTTCCCAGTGGATGAACACGCCGACGCAGATGAAGACGTCGTCAGCTTCGGAAGCCGGGATCACGCCTTCGGCGACCGAGTCCTGAACGGCCTTGGCAACGGCGTACTGGGCCGGGCCGAACATCTGAACGGCCTGACGGGCGTCCTTGATGGTGACCTTGTTGAACATGACGGTGTTCGGCTTGCAGGGCAGGTTCGGCGCGATGACGGCGAGAAGCGTCGTGAAGCCGTCCTTGTTGTTCGTCAGCGCAGTTGCAGAACGCCGTTTCGGCGGCGCTGCCGCGCGGTCCCGATGAGCAGGTCGATGTGCGCGACCTCGTTGCCGTCACCGACGAGCGACTCGCCGACCAGTACTTTGTTGATCTTGGCCATTTCGGGGTTTCTCCCAAGCTATAAACACCACGAGCACCAACGCCACCCCGCCGAGGCCGAGCGCACCGGTTCTCCCTAATTTCGAAAAGCTATCCGTTGTTATCTGCGACCGGTGACGTTGTCCCCGAACCGGTTGGCTAGATAGCGGCGCGCCTTGAGCACCGCCACTAGATAACGCAACGCCCCCTACCGAGACAAGGGGCTAAGCGAGCCATCTGGCGGCCCAATGCGTCGCAGAGGGAAGCGGCGAACAGGGTCGCTACAACGAAGTCGGCGGTGGTGCCCGGATTGACGTTGTGGCGCTTCAATTCTGCATCGAAATCGAGCAGTTCCGGCAGTGTGTTGCGCTGCGCCACGGGCTGCCATAGAGGCGCCAGGGCGTGTTGCCTGCTCGCGAACTGCTTCGGCGATGCCAGCACCGTGTTTGCGCAGAATGTGGCTGTCGGGAAAATAGGCGAGATAGGCCATGTGCAGCGTGGTGACGGCCAGGCTGTCGTCCTCAGTCTGCCGGCGAGCGTTGGCCAGCACGCCGCAGCCCGAACTCGAAGATGTCGACGAAGTCCGTCACATACGCCGCGGCGATGCGATCGCGCCCGGCTGCCATGCCCATCGCCTCGAGCAGCCCGACGGTGGGCGCGCCGGCGACGTCCTGCTCGGGCACCGCGCCGAGGCCGCCCGGGGTTGGCGATGCGGATGGCGGCAAAGACGGCGGCCGCGTCTTCATCGTCGAAGCTGTTGAGCACGATGCGCAGGCGGTCGCGCAGGTGCCTTGAAGCGGGCGCCTCGGCCGCGGCGGCCAGCGGCGCGCACAACAGCAGGATGCCGAGATTGGTGTTGCAGCCCGCAGCCGCAAAGGAGGCTTCGACGGCGCGCAGGATGCGGACGCCGACCTTCTCGCCTGTCGCGACCAGGAAGGGTGCGGCGGCGACGGCGCTCGCCTCGAACTGCGCCACCTCCATGCCGTGGCCGCCGGCGTGGACGTGCACGTTGCCCGGCTTCAGCGCCTGGAGCTCGGCGCGGCAGGCGGCGAGGAACAGCTCGCTCGTCTGCCTCGCGCTCAAGCCGGACATGTTTCAGGAAGCGGTTCATGGCGCGCGCCGCCGATGCTCGGCGACGGCGGTCAGGAAGTCCTCGGCGATGCGTGCGGGCGATGTCGACGTCGGTCACGCTCTGCAGCCCGCGCCAGGAGGGATTGCTGTTGACCTCGAGCACCAGCAGCCGCCCGTCGGGCGTGCGGATCAGATCGACGCCGGCGTAGTCGGCGCCGACGGCGGCAAGCGCGCCGGAGGCAAGCTGCGCCATCTCCTCGCTCGGCTCATGCGCGCTCGGCTCGCCGCCCTGGTGCACGTTGGTGATCCAGGTGCCGGCCCGGCGCGCCATGGCGGCGACGACGCGGCTGCGGGTGACGATGACGCGCCAGTCCTCGAAGCTCGACCCGGACGGCGGGCACGAAATCCTGCAGGTAATAGATGCTGTCGGCGGCTTCCGGCGGCGGCAGCTGTCCCGCGATCGTCGACGCGCAGCAGGCCTTTGCCCTGCGATCCGAACAGCGGCTTGTAGATCAGCGGCCGGCCGGCATCGGCCACGTAGGCGTCGGCCGGCGGCTTGGTCTCCATGGTGCGCGTTCGCGGGCGTCGGGATGCCGGCCTTGTGCAACAGAAACGTCGTCGTCGACTTGTCGACGCAGCGCTCGATGGCGCGCGCATCGTTCCACACGCGCACGCCGCTCTCGCGCAGCGCATGCAGGATGCCGAGGCGGAAGGTGATCTGCTCCAGCGTGCCCGGCGAGATGGAGCGCACGAACACCGCGTCGGGCAGCTGGCCGTCGAAGCCGGGAATGTCGATGCCGCTGGCGAGCTGCGTGTCGAAGGCGCAGCGCGGCAGCGAGGTTATGACGACGTCGGCGCCGCGCGCCCGCAGCGCCTCGGCGAGGCGGCGCACATGCCAGTTGCCGCTTTCCTCCTCGAGGAACAGCGCAATGCGCAGATCCGCCGGCGGGAAGCTCAGCGGAAGCTTGTGTCGACGATGTCTGGAGCAAGTTCGCCAGCGTGGAAGGATGAGCCGGTGTCGAGGTTGGAGACGATGACCTCGGCGGGGCTGAACAACATGGGATCGATCTTGTAGAAGTCGCCGTCCGACCGCGGCGAAGATTTCGGCGAACGGCTTGCCGTAGGCCGAGCATGTGGAGCTGGGCAGCGTTGTCGGCCAGCTTCTTGGCCGCCTCGTCGGTGCCGCGCACGAACAGCTGCACGCGGCCGCCGTAGATGATGGCGTCGTTGGTGCGGCCCATGGCCTTGACGAAGTCGGGCACCGGCGGCGCGATCGGCGCGATGCCGATGCCGTCGTCGATGTTGCTCGAGCGGGAAGTGCAGCGCGTGCGCCTTGTGCAGCGCGACCTCGAGCACGCGCGCGGCGATCTGCACCGTGCCGGCGAGGCTTCCGGTCGGCGCGAAGAGGATCGTCAGGTCGGACGGCTGCACGCCGCAGGCCGACGCGATCTTGCGCACGACCGACGCCGGCGGCGCCTTGTCGCCCTCGATGACCAGCGCAGCCTTGTTGTGGTGGTCGACGTAGCCGAGCTCCTTGTAGAGCTCCTCGACGCGCGACAGCGCGCGGGCCGGGCCGGAGCCGAGCGCGAAGAAGCCGCTCTCCTCTTCGGTGATCGTCCAGCCGGCATACTGGCTGCCGAGGCAGGCGATGACCGGGTTCGACGAATGCACGGTGACGCCGAGCGGCCAGCGCTTCAGCGGCGAGGACTGTTCAGCGACACGGTGCCGAGGCCGCCCATGCAGACTTCGCCGAGGCGGCGGCCGGCTTCGAGGCCGCCCGGGACGCTGGCGCCCATGTCGATCAGCCGCTCGCCCGCTCCGCCGGTCGTCACCGAGCAGCGCAGCGCGCTGGCGTCGGCGGCGATGCTGTCAACGAGCTTCGCTGCGCGCGCCGAGACGCTCGGGGCGGGGCCGTTGTACTTCTGCATTGTCGTTGCGCTCCCTGTTTGGCGCCTGTGCATACAGCATCTCCGCCAATTCGTCCAAGCGGCCGCGGCAGCTGTCGAAGGCCGCCTCGGCGGTGGCTTCGGCGGCGAAAACGGTGGCGATCGGGCGGTGGCGAGGGATGCGGGTGCCGGGGGCTGGCCGGTCGGCGGTCCATTCGGGCCAGGCGAGGGCGGGCGGCGGTGAGCGGACCCCGGTCGGCATAGAGAATCGGCGGCGGCGCGGGCGCCCTGCTGAACGGGTAGTTGCGGCGGCCGCGCCGGCGCAGGCGGCGAGATGGGCCGCAAACAGCGTCCCATCGGCGTCGTCGAACACATCGAGGGTGGCGCCGGGGCGCGGATTGACCTCGATCAGGAAGGGCTCGTCGCCCGCCAGGATGAAGTCGAACGAGACGAGGCCGACGAGACCGAGCGCCGAGGACACCCGCGCGACCGCCGCGGCATCGCAGCGTCGACGGCGGGTGGCAGATGTACGGGGCCGACGGCGCCGCCGTAGCGATACGGCCGCGGGCCGCTGCCGACGGTCCATTGGCGGCTGAAGCCGACGACGTGCACGCCATCGCTCGCGGCGACGGCCAGGACGGAATGCGGCGCGCCCGCGAGGCACCGCTGGAAATAGCGGCGCGGGCTGCGCTCGGCCGACGATGCGGGAACGATGTGCGTGCCGCCGCTGCCGCCGATGCGCTTCGACAGCCAGCCGGCGGCATCCTGCGGCGGCGCCAGCTGCGTTGCGGGATGCGCGATGCCGAGCGTGTCCAGCAGGGCGAACAGGCCGGTCGGGTTCTTGGCGCGGGCCACGGTCTCGGCGCCGTTGCCGAGCAGCCGATAGCGGCGCGACAGGGCGGCGATGAGCTTCGGGCGGTCCTCGAAGCCGGAGCCGAGCACGAGCCCGATCGGTGGCGTGGCGGCCGCTGCTTCGAGTGCCGCCAGGGCTGCAAAGACGGGCTTGGCGCGGAAGCCGATGCGGGCCGCATCGGCGACGCGGCAGGCCGCGGCCGCATGCTCGGCGCGTGTCGCTGTCGCCGAACGCGTCGACGACCAGCGGCAGGTAACCAGCGCGCCGGGCGGAGGCCGCGAGCGCCCGCCCGGACAGCGCTGCGATCAGGACCGTTTCGGTCCGTCAAGCCGTCAGCGTCCGCGCCAGCGCGAAGGCGTCGCGGAAGTCGAGTGAAGCGGCTTGTCGGAAGCGAGCATGCGCTTGAACAGGCCGGACTCCGTCTTGTACTTGATGTCGCCGATGGCGAGCGGGCCGACGCCGAGCGCATTGCAGCCCGGCAGCGGCGCGCCGTCCATGAACAGCTCCATGCCTTCGACGCCCGGCGGCGGCACGGCGTTGACGTCGGCGACGACAAGCAGGTTCTTGGCGAGGGCCTTGTCCTCGGCGCTGATGACGCGCACGCCGGCGGCGGCAGCGGCGAAGATCACCTCGGCATTGGCGATGATCGCGCGCTTCTGCTCCTCGGTCTCGCCCGACTTGGCGATGAGGTCGACGCCGAAGCGCTCCTTGGATACTGCGGCCGATTTGATGACGCGGTCGACGCCGCGGTGGGCGACGAGGGTGACCTGGGCGCCTTCCAGCGCGGCGATGATCGAGGAGGCGAAGCCGACGACGCCGGTGGCGCCGAACACGGCGACCTTGGTGCCCTTCCAGGTCGCGTTGAACTTGGTGCTTCAGGACGCGCTCGACGCAGGCGACCATCGCGGCGGCGGTGGTGAACGAGCCGGCCGGATCGGCGAACGTGGAAAGCTCGAACGGCGGCACCAGCGCCTTCTGCGCGGCGTCCATCATGTCGAGCGCCAGGATGGCGTCCTTGCCGCCGATGAAGAGGCCGGTGCGCACGCCGAAGTTCGGGGGACGCGAGAAGATGGCGTCCTGCGTCAGCGCCGTTACCTCCTCGAGCGTCACGTTGATGTAGGGGACGATGACCTTGCAACCGGCATCCGCTGCCATGTTCACGTCGAACGGGCTCATATGCTTTTGCGGCGAGAGCATGTGCAGGATCGGAGTGGCGTCGCTCATTTTGTCGTCTTCCTCGGCTTTTGATTTTGGCTTTTGATTATGTGCTCGCGACCCGTTCGATACTGGCGCCCCTGTTGCGCCCCGCGGCGATGAGGATCTCAAGACCCTCGGCTCTAGCGTCTCCGATCGAAAGAATCATAGAGGCGGTCGCGCAATTTCCTTCGAGGGGGCGAAGGCGAACCCGGTCGGGCCCCACGAGCTCTGGCCGATCCCATAAGCGCCGCCGTCGCGAAGCGTTTCAATGACGCGCCCAACGGCGGGGCTGGTCCACGGGCTGCCGCCTTGTGCGGCCGCGAAATGGCCGCCGACGATGGCTTGAATGTCGGTCAGCGCGCGGCCGAACGCCTCGATGTCCGCCTCCATCAAGCCGGGCACCAGCTGCATGAGAACCAGGCGGCAAACATTCGCTGCTGCGGCATCGGGAAGCGGCGGCAGGGCGGCGAACGCCTTGGCTTCGTCCTCCCCGTGAACGCCGGCAGTGCGCGCATCGAGGACGAGCAGCGCCCGCCAGGCTTCCGGAAAATCTGTTCGCACCAGGATCGGCGGGGCGCGATCGATGGCGCCGCGGCCGCCGTCGACGATGAAGCCGCCCTGTTCGAACGCCGCCATGCCGATGGCCGAGCGCGCGCCGCGATCGACGATCTCGCCGAGCCGCGCCGGGCTGTACGGTCAGGCCCTCGAGCTCCATCAAGCGCAGCGCCGGTGGCGAGGGCCAGCTGCGTCCCCGAGCCGAGGCCGGCATGGGCGGGAATGGCAGATGTGATCTTCACGTCGTAGGCGGTGTCGAGCGAGAACACCTCGGCAAAGCGGCGCAGCACGTCGATGGCGCGGTGATGGTCGGGGCCCTCGCCCTTGAACGGCGCGGGCGCGCTTCAGGACCAGCTCGGTGCGCGGGCGTGTCGATGGCGAGGCCGATGCTGCCGAATAGCCGCCCCAAGCTGCCGTTCAAATCGAGGAAGCCGAGGTGCAGCCGTGCGGGCGCGACGACGCGCACTGGCCCCGAGGTGCTGGGACTTATCAGCCGGCCGGCCTTTGGCGTGCGGCTCAGTTTGCGTTGCGTCGGCCAGTGGCATTACGGTCCAACCTGCTGGTGCGAAGCGTCCCCATAGGCGGAGGAGAGGACAATATGGCGGCAGAGCGCGAAAAACCCATGCCCGAGGCCGAAGTCAACGCTTGGCTGCAAAAAAACCTGCCGAAATGGCGTCTGGAGGATGGCTGGATCAGGCGCACATACAAGACGAGCGGGTGGAAGGGCACGCTGATGGTGATCAACACGGTCGGCCACCTGGCCGAGGCCGCGTGGCACCATCCTGATATCACAGCGTCCTATGCCTGGGTCGAGGTGCGCCTAATGACGCATACCGCCAAGGGCATCACGGCCAAGGACTTCGAGCTGGCCAAGAAGATCGAGGACGTCGTTCACTGGCAGCCCGGCAAGGAAGAAAGCGCGTTGGAGGGAACGCCGCACTCGGACGTGCGGTTCGCCTACATCAAATACGACTGATCGGCGTGCCGGCGGCGCTTGCTTCGCCGGGGGAGGCCAGATAACGAGCAGCTCCCTGCAACCGGCCGGCGAGCGAGCCCTGAATGTCTGACGCCCCCACTCCAGCCCACCCGGCGTTCGACTGCATCGTCGCGCTGGGCTCGAACCTCGGCGACAAGGCCGCCAACATCGACCGGGCCATCGCGCTGTTGACCGACCGCGGCGACGTGCGGCTGCTCGGCCGCTCGCGCAATTATGCGACGGAGCCGTGGGGCAAAACGGATCAGGATTGGTTCGTCAACGCGGCGATCGCCGTCGCAACGCGGCTCGACCCGCGGCAGCTGCTCGACCGCTGCAAGGAGATCGAGCGGGCCATGGGGCGCGTCGAGACGGAGAAGTGGGGGCCGCGCATCATCGACCTCGACCTGCTGGTCTATCGCGACAGGAACGTCAACGACCCCGACCTGATCTTGCCGCATCCGCACATCGGCGCCCGTGCGTTCGTGCTGGCGCCGCTGATGGACATCGCGCCCGATCTGGTGATCGGCGGGCGAGCGTGCGCGCGATGTACGAGGCGATCGATGCGTCGAGCGTCAGGCCGCTTCGACTAGACTCGAAAAGAAACGCCGCGGACCTTGCGATCCGCGGCGCTTTCGAAGCATCGATCGGCAGGCGCTTACTTGCTGCTGCCGTCGGCGTTGAAGGACTTGATGTAAGCGATGAGGTCGTCGCGCTCGACTTCGTCCTTGACGCCAGGGAAGAGCATCTTGTTGCCGGGACCTTCTTCTTCGGGTCGGCGATGTACTCGTGGAGCGTGGCGTCGTCCCAGGTGATGCCCGAGGCCTTCATTGCCGCGCGAATAGTTGAAGCCCTCGACCGAGCCCGCCTTGCGGCCGACGAGGCCGTTCAGCTCCGGGCCGACCTTGTTCTTCGCGCCGGGGCCGATCGCGTGGCACGGCGCGCACTTCGTGAATACCTTCTTGCCGGCCTCGGCATCCTGCGCCGAAGCAACCGTCGGCAGCGCGAGCAACACGCCCGCTGCGACTACCCACCTGAGCATCCCGTTTCTCCCTGTTTCGACGATCACGCGTCGTTTTGGATGGCGCGCGTATCATCTGATGGCGATCGTGAATGTGCCAAGTCTTTTCTGAACTTGGACTGAACACGATGCCGCACCCGCGGTTCCCCGACGGCGCCACTCAGGATTTAGGATGCCCCTTCCGGGCGACGTTTAAGCGTCGCTCGAAACGGGTGTTTTTTGCACTGCGGGCTTCGGCGTTGCACCACCCGGCCGGCGGTAGATGAAGTCCGGCGGAACATGGTGGGATTCGACGTCCGCCACCTTCGCCCACTCCTCGTGCATCGGCGACAGCGAGCAGGCCGGATCGGTGTTTGCCGCATCGCCGGTCAGGGCGAACGCCTGGCAGCGGCAGCCGCCGTAGTCGATCTCGCGCCGCGGGCAGGTCCGGCACGGCTCCTTCATCCATTCGGTGCCGCGATACTTCTGGAAGGCCGAGCCGTTGAGCCAGATGTCGCCGAGCGACTTGTCGCGGACGCTGTCGAACTCGAGGTGCGTGATCGATTCCGGCGGCATGGCAGGGCAGCACGCGGCCCGACGGGGTGACGTTGATGATGCCCTTGCCCCAGCCGCCCATGCAGGGCTTCGGGAACTTGGCGTAGTAGTCCGGCACGACGGAGTCGATGACGATGATGCCCTTCAGGCGCTCGCGCTCGCGCTCGACGATGCGCGCGGCATCCATGAATGCTTCGCGCGTCGGCATCAGCGCGCCGCGGTTCTTAAGCGCCCAGGCGTAGTACTGGACGTGGGCGATCTCGATGCGTCCGGCGCCCAGCTCGACGGCGAAGTCGATGATCGCTTCGACGTTGTGGATGTTGTGGCGATGGATCGGCGCGTTGATGGTCAGCGGCATGCCGAGCTCGCGCACCCAGCCGGCCACTTCCTTCTTCTTGGCGCTGCCGCCCTTGTAGCCGCCGATGCGGTCGGCGTTCTCGGCCGCGTGTCGACGTCCTGAATGGAGATCTGCACGTGGTCGAGGCCGCACTCCTTCAGCTTCTCCAGCCGGTCGCGCTTCAGCAGCACGCCGGCGGTGATGAGGTTGGTGTAGAGCCCGACCTCGGCCGCGGTCGTGACGATCTCTTCGAGGTCGCGCCGCGCCGTCGGCTCGCCGCCTGACAGATGCATCTGCAGAACGCCGAGCTGAGCGGCCTGGCGCATGACGTTCTGCCACTCGGCCGTCGTCAGCTCGGTGTTGACCCTCTCGAGCTCGAGCGGATTGGAGCAGTAGGGGCACTGCAGGGGGCAGCGATGCGTCAGCTCGGCGAGCAGACCGATCGGGCGCGCGCACGGCGCAGGACGGATCGGGTCGTAGGCGCGGAGCTTGCGTCGCAGCGCATCTCACCGGCGTCCATCGTCACCGTCGATTCCTTGACGTGCTTGACGTGGGTAGGGGCGAATTCGTTCATGCCTTCACTACTCCCTTGTCTGCGAGGTCCTGGAACATGGCGATGATGTCAGCCTCGATTTCCTCCGCCGGCGCATTGTACTCTTTTGCCATGACCCCGGCGATCTCGCCGACGGTCCGCTCGCCATCACAAAGCTTCAAGACTGCGACAGCGATCTCGTCGGGATCGAACACGCGCTCGGGAGCAAGGATCATCCAGCGGCCGCGCCCGGCGTCGTGCCGCATCTTGATGTAGGGTGGCATCACCGGCTTGCTGGCGATCGTGATGATCGCGCGCTGGCGTGGTGCGGTTTCACCCATTCTCATGCCTCCGGACGGAATGCGCCGGGCGGGAACATGCCCTTCGACGTAGGCGTGCTGCAGCGCGTCGAGCTGCACCCACAGCACGTTGCATTTGAAGCGGACGGCATCGACGCAGGCTTCCTGCTCGTCGCGCGTCTTGGCGTTCTTGAGGACGTAGTCGAGCGCAAAATCGGCGTCGCGCGGCGCCTGCGTCAGGCGGCGCTTGAAGTAGGCCATGACCTTGTCGTCGATGAAGTCGTAGTTCTCCAGCATGCCCGAGATGCGCTCCTTGTGGATCTTGGGCGCGAACAGCTCGGTGAGCGAGGACGCGACGGCGACGGTGATCGGCTGCTCGCGCACGAACGTGACGTAGGCTTCGACGGCGAAGCTTGGTCGCCGGCAACGCGCCCTGCATCGAAATGACGTAGTCGCGGTCGAGGCCCAGGCCATCGGTGAGGACCAGCCAGCGCTCGATGCCGCCGTCCTCCTCGCCGTAGCCGTCATGATCGAGTAGGCGGTGCGCCCACTCGCGGCGCAGCTCGCGGTCATACAGCCGGCTGATGAGCGCGGCGTCCTTGCGCGGCACCGCCGACTGGTAGCAGAAGCGGTTGAGCGCCCAGGCCTGCACCTGCGCCTTGTTCAGCTTGCCGCCGTGCAGCATGTGATGGAACGGATGCTTGTCGTGGTAGCGCTCGGCGCCGACGGCGCGGATCGCCGCCTCGAAGTCGGCAACCGACCACGGCTCCTGAGCTTTGCGCTCGGTGCTCTTACGCTCCAGGCTCACCGCTTCGGTCATAGGCGCACCTCCATGCCATCGTAGCCGACTTCCCATCCTGCGCCTTCAACGGACTTGCGGGCGGGTGAGTTCTCGTCCAGCACCGGGTTCGAGTTGTTTATATGAACATATATGAGCCTTCCGACGCCAAGTTTCGAGAACGCGGCGATCGATCCTGAGGCCCCCGACATGCTGGTATGGCCCATGCGGGCTCCCGTTTTGTTAAGCAGGCCCTGCTCGAGCATCTCGTCGTCGGTGAACAGGGTGCCATCGAAAAAGACGAGGGATGCCCCCTTAAGTCGTGCCGCGAGCTTATCGTCTACGGCAGCGCAGCCCGGGATGTAAAAGAAGGACTTCTTCTCGACCGGATCAGTAATCTTAAGGCCGATGGTGTCGCCCTCGCGGCTGCCGAAGTCGGCGGAGGACTTGTCCTCCAGGTACAGCGCGACCTTGCCGGGCACGGCGAAGGCCTCGACCGTCAGCCCCAGATCGACGCCGGCGCCTTCCAGTTTGAAGGGCTTGTCGAGCGCGATTTCGATGCGCGGCACCAGCGGATCGGCCAGCACCTGGAACACCGAGTTGGCGCGCAGGGTGGCCAGCACCCGGTCGGAGGCGTAGATCGAGAAGGGCTGCGCCTCGCGCAGGTTGATCAGGCCGATGATGTGGTCGACGTCCCCGTTGGTCAGCACCGCTGCCTTGATGGGGCTGTGGCGCAGGCCGACCTTCGGGTCGGCGTGCAGCTGCGGGGTCTCGTTGAGCTGTTGGCGCAGATCGGGCGAGGCGTTGAGCAGGGCCCAATTGACGCCGTCGCGGCTGACCGCCAGCGACGACTGCGTGCGCGCCCTGAAACCAGGGACACCGGCTCGCACGGCGGCGCAATTGCGGCAGTTACAGTTCCACTGCGGGAATCCACCGCCTGCGGCAGACCCCAGAACCTTGATGATCATTTTGTTCGACTGGTCGCGGGCGCGCCGACGCCCGATAAAACAACGGCGGCCGAATGTTCGACCGCCGTTGTCGGAAACTCACAGAGTTAGTGAGTGGATCGACAGTCGTTAGATGATGTCGATCTCAGCCGGCATGTACGAGGTGACCTCGAGGCCAACTTCCTGCTCACGAACTGCGGGCTTGGTCCAAACCTTCATGACTTCCTCCTGTATCGGCAAGATGCCGTCCAAAACTGGATGGCCCCGCCGAGGGCCCACCCTCTGAAGCGATTACCTCTTCATAGGGTCGCTTCATTCTGCGGATCTGGAACACGCAAGTCCGGACCGCCATGGCGGCTATAAACCACACGCGAATTTGGAACGGAAGTAAATCGGTCTCACAAACGCGTGTGCTATCCGTCATCTAGCCGTCGTGCATGCGCTCGCAGTTGCGAAGAAAATTCATCGCGGGAAGGTGCGTCTCGAGGCAGTTCGCGCTCGGCATTTTTGTCGTCTCCGTCGGCGCGGGAAGATAGCCTAGGCAACTCTGCCGGCTGCGGTCGCTCAGAGGGCTGCTCGGGGGCGGTCAGGCGATGGGATGCGGCGGCAGGCCACCGCAAACCCATGCCCAAAGGCCACGACAGGCTGGAAAATCGTTCTTATCTTGAGGCAACACGGCCCCAGCAATAGAAAATTCTACTTGGATCAACTATAACAACGGTACCGACCGGACGCGGCGCACGGCTGCCGCTGGGGGCCGGTTTACCCTAACCGGTCATGATGCTCGGCGCGCAGGAAGCGAAAGGTACGGCGTTGCGGTACTTCCCTATCTTCTTCGATCTCGACGGCCGCGACGTGCTCATCGTCGGCGGCGGCGAGAAGGCATTGCAGAAGTTGCGGCTGCTCGCCAAGACGACGGCACGCTTGCGGGTCGTCGCCACCGACGTCAGCGAGGACGTTGCCGCCGCTGCCATTCCGACGCTGATCATCGAGCGGCACGCCTTCACCGAGGCCGACCTCGACGGCGCGGCGCTGGTCTTCGCCGCCAGTGACGACCCCGAGCTCGACGCCCGCGTCGCCGCCGCTGGCCGCGCCCGCGGCTTGCCGACCAACGTCGTCGACGGTCCCGCGCAGAGCAACTTCATCATGCCCGCCATCGTCGATCGCGATCCGATCATCGTCGCCATCGGTACGGAGGGCGCCGCGCCCATCCTGGCGCGCGAGATCAAGGCCAAGATCGAAAGCTGGCTGCCGGCTCATTTCGGCGACGTCGCACGGCGCGCCCAGGCCCTACGCCGCCGCGTGCAAGAGACGGTCTCCGACCCGGTCGTGCGCCGGCGGACGTGGGAGGCCCTGCTGCAGGGCGCCTGGCGCAAGGCGGTGCTGGATGGAGATGAAGAAGCGGCCGACCGTGAGCTCGACCGCCAACTTGCGGCCGGGGGCGCTCAGGATCATCCCGTCGGCAGCGTGGCGCTGATCGGATGCGGTCCGGGCGAGCCTGATCTCATCACGCTCAAGGCGCAGCAGCACCTGCAATCCGCCGATGTCCTCGTCGTCGATCGGCTGGTCAACCCGGCGATCCTCGAATACGCGCGCCGCGATGCCATCCGCATCGACGTCGGCAAGGAGCCGGAGGGCAACTCGGCATTGCAGGACGACATCAATGCCATCCTCGTGCGCGAGGCGATGAAGGGGCATCGCGTTGCCCGTCTCAAGGGCGGCGACGCGTTCGTGTTCGGCCGCGCCGCCGAGGAAATGTCGGCCGTACGCGCTGCCGGGATCGCCGTTGAGGTCGTGCCGGGCATCACGGCGGCGCACGCGTGTGCGGCGAGCGTAGGCCTGCCGGTGACGCTGCGCACCAAAGTGCGCCAGTTCGCCGTCGTGACGGGCGCCTCGGCCGATGGGCCGTTGGAGCTCGATTGGCCGGCCCTGGCCAAGCCGGGCCAGGCTTTTGCCATCTATATGGGCGTGCGGACGGTGCAGCATTTCCACGACAAGCTGCTCGAGGCCGGTGCCGCGGCGGCAACGCCGGTGGTCATCGTCGAGAACGGCACGTTGGCGAACGAACGCGCCGTCGCGACCGATCTGTCGTCGTTGGCGCGCGCCGTCGCCGATACGGGCATTCGCGGCCCAGCCGTAATTTTCGTGGGCCTCGACTGGACCAGCGCCGGGCTGTCGCGGCCCGAGAAGGTCGAGGTATATGAGCCGCCAAGCGACCGCGATGGTGAAGTCGCAAAGGCCGCTGGGGTCGCGCCGTGGCGGCATCCAGGGTAACCGGATATCGAAGGTGGTAGCTTGGCGCCCTGCGCCAGACGAGAAATGTCGAGGAGGCGTTTGTGACCGCCCAACCGTTGCTTCCGAAGAACGCACCGTTCACCCCGGAAGATATTGATGCTCTCAATAGCGTCGTCGCACGCACGACGCCGCAGCAGCGTGCGTGGCTCGCCGGCTTCTTCGCCGGCTTCGAGGCCGCGCAGGCTGGTGGGGCGCCGCCGCAAGCTGCTGTGGCGGCCAAGCCGCGCCAGGCGCTGACGGTCCTTTATGCGAGCGAGAGCGGCAACGCCGAAGCGCTCGCCATGCGCACCAAGAAGCTGGCGCAGAAGCACGGCCTCGACGCCAAGGTGGTCGACTTCGCCGACGCCGACCTCGCGGTGCTGTCGAAGTCCAAAAACCTCATCGTGTTCGCCTCGACGTGGGGCGAAGGCGATCCGCCGGGCCGCGCCGTCGATTTCTACGCCGCGCTGATGGGCCCCGAGGCCCCGCGCATCGAGGGCGTCCGCTTTGCCGTGCTCGCGCTGGGCGACACGGCGTACGCGCAGTTCTGCGCCACGGGCAAGGCGATCGACGAGCGTCTGGCGGCGCTGGGCGGCACGCGCGCCTTCGACCGCGTCGATCTCGATCTCGACTATTCGAAGCAGGCGGCCGAGTGGACCGAGAAGGCGCTGGGCGAGCTCGCCCCGCCCGAGGCCGCCGGCAACGCCACGGTCGTGCATGTCGACTTCAAGGGCGGCGCACCGGCGCCCGACGACGACGACGAGCCGCAGTTCACCGCCGAGAACCCGCTGACCGGCGAGATCTCGACGCGCGTCAACCTCAACGGCTCGGGCTCGACGCGCGAGACGTGGCACGTCGAGATCGCCGCCGAGGCGCCCGGCTTCGCCTATCTGCCGGGCGACGCCATCGGCGTCGTTCCGGAGAACGACCCGCAAATCGCGCTCGAGCTGGCCGAGGCGGTGGGCCTCGGTGCCGACGGCGCCGTCGTGCAGAAGCTGCGCGAGCGTTACGACGTGACGACGCTGTCGCGCGCGCTGGTCGACAACTATGCCAAGCTCACGCAGCGCATCGATCTGGCGCACCTCGCCGACGCCAAGGCCTTCGCCGAGTTCGCCGAGGACCGCCAGCTCATCGACCTGTTCGAGCGCTATCCCGAGAAGCTCAACCCGGAACAGCTGTTCGGCCTGCTGCGTCCGCTGCCGGGCCGGCTGTACTCGGTGGCTTCCAGCCCGAAGGCGCATCCCGGCGAAGCGCATCTGCTGGTCGGCGCCGTGCGCTGGGAGTCCTACGGCAAGAAGCGCGGGGGCGTCGCCTCGACCTACTTCGCCGACCGCCGCCGCGTGGGCGATGCGGTGCGCGTCTACGTCAAGCCGAACCGGCACTTCCGGCTGCCGGAGGACGGCAACCGCCCGATCATCATGATCGGCGCCGGCACGGGTGTCGCGCCCTATCGCGCCTTCATCGAGGACCGCGCCGAGGACGGCGCCAAGGGCAAGAGCTGGCTGTTCTTCGGCGAGCGCAACTTCACCAACGACTTCCTCTACCAGCTCGAATGGCAGGAGGCGCTCGAGTCCGGCACGCTGTCGCGCATCGACGTCGCCTTCTCGCGCGACCAGCCGGAGAAGATCTACGTGCAGCAGCGGCTGTGGGAAGCGCGTGGCGACCTGCTCAAGTGGGTCGATGAGGGCGCGCACATCTACGTGTGCGGCGACGAGAAGGGCATGGCACGCGACGTCGATGTGATGCTCGGCCGCATCCTCGCGGAAGCCGCGCGCGGCGACGACGAAGCGGGACGCGCCAAGCTGAAAGAGCTGACCAAGGCCGGCCGCTACCAGCGCGACGTATATTGATGCGAGGGCTCTGAGCCCCGCTGCAGGACGAGCAGAGATGACCGACGACAATCGCACCAAGAACGAGATCATCAAAGAGAGCAGCCGGCTGCTGCGCGGCACCATCGCCGAGGGGCTGGCCGATGTCGTCACCGGCGCCATCTCCGAAGACGACTCGCAGCTGACCAAGTTCCACGGCACCTACCTGCAGGACGACCGCGACGTGCGCCCCGAGCGCGCCAAGAAGATGCTGGAGAAGGCCTACAGCTTCATGATCCGCGTGCGCCTGCCGGGCGGCGTGACGACGAGCAAGCAATGGCTGGCGCTCGACGCCATCGCCGGCACCTACGCCAACCACACGCTGCGCCTGACGACGCGCCAGACGTTCCAGTTTCACGGCGTCATCAAGTCGAACATGAAGCGCACGATGCAGGCGATCAACGCCGCGCTGCTCGATACGCTGGCCGCCTGCGGCGACGTCAACCGCAACGTGCTCGCCGCCGGCAACCCGTTCCTGTCGAAGGTGCACGCCGCCGCGCACAAGCTGGCGGTCGATGTCAGCCAGCACCTGCTGCCGCAGACGGGCGCCTACCACGAGATCTGGCTCGACGGCGAGCAGGTGATGGATCAGAGCGGGCCGGCCAAGAAGGAAGAGGAGCCGATCTACGGCGCCCACTACCTGCCGCGCAAGTTCAAGATCGTCATCGCCGTTCCGCCGTCGAACGATGTCGACATCTTCGCCCACGACCTCGGCTACATCGCCATCGTCGAGAACGGCAAGCTGGTCGGCTACAACGTCACCGTCGGCGGCGGCATGGGCATGACGCACGGCGAGCCGGACACCTTCCCGCGCACGGCCGACATCCTCGGCTTCTGCACGCCCGAGCAGGCGATCGACGTTGCCGAGAAGGTCCTGACCGTGCAGCGCGACTGGGGCAACCGGACGAGCCGCAAGCGCGCGCGCCTCAAGTACACGATCGAGGATCGCGGGCTCGACGCCTTCCGCGACGAGGTCGAGAAGCGCCTCGGCTACAAGCTGGGCGAGCCGCGCCCGTACGAGTTCACGTCGACCGGCGACGTCATCGGCTGGGCGCAGGGCGCCGACAAGAAGTGGCACCTGACGCTGTTCGTCGAGAACGGCCGCATCAAGGATATGCCCGGCTGGAGCTTGCGCACGGCGCTGCGCGAGATCGCCGAGTTGCATCCCGGCGGCTTCATCGTCACCGCCAATCAGAACGTCATCATCGCCAACGTGTCGGCGAAGGCGAAAGCGAAGATCGAGGCGACCCTCAAGGAGCACGGCATCGCCATCGGCACGGCCTGTCGGGCATCCGCCGCAACAGCATGGCCTGCGTCGCGCTGCCGACGTGCGGGCTGGCGCTGGCCGAAAGCGAGCGCTTCCTGCCGGAGCTGCTGACGGCGCTGGAGGAGTCGCTCGACAAGGCGGGCCTCAAAGACGACGAGATCGTCATCCGCATGACCGGCTGCCCGAACGGCTGCGCGCGGCCGTATCTGGCCGAGATCGGTCTCGTCGGCCGCAACCCGGGGCTTTACAACCTCTACCTCGGCGCGGCGTTCAACGGCTCGCGGCTCAACAAGCTCTACGCCGAGGACGTCGACAAGGGTCGCATCGTCGGCCTGCTCGAGCCGATGTTCGCGCGCTACGCCAAGGAGCGCGAGGACGGCGAGCACTTCGGCGACTTCGCCATCCGTGCGGGATACGTGCGGGCGACGACGGCGGGCAACCGCTTCCACGCCGACCTCGACCTCGTGAAGACCGTCAGCTAGCCCTGTCGATTCGTCTGGCGCCGCGCGGCATGCGGCTCACATGGCGGATGGGATTGATGAGCGAGTAGGCGGCCCAGAAGAGGACGAGGGCCAGCGCCACGCGCAGCACCCAGTCGGGCACAAGGCCGGTGATGCGCGAGCCGAGCGCGATGCCCGGCACCGATCCGACCAGCAGGAAGCCGAGGATCTTCAGGTCGACGTTGCCCATGCCGAAGTGGCTGGCGCCGGCGAGGAAGGTCAGCGGGATGGCGTGGACGATGTCGGTGCCGACGAGGCGCCGCGCCGAAAGAGCGCTGTAGAGCGCCGTCAATGCGACGACGCCGATGGCGCCGGCGCCGACCGACGTCAGCGCGACGAGCATGCCGAGCACCAGCCCGAGCACCAAGGTCGGCGCGGGACGCACCAGTCACCGGCGCCGCATGATCGGCGGCGGCCATTGCGTAGCGCTTCAGCAGCGGATAGGCGGCGACGCACAGGCGCTGACGACCAGGGCCGCCGCGAGCACCTTGCGGATGATGGCGGCGAGCACGTGGACGTCGGGCTCGGCGAGATAGATCCACGCCAGCACGAGCGCGGCGCCCGGCAGGCTGCCCGTCGCGAGCCAGCGCACGATCGGCCAGTTGACGTTGCCGAGCGAGTGGTGGCGCCAGGCAGCGCTCGCCTTGGTGATCGAGGCGAACAGCAAGTCGGTGCCGACGGCGAGCACCGGCGAGATGCCGATCCCCGAGATGAGGAAGGGCGTCATCAGCGAACCGGCACCGACGCCGGTGAGGCCCACGAGAAAACCGACGGCAAAGCCGCCCAAGATGATGATGGGCCAGGCGCCCGAGTGCAGAAATTCCATAGAAGACAGGCTCGTATCGCGTTCTGGGGCGCCTCTTGGGGGCGACCATATCCGTTATCTTGGATGGTTCAACCGCAGAAAGCGGACCGGCACCCCGAGGCTTGAAGCCTCAGGTTAGGGCCATAACGATGGTGCGCAGGCTCAGGATGGCCACGACGCAACCGACGAGGATCATCAGGACCTTGTCGGGCAGCACTTTTGCCGCGTAGGCGGCGAAGGGGGCGGCGATGACGCCGCCGATGATGAGGCCGCTGATGATCGGCCACAGCTCCAGGCCGATCGTGGCGACGAATGTCGCCGAGATCGTCAGCGTGACGAAAAACTCGGCGAGGTTGACCGAGCCGATGGCGTAGCGCGGCGTCGTGCCCTGGCCGATGAGCGTCGAGGTGACGATCGGGCCCCAGCCGCCGCCGCCGATGGAATCGAGCAGGCCGCCGACAAAGCCGAGCGGCGCGACGCGCGAAGGCTCCGTGCCTTCCGAGACGCGCTTGGTCACGCGCCTTCCACACGATGAAGAGTCCGATCAGCAGCAGATAGGCGCTGATGAACGGCTTGATCTTGTCGCCGTCCAGGTTGGTGAGAACGTAGGCGCCGATGGCGCCGCCGATCGCGCCCGGCAGGGCAAGACGCAGAAGCAGTTTGCGGTCGACGTTGCCGAACTTCCAGTGCGAGGCGCCCGACACGGCAGTGGTGAAAGTCTCCGCCGCGTGCACGCAGGCGCTCGCCGTTGCCGGCGGGATGCCGAGGCTCAGCAGCACCGATGTGGAGATGACGCCGTAGGCCATGCCGATGGCGCCATCGACCATTTGCGCCGCAAAGCCGACGGCCACGAACAAGAAGCAGGTCTTCCCACATCGAGCTGGCTCACACCTTTTTCAGCGGGAACGCCGCGTCCGGTATAACGGATACCGAAGCCGCGGCGATCCTCGCAAACACAAGAGAGCCCTTAAAGCTCGATCTTGACCGGAATGCCGGCGGCGCGCAGGAGCAGCGCCGCCTCGCTGGCGCGCCGCTGGAACTCGCGGCGGTCCTCGTCGCTGTCGCCGAGGTCGCGGCACAGCCCGCGCTCCAGCAGCTCGCGCGTCAGCATGAAGGCCGACGCGTTGGCGGCGTCGCCCTTGGTCGCCGTGCTGATGACACCGCCGGCGACGGTGGCGCCGGTGATGGCATCGACGATCAGGAAGCGCCCGTCGGCTGGTTGTCCGCGAACGTGTCGACGGCAACCGGGCGCGCCCAAGCGCGATCGAGGCGATGGCGATGTCGTTGACGCCGCACTTTTCCGACGGCTGGGCAGCCAGCGTCTCCAGGTCGAGCAGCGACTGGATCTCGAGGCTCGAGATGGGAGCGAGGTCGGTCGCCGTGCGCAGGAAATAGCCGGCGCCGGATCGAACGGCGTCTCCCTGAGCCAGACGAGGCGCGCCTCGAGCTGCGCGGCGACGGTCGGCAGGTTGTTGGTCTGGCGAGAGCACGGCGCCGCGCGCGACGTCGATATCGGTGTCGAGCTGGATGGCGACGGCCTGGCCCTGCTTGGCCTGCTCGAGATCGCGGCCCATCGTGGCGATGCGCTGCACGTGCGCGCTCTGGCCGCTCAGCGCGTCGGTGATGCGGTCGCCGACGCTGACGCAGCCGGACGCGACGGTGCCGGCGAGGCCGCGGAAGTCGACGGCCGTCGCGCAGCACGGTCTGCACCGGCAAGCGGAACGGCCCGCGCGGCAGTGATGTCCGCGGCTGGAATGCGCTCGAGGTGCTCGAGCAGGTGCGGCCCGTGTACCAGGGCATGTGCTCGCGACTTGCGCGCGACGTTGTCGCCGCCGACGGCGGAGACCGGAATGGCGATCGCCTCCCAGAAGCCGAAGCGCCACATCAGCGTCGCGGAAGTCGGCCTCGATGGCGCGGAACTTCTCCTCCGACCAGTCGACGAGATCCATCTTGTTGACGGCGAGGATGACGCGCTTCACGCCGATGAGGTCGAGGATGGCGGCGTGGCGGCGCGTCTGGCGCTTGATGCCGTGGCGCGCGTCGATCAGCATGATGGCGACGTCGGCGTGCGAGGCGCCGGACGCCATGTTGCGCGTGTACTGCTCGTGGCCGGGGCTGTCGATGATGACGAAGCGGCGCGTCGCGGTGTCGAAGTAGCGCCAGGCGATGTCGATGGTGATGCCCTGCTCGCGCTCGGCGACGAGGCCGTCGAGCAGCAGGCTGAAATCGGGATGCGCCCGCCGGTCGCCGCGTTCGACGAGCGCTTGATCGTCTCGCGCTGGTCGTCGTAGAGGTCGGCGGCATCCCACAGCAGGCGGCCGATCAGCGTCGACTTGCCGTCGTCGACCGAGCCGCACGTCAGAAGGTGCAGCATGCCGTTGAGCTCGTGCCGATGTGCATCGATGCGGGCGCAGCAGCATCTTCGGCGCCGTGATAGCCGTGACCGCCGTCATCAGAAGTATCCCTCTTGCTTCTTCTTCTCCATGGCGCCGGCCTGATCGTGGTCGATCAGGCGGCCCTGGCGCTCGGACGTGCGCGCGCCGAGCGTCTCGGCGACGACGCTCTCGAGGTCGGCGGCCGTCGGACTCGACGGCGGCGGTCAGCGGATAGCAGCCGAGCGTGCGGAAGCGGACGCTTCGCATCTGCGGCTTCTCGCCGGGCTTCAGCGGGCAGGCGGTCGTCGTCGACCACGAGGATCTGGCCGTTGCGCACGACGGTCGGGCGCTCGGCGGCAAAGTACAGCGGCACGACGTCGAGCTTCTCGCGCAGGATGTAGCGCCAGACGTCGCGCTCGGTCCAGTTCGACAGCGGGAACACGCGCACCGTTTCGCCGGAGCCGAGGCGGCCGTTGAGCAGGTGCCACATCTCCGGGCGCTGCGTGCGCGGATCCCAGCGATGGCCCTCGGCGCGGAACGAGAACACGCGCTCCTTGGCGCGCGAGCTTTCCTCGTCGCGGCGGGCGCCGCCGAAGGCCGCGTCGAAGCCGTACTTGTCGAGCGCCTGCTTCAGGGCAGCGTCTTCATCACGTCGGTGTAGACGGACGGCGCGTAGTCGATCGGGTTGATGCCGCGCTTCGAGGCCGTCCTCGTTCGTGTGCACGATGAGGTCGAGGCCGAAGTCGCGCACCGTCTTGTCGCGGAAGGCGATCATGTCGCGGAACTTCCACGTCGTGTCGATGTGCAGCAGCGGGAACGGCAGCTTCGGCGGCCAGAACGCCTTGCGCGCCAGATGCAGCAGGACGGTCGAGTCCTTGCCGATCGAGTACATCAGCACCGGCCTGCGGAACTGCGCGGCGGCCTCGCGGAAGATGATGGATGCTCTCCGCCTCGAGCAGTCGAGGTGCGAGAACTGTGCCGTCATGCAGCATGCCTTCCTTGGCTTGGCGGCGGCCGTGTTATGTGCAGGCCGCATTCCTTGCCGTCCTCGTTCTCCCACCACCAGCGGCCGGCGCGAATGTCCTCGCCGGGGCGTGATGGCGCGCGTGCACGGCTGGCAGCCGATCGACGGGAAGCCCTTGGCGTGCAGCGCGTTGATCGGGACGTCGTTGTCGGCGACGTAGGCTTCGAGCTGCTCGAGCGCTCCAGTCGGCGATCGGGTTGAGCTTGATCGAGCTCGTGCTCGGCGTCCCACGAGGCGAACGGCACCTCGGCGCGGCCGGCCGACTGCTCGCGGCGCAAGCCCGTGATCCAGCCCTTGGCGCCGGCGAGCGCGCGGTTCAGCGGCCGCACCTTGCGGATGTCGCAGCAGGCCTTGCGGTTCTCGACGGCGAGGCGGAAGCCGAAGATGCCGTCGCGGGCGACGAGCTCCTCGACCTCGTTGGCGTCGGGAAACATGACGCGGATCTTGAGGCCGTAGAGGTTCTCGCTGTCTTCCAGCGTCTGCAGCGTCTCGGGGAAGTGGCGGCCGGTGTCGAGCGTGAACACGTCGATCTTCGGCGCCGCTCGCGGCGATGGCGTGCAGCACCGCCTGGTCCTCGATGCCGAGGCTGGTCGAAAAGGTGACGCGCCCCTGCACGGAGCGGGTAATCTCCAGCAGGCGCTCTTCCAGGCTGTCGATAGCCGCCAGGCGGCGGTCGAGCGCCAGGGCGTCGGCCACCGGGTCGACAGCGGTCGCCGGCGCGGGTCGCGCGCCGGTACGCAAGGTGGCCCCGGCGCTGGGCGCCCCTGAGGCGCCGCGCCCGGTTGAGGATTTCGTCGGCATCCGTGATCCCTTTGTGGAGACCAGAAGATAGGGGAAACCGATTGCTGCTTAAAGCATGTCTCCCAAATAAAAATAGGATCACATTCCCACTGCGCCAGCGAGGCGAAAATTTTTGCCAACGAGCGACCTATTGGAACATTGTCGTCCGATCGCCGGCCCGGCTGCTGGGAGTGGACCCAGTGACCGTCACAAGCCGGCCGGCGTGAGGCCGCGCGCATGCACTGAAATCCGGTCTTCGAGACCGCCGGCCGATTCGCAGCGCTGCCCGCTGTGTGCAGCCGGAAAGGCACACTGTCCAGCGGCTAGAGGGGTGCGGGCGAACGCTCAGGCTCGCTCGAAGATGCGGGACATTCGGGGCTGGGGACAAGCCGCTGGAAAAGGTGTGGGGGCGCGAGGCGGCCGTCGGCCATCGAGAGCACGCTTTCAGCGGCGCGTTGTGAAAGCGAATCAGTGCTGCCGGCAATTCGGCGAATATCTGGGGCCAGTTTCTAGTCACAGATATATCCCACGAAGTGTGTTCGGGCATGTTCCGCATGAAAATGTGGGGAAGAATCATAACCCTAAAAACGTTAGCCCTATCAGCTGCTTACTTGCCCGCATTTCATGTGGACATCTGCGTGACATTCCGGCCTCGGAGGCATGGCCGGAATAATGCCCCTGGCCAGTTGGTTAACAGATGGTATTCTTTGCTTGCTTCGTGACGGGGGCTGGGACGTGAAGAGGGCTCTTCCGCGTTCCCGGCGACTTTGACGGAGCAGCAAAAAAGCAAACGTTGAGCAAGTAGCGGGGTACCAGATGATGGGGGATTCCTCTAAGCGTCCCGATTTTCCGCAGTTCGACCCACAACCGATCGAGATGAACTCGGGAAGGGGCCGAAGAAGCCGGGATCGAGGTGTTCGAGGTCGTCGGATCGATTAAATGGTTCGATGCATCAAAGGGTTACGGGTTCATTGTGCCCGACAACGGGCTGGCAGACATTCTGCTCCACGTGACCTGCCTGCGGGCGGGCGGCTATCAGACAGCCTACGAAGGAGCACGGGTTCACTGCCGAGGTGCTGCGCCGCCCGAAGGGCATGCAGGCATTCCGCATCCTGAGCATGGACGAAAGCACGGCCATCCACCCCTCGCAGCTGCCGCAGCGGACGCACGTCATCGTCACGCCGGAAAGCGACTGGGAGCGGGCCATGGTGAAGTGGTTCAACCGGGTGCGCGGTTTCGGCTTCTTGACGCGGGGCGAAGGAACGCCCGACGTATTCGTGCACATGGAAACGCTGCGGCGCTTCGGTTTCACCGAGCTGCGTCCGGGTCAGATGGTCATGGTTCGCTGGGGTCACGGCTGCAAAGGCTGCATGGCGGCCGAGCTGCGCCCGGACGGACAACCCGGACTGCCGCCAACGCACTGATAGGGGCGATGGCACAGTTGAGAATTCGTGGCGGGGCCGCCCATTGGGCGGCCCTGCTTTTCGTTGCGCTGATCGCTGCTTGCGCACCGGTCGGCGCCGACGCCAAGGTGCGTCTCGACCGGCTGTGGCTGGTGCCCGCCAGCGGCCAGGAAGTGCCGATCGACATCGAGGTCGCCGAGGATCCGCAAGAGAAGGCGATGGGCCTGATGTTCCGCACCGAGCTGGCCGACAACAAGGGCATGCTGTTCCCCTACGACGAGAGCCGCGCGAGCTCAGCATGTGGATGCGCAACACCTACATCCCGCTCGACATGGTGTTCATCCGCCCCGACGGCGTCATCCATCGCATCGAAGCGCGAACCGAGCCGATGTCGGAGCGCATCATCAATTCCGACGGGCCGGTGTCGGCGGTGCTGGAGTTGGCCGGCGGCGCCGCCGAGCGCCTCGGCATCAAGGCCGGCGACCGCGTGCGCTACCCGCTGTTTGCCGCCGGCAAGCCCTGATCCACACGCTGCGCCCTGGCCGTTTGATACGCCGCGTTTACTCGGCGGTTGGCTTCGCGTAGAACCCGTCAACGTCGCTCGTCCGGGGCGTAGCTCAGCCTGGTAGAGCACTTGCTTTGGGAGCAAGGGGTCGCGAGTTCGAATCCCGCCGCCCCGACCAACGACGCGACGGATTTGCACGCGAGGGCACCATGGTGGCGCGCATCTACAAGCCGGCGAAGACGGCCATGCAGTCGGGCGAAGGCCGCACCAAGGAATGGGTGCTGGAGTTTGCCCCGGCGAGCCCGCGCGAGATCGAGCCGCTGATGGGCTGGACCGGCACGCGCGACATGCGCGCCGAGGTGCAGCTTGCCTTCGACACCAAGGACGAGGCGGTCGCCTACGCCGAGCGCGAGGGCATCGCCTATCAGGTGTTCGAGCCGGCGCCGCGCAAGATGATCCGCAAGTCGTACGCCGACAATTTCAAGTTCGGCCGCATCGGCCGCTGGACGCACTGAGATCGAGTGCGCTTGCAGCGGCGGGCCGCAGCCCGCCGCGCGTTGCTTGGCCTGACGCTAGCGGAACAGCACCAGCGCTTTCTCGACCGTGTTCCAGATGCCCCACGCCAGCGGAATGCCGACGAACAGCCAGAACAGCGCCGCCTTGAAATCGATGCCGCCCATGCCGATGCCGGCGTCTGATGTCGTCGCAGCGGTCGCTGGACGACGCCGCCTTGAGCTTCGCCTGCTCGGCGGCGACGTCCGCTTCGCTCATGTGCCACTTCGGATTGACGGGCCGCACGAGCAGGTTGGCGATGAAGCCGACCACCAGCAGCCCGGCGAGAATGTAGAAGATCGGCCCGTAGATCTGATCGGGCGCGATGCCCTCGGCCTGGCGCTGGTCGTGCAGGTAGTTGACGATCACCGGGCCGACGATGCCGGCCGTCGACCACGCCGTCAGCAAGCGCCCGTGAATGGCGCCGACGAACTGCGTGCCGAACATGTCGGCGAGGTAGGCGGGGATGGTCGCGAAGCCGCCGCCGTACATCGAGGCGATGACGCAGAAGCAGGCGACGAACAGCGCGAGGATCTTCCAATCCGCCGCAAACGAGGCGAGCACGTACATGGCGGCGCCGAGCACGAAGAAGATGAAGTAGGTCTGCTTGCGCCCGAGCCTGTCGGACGACGAGGCCCAGCCGATGCGGCCGAAGATGTTGAACAGCGAGATGAGCCCGACGAAGCCGGCGCCGACGCCGGCGGCAGCGGCGGCGAGCGCGATGTCCTTCTTGAGATCGAGGTAGCCGAGCGCCGGATTGCCGACGAGCGCGCCGGCGAACGTCTCCTGCAACATGGGCGAGGCCGCGCCGATGATGCCGATGCCGGCCGACACGTTCATGCACAGAATGATCCACAGCAGCCAGAACTGCGGCGTCTTGTGCGCATCCTTCAGGTGCACGTTGTTGGAGGTGATCATGCGGTTGCCGTTGGCCGGCGGCGTCCAGCCTTGCGGCTTCCAGCCCGCCGGGCGGCAGGCGATAGCCGAACACGCCGACCATCATGAACACGAAGTAGATGGCGGCGAGGGCGACGAACGTCTGCCAGACGCCGACGTCGGTCGCCGTGCGGAAGCCGGCCCACGGAAGCGTGAACCCGCCGGCCGAATAGGCGCCGCCGCTAAAGCCATTCATCAGGATGGTGGCGAGCGGCGAGCCGATCATGGCGCCGCCGCCGAAGCCCATGATGGCCATGCCCGTCGCCATGCCGCGGCGGTCGGGAAACCATTTGATCAAAGTCGAGACCGGCGAGATGTAGCCGAGGCCGAGACCGATGCCGCCGATGACGCCGGCGCCGATCCACATCAGCCATAGCTGGTGGATGTAAACGCCGACCGCCGCCAGCAGCAGGCCGCCGACCCAGCACAGCGTCGAGACGAACGCCGCCTTGCGCGGGCCGACGCGCTCCAGCCAGCCGCCCCAGGTCGCGGCGGAGAGGCCGAGCAGCACGAAAAAGAACGTGTACATCCAGCCGAGGTCGAACTGGCTCCAGTTGCAGTCCGTGGCCGTCAGCGCGTGCAGCGTGCCGATCGATTTCTCGGCGAAGGTGACGGCGCCCTGCGAGCATTCGGGCAGCGCCTTGCCGTCGGCGCCGAGGAGGGCGCGCCTGCAGCGGCTTCCAGAACACCGAGAAGCCGTAGGCCATGCCGATGCACAAGATGGATGCACAGGGCGGCGGGCGGAACGAGCCAGCGATTGAATCCCGGCTTGGCGATGGTGCGCTCTCTGGAGAGCAGCGCCGGGCCGGCGTCCCCAACGCTTGCAGTGCTGGCCATAGTCGTTACCTTCCCCCGAAGTCGCTTTTTTGCCGGCAGCCTTAGGTCCGCTGACGCGCTTATACCTTTCTTGCCATGGGTTTGCCGTCACGATCAACGTGTCTGGTGGTCACGCAACTCAGGGGAGGGCCGGCGTCTGTTGGCAGCAGAGGGCCGCAAAAACGAACGCGGGCCGCTGAGGGCCCGCGTCAGTGAACGGAATATCGGGATGGGACGAATGGGCCCGCGGGCTTCACGCCGCGCGGTCGATCAGCGGCGCGTGATGGCCGTCGACGCCGAACGGGACGCATTCGTGCGCGATACGGTTGGGACCCATGCAGTCGAGCGCCGCCACCATGCGGCCGTCGCGCTTCAAGAACGTGTCGGCGAGCCCGACGAAGCGGCGGTTCGGCACGGCGGTGTCGGAAGCGCGGCGCAGCGCGAGCGCAATCGCCTTCTCCGGGGCGCCGGGGTTGAGCGCGCACAGCGTGATGAAAGCCGAAGCGGTCGAGCGGCTGAGGCCGGCGTAGCAATGGATGAGCAGCGGCGCCTGGCGATCCCAGCCGCGCACGAATTCGATGAGCTGGCCGACATGCTCTTCGGCAGGCGCGGTGGCGCCGTCCTGCATCTCGATGATGTCGTGCATGTCGAGCTTCAAGTGGTGCTCGGCGGCGAGGCCGGCGGGCGTCGCAGGAATGAGATCGGCGTTGATGGCGCTGATGAGATGGCTGGCGCCGGTGCGCGCGATGACCTCCGGAATGTGCCGCAATGCACAAACGTGGACGGAGGCGGACGGTCTAACCTGCATGCTCAATCTTCCGTGCTGCTTCGTAAGGGTGCGTAGTGCCAGCGAACCGTGACCGTTTCAAGAACCCTAGGGAACACAGGCGCTAAGATAATGCGCTCGATCGCTTGCAAGGGAGCGGCGCGCGGCCTATCCACGGCCTTGCCGCCATGTGTTGTTGATTTGGTCACTATAATGCCGACGACGCTTCCAAAGCGTCATATGGGATCCCGTAGCTCAGTTGGATAGAGCATCTGCCTTCTAAGCAGAGGGTCGCAGGTTCAAATCCTGCCGGGATCGCCAAGGTTCATCGGTCTTCCGCGCGATCGCCGCTGGCCGTTGTAGAGGTGTCATGGCGAACGAGGAGCCGATCGTCGACTCGAAGGCATGCCTGTGCCCACTCTTCTCTGTCATGTGCGTCATCTGATCCCAGATCTGCTCGCACTCTGTCATCGGCGAGTCCAAGTCTGGCAGTTCGTGCGCAGTGACGACGTTCGGCTCTGAGAGATCCGCTCTCCGTGCGACTGCCAGTGCGACTAGCGCTGGCGGTTCGTGCACGGTGACGACGCTCTGCTCTGAGACTTCCGCTATCCGTATGGCCGGCATGGGTGCGACGCAGCGCTGGTGGCTCGTGCACAGTGAACACGCTCTGCTCCGAGACTTCCGCTATCCGTATGGCCGCCATGGGTGCGACCAGCGCTGGCGGTTCGTGCGCGGCGAACACGCTCTGCTCCGAGACTTCCGCTATTCGTACGACCGCCGTGGCTGCAACCAGCGCTGGCGGTTCGCGCACGGTGGCAACGCTCTGCGCTGAGACTTCCGCTCTCCGTGCGACCGCCAACGGTGCGACCAGCGCCGGCGATTTGTGCACGGTAGCGATGCTCTGATTTGGGACTTCCGCTATACGTGCGGCTGCCACGGGTGCAACCAGTGATGGCGGTTCGGGCACGGTGGCGATGCTCTGTGCTGAGACTTCCGCTATCTGTGCGACCGCCACGAGTGCAACCAGCGCTGGAGGTTCGTGCACGGTGACAAGGTTCTGCTCGAAGACTTCCGCTATCCGTGTGACAGCCACCGGTGCGACCAATGCCGGCGGTTCGTGCACGGTGGCGATGCTCTGCGCCGAGACTTCCGTTATCCGTGCGACTTCCACCGAACCGACTAGGGTTGGCGTTTTGTGCACGGTGGCGATGCTCTCCGAGACGACCTTCGCCCAGCGAAGTGCCAGGCGGAGTTGCTCGTTCGAGTGTGCCATGAACTCGCGGGCCAAGAGCAGCCCGCTCAGCACCACAACAAGCTGTAGGATGAAGCGCACCCGTCACCTCGTGCCAAACGCCGCATGACGCCGACCAGGAACGCGCGATACCCCTAAAATGATTTGCTAAGCCCCGTCAATGTCGTGTGCGGGCAGAGTCATTACTGCGTCGGACAGCGATGATTCCGGGCCTCAGCAAGGAGGATCATTCGACCTGTCTGGGCAACTTCGGGAGAGCATCGACTCTCCTGCCGGGATCGCCAGCTTGCGAGCTGATTTGCGCCCCGGTCCGCTCGGCCAAGCTACGACGCGCTAGCGGTTTCCGGTTGCCGCGCGGGCTTCGCCAGTTTCGAGATGTGGTCGCCGCCGCCTTTGCCCAGGCCCAGCCAGCCTTGCATGCGGATCAGCGCCTCGGGCAGCACGACGAGGTTCAGGAAGGTCGCCGTGGTCAATCCGCCCAAGATGGCGATCGCCATGGGCGCTTCGATTTCGTGCCCCGGGCGCCCAAGTCCCAAGGCCAGCGGTACGAGGCCGAGCGCCGCCATCAGCGCCGTCATGAACACCGGGGCGAAGCGTTCGGCCGCGGCGATGCGGATCGTCGGTGCCGACCACGGCCGGCCCTCCCGGTCGACGAGGTGCTCGACGTGCGCCAGCATCATCACCGAGTTGCGCGCACCGATGCCGAACACCGTAACGAGCCCGACGAGGCTGCCGAGCGTCAGGCCGACGCCGCTGGCCACGATCGCCGCCATGCCGCCGATGAGGCAGAACGGCACGTTGATCAGCAGCACGACGGCCAAAGCGCGCCGCGTGAATGCCGTCGTCAGAACGATGATGACCAGCGCGATGCTGAGCGCCGTCAGGATGCCGAGCCGGATCTGACCGGCGCGCTCTTCCTCGGCTTGGCCGGCATAGGACACGTAGACGCCGGCCGGCAGCTGCAAGGCGGCGACGCGGTCTTTCACCTCGGCCACGGTATCGCTGCAGCGAGCGGTCGGACGCGCCGTTGAAGTTCACGTTGACGCGCCGCTGCGCACCCTCGTGCTGAATGATCGAGCGCCCATCGGTCATGCCGATGGCGGCGACGTTGCGCAGCTGCACGCGTGTCTTCGAATTGCCGACCAGCAGGTTCGAGAGCTGCTCGACGCGATCGCGCTGATCGGGCGGTAGAATGACGACGACATCGACGGTCTGTGCGCCGACATAGGTCTGGCCGATGGTCGTGCCGGCGAATGCCGTTTGCACGGTTGTCGAGCGCGTCCTGGGCCGTGAGGCCGTAGTTGGCCAGCGCCGTGCGATTGAGCCGAATGGCCATCGTGGGCACCTTCGCGGCCTTGGGTATCCGCAAGTCTTCGACGCCCTCGACGCCGGCGATGGCCTTTTGCACCTCTTCGGCGGAGCTCTCGAGCGTTTCGATCTCGGTGCCGCTCAGGTTGATGACCACCTGTGCCGTCTCGCCGCTGAGGCGTCTCGCTGATGCGATCGCCGAGGAAGGTCATGGCCTCGGTGCGCACCTCGGGAAAATGCTCGAGGACGTCCCTGATCTTTTCCTGCGCCTCGGTCTCCGTCTCGTCATGCTCGGCCGTCAGCTCGACGTGGAACTCGCTCTTGTCGGGGCTCCAGGTGTCCTCGCCCGCTTCGGCGCGGCCGATCTGGTGGCCGACGGCGCGCACGAACGGCAGCTTCAGCAGCTCGTTGGAGATGCGGATGCCCGTCGCCGAAATGTCCCCGACCGATGTCCCTTGCGCCGCCGCCGTCATCTGGATGACGAAGTGACCTTCGCGGAACTGCGGGATCAGCTCGCTGTGCAGAAACGGCGCGACGGCGATGGCTGCCGCCGCAGCGCCGGCAAGCGCGGCAACCGTGAGACCCCAGCGTGTGCGAACCTTCTCCATGCACCACGCCTGCAAGCCCTGCATCAGCGTGACGAGGCGAGGGGATTCCTTCGTTTCCTCGCCCGTCAGCATGAGTGCGCACAGCGCCGGCGTGACGGTGAGCGCAACGATCATCGAGGCGAGGACGGCGATGATGAACGTGAGCGCCATCGGGCCGATGAAGCGCCCCTGCACGCCGCCCGCGAACAGGATCGGCAGGAACACGAAGATGACGGCCAGCGTGCCGTAGAGCATCGAGCCGCGGATCTCGATCGACGCTTCCTCGATGGTCTGCAGATCGTCGTCGCGCCCTGCCGCCTTGGCGAGGCGCAGCCGCCGCATGATGTTCTCGATGTCGATGATGGCGTCGTCGACCAGCACGCCGAGCGCCAGCGCGAAGCCGCCCAGCGTCATGGTGTTGAGCGTCTGGCCGAACTCGGCCAGGACGAAAATCGCCGCCAGCAGCGAGAGCGGTATGGCGAGGAACGAGATCAGCGCCGCCTTCCAGCTGCGCAGGAAGGCGTAGAGCACGATGAGGATCAGCGCCGAGCCGAGCGCCAGCGCGTGCTCCAGGTTGCTCAGCGCGCGTTCGATGAACGACGCCGGACGATGCAGCAGGATGACGTCGATGCCGCGCCGTTCCAGCGCCGGCTTCAGATCCTCCAGCGCCCGCTCCACCGCCTCGGTCGCCTTGAGCGTGTTGGCGCCGAACTGACTGGAGACGGTCACAAGCACGCCCGGCCGCCCCATGATGGTCGCATCGCCGATCGGCACGGCCGGCCCGATCGTGACGTTGGCGACCTGGCCGATGGTGATCGGCATGTTGTCCTGCATGCCGACGAGCGCCTGCGCGATGGCCTGCGGGTCGGGCGCGGGCGGCGGGGCGTCGAGCGTGATGCGCTGCGAGTTGGTGTCGATGGTGCCGCCGCCGCGCAGGGCGAGCGCGGCGCGCCCCGCCTCCATCACGTCGTTGATGCTGAGGCCGAGGCCGGCGAGCCGGTCGAGGTTGGGCTGGATCTGCACCTGGCGGATGGCGCCGCCGTAGACGGTCACGCGCGCGATGCCCGGCAGTGCCAGCAGATGCGGATTGATCGTCCAGTCGGCGATGTCGCGCAGCGTATAGGGATCGACCGAGTTCGACAGCAGTCCGAACTTGAGGACGTCCATGGTGCTCGAGGTGAGCGGCGTGAGCTTGGGCTGGGCGACCCCCGTGGGCAGCTCGCCGGCGAGCGTGCCGAGGCGCTCGGATATGCCTTGGCGGATGGTGACCGGATCGACGTCGCTCTTCGAACGTCACGACGACGACGGACAGCCCATAGACGGATTCGGAGCGCAGGGATTCGACGCCCGGGGCGCCGTTCACCGCCGCCTCGATGGGCCGGGTGACGATCTGCTCGACCTGCTCGGGCGCAAAGCCCGGCGCCTCGGTCTGGATCGTCACTTGCGGCGGAACGAACTCAGGGAAGACGTCGAGTGGGGCCCGCAGTGCGAAGAAGATGCCGGCAACGAGCCAGGCCACCGATAGGGCCGCGACGACGACGCGGTGGCGGATCGACCATCGGATGAGCGCGTCCATGGGCGCGCGCTCAGTTGAGGCCGGATGTGGAGATCGGTGACTTCGTCCGGCTGCTCCGCCTCGGTGACCGGCTTTGCGGCGCGTGGCTTGGCGTCGTCATCGTCATCGGAGGCGCCAGGCTCGGCCTCGCGCGACAGGAGCGCCGAGGCGCCATGCACCACCACTTTGGTGCCGGCAGCAAAGCCGTCGGTCAGATAGCCGGCATCGACCGGTGTCGACAGCGACACCAGCTTGCGCTCGAATTGACCGGGCTGCTTTTCGACGTAGCACCAGGACTCGCCGGCGAACACGACGACGGCCGAGGCCGGGACAACGACGCCGGCGAGAGGTGCGCTGCGTTCAGCAGTGATCTTGGCGCGGTCCCCCGGACGCAGGCCCGGGCCGGCGGGCATCAGGCCGAAGAACGAGGTGCCCGGCATGGCGAGGTTGCCGGACGGCGCCTGCCAGATTGTCGTGACGGTAATCTCATCGCCGCCGCCCAGTGGGGTGATGCGCACGTTGCGCAGGTCGCGGTCGACCGAGCGCGGAAAATCCAACCGCACGATCGTCGTCTTGCCTGAGGCGAGTTCGTCGACGAGCCGGTCGCGGTTGGCGGGGGCAAGGAACGGAGCCGTGTCGCCCCAGGCGTTGCGCAGCCGCAGCTTGAGCAGGGCAACCTGCGTAGCGTCGGTCGAGGCCTGCCGCTCGGCATTGTCGACGCGCTGTTCGCCGAGCGTGCGGATGCCCTTGTAGCGGTCCAGGGACCGCTGGCTGAAACCGGAGGCGATTTCGGCCGCGCGAATCTCGGCGTTGAGTAGTGTCAGGGAGTCGGGGCTGACCAGTGTCGCGATGCCGTCGATCTTCTGCGCCAGCTGCGCCGACTCCAATTCGACCGCGACCGGTTCAAAGCTGCTGCCGCGCTCGGGAGAATAGGCCGCCGAACGGGGTTCGTCGCATGCCGCCAGCGCCAACAGGAGAACCAGGCCGAACCATCGCATTCGCGTTCACCCGGGAATTTTGGGTTGTTATTTTCGGGAAGAATGCCCTATCTGGGACCGCTCCCGCTAGGTGCGACGGTTAAAAGAAAGGCAGGACACCGCTCCATTTTGGGGCCGGCGCGGTCTTTCGGCCTCCTCGTTGAAAGTGCCTATCGGAACCCGCGCTCCCGTTGGCACGGACACCCTTCGCAGGCGCAGCCGCGGTGGCGGCAGCTCGGCCGAAGGCCACTGGCGCGGCACGATCTGGTGGTGATTTGGCTGCTATAATGCCGGCGCGCCGCTCAGGCGTCGGCTTGGATCCCGTAGCTCAGTTGGATAGAGCATCTGCCTTCTAAGCAGAGGGTCGCAGGTTCAAATCCTGCCGGGATCGCCAATTTCCATCCACGCCGCGAACCCGCATGGGCGACGGAGCGCGCGTCGATGGCGAGGGTGCCCGGGCGGCTCGCCGCGTTATCTGCCGGCGGCGAGGTTCCCGGCGAGGCGCGTGCCAAGGCCCTCAAGACGCAGCCGGCGCAGCACGGGGCGCAAGCCCAGCATCGAAACGATGCGCCGCATCGCGTTGTGGAGGGAGCAGAGCGCCCAAGCGGTCGGCCCCAGCTTCTTGAGATTGAAGACGACGCCTTCAGGCGTGTGCAGCGGATTGCCGGTCCAGCAATGTGCCGACGGGATCGGCAGCCCGCGGCGGAGGCGCGAGTGGTTGCCGAGGCCATGGATGGCCGACACAAAGCGTCCGTTGGGGCGGATGATGCACGGGTCGACGCCGTAGATCTCAAGCCCAAACCGCCATGGCTGGCGGAAGTCGGTGTCGACCGGCCAATATCTCTTGATCGGCTTGAGGAACTTCTTGGCTCCCGACCGGCTGACGAGATAGGCGGTGGTCGTCTCAGGTACGCGCGAATAGCGCACGATGCGGCGGCCGTGGTCGAGATCGGCCACCGGCTTCACCGCCCGGTTGGCATCCTCTGCAGATGTGCACGAGATCCCAGCCCTGCGGCAGCCGCGCCAGCACTTGAGCAATGATCGTCTGGAAGTCGGCCGGCAGAATGGCGTCGTCCTCGAGGATGAGGGCGTAGTCGAGATCTCGCTCGACGATGATTTTCATTGTCTTCAGGTGGCTGGCGTAGCAGCCGACTTCGCCTGGCTTCAGCCGCGAATGCAGCGCCGTGCCCTCGAAGAACATGTCCCTGAAGTCGACCGGAACCGCCAATCCCTCGACGGCAGCGATGCGCTCCCCGGGCATGCCGGCAACTGTGAGATGCTCCTCGAGCGACTTGCGCCGATCCTGGTCCCGATCGCGGTTGATGTAGAAGATGGGCAGCGCGCCGACGGCTCGCTCGGCAGGCCGCGCCGTGCTCCGTGCGCCGGTGTCAAGGCGCGCGCGTTCTGCGCGCGGATACGCAGGCTCAACCGACATACGCAAACAACCCCCAACGGCGCGTACGGCGCCACTCGGCGCCTTGGGCGCCCGATTTGGTTCTATCATCCCGAGCATTGCCGCGGCGAGTGCGTTTTTTGTGGCAACCCAAGTCTAATTGGCGACGTGGCGCGTCCGCCGCGGCTCCCTAGTCGCGCCAATCCGGTATGCTGTGCAGAACCGGCAGGAAATAGAGGATATCGATCCGGATGATCTCGCGCTTTGGCGCTTCGACAATTAGTCCTAGTCACGAGGCAAAAATGTGCGGGGGCAGGCAGCATGCGGCGTGGGCTTCTCGATTTCTACTTATTCAATTCTCCTTTCTATTCACTCCGGGCTCTGCTCTGGAATGTGAAAACTCTGGGTTTTGCTTGGTGGGCGAAGTGTTTAGTGCAGAACTTCTGCACGACACTGTCGGAGAGTCTGACGGGGCGCGAGGTGCTTGCGCCGCAAACCCGGGCCGTGCGCCTCGCGCCGCGCTCGCTGCGCTAAAGCGTCAAGCGCGCTTAGCTCTTGTCGATGAGGAGGACGACCTTGTCCTCCTCGGGATCGACGACGGCGAGTTCATCGTCGGCGATGAAATAGCGGCAGCCGCTTAGCTCATCCGCCTCCGACAGCACCTGCGCTGGGGAACTCCCTCAGCTCGATGTCGCCCGGCACGTTCCAGCCGACCTCCAGGTCGGCGACATCAACCTCCCGGCCAAGACGCACCGACTTCAGGATCAGCTCGCGCTGGTCTGTCCGATTTAACCGTTCCGTACACGCCAACTGAGCGTCGGTCATCTGTTCCGAGACGCGTGGATGCTATTCGCGGCTGAACCAAATCGCGCCCCTGAGAGTTGCTTGCTCTCAAAGAGGAGTTAAGCCATGGGATTTTTCGCTTGGATTTTTGTCGGGCTCATTGCCGGCTGGCTCGCCGAGCAGATTGCCGGCCGGGAGCACGGCCTTGTCACCAACCTCGTCGTCGGCGTCATCGGCGCGCTGCTCGGCGGCTTCGTGTTCGGACGGCTGCTCGGCTTCAGCTACAATGAGGGTTTCAACCTCGCCACGATCGCCTCGGCGACGGGCGGAGCTGTGATCCTCCTGTGGATCGTGGGCGCAATGCGTTCTCGCACCACTCCATAGTCGCGACTGGAGAAGTCGCGACTAGGCAAGCCTTACGCCGGCGGCATTTCATTTGCTTTCGGTGTAAGGCTTCTCGCCTTCCACGTACGGGCGCACAGCGCGCCACAGTCGATGATAGTCGTTGGCATATTGCCGCTGCTCATCGACATCGTCGGCTAATCGCGATGCCTCGCGTAGCCGCTCCATCTCGCTCAGCGCTTTCTCGACCTGGTCTTTCGTCATCCAAGGCTCCCGTGCGGCCTCAAGTCTGAGATGAACGCGAACAACGGCAATTATATGCGCTAGCTCATTTGGCTAAACAACGGTGATCGCACGTAGCGGCGTGGTCGCGCGACCGCAACCCGGCGCAGGCCTGAAAGCTTGGGCTGCGGCGCCTCACCGCCGGAACCAGCCTTCCTTGGCGCGTGTTTGACTGAACGAGTTATGCCCCGTTCGGTTCGAGGGCGCTGTCATAATCGCATATCGAGAGACATCCCCATGCGCACAGCATTCGCGGTTCTCGCCGCATCGTTGGCCGTAAGCGGCTTGGTTTACGCTCAGGAGCTTCCCGGGGTCGGCCCGGATCCGAAGCTGCCGAAACCCAACAGTTCGTTGCTGCCGACCGTCAACATCGCACCGGCCAAAAGCTGGCCTGAAGGCGGCAAGCCAAGCGCCGCGATTGGGCTGAACGTGACGGCATTCGCCACGGGCCTCGACCACCCGCGCTGGATTTACACGCTTCCCAATGGCGATGTTCTCGTCGCTGAGACCAATGCGCCGCCGAAGCCGGCAGAGACCGGCATCAAGGCTTGGTTTATGAAGCTCGCGATGCGGCGCGCAACGGGTGCGGCGCAAAGCGCCAATCGCATTCGTTTGCTGCGCGATGCGGACGGCGATGGCGTTGCCGAGGTCAACAAGGTCTTTCTCGAGGATCTCCATTCGCCGTTCGGCATGGCGCTGGTCGGCGACAACTTCTACGTCGCGAACGCCGATGCCGTGATGCGTTTCCCCTACAAGGACGGTCAGACCGAGATCACGGAACCGGGCGTCAAGGCTGTCGATCTGCCCGGCGGGCCGCTCAATCACCACTGGACAAAGAACATTCTCGCCAGCAAGGACGGCAAGAAGCTCTATGTGACCGTCGGATCGAACAGCAACGTCGGCGAGAACGGCATCGACAAGGAAAAGGATCGCGCCGCGATCCACGAGCTCGATCTGGAAACCGGCAAGATGCGCCTGTTCGCATCCGGCCTGCGCAATCCCAACGGTCTTGCGTGGGAGCCGACGACAAACGTGCTGTGGACCGTCGTCAACGAGCGCGACGAGACTCGGCAACGACCTCGTGCCGGATTATCTGACGAGCGTGAAGGACGGCGCGTTCTATGGCTGGCCATACAGCTATTGGGGCCAGAACGTCGATGAGCGCGTGAAGGAGCAGCAGCCCGATCTCGTCGCCAAGGCGATCAAGCCCGACTACGGCCTCGGCGCGCACGTTGCGGCGCTGGGACTCACATTCAACGAGGCAGCACTGCTGCCGCAGCAGTATCGCGGTGGCGCCTTCGTCGGCTTGCACGGCTCGTGGAACCGCGAGCCATGAGCGGCTACAAGGTGATTTACGTGCCGTTCTCCGGCGGCAAGCCTTCGGGACAACCGCTCGATGTGTTGACGGGCTTCGTCAATGCCGATGGCGAGGCCCAAGGACGTCCCGTCGGCGTTGCGATCGACAAGGCCGGCGCGTTGCTCGTCGCCGACGACGTCGGCAACACGATCTGGCGTGTGACGCCTGCGGGCGGCGGGGCGCGGCACCGGCAACGCTTCGCCACGCCTTCAGCAGTAAGCATTATCGCTGTGCAGGCGGTGGACGGCCGGATGTGTATTGTCTTGTGTTCCGCAAGGGACCGCTCGGAACGCCGTACGCGTGGCGACCGGTTATCCGTCGAAACGGAGATGGAGAACGAAAATGCCTCTTTTCCTTCTGCCCTACTTCTACATGCAGTTCGCCATGACGAGTGGCGCCAGCATATGGACGGTTGAAAGCGTTGAACCCCGACGAGCCATACAGCCCTTCACTGCCGTCGCCCGAGACGATCGCCGCAGGTCTCCGCTGACCTGCGCTGCAAGGTAGGGTTGTTCGCGCGCGGGCGGCGGCGTACACAGGGCGGCTTTCAGCAAAGTCGCCCTGGTGATCAGCAATGCCGCTGCTTTATTTCAACGTTCTGGAAGGCCGCACCGACGCCGAGCTTAAGACGATGCTCGACGCCGCACACCGCGCCATGCTCGCCGCGTTCAAAGTGCCCGAACGCGACCGCTACCAGATCGTCAATGAGTACAAGCCTTCGCGCATGGTCGTGGAAGATACGGGTCTCGGCATCCCGCGCACCGACAAGGTCGTCGTCGTGCAGGTTATTTCGCGGCCGCGCGGAAAAGAGGCCAAGCAGACATTCTATCGGTTGCTTGACCGAGGAGCTGCAGACGAGCTGCGGGATCGCGCCGTCGGATGTGATGGTCTCGGTGATCGAGAACACCGACGAGGATTGGTCGTTCGGCCTTGGCCGGGCGCAATTCTTGGAAGGCGATCTATAACGCCGCAGTGCGGGTCAGCTGCCGCAGCTTCCCTTTGGAGAGTGTCGGCATTTGATCAGTTGGGCTTGGGCGCGTGCTCGGCCAGGAGCGAGCGCAGCATGCGCACGACGCGTTGCGCCGGTCCGCTGGAGCAACACTGGATCGAGATGCGGGCGCCCTCGAACAACAGGAACAGCTCGTCGGCCAGCTGATCGGGCTCCGCGTAACCGGCTTCGCGGAACAAGTTGACCATGCGGTTGCGCTTGCGGGTCTTGTAGTCGTCGATGATCTGTCGCGCCGGATGGTTCAGCTCGCGCATCTCAACGGCGGCGTTGGCAATGGCGCAGCCACGCTCGCCACCGTCGGTCAGCACTTTCTCGCAGTAGAGCACCCACCCATCGAGCTGTGCGGTCGGGTCGCCGGGATGATCGCGCGCCAGAGCCTCCCACACTTCATCGCCTTCCTTGGCGAGCTGGCGTGAGATATGCCGAGATCAGCTCATCCTTGGAACCGAAATGGCGATAAAGCGTCATTTTGTTCGTGGCCGCGGCATCCGCGATAGCCTCGACCCCTACGGCTCTTATGCCGTGACGATAGAAAAGCGTCCCGCGCGGCAGTGAGAATGCGCTCGCGCGGTGGGGCCTGAGGGGCCTCTGCATGCGGGTTAATAGTTCTTACCATGGCCTCTTGACATAGGGTGTGACCGGTCAGTATACCAGCGCTGAGTTACCGGTCAGTAACATACAGTGCAGACGATGTCATGCCCCTCGTTTCGCACTGCACCAAACTCGCGAGCGCACCCATGCAGCCAACAAGTACCGTTCACTTGGACGCCGTGCACAAGGACGGTCTTGTGCAGGATGGCGCCACCCGCAACATCCTCTGTCTGACGAGCAGCCCCCGGCGCGACACGTCGTACTCCAGTTTAGTGGCCATGCGCGTGCTTGCGTGAGCTTCGCCAAGTGTACCCGGAAGCCACCGTCACGATTTGCGACCTCGCCCGCAACCCCCTTGCGCATATCGACGAGGATTTCGCCATTGCCACGCGGTCGGTGGCCGGTGCGCGCACGGATCGCCAGCGCGAGCTGCTGGAGCGTTCAGACGTCCTTATCGATGAACTCTTCAATGCCGATGCCATCGTCATCGCTGCGGCTATGATTAACTTCGGCATTCCCTCGACGCTGAAGGCGTGGGTCGATCATGTCGTCCGCCCGGATCGCACGTTCCGCTACACTCAGAACGGCACGCAGGGGCTCGTCCGGAACCGGCGCGCCATTCTCGTCCTCACGCGAGGCAGCATCTATTCGGTTGGCCCTCTTCGGGCGGCAGAGCACGATGAAAGCTATCTGCGCTCGGTTCTCGCCTTCATCGGCATCACTGACGTTCAGTCGATCGTCGCCGAAGGTCTGGGGTTAGGTCCGGAGATTGCCGAGCGCTCGATCGATGCAGCCATGCGGCGAGCTGGCCCTGTCGCCGGCGTCCTCGCGGCCGCATGATACGATGATTGAGACTGACGTCTGACCTAACTTCGGGAGCGCGAGAGCGCTCCCACAGCCATATCGAACGGATCCTATGCCCAGCCTCACGCTCTCCCGCATCGCTATCCCTGTGTCTCTGATCGCCGCCCTGCTCGCGGGCTGCGGCGAACAGAAGACGCAGGCCCAGGCTGCGCCACCGCCGCCGACGGTCACCGTCGCCAAGCCGACGAAAAAGCTGGTGACGGATCGCGACGAGTACGTCGGCCGCTTCATCGCCTTCGACTACGTCGAGATGCGGGCGCGGGTCTCGGGATACCTTGAGAAAATCTAGTTCAAGGACGGCCAGCTGGTCAAAGAAGGCGATCCGCTGTTCCTCATCGATCCGCGGCCGTTCCAAGCTGCGCTCGATCAGGCCAAAGCAGCCGTCGTGCAGGCGAAGGCCAATCTCGCCTTCGCCGAAAGCGATTTGAAGCGCGGCGAGAGCCTGAGGACCGGCACCACCATCACGCAACAGGCGCTCGACCAACGCCTGCAGGCCTCGCGCGTGGCCGCCGCTTCCGTGACGGCTCAGGAGGCCGCCGTGAAGCAGGCGGAGCTCGATCTCAGCTTTACGGAATTGACGGCGCCGATCTCGGGCCGCATCGGCGACCGCCGCGTGTCCATCGGCAATCTCGTGTCCGGCGGCGCAACCGGGTCGACGCTGCTCGCCACCATCGCCTCGATCGATCCCATCCGCTTCGAGTTCACCATGGATGAGGCCTCGTACCTTCGCTATCTCCGCATGGCGAGCTCATCGAGCGCTGCCGACCGCGGCATGACGCTGCCGGTACGACTGAAGCTGATCGACGAGGACGCCTACACCCACGAGGGCAAGATCGACTTCGTCGACAACGCCATCGACCGCTCGTCCGGCACCATCCGCGGCCGCGCGCAGTTCGCCAACGCCGACGGGCGCCTGACGCCTGGCATGTTCGGGCGCATCCAGATCGCCACCTCGGCGCCGGCCGAAGCGATGCTGGTTCCCGATACGGCCATCGGCACCGAGCAGGTGCGCAAGTTCGTCTACGTGCTCGACGCCGATAACGTGGCGACGCCGAAGTACGTCACGCTCGGGCAGCTCGTCGATGGTCTGCGCGTCGTCAACGGCCTCAAGGCCGACGACACGGTCATCGTCAACGGCCTGATGCGCGTGCGTCCGGGCGCCAAGGTGACGCCGGAGCAGGCCGCAGCCGAAACCGGCGGCGTTCGCGATACCTCTTCCATTCGCACCAACTAAGAGAGCGCGATGCGACTGTCGCATTTCTTCATCGACCGGCCGATCTTTGCCGCGGTCATCTCGATCGTTTTCGTGATCATCGGCGCCGTGGCGGTGACCCGCTTGCCGATCGCGCAGTATCCCGATATCGCGCCGCCGGTCGTCAACGTCACCGGACAGTATCCGGGCGCCAGCGCGGAGGTCGTGGCCTCGACCGTTGTTGCGCCGCTCGAGCAGCAGATCAACGGCGTCGAGCGTATGCTCTACATCTCGTCGAACTCGACCGTTGACGGTCGGTTCTCGATCTCGGTGACGTTCGATCTCGGCACCAATCTCGATACGGCGCAGGTGCAGGTGCAAAATCGCGTGGCGATCGCGCAGCCGCGACTGCCCGCTGATGTGCGCAACATCGGCGTGACGGTCGCGAAGGCATCGCCCGACCTGATGATGGTCGTGCATTTGTACTCGCCGGATCAATCTCGCGACACCTGTTCATCTCCAACTACGCCAGCGTCAACGTCGTCGACGTGCTGAGCCGCATCCAGGGCGTCGGCTCGATCACGGTGTTCGGCAGCCGCGACTACTCGATGCGCGTTTGGCTCGATCCCGACCGCCTGCAGTCGCTCGGGCTGACCGCGAATGACGTGACCACTGCGCTGCAGCGGCAGAACGTGCAGGTCGCCGCGGGCATTCTGAACCAGCCCCCAGTTGAACAACCGGGCGCGTTCCAGATCTCGGTGCAAACGCTGGGCCGTCTCGCCGATCCCGATGAATTCGGCAACATCGTCGTCAAGCAAAGCAACGACTTCTGTGGTGCGGCTGAAGGATGTCGCGCGCGTTGAACTTGCCGCACTCGACTACGGCGTGAACTCCTATCTCGACAAATACCCTGCGACCGGTCTCGGCATCTTCCAGCTGCCGGGCTCGAATGCGATCGATACAGCAGAGAAGATCAAGGAGACGATGGCCGAGCTCTCGAAGAGTTTTCCGGCCGGACTCAAGTACGACATCATTTACAACCCGACCGACTTCATCCAGCAGTCGGTCGACGCGGTGGTCACCACGATCTTCGAGGCGGTGGTCCTCGTCGTGTTGGTGGTTATCCTGTTCCTGCAGACATGGCGCGCCGCCATCATTCCGATCGTGGCGATCCCTGTGTCGCTCATCGGCACGTTCTTCCTGCTCGCCGCCTTCGGCTTCTCCCTGAACAACCTGTCGCTGTTCGGCCTTGTGCTGGCGATCGGTATCGTCGTCGACGACGCCATCGTCGTCGTCGAGAACGTCGAGCGCAACATGGCCAAGGGGCTGAGCCCGCGCGAAGCTGCCTACCGCACCATGGAAGAGGTCGGCGGGGCGCTCGTTGCCATCGCGCTCGTGCTGACGGCAGTGTTCGTGCCGTCGGCGTTCATCACCGGCATTTCCGGGCAGTTCTACCGGCAGTTCGCGCTGACCATCGCCGGCGCCACCATCATCTCGCTCATCGTGTCGCTGACGCTGTCGCCGGCGCTTGTGCGCAATGCTGCTCAAGCCGCATAGCGAAAGCCACAGCACGGCTTGGTACATGTGGCCGCTGGAAGCCTTCTTCCGCGTCTTCAATTGGAGCTTCGACAAGCTCTCGCATGGGTATGCCTGGTTCGTCGGGCGCATCGTGCGCATCGCCGTGGTCATGCTGCTCATCTATGCCGGCGTCATCGCCTTCGGCATGAACGAGTTCCGCAAGACCCCGATCGGCTTCATTCCGGCGGTCGACGGCGGCTATCTCATTACCGTTACGCAGTTGCCACCTGCCGCATCGCTGGCGCGAACCGACGAAGTCAACCGCCGGGTGGTCGAGCTGGCGCTCCAGACGCCCGGCGTCGCGCACGCCGTGAACCTCGTCGGCTTTTCCGGCGCCACGCGCACCAACGCGCCGAATGCCGGCGCCGTCTTCGTCGTGCTGAAGCATTTCGAGGAGCGCGCGAAGGATCCCAAGCAATCGGCGCAGGCGATCCAGACAGGCTTTGTTCGCCAAGTTCTCGACCATTCAAGACGCGCAGATCTTCGTCGTCGCGCCGCCTCCGGTGCGCGGCATCGGCAGCGCCGGCGGTTTCCGCATGATGGTTCAGGACCGCGCGGAGCGCGGGCCCGGCCGCGCTGCAGCAGGTGGTCGGCGCGATGATGGCAAAGGCCAACCAGACACCCGGCCTGCAGCAGGTGTTCTCGATGTTCGAGAACTCGACGCCGCAGCTCTATCTCGATATCGATCGCGTCAAGGCGCAGATGCTGGGCATCAACGTGACGGACGTGTTCACAGCGCTGCAGACCTATCTCGGCTCGGCTTACGTCAACGACTTCAATTTGCTCGGGCGCACCTTCCGCGTGACGGCGCAGGCCGACAGCGCCTTCCGCGTCGACAACAAAGACATCCTCAAGCTCCGCGTGCGCAATTCCTCCGGCGATACGGTGCCGCTCGGGTCGTTCACGACCGTACGCGACATCTCGGCCCCCTCGCGCGTCCCGCGCTACAATCTCTATCCGGCGGCCGAGCTCGACGGCTCGGCTGCGCCCGGCTACTCGCAAGGTCAGGCGATCGATCTGATGGAGAAGCTGGCGGCCGAGACGCTGCCGCAAGGCTTCAGCTACGAATGGACCGAACTCGCCTACCAGCAGATCCACGCCGGCAATACCGCGGCGTTCGCGTTCGCGCTCGGCGTCGTGTTCGTCTTCCTCGTGCTGGCCGCGCAGTTCGAGAGCCTGACGCTGCCGCTGGCGGTCATCCTCATCGTGCCGATGAGCCTCATCGCGTCGATCACCGGCGTCGTCATGCGCGGCATGGACAACAACATCCTCACGCAGGTCGGCTTCATCGTGCTCATAGGCCTGGCGGCGAAGAACGCCATTCTGATCGTCGAGTTCGCCGCGCAGCTGGAGGAAGGCGGACGCAGCAAGTTCGAGGCGGCGACGGAAGCGGCACGCCTGCGCATGCGGCCCATCCTGATGACGTCGCTGGCCTTCATTCTGGGCGTCGTGCCGCTGGTGTGGGCGGTCGGCGCCGGCGCCGAGTTGCGTCAGGCGCTGGGTACGGCCGTGTTCGCCGGCATGATCGGCGTCACCTTCTTCGGCCTCATCTTCACGCCGGTGTTCTACGTCACGACACGCTGGCTTGGAGACCTCTTCAAGCGCCGCAAGCCCGACGGCGAACCGGCCCCGCCGGCCGTCGCGCATCCGGCCGAGTAGGCGCAGCGTTATGAAGCGCCACATGGCCCGTTCAGGTTTGCAGTAGAGGCGGGTCGAAAAGGAGCATGATTTCATCGGCGCGCGGGAGCCGCTGCGCGCCTGAGCGTTTCTGCATCCAGATCGTTTTCTCTGCACCCAGCCAACTCACTATAGCGAGGCGCCAGATGACCAAGTTGACCGTGAACGGAGCGAAAGTTGAGTACGACGGCGATCCGTCCATGCCGCTCCTATGGTTCCTGCGCGACGTTCAGGGCCTGACCGGCACCAAGTTCGGCTGCGGCATCGCCCAGTGCGGTGCCTGCACCGTGCACGTCAACGGCGAGCCGCGCCGCTCGTGCGTCGCCCCCATCGGCACGCTGGAAGGTGCCGACGTCACGACCATCGAAGGCGCGACGGGCAAGGAGGTCGAGGCCATTCGCGCCGCCTGGGTGGCGCACGACGTGCCGCAGTGCGGCTATTGCCAGTCGGGGCAGATCATGTCGGCGGTCGGGCTGCTCAGCATGATCCCCAAGCCGAGCGACAACGACATCGACCTCGCCATGACCGGCAACGTCTGCCGCTGCTGCACCTACCATCGCATCAGAGCCGCCATCCACGATGCGGCCGGACGGATGGAGGGCTGAGCATGAACATCCCCGTCTCCGCCAACCGCCGGCAGTTCCTCCAGGGCTCGGCGGCGCGTGGGCCTCATCGTCGGCTTCCACATTCCTCTCGCGAAGCGCGCGCTGGCGCCGAGCTCGGCGGCCGAGTTCGTGCCCAACGCCTTCATCCGCATTGCGCCCGACAACACCGTCACGGTGATCTCGCAAGCACATCGAGTTCGGGCAGGGGCCGTACACCGGCATCGCCACCATCCTCGCCGACGAGCTCGACGCCGACTGGGCGCAGATGCGCGCCGAATCGGCGCCGGCCGACGCCAGCAAGTACAACAACTTCGCCTTCGGTCCCGTGCAGGGCACCGGCGGCTCGACCGCCATGGCCAATTCGTGGGACCAGCTGCGCGCAGCCGGCGCCGAGGCCCGCGCGCGCCTCATCAGCGGCGGCGGCAAAGCAGTGGGGCGTCGATGCGGGCTTCCTCACCATCGAGAAGGGCATCGTCAAAGGGCCGTCCGGCCAGACCGCAACGTTCGGCGAACTTGCCGGCCTCGCGCAGCAGATCGAGCTGCCGGGACCGTTCAAGCCGAAGGAGCCGAGCGCCTGGAAGCTGATCGGCGCTCAACAAGCTGCCGAAGGTCGACACGCTGCCGAAGACCAACGGCACGGCGATCTACACCATCGACGTCAAGATGCCGAACATGCTGACCTGCCTCGTGGCGCGTCCGTCGCGCTTCCACGCCAAGGTGGCATCGTTCGATGCGGCGCCGGCGCTGGCCGTCCCGGGTGTCAAGGAGGTGTTCGCCGTCTCGCAGGGCGTCGCCGTGCTCGCCGACGGCTTCTGGGCGGCGAAGAAGGGCCGCGACGCGCTCAAGGTCACGTGGGACGAGAGCCGGCACCGAAGCGCGCAGCAGCGACCAGATCGTCAAGGAGTACGTCGAGCTTGCGGGCAAGCAGGGCAGCCATCGCACGCAACGACGGCGATACCGACGCGGCGCTGTCCGGCGCCGCCAAGGTGATCGAGGCGACGTACGTGTTCCCGTATCTGGCGCACGCGCCGATGGAGCCGAACAACTGCGTCATCCACCGCACCGACGACGGCGGCGTGGAGATGAACTTCGGCTCGCAGATCCAGACCATCGACCAGGGCGTCGCGGCGGCATGTGCTCGGCCTCAAACCCGAGCAGGTGAAGATCAATACGCTGCTCGCCGGCGGCAGCTTCGGCCGCCGCGCGACGCCGGCCGGCGACATGGCGGCAGAAGCGGCCGAGGTGCTCAAGGGCGCGCAGCACAAGGGTCCGATCAAGGTGCTGTGGACGCGCGAGGACGACATCAAGGGCGGCCGCTACCGCCCGATCTTCGTGCACAAGCTGCGCGGCGGCGTCGATGCCGAAGGCAATATCGTCGGCTGGGACCAGGTGATCGTCGGCCAGTCGTTCATGAAGGGCTCGCCGTTCGAAGCGGGCATGGTGAAGAACGGCGTCGACCAGACGATGGTCGAGGGCGCCAGCACGCTGCCCTATCAGATCCCCAACCTGCGAGTGTCGGCGCACATGACCGACGTCGGCGTGCCGACGCTATGGTGGCGCTCGGTCGGCTCGACGCATACGGCATTCTCGACCGAGACCTTCCTCGATCAGCTCGCCGAAGCCGCCGGCATCGATCCGCTGGTCATCCGGCGCAAGCTGCTGGCCAAGCATCCGCGCCATCTGGCGGTGCTGGAGCTGGCGGCCGAGAAAGCGGGCTGGGAGAAGCCGCTCGCGAAAGGCCGCGCCGCGCGGCCTTGCCGTGCATGAGTTCGTTCAAGCTCGTTCGTCGCCCACGTCGTCGAGGTGTCGATGGGCGAGGACGGCCTGCCAAAGGTCGAGAAGGTCGTCGTCGCCGCCGACTGCGGCATCGCCATCAACCCGGACGTCATCCGCGCGCAGCTCGAGGGCGGCATGGGCTTCGGCCTCTCGGCGGCGCTGTTCGCCTCGGTGGATCTCGCCGACGGCCGCGTCGTGCAGTCGAACTTCCACGACTATCGGGTGCTGCGCATTAACGAAATGCCAGATGTCGAGGTACACATAATCCCCTCGAAGGAGAAGCCGACGGGCATCGGCGAGCCCGGCACGCCGCCCATCGCTCCGGCGATCGCCAACGCGTGGTCGAAGCTGACCGGGCAGCGCGTGTTCACGCTGCCGTTCACTCACGCAGCCGCCAAGGCATAAGGAGGTAACATGCGTCCCTCGCTATACTTCTCGTCGGTGCGGTGACGATCGTCGCCGTCGGCATGGCCGTCTCCGCCGCGCAGCCCGATCCCGCCCAGACCCTAAGATCGGTGCAGGCATTCGCTTCCATCTCCGACGACAAGGCAGCGCTCGCTGGCGCTGTTCCAGGAGGCGGGCAAGGTCATCACGCACGCCCGCTGCGTGAATTGCCATCCGGCCGGCGATCGCCCGGCGCAAGGCGACGACCGGCACCCGCACATGCCGCTCGTCGTGCGCGGCGTCGACAACTTCGGCGCCGTCGGCATGCGCTGCACGACCTGCCACGGCCCGGCGAACTTCGATGCCGCCGGCATCCCGGGCCATCCCGAGTGGCATCGTGGCGCCGATCGAGATGGCGTGGGTCGGCAAGTCGCTCGGCGAGATCTGCCAGCAGATCAAGGATCCGGCGCGCAACGGCGGCAAGTCGATGGAGGAGCTGATCCATCACATGGCCGAGGATTCGCTGGTCGGCTGGGGATGGCACCCCGGCGTGGGCCGCGAGCCGGCGCCCGGCACGCAGAAGGAATTCGGCGCCCTGATCAAGGCGTGGGTGGACACGGGAGCCGCTTGCCCCGCCACCTGATGCACGGCGTTGCTTAGCGAGGTTTGCGCATGAACGTCATGGCACCCGAACGGCGCTCGCGCGAGACTACGCGACGCTTGGGAGGTCGCGCGCGCCTGGCTCGATGAGCACGGGCGAGGCGGCCATCGCGACCGTCGTTTCGACCTGGGGCTCGGCGCCCGTGCCGGTGGGCGGACAGCTTGTCGTGACGGTCGACGATCGCTTCGAGGGCTCGGTGTCGGGTGGCTGCGTCGAGGTCGACGTCCTCGTCGAGGCGGCCGACGTGATGGCCAGCGGCCAGCCCAAGCTGCTCGAGTTTGGCGTCAGCGAAGAGACGGCGTGGCGCGCCGGTTTGCCGTGCGGCGGCAAGATCAAGGTACTGGTCGAGCCGCTGACGCGCGCCGATATCGCCATGATCGATGCGATCATCGAGGCGCGGCGGGCGCGCGAAACGGTCGTCGTCACGACGCGCATCGCCGACGGCAAACGCCAGCTCTACAAGTCGGACGACGAGGTGCCGCCGGAGGTGGCTGGCCATCTGGCTTCCGGTCTGATCGGGTTGATCGAGACGCCGGACGGTGAAGTCTTCGTGCAGCCGCTGGTGCCGCCCGCTGCGCATTATCGTCGCCGGGGCGACGCACATCGGTCAGGTGTTTGCCGAGCTGGCGCGGCAGGTCGGCTATTCCGTCACCGTCGTTGACCCGCGCTCTGCGTTCGCCACCAAGGAGCGCTTCGGCGCCGCCGCGGCCATGGCCGAGTGGCCGGAGGCTTCGTTCGACAAGCTCGGCCTCGATGCGCGCACGGCTGTCGTCGCTCTGACGCACGCTTCCCACATCGACGACGAGGCGCTGACGGCGGCGCTGCGCTCGCCGTGCCTTTACATCGGCGCGCTGGGCTCGCGCGGCACGCACGCCAAGCGGCTGGAGCGGCTGGCGGCCGCCGGCTTTGCGCCCGACGAGCTGCAGCGCATCCATGCGCCCATCGGGCTTGCCATCGGCGCCAAGGGTCCGGCGGAGATCGCCGTGTCGATCCTCGCCGAGATCATCAAAGTGGCGCGCGGTGCCGGCTGAGGGCAGCATCGCCGCCGTCGTGCTCGCCGCCGGCGCCTCGCGCCGCTTCGGCGAGGAAAACAAGCTGCTTGCGCGCATCGACGGGCGCCCCCTGGTCGACCGCGTGGTGACGTCGCTCGCCACCGGCGGTGTCACTGGCATCGTCGTCGTGACGGGGCACGACCGGGGCGCACTCGAGGCCGCGCTGCGCGGCCGTCCCGTCAGCTTCGTGCACAATGGGAGCTGGGAGACAGGCATGGGATCGTCGATCGCCGCCGGTGTCGCAGCGCTCGATGAGAACGCAGCGGGCGCGTTCATCGTGCCGGGCGATGTGCCGCTGCTGTCGCCGCAGCTCGTTGCGGCACTGATCGCCGCGTTCGAAGCGAGCAAGCGCGACCGTATCATTTATCCGACGACCCCATCCGGGGAGCAGCGCAATCCGGTGCTGTGGCCGCGCCGGCATTTCGGCGCGCTGCTGGCGCTGCCGCCGGCCGCTGGTGCCAAAGCGCTGCTGCAGCTTGTCGCCACGGAGTGCGTGGCGGTACCCGCAGACGAGGCGGCGCTCAGCGACGTCGACACCGAAGCCGAGTTGGAAGCCGCGCGCAAGCTCGCGGGCAGTTGAATTAGCTGGCGGCGTTGAGGCGCTGGAAACCGGCTTCGAGGTCGGCGCGCAGATCGTCGACGTCCTCGAGCCCGATATGGAAGCGCAGCCCCGGTCCCTCGGCATCCCATTTGGTGGCGGTGCGATAGGCCTTCGCATCGAACGGGATGACGAGGCTTTCGTATCCGCCCCACGAAAAGCCCATGCCGAACAGCTTCAGGCCATCGAGCATGGCGGCGACCGCGTCCTTGCTCACCGGCTTCAGCACGACCGAGAACAGCCCGCTGGCGCCGAGGAAGTCGCGCTTCCACAGAGCGTGTTGCGGGTGGCTCGGCAGGCCGGGATGCAGCACGCGCGAGACCTCCGGGCGCCCTTCCAGCCAGCGAGCGATTTCCAGCCCCGCGCGCTGATGCTGGGCGAGACGCGTCGATAACGTGCGCAAGCCCCGCATGCCCAGATAGGTTTCTTCCGAGCCGGGGCAGACGCCGAGCAGCTCCTTGGCCGCCGCCACCAGCTTGGCCGCGCGCGCGTTCGACGTGATGGCGCCGAGCATCGCATCGGCATGGCCGACGATGTATTTGGTCGCTGCCTGGATCGATACGTCGACCCCGTGCTCGAACGGCCGGAAGTAGAGCGGCGTCGCCCACGTGTTGTCCATCAGCAGCCACAAGTCGCGCTCGGCCGCGACGCGCGCGATGGCGGGGATGTCCTGGACTTCGAAGGTCTGCGAGCCCGGACTCTCGGTGAAGATGAGGCGCGTATTGGGGCGCACCAGCTCGGCGATTCCGGCACCGATGAGCGGATCGTAGTAGGTCGTCTCGACGCCAAGCTTGGACAGCATGAAGTCGCAGAACTTGCGCGTCGGCTGATAGACGCTATCGACCATGAGAATGTGGTCGCCGGATTTGACGAAGGCGAGGATGGCGGTGCTGACCGCCTGATAGCCGGACGCGGTCAGCGCTGTCGCGGCGCCGCCCTCGACCTCGGCAATGGCCTGCTCCATAGCCTTGACCGTCGGCGTGCTCGAGCGTCCGTAGGTGTATTCCTGGTCGCGGTTCCACAACTTCTCGACGGTCGGGAAGAGGACGGTCGAGCCGCGGTAGATGGGCGGGTTCACGAAGCCATAGTTGTCATGCGGCGCGCGCCCCGAATGGACGACTTTCGTCGCCGGAGCATGCGGACGCGGTGGCTTTTTGCCGGAGGAGGACATCGGGCGGATCCTGGTCGCCGCGGTTGGCGGCCCGTGTGACGCAAGTTTCGGTCTGGGTCAAGGTCTTGACCGCATCCGAGTTCCGGGAGATGAGCGAGCGGCGCATCTGACGGGCATCGTTTACGCTGTAGGACGCCCGCAGCATCGTGTCTCTTGCGCGCCCGCAGCTATCGCCCCACAGTGACGGCACGTCATGAAAATGCTCAAGCATCTCCGCTGCCTGTTGACTGCGGTTTATGGACTGGGCGTGTTGCTCGCCCTGGCCGCTCCGGCGAGCGCCGCCGATACAACGACCCTCGATGCCATCCGGGCCCGCGGCTATTTGCTGTGCGGCATCGGCGAGCCGCAGGCGGGATTCTCCCACGTCGATGCAGCCGGCGCACGATCGGGCCTCGATACCGAGTTCTGTACGGCTTTGGCCGCGGCAATATTCGGCAGCAAGGATGCGGTCAAGTTCTGGCCGTTGAGCGCCAATGACCGCTTCAAGGCGCTGCAGGCGGGCGATGTCGATGTGCTGGCGCGGGGCGCGACGTGGACTCTGAGCCGCGATACCGAACTCGGCGCGCGTTTTGCCGGCGTGCTGTTCTACGATGGCCAGGGCTTCCTCACGCGCCGCGGCAACGCGGTGGCGAGCGTCCTGGAGCTATCAGGGGCGTCGATCTGCACGCTGCCGGGCGCCATGGGTGAGCACGCCGTGGCCGAATACTTCGGCACGCAGCGCATGCGTTATCAGGTCATCACGCAGGATAACTGGGATGATCTCGTCAAAGCCTACGAGGCGGGCAGCTGCACCGTTCTGACGGGCGATGTTTCGCTGCTGGCGCAGACGCGCAGCAAGCTGAAGGTGCCGGCCGAGCACATGATCTTGCCGGAGCTGATCACCAAGGAACCGCTCGGCCCCGCCGTGCGTCAGGACGATGCCCAATGGTTCGCGGTCGTGCGTTGGACGCTGATGGCACTGATCGAGGCGGAGGAGCTGGGGCTCACGAGTGCCAACGTCGATGCGCAGCGCGCAGCGACGTCGCCCGGCATCCGCCGCTTCCTGGGACTCGAGGCGAACCTCGGCCAGGCATTGGGGCTGCCGCGCGACTGGGCATATCAGGTGGTCAAGAACGTCGGAAACTACGGCGAGATCTTCGAGCGCACGCTCGGCATGAAGTCGGACCTGAAGCTTGCGCGCGGGATCAACAACTCGTGGACCAAGGGCGGGCTGATGTATTCGATGCCCTTCCGCTGAGGCATCGCAGATGACGCCGCTATTCTCCCAAACGATGGACATCGGCCTGCTGCTCGTCGGCGTCGTGCTGGCGGCACTGGCCTTGACGATGATCGCTCTTGGTGTGCGCAGCCGGCGGCGGCGAGGGCGCGAGCCGCTTGGCGTCGCTTCGCTGCCGCGCGAGCCGGAGCCCGTTGCGGCGCCGAAGCTCACGGCGCTCGATGGCGCCGCGCTGATGGCGGCCGTGAAGGAAGCGGAAGCCGACGGGCAGTCGAAGCGTCTTCCTGGGCTCTATCTCTCCCTGGCGCGGTGGCGACTCGATAGCGGCGAGAGCGTCGGCGGCGGCGGAGCTTCTGCGCAAGAGCATCCTCGGCGCCACCACAGCGGGCCAGCAGGAGACGCATGCCAATGCACGCGTTGCGCTGGGGGATCTCGCGCAGACCAACGGCGATCCCGTCACCGCCTGCGAGCACTGGCAGATCGCGCGTTCGCTGTTCCGCGAGCTGCAACAGGAGCGAGAGCACGACGCTGTCGACGCGCGCATGCGGCGCAACGGCTGTCCGACCGATTGGGTGCTGACCGATTTCTAGCGCCAGCAACGGCGCTCACTGCATCAGGACTTCGACCTGAGCCACTTCGCCGTTGGCCAGCGTAAAGTCACGCTTGTAGGCGCCGGTGCTCGATTTGGCGGTTACCGAATAGCTGCCCGGCGCTAGGATGTGCGTCGGCAGCGCGCCGACGCTCTGCATCACGAGCTGGCCTTCCGGCGTCTGTACCGTCCACTGCGTATCGGACAGCGCCTCGCCCCCAACGCGATTAACGAGTTTGAAGGTCACGCGCGCGGCCGAGTGTGAGACCGTCGCCTCGGTGAGCTTGCCCGCTTCTACGGTGACATCCGCCTCGACCTTGGCGTTGGCGTCTCCGTAGCGCGACACGATGCGATAAATGCCGGCGTTGAGGCGGTTGATGACGTTGGGCCTCGCGCCGCCGAGCACGCGCACGCGGTTGTCGAGCTGATCGCGCTCGCTGGAGAGAATGTCATAGGCAACCGAGTTGGGTGGCGGCTCGACGCCGTCGACCAGAGCCTTCACCTTGAGGCCGCCGGCATTGAGAACGAACTTCTCGCTCGTCGCGGTGCCCGACGTGACGGTGATCTTGCGCGTGATGTCGGCGCGCCCGAAGGCGGCGTTGACGATGTAGTCGCCCGGCTGGAGATCGACGGTCGGGCTCGCGTCGCGCTTGGTCATCACGAGTTTGGTCGGCGCGCGCGGATCGCGCGTCGACGCAAAGACGCGCCAGACAAGCCCTTTGTCGATGCGCTGTCCGTCGACCGTGAGCAGCGCAACGAGGTTGACCTGCCCCGAACCGGCCGATGCGCCATCGGCGCTCGGGGCGCGCGGAACCACGGTGGTGTTGGCGGGCAGCGTCGGACCGGGTTGAATCGCGGTCGGTGCGTCGCGCCCGGTGTCGGGCGGGAAGGCGCCACGCAGTTGCGGCGCGCCGGGGTCCTGCGCATGAGCGGCAGGCACCAAGACGGGCACCGCGGCGACGAGCGCCACGGCGATGAGGCCGGGAAGGAAGCTGAAACCTGAGAAATGGCCGCGCCATCATCCCCTCGATGGTCTTTCGAAACCGGCGCCAAGAACGCGGTAGGACGTTGGTCGAAATGTGGCTACCGGCGTTCATCACGGTTGGCAGCGATTACTGCCCCGAGAAATCGAAGGTGCGGTGCTCGTTGGCCTTGATCTCGATGGCGTTGCGCAGCGGCTGCTCGGCTGTCTCGGCGGTGACGACGTAGCGCCCCGGCGCGAGCACTGCGGTCGGCTCGGACTGGCTCGAGCGCAGCACCGTCCGCTGCTTCTCGTCTCGCACCTCCCAATAAACGTCGCCGCGCGTCGAACCCGGCACGTCGCGCTTTAAGGTGACGCTGCCGCCTTCGAGCGCCAAAGTGATCTTCTGCGCCTGCCCCGCAGCCAGCGGCATCTCGGTTGCCGAGATGACGTTGCTGCCGCCGAGCAAGGCCTCGATGCGGTAGCGGCCTGCGGAAAGATCGAACTGCGGCTCCTTGGCGATGGTGCGGGCGATCTCGCGCGGTTCGCCGTCGAGTCGCACGATGCGGAAGGTCACCGCGTTGGCCGGTGCCGGCGGCTGTCCGCCGAGCGTCGCGGCCAGCTTGATGTGCGCCAGGGCCAACGGCACGGCGCGCTTGACCGTATCCCCCGGACTGATAGCGAGCTGCTCGCGCACCTCCGCGCTCGATGTCCGCGCCGTCACGTAGTAGGTGCCGGAGGGCAGAGTGAATGTCGGAGCCGGCGCGGCGGAGCGAGCCACCTCACGGCGGCCCTGCGGGGCATCGGGATCGTCCTGCGAGAGTATGAAGGTCACGCCTTCGGTGACGGGCTCGCCCTGGCCGGCGGTGGTGCCGCGCGTGGCGCTCAGCTCGAGCGATCCCGATTGCAGCATGGAATTGAAGCTGGTGCCGGTGGCCGGCGCGATGGTGACTTTGCTCTGCTGGCGGGCGATGCCGTTCTGCACCGCGACGGTGTAGTCGCCGGCCGGCAACACGATCTCGGGATGCGTCTCGCGTCCGACCCAGACCGGCGCCGGCTTGTCGCCCGCATCGGGGCCTGCCGACGTCACCGTGAATACGGGCGCTACTAGCGGTGGCGCGGCATCCTTGGCGCGCGCCTGCATCTTGAGCACGCCACCGTTCAGATCGACGCGGACCTGCAGTGCCGCATCGACCGCCAACTCGACCGTTTTGTGCGCGCGGGCGAGCCCAAGCTGCGCGTCGATTTCATAGCTGCCCGGCTCCAGTTTCTCGAACAGCGCCGCAGCACGCGTGTCGCGCACGAGAGCGCCGTCGGCACCGGCCTTGGTGATCCGCCAATGCACGGGGCTGTCGAGCGTGGCGCTCGTCTCGCCCAGCCCGGCGGAAAGATAAAGGCCGGACGGCGCGCCGGGCGCAGGTTTGTCGGCGGCGGGCTTGTCTTGCGCGGTGTCGGGGGCGGCGGCGCTGGGTGTGCTTTGCAGATTGGCGAGATTGACGGCTTGCCCGAGAGCGGAGGTGAAACCGGCCGCGTCCTGTGCGTCCCACAACTTGCCGCCGGTCTGCCGCGCGACGCAGCTGATCTGCTCCAGCTTCGGCTTGTCGAAGCCGAGGGCGACCGTGTGCACGACCAGGTTCGGGCTGGCGGCGGCAATCTCGCCCACCACTGCGCAGATGTCCTGGGCGCAGTTGTCGAGATCATCGGCGATCAGGACGATGCTGGCGGGCGAGGCGCCGGCGATGGCCTTGGCGGACTCACGCAAGGTGAGCGCGATTGGCGCCTTACCCATCGCGTTCAACTTCTCGACGGGGACCGACAGGCGCTGGGCGGCATTCGCGTCAGGCGGCAGGATGACCTCGGCGTCGCCGCAGTTGCCGCGGCGGCGGTGGCCGAATGAGGCGAGGCCGACCCGCGCGTCGGGCCGCAGGCTGGGCAGCAGCGCCCGCAACGCTTCGCGCACCATCTCGAGCTTCGGCCGCTTGTCGGTGCCGAGGTTGCCCCACATGGAACCGGAGCCGTCGACGATGACCACGGCGGTCGGCGGCGCCTCTTGGGCGCGCGTCGCGGTGCTGATGCTGCACAGGATGAGTGCGACGGCACTCATGGCAAGCAGGCTCGATGGGCGCGGCATGCAGCTCCTCGGCATAGACACCGGCACGGAGGGGCCGGCGGATTCGGTGCCGAAGATAGCCGATCCCGAGCCGCTGCGGTATCCGGCCGCGCCGCCATAATCGCGGCTGTTTAACGCCCGTGGCTGCCACGAATTTGGCTTGGCAGCCAGCGGCCTGGGAGGCTAGGAGTGCGGCCCATGGACAATCCGATCATTGCCTTCCTTTCCGCCCGCCGATCCGTGAAGCCGGACCGGCTCGTCGCCCCTGGCCCTAGCGCCGAAGAGCTCGAGACGATCCTGACGATCGCCTCGCGCGTGCCTGACCACAAGAAGCTGGCGCCCTGGCGCTTCATCGTCCTCGAAGGCGACGCGCGGGCGCGGCTCGGCGAAGTGGTGGCGCAAGCGTGCGTCGCGGCCGAGAAGGAGCCGCCCTCGCACGTGCGCCTCGAGACAGAGCGCACCCGGCTGATGCGCGCCCCTCTGGTCATCGCGGTCATCTCGCGCGTGACGGCGCATCGCAGCGCGCCCGAGTGGGAGCAGGTCCTCTCCGCCGGCGCCGCCTGCCTCAACCTGTGCCTTGCCGCCAACGCGCTGGGCTACGGCACGTCGTGGATCACCGAGTGGATCGCCTACAACCAGGCGGTCGGCGCGGCGCTGAACCTCGGCGACGGCGAGCGCATCGCGGGCTTTATCTACGTCGGCACGGCGACCGAGCGTTCCGAGGACCGCGAGCGTCCGGCGCTGCCCGATATCGTCACGCGCTGGCAAGGCTAGCTGGCACGTAACTTTATTTTCACACCTGTTCCGCCGCGCGACAGGTCTTAACGCGATCTTCACCCTCATGTTTGTAACCTGGCGTGTCGCCTCTTCGTGGGGCCCAGGCCCGTTTCGGCGTTGCTGTCGTTGCGGAGTGACGCGCTTGAGTTCTCTTTTCGAAGTTCCCGCGCAGCTCGCCATGCTGCTGTCGCTCGCGGCATCGACGGCCGCGACCGACCCTACCGCCGCCGTGGCCGAAGTCGCAGCTCCCGCCGCCGATATCATAACAATCTCACAACCGCTCGAAGGGCCGCTGCGCTTTAGCGATCACACCTGGATGCGCGCGCTGCACGAGAACGGCAAAGAGGCCGACGCTCATGGCGCACGCGTGTTTGTGACGAGTGGGGGACGCTACTACGTCCCGCCGCCGAGCGATCGCAGCCGCGTGCTGGTGATGCGCAACGATGCCGAATTCGCGGCGCGCATCGCATGGGCGACGGCCACGCGGAATGCCGGGCGCATGCACGCCGCGCTACATCGCGTTCCCATGGCGGGCGATCTCTACATCGCGCACGTGTTCGGAGCAGAGATGGCGATCAGCCTGCTCGATACGGCCGCAAGAGACCCTGATGCCGCATTCGACAAACGCTTCCCGGAGCTGGCAGGGGCTTCGGCAGCTCAGCGCGGAAATCAAAGGACCGATCACGGTCGGTCAGTTCTATCGGCGCATGTCCGGTGCGCTGCACGAGCCGCCGCGCCTCATCGCCATTGGCTTGCGTCCGACGCTGGCCGACGCGCCGCGGCCGGATCTCGCCGTCGAGCGAGAGGCGGGCAAGACCATCGTGGACTGGCTGGCGACGGTCGAGGTCGTCAAGACGGACCGCCGCACTCAATATGCGCACTCAGTAGCGGAACTGCTCGGCCAGCACGCGCTCATCGAGGCTGTGATCGGGGTCGAACATCATGAACAGCTCGACGTTCCGCGCCTTTTCCACCTCCACGCGGCTGACGCCGCGCGTCTCATAGTGGTCGGCGACCGCGCTGACGGGACGCTTGTCGGATTCCAGCACTTCGATCGAGATGTGCACCTTGTTGGGCAGCAGCGCACCGCGCCAACGCCGCGGCCGGAAGGGGCTAATCGGCGTCAGCGCCAGCAGCGGCGCGTTGATGGGCAGGATGGGCCCGTGTGCCGAGAGATTATACGCGGTCGAGCCGGCGGGCGTTGCGACCATAATGCCGTCGCAGATCAGCTCCTCCATGCGCACGGTGCCGTCGACGAGGATGCGTAGCTTGGCGGCCTGGTGCCGCTCGCGAAACAGCGAGACCTCGTTGACCGCAAGCGCCTTGTGCGCCTTGCCGGCCTTGTCGTAGGCGATCATCGACAGGGGATGGATGCGGCTGACGTCGGCGGCCGCGAGGCGCTGGTGCAGATCCTCCTCGCTGTAATCGTTCATTAGAAAGCCGACCGAGCCGCGGTTCATGCCGTAGATCGGCACACCGTCGTTCATGAAGCGGTGCAGCGTCTGCAGCATGTGGCCGTCGCCACCGAGCGCGACGATGGCATCGGCCATCGCCGGATCGAAAACGCCATATCGCGTCTCGAGGCGCTCGCGGGCGGCGGTCGCCTCGGGCATCTCGCTGGCTATGAAGGCAATCTTGTCGAATTTCGGTTTGGGCTTTGGCATGTTTGTTGTTGGCAGCGGCGCAAGGCGTGGGAGGCTGGCTCAAGTGCAGGAAAACGACAAGCCCGTTCTGATCTATTCGACTTTCCCTTCGCCCGAGGCCGCCGAGGCGGTCGGGCGGGAGCTGGTCGAGCGGCGCCTGGCCGCCTGCGTCAACATCCTGCCCGGCATGACGTCAATTTATCGTTGGGAAGGCGCCTTGGCGCGCGACAGCGAGGCGGTGATGATCGTCAAGACGCGGGAGAGCTTGTCCGGGCAAGTCATCGAGGCGGTGAAGTCGCGCCACAGCTACACCAATCCGGCGCTCGTCGTACTCCCCATCCTGGGCGGATCGGCGGAGTACTTGCGCTGGCTGGAAGAGGAAACGACCGCAAACGATCGGGAAGCGGGATGAGGGCGGCGATCAGTAAACGCCGCCGAGGCTCAGCATGAGATTGTAGCGCGGCGTTCCGGGCCCTGGGCGGCGCGACTTCTTCGCCTGGCGGGGCTTGGACGGGGCAGGCGGCGCGTAGGTGCCCTGCGGCGTGACGCCAGGCTCAAGCGCGGCGGTGCCGACACCCGCCGGCTGCCCGGGCGTGCTGCCGGGGATGAGAGGTGCCTGCGCGGCGGGCTGGAGCTCCCTCGGCCCGCCGATGGCCATGCGGCCAGGGAGGGGGTCGGTCGAGACGACGCTGTTGGGCAGCGGCGTATAGAGCCGTGTTGCGGGCTGGGCTGCGTTGCCGGCCTTCCACGGCAGCACTTCAGGCTGCGCTGGCGCGGCGGCGGCCGTCGTCGTTTCGGGTGCGCCACACGAACGCCCGTTGTGCGATTTCAGCAGCGAGAGCAACAGATAGTCGGGTTTCTCAACCGGGAGCGCGGCGTTGGTCGTCGTGGTGAACGAGCGCATCGCCTCACGCGTGTTGTTGTTCCACGAGCCGTTGACACGGCCCCAGTAACAGCCAACGCGCTTCAACTGCTGCTGTATGTCGACGACGAGTTTGTAGCGGCTCTCCGGATCGGTCGGGTCGAGCGAGCCCTGCGGGCCACCAACGGCGGCGGCCGGAGTGACGTTCGTCTGCCACGTTGGCATTGCCTCGACTTTAGCGGCGGCGGCCAGCTCGGGGCTGCACGCGCTGCGCGAGCAACGCGTTGCGGCGTGCCGAGAGGAGCGGCGGGTGAGAAACCGGCCAGACGCGAAGCTGAGGTCTGGTTCACGCGAGCGGCAGTCGATGTGCGCTTCGCGATCGGTGATTTGTGGACTTCGCTCGAGGCGACGCTGGTCGCAACGGCACGCTGCGCCTGCTCGAGCGACGTGTTGCGGTCAACCGGTGCGGGAAAATAGACGAACAGGCCAACGCCGATGCCCGCCAACAAGACGAAGCCACCAAGGCCACGCATACCAGTCAACTCCCTGCGCTTCCCAGCGGAACCATACCGGCGCCGGATCGAGAACGCGTGACAGCGTTAAACAGTTCTGTCTCAAGACCCTAAATAGAAGCGATGACAATGAGCTTAAGACGCCGTGTCAAAAATTACAGTTCTCGAAGCCTTACCGTGCCTTAACCAAAATAGGTCCGGGCACGGGGTTATGCAACTGGGGGTACTAACTTTATCTGTGCGCCCACATCGCAGGCCTAGCGGTCCGGTTAGGTCGCAGCCCTGTGCAAATCGGGGGACGCCTGGGGGTAAGCACCGTTCAACCGGTTGGCGACCTGTGGACAGGCGACATGGCCCTTGGCAGGCGAATTTGCGGCTGAATTTGGGGGCGTTGGAGCTACTGGGCTGATTCCCTTAACAAAAGATTTCGAATCGCGTAGCAAAGGCAACTGAGGGGGCCGTTCTGCGTCTGTAAACTTGTCGCCTCGGCTCATGGGGAAAGTTGCGCACAGGGGTTATCGAGCGGCGATGTCCGCTTGTGCCTGACTGCCCCCGGGAGACGAGGCTCCAGCTCTCGGTACGTCGTCTGCGTGTGAGGTCGCCGGTTTGCCGGATGCCATTGGGGAATGGCGCCGGAGCTCAACGGGCCGGTAGTCGAGCACAGCGGAGCGAAGTGCCCAGTATCTCGTTGGAGACGGAGAAGTTCTGCCCCGTTGCCCTCAGGCAGAGACAAGCCAAGCGCCGGCGCATGTGGATGCGTCGAAAGCCGGCGAACATAATTCATGAGGGCAAACATGAGACATGCTCTAGGCGTGTTGGGGGTTCTCGCGGCCGGCGTTCTACTCGCCGTTTCGTGCGCGATGAACTGGCGATTTGGCTTCAGCCTCGGAAGGACCGAGTTCGACGGCCAGATCTACGGAGCGGCCAGCGCGGCCGCCGACTGCATGAAGGCACTCGTGCCTTTCTTCTTCTTCGCCGCTATACGCAACAAAATGTGGTCGCAGGCAGCAGCCTCCGCCCTCGTCTGGGTCGTGGTCACGTCCTACTCGCTGACCTCGGCACTCGGCCACGCGGCGCTTAACCGGCTTGATACCGCCGGGCAGCGCACCGCCACCGCCGACAGCTACAAGGATCATCGCGCCGACTTGGCTCGGGCCCAGGAACAATTGTCCTGGATCCCGCAGCACCGTCCTGCTCAGGCGGTTCAGGCCGATATCGATGCTGTGAAAGACGAGCGTGCATGGACCGGCACCGAGCAATGCAGCAAGGTGACCGGCAGCAAAGTCGCGTGGCTTCTGTCAGAAGTATCACGCCCTTTCGGCGGAATTCGCTTCAGCGCAACAGTCAATCGCGCTTGAAGCTCGCATCGCCGATATTCAAGGCAAGATGACCAACGTCAACGGTCATGCGGTGATGACTGAGGCCGATCCGCAAGCTGCGGTTTTGGCCAAGCTCGCCGCGATTATCGCCCCGAATATCAAAATCGAGGACGTGCAGACCGCGCTTACGGTCTTTGTCGCACTGTTGCTCGAAGTTGGATCGGGCTTCGGCATGTACATTGCCTTTAGTCAGTGGCGCCTCTACGAGAGCCACGCGCCGACCGCACCTGTTATGGTTCCGGTCAGCACCGCTGCGGCAGCGGTGGCGGCCCCTACGGCCGTTGCGATAGCAAAGCCGCGTTCCGGCGCGAACGACAACAGGTCTGCTCCGCCGGCCCAGAGACTGATTGCTCCCGAAAACGACGTGGAGCGCTTCTACAAGGAGAGAATAGAAACTCAAGACGGATCAAGCTTGACTGCAACTTCGCTATACGAGGACTACTGTGCTTGGTGTGAAGATCAGCAGAAAGAGCCGCTGGCGCTGCCGACATTCGGTCGGGAGTTCGGTGAGCTCGGAGTCCAGAAAGCAAGGATCGCAGGCAGAGTGCGGTACATCGGCATTGCGCTGAAGTCCGCCGGCGAGCTTGAGGAGGATAAGAAACTGACGGCCTTCAGTGAGAAGGCTGCCTAGTTTCCAAACGAAAGGCCGCGCAAGCGGCCTTTCTCATTTTCAGCTACTGATGTTCGAAACGAGGGCGGCTTAGGCCGCCCTTTCTTTTTGCCCGGCGGGTTCTGCCTGACCCGAGATTTTCAGCGCGAACGCATAGTCAGCGGCCATCTCGCGCAGCTGCTCGTAGCGCCCCGACGCGCCGCCATGCCCGGCCTCCATGTTGATCTTCAAGATGATCAAATTGTCGGAGGTGTTCTTCTCGCGCAGGCGCGCAACCCACTTGGCCGGCTCCCAATAGGTGACACGCGGATCGGTGAGGCCGCCGTAGGCGAAGATGTGCGGATAGGCCTTCGCCTCAACGTTCTCGTACGGGCTGTAGGAGTGGATGTTCTCGAACTCCTCGCGGCTGGTGATGGGATTGCCCCACTCCGGCCACTCCGGCGGCGTCAGCGGCAGGTCCTTGTCGAGCATGGTGTTGAGCACGTCGACGAACGGCACGTCGGCGATGATGCCGAGGAACAGCTCCGGTGCCATGTTGGTGACGACGCCCATTAGCATGCCGCCGGCGGAGCCGCCGTTGGCGACGATGCGCCCGCGCTTCGTCAGGCCCTGAGCGACGAGGTACTCGCCCGCTGCGATGAAGTCGGTGAACGTGTTGAGCTTATGGGAGAGCTTGCCGTCCTTGTACCAGTGATAGCCTTTGTCCTTGCCGCCGCGGATGTGTGCGATGGCGTAGATGAAGCCGCGATCGACGAGCGACAGGCGTGTGGTCGAGAACGACGCCGGGATCGAGATGCCGTAGGCGCCGTAACCGTACAGCAGCACGGGAGCCGAGCCGTCGAGCGGCGTGTCCTTGTGATAGAGGATCGATACGGGCACCGTCTCGCCGTCGGGCGCCGGCGCATAGAGACGCCGCGTGACGTAGTCGGCCGCGTTGTGTCCGCTCGGCACCTGCTGGCGCTTGCGCAGCGTGCGCTCGCGCGTTTCCATGTCGTAATCGTAGGTCTCAGCCGGCGTCGTCATCGACGAATAGACGAAGCGCGTCGTCGTCGTATCGAACTCGTAGCCCGCCGAGATGCCGAGCGAATAAGCCTCCTCAGGGAAGGCGATGATGTGCTCGGCGCCATCAGAGAGGCGGCGCACGACGATGCGCGGCAGCCCGTTCTCGCGCTCGAGCCGCAGCATGTGGTGGCGATAGAGGATCGTATCGAGCACCAGGCATCCGGGCCGGTGCGGAATGAGCTCGCGCCAATTCGCCATGCCGGGGGCCGACACCGGTGCCTCGACGATGCGGAAGTCTTCCGCACCCTCGGAATTGGTCGTGATAATCAGCTTGTCGCCGTGATGCTCAATCGAATACTCGTGGCCGATGTTGCGCGGCTCGACGACCCGCGGCGCATCGAACGGACTATCCGCATCGATGAGATGCGTCTCGCTCGTCTGATGGTCGTGCGCGTCGATGAGCACGAACTTCGCCGACTGGGTTGACGAGATGGCGACGTAGAATCCGATGTCCTTCTCGGCATAGACGAGCGCGTCGTCCTCGACCGGTGTGCCGACGACGTGGCGGTAGACGAGCAGCGGGCGGTGGTGCTCGTCGAGGCGCACGTAGAACAGTGTCTTGCTGTCGTTTGCCCACACGACGCCGCCGCGCGTGTCGGGGATGCTGTCGGGCAGGTCTTGACCCGTCACCAGGTCGCGCACCCGAATGGTGTAGAGTTCGGAGCCCTTGTCGTCGCTGGCGTAGGCAAGCAAGCGGTGGTCGGGGCTATGCTGGAAACCGCCCAGATCCCAGTACGGCTTGCCTTCGGCTTCGACGTTGCCGTCGAGCAGGACGGTTTCGGCTTCGCCTGAGCGGGCGCAGCGGCGGACAAGCGGATACTGCCCACCGGCGACGAAGCTCGAGTAATAGGCGAACGGCCCATCGGGCGCGGGAACGGAGCTGTCGTCCTCCTTGAGGCGGCCGCGCATCTCGCGGAACAGGTTTTCCTGCAAGGTGCGCGTCTCGGCCAGCTGGGCCTCGCAGTAGGCGTTCTCGGCGTCGAGGTAGGCGCGGATCTCCGGGTCGAGCGCGGTTGGTTCGCGCATCACGTCTTGCCAGTTCTCGGCCTTCAACCAGGCATAGTCGTCGACCAGCTCGACGTCGTGCCAGGTGGTGACATTGGGGCGGCGCGCGGCGCGCGGCGGCTTTACGAAGGCGTGACGATGGGCGGGGGCGTGCATCGATATCTCCAACGCGGAAACTGCGAGCAATATGGGGGGCGGAGCGTTGCGGCAGACGATCGAGCTGCCAAAGGGGTTCTACGGCAATGGTTGCTGGGGGAGTGGCGGCAGATCAGATGGGATAGGGGCCGGGGTTGTCAACTTTGGGGACGGCCGCCAGACCACAACCTTTCCGCGAGGGAAAGTTTATTGAAGTAGACGCGGTGGCTGCATAAGGAATTCTGATCATCATCGAAAGCGAAACCTATCGTCAGCCGCGACGCCAGTACAATACGGCCCAGCTATTGGGCGTTTAGAAGCGTCAACACTTAGGGCGCACAGAAGTTATCTAGGCGGATCCTGAAGATAGGGCCCTCGAACGCCATTAAACAATTTCAGAGCACCTTCGTCGGCAACCAAGATTAGCGAAAGCAAGTTTAGCCAGTTGGCTCTTGTTGACTTTACTTCTGCTCGATGCGAAACCAAACCTATTGGCGGGACTAATCCAACTGCTTAACCGCGGACTTACAGCGTTGCACCAGTTCATCGAGGCTGAGGTCTAGTTCGACGAAGGTATTCGATTGGTTTGGGGCCGGGTTGCATTGCTAAATATGAATTACCCCACGACTGGAGGACGAATTGGAAGACGCAACTCAGCCGGAACTCGTCGAGCTGACCGCCAAGATCGTCTCGGCCTACGTCAGCAACAACTCCGTCGGCGCCAGCGACCTGCCGCATTTGATCAGCGAGACGCACGCAGCATTGAGCCGCGCGAGCGGTGGCGCGGCTCCCGTCGAGCGCGAGGAGCAAAAGCCCAAGGTGCCGGTGAAGAAGTCCGTGATGCCCGACTATTTGATCTGCTTGGAAGACGGCAAGAAGTTCAAGTCGCTGAAGCGCCACCTGCGCACGCACTACAACTTATCGCCGGAAGAATACCGCGAGAAGTGGGGCCTGCCGCACGACTACCCGATGGTAGCGCCGAACTATGCGCGCGCCCGTTCCGATCTCGCCAAGAAGATGGGCCTCGGCACGCGCCGCGAAGGGAAATAGGTCGTCAATCTTTCGACGCGCACCCTCTTCCTTTAACCCGTTGCAGATAATCCGCCGTCTCGGCGCGGTAGGCGCGAAGCAATTGCGCGTGCCGCGCAAGATCGTATGCCCAATGCCCGGCGATGCCGCGTTGCCGTTCGATGCGCAGCGCGCGGCGCATGCGGGCGAGAAGGCGGGCGTGGTCGCCGGCACCGGCGACCGCCATTTCGTGCGGCCATAGCGGCAGAAGTTTCGGCAGGTCGCGGACGCGCTGATAACCGGCTGCCGACGAGGCGCCGCATTCGATCGCATTTCGCATGGACATGTAGTTCCCGGCTCCGAAAGGAAGCCGCAACTTTCGCATCGCGAATTGCCACGAGGATTTCTTCGCTGCGCCGCGACTTATCCCCTCCGTTCACGCGCCGGATAGTTTGCACACCAAGGAGTAGCGCTTCGCCCGTAGGATCAACGGCAAGAAGAAACCCGCCACGCCGTTTCACCGAGAGTGACGCAAATGTTGCAAACGTTCGCACGCCATCCTCACGACGCCGTTTCGCAGCGCCGATGCTTCATGCGGCCGTCTGTCCCGCGCGAGGCCATCGAGCAAGCTGTCGTTCAGGTTTTTGGTATCGCCTACAAGGATCTGCGGCGGACGACGCGCGGGCGCGCCAAGGTGGCGCTGGCGCGGCAAGTAGCGATGTACCTGGCGCACGTCGGCTGCGGGCTGTCGCTCACCGAGACCGGCCGGCTGTTCGAGCGCGATCGCACCACCGTCGCGCATGCCTGCGGCGTCATCGAGGACCGGCGCGACGACCCCATCTTCGACCGCGCGCTCGACCTGCTCGAGTGGGCCGTCCCGGCGCTGACGCGGCGGCCGTATATGCAGATCAATCCAGCACGCTGAGGCAGCATGTCAGCACCGAGCGCGAAGGCGCGGGCGGCATCGCCGCGCGCGGCGGGAACCATCAATGCCGACGAGAGCCCGATCGCGTGGCTGCGGCGGCGCAAGGACCGCAGCGGCGAAGCGATGATCTCGCAAACGCAGTTCGATGCGGGCGAGCGTTTGCGCGCGGACTTCTGGTTCGCGCAGATGACGCCACGCACGACGATGAACTGGTCGTCGGAAGCGCCATCGCAGCGCGGACGGCGCTATGGTGCTGCGCGCAACGCCGGCGTCGACATGCTCGATAACGCGGCCGCTGCCGGCGAGCGGGTGCGCCGGGCGCTCGGTGCGGTCGGGCCAGAGTTGTGCGGCGTCCTCATCGACGTGTGCTGCCACCTGAAAGGGCTGGAGGAGGCGGAGCGCGCCGCCGGCTGGCCGCAGCGATCGGCGAAGATCGTGTTGCAGCTGGCGCTGTCGGCTCTGGCCCGCCACTATGGTTTGGAAACGCAGGTGCAACCGAGAGCAAGGGCAACGACAGTGCGTCACTGGGGCAGCGAGGACTATCGTCCGCTGTTCGAGGCGCCGGAGGAACCCGTCTAACTGGCCGCCACACCATGCGCATTGGCCGCGGAAGCATCGGCGCGGATGCGCGACACCATGGAGGCAAGGCCGTTGGAGCGCTGCGGCGTCAGGTGCTCCTTGAGGCCGAGATCGCCAAAGACGGGATCGGGATTGATCTCCAGCACCTCATCCAGGGGACGACCATTGTAGATCGCGAACAAGATGGCGATCAGGCCGCGCACGATGTGAGCATCGCTGTCGGCGACAAAGGTGAATTCCGGCTCACCGCCTCCGCGCTTGATATCCGTCGCCAGCCATACCTGACTGGCGCAGCCGCGCACCTTGTTCTCGTCGGTCCGCAACGCATCTGGAAGGGGCGCCAGCGTCCGGCCGAGCTCGATCACATAGCGGTAACGATCCTCCCAATCGTCGAGCAGGGCGAAATCGGCGCTGATTTCCGAGAGTGTCGGCAAGTCGGTTCGCCTTTCCTGGCTGGGCGGCGTCTGTTGTTCACATAGGTTGCCAGAAGGCTAATGCGCAAGGGCCGGCGTGGGAGCGCCGGCCCGCGCAGTGCGTGGTGAAGTGTTTCGAACCTAGATGCCGCCGCGGGAAGCGCCGCGCCAAACCGGCTCGAGGTCATCGGCCCGCAGCGTCCCGCGCGGGGTCATATCGACTGTCGGCTCGATCAGGCTGCGGCTCTGGGCCACGTCGCGGTCGCTCTGCTTCATGGCGAGCTCGTAGGCCATGGCGGCGCCGAACTTCGCTTTCTCGACGAAGCCGGACCATACGATGCCGGCGCGCTCGCACGCCGGACCGTTGCGATCGCAGAACGTCGCGGTCCAATGGACGGCCGTGGCGGCGCGATCATAGAGTGCGGCTTGCTGCGCGCGGTCGGCCGGAAGCACGGCGACAACGACAGCGACAAGGATGCCAATCTTCAAAATGGACATGTTGGTTTCTCCAACCTGGTCCCCAATCCCAGCCTTCTGAATACCAGACCGGTATCAACAAACTGCCTCATGCAAGCGGATAAATTGCGCTCAAATATAAGCAATTTTTACACGTCTGTGGCGAAGCGAGGGCGCGGCAGCGCCCGCCGATCGCAAGGTTCTGTCAACGAGAGTTAAGCGATCGTTTACGTCCTCGATTGCATAGTGCCCGAATATAGTAAGCGGCGCGTAGGGGTGTGGTCATGCTGCCGAACCGGGTGACGGTGCAACTTCTTGCCTTCCTGACATTGGCCGGGGGCGTTGGGGCCAATGTCTTCTTCATGCAATCGAGCGGGCGGGGAGTCGTCGCCCAAGTGAGCGCGAGCGAGGCCTGGAACATCGCGGCTATCGAAGCGGCGGAGTTCGGAGACACCGGATCGATCGGACATCCGGTGCGCGAGCCGACGTCGCCGAAAAAAGGCCTCGACCTTTCGGCGCTCGCGGCGGCGAGTGCGCCGGACAAATCGACCAGCCAGACGGAAGTGACACGCGCCGTACAGCGCGAGCTGCAGATCCGCGGCTACGAGACGGGGGCGCGCGACGGCGTCGCCGGCGTGATGACCCGCGGCGCCATCCTCGCCTTCGAGCACGATCGCGGGCTGCCGCTGACCGCGCGGCCGAGCCAGGAGCTGCTCAAGGCGATCATCCTCGGCGAGGGGGGCAAGCCCGGTGCCAAGAGCGCCAAGCCCGAGACGGCGGAGGCACAGGATGTGATCCGCTCCGTGCAGCGTTCGCTGCTGAAGCTCGGCTACAAGGCCGGCATCGCCAACGGCCGGATGACGCCGGATACCACGCGTGCCATCCGCGCCTTCGAAGGCGACCAGGCGCTGAATGAAACCGGGCGCGTATCGGGGCCGCTGATTTCGCGGCTGGCGCGCCTCTCCGGCGACGGGCGCGTAGCTGCGGCACCCTGACGGTCCGCCGCGCTTGCCAGGACGACGGCCGCCTCTAGAGTGCCGGCATGCGGCTACGCGCTGAATTCTGGGTGAAGGGTTACCTCCGCCGGTGTGCCGTTGAAGGTGCATCGGCCGTCGTTGTGCGTCATGGCGACGACGACGCCGGCGCGATCTTCATCAAGATCGATCGCCTCGACGGTACCTGTCTGCTGTTTGGTCCCGCACCCGCCGGGCTCGACGGCGCCGAGAGCGACCGCCGATGGATCTCGCTTCTGTCCCCGCAGGACGCCGCAACGGAAAAGGCCGACGCCATTCTGGAGCGCGAAGCGAAGTTCGATTCCGACCTCTGGCTGATCGAGGTCGAGGACCGCAAGGGGCGCCATTTCCTCGATGACAGTATTGTCACAGGGTCCGACTAACCGGATTGCGCGCTTAACGCTTCGGTAACGTCCGTCGCCGCCAACTTGTACACTGTGATTCTCACGGCTCGTGCCGACAAGACTTGACGGCGCGAGCGAATCGAGGGCCGCCATGTACGGGGGAAGCGCATGGCACAGATACTCAGCTTTCGTACCCCAGAGTTCCGATCGAGCGAGGGCAGTGGCCCGCGCATCGGCGTATCGGCTGAAGTCATCATATTTCCAGGCATCCGTTACGAGCACTGGGACGAGAGGCACGCCGTCACCAACGCAACCGGTGACGAGCGCCGTCCGAGCCGCGACGTGCTTGAGCTCGCAGAGTAAGGGCAGCGCATTGGATTGGTCAGAAGGATCGCGCAGTGCAGTGCGCGTCCTTGAGAACGGCTTCGACGTGCCGCTGGTATGAGAAGCCCTTATCGGGACCACGCACGACGACGATGCCGCGCGTTGCCGAGACGGGCGTCGGCGGCTGCACATCACGCGCGATGCCGCGCGCCTCCGGCGTGACGCCGAGGAATGCTTCCTCAGAAGGAACAAGCACGATTGACACCGGTGTCGGGCGCGATGGCACCGAGGCGGTGGCGTAGATGTTGTCGCCTTGAGGGGTGACGACACTGAGCGACCATCCGAGATCGGGCGGCAGCGTCGAGGCGACGGTGACCGGGCCGCCGGAAGTGTCGAAACTGCACATCGCATAGCGCGCATCAGGGGACATGAACGGCAGCGGCTCGGCGCCGGGGGCGGCGACATTGACCAGCTGCATGCGATTGACGGGCAGGCCCGGCGCAAGGCGGCTGTAGGCGGATGCTGCCGTGAGATACGGCGCAGCCAGCGTAGCGCAAATGTGCAGGATTCCGGCGGCGACGGGTGCGGCGAGGATCAGCTGCCAGTTGGCGTTCTTGAGGAAGCCGGGAACTTTCATCGGCATTGCACCCGACGGATGAGCGGCAATTGTTTGGGCACTGGTGTCGATTTGCCGATCATGGGCGTCATCGCGTCGAACGTCGTGAACATCAGCGCGAGCCGGCCGGCACCGCCTGTCGGCAGCCAGTTGCCGGGGCTCGCTTCGCGCGCCAGTGTCACGGCGAACGTACCGTCGGGACGCAGTGCGATGGATTCGCTGGTGTAGGCGTACCGCTGTGCCGCGTTGGCGATGAGATCGCCGCGGTCGTTGAAGACGGTGAGGCTCCACCAGTGATTGCCGGGCTCGCGTCCCTCGACGGCGTAGTCGCACGATGAGTGCAGCCGGTTGCCGTCGCCGTCGACGTAGGCGAGGTAGGTGAGCGCGATCTCGGTGGTCAGCTGCAGCGTGCCGAGGCGGGCGAAATGCGCGCGCGTGTATGGATCTGCGTCGGCGCGGCCCGACGATGTCCAGCCGACCCAGGGGCCGTGCTTCTCGGTCGTCAGCCGCGTGCCGACATCGATCATGTACCAGCTGGTGCCGAGGCCGAGGATCAGCACGGCGCCGACGAAGGCCGCCCAGTCGCCGAGGATCCCGATGAGCATCGAGATACGCTTCTGCAGCCGGTGCAGGCCGAGGCTGATAGGGGAGAGAGCGCTATGGGACAGCACGTGGCGGTGTTCCATCTAGCGGCGGTTGCGTGGCGCCTAGGGTTGCACGGCGCTGATCGTTGGTGCCGGGCAACGTACCATCGGCCTTCTTGCTCGGCGGGGCGGGAGCGCGCGGTTTTGTCGGGTTCGTGCCGGTGTTGGTCGGCGCCGTTGGGGGCGGCGGCTCGGCGATGCCGCCGGCTTTGCGCAACGCTTGCGCCGTCTTGCGCAAAGCTTCGCGGGTCTGATCCGACATCAAGCTCGACGTAGTTTTCTGCGCTTGCGCCGGGTCAGCCGCAGCGCCTTCGGGGTGGAGGGCGGCGATGCGCTGCTGCTCGGCGACTTGCACCGGATGCGGCGGCAGGCCCGGGATGGTGGGGATGTTCATGTCGGTATGCACCACGGACATGAACGAGTGCCACACCGGCGAAGCGAATACGCCGCCGGTCGTGCCGCCCGACATCGGACGGTTATCGTCGTTGCCGAGCCACACCGCGCCGACGTACTTGCCGGTGAAGCCGATGAACCAGGCGTCCTTGGGACCCGTCGAGGTGCCCGTCTTGCCGGAGACGTTGGTGAAATCGAGTTGCGCCCGCTGTCCGGTGCCCTCGGTGACGACCTTGTTCATCATCCAGTTGAGGCCCTCGGCCACCTTGCGGTCGACAACTTGCGGGGCTTCCGGCTCGTCACGATCGCGGCTGTAGACGAGATCGCCCTTGGATGAGACGAGATCGAGGATGGCGTACGGCTTGGCCAGCCGGCCGCCGTTGGCGAAGGTGGCGGCGCCGCCGGCGTGCTCGAGCGGGCTGATGCCGTAGTCGCCGAGCGCCATCGAGCACGTCTTGCGGATGCCGCTGATGCCGACGCGGCGCGTCAATTCGATCACCTTGTCGCGGCCGACGGCGAACGACAGCTCCGCCGCCACCGTGTTCATCGACTTGGCGAGCGCCATCCACATTGGCATGCGCCCGCCGCCGCCGTGGCTGCCGCCGTAGTTCTGCGGGTGCCAGCGGCCGCAGCTGCGCGAGGCGTCACGCACCTGCGTGGTCGGCGTATAGCCGTTCTCGAGCGCGGCGGCGTAGACATAGATCTTGAACGAGGAGCCGGGCTGGCGCTTGGCGTGCGTGGCGCGGTTGAACTGGCTTTCACCGTAATCTGGACCGCCGGTCAGGGCGCGCACGGCGCCGTCCGTCTCCATCAGCACGATGGCGCCGCTGCCGATGCGGTTGCCGCGATACTGGCGCAGCGCCGAGCCGAGCGCCTCGTCGGTCGCCTTCTGCATGTTGAGGTCGACGGTGGTGCGCGCGGTGAGCACGAAGCTGCCGCGGCCGGCCGCAATGCGCTGCACCTCTTCGAAGGCCCAGTCGAGGAACCAGTCGGGGCTGTTGGGATTGCGATTCTCGATCGTCTTGGCCGGATGCACGCGCGCCCAGTGCACCTGCCCCGCGGTGAAGAAGCCGGATTCGACGAGGTTGTTGAGCACCTCGTTGGTCCGGGCGCGCGAAGCCGGGAGGTTGACGTGCGGGGCGTATTTGGTCGGCGCCTTGAACAGACCGGCAAGCATCGCGGCCTCGGCCAGATTGATCTGCCGCACCGACTTGCCGAAATAGAATTGCGAAGCCGCTTCCACGCCGAAGGCGCCGCCGCCCATGTAGGCGCGGTCGAAGTAGAGCTTCAGGATGTCGCGCTTGGAGAAGCGGCTCTCGAGCAGCAGGGCGAGGAACGCCTCCTTGATCTTGCGCTGGAACGAGCGCTCGGAGGAGAGGAAGAGGTTCTTCGCCACCTGCTGCGTGATGGACGAGCCGCCCTGCACCACCTCGTTGGCCTGCAGGTTGGTGGCCAGCGCGCGGGCGGTGCCGTAGACGTCGATGCCCCAGTGTTCGAAGAAGCGGCGGTCCTCGGTGGCGAGCGCGGCCTTCACCAGCGCATCGGGAATATCGTCGAGCGGCACCGCGTCGTTATGCAGGATGCCGCGCTTGCCGATCTCGTTGCCGTTCTGATCGAGGAACTTCACGGCGTACTGGCCAGTGAGGAACTTGCCCTCGTTGAATTCGTGGAAGGCCGGAATGGCGAGCGCCAACATGACGACGAAGCCGCCGGCGCCGAGCGTCAGCCCCTCGGAGGCGGCCTCGTTGAGCAAACGCTTCCAGCCGGTCAGCCTGAAACGGGCGAAGAAGCTGGTGCCGGCGTTCCAGACATCGCGGAACCGCGCCCACGTCTCGGCGAGCGTCGAGTCGATCTTGGAATCGAGACCGAGCCAATCGACGACCCGTTCCCGGCGCCCGCGCTTGAATAACCAGTCTTGCACGTCGCTTCCGTCCCGCGCTGGTCGTGACACCGAGCCGGACCGAGGCCCGGAGCAATTTGGTTAGAATCCTGAACGTTTATACCTGCGTCCGGGTGGTGATGTTAAGGCGCAAGAACCTTGGGCTGGGGACAGCGCGGCGAGCCTTTAGTGCAGAATTGACACAACCCATGCGGGAGCTGCACTCGCGTATCTAGACCTGTGGATAAGAATCACCCACTGCTGGACGCCGTTAATGAACGGTTAAACGAAACGTCTCGACGATGCCTTTTTTCGATCGAGAGCGGCGCGGTAAACTACCTGTTTTCGTGCAATCGGCGGGCATCCGCTTAAGCCACTTCTAGTCCCATGTCGATCCAAACAACTTTGGCTGCGGCCCGCGCCGCAGGAGGAGAACGCATGTCTGCTCGCTTCTGCACCCGAAGCAACGCTCCGACGTCGCTTCGCGCCGCTAGCGCGTACCGCGCACCCTGACGGCGGCGCTCTTGTTGAGCGCTGCGGTAGCGCTTTTGGCCTGCGTGCCCGCTTTCGCCAACGGCGGCCGAGGCGGCGGTTCGGCCGGCGGGAATGGCGGCTCCGATGTTAGTCCAGCCCGGGCAACACGGGCGCAGCGGGCGGCGCGAATTCGGGCGGCGGCGGCGGCGGCGCCGGGCAAACGGGTGGCGCCGGTGGCACCGGCAACAGCGGGGCCGCAGCCGGCGGGACCGGCGGCGCATCGGCCGGGGCAAGCGGCGCGAACGGCACCGCTTCCGGCGGTGGCGGTGGCGGCGGTGGCGGCGGTGCGCACGGCTATGTCGGCGCAAGTCTGCCGACGACTGCGATGACAGGCGGCAACGGCGGGGCGGGCGGGGCGTCGATGGCACGGTGGCGGCGGTGGCGGCGGCGCTGGCGGGTTTCGGCGCCGTCTACACCGGGACCGAACATTTCACCATCAGCAACACCATTACGGGTGGCAATGGGCCCGGTGCCGGCGGATCGGACATCCGCGGGTGGCGGCGGATCGGGCGGCACCGGGCTTCAGCTCAACATCGCCAGCTCCGGCGATCGAGGTTACGGTTGATGGCGCGATCGCCGGCGGCAGCGGCGGCATCAAGGGGACCGGCACCGGCGAGAGTAGCAAATGGCGGCGGTGGTTTCGGCCTGCGAAGCAACGGCGCCAACGACATCATCGTCACCTCGACGGGCTCGATCTCGCGGCGGATTGGAGTGGGGGTGGCGGCGCTATCGCCGCCGACGCCGTCTATATGTCGCCGGGTACGCTGACGCTGCATTCCGGCGCGACGATCACCGGACGAGTGACCGGTGTCGGAGCCACGCTGCAACTCGGCGGCTCGACGGACGGCACGTTCGACGCGAGCACTCTTCGCGGCGATCAGTTCACGGCCTTCTCGGCCTTCAAGAAAATCGATGCAGCCACTTGGACCTTGACCGGTACGAGCACCTACGCCGGCCCCACCGACGTCGAGACAGGAACGATGGCCCTCAACGCGACGATGGCGTCGTCCGATTTCACCGTGGCGAATGGAGCAACGCTGAAGGGCATAGGCGCCACCGGGGGCCTCGAGGTCGACAGCGGCGGCATTCATGCGCCCGGCAACTCCATCGGCACGCAGACGGTCAATGGCGTCTACGCGCTCGCCCCAGGCTCTACTCTGCAGATCGAGGTCGACGATACGGGCGCCGGCGACAAGGTCGTCGTCGTCGGTGGCCTGGTGAATCTCACCGGCGCGATCTTGCAGGTACTCGCTGCGCCGGGCACCTACGCGGCCTCGACCGAGTATCTGATCATCGACAACCAGGGCGACGCGCCTGTCACGGGCACCTTCAGTGAGATCACCAGCAGCCTGGCGTTTCTCACGCCGAAGGTAATTTACGACGGTGGCATCGGCAATAACGACGTGGTGCTGACCCTTTCGCAAGGCAGCGATACGGTCGACTTCTGCAGCGCCGCCGTGACCGCCAACCAGTGCAACGTTGCCAACGCACTGAGCAAGCTCGGCGAAGGCAATCCGCTCTACGACGCGATCCTGGTGCTCACGACGGAAGGAGCGCAACAAGCGTTCAACGCCTTATCGGGCGAGGTGCATTCGACGGTATCGAGCACGCTCGCCAACGATAGCCACTACGTGCGCGACATCCTACTGAGCCGTCTGGTGCAGGCGTATTATGCGCGCGCCAACGGCGGCACGCAGGTCGCCGGGCTCGGCGCCGGCGGCCCGACCACGGCCGCCGGTCTCAACGGCGCACCGATGATGGGGCTCGGCATGGGCTCGGGTGCCGCCGACGAACGGCAACTCGACATCGTCTCGCCGATCACCTTCTGGGCCCAAGGCTACGGCGCGTGGGCGGACTTCGACGGCAACGGCAATGCGGCCGGCGCCAACCGCACGTTGGGCGGCTTCATGTCGGGCATGGATGCGATGTTCAACGACAGCTGGCGCATCGGCGGGGCGCTCGGTTACGCGCGCTCGGACGTGAGTGTCGGCGGCGGCCGGTTCTCATCCGCCGACGTCGATAGCTACCAGCTCGCCGCCTACACGAGCGGCGGGGTGGGAGCGTTCGTCCTGCGTGGCGGCGGCGTGTGGTCCTGGAGCAATATCGACTCGAGCCGGTCGGTGATCTTCCCCGGCTTCGCCCAGCAGGTGGAGGCCTCCTACAACGGCAACACCGGGCAGGTGTTCGGCGAGGTGGCATTGCCTCTCGCGCACAATCACATCGCCTATGAGCCCTTCGCGGGTCTTGCCTGGGTGGGTGTGGAGACGGGCGGCTTCACGGAGACGGGCGGCGTCGCGGCGCTGACCTCCGGCGGCACCTACGACAGTGTCGGCTACATGACGCTGGGCGTGCGCGACGGCTGGCTCGATGTTCGTCGATGGTGTCGAGCTGGTGCCGCGCGCTTCTGCCGCCTGGCTGCATGCGTTCGGCGACGTCAACCCGAGTGCGGGTCTGGCGTTCGCGACCTTCGGCCAGAGCTTCGTCGTCTCGGGCGTGCCGCTGGCGCAGGACAGCGCACTGATCGATGCCGGCCTCGACGTGATCCTCGGCCCGGGCGCGACGGCCGGTCTCTTCTATACCGGCCAGTTTGCCAACAGCGTGCAGGACAACGCCGTCAGCGGCCGCGTGAACTGGCAGTTCTAGGACTCCGTGACCCGAAAGGACAGACTGCCGCAGCGCATCCTTTCTGCCGGGCGGCTAATAACACTAATTCCAAAGACAATGAGCGTTCGCTGCTCCGTAGGGATAAGCCAATTGAGCGTCAACTTAACTTCGGGGGGAAACCGAAGGCTAGTTCAGGTAACGATGTCCGCCCCGCGTTTGGCCGTAGTCTATATCGGCGATCAGAAGTGCCACCAGTTGAGTCTCTATTCGTTGGCTTCGATTGCGCGGAGCCATGCAGCGCCGCTGGATCTGCACTTTCTACAAAGCAACTACGACGCTGAGATACCAGAGGCGCTTATCGCGTTTGTGGCTTCGTGCGGACACCGCCTGATCGCTGCGCGCGCTGACTTTGAGCTGCCGGAAGTCGGGTCGCGCGACGCCGCGACTACTTGGGCTTACATAACCGACACCATGTTTTTGAAGGCCGCTGCGATCGAGTCGCTCGCCAGCAGCTATGACTACATCCTGTATGTGGACAGCGACATCCTTGCGTTCGCCGACCTCAATCTCGCGGAGCTGGCCGGATTCGAAGAGGTGGCGGCCGCGTGCATTGATCTTACGGTTGCCGGGACAATCGACTGGCCCGCTTCGCTCAACCGATCCAACAGCCAAACGATTGAAGCGGGCGCCGTATTCAATTCGGGGATGGTGATGGTCAACGCAAAGCGGTGGCGGGCCGAGGGTGTCTACGAGCGCTATCTGGACTGCTTGCGAGAACACCAATCCGGCTGCCCCTATCACCGGAACTGCGAGCCGAACGACCAATGCGCGTTCAACATGGCACTGGCCGGCGAATGGCGACAACTCATGCCCGGCTTGAATCTCCAGAAAGTCGCCATGCACACCAAGGCCTGGGCGGTTGCCCCGGTGCGGCACTATTCCGGCTCAAGCAAATTCTGGCCGATGCGGATGCATCGTTGCGATAGACGGGAGTACGCGCTGCTCTGCTCTATCAGCAAGGAAACCGGTTTGCCGCATCCGGGATCTTTCTATGACGGCGGTCTCAGCTATTGGCTCAACGGCATTCGCCGGGCGCGCGATGTAAGCCGCGCCGAGCGCACATTGGCTCACGCGTACATGCTATTCGCCTTCCTTACTTAGATGACTTTTCCCGAGCGTGCGGTCGGCGCCCATCACAGCGCGCTGATGGCACCTCGGTGGGCTTAGTTCACTGCGAACTTGCCCTCTTTGAAATCTTGGACAGCCCTGCCCGCCCAATGCCGTTCGGAGGCGGCGTACCAGCGTGTCTGACGCGTCGGAAGATACGTCAGCTCAACGATCTCTTCGTTGCCTACGGATTCCGGGCTAAAGGCCCAATTGAAGTCGTAGGCCTGGGCACCAAAATTCTCGATTTGTTGGAAGAAGGTGTCGAGTTCACCTTCCCGTACGCAGCGGTCCATTTGCAGCAACTCCGATGAATGAGCTGTTGCGGACTCAATCGGCGGCAATCGTCTCGGGTTCCGTCGCGTTGCTGAGAAAGCCTCCCCGCGACCGGCTCAAGGCCGAGGACGACACCGTTTTGGCTCGGAGCCGGGCCCGGAGAGGCGCGCATTGCTGTTATCCACGGGCTTATCTTGAGCCCCGGCTTGCTCCCCCGGCACGTGAGAGGCTTCTGGCGTCGCGCCAAAGTTATCCCCAGCGTGACGCTGCTGAGGTAGGTTACGGATATAACCCGAAAGTTGCGCCGATGGCCTGCCGCCCTCGGGGTGGCCCGAGTGGCCTGGCCGGCTGACGGACGCGGCACCCATCACATCTCAGAACAAACGGCGGCGGCGCATGGCGTTCGACGTAGCGACGCTTTCTCTCATCCAGGTCGACTACGAGGAAAGCGATCTCACCGTCAATCAGATCGGCGAGAAGTTCGGCACCTCTGGACAGCAGATCTGCAAGATCGCACGTCGCGAAGGCTGGCGACCGCGGCGCGCGACAACTGCGACCGCCGGCGCCAGGGCGCCGCGGCGACGGACACCGAACGCCGGCATTGCCCGGCGCCTCAGCAAACTCATCAATAGGAAGCTCGATCAGATGGAGAAGGGCATGCAAAGCGGCACGCTCAGTACGGCCGAACTGGAGCACGACACCAAGACGGTGGGATCGATGATCGGCGAATTGGAGAAGGTGGTGCCGGGCCCCGATGAAGACAAAGTGCGCAAGCCCGATGCCGCCCAACCCGATGCTTCGGACAGGAATGAAGTGGAGCGACTTCAGCGCGAGATTATCGAGCGCTTTGAGCGCATCCAGCGCCGCCGGGAGGCTGACGGAGGATCTCAGTGAGCTCGCCGCCGATCTCGGCCCGGAGCACTTCGAGCTCATCTTAGCCCATTGGCCGCTGTGGGCGCGGCCCGACCAGCTGCCGCCGGCGACGACCGATGCGGGCGAGCCTTGGCGGGTGTGGCTGATCCTCGGCGGACGCGGGGCCGGCAAGACGCGCGCCGGCGCCGAATGGGTGAGCGCCAAGGCGCTCGGCCACTCGCTCGATCATGACGGTTCGAGCGCAAGACGCATCGCGCTGGTCGGCGAGACGATCGGCGACGTTCGCCGCGTGATGATCGAAGGCGTATCGGGTTTGCTGAGCGTGCACGCCCCGCACGACCGTCCGCACTTCGAGCCGTCGAAGGGCCAGCTCATCTGGCCCTCTGGCGCCATTGCGCAGATGTTCTCGGCCGAGGAGCCCGACAGCCTGCGCGGCCCGCAGTTCGACGCCGCCTGGTGCGCGGCGTTCGCCGGCGCCTGCATCGAGCGCGCGGGGCTCGCTTCGACGCGCTCGCTGATGGCGCGCTCGTATTTGCGCTGGGGCGCAGCGCTGGACGAGGGCCGCTTCGGCGCCGTCGCAGTGCTCAGCCGCGGCAGCGATCCTTCGGCGGGGCACGTCGGTTTTCTGCTCGGTGAGACGGCGAGCCACGTCGTGCTGCTCGGCGGCAACCAGGGCGACGCGGTGAGTGTCGCCGCGTTTCCCAAGACGCGACTGCTCGGGCTTCGCTGGCCGCAGGAGCAGGCCGCATCGCAGCCGGATCAGGCGGTGACGCCGCAGAACGATGCGCTGTTTGCGCAAGCGCTCGTGCACGTCCTCGAAATGGAGGGCGGATTCACCGACGATCCGCACGACCCCGGCGGGCCGACCAATCGTGGCATCACGTTGCGGGTCTACGCCGACTGGAAGCGCATCGTTCTCGATGACGCTTCATTCGCAGCGCTCAAGGCGGAGCTGCGGCGCATTCCCGATTCCGTCGTGCACGACATCTACCTGGCGCGCTACTGGACGCTGGCGCACTGCGCCGAGCTCAGCCCCGCGCTCGCCTTCTTCCACTTCGATGCGGCGGTGAACCACGGCGTCACCGGGGCCATGCGGTTGTTGCAGCGCGCGGCCGGCACCGAGGCTGACGGCGAGATCGGCCCCAACACGCGCGCGGCCATCGCCGCACTTTCCGTCGACCAGCTGCTGCTCCGCTACGCCGAGGTGCGCCGCGCCCGCTACCGCGCGCTGCATCACTTCTGGCGTTTCGGGCGCGGGTGGCTGGCGCGCGTCGACAAGACGCTTGCGCGTGCAACGGCGCTAGCTGCCGACACAACTCGAACTTCCGCCGACGAACAGAAAGGACCAACGCCCATGACTGAAACCGCATCGGAAACGCAGCCGGCCGCAAAGTGGTGGGGACAATCGATCACCATCTGGGGCGCCATCATCACCGGCCTGTCGACGGTGCTGCCGGCGCTCGGACCGGCGATCGGCATCGACGTCACCGGGGATCTCGTGCGCGAAGCCGGCGAGGGGATCGTGCAGACGGTACAAGCCGTCGGCGGTCTGCTCGGCACAGTGATGACGATCTACGGCCGCATCCGCGCCACGAAGCCGCTCGAGCAGCGCAACGTGCAAGTGAAGTTGTGACGTGTGCGCATTCATGACGAGTTCAGGCGCGGCGACTTAAGAGAGCGGGAATGACACTGCTTCCCCCGCCCATGCGCCGAATCATCCTCTCGCTCATCGCCACCGCCGTCGCGCTGCCTCAGGTTAGCGCGACGGATGGCTGCATTGCGGACTGGTCGATCGCCGCGCCCATCGTACACAAGGAAGGACTGACGACGGTCGAGGCGCTGTCGCGTATCGCGGCCACCGAGGTTGCCGGCATCATCGTCAAGACAACGCTGTGCGAGATCAACGGCGGCTTCGTCTACCGCATCGTCGTGCGCGACGAGCACGGCAAGCTGACGAGCCGCACCGTCGATGCGCGCACCCCGTTCGCCCGCTGACAATCTTTGCCATTCGGGTTCGCAAACTTCACTTGATGCCCTAGTCTCCGGTCCAATGCCCACTTCAAGGGCCCAAGCAACGGAGGAGCGCAATGGCATACGTCGACGGATTTCTTCTGGCGGTACCGAAAAAGAACCTCGCCGCCTACAAGAAACTGGCTCAGAAGGCCGGAAAGATCTGGCTCGAGTTCGGCGCCTTGGAATTCAGGGAATGCGTCGCTGACGACGTCAAAGTCGGCAAGCTGACCTCATTTCCGCAGGCCGTGAAGCTGAAGCCGGACGAGGTCGTCGTCTTCTCCTACATCGTCTACAAGAACCGCGCGGCCCGCGACAAAATCAACAAAAAGATTATGGAGGACCCGCGGCTGAAGGACATGATGGCGGGCAAGGAGATGCCCTTCGACGGCAAGCGCATGATCTACGGTGGCTTCGAGACGCTGGTCGAGCTCGGCGCCTGATCGCACCCCTAGGATCACGCCACCTGCATCGCTATAGTCCCGCGAGTCCATGGTGACGGAGCGAGGGCAAACGTGCGCGTCCTGGTGGTCGAGGATGACAAGGATCTGAACCGGCAGCTCGTCGCGGCGCTGGGCGACGCCGGCTATGCGGTCGATACCGCCATGGACGGCGAGGAAGGGTTCTTCCTCGGCGAGACCGAGCCGTACGACATCGTTATCCTCGATATCGGCCTGCCGAAGATGGACGGCATCTCCATCCTCGAGCAGTGGCGCCGCGCCGACCGCAAGATGCCGGTCATCATCCTCACGGCCCGCGACCGCTGGAGCGACAAGGTCGCCGGCATGGACGCCGGCGCCGACGACTATCTCGCCAAGCCCTTCCACATGGAAGAGCTGCTGGCCCGCGTGCGCGCGCAGGTGCGGCGCGCCTCCGGCCACGCCAAGAGCGAGATCGAGTGCGGGCCGCTGCGGCTCGACACCAAGACCGCGCGGGTGACCTGCGATGGCCAGCAGATCAAGCTCACCTCGCACGAGTACCGACTGCTCGCCTACCTGATGCACCACAACGGCCGCGTCGTGTCGCGCACCGAGCTGGTCGAGCATCTCTACGAGCAGGACTTCGACCGGGATTCGAATACCATCGAGGTGTTCATCGGGCGGCTGCGCAAGAAAATCCCCGTCGATGTCATCGAGACCGTGCGCGGGCTCGGCTATCGCCTGAGCGAAACGCCGACCCAGGCCTAACTCCCCATGCGGTTCAACTCGCTCGCCTTCCGCCTCTTCGCCACCGCCGCGGCGTGGACGCTGCTGGTGCTGCCGATCGCCGGCTTCATCATCTACGGGCTATATCGCGACGACGTGCAGGCGAGCTTCGACGGGCAGCTGCTGAAGCTCGTCAACGCCATCACCGTCGACAGCATGGGCAGCTCCGGCGACGCGCAGCCGCTGCCGCCGAGCAATCTCTACGAGCCGCTGTTCGAGGTGACGCAATCGGGCTGGTATTGGCAGATCACGCCCATCGCGCCGGCCAACGGCCGCAAGCTCGTTTCGCCGTCGCTCGCCACCGGCTCGCTGCCGTCGCCCGCGGCCCAGAAGGTGGCGCCCGACGAGGCCGGCGCGCGCTGGCTGAACGTCAAAGGACCCAGGGACGAGCCGCTGCGCATCGTCGAGGTGATCGACACGCTCGGGCACGAGCCGGGCAAGCCGAGCTACTCGGTGATCGTCGCCGGCCCGCAGGATTGGCTCGACCACCTGGTCGGCAATTTCCGCTACCGGCTATCGACGGCGCTGGCGCTGGCGGGCCTCGGCCTCGTCGCCGTGACGCTATTCCAAGTGCGCTTCGGGCTGCTGCCGCTACGGCAGATCGAACGCGGCCTCGCCGGTATCCGCTCCGGCACCTCGACCACGCTCGAAGGGCGACCTGCCGGCCGAGATCGAACCGCTGCAGTCGGAGCTCAACGCGCTGATCCGCTCCAACCAGGCGATCGTCGATCGCGCGCGCACGCAGGTCGGCAACCTGGCCCACGCTCTCAAGACGCCGCTCGCCGTCATCGCCAACGAGGCGCGCGCCGACAAGACCGGTCTCGGCGCCAAGGTGACCGAGCAGGCCGAGATCATGAAGCAGTCGATGACGCGCTACCTCGACCGGGCGCGCATGGCGGCGCGCGTCGGCGTCATCGGCCGCGTGACGCCGGTCGCCCCGGTGATCGAGCCGCTGGTGCGCACGCTGCAGCGCATTCACCAGGACAAGGGCGTCGTCATCGACGTCGAGTGCCCGCCCGAGGCGCGCTTCTCGGGCGAGAAGCAGGACCTCGAGGAGATGCTGGGCAACCTGCTCGACAATGCCTGCAAGTGGGCGCGCCGCGAGGTGACGCTGACGGTCGAGGTGCCGCCCTCGACCAGCCGCGCGCGCAACCGCCGGCTTTCGATCACGGTGGCGGACGACGGACCGGGCCTAACCGACGAGCAGCGCGCCCGCATCGGCAAACGCGGTTTGCGTCTCGATGAGACCAAGCCCGGCTCCGGCCTCGGGCTGTCGATCGTCTTGGAGCTTGTCCACTCCTATGGCGGCACGTGCGAGCTGGCGCGCGCCCCGCAGGGCGGCCTGGCGGTGCACTTGAGCCTTCCGGCGGGCTAAACTTCCCCCATCGCGATTCGCCGCAAAGCAGCCCGCTTTCGGTCACGGCCGGCGCACATTGGTTGGCTAGTGCGATGATCGAGAAATTCGCCACCTTGAGCTGCTGGGTACCGAGCGAATTTCTCGATCTGAATTGCACTAGCAAGTCTATGTTGCTAGTGTCCCTTATGATTCCGAAGTTCGCTCCCATCCCCAGCCGTGAGCACCGGCGAACTTCGGAATCGGGACACTAGTCGGCTACACTGTGGTCCGAAAGCAAGTGGGCGCGCGGCCGGCGTCCATGCGGAGCACGGCTTCGCCATGACGCGGAGCACGGCTTCGCGTAATCGACTCGGGGGACACTCGCCATGCGCAAAGCTCGCATTCTCGTCATCGCCCTCGTGCCGGTGCTGCTCGCCGGCTGCGGCGGCGGCCCCAACGAAGACACCGGACTTGTCGCCGGCGCCGTGGCGGGTGGACTTGTCGGCAATCAGTTCGGCAAGGGCTCCGGCAACGTGCTGGCGACGGTCGCGGGCGCCACGATCGGCGGCCTCGTCGGCAGCGAGATCGGCCGCTCGATGGACGAGCAGGACCGGCGCCTCGCCGAGCAAGCGGAATTTGCGGCCCTGGAAGAGGGCGAATCGGATCGCCCGCGGCGCTGGCGCAATCCCGACAATGGCCGTTACGGCGACGTTGTCCCGGGCCGGCCGTACAAGCGAAGCAACATCGATTGCCGCGATTACACGCACACCGTTTATATTGACGGGCGCCCGCGCAAGATGCGCGGCACCGCCTGCCGCAATCCCGACGGCAGCTGGCGCAATGTCGCCTGACGGCGAGTCGCTGACGGTGGCCAGGACGCTGCCACAAGTGTCATCCTCGGGCCATGCCGGAGGCATCCTTTCAGCATGACCCCGAGGACCCAGGGCTCAGCAATCTCGGGTGTCGAGGTCTATCCGGCGACGTCGGAACCAATGGAGAGTTGGGTCCTCGGCAAGGATGACAGTGAAGTGCGGTCTCGCGCTACCGCTCAATTCGCCGGGATGACAGGAAAACTCCGGCGCTCCGAGTTTAGAATTGCCGCCGCAGCCGGCGCTCCTCTTTAACCCTCGCTCATCTTGCAGTGCGGCAGAAACCGTGCCGCGGGCGGTCAGGCTTGTCAGCCGGGCGCGCGAGCCCTATTCCAGCCCCGGCGTGAGGCTTGGATAGCGGTATGGTCCTGTGGATTGTTTTTGCAGTGTTGGCGGCTGCCGTCGTTTGGGCGGTGACGCGCCCCTTGTTGGCGCCTGAGCCGGCCGACGCCGGCGCCAATGACAGCGAGCTCGCCGTCTACCGCGATCAGCTTTCCGAGATCGAAGCCGAACGCGCGCAGGGTCTACTGGGCGGCCCCGAAGCCGAGGGCGCCCGCGTCGAGCTCGCCCGCCGCCTCATCCAACGCTCTGAAGAAAAGCAGCGCGCCGGCGCCGGCCATTTCACGGCAGCGCGTGCCCGCCAGGCCGTCGTCTATGCAGCGGCCGCGCTGCCCGTGCTCGGCATAGCCCTGTATCTCGCCGTCGGTTCGCCGCAACTGCCGGCGCGGCCCTATGCCGCCCGTCTCGATTTGCCGGTCGACCAGGCGACCGCAGCCGATCTCGTGGCGCGCGTCGAGGCGCACCTGCGCGCCAATCCGGAAGATGGCCGCGGCTGGGACGTGCTGGCGCCCGTCTATCTGCGCATGGGCGACTACACGCAGGCGGCGGACGCGTTCCAGAAGGCCGCGCGGCTGCTGGGCGAATCTCCCAAGCGCCTCGCCGGCTTCGCGCGCGCCCTCATCATGGTGCAGAACGGCGTCGTCAACGAGCCGGCGCGCAAGGCCTATGAAAGGCTGCTGGCGCTCGAACCCCAATCGATCGAGCCGAAGGTTTGGCTCGCCATCGCGCGCGAGCAGGACGGCGACCTCAAAGGCGCCGAAGGCGAGTATCGCACGCTGCTTACCGGCGCCGAGGAGCCCTGGAAGGGGCTGCTCGTGGCGCGCCTGCAGGCAGTGAGCGAGCGGACCGGTGGTGCCGGTGCCGGCAAACCTGCACCCGGCGTATCGAGTGCCGCGCCCGACAAGGCGACCAGCGATCCGGCGGCGATGGCCCCCGCCGACCGTGACAAGTTCATCAATCAGATGGTCGAAGGCCTCGCCGCACGCCTAAAGACCAACGGCAAGGATCTTGAAGGTTGGATGCGCCTGGTGCGCTCCTACATGGTGCTTGGTCGCCGCCAGGATGCCGTCAGCGCGCTCGCCAGCGCGCGCGGAGAGTTTTCCAGCGATCAGAATTCTCTGGCGGAGCTGAACGTCCTGGCCGAAAGCTTGGGGTTGGGCTCGTGAGCGAGCGCGCAAAGGGAACGACATGACGCGGAAGCAGAGGCGCGGCATCATGATTGGCGTCGGCGTGGCGGTGCTCACCCTGGCGGTCGGCCTTGTCCTGTTCGCGCTGCGCGACTTCGATCGTCTTCTTCCACACGCCGAGCGATCTCGCCGACAAGCCGGTCGCGGCCGGGCAGCGCTTCCGCCTCGGCGGCCTTGTCGCCGCCGGCTCGGTGAAGCGCGGCGAGGGCACCAAGGTTCAGTTCGTCGTCACCGACACGCTGAAGACGGTACCGGTTTCCTACGAGGGCGTGCTACCGGACCTGTTCGGCGAGGGGCAAGGCGTCGTCACCGAAGGCAAGATGTCTCCCGAAGGCACGTTCGTCGCCGACAGCGTGCTGGCCAAGCACGACGAGAACTACATGCCGCCGGAAGTGGCAAAGGCGCTCGAGGCGAAGGGCGTCAAGCTCGGCAAGGGCGCACCCCATCCCGCGGAGGCGACGCAGTGATTGTCGAGCTGGGGCATTTCGCGCTGATCCTGGCGTTGCTGGTCGCCGTCTTCCAGATGGTGGTGCCGGCGTGGGGCGCGCACGTGCGCGACGAGCGGCTGATGGCCGTGGCCGATCCGGCGGCGCTTTGCCAGTTCGGCCTCGTCGGCATTGCCTTCCTGGCGCTGATGCACGCCTACGTGACGTCGGACTTCTCCGTCTTCAACGTCGCCGCGAACTCGCATTCGACCAAGCCGCTGCTCTATCGCATCTCGGGCGTGTGGGGGAACCACGAGGGCTCGATGGTGCTGTGGGTGCTGATCCTCACGCTGTTCGGCGCCGCGGTCGCCGCCTTCGGACGCAACCTGCCGCCGACGCTGAAGGCCAACGTGCTCAGCGTGCAGTCGTCGATCGCCGTGGCGTTCCTGCTCTTCATCCTGCTCACCTCCAATCCGTTCATGCGGCTTGAACCCGCCGCCGGCCGACGGCAGCGGCCTCAATCCGATCCTGCAGGACCCCGCGCTCGCCTTCCATCCGCCGTTTCTCTACACGGGCTACGTCGGCTTCTCGATCGCCTTCTCGTTCGCCATCGCCGCGCTGATCGAGGGCCGGATCGACGCCGCTTGGGCGCGCTGGGTGCGCCCGTGGACGCTCGCCGCCTGGATGTGCCTGACGATCGGCATCGCCATGGGATCGTGGTGGGCCTACTACGAGCTCGGCTGGGGCGGCTGGTGGTTCTGGGATCCGGTCGAGAACGCCTCGTTCATGCCGTGGCTCGCCGGTACGGCGCTGCTGCACTCCGCGCTCGTGATGGAAAAGCGCGACGCACTGAAAGTGTGGACGGTGCTGCTCGCCATCCTCACCTTCTCGCTGTCGCTGATGGGCACGTTCCTCGTGCGCTCCGGCGTGCTCACGTCGGTGCACGCCTTCGCCGTCGATCCGCAGCGCGGCGTCTTCATCCTTGCCATCATGTCGCTGTTCACCGGCGGCGGGCTGACGCTGTTCGCCTGGCGCGCGCGCGAGCTGCGCCAGGGCGGCATCTTCGCGCCGATCAGCCGCGAGGGCGCGCTCGTCCTCAACAACATCCTGCTGACGACGGCGTGCGCCACGGTGTTCGTCGGCACGCTCTATCCGCTGCTCCTGGAGTCTCTCACCGGCGCCAAGATCTCGGTCGGGCCCCCCTACTTCGACTGGACGTTCGGGCCGCTGATGGTGCCGCTGCTGCTGGCGCTGCCGTTCGGGCCGTTCCTCGCCTGGAAGCGCGGCGACGTGCTCGGCGCGGCACAGCGACTGATGTTTGCCGCCATGGTGGCCGTCGTCGTCATGGTGCTGGCGTTCGCGGTGTTCCATCGCGGGCCGTGGCTGGCGCCGTTCGGCATCGCGCTCGGCGTGTTCGTCATGGCGGGCGCGGTCTCCGACCTTGCCTGGCGCTCGCGCCTCGGCAGCGTGCCGCTCGGCGAAGCCTGGCGCCGATTTCATCAATCTGCCGCGCTCGGCTATCGGCTCGGCGCTGGCGCACTTCGGCGTCGGCATGCTGGTCGTCGGCGTCGTGGCGACGAGCGCCTATCGCGAGGAGCGCATCGTCGTCATGAAGCCGGGCGAGCAACTGGCGCTCGCCGGCTACGAGCTCACCTTCAAGGGCGTCGCGCCGGGAACGGGGCCGAACTACCGCGAGGAGCTCGCCGTGTTCGACGTGACGCGCGGCGGCTCGCCCGTGACGCGCCTCGAGCCGTCGCGGCGCATCTACGACATGCCGCCCGAGCCGACCACCGAAGCCGGCATTCACGTCGGCTGGCGCGGCGATCTCTACGTGGTGCTGGGCGACAAGCAGAACGCCGGCGGCTACGCGGTGCGTGCCTACTTCAATCCGCTGGTGCGCTTCATCTGGCTCGGCGCTGTGGTGATGTTCCTTGCCGGCGCGGTGTCGCTGTCGGATCGCCGCCTGCGCGTCGGCGCCCCGGGCCGCGCCCGCCGCATCGCCGCCGCCCCCGCAGAATGACACGCCGGGCACCATTTGCTCTGCACTGCGTTGCGCTCGTCTTGACCGGCGGAAGCGGCGCTGGCGGTGGAGCCGGACGAGATCCTGCCCGACGCGGCGCTGGAAGCGCGCGCGCGCGGCGCTATCGTCGGGGCTACGCTGCCTCGTCTGCCAGAACCAATCGATCGACGACAGCAACGCGCCCTTGGCGCGCGATCTGCGCCTCCTGGTGCGCGAGCGGCTCAAGGCCGGCGACAGCGACGCCCAGGTGATGCGTTTCGTCGAGGACCGCTACGGCGAGTTCGTGCTGCTCAACCCGCCGCTCAGCTGGCGCACGGTTCTGTTGTGGCTGGCGCCGCTGGCGGCTCTGCTTGCCGCAATATGGACGACCGCGCGGGCGTGGCGCCGCCGGCAGCCGCAGGCGGCGAGCCCCGCCGTGACGCCGCTGTCCGACGATGAAGAGAGCAAGCTGCGCGCGATCTTAGCCGAGAACGAAGGCGAGCCGCCGATCCGCGACTAGCACCGGGTGCGCTAGGGCTTGCCTGCCGACGTCGGGACGCCACGCGCTTCGATTTTGCCCGTCACGATCTGGCTCTCGCCGGTGAGCGTGGCCAGCAAGGCGTGCGTCGCCAGGCCCGACACCGGCATGCGCGCCGCGCGCTCGAAGCCTTCGATCGCCACTTTCAACGCGACGCCGTAGCGCCCATCGCGTGGACCGGAATAGAGTCCGCGGGAGGCGAGCGCATCCTGCAAGCGGCGCACATCCTTGCGGCTGACCAGCGTCTCCGCATTGACGAACTTGTCGAGCGACGCGGCAAACGCGAGTGCGTTGACGCCGGTGTTGGCGACATCGTCCGACTTGAAGCGGTGCAGCACCTCGCCGTTGAGCATGATCACCTTCGACTGCACGTAGGTGCCGACGTTGATGCCGACGACCTCCGGCCCTTGCGGGCCGTTGACGAGCAGCGGCGAGCCCGAGGAGGCGGCGCCCGTGTCGCAGGTGTGCAGCAGCAGCTGATCGGGGTCGGTGAAATCGCGGCGGATCGTCGTCCAGTCGGCGTCGTCGAAATCGCGCTTCACGCCGCATCCGGTGTTGAGCATCGGCTGTCCACTTCGGCAGATCGCGGTGATAGGCGATGTTGAACATCTCGCCCTTGGCGGAGAGCTTCATCACCTCTGCCACGGGCTTGGCGCTCACCTTGAAGGCGCCCGCCTTGCAGGCCGGCGCGGCCAGCCGCACGACGGCCCAATCGCGCGTTGCGTCGATGGGCGGATGCACGTTGAGACGCGTCGATCCGGATATGACGTTCGGTTCGGGCGCGCCTTCAGCCGGCGCCGGCGATCTGCACGCTCTCCTTGCTGCCGTGCAGCTTGAAGGAGAGTTCGCAGAGCCGCAGCGGCTTCTCGCCCTTGGTCCGGTAGAGGCAATGGGCGGCCGTCGCCACCGCGTTGGGGGCGATGCAGAAAGCCGTGCACACCGAATGCGAGCGGGAATCGAAAAATAGCCCCAGTCTTTGCTCCGGCCTGCTGCAGGGCTTCGGGGAGGGGGACCCGCTGGTCGGTCCCGAAAACGGACGCCGCCGCCGGCCGGGCTGTCCCAATGCCGGTCAGAAGCAGCAAAACCGGGAGTGCCGGCAACGATTTGATGGTCGTCGTAACGAGGGGCCTAGCAACGCGCTTCATACGCTCCTGCCTCGGTTCGCGGGCATGGTGAACGACCCCTTTATTACCAACTGTTAAGGCAATCGAAAGGCTGCCGTAATCCCGGTTTCGCTAGGCCTCGTAGCGAAGAGGTTTCCTGCTTCGCTGAATTGGAGGTTCGTGCGCATGCCAACCCAACCCAGCTCGCCCGAGGGCGTAGCAAAGAGCGGGCCAACGAAATCGATCGCCCGCGATTTGCGGCGACTGGCCGCCGTGGCGGTCGTCGGCGCCGGATTGGTGGGCATCGGCCTAGCCGAGTACTCGGCTCCCGCCGTCGCGCAGTTCAAGCCCGGCACCCCCGCCGAAACGCTGTCGTTCGCCGACATCGTCGATCGCGTGAAGCCGGCCGTCGTTTCCATCTCGACGACCAACGAGGTGAAGGTTGCCGATAAGGGTCCCAAGAGCGGCCCCGGCGCCGCTCCCGGTGGCCCGGGCGGCCGTCCGTTCGAAGGCATCCCCGGTCTTCCCGAGGATCATCCGCTGAACGAGTTCTTCAAGAACATGCCGGGCGGCCCCGGTGGCGGCGGTGGCGGCAACCCGATGCAGCAGCGTCCGCGCCAGGCGGCGGGCTCCGGCTTCGTCGTCTCGTCTGACGGCTACATCGTCACCAACAACCACGTCGTCGACGGCGCCACCAAGGTGAAGGTGAGCTTCGACGATCAGGAAGAGATCGACGCCAAGATCGTCGGCACCGACTCGCGCACCGACCTCGCGCTGCTGAAGATCGAGCCCAAGAAGCCGCTGACGGTTCTGAAGTTCGCGGAGAAGACCCCGCGCGTCGGCGACTGGGTGCTGGCGGTCGGCAACCCGTTCGGCCTCGGCGGAACGGTGACGGCCGGCATCGTCTCGGCGCTGGCCCGCAACATCGGCGGCCCCTACGACTACATGCAGATCGACGCTGCCGTGAACCACGGCAACTCCGGCGGCCCGACCTTCAACCTCGAAGGCGACGTCGTCGGCGTCAACACGGCGATCTACAGCCCGACCGGCGGCAACGTCGGCATCGCCTTCGCGGTGCCTGCCGAAACCGTCAAGCGCGTCGTCGAGCAGCTCGAGAAGGGCGGCACGGTCAGCCGCGGCTGGCTGGGCGTCAAGATCCAGAACATCGACAAGGATCTTGCCGGCAGCCTGGGACTGAAGGAGCCGAAGGGCGCCATCATCAGTGAAGTGATGGCCAATGGCCCGGCGGCCGACTGCCGGCCTCAAGGTCGAGGACGCGATCCTGTCGATCGACGCTAAGCAGATCGAGGACAGCCGCGATCTGGCCCGCACCATCGCCGACCTGCCTGCCAAGGCGACGGTCGACGTGAAGGTGTGGCGCAACAAGGGCGAGCAGACCGTCAAGGTGAAGCTCGGCACGTATCCGAACACTGCGGAAACGGCCGAAGGCAACACCGAGCCGGACGAGCCGAAGGATCTCGGCGGCAACGTCGACCTGAAGCAGCTCGGCCTCAGCGTGAAGCCCGGCCCGGGCAAGGACGGTGGCGTCGTCATCTCCGACGTCGATCCGAACTCGGACGCGGCCATGAAGGGCATCAAGGAGGGCGACGTCGTCCTCAAGGCCGGCAACGAGGCGGTGTCTTCGCCGCAGGACGTGGCCAAGGCCGTGAAGAAGGCACAGGACGACGGTCTCCCCGCTGTCATGTTCCACATCAAGAAGAGCGGCGATCAGACGGTTCTGATCGCCATCCCGCTCAGCAAGAGCTGAGCCGGATCCCACGTATGACCTCCCTGGCGGCTCGCACCCTCGGCTTGAGAGTGCGGGCCGCCTCGACGTTCGGGGTGGCGCGGGGCACAATGCGAATCAGAGCGCTAGACCTCGACAACGGCTGAGCGGTGACGACATGCACGTGCTGGTGGTCGAGGACGACCGGGAAACCGCCCACTTCCTGCAGAAGGCGCTGAAGGAGAGCGGCCATGCCGCCGACCTCGCCGAGGACGGCGAGACCGGGCAGACGCTGGCCGAGCAGGGCGTCTACGACGTGCTGATCGTCGACCGCATGCTGCCGCGCCTCGACGGCCTGTCGATGATCCGCGAACTGCGCGGCAAGGGCGTGCGCACGCCCGTTCTCATCCTATCCGCGCTGGGCGAGGTCGACGATCGCGTCAAAGGCCTGCGGGCCGGCGGTGACGACTACCTGACGAAGCCGTACGCCTATTCGGAGCTGCTGGCGCGCGTCGAAGCCCTGGCGCGGCGCGCCGTGCCCGAGGAGCAGGAGACGCGCTACGTCGTCGACGGGCTGGTGCTCGACCGTCTGTCGCACCGGGTGACGCGCGACGGCGAGGCCATCCAGCTGCAGCCGCGCGAATACCGCCTGCTCGAATATCTCATGAAGCACGCCGGCCAGGTGGTGACGCGCACCATGCTGCTGGAGCATGTGTGGGACTACCACTTCGATCCGCAGACCAACGTCATCGACGTGCACGTGTCGCGGCTGCGCGCCAAGATCGACAAAAACTTCGACAAGCCTCTTCTGCATACGGTGCGCGGGGCGGGATACACGATCCGTGATGGCCCTGCCTGATCGCCTGACCCGCGCCGTTTCGACGACCGCTTTTCGCGTCGCGGCGATTACGGCTGCCGCGTATCTGGCCTTTGCCGGGCTCGTGGTCGGGCTGCTGCTGTGGCAGACGAACCGCATTCTGACCAACCAGGTGCTGACGACGTTGCACGGCGAAGCCGAGCTGTTGCGGGGCGAGGCACAGTCGGGTGATCGGGCGGCACTGGTGCGTGCCGTGGAGGCGCGCAGCCGCCCGGGCGGTCCCGGCCTCTACTACCTCGCCGATGCATCGGGGACGAAGCTGGCCGGCAACCTGAGCCGCCTGCCGCCGGAGATCGTCGGCAGCGCCTCGGGCGGCGTGTTCCGCTATGCGCCCGACGTGCACAGCAACACCGAGCACCTCGCCGTCGCCATCCCGGTCGATCTCGGCGGCGGCGAGGAGCTGATCGTCGGCCGCGACGTCGACGAGCAGCGCCGCTTCGCCAGCGAGATGGGAACGGTCTATTTCCTCGCTCTCGGCGTACTGACGCTTGGCGGTCTGATCGCCGGCTTCGCCGTCAGCCGCGTTGCGTTGAAGCGCATCGAGACGATCAACGTCGCCGCGCGCTCGATCATGGCCGGCGACATGTCGCGGCGCATCGCCGTCACCGGGTCGGGCGACGAGTTCGACGGGCTGGCGACCAACCTCAACGCCATGCTCGAGCGCATCGAGGCGCTGATGAGCGGCCTGCGCGAGGTCTCCGACAACATCGCCCACGACCTGAAGACGCCGCTGACGCGGCTGCGCAACTCGGCCGAGGCGGCGCTGCGCGAATCCGGCGCCGACGCCTATCGCGAAGGTCTCGAGCACACGATCGAGAAGGCCGACGAGCTGATCAAGACGTTCAACAGCCTGCTGCTGGTTGCGCGCCTCGAAGCCGGCGCACTCGAAGAGAACGCCGAGCGCTTCGACGTCGGCGAAGCCGTGCGCGACGTCGCCGAGCTGTACGAGCCGGTCGCCGAGGAGCGCGGCATGGCGCTCGCCGTCAACGTGGCGGCGGGACCGCAGCTGCATCGGCAATCGCCAGCTCGTCGTGCAGGCGGTCGCCAACCTCATCGAGAACGCCATCAAGTATTCTGGCAAGCCGGGCAATCGCGGGAGCGGCGCGGCAATCTCCATCGACCTGCACGACAGCGCCGACGCCATCGAGATCGCCGTCGCCGATAACGGCCCCGGCATCGCGCCGGAGGATCGCGAGCGCGTGCTGAAGCGTTTCGTGCGCCTGGAGAAGAGCCGCACCGAGCCCGGCACCGGCTTGGGCCTCAGCCTCGTGCAGGCGGTGGCGCGGCTGCACGGCGGCTCCGTTCGCCTGGAGGACAACCGTCCCGGGCCTGCGCGTGGTGCTGGTGCTTCCGAAGCGTGGCGAGGATCGCTAAGACATAGGCCCTCAGAAGAAGCGCATGAGGCGCCGAGAATGGCCGGCACGGGACAACGTGAGCTTAAGGCCCTTCGTCGAGCGCATCAGCGAAGCGCCGCTAGCGCTGGACGATGCGCGCATCGCTCTCCGCCCTGGCGGCGCTCAAGCAGCGCGCAGAGGCGGATGCCCAGCTGGCGCCGCTCGCCGCTGCCCTGAAAAATCCGCGCGTCACCGAGCTGCTGGCCGGCATCTTCAACGGCTCGCCGTTTCTCGCAGCCCTCATCGAGCGCGACCCGCTGCGCCTTGAGCACATCCTGACCACGGCGCCGGAAGCGCGGCTCGCCGAGCTGAAGGCCGAGCTGGCCGCCGACCTCAAGAGCGCCGAGACGCGCGCCGACGCCATGCGCGCGCTGCGCCAGTTCAAGAACGAGGTGGCGCTGCTGACGGCGCTGGCCGATCTCGCCGGCGTGTGGCCGGTGCTCACCGTGACCGGCGCGCTGACCGAATGCGCCGACGCGGCGTTGCACGGCGCCGTCGACTTCCTGTTTCGCGAGGCGGCGGCGCGCGGGCAATGGCTGGCCGAGCCGGACGGCAGCGTCGCGCCCGAGCGGCTACATCGTGCTCGCCATGGGCAAGTACGGCGCCGGGGAGCTCAACTATTCCAGCGACATCGATCTCATCGTCTTCTTCGACCGCGATCGCATCCGCACCGCGCCGGGCGTCGAGCCGCAGGGCTTCTTCGTGCGCCTGACGCGCGACCTCGTGCAGATGATGTCCGAGCGCACCGGCGACGGCTACGTCTTCCGCACCGACCTGCGGCTGCGCCCCGACCCCGGCGCGACGCAGATCGCCCTGTCGACCACCGCGGCGCTCATCTACTACGAGAGCTTCGGACAGAACTGGGAGCGCGCGGCGCTGATCAAGGCGCGCGCCTGCGCCGGCGACATCGCGGCCGGCGAGGAGCTGCTCGAGCGAGCTGGCGCCGTTCATCTGGCGCAAGTACCTCGACTACGCCGCCATCGCCGACGTGCACGCGATGAAGCGGCAGATCTACGCCTATCGCGGCTTCGCGCACATCGCCGTTGCCGGCCACAACATCAAGCTCGGCCGCGGCGGCATCCGCGAGATCGAGTTCTTCGTGCAGACGCAGCAGCTGATCGCCGGCGGGCGCCAGAGCGAGCTGCGCTCGCGGCAGACGCTCGAGGCGCTGGCCAAGCTCGTCGAGCGCGGCTGGATCAAGCCGCACGTCGCCAAGGAGCTGAGCGAAGCCTACCTCTACCTGCGCCGCATCGAGCATCGGCTGCAGATGGTCGCCGACGAGCAGACGCACGAGGTGCCGGACGATCCGGCGCGGCTGGAAAGCTTCGCCCTGTTCTGCGGCTATGCCGGATACGGCGACGTTCTCGCGCGCAGCTGATCGCGCGCCTGGAGACGGTGCAGAAGCACTACGCGGCGCTGTTCGAGGACGCGCCCGAGCTGACCCCGGGAGCGTCAACATGGTGTTCGCCGGCCAGAGCGACGATCCCGGCACGGTCGCGGCGCTGAAGGAGATGGGCTTCTCGCAGCCTTCGGAGGTGCTGGCCATCATCCGCGGCTGGCACCATGGCCGCTATCCCGCCGTCCGCTCGCCGCGCGCGCGCGAACGCCTGACCGAGGTGCAGCCGCTGCTCGTCGCCGCGCTCGCCGATACGGCCGATCCCGACCGCGCGCTGGCCAGCTTCGACCGCTTCATCTCCGAGCTGCCGGCCGGCGTGCAGCTGTTCTCGCTGCTGCGCGCCAATCCGGCGCTGCTGCGCTTGCTGGCCGACATCATGGGGACGGCGCCGCGCCTGGCGCGCATCCTGTCCCGCCGCCGGCGGCTGCTCGATGCCGTGCTCGACCCCAGCACCCTCGGCATGCTGCCGACGGCCGAGGAGCTCGACCGCATCATCGCCGGCGAGCTCGGCGACGGCGAGCACGACATCCAGTACGTGCTCGATCGCGCGCGCGTCGTCGGCAGCGAGCAGCAGTTCCTCATCGGCGTGCGCGTGCTGTCGGGCGCGATCAAGGCCAACCAGGCGGGCGGCGCCTACGCGCTGCTGGCCGAGCGGCTGATCGATGCGCTGAAGGGCGCCGTCGAGCGCGAGCTGGTGCGCGCGCACGGGCAGGTGCCGGGCGGCGGCGCGGCGGTCCTCGCCATGGGCAAGCTCGGCGGACGCGAGATGACCGCCGCGTCCGATCTCGACCTCATCCTCATCTACGACTTCGACGACACGGCAACGCAGTCCGACGGCGCGCGCCCGCTGGCCCCGCAGCAGTTCTACGCGCGCCTGACGCAGCGCCTGATCAGCGCGCTGTCGGCGGCGACCGCCGAAGGCACGCTGTACGAGGTCGACATGCGGCTGCGGCCCTCCGGCCAGCAGGGGCCGGTCGCCACGCAGCTGAAGACCTTCGTCGACTACCAGACGACCACCGCCTGGACGTGGGAGCACATGGCGCTGACGCGGGCCCGCGTCATCGCCGGCCCGGCGGTCCTGCGCGCGCAGGTCGACGCGGCGATGCGCGCCTCGCTGGTCTGGCCGCGCGACAGGGCGAAGATCGCCGCCGACGTCCTCGCCATGCGCGAGCGCATCGCCAAGGAGAAGGGCACCGACGACATCTGGGACCTGAAGCAGGTGCGCGGCGGGCTCGTCGATGTCGAGTTCATCGCCCAGTACCTGCAACTCGTGCACGCCGGGACGCACCCCGAGGTCCTCGACCAGAACACCATCGAGGCCTACCGCAAGCTGCGCGACGCCGGCCTGCTTGTCGCACGCCCACGCCGACGTCCTGATCCCGGCGACGCGGCTGCTGCACGACCTGACGCAGATCGTGCGCCTGTGCCTGGAGGGCCGTTTCGACCCGGCGACGGCGCCGTCGGGCCTCAAGGACCTGCTCGCCAGGGCGGGCGATGCCCCGAGCTTCCCGGAGCTGGAAGCCCGTCTGCGGGAGAACCTGGCGGCCGTCAGCCGCGTGTTTGCTCGAGATTATCGCCTGAAATCCGGCTGCGGAAGCCCTTCGCCCGCGGCCGCGACGGAATTTGCCTCATCCTCGCCGTTCTTCCCTCCAAAGGGCGCCTATTCGGCCTGTCGGCCCGCCGGAAGGGTCGCAGTACCGCAACCATCCGGCGCTAGAATGGGAGCGGAAATTTCGGTGGCCATGTCGAGGCTAGCGGTGGCGGCAAAAAGGATCGAGCCCGGTCCGCACGGGGGATACCCGGGCGGACCTGACGCGGGGGAGGACGCCACGTTGGTGGCGGCCGCCGGCCGCGGGCGACGCGGCTGCGTTCCGCACCCTCGTCGATCGGCATCTGGCCGGCGTGCTCGATCATCGCCCGCCGCATGCTGCGCGACGACGCCGAGGCCGAGGACGTGGCGCAGGAAGCGATGCTTCGCATGTGGCGCTCGGCAGAAGGTCTCGAGGTGGGCGCGCATGGGTCTGCGGCCGTGGCTGCGGCGCGTCGTGTCGAACCTGTGCGTCGACCGCATGCGGTCGGGTAAGCGGCTGACGGTGACGGACGAAGTGCCCGAACAGATCGAGCCGGCAACGCAGCATTCGCAGCTCGAGGCGCGGGATACGAGCCAGCGCGTCGACGCGGCGCTGAAGGCGCTGCCCGACCGGCAGCGGATGGCGCTGACCCTCTTCCACTACGAGGGGCTGAGCCAGATCGAGGTGGGAAAGATCATGGGCATCTCGGACGAGGCGGTGGAATCGCTGCTCGCCCGCGCCCGACAGAAGTTTGAAGGCGGCGTTGCGCGATGAGCTGAGCGAGTTGCTCGCCGACGAGCAGCACGAGTGAACGGCAGACGACGATATTAGAGACGAGACGAAAGCGATGACGAAGATGGACAAGCGGGCAGAGGATCGGGAGGCGCTGGAGCGCCTGCTCGAGATCTATGGCGCCGACCGCACGCGCTGGCCGGCGCGTGAGCGGCTGCGGTTTGCCGGCGTCATCAGCGACGACAAGGCGGCGGCCCGCATGCTGGCCGAAGCCGACGCGCTCGACCGGCTGCTGGAGCAGGCGCCGCGCGCCAGCGTCGGCCGACGTCGACGCGCTGAAGGAGCGGATCGTGGCGGCGGCGCTTGCGATCCGGCGCGCCGCAGCTCGCCGTCGTTGCCGGCGGCAAGGCGGCATCGCGGCAAGCGTACGCCGTCGGACGCGCGGTCCGGCGTTCGCGGCGAGGTTCGCGCGCGGCCAATGGCCGGCGGCGGCGATGCTGGCCGCCTCGCTGGTGCTCGGCGTCATGCTCGGCTCGACCGGCACGCTCGATGCGACCATGCAGCGAGGTGGCGCGAGGTCGACCGGCTTCGGCAGCGCGCGAACGATATCCGACTGACCTCGCAGCTTGCGCTGGGCGAGGAGATCGTACGCGCCAGCCCGACGAGGACATGCTATGACCGACGCGGCTCGCCGTCGCCGGCTCGTCGTCGCGCACGCTGCGCTCGCTCTGATGGCGTCGCTGGCGCTCAACGTGCTGATCATCGGCGCCGTGGCGGGCACGTTGTGCTTCTAGCGTCCGGGCACGGTCCGGCGCGGCAAAGGGCAAGCAGTCGGCCTGCTCGGCTTTGCGCACACGCTGCCGCGCGAGCGCTCCGATCTGATCCGCCAAAAGTTCGCCGACGCGCAGCCGAACATGGAGGCGCTGCGCAAAGGCTATTCGCGATGCGCGTGCCGGCGTGCGCGACGGCGCTCATGGCCGAGCCTTTCGATCAGGCCAAGTTCAACGCGGCGCTCGATGGCGTCGTGCAGGCGGAAACCAACGAGCAGCGCGCCAAGGTGACGCTGTTCGGCGAGACGCGTCGGGCAGCTGACGCCGGACGAGCGCCGGCAGCTGCACGACTGGCTCGAGAAGCGCCGCCCGCTCCGCTGATCGTACAGCTTAGAGCGCCATCGCCGGGACACGCTCGTCGTGGCTCTGCGAGGCGCGACGCGCTCGGCGAAGAAGTCGGACTGCACGGCGCGGTCGAGCACGGTGACGGCGCGCCATCCGCCCGCCGCCGTTTCGATCTCCAGCAGCGACGTTCCCTGCATCTCCAGCAGCGTGCGGGCGAGGCAGATGGCCAGCGATCCGGCTCTCGGCACGGCGCGCAGGCGCTCGCCTGCCGACCGACAACGACGATCTCGATCAGCTCGCCTTCGGCAACGGCAAGGAGCGCGACGCGGCCGCCGGGGGCGGCGCGCGAGACGGCCTCGGACAGCATGTTGACGAGGATTTGCCGCAGCGCGCGCGGCTCGCCAATGACCTCGACATCCTCGGGCAGTGTGAGGTCGAGCTGCACGTCGCGGCCGGCCGCCTTGCGCTCGACGAAGGCCCAGGCGTCGGCGACGGCATGCTCCAGCATGCAGGCGACGGGTGCATCGCACGTTGCGGAGTTGGTGAGGAGCGCAGTGAGGGCCAGCGTGTCCTCGGCGGATTTCAGAAGATCGCCGGCGCTGTCGCGGATGTAGCGGACGTAGTCCTGGTAGCGCTCGTTGCCGAGCGGGCCGAACATCTCCAGCGCCATCATCTCGGAAAAGCCGATGACGGCGTTGAGGGGTGTGCGCAACTCGTGATTGACGCGCGACATCAGATCGGCCCAGTCGTGGTTCGCCGCATGGCGGGGGGATTGCGCCGGCGTGTGAACCAGTTTGCGGCGCTTGGACGGGCGCCAATCGAGGTCGATCTCGGAGGCGGAGAAGTCGGTAGGGCTTGACCGCCTTGCGGCGACCGGCGCGCGATGTGCGACATGGAGACGGCGCTGGCGAGATTGGCTCCGGCGCCATACACGGCGAGCGACGATGCCGGTCAGCAGCAGGACGCGCGGCGATGAAGCTGGTGGGGAGCAGCGGGGCGAGGACGCCGAGCGTTCCGGCGGAGAGGGCGAGGAAGACGACCGGCTGGCATGCGCAGCGCGCTGATCGACGAAGAACGGCATAGCGGTATTTGGCCGGTTTCAGCCGTGCACGCTGTCTGTCTCCACGAAGGTCGGCCGTGCGCATGCGCAGGCGGACGTTGTCCACGCCATCCTTTTCCCCCGGATTGTATTTTGAGTGACTTGCGGATCCCCGCGAATCCGCTACCCGAATCACGAGCATCAACTTCACACCATCGCGAATTGGCTGTCGAGACCGAATAAGCCCTTCGGCGTCATAAATTTTTCGCGGTTACCCTTCGAGCACGCGCGAGGCGATCTCCTGCACGTCCGCAGACAGCGGTTTGGTGCGCGCAACGCGCTGCAGCGCCTTGCGCGCCTTGGCCCTGCGGCCGCTTTCCAGCGACCGCCAGGAGCGCATGGCGCCGAGCATGCGGGCGGCGATCTGCGGGTTGATGCGGTCGAGCGCCAACACCTGGTCGGCGAGGAAGGCGTAGCCCGCGCCGTCGGGGCGATTGAACTGCACCGGATTGGTCGAGGCGAAGGTGCCGACGAGGGCGCGCACCTTGTTGGGCGCCGTGAGCGAGAACAGCGGATGGCTGGTCAGCGCCTTGACGCGCCGAGAGCGTGCCGGCGAGCGGCGACTGGGCCTGGGCGGCGAACCAGGTGTCGATGACGACATTGTCCCCCTGCCAGGTCTCGTAGAAGTCGGCCAGCGCCTGCTTGGCCTCGGCGCCGCCGCGGTAGGCGAGCAGGAACAGCGCGTGGGCGCGGTCGGTCATGTTGGTCGCCGTGGCGTAGTGGCTTGGCGAGGCGGGCGACGTCGGCGGGCGTGCCGCGCGCCGTCAGCAGCGTCAGCGCGGCGTTGCGCAGGGCGCGGCGGCCGGCGCTCTGCGCGTCGGGCGAGAAGGGTCCCGTTTCGTCCATCTCCGCGTACAGGTCCTCGAGCTGCGGCCCGAGCGTCTTGCCGATCAGCTTCATCAGCGCGCGGTGGGCGCGGTGCACCAGCGCCGGATCGACGTTCTTGCCGATGATGCGGGCGACGTCGGCCTGTGTCGGCAACTTCAGCAACTCGGCGCGATAGGCAGGCTCCAGACCGTCGCCCTGCAGCGCCGATCCGAGGGCGCGCGCATAGCGCAGGCCGCGGTTCGACTTTTTGCCTGACGTGAGGTTCGCGACCGACTCGACCAGCGTACGGGCGGCATAGCTGTTGGCCGCCTGCCAGCGATTGAACAGGTCGCTGTCGTTTGCCATCAGCAACTCGGCGTCGTCGTCGGGCAGGTCGAGCGTGACGTTGACCGGGGCCGAGAAGCCGCGCATCAGCGAGGGCACCGGGCGCGACGGCACATCGATGAAGCGGAAGCTCTGCCGCCGCTTGGTGAGCGACACGACGCCGTCGGTCAGCGTCCTCGCCGTTGTCGAGCTTGAGGCCGATGTCCTGGCCGTTGGCGCCGAGCAGGCCGAGCCGGATCGGGATGTGCATCGGCTTCTTGTTCGGCTGGCCGGGCGTGGCGGGCAGGATCTGCTCGACCTCGAGGTCGGCGGTCTTCTTGTCCTTGTCGTAGCGCAGGTTGGCGACCAGCTCGGGCGTCCCGGCCTGCGAGTACCACAGCTTGAACTGCGTGAGGTCGACGCCGCTCGCGTCCTCGAAGCAGGTGACGAACTCATCGACCGTCGCCGCCTCGCCGTCGTGGCGCTCGAAGTAGAGGTCCATGCCCTTGCGGAAGCCTTCGCGGCCGAGAATGGTCGCGATCATGCGCACGACCTCGGCGCCCTTCTCGTAGACCGTCGACGTATAGAAGTTGTTGATCTCGATGTAGCTGTCGGGGCGCACGGGATGCGCTAAGGGTCCGGCGTCCTCGGCGAACTGATGCGTCTTCAGGGCGCGCACGTCGATGATGCGCTGCACGGTGGCCGAGCGCTCGTCGGCGGAGAATTCCTGGTCGCGATAGACCGTCAGCCCTTCCTTCAGGCACAGCTGGAACCAGTCGCGGCAGGTGATGCGGTTGCCGGTCCAGTTGTGGAAGTACTCGTGGGCGACGACGCTTTCGATGGCTTCGAAGATCGTGTCGGTCGCCGTCTCGGGCGAGGCGAGGATCAGGCGGTCGTTGAAGATGTTGAGACCCTTGTTCTCCATCGCCCCCATGTTGAAGTCGGAGACGGCGACGATGTTGAACACGTCGAGGTCGTACTCGCGCCCGAAGCGCTGCTCGTCCCACCGCATCGAGCGCTTGAGCGAGTCCATCGCCCAAGCGGCGCGCTCCTCCTTGCCGTGCTCGACGTAGATGGCGAGATCGACCTTGCGCCCCGACATGGTGCGGAAGGTGGAGCTGATCGGAGCGAGGTCGCCGCCGACGAGGGCGAACAGGTAGCAGGGCTTGGGGTGCGGATCGTGCCACACGGCATAGTGGCGCTTGCCGCCGTCGAGCATGCCGCGTTCTTGCAGGTTGCCGTTGGAGAGCAGGATGGGCGCGGCGTGCGGGTCGGCGTCGATGCGCACGGTATAAGTGGCGAGCACGTCCGGGCGGTCGAGGAAATACGTGATGCGGCGGAAGCCCTGCGCCTCGCACTGGCTCGTGTAGACGTTGCTGCTGCGATAGATGCCCTGCAGCGCCTTGTTGGCCTCCGGATTGACGAAGGTTGTGATTTCGAGCGTGAAGGGCTCGGCTGGCGTCTTCGCCAGCGTCAGCGACGTGTCGGTGAGCTTGTAGTCCTTCTTACCGAGCACGCGGCCGTTGAGGGCGATCTCGGCCAGCTCCAGCTGCTCGCCGTCGAGGCGCAGCTGCTCGCGCCGGCCGCTCGCATTGGGATTGGGACGCACGGCCAGCTTCGAGCGCACGCGCGTGCGCGTCGGCTCGAGGGACACACCGAGGTGCACCCGGTCGATCAAATAGGCGGGGGGCCGGTAATCTTTGAGATGAACCGGCCGGGCAGTCTCGACTTTCATGGGATCACCGTAGCGATGCATCCGGGCGATTTCCGGGTGCACAAGCAAGCTTTGACGGTGAGTATAATGGGGTGGGCTTAGCGCGTCATGACCGAGCCCGGCAGCCGCGACGAATAAACCGCCGTTAACCAGCGCGTCGAGGCCATTTCTCGCGGGCAGTTAGCGGCTGCTCTTGGCCGCAGCCCGGATGGTCATGCAAAGAAGATCATCGGAGATGGGCTTTGACAGCACCACCTGATGGTTGTCGCGGCGCACCAGGACGCGCGGATAGCCGGTGAGCACGACGAAAGGGATGTCGCGGGTTTCGAGTGCCGTCTGCAACTCCTCGCTGTTCTGATCGGCGAGGGCGTAATCGAGTAGGGCGACGTCAACCGGCTGCTTGCCGACCACATCAAGCGCTTCCGATACCAGCCTGAACGGACCGACGATCTCGGCACCCGCTTCCGTCAGCCGGTCGCAATAATCGATTGCCTCGAGGGGCTCGTCCTCGACGACCATCACCTTGCAGCCCCGCAACTCCGCGGCACTAAACGTTGCTGGCATCGGTCACCCTGTGCGTTACATTCTCGCTGGCAACGGCCCGGTCAGCAAAATCGTTCCGGCTCAATTGGATGCGACCATGTGGGCGCGACATGCCTCGCGCTGAGACTATGCGGGCGGAACCTCGCCTATTGGCGGGCGTTCCGGTTGCAACCATTTCATCCTAAACACTTCGGACGCGGGCGCCGCCGACGGTCTAAGTCAGGCGGGACGGCGGGCTAGGACACAGAGGGCGACGTGGCCATCAAGGGAAGAGCTTTCCTCTATCTGCGCGGCGCCATGATTTTCCTGGCCCTGCTGCTGCCGATGATCTCGCTGCTGCCACTCGGCTGGCTGTGGCTGTGGGAGCGTGGCTACGCGCTCTATTGGCTCGCCGCAGCGTTCAGCCTCAGCATCATCGCCTACGCCGTGCAAGCCATCGCGCTGCGCAAGACATTGAAGCAGACGCCCGTGCCGGTCACGGACGAGGTGGCCGCGTCGGTGACGGCGGACCCGTCATGGACCGCGCGCGAGCAGGCAGCATGGACGGCGGTGGAGACCATCGCTTCCAACGTCAAACCCGCGGAGCTGACCGACCGCGACCGGGTACTCAATCTCGGCCTGCGCACCATCGAAGCCGTGGCACGGCAGATCCATCCGCAGGACCGCAATCCGCTGTGGAAGTTCACCATCCCCGAGGCGCTGGCACTGGTGGAGCGCGTCAGCGCCGACTTGCGTCCGTTCGTCGTCGACAACATCCCGCTGGGCGATCAGCTCACGGTGGGCCAAGTCCTCAAGATCTACGGCTGGCGCTCGGCCATTGGGATGGCGGAGAAGGCGTACGACATCTGGCGCCTCATCCGCCTCGTCAATCCCGTTACCGCCGCGGCGCAGGAAGCGCGCGAGCAGATCACTAAGCATCTCTATGCGAACGTGCGCGATCAGATGGCGCGGCAGCTGGCCGGTGCTTACGTTCGCGAGGTCGGGCGCGCGGCCATCGACCTTTACGGCGGCAGGCTGCGCGTGACGCAGGCGCAGCTTGCGGGACACGTCAGCGCTTCGACGCTGCGCGATCGCGGCCAGGCGACGGGACGTGCCGAGCCGCTTCGCATCCTCATCGCCGGCCAAGCGGGGGCGGGCAAGTCGAGCCTCGTCAATGCCCTGTCGCATGACATTCGCGCGGTGGTCGATGCGCCGGGCGGCACGCGCGACTTTCAGGCCTACGAGGTGGAGCTCGAGGGCCTGTCCGGCTCGATGGTGATCGACAGCCCGCGCGTCGGCGCGACGGCGAAGGAGCAGAAGACGTTCACAGCCAAGGCAAGCGACAGCGATCTCATCGTGTGGGCTATCGCCGCCGACAAGACCGACGCGCGCGGCGATCTGGCGGCGATCTCGGCCATCCGCAAGCACTACGCCGGGCGCCCGCACCGCCGCCAGCCGCCGATCCTCGTCGCGCTGACTCACATCGACAATCTCGTGCAGCGCATGCCGGGGCCGCACGAAACCATCGACGCCAGCGATCCGGCGGTGGTGGAGATGGTGCGCACCGTGGCCGAAGGGCTCGGCATCCCGAAGAACGACGTCGTGCCGGTCAGTCTCTCGCCGCTTCGCGCGCCCTACAACATCGAGCAGCTGGCGGGGCGCATCGCTGCCCGCGTGCCCGAAGCGCGGCAGGCGCAGCTGTTGCGGCTCATGGAGGATGCGGCGCCGCGCTGGAGTGTGCGCCGCTTGCTCGGCCAGACCGGCAATGCCGCCCTCTCCGCAGCCAAGACGGTGAAGCCGACCAAGCTGTTCTGGCGCTGATCGCGATGGAATGAGGCCGCGGCCTAGGACGCGGCGCGTGTCTCGACAGGCGGTGCGGTCGTTTCGAGACGCATGTTCTCGACCTGCGCCGCGGTGGCCTCGTCGCTATCGGCGCGCGCCTGATCGAGGCAAAATCGCAGCGCCTCGCGCAACGTGGTGGCCGTAGCATCGACGGGTATGCTTTCGATGATCGCCGAATCCGCCTTCGTCTCAGGGTCGAGCTTCCAGAAGCAGCCAAGAACGACGGCATCCGGTACGGACCGCTTCAATCGGCGCACCAGGAAGCGTGCGTGCGCACTGCGCTCGCGCACATCCAGGGCCGACACGCAGACGAGGCGTACGCCCTCGAGATGTTCTCCGCTCAGGTTTCCGTGGCCGAGCCGTTTCGGGTCGACGACCGTGGCGCCGATGCCGAATTTCCCCAAGAGGCCCGCCAAAGCGAGAGCGGCCGTCTCGTCGAGTGCCGTGCGGCTGGCGACGCACAGCACAGCGTTGGGGCCCTTCCAGTCCTCGGCCAGAGGGATCTGTGTCGGTTCTTCGATCTCCCGATTGTCCTCTTCCTCCTCCAACTCGTCGGCGGTGGGCTCTTCGTCCTTATCCAAGATCTCGTCTGCGACCTTGGCCAGCACGGTCTTCTTTTGCGCCTTCGGGATCACGTCCTGATCGGTGAGCGCGTCGATGACGATTTCTCCGGTGTCGCGAATATCGTCCAGGCGAGACGGCTCGAGCGTCCCGCGGTCGGCATCCGCTTGCGCCATGCGCAGGCCTTCGATGACGACCTCGTCGTAATAGTCGATGAGCGGGCGATCCTTGATGAACTTCTCCGCCTGCTCGACCGCTTCGGCGGGATCGCCCGCCAGCATGCGTTGATAGAAGCGCTCGGGCGGCGACAGCGGCGGGGTATCGCCGAGCACCACGTTGAGGAATTCCAGCCGCTCAACGTGGCGGCCGAGGACGACCAGCACGACGGTCAGCGGAATGGCGAGCAGCAGGCCGATCGGTCCCCACAGCAGCGTCCAGAAGGCCGCCGCGAGAATGATGGCGAGCGGCGACAGGCCGGTGCGGTGGCTCTGCACCAGCGGCTCGATGACGCTGCCCATGATCGGCTCGGAGATGGCGTAGAGAGCGAGCGTCCACAGGAACATGCTCCAGCCCGGATCGACCGCCGCCGCAAGCATCAGCGGGCACGCCGCGGCGATGAACGAGCCGATAAACGGCACGAAGCGCATGAGCATTGCGAGAACGCCCCACAGCACGGGGCTGGGCACGCCAATCATCCATAGGCCGACACCGATGATGATGCCGAACGCGGCGTTGATCGCCGTCATGCCGAGAAAATACTTGCTGAGCCGATCGCCCGCGTCGTCCATCGCGGTCGTCGACTTTTCGAGGTCGTGCGAGCCCATCAGGCGGATGGCGCGGTCGCGTACGTCCTCCCGCTGCATCAGAAGGAAGAGGACGAATAGCAGCACGGCGCCAAAGGTCGCCAACGGCTCCAGCACTATGCCGATGATGCTTTGCAGCTGGTCGAGTGGCGTCGGCGCCGGCGTATGCACTTCGACGGGTATCGGATTGCGGCCGCCTGGATTTCCGCCGGCGAGCGGGCCCTGCGGCGGCGTGACGGTTACTGAGACCGAGGGAGAGCGAGTGGCCGTAGGTGCTTCGAGCTGTTTCTGCAGGTCCTTGAGCGTGTCGCTGGCCTGCTGAAAGGCGCCGCCACTTCCAGAGGTCGCATCGCGTAGCGCGGCGACCTTATCCTTGAGCGTGATCTGGTAGCGCGGCAGCTCCTGCGCCAGGCTGGTGACCTGCTTCGTGATCAGTGCGCCGACACCGAAGATGATGGCGAAGGCGACAATGACGACCAGAATGACGGATGGCGCGTTGGGCAGGCCGCTGCGCTTCAGCGCGCGTACGGCCGGCGCCAGCACGAACGATAAGATCACCGCCAGGGCGAGCGGCACTAGCACGACCTGGCCAAAGTAGAGAGCAACTACGATGATGAAGCCCACGATGGCCATCTCGGCCGCCGTCGGCGGAACACCCGGCAGCAATCAAGCCGTCCGCGGAAGCCGCCGGGTTCAGTCTGTTGTGGGCGATGTACATATGCTGGAGCCCGTCGGTGCCAATAACCAACTAGCCGGGAGACGCCCGCGCGCGTTTTGGTTCTTGTTTTTAACGCTTCAGTCGTCGTGCAGCCCCGAGTCCGAACAAGAACGCCGTGCCGACGACCTGCATGGCGCCGAAGTAGTCGACGGCTTGCTTGGCTTCCTGGTCGACGGCAGCGGCGGCCGTAGCCATGGGTGTGGATTTGGTGCGCCTGCGCGCTTCCGCCTTCTCGATCATCACCGGCACCGACATGCTGATCAGACCGGCAAGGACGCACGCGCCGGCGATCATGCCGATGGCGGGGAGCGCGCCGAAGCGCGGCTCCGCGACCATGTATGCCGCGATGATGGCGAGCACCATCGCAGCGAGAAGGAAGACCGCCGCAGCCGCCATCCACGTCACGCGCCTCGAGACATTTCCGAGAGCGCTGTGCGTGGCCCGGCTTGCGGCGTAGAGTACTGCATCCCCGATCATGACGAGCCCCTCCGACGCTTAGCGTCTGGCCAGCAGCGCAAGCACGAAGCCGATGCCGGCAGCGATGCCAGCCGCCTGCAGCGGATTGCGGCGGATGCTGGCGGCCATCTTGTCGTACTGCTCCTGCGCCAAAGCCTGCGCCTGCTCGACGGTGTCGTTAAACTTGTCCTGCGCCGTGCTGGCCAGATCGTTCACCTGACGGCTGGCGCTGGATGCGGTGTTGCCGGCGCCGGTGCGGGTGGGAGTGCTGTACTGCGAGCTCATGGCGATCCCTCCTGGGATGTTTGTTAGCGTGAAAGAATGAGGCCGAAGACGAAACCGATGCCGGCGGCGACGAGCGCGGCTTGGCTCGGATTGCGGCGAATGCTCGCCTCGATGTCGCTGATCTTTTCCTTGGCCATGTCCTGAACGTCGCCGACGCTCGAGCCGAGCTGTTCGGTAGCAAGACGCTTTACGGAGTCGGCAAGGCTGGAGATGTCTTCGCGCAAGGCCTGCACGTTGTCGCCGACATCGGTGGCGGCCGAGCGCGCGCCCGGAGTGCCCTGATCGGAAGCGCGAGTGGTGGAAGAAAATTGCATTGGCGGTCCTCCTCTTTGCGGGGCTGCATCCCCGCTGCCCTACGGTGTCGAAAATGGAAATCAATGACATGCGCACAACGCGGGGCCTCGGCGGTGAGTTCCCTGCGTTTTAAGCGTGTTCCGTGCACGGCGGTTGCGGAACCGATCATTCAATCAAAACGTTCAAATCGGCACAGATGGCGCCCCGTGGTGGGCCGCCTGAGGTCAGCGCCAGCCACCGGCAATTCAAAGGAGACGAGGGAGATGGTCAGTCCCGTGAAGGATTTCAGTTCAGCTGCGCGGTCCGCGCAGGACACCGCCGAGTCGACGTACGCGGAGCTACGCGATCAAGTCACCCAACTCGCCAAGGAGGTCTCGTCCATCGCCGAGCGCCGCACACGTGCGATGCGCGAGACGGCTGTCGATACGGCCGAGGCCGGCGCCTCTGAGCTGCGGCGCACGATTCGTCGGCAGCCGGTCATTGCCATGGCGGCGGCAGCGGCTGCGGGGGCGGTGTTCGCGCTTGTCGTTATGCCACGCTTCAGTCGCCCCTCGTCGCCTGCCTCGCGCTGGGACAGCTGGACGCCGAACATCTCGCGCGCCGACCTGCACGACTTCGCCGACAATATCTCGCGCTCCGTATCGCGCGCCGCGCACTCGGGTTCGGCATCGATCACGCCAGCGTTCGAGCGCCTCGTCGATGCCCTCAGCCGCGTCGACACGGGGTCTTCAATGAGCTCGTTGGTCGACAAGGCGAGCGGTTGGTTCCAGAAGGCGCAGGACAAGGCCAAGGAAAAGATGGGCTAATCTGGCCTACGCAACCGCTCGGAGTTCTTTCGCGCCCCGGCCTTACCGCCGGGGCGTTTTGCATTCAAGCCGGCCGGTCGTCGGGCAATGGAATGAATTCCTCGCCGTCGCCGGGTACGGTGCCGAAGCGCTTGGCTTTCCAGTCGGCCTTGGCGGCGTCGATGCGATCCTTCGAGGACGAAACGAAATTCCACCAGATGTGGCGCGGCCCGTCCATCGGTTCGCCGCCGAGCAGGATGATGCGCGCCTGCGAGGTAGCCAGCACCGAGATGCGGTCGCCCGGCTTGAACACGAGCAGACGCCCGCCGCCGAACGCCTCGCCGGCAATGTCGATCTCGCCCGAGACGATGTAGATCGCCCGCTCGTCGTAGTCGGCATCGAGCGGCAGCACGGCACCGGGCGCCAGCACCGCCTCGGCGTAGAAGCTCGGGTGCGGAAACGCCGCCGGCGAGCTCTGTCCGTAGAGGTCGCCCATCACAACGCGGACCGTTTTGCCCTCCCCGGTGATGCGCGGCAGCCTCCCCGCGTCGTAGTGCGCGAAGGTCGGCGCCTGCTCCTCGTGCGATTTCGGCAGCGCCGCCCACGCCTGGATGCCGAACAGCCGCGGTCCAACGGCGCGCTGCTCGGCCGAGGTGCGCTCCGAGTGCACGATGCCGGCGCCGGCCGACATGAGATTCAGCTCACCCGGTTTGATGGCGACAGCCGTGCCGAGGCTGTCGCGATGCATGATCTCGCCGTCGAACAGGTAGGTGACGGTCGCCAGACCGATATGCGGATGCGGGCGCACGTCGATGCCGGTGCCGATGAGGAACTCGGCCGGGCCCATCTGGTCGAAGAAAATGAATGGACCCACCATCTGCCGCCCGGCCGCCGGCAACGCGCGGCGGACGGAGAAGCCGCCGAGATCGCGGGCGCGCGGCACGATGACCTGCTCGATGGCATCGCAAGCGCGATGATCGCCCGGCTGCGGATCTTCGGTTGGGATCCAGCTCATCTTTTCCGCTCCTTGACCCGCACCTATTGTATAGGTGCTGCAACAATCGCGCACATACGAAGGAGAGTGAAATGCCGGGCAATCTGGAAGGCAAGGTCGCCATTGTCACGGGCGTAAGCCACGACGGTCAGGTTGGGCAGGCGGTGGCCAAGGCGCTTGCGGCGCAGGGCGCGTCGCTCGTCATTTGTGCGCGCAGCAGGGATGGCGTGGTGGCACGCGCTGCCGAGCTGAAGGCAGAAGGCGCCAACGTCATTCCGGTCGTCGCCTCGTTGACCGACGAGGCCGACGTCAAGCGCCTCGTCAGCGAAGCGGTCTCCGGGCTCGGCCGCATCGATATCGTCGTCAACTTGGCCGGCGGATTGACCGTCTACAAGCCGTCGACCGAGGTGACGGTCGACGAGTGGACGCGCGAGCTGAACAACAACGTGCTCAGCGCTTTCCTGGTGACGCGCGAGGCCTTCCCGCACATGGCCAAGACGGGCGGCGGGTCGGTGATCAACTTTGCGCGCGCTGGCAACGCGCAGGCGAACATGCTGCCCTACAACGTGGCGAAGGCCGGCGTCGTGGCTCTGACACGGACATTCGCGCTGGAAGGCAAGGACGCGCAGATTCGCGTCAACGCGGTGGCGCCCGGCCTCGTCGACACGGCGTCCAACGTCGCCATGATGAAGCCGAAGGACACCAGCAAGTGGGCGAAGCGCGATGAGATCGCCGACGTCGTGGTGTTCCTGGCTTCGCCGCAGTCGTTCGGCGTGACGGGGCAGATCGTCGACGTGACGGGTTGGGGTCTCAGCTGACGCCGGGCGACAGAAGCTCGTGCACGAGGGTCGCCGGCCGGCAGATCTTCGTGCCGTGCGGCGTGACGACGATCGGGCGCTCGATCAGCTTCGGGTGTTGCAGCATGGCGTCGAGGAGCTGATCGTCGGTCCACACCGGATCGTCCAGCCCAAGCTCGTGATACATCGGCTCCTTGCGGCGCAGCAGCCCGCGCGGCGTGATGCCCATCGCTTCGCTCAACTCGAGCAGCTTTGCGCGGCTCGGGGTCTGCTTGAGATACTCGATGACGGTCGGCTCGATGCCCGCCGCGCGGATCAGCTCGAGCGTGTTGCGGGAGGTGCCGCAAGCGGGGTTGTGGTAGATGGTGTTGGTCATCGCGGGCCGGCGGTCGCGGTCGCCGCCGTGGCGCTGTCTGCGGCGAACTGCTTGTAGGCTTCGAGAGCGTGCGCAGCATACATCACCGAGGGGCCGGCCCCCATGTAGATGGCCATGCCGAGCGTTTCCAGGATTTCGTCAGCGGAGGCACCGCGCTCCGATGCGGCCTTGGCGTGAAAGCCGATACAGTCATCGCAGCGTACGGCAACGCTGATGGCCAGGGCGATCAGCTCCTTCGTCTTGGCGTCGAGCGAGCCGGGCTTGAGCGCCGCCTGGGCTATACCTGCGAAGGCTTTCATAACCTCGGGGGCGCCGCCACGCATCTCGCGCAGTCCCCCGCTCAAGTTTCGCGTCATCTCGATCCAATCGTTCGACATCGTCATCTCCACCCAAAGTCCTTGCCGTCAGCGCCGGCGCTTTTTGCCGCCCGGATCGGGCGCCGAGCAGAAGAGCTCGGCAAGCGTGTCGAGGAGGCGGGCGACCCGCTCGTCCGCCAACCGATAGTAGATCGTCTGCGCCTCGCGGCGCGTTGCAACGAGACGTTCCTCGCGAAGCTTGGCGAGATGCTGCGACAAGGCAGATTGCGCCAGCGGAACAACTTCCTCGAGCGCCGACACCGAGCGCTCTCCGCCCGTTAGTTCGCACAGGATCATCAAGCGATTTCCGTTGGCGACCGCCTTGAGGAAGGCAGCCGCACGCGCGCTGTCGGACTTGAGGTCTCCTATATTCACAAAGTCTAATTTAGTTTGGCCGCATATAATGTCAAGCGGCGTTAGCGCCACATCTCGCGCATCTTGGCGCCGACGTTGATGCGCACGCCGTGCGCCGGACCGCGCGCGTCCGAGCCGGGCGCGACCACCGGCCAGCTCGCCGCTTCGAAGTGCTTCAGCAGGGTGCCCGGGATGAAGCGCGTGCGCGAGGCGTAGACGTGCCGGTCCCCGTGCGCATTCTGCCCGTGCGTGAAGAAGCGCTGCGGCACGATGAGGTGCAGATCGTCCTTGGCGCGCGTCATGGCGACGTAGAGCAGCCGCCGCTCCTCCTCGATTTCCGCCGTCGTGCCGGTGCCGAGGTCGGAGGGGATGCATCCGTCCACGACGTTGAGCACGAACACCGACGTCCACTCCTGGCCCTTGGCCGAATGAATGGTCGAGAGGATGAGATAGTCCTCGTCCTGCAGCGGCACGCCGGCTTCGTCGCTGGTGGCGTCCGGCGGGTCGAGCGTCAGCTCGGTGAGGAAGCGCGAGCGCGACGGGTAGCCGGCGGCGATCTGCTCCAGCTGGATAAGGTCGGCGCGGCGGGTCGAGGCGTCCTCGTGCGTGCGCTCCAGATGCGGATCGTACCAGTGGCGCGCGTTGGCGATCTCAGCCGGCCAGCCGGCGCCGCCGGCATGCAGCGCGACCATCGTGTCGACGAAGCCGCTCCATTCCGCTTCCAGGACGCGCGGCGGCGTAGGGATCAGGCTGAGCGCGCCGACCGGATCGGACACCTCCATCATGCGGTCGAGCACGCGCTGCGCCGTCGTCGGCCCGACGCCGGGCATCAGCTGCAACAGCCGGAAACCGGCAACGCGGTCGCGCGGGTTCTCGGCGAAGCGCAAGAGCGCCAGCAGGTCCTTGACGTGCGCGGCGTCGAGAAACTTCAGGCCGCCGAACTTGACGAAGGGAATGTTGCGCTGGGCGAGCTCGACCTCGAGCGGGCCTGAGTGATGCGAGGCGCGGAACAGCACCGCCTGGTGCTTCAGCAGCGCGCCCGCCTCCCGGTTCTCCAGCACGCGGTCGACGATGTAGCGCGCCTGGTCGGCCTCATCGCGCACGGCAACGAGGCGCGGGCGCTCGGCGGCGTCGCGGTCGCTCCATAGGTTCTTGGTGAAGCGCTCGGCCGCCAGATCGATGACGCCGTTGGCCGCGGCGAGGATCGATTGCGTCGACCGGTAGTTGCGATCGAGCGTGACGACCTCGGCCGGCGGGTCGAAGTGCTTCGGGAAATCGAGGATGTTGCGCACGTTGGCGGCGCGGAAGGAGTAGATCGCCTGCGCGTCGTCGCCGACGACGGTGAGCCCGCGCCCGTCGCGCTTCAGCGCCAGGAGGATCGAGGCCTGCAGGCGGTTGGTGTCCTGGTACTCGTCCACCAGCACGTGGTCGAAGCGGCCGCCGATGTCCTCGGCGATGGCGGGGTCGCTCACCATCTGCGCCCAGTAGAGCAGCAGGTCGTCGTAATCGAGCACGTTCTGGCGCTGCTTGGCTTCGACGTAGGCGGCGAACAGCTCCTTCAATTCCTTCGACCACGCCGTGCACCACTTGAACGAGGCGTGCAGCACGTCATCGACCGCCATCTCGGCGTTGACGCAGCGGGAGTAGATGGAGATGCACGTGCCCTTGGTGGGGAAGCGGTTCTCGGTCTTCGAGAAGCCGAGCGCGTGCCGCGCGAGGTTCATGAGGTCGGCGCTGTCTTCCCGGTCATGGATGGTGAAGGCCGGTTCAAGGCCGATTTGCTCGGCGTAGTCGCGCAGCAGCCGCGCTCCGATGCCGTGGAAGGTACCGGCCCAGGCGAGCGCGTCGATCGTCGCCCCATGGCCGCCGATGACGCTGCGCGTGATGCGCTCGACGCGGCGCGCCATTTCGACGGAGGCGCGGCGCGAGAAGGTCATCAGCAGGATGCGGCGCGGGTCGGCGCCATTGAGAATGAGATGCGCGACGCGGTGCGCCAGCGTGTTGGTCTTGCCCGAACCGGCGCCGGCGATGACGAGCAGCGGCGCTGCGGGACGCGTGTCGCGGGCGCCGATGCCATGCTCGACGGCGCGCCGCTGCTGCGGATTGAGCTTTTCGAGATGGGCGAGGGCCATCCGCCCAATGAAGCTGATTCTGCTTTTGTTCACAAACGCGCGCGGCGGCTTCTCCGCAACGAAGAAGCCGCCGTTCGCTCATTTGGGCGCCTACAACTTACTCAGCTCACTCGGCTGCTACTTGACCCGGGAGCGGCGCCTGCGCCGGCGCCACGACAGAGCCGCCGGTCCGCTTGGTCCACTGGTCGAGCACGCTCTGGAACAGAGGACGCACCGGCTGGTCGCCGATTAGCTTGCGATAGACGTGCACATAGTCTTCGGCCATGCGGGTCGAGGTGAAGCGTTTCTCGAATTGCTGGCGCACGCCTTCGCGAGACAGGTCGGCGAGCTTGCCGACAGCCGCCGCCGCCTGATCCTCGTTGTCGACGATGTAGCCGCTGACCCCGTCGTCGATCACCTCCGGCACGGAGCCGTGGGCGAAGGCGATGACCGGCGTGCCGCAGGCCATGGCTTCGATCATGACGAGGCCGAACGGCTCCGGCCAATCGATGAGCGTCAGCAGCCCGAGCGCACCGCTGAGGAATTCAGACTTCTGCGCGTCGTTGATCTCGCCGATGTACTCGATGCCGGGTTGATCGAGCAGTGGTTTGATCTCGTCGTTGAAGTAGTCGAGGTCGACGCGGTCGACCTTGGCGGCGATCTTCAGAGGAATGCCGCACTTTACCGCGACCCGGATGGCGCTCGGCAGTCCCTTCTCGGGGGAGATGCGGCCGAGGAACGCGAGATACGATGGCGCGCTGCCCGTTGGTCCTAGCGAACCGGTCGGCAGGCCGTGGTGGACAGTCCCGGTCCACGGCGCCGTCGGTAGCAGCCGCCGCTGGGCGTGCGAGATGGAGACGATCGGCGCATTGGGAAACGTGTCGAACACCGGCCGGTGCTCCGGAAGATCGAGCCGTCCGTGCAGCGTCGTCACGAACGGCGTACCGAGCCGGGAGAAGAGGGAAAAAGGGTAGTAGTCGAGATGAAAGTGCAGCACGTCGAAATCTGACGCGCGCTGGGCGACGGTCTCAAGCATCGCCATGTGCAGCGCGTTTGCATCGCGCACCTCGCCGTCGAGCCGCAGCGCGCGCGGCCATCCCGCTACCAGTTTCGCCTTCGTCACGCTGTCGCCGCTGGCGAAAAGCGTCACATCGTGACCGAGATCGACCAAGGCTTCGGTCAGCCAGGAGATGACCCGTTCGGTTCCGCCATAGAGTTTGGGCGGCACAGCCTCCGTCAACGGGGCAATCTGTGCGATGCGCATTTGAGGACGACCTCTCTCTATTGATGCAAAGGCATGCAATGAGGCCCCACTAATCCTGCACTGCAGCTCAGCGACTAACGACGGTAAACGCGGGATGTTCCCCGCGACAATCGCGCCCGCTATTGCGTCGCAACCATGCGTCTATCGAGACGTTGCCGCTTGATCCACGCCGTAGGGCGCACGTTGCGAGGGCAACCGTATGGAAGATCTCAGCCATTATGCTGATCGGCCGTTTGCTTTTATTGGCCGGTATGTGCGTGCGCAGCCGATCGCGCACGGTGTCATTCTTGCCGCTGTTCTCGGAGCCGTAGGCTGCTCTATCGGCACCCAGTACGGCGTTAAGCACCTCGTTGACACGTTGTCACAGGGAACAGGGGCAGGCAATGCGGCTTGGTTTGCCTTCGCGTTCCTGTTCACGCTGATTGCCGCGGACAATTTGCTGTGGCGCGTCGCCAGCTACATCGCTTGCGGAACGTTCACGCGAGTCACCGGCGCATTGCGACACGATCTATTTCGGCATCTTACCGGACACGCGCCCGGCTATTTCGTCGACCGCGCGCCCGGCACGTTAACCAGCCGCATCACGGCGACCTCCAATGCGCTCTTCACCTTCGAGAATATGCTCGTTTGGAACGTAATCCCTCCGTGCGCAGCAACGGTGGGCGCCGTCGCGCTCGTCGCCACCGTCAGCGGTACGATGGCCGGCGTGCTGCTGCTGCTGGCGGCGGTGGTCATGTTCGCCATGTATCGGATCGCCAGTGGCGGGCGGGCGCTGCATCACGCATTCGCGGACAAGGCTGCGAAGGTGGATGGCGAGATGATCGACGTCGTCGGCAATATGTCGCTCGTCACCGCGTTCGACGGTCTGCGCCGCGAGCACCGCCGCTTCGACATCGCGGTCGGCAAGGAGATGAAGGCGCGCCGTCGCAGCCTCTATTACCTCGAGCGGCTTCGGTTGCTGCATGCGCTAGCCACGGTCGTGCTCACGTTTGGAATCCTCGCCTGGGCCATCAAGCTTTGGCAGGGCGGACACGCCAGCACAGGCGACGTTATTTTGGTGTGCACCCTCGGCATCTCGGTGCTGCATGCAACGCGCGATTTGGCGGTGGCTGCGGTAGACGTCACACAGCACGTGGCGCGGTTGTCGGAGGCTTTGGCGACACTGCTCGTCCCCCATGAGATGCGAGATCACCCGCAGGCCATGACGATGAAGCCCGCCGCCGCGACGGTCGAATTCAGCGGCATCTCCTTTGCGTATCCGGACGGGCGCCCCGTCTTCGACAATCTCGACTTGAGCATCGAATCCGGCCAGCGGGTGGCGCTGATCGGCCGCTCGGGCAGCGGAAAGTCGACGCTGATCTCGCTCTTGCAGCGGTTCTACGACTTAAAGGGCGGGCGCATCTTCATCGGCGACCAGGACATTGCGCGCGTGACGCAGAACAGTCTGCGCAAGGTTATCGCCGTGGTGCCGCAGGACATCGCGGTGTTCCAGCGCACCGTGCGCGAGAACATCCGTTACGGCTGCCCGGGGGCGAGCGACGCCGCCGTGTGGGAAGCCGCCGTCGCGGCGCGATGCGATCGCTTCATCAACGAGCTTCCCAAGGGCCTCGACACGATCCTCGGCTCGCGCGGCGTCAACCTCTCGGGCGGTCAGCGTCAACGCATCGCCATCGCGCGCGCCTTCTTGAAGGATGCACCGCTGCTCGTGCTCGACGAGGCGACCTCGGCGCTCGACGTCGAGTCCGAGGAGGAGATTAAGCGTGCGCTACGCGGCTTGATGCGGGGACGTACGGTGATCTCGGTCGCCCATCGCTTGTCAACGGTGCGCACCTTCGATCGCATAGTTGTCATGCAATCGGGGCGCATCGTGCAGGATGGTCCGCCGGAAGATCTGATGCAGCGTGATGGCGTCTATCGCGAGCTAATGCGCGGTGAGATCGCCCGGTTGGTCACTTCGAGCGCGGCTGCATAATCAATGCGCAGTTAACGCGCGAACGTGCCAACCCTTCTCACAAAACGGCACGAACGCTTCTGACAAAGATGCAATTTTAGACGTCGCATACGCGCCACAAACGCGTGCGAGACGCCGCGCCCTCGAGGTGACGCGTTCCGGCGGAGCAAGCGGCTCGCGCGCAGGATCTCGTCGGCGAGCGCGAGGCTCTCGCGGATGCGGCGATGCGCAAGCGGCGGCCGCCGCGACTTTGTCAGAGGAATAATATGAACGCCAGGTTTTCGCTTCTATCCGCCGTGTGCATCGGTGTCGTTGCCGGAGGTGGTCTCATCGGCAGCGCGGGCCGCTGGGTGCTGACCGAACGCGTCGCGCGGGATGTGGTTGCATCGGGGGCGGTCATCCTCGACACGGCACCCAAGCAGGTGCGCTCGACGGCCGGCGGCACGATCGCCGAGATGCGCGTGCGCGACGGGGATCCGGTTACCGCCGGGGAAGTCATGATGCGCCTCGATGATCCGATGACCCGCGGTAGCCTCGATACGCTCGGCCGTGCGCTCGATGAACTGACGGCGCAGCAGGCGCGGCTGCGCGCCGAGTTGGACGACGCCGCTGTCGTCAAGTTTCCCGAGCGCCTCAGCGCGCGCGTCGGGGAACCGGACATCGCGCGGCTGCTCGCCGGCGAGATCAATCTCTTCAGGATGCGTAGCTTGTCGCGCACGGCCGAGAAGGAGCAGTTGCGCCAGCGCGTCAGCCAGTTGGAGCGCGAAATCGGCGGCTATTCCGTCCTCATGACCGCTAAGGATCATGAACTGGCGCTGATCGGCCAGCAGCTCAAAGGCGCCCGCGATCTGCGCGCCAAGAACCTGATGCCTATTGCCACGCTGACGTCGCTCGAGCGGGACGCCGTGCGTCTCGAAGGTGAGCGGAGCGGCCAGCTTGTCGCCACCGTCGCGCAGGCTGAGGGGCGGATCGCGGAGATGCGACTGCTGATCATGCAATTCGATCGCGACCGGCTTAGCGAGCTCAACAGGGAGCTTCGCGACACCGAAGCCCGCATCGCCGATGCGCTGGAGCGCAAGCTCATCGCCGAAGATCGCGTGCGCCGGTTGGAGATCCGTGCCCCGCAAGACGGCATCGTGCGCGTGCCGATGTTGCGCATGGTGGGCGAGGACGTCGCCGCCGGCGAGGAGGTGATGCACATCTCGCCGCGCGCTGACGGGCTGATCGTCGAGGCGACCATTGCTTCGCGCGACATCGCCCGCCTGCGTCTGGGTCAGAACGCCGTGCTGCAATTCGCGACGGCCGAGCCCAATGGCACCGCCAGGATTACCGGCACGCTCAGCCGGTTGGCGCCGGATACTGCTGATGGTCGCGCCGCGGGCTTCTATCGCGCCCGCATCGCCGTCGCCGCGCCGGAATGTGCACGTCTCGGCGCCATGCGGCCCGGCACCCAAGCGGAGGTGTTGCTGGAGACGGGAGCGCCGAACAAGCTCTCGGGCCTGCTGCAACCGCTCGGCGATGGCATCGCGCGGGCTTGGCGCGCGATCTAGCTCAGACTTTGAGGCCGGCTTGAATGCGCGGGCGAGGGAACGTGTTCCTCAGGACGTCGTTCTACTCGATAAATCCAAGGAGGTTCCAATGGCCGAAAACAAGATCGATCACGAGCATGAGGTCGGCGGTTTCAATCCCGAGCGGCGGGACGAAAAGTCGAAGTCGCAGGTGGGCCCGGCGCCCACGGACGATCCGCGCAACAAGGCGACGCCGGACCTGAAAAGCAAGATCGACAAGAAGCGCACGCAGGTCGCTCCCGACTAGGAGGTATGTCCATGGCAGCAGCCCGAAAGACGTCGCGATCGGCGTCGAAAGACGTCAAACGCGCGATGACGAAGCGCAAGAGCGGGACGTTGAAGAGCGGCAGCGGTAAGAAGGTGCAGAGCCGCAAGCAGGCGATCGCCATCGGCCTGAGCGAGGCCCGCAAGAAGGGCAAGAAGGTCGCTAAGAAGAGGTAGCGACGGCGTTGCGCGTTCACGCGGCGGTGCAAAAGATTTCACCACGCCGCGGGATATGAGGACCGATATCGCGGTGGTGCGCTAGGGTGGATGCCCGACAGCGAAGTTGATCCCATGCCGAGCAAGCTCGCCAAGTACCGGTCCAAGCGCGACTTCGAGAAGACGCAGGAGCCCAGCGGGCGTGCGCCAGTACGCGAGGCCGAGTACCCGCGCTTCGTCATCCAGAAGCACGACGCCTCGCGGCTGCACTATGACCTGCGGCTCGAGGACGGTGGTGTATTCAAGTCGTGGGCGGTCACCAAAGGTCCCTCGCTAAATCCGAAGGACAAGCGCCTCGCGGTCGAGGTGGAGGACCATCCGCTCGACTACGGCGATTTCGAGGGCACCATTCCGCCGGGTGAGTATGGCGGGGGTACCGTAATGCTGTGGGACCGCGGCTTCTGGCTGCCGGAAGGCACCGATGACGTCAACGCGGCGCTGCGCAAGGGCGAGTTGAAGTTCGTTCTCGCCGGCGACAAGCTGCACGGCGGCTGGGTGCTGGTGCGTCTGAAAAACGACCGCGACGGCAGCGGCAAGCGCAACAACTGGCTGCTGATCAAGCACAAAGACGAGTGGTCGGCGGACGACGGCGAGGCGGCCATCCGCAAGGACAAGTCGGTCGCTTCGGGCCGCACGATGAAGCAGATCGCGGAAGGTAAGGGCAAAGCCCCGACGCCCTTCATGCTGAGCGGCAAACACGCAGCCGCCAAGCCGAATGCGGTGTGGCACTCGAACAGAGGCGAGAAGCCAGCCAAGCGTCCGGCCGCTAAAAAGGCGACGGTCAAGCGCAAGGTTGCCGGCAAGACGCCAGGCAAGAAGCCAGCGGCCAAGCGCGCTTCCGCGTCACGCCGCACCTAGCGGCGTCCCATGCGCCTCAAAGTACCGACCGATCTCGAACCGATGGAGGCGCGCCTCGTCGAGGCCCTGCCGCGTGATCTCGGCTGGCAGTTCGAGCCGAAGTGGGACGGCTTCCGCTGCCTTGTCTTCCGGGATGGCGGCGAGGTGGAGCTGAAGGCCAAGTCGGGCAAATCGCTCAATCGTTTCTTTCCCGACATGGTGCGCGTCATCGCGGACCTGCCCGCCAAGAAGCTGGTGCTCGACGGCGAGTTGTTGATTGCCGTCGACGGCGCATTCAGCTTCGACGCGCTGCAGATGCGCTTGCATCCCTCCGAGACGCGTGTCGCCAAGCTCAGCAGCGAGCAGCCGGCGACGTTCGTCGCCTTCGATTGTCTGATCTCGGAAGCCGGGCGCTCTCTTCTCGATGTTCCATTCGAAGAGCGGCGCCAGGCGCTCGATCAGCTGCTCGCACGCACCGGCGAGAGCGAAGCGCTTCTCCGGTACGCCCTTTACGCGCGAGCTAAAGAAGGCCGAGCGTTGGCTGCGCGGGGCGCAGGTGCAGACCGACGGCGTCATCGCCAAGCGGCTCGATCTCGCCTATCAGCCCGGCGAGCGCGCCATGCTCAAGGTGAAACGGATGCGCACCGCCGACTGCGTGGTTGGCGGCTTCCGCTACGAAAGCAACCGCAAGGTTGTCGGCTCGCTGTTGCTCGGGCTCTACGACGAAGACGGCCTGCTGCATCACGTCGGCTTCACGTCGGCGCTCTCGGCGGACGAAAAGCCGGCGCTGACGAAGCGACTGGAAAAGCTAATTGCGCCGCCGGGCTTCACGGGCGATGCACCGGGCGGACCGAGCCGCTGGTCGACCGAGCGATCGGCTGAATGGCAGCCGTTGAAGCCGAAGCTGGTCGTCGAGGTGCGCTACGACCACATCACCGGCGACCGCTTCCGTCACGGCACGAAGCTGGTGCGCTGGCGGCCGGACAAGGCGCCGCGCCAGTGCACCTTCGAGCAGCTGAAAAAGGCGTCGAAGGCTTCGGCGTGAATTCGCCGGGCGCTTCTGCTATGAGCTAGCGCCCAACCGGAGCGCCGCGTCCATGCACCTCGTCGAGATCCTGCTGCCGCTGCGCGATCAGAACGGCGAGTCCTTTCCGGCCGCCTACTACGACGACCTTGCCCAGCATCTCACCGATACGTTCGGCGGCGTGACGAGCTTCCTGCGCTCGCCCGCCGAGGGCCGCTGGCACGGCGCGCGCACGATGCAGCGTGAAGACATCGCGGTGATGGAGGTCATGGCGAAGGACGTGGACCGTTCATGGTGGCGCGCGCTCAAGGCCGAGCTGACGGCCAAGTTCCGCCAGGAGGAGTTGATCGTGCGTTGTCACAGCATTGAGCTGCTGTAGGCATGGCCAAACGGACGCCAAGCGCCGGCAAGGCTCGCACGAACGATCTTCGTCCGCTGCGCGCCGAGGAGTTGCCGCAGGGCACGATCGCGCTCGCCAAATTTCTGCTCGGAAAGGTCCTGGTGCGGGACGGAGACGACGGGCGACAGACTGGTCGTATCGTCGAGACGGAGGCCTATCCGCCCGGCGACGATGCCGGCCACGCGCGCAGCGGGCGCACGGCGCGTAACGCATCGCTGTTTTTGGCGAGCGGGCACGTCTACGTCTATCGCGCCTATGGCATCAGCATGATGCTGAATATTTCGAGCGAGCGGGAAGGCGTCGGCGCCGGTGTGCTGATCCGCGCGCTCGAGCCGCTAACCGGTGTGGAGGTGATGCGGGAGAGGCGCGGTCTTGAGGACATCTATCGGCTGACAAAAGGGCCCGGACGCCTCACGCAAGCACTGGCTATCGATCTCGGTCTTGATGGGACGCTTTACGAAGCGGGTAGCGCGCTATGGTTCGGCGAGGACGGCTTTGCGGCGCCGGCCATTGGCCGCTCCCTCCGCATCGGCATCACGCGCAACGCGGACAAGCCGTGGCGGTTCTATATGCCCGGCAACCGCTGGGTCAGCGGGCCGGCGCGCCTGAACAATGCGCTTCGTCAGTCTTCGGCGTGAGGCCACGGCTCCTGCTCGGCCCGCTGAATGTGCAGCAGCATCAGCTTCATGTTGAACGGCAACGACTGCCAAGCCTCCTCGAAGGAGAACGGCGCCGCCAGGAGGCTCTTGCTGTGGGAATGATCATTCATGACGCCCCAAACGTCTGGGCCGGCGCGATGTTCCCGACAACGCGAACTAGCGCAGCTGGTAGCAGTTAGTCTGCACGCGCGGCTGGCGCGTGACGTCGTAGCCGGCTCGGCATTGGATGAGATACGTTTCGCTGGGGTGACGAAGCAGAATGAAGGTCGACCAGTTGTCGACCGCGCCGGTATAGCCGGCGATCTGCCAGCCCGATTGCAGCAGGCTCTCGATCGTAATCTTGGTCTCGGTCTCCTGCGCGTGCAGCGGGGAGGCGAGCGCCACCACAAAAGAAACCGCAAGGGCGCGAATCGATGTCCAGCCCAAACGTCCCATTTCTTTCATCGCACGCCCGCCTCAGCGGCTGTGTCCGCTATTCAGCTTTCTTGGTACGCGCCAAATAATCGTCGACGTCGGCCTTCGTCACTTCCTTGTTGTCGACCAGCGCCTGCAGGCAGCCCTTCGACAGCTTCAATGCGTTGGTGCGCATGCACGAGCGAAGCTCCGGACTTCCCACCACCATATTGTTGCAGTACGCCACGTAATCGGCCTTGCAGGCAACCTTCACGGCTTCGCTCACGGCGAATGCCGGAACGGACAACGCGGCGACGAAGGCAACTGCAACTGCTTGTCTCAGCATACTTTCCCCCAATGCTAAGCGCCCGCAGCTAACGGGCGCCGGTCGCCATTAACCAATGCATGTGGCACGAGCACGGCGGGCCGAACGTCCGCAGCGCGGTGCGATGTCGCAAACCGATCAGCGAAGAATCAGGGCAAGCACGAAGCCCACCCCGGCGGCAATGGCGACACCTTTCAGAGGCTCTCGCCGGATTGACGCAAGGACCCTGTCGTACTGTTGGTGCGCGGCATCGGAGACCTCCTGACCCGTTGCCGCAATCAACTCATCGGCGGTCTCGGGTGCTTCCGGCTCGGCCATGACTGTCTCCTCGATTGCAACCGATCGGATAACTCGCGCAGCCTCGCCGAGTTCGGGCATCTCGATAACTTGTCCACTGGCGGCGTGCGGCCGACATCCAGACCACGATGATGGTATTGGACGTTGCCTGGGCGGGCCGGCTCAGGGGGCGGCCCGCTGGCCGGCGTAAATGATAGATTTCAATCGCCGTTCCAAGCCGCGTCCGCGCCGCGTAGGGTGAGATCAGGACACGCGGCCGAGCGCGCCATGCCCGTCCTGTCAACTTGATCAGACCCGAAAGGTGCGCGCTTTGCCGCGTCATGAAGCCATGAGCATGCCGGATTCGAAGCAATCCAGCCCGATGCGGCGCGCCACTTTCTACGCGCTCGCCCTGGTCGCCTACCTGATATCAACCATACCGGTGGGCTTGTTCCTTTACAGCTTGAAGAGCGCGGCGGGCCTCGACATCTTCAGCCGCGGCGGCTTCCACGCCTACATGCAGTGCCTAGACACCTCGTTCCCACTGCGCACTGCCGACGGCTCCCGTCACATCATCGTGCGAGAGGGCCCGGCGCCTCGCTAAACGTACGTCGAAAGTGGTAGGGGGCTGGATTTTCGAGGCCGATTGGGCGTACCGGACCGGCGCTATCGACCCAATTGATTGCTAGTCACTTCGCGGCAGCGGCATGCAATGTCCGGCTCGCACGACATGCACTTTTTTTCAAGCTTCATGGGATCCAATCATGAAAGTCTTTCTTACCGGTCATCGCGGCTACATTGGTAGCGTCATGACGCCGATGCTGCTCGAAGCCGGCCACACGGTTGTCGGCTGCGACAGCGATCTCTACCAGCGCTGCACCTTCGAAGCCGGCGGCGTCATCTTCGATGTGCCAACCATTTCCAAGGATGTGCGCGACGTCGAGAGAAGCGACCTCAAGGGCGTTGACGCTGTCATCCACCTTGCGGCGCTTTCGAACGATCCGCTCGGCAACCTCAATCCGGACGTGACCTACAGCATCAATCACCGCGCCAGCGTGCGTCTGGCGAAGGTCGCCAAAGATGCCGGCGTCGGGCGCTTTCTGCTCGCCTCCTCGTGCAGCAACTACGGCCAGGCGGGCGACGATCTCGTCGACGAAACGGCCGCTCTCAATCCTGTCACGGCCTATGGGCAGTCGAAAGTCTGGTCGGAAACGGGCATTGCGCCGCTGGCCGACGGCAGCTTCTGCCCCACCTACCTGCGTCCCGCGACCGCCTATGGTCTGTCGCCGCGCATGCGCTTCGACATCGTACTCAACAACCTCGTTGCCTGGGCCGTGACGACGGGCGAGATCTTCTTGAAGTCGGACGGCTCGCCGTGGCGGCCGATCGTGCATATCGAGGACATTTCGCGCGCTTTCATCGCCGCGCTCGCGGCGCCGCGCGACCAGGTCTTCAATGAGGCCTTCAACGTCGGCAGCACGAACCAGAACTACCGCATCCGCGACATCGCCGACATCGTCGCCAGTGTCGTCCCTGGCTGCCGTCTAGGATTTGCGACCGATGCAGGTCCCGATACGCGCTGCTATCGCGTCAGCTTCGACAAGATCAACCGCGTCCTGCCGGGCTTCAAACCGCAGTGGGACGCGCGCAAAGGCGCCGAGCAGCTCTACGCGGCATATAGCTCGTCGAACCTGACGCTCGAGGAATTCGAGGGGCCGCGCTACCAGCGCATCAGCCACATCAAGAAGCTGATGGCGGACGGCATCCTCGACAGCTCGTTGCGGTACATTGACCGTGCTGCGGCCTGATACGAAAGCCGCGGGGAACGGAGCGGAGGGCCGAGCTGCGCGCTCATCGCCCACGCCTCAGGCCTCGCGTGCCGGTGCCGACGGAATAGGCGAGCGCATTTATGCGCTCGCCGCCGAGCTCTACCCGATCTGCCGCAGCATCACCGGCAACGGCGTCCGGAAATCGCTGCAGATCGTCGGGCGGCACATACCCATCCAAACGACGGAGCTGCCGACCGGCACGCAAGTTTTCGACTGGACGATCCCGCGCGAGTGGAACATCGCGGACGCCTACATCGCGAATGCTGCGGGCGAGCGCGTCGTCGACTTCGCCGTCTCCAATCTGCATGTCCTCAACTACAGCACCCCGGTGCGCGCCGTGCTGCCGCTCGAGAAGCTCAAGGCGCACATCTACACGCTGCCCGATCAACCCGACCTCATTCCCTACCGCACGTCCTATTACGAGGAGCGCTGGGGCTTTTGCATGAGCCAGAATGCGCTCGATGCATTGCCGCCGGGCGATTACACGGCCGTCATCGATTCAACGCTGGCGGACGGCAGCCTGACGTACGGCGAGTGCGTCGTTCCCGGTGAGACCGATGATGAGGTGCTGCTTTCGGCGCACATCTGCCACCCATCTCTGGCCAACGACAATTGCGCCGGCGTGGCGGTGCTCACTGAGTTGGCGCAGGCGCTAAGTCGGCGCCGCAACAAGTACACGTATCGCTTGGTGTTTGCCCCGGGAACGATCGGCGCCATTGCGTGGCTTGCGCAGAACGAGGCGCGCGTCGACCGCATCAAGCACGGTCTCGTCGTCTCGTGCGTCGGAGATGCGGGCGGACCCACTTACAAGAAAAGCCGTCGCGGCAACGCGCCGATCGATCGCGCCGTGAGCCACGTCGTCAAGCACGCGCATCCGTCCGGCACCGTCCTCGAGTTCAGCCCCTACGGATACGATGAGCGCCAGTACTGCTCGCCCGGCTTCAACTTGCCGGTCGGACTGTTCCAGCGCAGCCAGCATGGCAAGTTCCCCGAGTACCACACGTCAGGCGATGACCTTGGGCTGATCGCGGCCGGAGCATCTGGCGGCGTCGTATGCTTTGATCCTGGCGGCCATCGACATCATCGAGAACGACCGCGTGCTCTTGAACACGCAGCCCAAGTGCGAGCCGGCGCTCGGCCGGCGCGGGCTCTACGGCACGGTCGGCGGCAACAAATCCGCTGCCGAGCTGAACATGGCGATGCTTTGGGTTCTCAATCTCAGCGACGGATCGAGCTCGCTGCTCGATATCGCCGAGCGTTCGGGGCTGACCTTCGCAGTTATCAACGCGGCCGCGGGACGCCTCGAACAGGCGGGACTTCTGGCCGTCCCTGCCAACGCCCCTTAGGCGTACGCCGCAAGCGGCGCCCACGTCCGGTCGCGATCGGACATCACGCTGACAGGCAACGGCCATCGAATTCCGAGCGCCGGATCGTCGTAGCTGACGCCCGTCGAGGCCGAAGGTTCGTAGAAGTTCGAGATCAGATACGAAACGCCGGCCGCGTCGGTCAGCGACTGAAAACCGTGCGCGAAGCCGGCCGGTACATACAGCTGCCGCTGGTTTTCGGCCGACAGCTCGAACGCCTGCCATTTGAGGTAGGTCGGCGAGGATGGGCGCATGTCGACGATCACGTCGTAAATGACGCCCGAATAGCAGCCGACGATCTTCACTTCAGTGTGCGGCGCCATCTGGTAGTGCATCCCGCGCAACGTGCCGCGCGTCGCCGAGTACGACTTGCTGTGCTGAACGAACCGCGTCTCGAGCCCCTGCTGAGCGAACGCGTGCTGGCAGAAGGTGCGCATGAAGTAGCCGCGTTCGTCGCTGACGAAGCTCGGCTCTAAAAGCCATGCATCTCGAAGGGTAGTTTCTATGAAGCGCATATTTTGAGGTCCGTTCAGTATCGAGACCACAATCGTATGCGAGGCAACTCATCAGCGGCAGTTCTCCTTTGGGGCTGGTCGGGGCCTCATCCTTTTGCGCGGACGATCGAGCGGGGCGAAAGCTTGGTGCTAACCGCGCGCCGCGCGCTCGCGGGTCGTATGCACAAAGGCGTAGGCGTACCGCTTTTGCATGGTTCAGGCGGCCGGCATCGAACGCTCGGCGCAGCGCCCTAGCCGCATGGTCAACGCGACACACCGCCCGCCGGCGCCCAATCTATCGGGAGCTAGGCCGGGTGCGCTCGGTCTCTTTCGGTGGGAGGCACGCATGCTGGTAAATCGCCGTTTTCTCATCCTCGCCGCGACAGCGGCGCTCTCTCTGTCAGGGCTCACCGGTCCGGTATCGGCAGGGCCGAAGGGCCTGACGTGGGGCGTTAACGGGCATCCGCTCGCTTCGTATCCCGGCATTCCGCTGGAGACGCAGCTGGAGCACATCCGCGAGCTCGGCCTCACATCCTATCGCGTCGATATCGGCAGCACCGAACGTTTGCTCGACCTGCAGCACCTCGTGCGCGAAGCCAAGGCGCGCGGCATCACCGTGCTGCCGGTGATCACGCCCGGCTTCGAGATGGACAAGGAAGACGCCGAGGTCCTGGAGAAGAAAGCCTACGGGCTCGCCTTCGCGCTGGTGTCGAGCTTCAAGGGCGAAATCCCGGTGTGGGAGCTCGGCAACGAGCTGGAGAACTACGCCATCATCCAGCCCTGCGAGATGCAGGACGACGGCAAGCAGTACAACTGCTCGTACGGCCCTGCCGGTGGCGTCTCGGTAAACGAGTATTATGGACCGCGCTGGGCGAAGGTGAGCGCTGTCCTCAAGGGACTGACGCGGGGGGCGCGCGCCGCAGACCCCAACGTCAAGCGCGCGGTCGGCACGGCAGGCTGGGGCCACCTCGGCGCCTTCGCGCGCATGAAGGCTGATGGCATCGAGTGGGATATCTCCGTTTGGCACTCTTACGGGCAGAACCCGGAATGGGCCTTCAAGGAACTCGTCAAGTACGAGCGGCCGATCTGGGTGACTGAGTTCAACACCTCCGGCGGTAGCACCGACGGCAAGGAAGCGCAGGCGCAGGGACTGACGCGGGCGATGTCTCAGCTGGAGGACCTGCAGAGCAGCTACCCAGTCGAGGCCGCGCACATCTACGAGCTCATGGATGAGCCCTATTGGGAGGGCTACGAGGCGCACATGGGCCTCGTCGAGATGAAGAAGACCGAGCAGGGCGCTTGGGCGCCAGGCGATCGCAAGCCCGCATATCAGGCCGTGAAAGCGTTCTTGTCATCAGGCGGAACGCAGACCACCGCGAGGCGAACTGACTGTCGACCGGAAGTGCGACCTCGCCGCCACGGCAGCGCGTGCACGCAAGGACGCGGTCCGCGCCAGCATCGACTATGCATACTGCCTACTCGTCGATCGTGATGCCGATAATGACGGCGCCGAGAGCTGGCGTGAGCGCTTGAAGGGCGGCATGCCGATCGAGCAGCTCGTCGTCGAGATCATGCATAGCGATGAGTTTGCTGGCCTCCATAAGCTCGAGAAATTGAGTAAGGCCGAATACGTCAAGCTGATCCATCGCGTGCTGCTGAGCCAAGAGCCGGCCAACACGGAAGTAAAGCGCGCTGCGGATTCCATGGAAGCCGGCGGGACACGCGCCCAGCTGCAGCGCGAGATTATCCGCTCGGCGGAATTCAAAGCGCGCCATGGCGTGCTGTTCGGAGAGATCGCGCCCGTAGTTCAACCCGCTGCCAAGCCGCTCGTTGTTTCGGCCAAGGCGGAGGTGCGCCGTACCTGCGATCTCCAGACCCTGCGTCGCCCGCTCGAGTTCGAGCGCGGTCAGGTGCTCTACAGCTATTGCTTGGTGCTGGGGCGTTGGCCTGACGGCTATGGCTTGCACACGTGGCGCGCCAGACTGCGGAGCGGAATGAAGCTTGATGAGTTCCTACTCGGCCTTCTCGTTTCGAGCGAATTCTCGGAAAAGTATAACTCGGCAACGTTGGGTGATGCGGACTTCGTGACGCTCACCCATCGGCTGCTGCTCGGCCGCGATCCGAGCGCGGACGAGCTGCAATCCTATGTGCACGAGCTTTCCGACGGCGAATTGAGCCGCATCGCCCTCTACAAGCGCCTGCTTGCGTCCTCCGACTTCCGCTCGGCGCGCGAGCCGCTGTTCAGCGCGCTGACGCCGGAGCGGGCACGCGCCGAGTTGCAGAAGGTGCAGCGTTAACGGCCGGCGGCATCGAAAGGCGTAGTTCCTACCCAGCATTGGGAACCGAACCTCGCCGTGCGCGCCGTAGAAGCGCGCGCACCAACGGTGCGAAGGTGAGGACACATTGCAGTGCAGCGCAGGTCGCCGCGAAACCCGGTCATGCAACCAATCCGCGCAATTATGGAGTCCTACCAAGTGAGCGTTCGCAGCCTCGAGATGAGCGCATCCCGCATTCTGCAGAAGCGCGCCCACGCTTTGATCCCGGGCGGCAGCCACACCTATGCCAAGGGCGATGACCAGTACCCGGTGATCGCGCCCCGTTCATCGCGCGTGGGCTTGGCTGCCACGTGTGGGACATGGATGGCAACGAGTACATCGAGTACGGCATGGGCAATCGCTCGGTCGGTCTCGGACATGGCTACGCGCCCGTCCTGGAGGCCGTTCGCGCCCAGCTCGACGGCGGCTGCAACTTCACGCGGCCCTCGCCCATCGAGGTCGAGTGCGCCGAGCAATTCCTGAGCCTCATCGACACCGTCGAGATGGTGAAATTCTGCAAGGACGGCTCGGATGCGAACTCGTCGGCCATCAAGATCGCACGCGCTTATACTGGCCGCGACCTTATAGCGATCTGCTCCGACCATCCGTTCTTCTCGACTGACGACTGGTTCATCGGCACGACAGCCATGAACGCCGGCATCCCGGAGCAGATCAGAGAGTTGACGGTCGGCTTTAAGTACAACGACCTGGCCTCGGTGCAGGCCCTGTTCGCCAAATATCCTGGCCGGATCGCCGCGGTCATTCTCGAGCCGGCACGGACGGATGAGCCGCACGACGGCTTCCTGCACAAGCTGCGGGCCCTCTGCCACGCGCAGGGCGCCTTGTTCATCCTCGACGAGATGATCACCGGCTTTCGCTGGCACAGCGGCGGCGCCCAGAAGGCCTATGACATCCGGCCCGATCTAACCTCGTTCGGGAAGGCACTGGCCAACGGCTTCTCCGTGTCGGCCCTCGCAGGGCAGCGAGAGTTCATGCGCCTCGGCGGCCTCGATCACGTCGACCGGCCGCGCGTGTTTCTGCTGTCGACGACGCACGGAGCGGAGACGCACTCGCTGGCGGCCGCCATTGCCACGATGCGCGTCTACCAGAACGAGCCGGTCATCGAGCACCTGACCCGCCAGGGCGCGCGCCTGCGCGAGCAGGCCGAAGCTGTCATCCGTCATCACCGGCTCGAAGACTACGTGTCGATCATCGGGCGCGACTCGTGCCTGCTCTATGGAACGCGCGATCTCGACGGCAACGCCTCGCAAGCATTGCGTACGCTGTTGCTGCAGGAAACGATCCGCCGCGGCGTGCTGATGCCATCGCTCGTCGTCTCCTACTCGCACACGGACGAAGACATCGAGCGGACGATCGCGGCATTCGACGGGGCCCTAGGCGTCTATCGCCAGGCGCTCGACGGTGGGGTGGAAAGGTTCCTCGTCGGCCGACCGTCGGAGCCCGTCATGCGCAACTACAACACCACGGCGCGGCAGCCGTCGCTGCCGGTCATCAGTCGGTGAGAAGGCGTACCCCCGGCAGCGGCATCTACGTCGAATGGTGCCGTTCTGGGTGTCCGCGCGGGTGGGTAGTTTAGGGCCGTATTGACCGTGACCGCATTGGCGTCACCTAGAGGGATTTGAGCGTACAGCATGAATGCGCATCCAGACGTATTGACCAAGCACGCAACACCGCATCGGGGCGGTGGCCCCTGCCGTCTGTGCAGCAAAGAGCTCAAGCACGACTTCGTCGACCTCGGCATGTCGCCGCTGTGCGAGAGCTTCTTGCCCGCCGACCGGCTCGACGGCCTGGAGCCCTTTTTCCCGCTGCACGCCTACGTGTGCGACAGCTGCTTCCTGGTGCAGCTGAAAGAGTACGTCACCCCGGACGAGATCTTCCGCGAGTACGCCTACTTCTCCTCGTACTCGACGTCCTGGGTCGAGCACGCGCGCAACTACTGCGTGATGATCAAGGAGCGCCTGGACCTCGGCGCCGACAGCCTCGTCGTCGAGCTCGCCAGCAACGACGGCTATCTGCTGCAGCACTTCCTGCCGCTCGGCGTGCCGGTGCTCGGCATCGAGCCGGCCGCGAACGTTGCGCAGGCCGCCATCGACAAGGGCGTGCCGACGCGGACCGAGTTCTTCGGCGTCAAGCTCGCCGATGCAGCTCGCCGCCGAGGGCCGGCAAGGCCGACCTGATCGCCGGCAACAACGTCCTGGCGCAGGTTCCCGACCTCAACGACTTCGTCGCCGGCATCGCGCGCCTGCTGAAGCCGGAAGGCGTCGTCACGCTCGAGTTCCCGCACATCGCAGCGTCTGATCGCCGAGAACCAGTTCGACACCATCTACCACGAGCACTTCTCCTACTTCTCGCTCAGCACCATCGAGCATCTGGCCGCGCGCCACGGTCTCAAGGTGATCGACGTCGAGGAGCTGGCGACGCCACGGCGGCTCGCTGCGCGTCTATCTCGCGCACTGGCGCATCGTCGCAGCGCGATCGCGACCGGCGCGTCGACGCTCTGCTCGTCGCAGGAGAGAGCGCCGGGCTGCTCGACATCGCCGACCTACGCAGGCCTTCGCCGAGCAGGTGAAGCGCACCAAGCGCGAGCTGCTGTCGTTCCTCATCGCGGCCAAGAACGCCGGCAAGCGCATCTGCGGCTACGGCGCGCCGGGCAAGGGCAACACGCTGCTCAACTACTGCGGCATCGGCACCGACTTCCTCGACTTCACCGTCGACCGCAATCCCTACAAGCACGGCCGCTTCACGCCGGGCATGCACATCCCGATCTATCCGGTCGAGGCGATCGACGAGGCCAAGCCCGACTACATCCTGATCCTGCCCTGGAACCTCAAGAACGAGATCGTCGAGCAGATGCGCCTCGTCGACGGACTGGGGCGGCAAGTTCATCGTCCCCATCCCGGAAGTGACGATCATCGATCCGATGGAGCTGCAGCCATGAAAGTCGTGCTGTTCTGCGGTGGCCTTGGCACGCGCATCCGCGAGTACTCCGAGAACATCCCCAAGCCGATGGTCCCGATCGGCAATCAGCCGATCCTGCTGCACGTGATGCAGTACTACAGCCAGTACGGCCACAAGGACTTCGTGCTGTGCCTCGGCTACAAGGCGAACACCATCAAGGAGTTCTTCCTCAACTACCAGCCGCAGACGCTACATGGACTGCGTCGTGTCCGGCTTCGGCTCGAAGGTCGAGCTGCTCGGCAAGCCCGAGGAGGACTGGCGCGTCACGCTGCTCGACACCGGCATCTGGCGCAACATCGGCCAGCGGCTGTGGGCGGTGCGCGACCACGTCAAGAACGAGGAGATGTTCCTCGCCAACTACAGCGACGGCCTGACCGACGTCAACCTCGACCACATGGTCGAGACGCTTCAAGAAGAGCGGCAAGCTCGCCTGCTTCCTCGCCGTGCGCCCGCCGCTCACCTACCACCTCGCCGACATCGACGAGGACGGCTCGGTGCGCGCGTTCCGCTCGTCCGACCGCTCCGACATCTGGATCAACGGCGGCTACTTCATCTTGCGGCCGGAGATCTTCGACTACATGCGCGAGGGCGAGGAGCTGGTGCTCGAGCCGTTCAGCCGCCTGATCGCCGAGGACCAGCTGATGGCCTACCGGCATGAGGGCTTCTGGCGCTCGATGGACACGCTGCAGGGATCGGCAGATCCTCGAGGACCTGGTCGAGCAGGGCGAGATGCCCTGGCGCAAGCGTTCGAAGCCTCGAGCATGAAGCGCGAGGCTGTCGTCGTCTGACCATGAAAAGCCTGAACCTCGCTCGCCGGCGAAGCGCCTCTGCGGGTCCTCTGCCTGGGCGCGCATTCCGACGACATCGAGATCGGCTGCGGCGGCACGCTCCTCAGCTGGATCGGGCGCGGCGTTAACCTCGACGTGCACTGGGTCGTGTTCAGCGCCGTGGGGCCGCGCGCCGACGAGGCCGCGGCATCCGCCGAGGCGTTTCTGGCCGGCGCCGACGCGCTCGAAGATCGACTTGCACGAGCTTCCGCGACGGCTACTTTCCGTATCAAGGCGCCGAGCTCAAGGACTGGTTCGAGGACCTGAAGCGCGAGTTCTCCCCCGACGTCATTCTCACGCATCGCCGCGACGACGCCCACCAGGATCATCGCGAGGTGGCGCAACTGACCTGGAACACGCTTCCGCGATCACCTGATCCTCGAATACGAGATCCCGAAGTGGGACGGCGATCTCGGCCGCCCCAACCTCTACCAGCCGCTCGCGCAGGCGGCGCTCGAGCGCAAGATCGAGCTGCTGCACGAGCATTTCGCCACGCAACGCTCGAAGGATTGGTTCGACGCCGACACGTTCCGCGCGCTGGCGCGCCTGCGCGGCATGGAGTGCCGGGCGCCCGAGCGCGTCGCCGAGGCATTCGTAGTTTCCAAGGCGATCCTCTCGTAGAGGCTAGCGCCGATTTGTTACCTGCTGTGCGCCCGCCACGTCTAACGACAAAGTATTAGTCGCCGGCCCAGAAGCCCCGCCGGTACTACCTTTTCGGTCCTTGTTCCGAGGTCGATCCGGCAGGACTTTAAGGCAGCTAAACTGCGGCGATGCTTGACCACCCCTCGATCGCCGCAGGCCGCCGCCGGTGCATTTTGTCAGAGGTGTCGAAAGCATGTTTTTTGCGGGCCAGCCCGATGCGTTCCATCTGCCGCCGCCGACAGCGTCCGGACGCCCTGTTGGCGGTGGGCTGAAACGCGCTCTCGACATTGCCGTCGCATCCGCCGCGCTCATCCTCCTGCTTCCGCTTCTCGCGATCGTTGCCCTTCTCATCCTGATCACCATGGGAAGGCCGGTTCTCAGCCGCCGCATGCATGTCGGCTACGGTGGACGAGCGATCGAGTGCTACCGCTTCCGCTCGCTGCCGACGTCTGATGCTGTCGCGAAGGGAGCGTCGCTTGGGAACTTGTTTTCGATGTCGGGTATCGATCGGCTACCTGAGCTGGTCAACGTGCTCATGGGTGGTCTGAGCTTCGTGGGACCGCAGCCGCTTGCTGTCGATCAACTGCCGCCGCGCAAGGGCGAGGGCCGATTGCACCTGTACGCGCGGCCGGGCATCACCGGCATTTGGGCGCGCGACGCTGTTGTCATCAGCCATGACGAAGCGGCGGCGCTCGATAGTGCCTACGCACGCAGCTGGTCGATGCGGAGCGATATTCGCATTCTATGCAACACGCTTCCGGGCCTCATGCGCCGCCGCGCGGACACGCACAGAGCGCCGCAAACGTCATGAGGCCGCGAATGGCACCTTCGCCTTGGCATGACGGTCCAGCGGGTCCGGGGATGGCCGCATAGTGGAACCGTCAGTTGCAGGTTTCCTGATCTGCGGGCTCTTGTTCGCCTTCGCCTGGTTCAGCGAAGCGCCCATCATCGTCGCCTTGATGGCCTCGCTCGCGTTCGGATCGACCGCGATCGTGACGCTTTCGGCGCTCGGTGGCTCATCGCCGCTCATCTACGTCGTCTTTCTGATGGGATTGTTCGCGACGGTCGCGTTGCGGCGGAACATCGTCGGTGAGCTCGGAACCGTATTTTCCCGCCAGCCTATGGCGTGGGTCGTCGTCCTGCTGATCCTTTACACCGTCGCTGGTGCACTTTTGCTGCCGCGCCTGTTCGAGGGGCAGACGATGACGTTCGTTCCGGTTCGCGCGGGCGGAGGAGCGGGCCGCATCGCCGAAGTGCCGCTCGCTCCCGTGACCGGCAACATTACCCAATCGCTCTACTTCGTCCTGACGGCGCTTTCCTTTTTCGCCTTCAGCGTTCTGCTCCTGCGGCGCAAGACGCTGGCTGCGATTAAGACGGGGTTCTTTGCCTGGGCCACCCTGCATGCGGGTCTCGGCTATATCGATCTGCTGGGCAAGGCATCGGGCGCGGGCGATATCCTCGAGCCGGTCCGCTCGGCGTCATACGCGATGCTGACGAATGTCGATGTCGCCGGCTTCTGGCGCATCGCGGGCGGCTACTCGGAGGCGTCGGCATTCGGCGCCATGACCGTGTCGCTGCTCGCCTTCTCCTTCACGTACTGGAAACGGACCGATGATCGGTACGCGCTTGCGCTGTCGCTTGCGCTGTCGCTGCTGCTCGTTCTGTCCACCTCGTCCACGGCCTACCTGGCCGGTGCGCTGCTGTTGATGTTCGTTATCGCCGCGATCGTCACGTCCGCCGTTCACGACCGCCTGCGTACGCACGATTTGCTCGTGCTCGCGGCGGCGATCGGCGTCCTCGTCATAGGTTTTGGGATCGGCCTGCACGATGCCAGAACGCTGGAGCCGTTCTCAAATCTGTTCGACAGTATGATCCTAAACAAGGCGACATCGGAATTGGGTGTCGAACGCGCGTATTGGAACATGCGCAGCCTCGAATCCGTCATCGACACCGTCGGGCTCGGCATCGGTATCGGCAGTTCGCGGGCATCCAGCTGGATCATTGCCGTCGTCTCGCAGCTCGGCGTCATCGGAACGCTCCTGATGGGTTGGCTGACCGTGGAGATCCTTCGCGGCGTTGGCGCCCGTCCGGCCCGCAAAGAGGATGTCAAGAATTTCGCTACCGCCGACAGCGCCCGCGCGGCCTGTCTCGCCGGCCTCGTGACGGCAGCGATCAGTAGCGGCGATGCCGATCCGGGCCTGCGTTTCTATATAGCGCTCGCCGCCATCTTCTGCTGCCGCGAGATCTCGCGCGAGACGTTCCTCGCTGGTGCGCGCACTTCGCTACGCACGCCGACGCCTGCGGCCCACGCTTCCGGCGCTCTCTATTCGGAGCGCCCGACATGACGCGGCAGTGGACGATCAACGGGCGCTTCCTGACGCAGCCGTTGACGGGTGTACAGCGTTACGCGCGCGAGACGATCGCGGCGCTGGATCGTCTGATCGACGCCGGACATCCGTTGGCGCGTGGTCTTAGTATTGAGTTGGTATGTCCGCAGGGGACGAAAGACGATCTCGGTCTCAAGAAAATCGTGGTGCGCGCGGCGGGTCGCGGCCGCGGGCACTACTGGGAGCAGGTTGAGCTGCCTATCGCAGCGTCCGGCGGCGTCCTCAGCCTTTGCAACGTCGGCCCGCTGGCCGCCAAGCGGCACGTCGTCTGCATCCACGACGTCAACACCATTCTTGCGCCGGCGAGCTATTCCCGGCAATTCCGCATGCTCTACCGATGGCTGTTGCCGGCCATCGGCCGCCGGGCGTCCAAGGTGACGACCGTCTCGCATTTCTCGGCGGGGCAGATTGATCGCTTTGCGATCGCGCCGCGCAGCAAGATCGCGGTGATCCCCAACGGACGCGAGCATGCGTTGCGGTGGAGCCCGCAGCATTCCCCCGTCACGCGGGCAGCAGCGGGCGACGGAACAATCGTGGTGATCGGCTCGCCGGCGCCGCACAAGAACGTCGGCATGCTCATCGGGTTGGCCGACCAGCTTGCTGGCCTCGGCCTGAAGTTGGCGATCGTCGGTTCTCTCGACGGGAAGGTATTCGCCTCCGGCAACGCCGGCCCGATCAGCGGCAACATTGCCTGGCTCGGGCGACTGACCGACGGCGAGATCGCCGCGCTCCTGCAGGACTGCCTTTGCCTGGCATTTCCCTCCTTCACGGAAGGGTTCGGTCTTCCGCCGCTCGAGGCCATGACGCTCGGCTGCCCGGTCGTGTCGTCCGATCGCGCGAGCCTGCCGGAGATCTGCGCCGACGGCGCGCTGTTTGCGCCGCCTGACGCCCCTGATGCCTGGCTCGCGCGCTTCATGCAGCTCAAGCGGGATAAGCAACTCCGCGCCGACATGCGGCGGCGCGGCCAGCAGGCGGCGCAGCGCTACAGCTGGGCGCGCTCGGCGGAACGGTATCTGGAAGTGCTGGCAGAGGTCGATGGCGTTGCATTGCCTGGCAGACAATCCGGCCAGCGTCACGCCGCGCGAGCTGGCGTCCGCCGTCTAACGAGCCCTGCGCTCGACGCCCAGGAATGCCGACGAGATCGCCGCCTCTTGCGCCTTGAGCTGGGCGTCGATGGTGATGTTGTTTGCATTGACCCGCTGCGCACAGTCGGCAGCCGTCGCGCGCATCCGCTCGAAGCGCTGGATCAACTCATCGACATCGAAATTTTCCACGTGGTCGCAGAAGTCCGCGAGCCCAGCCTGCTGCATCAGGTAGTCGTTCTTCTTCGAGTAGCCGAGCGAGATTGTTGGCCGCCCCAGCTTCAAGGCGCAGACGAGGTTATGAAAGCGCGTCGTCACCACGATGTCGGTCGTCGACATTTGGCGCATGATGTCGTGCAGTGACCCGGCCGTCTCGTTGACCACGTCTTCAGGCGCCGCCTGCGGGCGTGCCGCACTCAGCCGCTGTCTGAGGTCCTCGATCGCGCGCGCGTCCGTCGTCTCGCCCGCCAGCAGGCGGATGCCGTGGCCCTGGTCGAGAACGTAGGCGGCGAACCGCGTCAGCTTGTCGATGTAGCGGTCGTAGATCTCGCGGCCACCGTCGGCAAAGCCGTACCAGCCGAAGTAGCTCATGACGCCGATGCCGACGTTCAGCCGTCCGCTGTTGTCGGGCCGTTCGACGGGCTGCGGGAATGGCAGGCCGAAGGCGATATCTGGATAGATCGGATCGCCAGCCGCTTTGAAACCGATGCGGGTCATGAAGTCCTGCGAGAGCGTGTCTCGGTAGGAGCGATAGTGCGCCAGACGAGCCGCCGACTTCATGAGCTGGCGGCTGAGACGATGATGGATGGGACCGGCGCCGATGCTGACGAATGCGAGCTTGGCGCCCAGCAGTCTGGCGCCGAGGCACCAGCGTAGAATATCCCAAGGCATGCCATAGGGGCGCTCGCCGAAATCGTCGAGGATGCCGGTGCCGGGAACGATGACGAGATCGGCCCCGCGCAGGTACTTCAGTGTGGCATAGAGATCTTCGAGCTTGGCGCCTAGTTTGCGCAAGCGGCTGGCGGGCGCACGTAGCGCGGGCTCATACGTGCTGCTGATCGGGACGGCGGCAATGCCGTAGCGCGCGGCGATGAGTTGCGGGTCGGCGCAGATGCAGACGAGCTCCGCCTGCGGGTGCGCTTTGCGCAGAAAGTTCAGCATCGCTTCCAGCGATCCGTCATTGCCGAAGTTGCCGCAACCGAACAGGCCGAGCAGAGCAACACGCTGCCGGCTGTGGCTTGCGCACTTCCTGGTGGCCATCTGCCGGGGCTTTTGAAGCCGTCGACAGGTCGATGGGTTTTATGGGCGCGTTCATGGGCGGGCGATCGTCTCCGGCTGCGATCTCAACTCGAGCACCCAATCGTTCAGACCGGCATCATTGCGCGGCGGCGCGGGCGCGAACGCCAAGGGATGCGAGGCGGTGTTGCGGAACGGCGAGCTGCCGACGGGGTGGGAGCGGCCGCTCGATGGGTCATACCAAGTCGCGGCCACCATCGGCCCGGCGAGGCGTGAGAGGTCTAACGTAACGACGCGCGTGCTCGGCAAATAGACGAGCGCGAACGAGCGATCATCGGCAAGAGCGGCGACGGCGCGCCCTTCCCGGTCGCTCCCTCGTCCGTCGATGACAAGCTCGTTGCTGAGGTCCGGCTTCAGCCGCCACCAGTCGACCGAGGCGTAGAGGTTGCAGAACACCGTCATGCTTTGAGCGCCGCGGCTGTTGAGCGCCTGGCGCCAGGTTGCCGGCGCGTCATAGATGCCGGGGCCGTCGAAGTGCCAGATCGGGTTGTTGCCGAAGATCTGGCCGGTCGCCCCCGATAGGACTGCCTGATACGTTTGCAGGCGCAGGCGCCACTCGCCGGCGTCGTGCTCGTCCTCGTAAGCGCTCTCGATCAGGAAGAACGGCATCGCAGCCGCGTCGGCGTACTGCTTGCGGGCTGCGTGAATAACGGGCTCGTAGGTGTAGACGTTGTTGAGGTCGAGCCAAGGCTCGCCGCGCCAGTACTCCAACGCCGCGCGGCCGGGGCTTCCGTGCGCGCTGTGCAACGCTGTGGGCTCGATCTCGCGAATGCCATCGACGATGGCGCGCACGACATCCTTGTTGGGCGGGTCGTAGTCGCCGCCATGCAGCCAGACGATGTTCTTGAGGTTCTGGTATCGCTTGCCGAGATAGCGCCCGTAATCGTGGAGCTTCTGCGGCCCGCTCTTGAGCATCTCCTGATACCAGCCTTCGTCGCCACCCTGATTGCCGACGTACGATGGCGTCAGCAGAACGACAAAGCCGAGCTCCTGGGCGCGCCCAAGCACCCAATCGGCGTGGGCGAAATACTTTTCGTTCGGCGTGGCGTAGTCGCCCGGCGTAAGAAACGGCGGCTCACCGTATGTATTGTTCGGGGCGCCGGTGGCGAAGCGATGCTCGAGGAGGCTGACCAGGAGCGTATTAAAGCCGCGGCGCCGGCGATCCTGGAGATATTCCTCGACGGCGTCTCTCGGCAGCTGCGCGATCAACGACCAGGCAGTGTCGCCGTGCATGAAGAATGGATTTCCGGCAGCGTCATCGAGAAAGCGCGCGCCGGGGTGCGTCTTGAGCGGAAAGGCAATTGTGCGGTCGGTCGCGTCGACGGGGACAGCGCGGCCGAGCTGGCATTGAGCGGGTGCCGGCGCCACAGGCGTCGCGGCAGCAGCATGCCCCGCGGCGAGGCTCAAAAGCGCTACCGCGGTAACCAGGAAATCTGACCGAGAGTTGCCCATCAAAAAGTGTCACCCAGGGTCCATGGCCCATAGCAAGCGGGGGCAGTGTTGCCCGCCGACAGGGTTCAAAAAAGCCAGCACAAATCGTGGGTTCCAGTCTCCGACTACCTCTTTCGATACCGCCCGATCCGGCCTTCGACGGAGTTAAGCGGGACCCCCGCGCGTGATAGACCCACCTAGTGTCCTGATCGCGAAATTCGTCTCAGGGTGCGGCAGGCGGTAGAACGAATTTCGCGATCTGAAGGACACTAGGCAAGTTTATGATCTCTAGTGTGATTTAGATCGAGAGGTCCGCCTCACGACCCAGCCGAGCAGGATGTAGCGGACTTCTCGATCATCACACTAGGCTATGTCGCGTTGCGAAGTGAAAAGGATGCGCCAGCTTTTCGCTCGCACGAACAGCCAAGAATCGCAGATCGCCAGAGTGAAGCCCACTCTCTTAGAGGCGCCGATCATCGTGCTCAGCTACATGTTTCACTCAGCCTTAACGCTCGGAAAGGCGCCGCTATGAGCGCCATCCGCCGCGCCATGCTGATAACTTTAAGCGAGCGCTATTTCTCCCTATTCGCCAACTTTGCGACCATCGCCCTGGTATCGCGGCTGCTGACACCGAGCGAGATCGGTCTGTCCGTCATCGGCATGGCGATTGTCGGTTTTGTTCTGGCGGCGCGCGAGTTCGCCAGCCCGAATTTCCTCATCCAGCACCAGAACCTGACACTCGAGGAGATCCGCAAGGCGTTCGCGGTCATGCTCGTGCTGACGATCGTCGTGACACTCGCGCTCGCCGCTGTCGCGCCGTGGATCGCCGCGGCGTACGACGATGCGCGGCTCACACCTTACCTGCGGGTCGTCGCCGCCAGCATCATGATCGAGTTGATCTCGGTGCCGGTGATCTCGCTCCTCCGTCGCGAAATGGCATTCGGCAAAGTGGCGCTCATCAACATCTCCAGCGCCGCCGCCGCCGCCATCACGACGGTCGTTTTGGCACTGGGTGGCTTCAGCTATATGAGTTTTGCTTGGGCGTGGCTCACCAGCGCGGCTGTCGGTGCCGGGCTGGCGCTGTACCTGCAGAGCGACCGGCGCATTTTCAGGCCGGTATTCGCGGGTTGGCGCGGGATGCTGAGCTTCGGCGGCTACAACGGCGCCGGCGTGCTCCTGCACCGGGCCTATAAATCGCTTCCTTACCTGGTACTCGGCCGCATTCTCTCGTTCGACGCCGCCGCTTACTTCAATCGCGGCGTGATGCTGTGCCAGCTGCCCGACAAGTTCTATCTCCAGGGCGTCGTATCCGTGATCCTGCCCGCATTCTCGGCCCATATTCGCGACGGGCGTACGCTGCGGGAGCCCTATCTACGCGCGATTTCGCTCATTACAGGCTTCCAGTGGCCGGCGCTGGTGGTGCTGGCGCTGCTGGCGCACCCAATGGTGCAGATCCTATTCGGGTCGCAGTGGTACGGGGTAGTGCCGCTGGTACAGATCATGGCCATCGCGGCGATGTTCTCTTTCAGCTTCGAGCTGAACTATCCGGTTCTGGTAGCAATGGGGGCCGTGCGGGATTCATTCCTTCGTTGCCTGCTGATCTGGCCCGCATCGGCACTGATCATCACGATCTTCGCCTTCTTCGGGTTGAAGGCGGTGGCCTACGGCATGCTGGTGGTGGTCCCGTTCCAAGCGTGCGTATCGCTGCACTTCATTCGCCGGCATATCGACATTGCGTGGACCGACGTCGCCGAGGCGCTATGGCGTAGCTCGGTGGTCGCCTGCATGAGCGCAGTAGGACCCGCTCTCGTTCTGGCGTTCGTCGGGTTTAACGCCGAGCTGCCGTTCTGGGAGGCCATGCTAGCGCTCGCTCTGGCGGGTGCCGGCTGGCTGGCAGGGCTTTTGCTAACGCGGCATGTGCTGGTGGAAGAATTCAGCCACACCTTCCGCGGCCTTGGCCTCGATCGCTTCACCCGCCGCGTCAAGCAGATCGAGCCCATTGCCGCGGGCTGAACCGCCTCAATAGATGGCCGGGTTGTCCCGGCTGACCTCCCGCATCCGCATCAAATAGTTCAGCGGCGGGAACACGGCGACGGTGGGATCGAGTTCGACAGCCAGCCTCAGGAGACCGGCGCCGGTCATGCGGCCGTACATCAGATCCTTCATGCCGCACCAGTAAGCGCGCTCGGAGATGCTACGGCGTCCGAGGCGACGTAGGCGATCGGCCTCGTCCATGGAGCCGCCCTCGTTCTCGAAGAAACTATCGATGGCGGCCAGCCGCTCGACGAGATCGCGGGTCCGTTCGGCAAGGAAAGTATCGGTCTGATTGGCGCCGTGCATGCGCTTGATGCCCTGCACCGCCCGCGTGAACGCAACCGGGCCGCGGCGCGCAAGCCGCAGCAACATCTCGAAGTCATCTGTGTGGGGCAGTTCGGCCCGATAGTGGCCAACCGCTTTCTGCATCGATGTGCGGACGAGGACCATGCCGGCGGCAATGTAGCGCTCGGGATTGCGACAGCACCGCTCGATGAATTCCCCGCCCGAGGTGACTTGCCAGTTGGCCTCCGCCCCGTCGTCAACGATCGGCTGATCGCCGCCTCGCCAATGCACGTCGGTGCCGTACGCAAAGCTCAGCTCCGGCTGTGCCTCTAGGATGGCGACGGCGCGGCCAAGACATCCCGGTGTCAGGAGATCGTCGGCGCATAGCACCATGAAATAGTCGGCCGTCGCCCAATCGACACCCTCGTTGAAAGACGCGTGCGGCCCGAGATTTTTGGGATGGGCGATCAGCTCGACGCGGCTGTCTTCACGGCCAAGCTGACGCGCAATTTCTACGCTGTCGTCGCTCGACGCGTTGTCGATGACGACAACGCGTATTTGCTCGATGCCTTGGTTCAGGGCGCTCTCGACGCAGTCGCGCAAGAATCGTCCGTGCTGGAAGCATGGAACGGCAACATCGACACTCGGCATGTCAAACCTTCTGCCGCCTTCACAGCGGGCGTTTAAATGAACTGATGAAAAGACGCACGTGGACGCAGACCCTCTGCGCTTAGGTCCTCTTAAAAAGGGCTTCCGAAGCGATTTCGCCCAGGCGAGCGAACGGCCGATCCATGCGGAGTACCCAGCTCACCGGGGGAAATAGCGCGACGCTGGGATTCTGCTGGACGGCATAGCGAAGAAGCAGGCGGGAGGCGCTCGCGCGACCGCGCGCGAGCTGCGACATGGCCGACCAGTATGCGTGTTGGCCCAGTCCGTTGCGTGCCGCCTTCAATAGGCGCTCGGGGTCCGCAATGGCGAGGCCGCTCCGCCGTATGAAGCTCTCGAAAGCGGCCTGCCGCTCGGTGAAGTCGCTCACCCCAACGCCGTCGTATCCGGCGGACATGCGCGAGTCATGATAGCGCCGGATGGCTTGCACCGTTCGGGTGCTGGCGACACTTCCGACTGTCGCGAGACGGAGCCACATCTCAAGATCATCGGAGTAGGGGAGCGCGGGCGTATAATAGCCGACCCTCTTTTGCGCGGACGTCCTGCGCACGACGGTGTTTGCGCCGACATTGTTGACGGGCGTCCGGCACAGCCGTTCGATGAACTCACGGCCGCTCGATACGGTCCAGGGCGATGCTTCCCAGTGAACGCCGCTGGGACCGATCGAGCCATCCGACTCGAGCCGGGCCTCGACGCCGTGCACGAAGCTGATTTCTGGCTGTTCATCGAGGATGGCGACGGCGCGCGACAGACAGCCGGGAACCATCATGTCGTCGGCGTCGATTAAGGTGAAATAATCGGCGCGCGCCCAGTCGATCCCCTCGTTGTAGCTAAAGGTTGCGCCCTGGTTCGTCGCATGCGCGATGACTTCGACCCGCGCATCCTCCGCCGCGAGCTGCCGGGCGACCTCGACGCTGTCGTCGGTCGATGCGTTGTCGATGATCAAGACGCGAAGGTTTTCGACATCCTGCGTCAGGATGCTGGACACGCACTCGCGCAAATAGCGGCCGTACTGATAGCAGGGGACTGCAACGTCGATGCTCGCCATTAGTGTGCCCCTAAACGTCGTGCTTGCTCGGGTGCCGATGCGGCTTCGGCGTCGACTTCCGCCATCAGCTCCAGATAACGGACGGCGATGGCGCGCCACGAATAGCTCGCGGCACGTGCGCGCCCCTTTGCGACCATCACTTTGCGCAACGCGCCGTCCTCCTTGAGCTTTGCGATCGCCTGAACCCAGCCATCGAGATCGTCCGGATCGGCAAAGAGCGCGCTGTCGCCGCAGACCTCCGGCAGGCAGGGGGAGGTGGAGGCGACGACCGGACAGCCGAGCGCCATGGCTTCCACCGCCGGCAGGCCGAACCCTTCGATGCGCGAGGGAAATAAGAAGCAAACTGCCTGCGCCAGCGCCTGTGCGAAATCGTCGTCGCTGATGCGGCCAAGAAGGTGGACGTTGGCGGGCAGCTGTCCATGCGCCTTCTGCAGCGCCGAGGTGTCGATATCGCCGGCCATCCAGAGATCGAGCCCCAAGCGATCGAGCGCCGGTGCCAGGGCGAGCATGAGTTCGACGTTCTTGTATTTTTGCGGGCGCCCGAGACACATGACGAAGGGGCGTGACGGCCGCTCGGTGAGCCGCGACCGCGCCGCGGACCAAGCTTGGGTGTGATCGCTGCCGTTGTGGGTCACGACGATCTTCGACCGCGGCGCCACGCCGTACTGAACCAAATGCTCGCGCGACAGCCCCGACACGGTCGTGATGCGCGCCGCCCGGCGACCCAGTAGCGGCAGGATCGCCCGATGCGCCAGCCGAAAGAGACGCCCATAGCTCTCGGGCATGATCCGCGTATGCAGATCGTGGATGCAAACGATCTGGCGGCGCACGGCGACCGGAGCGAGATTGCAGAAGCTCAGCAGGCCGCTTTTCACGTGCGCCGGCAGCTGCAGCTGTACCCAAACCTGCGGCAGCCGCGGACGATTGAACTCCGGCACGAGGCGGCTGGGGATGTTGGCAAACTGAGTGGTGCCATCGCGCGGTACTATCAACTCGAGATCGAGCCCGCGGGTGAGCGGATGACCCTCGCCAATGAGTGCATCAAGCTGAGTAGTCACCTCGCGCGCATAGCGCGCCACGCCGGTCGGCTGCAGGGTGAGGAAATCGCCGTTGATCGCCCAGACGCGCCGTGCGGCGGTACGCTCAACGGCACCCGCCTCGCCACGATTGTCGATGGTTAAGGCCGGGCCCGCGGGCAACGACCGGCTGACGGCTGTCATGGAACTGGCATCTCCGCGGTCTCCGGCTCGCGATCCGTCGCGGCCGAAGAGGTGCCGGATGGTCAATATCCCCGGACGCTACATCGGCGGAATATGGCCCGATAGCGCGCCATTCGACGTATTTTCGCGGGCGCCTGGACCGCGCAGACCGCGCTTCGGTGCGGCTAGGCCAAATCGCGGTTGCGCCATGGCGGGTCGCCGAGCCTTGGGGCCCGGCAAGATCGAAAGGCGTAGGCCGGCTACTACCTGGTCAATAACGCTTCCACCTATTCGGCCCCTGCGACGGGCCGTCCCTGACGCTACTCTCCCCAGCTAGCCGAGCCCTCGAACGCGCAAAGACCCGCCAATGAAGCTTGTTGTGATCGTCCCGACGTTCGGCCGCCAGGCGCAGGTCGCGCGGCTATTGCGCGAGCTCGAGGCGCAAACGAGGCCTCCGGACCACGTTATTGTCTCGGCTCCGGATGAGAGCCACGTCGACATCTACGCGGCGCGCAACTTCACCGTCTCGCGGGTATTCGGCAGGACCGGGCTCAGCGCGCAGCGAAACAACGCGCTGGCGGAGGCGCTGGGCCACTACGACATCGTGACCTTTTTCGATGACGACTTTCTTCCAGCCGACGACTACCTGGCGCGCGTGGTTGAGACGTTCGACCGCAAGCCCGACCTCGCCGTCGTCATGGGGCGGGTCGTGGCTGACGGTGTGCATGGTTTGGGGTTTGACTGGGATACAGCCCGCTCGTTGTTGAGTGCCGCCGCGCCTGCTCCGGGTGGCCCCGAGATCGTCGACCACGTCGGCGCCTACGGATGCAACATGTCGATCCGGTCGAGGCTCGTTGGCGACCTGCGCTTCGATGAGCGGCTGCCGCTCTACGGTTGGCAGGAGGACATCGATTTCACCAGCCAGTTGCGCCGGCGCGGACGCGTGGTAGCGCTGCAATCCCTGCTCGGCGTCCACCTGGGCATCAAGACGGCGCGCGTCAGCGGAGTGCGATTTGGGTATTCGCAGGTGGCGAACCCGGTCTACCTGATCCGGAAGGGATCGGTGCCGGCTCGGTTTGCTCTCGAGCTCATGCTGCGCAACCTGGCGGCAAATCTGTTCAAAAGCATTCGGCCCGAAGACCACATCGACCGGCGCGGACGCTTGAAGGGCAATCTCTTGGCTGCACGGCACATCATCATGGGCCGCATCGAACCGGAATACATCCTGAAAATTTGACCTATCTCACCGCGAACTGACCGCTCTCCAGCGGTGCCGACTTCTACCCCGAGTGGCCTATTGCAAAACTAGCGGGATGCCGCACAGTGCTGGTGCTCCGGCAAATCTAGGACAACTGCGGAGGGACCATCTTGGTGTGGGCATGCCTCGCAGCCGCTGGCAGTGGATTCGTCGTCGGCCTGCGTTTCCGAGTGGTGATGTTGTTGCCCCTCGCGCTCGCCTTGGTCGCCGCGACGATCGCCATTGCGATAAACGCCGGATGGAATGTCACTCAGGTACTCGGCGTGACGGTGATGCTGCTGTTCATCCAGCAGGCGGGCTATTTGCTTGGCCTTTTCGTTTCGGCGCGCCAGTGAGTTTCCGCCGAGACTTTAGGCCGTCTCGTTGGCGCGCATGACGGCCGGGATGGTGCGCACCAGGATCCACACATCGCGGAGCAACGACCACCTGCGCACGTAGTGGCGGTCGAGTGCCACGCGTTTTTCGTACGTCAGCCGGTTGCGCCCGCTCACCTGCCAGGAGCCTGTCATCCCCGGTCGCGTTTTGACGTATTCGGTCCAGTATGGGCCGTAGCGGCCGATCTCGTCGAGGACGATAGGTCGAGGTCCGACGCAGCTCATCTGCCCCATCAGGACATTGAAGAGCTGCGGCAACTCATCGATGCTGGAGCGGCGCAAGATGCGCCCGAGGGTCGTTATGCGGGGATCGTGCCGAAGCTTCTGGCACGTTTTCCACTCCTCGTTCGCGGCCGGATTGTTGACGAGATACAGATGCAACGCGGCATCGGCGTTGCTGACCATCGAGCGGAACTTCAAGCAATCGAATGGGCGCCCGTGCAGACCTAGGCGCCGGTGGGAGAAGAGTACCGGGCCTCCCATTGTTACACGGATGAGCAGGGCCACCATCAGCAGGAGCGGTGACAGCAGCACCAGAGCCGTTAGTGAAACCACGATATCCAACGCGCGCTTGCTACGGCCGCCTAGTGAAACCGCCGAGGCGGGGTGGGTCGGGCGATCGTATGTCGGGGGCGCGACGTCGTCAGCTCCGGCATGGACTACGTGCAGCGAGCCGCGCCGCTTGAGGTGGCTTCTGACGGGCAGCACGTTGCTCGATGCTGCAAGGCTGCCGCTGTCGGAATCGAGCAGCGCAGCCACCTGAGGATCTTCGTGAGCAGGTGCCTCAAATGGCTGGAGGTCGACGGTAAGTTTGGAGAGTTCGGACACGGATTACTGCCGTTGGCGCGGTTGGCTGACGATGATTCTCCGCGTGAGGATGACCTCACACAAGGCGCACAAAGTAGGTAGGTTTGGAGGTGCCCCGTACCGCTCATTCGACGTCCGGAAATCATGGGCTGCGGCTATCGCTAACACCGTGCGAGCGGTCCGCGACGCGGCTGGCGCATCACGGACGGTCGAAGCGTTTCACTGCTGCGACGTTGTCAGTCTAGCGGGCGAGCTCTTCGCCATTGAACAGACGGCTGGCCATATAGGCGACCTCTGTCCGGTTGGTGGCGTGAAGCTTTTTCATGATGTTGCGGACATGAACCTTCACGGTGCTCTCACGCATCTTGAGCTCGTAGGCAATGATCTTGTTCGCCTTGCCACGCCGCAGTGCTTCGACCACCGCCGCCTGCCGCGCGGTGAACAAGCCGTTGGACTTTTGCACGGCCGTCGCGGGCGCTTCTTGCACGCGGTGCGCAGCGATAAGGCTGCTCGCGGGAACGTAAACTCCCCCGGCGCGCGCCAGCTCGATCGCCTGTATTGCGATGGCGATTGGCAGGCTCGTCGGGACATAGCCGCGGACGTTCTTGCCGAGCATGCGGACGATCAAATCGGGGTCTTCGTTGTCGGACAAGACCACGGCCGGACAGTGCCCTGCTTGCGGGGCGAGTTCCGTCAGGCGCTCGATCTCCTTAAGAGCTTCCGCCGGGTTGCGCCGCGACTGACACAGGACGACGAGCGACGCGGCGACGGCAGGGCGCTGCGCCAGCCAGTCATCGATGGTCGAAAAACATACGACTTCCAAGCCGCAGTCGGTGCTGATGGCACGCGCCAAGCATTCGCGCGAGAGCAGCTGCGTGTCGATAATGACTATCGGCAGCTTGTTCTTGTGAGACCGGGCATTTACGGAAGTAGGGATCGATGAAGTGCTGGAAGGCACGTCGGCGACGTGACCGTTGCTGGCAACTGCATCGCATTCACTGAATGATGTCGACATGTTGCTTACCCGCCCCACCGGGTTACTCGTATGCAACTCGAACAAGTGGACGGGATTTACCCGCCATCGTTAGTCGTTGAGTTAACAATGCGTTATAAGTCTTTGTTAAAATTATCTCACTACTTACAATATTGCAAGCGCAACCGGGCTACTGCTGCGTACCTCTTTCGGTGAGGTGCGCACCAGTTAGCCGCGGTTTTACGGGGTTTTTGGCTATCCGCCGTTTAGGATGAATGCAGATGTTGCGCTATTGCCTCGCCGCGGGAGCGCGATGGATCCTCCGTGAAGACATGCTCGCAAGGAACTTTACCTCGGCATACGGCGAGTGGTTGACGTACATGAGCGGATGCTTCCCGTTCTGCAGGTAAGTGTTGAAGAACGCGACGGTGTACGCATTCACGATGGTGCGGGTGCGATGGCGCCCCAATGAGGCGCTGCGTGTAACGGACAACGGCGAGGAGAAGCTCTTCTGGTCGCTAAAATACTCTCGCTGAGCACCCGCGATCTCCATCACGTGGCTCTTGGGCAATGCCGCCTGGTGACGGGCGCGCCGATGATGAAGAACCTCTCGAGCGTTTCTCGACGTCCGAAGGTTGGTCGATGGGTCGGTTGCTGACAGGTCGCCCAACAACACCAGATAGGGGACTGTCACCAAGCGCGCACTGATCGGGCCGCCGAGATTGGCGGCCGCCACGTAGCGCTGGTCGCTGAGCGTGGCTTCGGCGGCGACACCGCCGCCAAGCGCGTAGCCGAGGATGCCGACGTTCGTCAGATCGAGACGGTTCGCCCAAACCGCCCTGTCATCCTTGTCGAGATTATGTAGCGCGTCGAGCAGCTGCGTCGCGGTCTTGATGCCTCGGGAAACGCTCGCCGGCTCGACCTTCTCAGGCTGCTCAGCGGAAGCATTGGTCCCAAATACCGGAACCCGCCTGACGAAGGGATCGTGGATGGCGGCGAGGACAAAGCCATGACTTGCGAGGTTGGCGAGCATGAACGTGTTTTCGTCGTGGCTGCCCGCCGCGTCCGGCACGTACATGATCAGCGGAAGCTTCCCGAGCGCGCTTGACGGCGGGGCGCCGTGCCATGCGCGTGGCCATCGCGGATGCCTCAGCCGCTTAATCAATTGGACGAGTGAGTGCAATTTCGTGCGCTTGGCTTGGTCGGTCGGATACCAAAGCTGGGCGCGCAGTTTGCTCGAACTGCCATCGCCGGCCTGAGCGCGGATGCTCAGAGTAGCGGTACCCAACGCATGCGGTCCCATGAGATCGGAATATGCGGCTTGCCAGTGCATGCGACCCCTATTGGCTCTCTTCGCATCGAGCTGCGCGAGATGCCGAACGACGATTGTCAAAGCTCACCGTCCCCATTGGCGCAAACCGTTCCGTCCCAAAATACGGTTTGCAGCGAACGCGGGGATCGCTCCCGATTTGCACGCGGCCCAACATCCTTTTTCATTCCTTTGAGTGTTGGTTGGATGCGATCACTCCGCGGCTACGGGCGTTATATATTTGGTGCTATGCGGCGGCGCGTGCCTGCCCAGCGTTGCCAGGAAGGCGGCGGCGACCTCGCGCGCAAACCTCTCAGGATTGAAGCGCATCGCATTCTCCCGGCACGCAGCAGCGCGGATCAGGTTCGCGTTCGCCTCAAACTTTTCCACCGCTTCGACGACGGCCTCCGCGGACTGCTGATGGAAGAGCACGCCCGTCGGGCACTCGGCGGCGCCGAGCGGCTGCACGATATCCGTCGCGCCACCGCGCCCGAAGGCGATCAGGGGCGTGCCGTAGGCCTGCGCCTCGGCGAGAGCGATGCCGAAATCTTCGCATCCCGCGAACACGAGCGCGCGTGCACGGGCGACGGCCTCGACGTATTCCGTGCGTGGCAAGTAACCTGTGAACGAGATGTTGGGGCCGGCGCGCTCTTTCAGCTGCCGGGCTTGCTGGCCGTCACCCACCACCAGCAGTTTGCGTGTCGGCATCGCATTGAATGCGTCGATGACGAGGTCGGTGCGTTTGTAGGGCGCCAGAAATGCGGCCGCCACGTAGTAGTCGTCCTTGTCGGCGCGCAACGCGGTCTCGTTAACATCCACGGGCGGGAAGACGACCTGAGCTTCGGCGCCATAGATGCGCTTGATGCGCGCGCGCACGTAGTTTGAGTTGGCGAGCATGAGGTCGGGCCCATGCGCGGTGCGCACGTCCCATTGGCGCAGCCGGTGCATGAGATAGCGGAACAGGAGACCTTTCGGTCCGAAGCCGAGGTTGCCCTGCTTGAAGTACGAGAACTGCTCGTCCCACGCGTAGCGCACCGGGCTGTGGACGTAGCAGAGGTGCGGCTGGTCCGGCCGCGTCAGAATCCCACGTGCGTACGCGGCAGAAGAGGAGATGACCGCGTCGTATTGCGTGACGTCGAACTGCTCGATGAGGAACGGGCAGATGGGAAACAGCGACCGGTAGAACTTCCCCACCATCGGAATGCGATTGGCGATCGAAGTGTGGAAGACGACGCCGGGGAAGTGCTTCTGCTTGATCTCGGGGGACAGGAAGTCGAACAGGGTGAAGACTTCGGCGCCCTTGAAGAGCTTGCACAGCTCGGCCAGCACCCTTTCGCCGCCGCGAAAGTCCGGGCACCAATCGTGCACGATTGCGATGCGCATATTGCCCAACGGGCTCGACGCGCCGCGGCGCGTGCCGAGTGCCAGCGAAGCCATTTCAAATTCGTGCGCGGTGTTTCCCACCAAGCCACCGTTTCATGCGCTCCGGCATCGCTCCCTTTGCAATTGCAAGGGGCCGGAGGTTTCCAACTCGGCGGGAATTATTTTGGAGTGCGTTCAGTTCAGCAAGATCGACCAACGGAGCGGGGGGTAACCGATGGCAACGCGAGAGCGCTCCAGAACGCGGTTCGAGGGAGAGGTCCCTAATCCTTTATGGGAGGGTTAAGAAGCGGAAGTAGTAGGCGCAGGGGCCGTGCACCGTCCGCAACGGGTGCCTCGTAGCCCTTTGTGGATGCTCCCCGTGCAGTTGGCCCCCGATAAAGTCGGTCAACACTGCAGGATCGACGCCGGTATGCGCGATGCCGCCTGGCGACCGCGCCGAACATACCGCCTCCAAGAAAGGACGAGAGAACGAGATGATGCAGAAAGCAGCACGCACAGTCGTCATCGTTGCGCTCTGCCTGGCGGCGTTCCGGCTGACCGCCAGCGCTGACGAGGGCAAAGGCACCCCCGCGATCGGCTCAGCACTATAAGCTGGGTGCGCAGGACAAGGTTGCGATCAAGGTCTACGAGTGGCGTCCTTCGCGCGACGAGATCTACGAATGGACTGCCTTCAAGGCGGAATACGTCGTCAGCGGCTCGGGCTTCCTGTCTCTACCTCTACTCGGTGACGTTCAGGCGAACGGCCTGACGACGGCCGAGCTGTCGCAAGACCTCGGCGCGCGCTTGAAGGAGCGCATGGGGCTGATGGCGAGCCCCGACGTGACCGTAGAGGTGGTGCAGTTCCGGCCGTTCTACATTGTGGGCGCCATAGAGAAGCCGGGCGAATATCCCTATCGCCCTGGTCTCAACGTGCTTGAGGCCTATGCGATTGCAGGCGGCCGGCCGCGTGGATCTTCGGCTCGGCTCGAGCGCGAGGCCATCGCCACCCGTGGCGATCTCAACGCCTATAGTCTGGAAACACTGACGCTGCGCGCCCGCATGGCCCGGTTGCAGGCCGAAATTACCGGCAAAGCCGAGGTTAAATGGCCGGCCAAGCCCGAGGGGCAGGCTTCTCCGGCGCTCGACCGCGCCATCGCGCAGGAGCGTCTGGTATTCGACATGCGGCGCGAATCCTACCGGCACGCAGATCACCGCTCTGGAGCAACTGGAGGCCTTCCTCGGCCAAGAGGCCGAGTCACTCCAGAAGCAGCTCGAGGTCCACAAGATCGAGGTCGCTTCCGTGAAGACGGAACTCGACATGGTCGAGACGCTCTTCAAAAAGGGGCTGACCGCGGCACCGCGGAAATTGGCGCTCGAGCGCAACATGGCTCAGGTCGACGGCGAGCGCCTGCGGCTCGAATTCCAACCTGATGCGTGCGCGCCAGGAGATCAGCAAGACGAAGATTGCCATGGTCGACCTGAAGGCCAAGCGCGACAGCGAGCTTTCGACTGAGTTGCAGAAAACGCAGACGCGACTTGACGAGCTCAAGAGCCGCATGGAGACGTCGTCTAACCTCCTCTACGAAACCGAGGTGTTGGCGCCCCAGGCGCTGTCCGCCGAGGAGGGGCGCAACTTGCCGCCCGTCTTCCAGATTGTCAGCAAGGGTAACGGCTCGACGGCGGAGCAGATCGTCTCGCAGGATCGGATCGTGATGCCGGGCGATACCATCATCGTCGAGCAGCCGCGCCAGTATCCGCAGGTGCGCTCCCTGCCGATGTCGGGCATCGATAGCGAGCCTACGGCGTCGGCCGACATCTTGGCGCCGGAGCGCCGCTGAGGGGCCATGGTCCCCCGGG
>CAVRND010000004.1:0-23680 GCA_963722495.1 uncultured Alphaproteobacteria bacterium | reverse complement strand
CAAGCTGCGTGGATGTGACCTCGTCACCGTGCGTGTCGACGACGTGGCGCCAAGCGGCTACGCGATGGACCGGGCGACCATCCGGCAGAGAAAAACTTGGCAGGCCGGTAAGGTTCGAACTCACAGACCAGACGCGTCTAGCCATCGACGACTACCTGCGATTGACCGGGCGGAAGCCCGGGCAATTCCTTTTCCCCGGTCGCGGCGATCCACATGGGCTGACGACGAAGGCGCCGATGGTGAGCGTCTTGCGACGGGCGTTAAACGCATAGTCGAAGCGCCATTGCTTTGATCCGGTCGGCCGGACGAAGAGGTAAAGGCCCTGCGCGTCAGAGAGCTTGTAGGGCTTCACCGCCGGCTTGGCGTTGCGGGCCTGGGTATCGGTCAGCACGGTACAGCGGACTCACAAAGCGGCTTGTACCGTCAATCGTACCGTAAAATTGGAGAGGTGGAGAAGGGGCAGGTAACGCAACCTGAGGCGCCGAATTTGATATTTAGCGAACAAAATCAGGCCACTAGGCCCGAAGATGCGGTGAGTTGATTTTAGGTGAGGAAAGCCGATGGCGCCCCGTAGGGGACTCGAACCCCTGTTCCCAACGTGAGAGGCTGGTGTCCTAGGCCACTAGACGAACGGGACAGCGCTGGAGCGAACCTATATGGAGCCCGGCGGCGTCGATCAAGCCGTTTCTTTCATCAACGCCTGCGGCGCAGGACCCCGGCCTCTCAATTGGTGGGCGCAGAGCGGCTGATGCCGACCGAGGTGATGGTTTCGCCCGTCTGCAGGTCGAGCACGGCGATGCCTTCGGCGCCGGGCGCCTCGTAGTGTACCGCTAACCTATTTCCCGACAGCGACATCGAACGTATCTGGGCGCCCGCGGGAAGGGCCAAGGTTTGCCCGCGCCCCCCGAGGGCATCAGCCGGCGCGGCAGGTTGCGTCGGCGCGCGCGACGCGAGATAGATGACCCGCCCGACGACGGTGGCGAGGCCGGCGAAGATCAGCACCGCCAGCGACGCGACGACAATCTTCATGTTCCGCTGCAGGCGCAGCTCTGCCGGCGTTGGTCCTTCGACGGATCGCTGAGCCGCTATCGCTTCGGTCGCCTGCATTCACCTTCCTCCCGTCATCGCGGAGGCCATCCGGAGGCCGGTTCGCAGGCCATGACACAGGCCATCACTTCACAAGGCGCGTCTTCTGCAAGAGCGGACCGAGCTGATCGTTGCGGAGACCGACGCTGGCGTCCGTCTCGACAAGCTGCTCGCCTTGCGCGTCGAAGGCCTGAGCCGTGCACGCATCCAGGCGTTGATCCGCGCCGGCAACGTCTCCGGGCCCGGCGGCGGGACCATAGGAGATGGGTCCTACCGGGTCAAACCGGGCGAAACGTTCACGCTTCTGGTGCCGGAAGCGGAGCCGGCTGAGCCCGTTGGCGAGGCCATCGATCTCGATGTCGTCTACGAGGATCGCGACGTCATCGTCGTCAACAAGCCGGCGCATTTCGTCGTGCATCCGGGCGCCGGCCACGCGAGCGGCACGCTCGTCAACGCGCTCATCGCCCATTGCGGCGACAGCCTGTCGGGCATCGGCGGCGTGAAGCGTCCCGGCATCGTGCATCGGCTCGACAAGGGCACCTCGGGGCTGCTCGTCGTCGCCAAAAACGATGCCGCGCATCAGTCGCTGAGCGAGCAGTTCGCCGCGCACGGCGCCGACGGCCGCATGCATCGCGCCTATCTCGCGCTGGTGTGGGGAAAGCCGCTGCGCCCGCGTGGCACCATCTCGGCACGCCTGCAGCGCAGCCAGACCAACCGCACCAAGATCGCCGTCGCCAGAGGCGAGGCCGGACGCCACGCCGTGACGCACTACGAGGTGGCCTCCACGTTCGACACCGAAGCCGGGCCGGTGTCGCTGCTGCGCCTCCAACTGGAGACGGGCCGCACGCACCAGATCCGCGTGCACCTCGCGCACATCGGCCACCCGGTGCTCGGCGACACGACCTACGGCAGCGACTTCAAGACCAAGGCGCCACGGCTGGGCGAGGACGCGCGCGCGGCGTTCGCCGCGCTTGGCCGCCAGGCGCTGCACGCCGCCGAGCTCGGCTTCGAGCACCCGCGCACCGGCAAGCCCGTGCGCTTCGAGGCGCCTCTGCCGGCCGACATGCAAGCCCTATTGGCGGCATTGCAGGCCGATTAGCTGCAAATCGTCGGCTCGCCGCAAAGCTCCCGTTAGCGCGGCTGTGCGTTTGGTAGCTACCTCTGAAAAGCCCGTTAGTGCACGCACGGCTAAAAACCCAGCCGTTCCAATGGCAAAGTACGAAGGCAGGTGACGAGCGCCGCTCACAACGCTGCGTTGCGGCTGCGACATAGGTAACTTGCAACATTGTATCGCTGGCCTGCGTATAAGCTACCGACCGCAGGCAAACGCCGGCCAGATTGGCAGACGGAATTCGACGGTTGCAGCGTTAGGGGGGAGTGGGCACCCCGAAGGTAGAAATGCCCCGCGCGACGGTGTCGCGTAAACTGTAGTGAGGGACCGCCCTTGGCACTGGGCGGCTGGTGATCGACATGGCGACCAAACTTCCGGTTATCGCGCAAGGCTCTCTCGGCCTTTCCCGCTATCTCGAAGAGATCCGCAAGTTTCCGATGCTGGAGCCCGGCGAGGAGTTCATGCTGGCGAAGAGCTGGCAGCAGCACTCCGACCAGGCCTCGGCCGAGAAGCTCGTCACGTCGCATCTGCGTCTCGTGGCGCGTATTGCCATGGGCTATCGCGGCTATGGGCTGCCGATCGGCGAGGTCATCTCCGAGGGCAACGTCGGTCTGATGCAGGCCGTCAAGCGCTTCGATCCCGACAGCGGCTTCCGCCTCGCGACCTACGCGATGTGGTGGATCCGCGCCTCGATCCAGGAATACATCCTGCGCTCGTGGAGCCTCGTCAAAATGGGCACCACGGCAGCGCAGAAGAAGCTGTTCTTCAACCTGCGGCGCGCCAAGAGCCAGCTGCAGGCGCTGGACGACGGCGATCTGCGTCCCGATCAGGTGAAGACGATCGCGCGCAAGTTCGGCGTCACCGAAAACGACGTCATCTCGATGAACCGGCGGCTTGGCGGCGACTGCTTCGCTGAACGCGCCGGTGCGCGCCGACAGCGAAGCCGGCGAGTGGCAGGACTGGTTGGCGGACGATCAGCCGACGCAGGAGGACACGCTCGGCGAGACGCAGGAGCTCGACCAGCGCAAGAACTACCTGTCGAACGCGCTGGCGTCGCTCAACGATCGCGAGCGGCGCATCTTCGAGGCCCGTCGCCTGGCGGAACAGCCGGCGACGCTGGAAGATCTGTCGAGCGAGTTCGGCGTATCGCGCGAGCGCATCCGGCAGATCGAAGTGCGCGCCTTCGAGAAGATCCAGAAGGCCGTGCAGTCGGCCGCCCAGACCGACGATGCCGGCCGCTTGCACTAAAGGCGCAAAATCGGCTTAGGAACGAAACGGATGGCGCCGCGCTACTGCGGCGCCGTCACTTTGAAATCACCGATCGCCCACGTATCGCCGTTCTTGCTTGCCGCCGATGCCGCAAGCATGCCGATGTAGCTGGGCGTGTGCGGCGGCTCGGCGGTGAAGCTGGCGGCCGGCTTGCCGTTGATGGCGATCTGCACGTCGGACCCTTTCGCCGTGATGCGCAGAACGTTCTTCTCGCCGGCACCGGTGTTGATCTCGGGGACCTTCTTCCAGTCCACGGGCCGCTTGGCGACGACCTTGCCGTCGGTGATCCGCGCCACGGTGAAGTAACCGTTCGGCGCCATCACGGCCTGATAGTAGTTGCGGCTGTCCTCGACCCAGAAGATCAGGCCAGCATAGCTGGTGGTGGGATCCGCCGTCGCCTTGGCGAGGCGCACGCTGGCGCAAGCATCGAGATCACTAAACACGAACCCGCGGTTCCAGCGCAGCGTCGGCGTCCCAGGCGCCGGCTCGAACGCGGCCTGCCCATCGGCGATATTGAGTTCGGCGCTTTTGGCGCCCCACATCGGGTCGTGGACCTTGAACGCGTCGTCGTACAGAACCTTCCCGGTGCCGCAGCCCGCGACGGGCGGCGTGTTCACGGCACCAGTGACGTTGGGCTGCGCGGGCGCGTTAGCCGCGGTCGCGGACGGCGCCACGTCCGTCACCTTGAAATCGGTCATCTGCCAGGTGTCCACGGCGGCCGGCGCCGACGAAGCAACCAGCCCGATGTAGCTTGGCGCATCCGGCGCCTGGCCGCGGAAGCGCGCGACCTCCTGATCGTTGATGCGCACGGCAACGTTCTGTCCCTCGAGCGTGACACGCAGCGTGTTCTTCTCGTTCGGGCCCAGCTTGAGCGCTGCCGTCTGCAGCCAACCGACCGGCGCCGTGGGCACGATCTTGCCGCGCACCTTGCGCGCCACGGTGAACATCCCGTTGGGCGAGATCACTGCCTGATAGAAATTGTCCTTGTCTATCACCCAGAACAGCATGCCGGCGTAGCTGCGCGTGGCGTCGGCCGTCGCCGCCGGCATGGCGATGGTCACGCATGCGTCGGCATCGGCGAGCGCCGTACCGGCGTTCCAGCGTGCGGTCTGCGTGCCGACCAGCGGGGTCAAGATCGCCTCGGCGCCTTTGGCCTGGAACTGCGCATCCGGCTCGCCCCAGGCTTTGTCTCCCGTTTGGAAGTCGCCGGATATCTTCGCCGACTGTCCGTTGCAGGCGAAGGCGGGGGACGCAACGAGCATCACGGCCAGGGCAATCAATGGGGAGACGTCGCATGCGGAATCCTCAGAGGCGGCGATTCGAGGTCAGGGCAGTATGGCCCAGAAAACGGCGAACACTGGCCTTGAGACCGGTTTTTACCCCGCCTTGCAACTCCACCGCACCTGCAACATTAATTTGCTGCGCCGCACCCCTCCTGTCTGTGGACGAATCGCTTACTCTGTCTTTGAGGGGGCCGACCTCTCGCGGCTCCTGCTCGGGAGTCGACTAGAGTGCGCGTCAGAGAAGGAGGCCATGTGGCCTTGACGTCTCTGAGCCAGGACTGTCGATCAACTGGCACCTATGGCCGGTTGGATGCGTGGCGGGCATGGATAGGGCCGCCCCAGGGAGCATCCACCGGTTGGGTCCGTCGGCTTCTGCCGAACCCTGTCCGCGACCGCCGTAACCTCCTGCAATCCCCGACGTTCGCCGTTCAGGCGCTGCGCCCTTCCCGGCCGGCATCTTGGCGCGTGGCGTTCGTTGGCCGTTGCGTACCGGAACGCAGATCGAGGCTGCAGCATACACTTGAAGATGGAGTGGCAAATGCTGAAGCGCCTTCATCAAGCGAAGGTCCTACACGCCGTATCTTCTAGTTCACGCGTCGCTCATTCGCTTCGGCTCGAATTGGATTGGTTTCGAGTTCTTCTCTGGCGCCAAAAACAGATGCGTCCTCCGAGTAGAACTTGACGGGGGCTTAGCCTGAGGCGGGTGTGCGACCCAACTTGGCCACAAGAAATGAGGCCGGTCCCGATGGGGCCGGCCTCTTATGTTTCCAGGACTTCGCCGTCAGCTCACATCGGCAGCTGGGCGACCTGATTTGAGAAGTAGTTGTCGATGGCGCTGAGGATCGAGTTGCTGACCTTGTCGCGCCAGATATCCGACTGCAGGTTGGCGGCGTCCTGCTTGTTGGTGACGTAGGCGAGCTCGATCAGAACCGAGGGGAACTGCGCCGTCTTCAAGACGCGGAATGAGGCCTGCTGATCGGGCTTGCTGCGCATCACGGTGCTGGCACCCATGGTCTCGATTACGGTCCGCGCGAACACGCTCGTACGATCTTGCGTAGCGTCGACCTCACGCTCGGCGAGATCGGCAAGAATCCCCTTGACGAGCTTGACGTCCTCGCCCTCGCTGGCCTGCTTGACCTTTTCTACCTCGTTCTTCGACAGGACGTTGCTGGCGACGTCGCCGCGGGTGGAGCGGCGCAAACTGTCGGCGACAGAGTCGCGTAGCGAGTAGATGGTGGCGCCGCTCGCGGTGCTACCGGTGTCGGCGTAGTCGCAGTGCACCGCGATGAAGAGATTGGCCTTGTTCTTCTCGCCGAAGGCGACGCGGTCGCCGAGCGGAATGAACACATCGTCGTCGCGCGTCAGCATCACCTTGAAGCGGCCGGTGGCATTGAGCTTCTTTGCGAGGGTCTTGCTGAAGGCGAGCGTGATGTCTTTCTCGACGGCGCCGTTCTTCATGGCGCCGAAGTCGTGCCCGCCGTGACCGGGGTCGATCACGATGATGGGCTTGAAGGCGCGCTGCGCAAGGACATCGGGGGATACGGCCGGACGCGGCAGCGGCGGCTGCAGGCCAGCGCCACCGAGTGCGAACGGCGGCGGGACCATTACCGTCTTCTGCTTCGTCGGAGGCGCGATACCGGCTGTGACGGGAACGAACGAGGCGATCTCGACGACGAGGTGCTGGGCGCGACCGTCCTTGGCTTTCTCGATGCGGGCGCTGGAGACGACGACGGGCTCGGTGACGTAGATGATGATGCGCGAGCGATCGGTTCCCGAAAGCCCCGCCTGGAACGACTTGATGAGACCGACCGCCGCCCTGGGTTGCTCGGGCAACCGCAGCTTGGTCTCGGTCACCTGCACGACGACGCGATTGGGATTGGAGAGCGAGAACACCTCGAACTCGGTCGTCTTCGGCAAGCCGATGACGAAGCGAGTGCGCTGCTGAGCGCTTGGGAGGGCAGCGGTGGTCGTCGCCGGAGCGGCGTCGGCCGCGGGCTCAGATGGCCCGAAGAGGGCGTCACCGACATCCCCTAATAGGCTTTGCGCCTGCAGCGGTTGGAGCGCGCAGAAGAAGGTAAACGCGAGTAGGATCCCGCAGCGCAAGCGCCACGGCGTGCCGTGAACCATGACGTCTGACCCCCGTCTACGCGGTACAAATCGAAGTGGTAAGGACAGTCAGGTTTGCCTGAGATGATGGCGTTTTGCGGTCCGCCTTCAGACATTGTTAGGGTTATCGCGCCGTAACCCTTAAGAATTCGCTAACGACTTGACGCTGCAATTTCGAAATTGCGCAGTCAGCGCCAGCGCTTCGCCGCGTCCGCGTCCGCGTCGCGGGCTTCGACCCACGCGCTATCGCCTGACGCCGTCGTCTCTTTTTTCCAGAACGGCGCCCGCGTCTTCAGGTAGTCCATGAGAAATCCGGCCGCTTCGAAGGCTGCCTGGCGATGCACCGAAGCGGCGATGACCAGCACGATATTATCGCCGGCCTTCAGCTCCCCGACACGGTGGACGACGAGCGAAGCCTGCAGCGGCCAGCGCGCCCGCGCCTCGGCTTCGATACTGGCCATCTCCGCTTCCGTCATGTCGGGGTAGTGCTCGAGCGTCAGCGCCGCGATGTTGCGGCCGTCGTCCTTGCCACGCACCCGACCGGTGAAGGTGACGATGGCACCAATATCGGGATGCCCTTCGATCAGTTTCGCCGTCTCGGCACCGACGTCGAAGTCCTCCCGCTGCACGCGCACCGACATGGCGTCAGCCTCCGGTGACGGGCGGGAAGAATGCGATTTCGCGCGCAGTGCCCAGCGCTGCCGTCGGCTTGACGTGCACCTTGTCCAGTGCAGCGCGCACGACCTGCGGGCGCGCGAACGCCTCGCCGTATTGCGGGCCACGTTGCTTTAGCCAGCCGACGAGGTCGGCGACGGTTGCGATATTCGCGGGCAGCTCGACGTCCTCGGTGTCGAGCCCGACCTTTTCGCGCAACCACGCGAAATAGCGAATCTGAACCCTATGTGCCGCGTTTTCGCCCATGTGCGCTCAGCGCTCCATGGCATGCTGCACGCCGGCCTTGAGGTAGTCGTAGCCGGTCCACAGCGTGAGCAGAGCCGCGATCCAGAGGATCACGAGACCGCCCGTCATGATGCCCGGCACGATCTTCTCCGCTGCCGGGCCGGCGAGCAGCACGGCCAGCGCGATCATCTGCATCGTCGTCTTCCACTTGGCGAGCTGCGTCACGTGGATCTTCACGTTCAGCTCGGCAAGGAACTCACGCAGACCCGAAACGAGAATCTCGCGCACGAGGATGATAATCGCCGCCCAGATCGACCAGCCGGTGATGGTGTTGTCGTGCACCAGCATCATCAGCACGGCGCCGACCAGCAATTTGTCGGCGATCGGGTCGAGCATGGCCCCGAGTGTCGACTGCTGCTCCCAAACGCGGGCCAAGTAGCCGTCCAGCCAATCGGTGATGCCGGCGAAGACGAACAGCGCAAACGCCGACCAGCGCGCCGCATCGCCCTTGAGGAAGAACAGGCAGGCGACGAGGGCCGGCACGGCCGCGATACGAACGTACGTCAGCACGTTCGGCAGGCTCATGGGCATGGCGCGAGAGGCGGCAGCGTGTTCCATCAGCCTTTGGTACACCATCCAGCGGACGGGTCGTCAATGGCACACATGGACCGGCCGGTTTAACGGGCGAAATCGCGGCTTCAGTGGCACACGCCGCGGCTCGTCTTGCGCATTTTCATGTCGAGGTGGAAGTGGTCCTTATGGGCATCGTTGGCCTCCGGACCGAGCACGGTGGCAAATAGGGTGCAGGATCCGCCGTGCAGACGCTTGAGGAAGGCCGCTTCCTTGGTCGTTGCCGGTTTCAGATCCACGGTAACCACCTCCACGGGCTTATCGCCGTCCCGCTTGAAGTCCGTCTTGAGGACGCGGCCCTTCTGCTTCACCTCGGCCTTCTTGCCGGCCTCCTCGATCGAAGGCGTCGGCGCGATGGCGGCCGTCTCGCCCTTTGCTTTGCCGGCGCTCTTGTCCGCCAGCAGCTTCTTTTCGGCCGCCTTCTTCTTGGCCGCAACAATGTCGCGCTCCGTCGGGCCCCACCCGTGCTTGACGGTGATGGTGCGACCATCGGCGGTGACGAAGGCGGCCACGTCTATGGCGTTGCCCGTCGCGTGCTCGCTGAGCGACAGCTTCGGATTGCTGTAGATGTTGCGGCAGGAGTACGACCCGGAGCCGAGGATGCGGGTGATACGCGAACCCAGCACCTCCTGGGCCGCTGGCTGCAGCACTTTGTCGACCCACTCGCCCATCGATGCCGCGAGGCGGCAGTTCATGGTCGGAGCCGGGGCGAACTCGACCTTGTCCTTCCCACCGGCGCTACGTAGCGCCAGCGGTGCTGGCGTGCCGCACTGGCCATGTTTCATAGGCTCTTCCATCGCCACGTCAGCCGAAACCGGCGCCAGCAACTGCACGCACTGGCGCAAACCGGCGGCCATTTCCTCCGGAGTCCAAACGTCGGGCGGAGGGGGCGTCGTGATGGCGGGTGGCGTCGCGCTCGCCGCGGCAGGTGTCGCAGGCGCGGCGGCAGGCGGCGGAGCACTAGCGGGCGGCGAAGCGGCCGCGGGCGGCACCGGGGCCGGGGCGGCGACCGGAGCCGACGGAGAAGCGGGTGGAGCCACGTTTGCGATCGAAGAGGATTGCGACGTCGCCACCTTGGCTGGAGGCGCGACCGTGGCTGGGCGCGCGACCGCAGCGGGTGTCTTTATCGCGGGGCCCTCGCGGCTCGGCAGGAACGCGAGCGCCAGCACCCCCGCGAACGCCACGGAGGACATCCACAAAGACATTCGGCTCAGCGTTTTGTCGACAGACGCGATAGACGCCATGCTCACCTGCTGGTCGATAACAGCCAAGAAGCTCTGCGTGTTCCCCTGTCGACCATCGACGAGGAGCGGGGCGAAATTGGGATTGTAGCCTATCTAATAGGCATGAAGGTGCGGTTGCCTGCTCCCCCAGGCAACGATTCCCGAGGAGTAAACGCATGGACGGATTCGAGAACGATAGGCGCAGCCTGCGCGGCAAGACCGATGTCGACCGACGCGAAATGCTGGCTGCAAGCCTCGCGGTGGGTTTCGCCGCCGCCGTGAACCCCGTCGCCGCGCAGACGGTGATCCACACCGATAGCGAAGGATTGGTCGCCGGCGAGGTGAGCATCCCCACCGCAGATCGCGAAATTCCCGCCTACCGCGCCATGCCAGCCAAATCCGGCACGTTCCCCGTCATCCTCGTCGTGCAGGAAATCTTCGGCGTGCATGAGCACATCCGCGATGTGTGCCGGCGCCTCGCCAAGCAGGGCTACATGGCCATCGCACCGGAGTTGTATGCGCGGCAGGGCAGCGTCGCCGACATCGCCGAAGTGAGGGAGATCATTTCCAAAGTCGTCTCCAAGGTTCCGGACGCGCAGGTGATGTCCGATCTCGACGCCACGGTCGCCTACGCGAAGGCTTCCGGGCATGGCGACATCGCCAAGCTCGGCATCACGGGCTTCTGCTGGGGCGGGCGCATCACCTGGCTCTATGCAGCGCACAGCGCTCAAGTGAAAGCCGGCGTTGCCTGGTACGGCAAGCTCGTCGGCGACAGCACAGCGAACACCCCGCGCCATCCCATCGATATCGCTGCAGAGTTGAAAGCGCCGGTGCTCGGCCTCTACGGCGGCGCCGACCAGGGTATTCCAGCCGAAACGATCGATCGCATGCGCGCCGCGTGCAAAGCCGCCGGCAAGCAATGTGAGATCGTCGTCTACCCGGATACGCCGCACGCCTTCAACGCCGACTACCGCCCGAGTTATCGCGCCGAAGCCGCGAAGGATGGGTGGTCGCGCATGCTCGCCTGGTTCCGCGCCAACGGGGTCTCCTGAGGCGACCGCAAACGTTCCGTCATAACAGAAGGCTAGACATTCCTACTGCGCACAAGGGGTTGCCTGCGCGGCCTTGCAACTGGGCTGTCGTTGACGGAAACTATTTGCGCAAGATCGCTAATCAGCCCGCGAAAAAGGGCTTCTAGGGGGAGTTGTAGGTATGCCGGCACTACCGTTCGACTTGGCGACCGTGGATTGGCAGACCGTTGCCATCTACGCGGGTATCGCTTTCCTCGCCGCCATCGTCGGCAACGTCATTGCCTTCGGTAATCGCTTCTTCGGAGCGGTGCTGACGGCCCTGTTCTTCGCCGTGTTCTACGTGGCTTGGGTATACTGGCTCGCAGCTATCGCGCTGCCGCCGGCTGCCGCTCCGCCCGTCTAGGTACTCGACGACGTTGACATCTGCCGTAGCGCACGTGGCCGGGACTGGTTCCCGGTCGCGGTTGCGTGCGAACGCTGTTTCGCTCTCAGCTGCGGCGCTCGTGGAAGTGGTCGTAGATGCGCTGCGCCATCTCCGCCGAGATGCCGTCGACCGCCTTCAGGTCTTCGATGCCGGCTCGCGACACCGCCTTTGCCGAGCCAAAGTAATTCATCAGCGCGCGGCGGCGACGGGAGCCGATGCCCTCGATGTCGTCGAGCGGATTGGCGCTGATGGCCATCGAACGGCGCGTGCGGTGCGAACCGATGGCGAAACGATGCGCCTCATCGCGTAGTCGCTGCACGAAATAGAGCACCGGATCGCGCGGCTCGAGCATGATAGGGCGCTCGCTGCCGGCAACATGGAAGTGCTCGCGGCCTGCGTCGCGGTCGGGTCCCTTGGCAACGCCGATGAGACAGATCTCGTGCAGTCCGAGATCGGCCATCACCTCGCGCGCCACGGCGAGCTGGCCGGCGCCACCGTCGATCAGCACGAGGTCGGGCCGATCGGGAAATGCGTCATCGTCCTCGACATCGTCGGGTGAGGCGCCAACGGCGGTCGCGGCCAATGCCACAAGGTTGCTTGCGGTCTCCTTGAGGACGCCGACGACGCCGTCCTCCTTCTTTTCCTCTTCGTTCGTCTCCACCACCAGCCGCTTGAAACGCCGCGTCAGCACCTCGCGCATCATCCCGTAGTCGTCGCCCGGCGCGAGATTCTCCGACTTGATGTTGAACTTGCGGTACTGGCCTTTGACGAAACCGTCGCGCCCGGCAACGATCATCGCGCCGACGGCGGCCGAGCCCTGGATGTGGCTGTTGTCGAACACCTCGATGCGGCGCGGTGCGGTCACCAGCCCGAAGCGCTCCGCGAGTCCGTCCAGCAGGCGACGCTGAGATGAACTTTCCGCCAGCTTGCGCCCGAGCGCCTCGCGCGCGTTGTTCAACGCATGCTCGACGATGCCCAACTTCGTGCCGCGCTGCGGAACGTTGATCTCGACCTTGCGATCGGCCTTGATGCACAGCGCCTCGGCGAGCAGCTCGCGATTTGGGACGTCGTGCGACAGGAGGATGAGCCGCGGCACCGGCTTGTCGTCGTAGAACTGCGCGATGAAGCTATCGAGCACCTCCTCGACCGGCAGCGAGCGATCGGCCTTCGGGAAGTAGGCGCGATTGCCCCAGTTCTGCCCGGTGCGGAAGAAGAACACCTGGATGCACGTCTGGCCGCCCTCTTGCGCGGCGGCGAACACGTCGGCCTCCTCGATCCCTTCCGGGTTGATCGACTGGTCGGCCGTGACATGCGCCAGCGCCGCCAGCCGGTCGCGGAATCGCGCCGCGCGCTCGAACTCGAGCTGCGATGACGCCTCCTCCATCAGCTGCCGGTACATGATGCGCACGTTCTGGCTTTCGCCGCGCAGGAAGCGCACCGCCTCGTCGACCAGACGGCCGTAGTCGTCGAGCGCGATCTCGCCCGTGCACGGCGCCGAGCAGCGCTTGATCTGGTGCAGCAGGCACGGGCGCGTGCGGCTCTCGTAAACGCTGTCGGAGCACGAGCGCAGGAGAAACGCGCGCTCCAGCATGTTGATCGTGCGATTGACGGAGCCGGCCGAGGCGAACGGGCCGAAGTAATCGCCTTTGCGGTTGCGCGCCCCGCGATGCTTCATGATCTGCGGCGCCGGCTTGTCGCGCGCGATGAGGATGTAGGGGAACGACTTGTCGTCGCGCATCAGCACGTTGAAGCGCGGCCGGAAGCGCTTGATGAGGTTCGCTTCCAGCAGCAGCGCTTCCGCCTCGGTGCGCACCGAGACGAACTCCATGGCCGCCGTCGTGGCGATCATGCGCGCGATGCGGTTGGTGTGGCCGCCGAGCCGCGTGTAGTTCGACACGCGCGCCTTCAGGCTGCGCGCCTTGCCCACGTAGATGACGTTGCCCTCGGCATCGAGCATCCGGTAGACGCCCGGCGCTGCCGGGAGCTGCTTCAGATAGCGCGCAATGACCTCCGGGCCGCTGGCACGCGGCGCGGCGTCCGCGTCGGGTGGCAGGGCCTCCGGCGCCGGCATTTCCGGCGTGGGCGCGCTCGTATCCTTGTTGGGCATCCCGGATAAATCGGCCCGCAGCCCCGCGCCGTCAAGCGAGCGGGGCGACGAATTACCAGGCGAACTTGGTCATCGCCGCGACCGGCCGCGGCGAGCCCGGCGGAAACAGGCCTTCGATGGCTTTGGCGTCGAGCCCGCCTTTGACATGCACGCCACTGGCCACGAACACGGAGCGTACGCCCGCCTCTGCGGCGCCGGCAATGTCGGTGCCTATGCCGTCGCCGATGGCGAGGAGCTTACCCTTATCGCCGCTGCCGGCCCTTCAGCTTCTCGAGCGTTTCGAAGGTCAGGGTGTAGATGGGCGCGTACGGCTTGCCGGCGTAGGCGACCTTGCCGCCCATCGCCTCGTAGGCACGCGCGATCGCGCCGGCGCAGTAGATCATGCGTCCGCCGCGCTCGACCATAACGTCCGGGTTGGCGCAGATCATCGGCAGTCCGCGCGCGAAGCATCGCTGGAGCGTCGCCGCATAGTCCTCCGGCGTCTCGCGCTCGTCGTCGAACAGCCCCGTGCAGACGATCGCGTCGGCATCCTCGGGCGTGACGCGAACAACGCCTAGGCCAGCGAACGTGGCGAGGTCGCGCTCCGGGCCGATGTGAAAAATGGGCCGCCCCGCATATTCGGCGATCAGCGTGCGGGCGACGTCGCCCGAAGTGACGATGGTGTCCCAGCTCGTGCGCGGCACGCCGAGGCCATCGAGCTGCGCGGCGACGCTTAGGTTCGGACGCGGAGAGTTGGAGACGAGCACGACGATGCCGCCGCCCTCGCGATAGCGGGTGCAGGCGTCGCAAGCATCCATGAACGGCTTCACGCCGTTATGGATCACGCCCCAGATATCGACCAGCCACGCCGTCGTTCCGTCGGCGAACGGCGCGATCGATTGAATGAGCGGGATGGGTGCGGAATCGGGAGAGGTCGCGGGCGGCATGGCCTTTGCCTAGCTGCCGCCCGCGCAAATCTCAAGCGGCAGCGTGGTCCGCCATCGCAAACTCTTGCCCGGGGACGGCAACCGGGGCGCCGTAAAGTGCTCCCTGGCCGAGCGGCACGCCGGCAGCGAGCACCTGCGATCGCAACGTGTCGTCATCGACCCCGCCGACGATCAGAGTAAGACCAAGCTCGCCCAGATTGCGGCATACCTCGTCGGCGCCCATCGTGCCGTTGGGCGCGGCCAGGCCGCCGGTCAGCGTCGCGGCGTCAAGCTTCACGAAGGCGAAGCCAGCCGCGCACAGCGCCGTAAACTCGTAGTCGAAGTCGGTCACGTCCTCGACGCCGAAGCGGAAGCCAAGATCGCGCATATCCGTCAACGCACTCCACTCGGAGCCGCCGAAGGTGCGCACGTCGGCCTGGGCAAAGGTCAGCACCAGCTCAGAGGCCAGCGCCTCGCGATCGCGATAGGCGTCCGCCAGCTCGTCGAGGAAGCTTTCGTTGGCGAGCGACACGGCCGTCACCGGAGCGAACAGGCACGTCTGGCGGCCTTCCTCGGCGAGCGAGCGGGCCACGCGCGCCGCCTGGCGCAGACGCGCGCTGTCGAGGAGCGGCAGAAGTCCAGCAAGTGCGAGCTGCGGATCGCGCGTTGTCGCGGAAAGCGGCGTGCCGCGTTCATCGCGCGGACAGGCAACGACCTCGTAGTAGTGCACCTGGTGATCGGCGAGGCCGACGATCGGCGACAGCGCCACGTCGATACGGCCGGCAGCGACTGCCTCGGCAAGCGAAGCAAGGCGGGTGTGCGACGGCATAATTGGTGGCGGCATTGGCGCGCCGGCACGCGGCGCCGCGGACACCGGCGGCAGCCCACCCTTCTTCTTGGTGGCACGCATGGCGTTGGCGGTCGTCTGCAGCGCATTTAATGATGCACGCAGAGCGCTCTCCTGACGCGGCGGCATCCCATCGAGCGTCGGTTCGGCGCCCACGTTCACCTCGTCGGCGAGACGCTTGATCATGCCGTGCACGGCGTCGAGATCGGTCTCGCGCTCAGCGGCCATCGGCGGCATCGGTGGTAGCTCGACGCGCGGGCCCTCGGGGAGAGACGGCTTCGACTGACGGGCCGGCCAATAATCGTGCATCGGATCGACGGACGTTGCCGGCGGGCCCGGCGCTGCCGACCAATCGGGCAGCGTCGGGCCACGTTGCTGCTGCTCGGCTGCGAACGGCGCCGTTGGGACCGACAGCACGGGATCGGGGCGATGTGATTCTGAACGCTGCGGCTCATGCGCCGGGGCGCCCGGACGAATACCTGTCAGGCGTGGTTCGCGCTCGGCCGCCATTGCCGGCGGAGCGCCGCGGAAGATGCGCGGCGGTGCGGCGCCCATCGGCGGCATCGGTGGCGCGGCATTCGTCAGTGGGGCTGTGGGCGCAGCTGGCGCTCTTGCGAGCTCCGGGGGAGCGGTCGGCGCCGGTGGGGCGCGCAATCCGGCCGGCGACGACGGCGCAAATGCGGGCGCGCGATCCTTGCGCGCTCCGACGGCTGGCGTCGTCGGCGCAACTTGCAGTCGGGCCACCTCATCCTCGAGGCGATTGACCTCATAGACGAGTTCGCTCTCGCGCTCGGACCGGCGCATGAGCGCATGCACCATCAGCAGCATGATGTAGACGGACAGCGCTGCTATGAGCGCCAGCCAGAACGACACCTGGAACTGCAGATATGCACCAATGAAGAAGGCCACCGTGACGAGCGCGATGGCGCCCTTCACGATGAGATCGGCAGTGCCGCTTTGCTTAGGCATACCGTGCTCGCTGTTTTCAATGCTCGCCATGGAAGAGTGACGACGCCCCCTTGCCGATTCGTTGTCTCATCGAGCATTTCGCCCGACACCCCCGTTACGCAATGACAGTCCGGCCACTTTCACCAGCTTTCTCAACAGCAGGTTGATTCGTGTCGGAGGCGTGGCGCTGAGCAAAAGCGCCAATCGTGGGGCGATGCACAGCGCCAGCGATTCGTCCACAGATGCGAGGTGTCTCAGCAGGAACTTCGAAACTGCCCGTGGATTGCCATGCGTCGCCTCAGTGGCGCCGCAGGTCGGCCCCCGGCCAACCGGAATCGGGGCGCTGTTTAGAACTCGTTAGGCGAATCGACGTGGTATCAGTTGTGTCGGGGTGTTCCCTTAACCTCCCGGCGTAGAATGAAGGGAAAGCTCATGTTGATGACGGTTATGGGTCGGAATTCTGGTGCGTCATACTACGGTGAGCTTGCTGGCGTTCGCGTGCTTATCACGGGGCTTTCGCCGAACTCCGGTGTCGACGTGGCGCGCAAATTTGCCGATCACCGCGGCCGCCTTGTTGTCCATGCCACCGCTCCGTCTCTCGAGCTCGACGCTGTCACCACCATGCTTGCCGAAACGGCGAGCGAGGTGAAGCTGTTCACGGACGCCTGCCGCGATTTCAGAATCCTCGATCAGCTTTGCCCAGGCGGCCGCACAGGCCTTCGGCGGTCTCGACGTCGTCATCAATCTCATCCCCATTAGCGCCGAAGATTTGCAGGGTCGCGCCAGCATCGACGCCGTCGAGGATCTGGTGTCCGAGAAGCTCATGCTCCCGGTGCATGTGACGCGCGTTGTCGCCAACCGCATGCGGCTGACGCTGAACGAGGGCCTCGTCCTCAACGTCATGACGATGCCGGCGCCGCGCAATGCTGGCGAAGCCGCCCTGGCTGGGATCGTGCGCTCGGCGCTTGCCGCCGTGACGCGCGGCGAAGCCCAGCGTTGGGCACCGCAGGGCATTCGCGTCAACGCCGTCGGACCGTCGGCCACGATGGACCAAGGCGCCAGCCTCGCCAGCGAGCCCGACATCGCAGCCCTCGCACTTTATCTCGCCTCGCGTCCCGGCCGCACGCTCACCGGTCAGGTGTTCGATGCCGCCGGCGTCGCCAGGCGCGGCTGCTGATCAACTAGCCGGCTTGGCGCTCCACATTCCCTGCAAACGCCGGATCAACGGATACGTAGATCCGGCGAATGCCGCGAGTTCCGGCGCGCGCTCGGCGATGTCGCGCAGGTTCAGCCGCAACTGCCCGAGCGCGAAGTCGAAAGCCATCAGCCGGATGATGTCGTCCATCGGCAGATCGCGCGTTTCCCCGCGCGCGCGCATCTCCTCCATCTGGTGCTCGATGGCAGCGAGCGCGCTCTCGACCTCGGCAAGGTTGGGCGACACGTAGGCGGTGCCCGGCTCCGCGAGGTGCTTGTCCACCTCGTCGATCGCTTTGCGCAGCGCCTCAATCGACGGCCCTAGGATTCTCACGGCGGCCTGCGGCAGCGGCTGCGCGACGGCGCGCAGCAGCATGATCTCCGTGTGCCACATCCGGCGCAGGGCGCGCAGGATCGCCTCGGGATCGGGGCTATCGGCGATGTAGCCGGCAACTTCCAGCCGCGCCTCGCGTGCCAGCGTATCGCCTTCCGCGAACGCCGCCCGGATGCGCGTGCCTTGCGCACCCATCGCCTCGATGTCGAGCGGTTGGCCCACGGCCGCCGATAGGCAATCGCGCAGCACTTCGAACAGTGGCGTGAAAGTGCGAGTGACCTGGGCGGCGAACGACGGTCCAGCGCGCGAAGGAAACACGATCAGCATCGTCAGGATGGCGACGACGGTGCCCACCGCCACCTCGATCATCCTGTTCTCGGCCGAGGCGATGGGTGGGCCGAGCCGCGGATCGCCGAGCACGACGATAGCAGCGGTGACGCAGGCGATGCGCAAGGATGGACGTCGCGCCGAGAAGAAGCCGAGCACCAGGACCGTCACGGCCAGCCCCGCGAACTTGAGCTCCTGGGCATCCGCCAGCGCCAGGGCTACACCACCTCCGATAACGACGCCGAGCAAACTGCCTACGAGCCGGTCGGCAGCAAGGCCGAGCGAGGCGCCGACGTTCGCCTGCGTTACGAGGATCGCCGTCATCACGGCCCAGAAACCCTGCGGCATCCCGAGGGCGTCGACGATCACATAGGACAGGCACGCCGCGATGGTCGTCTGAATGGCGAGCCGCAGGCGCGGCCACATTTCGCTTTTGGAGCCGGTCCAACGGGTCAGATCGATCACAGGCGTTGCTCCCGCGAATTGGCGTCGCGGAGCATTGAAATTAACCGCTCGTTGTCCATGTTGCCGCTATGGCAACCGCGCGCCCGCGTCCGGCTCTGCGATTGACATCCGGCGCCGCCCGCAGGTATCACCACGACGCGCTTGGCACTCCCGTCAACATAGTGCCAATGCCGCCCAACCCAAATCATCGGCCGCGCACGGCCGAGCCCGCTATCTGGAGCGAGATTTCTCATGAAGTTCCGTCCTTTGCATGACCGCGTCGTCGTCAAGCGCGTCGACAGCGAGACCAAGACGTCCGGCGGCATCATCATCCCCGACACCGCCGCCGAGAAGCCGCAGCAGGGCGAAGTCGTCGCCGTCGGTCCAGGCACCCGCGACGAGAGCGGCAAGCTTATCGAGATCGATCTCAAGAAGGGCGACAAGGTTCTGTTCGGCAAGTGGAGCGGCACCGAGGTGAAAATCGACGGGCAAGAGCTGCTCATCATGAAGGAAAGCGACATCATGGGCGTTTTGGAGAAGTAAGCGAATAGCCAATAGCGAGTAGCAGACTGCTACTCGCCATTCGAGCGCCGCGACCTCTCCATCCTCCCCTATTCGCTCCCCCTATTCGCTCATCGCTTGCTTCAAGCGAGACGCAACATCCAAGGAATCCCATATGGCTGCCAAAGAAGTCCGCTTTGCCGCCGATGCCCGCGAGCGCTTGCTGCGCGGCGTCGATACCCTCGCCAACGCCGTGAAGGTGACCCTCGGCCCCAAGGGCCGCAACGTGGTCATCGAGAAGTCGTTCGGCGCCCCGCGCACGACCAAGGACGGCGTCACCGTCGCCAAGGAGATCGAGCTCGAGGACAAGTTCGAGAACATGGGCGCGCAGATGGTGCGCGAAGTGGCTCAGAAGACCAACGATCTCGCCGGCGACGGCACGACGACAGCCACGGTTCTCGCCCAGGCGATCGTGCGCGAAGGCCTCAAGGCCGTCGCCGCCGGCATGAACCCGATGGATCTGCGCCGCGGCATCGACAAGGCCGTAGTGCAGGTGATCGAGGAGATCGCCAAGCGCTCCAAGAAGGTCAAGAACTCGGGCGAGATCGCCCAGGTCGGCACCATCTCTGCCAACGGCGAGAAGGCCATCGGCGAAATGATCGCCGAAGCGATGCAGAAGGTCGGCAACGAGGGCGTCATCACGGTCGAAGAGGCCAAGGGCCTCGAGACCGAGCTGGAAGTCGTCGAGGGCATGCAGTTCGACCGCGGCTATCTCTCGCCCTACTTCGTCACCAACGCCGAGAAGATGATTGCCGAGCTCGAGGACCCCTACATCCTCATCCACGAGAAGAAGCTGTCGAACCTGCAGCAGTTGCTTCCGGTTCTGGAAGCCGTCGTGCAGTCAGGCCGTCCGCTGCTCATTATCGCCGAAGAGGTCGAGGGTGAAGCGCTCGCCACGCTCGTCGTCAACAAGCTGCGGGGCGGCCTCAAGGTCGCTGCCGTCAAGGCGCCGGGCTTCGGCGATCGCCGCAAGGCCATGCTCGAGGACATTGCCGTCCTCACCGGCGGCCAGACGATCTCGGAGGATCTCGGCATCAAGCTCGAGAACGTGACGCTCGACATGCTGGGCCGCGCCAAGCGCGTGTCGATCACCAAGGAAGACACGACGATCGTCGACGGCTCGGGCAAGAAGAAGGACATCGAAGCCCGCGTCGGTCAAATCAAGGCGCAGATCGAGGAGACCACCTCGGACTACGACCGTGAGAAGCTGCAGGAGCGTCTGGCCAAGCTGGCAGGCGGCGTCGCGGTCATTCGCGTCGGCGGGGCCACCGAGGTCGAAGTGAAGGAGCGCAAGGACCGCGTTGACGACGCGCTCAATGCCACCCGCGCCGCGGTCGAGGAAGGTGTCGTTCCGGGCGGTGGCGTCATGCTGCTGAAGGCCGGCAACGCCATCACCGCCAAGGGTGAGAACGCCGACCAGGACGCCGGCATCGCCATCGTCAAGCGCGCACTGCAGGCTCCGATCCGCCAGATCGCCACCAATGCCGGCGTCGAGGGATCCATCGTGGTCGGCAAGATTCTCGAGACCAAGGGCCAGGCCTTCGGCTACGACGCGCAGAACGACGAGTACGGTGACCTGATCGAGAAGGGTATCATCGATCCGGCCAAGGTCGTGCGTGTGGCGCTGCAGGACGCGGCGTCCGTTGCCGGCCTGCTGATCACCACCGAGGCGGCCATCGGCGAAGCGCCGAAGAAGGACAACGGTCACGGTCATTCGCACGGCCATGGCGGCATGGGCGGCATGGACATGTAGTCCTCGCCATTCGGTACGAAACCGAAAGCCGCTCGCAGGTGACTGCGGGCGGCTTTTTTATTTGGTCGACCGGTGAGAAGCGATGCGGCTACGGCTGCGCATTCCAACCGAAGGCGCGCAGCTGGTCGGGCATCATGGGATTTTCTTCCGGCTTGGGCGCCGCCGGATCGACCGTCAGCAGCGTCTTGGCCAGCGGCGCGCTCTGCGTCGCCGTCTGAACGGGTTGGCGCCGCGGAATGGGGGCGCTGTATCGCTTCACCGGCTTAGCCGGCGTTTTCGCCATGTTCTCGATCACCGGGGCGTCGTCCGTGGACGACGCAGCGACCGAAGCTGCTGCACTGTCGTCGCTCGGAGCCAGCACCGTGTCGGCGACCGGCGCCGTCGCATCGGCACCGGCGGCGTCCGTGTTGATCGATGCCGTCTCGGTCGAAGCTACAGGTTGCGAAGCGCTCTCATCGCCGGCCCCGAAACGGCGGCTGAGCTCCTCGGCGCGTATGCGCACCGCTGCTGCTTCGCGACCCGCCTGCTCGGCACGTGTCATCGCCTGCTGCGCTGTTTTGAGCGCCATCTCAGGCGTGGGCGTCGCGACTTCGCTTGCCGGCTGCAGCGAGGCGGTCTCGTTGGTATCGCTGAAATGGGCGCGCCAGGCGTCCTGCAAATCGGGCAGACGCGCGCCGTCCAAGAAGGCCGGCATCGTGAATGCCGGAGCCTCGCCCGTGGCAGGGGCGCGCTGTTGATTGATTTCCATGGCAGTGGCGCCCGAGACGAGGCTCGTGGCCATCAGCATGCCGAACAGGCTGGTGCTTCCGTATGCATTCATACGATTTACCCCCCGACCGAAGCGCGGTCGGCTACAAGGCGCCCCGAAGGCTCGCCTTTGGTTAGCACATGCAGGACGATCAGTGTCCCACCCACCCAGTGTTGCCCGCAGACTTATTTGCAGCCGCCGGCCCACCCGAAGTCGGCTCGCCCAATGAGAGCTCTGCCCCGCTCCCGCGCGGGGTATCCCCGCGACGGCGTCCGCTTCGTTCATGAAGAGTATCAAAGCGCTCCAAGGCGACAACATGGCGCCGGTCAGCCCGTCGAGGCAGCGGACAAACGCGCGGTCGTAATTGCCTTTCAACTCCGAAGGATCGATGATCGCGGCGTCGCCGAGGCTGCAAGGTCGAGCCGGACTACCCCGTTCTACGACGCGCGCGGAACAATAACGGCGATGACGCCTGCCTCGGGAGGGGCGCGATGGACATCCGGCAGCTCCAGTACCTCGCCGCACTCGCCCGCGAGAAGCATTTCACGCGAGCTGCTGCAGCCTGCAATGTGACTCAGCCGACCCTGTCCGGGCGCATCCGCCAGCTCGAGCTGGAATTGGAGGTTCCCATCGTCGAACGCGGTCAGCGGTATCGCGGCCTGACGCCGGAGGGTGAGCGCATCCTGAAATGGGCGCACGTCATCCTGAAGAGCTGGCAGTCGATGCAGGAAGAACTCGGCCACCTGAAGGATCACGATACGGGATTGTCGGGGCGCCTAGTGCTAGGCGGTATTCCCTCCGCCTTACCGATGATCCCGCTGCTGACCAAGAAGATCCGCATCATCCACCCGGGCATCGACTTCACGGTGCTGTCGCAAAGCTCAGAGGAAATTCTGCGCGGCATCGATGACTTCTCGGTAGACGTTGGTATTACTTATCTCGACAACGAGCCGATAGAGGGCTTACTGGCAACGCCCCTCTACACCGAGCGCTACTGCCTGTTCGTTCCCGACGAGCATCCGCTGGCTAACCGCACGTCCGTCACATGGCAGGAGGCGGCGTCCGTGCCGCTCTGCTTGCTCACGCCGAATATGCAAAACAGACGCATAATCGACCGGGCTTTTGAGACGGCGAAGTGCCACCCGAGCCCGCGATTGGAGACAAATTCGGTCATCAACTTGTGTTCGAATGTGCGGCTCATGGGCCTAGCCAGCATAATGCCCCAATATATATTAGACGTGCTCGGAAACATGTCGGGCGTGAAAGCCATTCCACTAGATGCACCGACAGTCGAACACAGCGTCGGACTGGTGGTGGCGGCTCGCGATCCTCTCTCACCGTTGATCGAGGCGCTGCGGGAAACTGCTGCGCTTCTGACGCCGGCGACGTTTGAAGACCGCGTGAACGCCTAGCACGGAACCCACCAGATGGTGCGGCGCAGCATTGGTCTGCTCGATGGTCACATCGAGAGGGCCGATTTGATCCGCGGGGCACAAGTTGAGATGAAGTCAAGTTGCCGCAGTAGAAGCCGCAAAGGCACGTGTGAATGACTAAGTCTACTCTAGAAGTAATCATTGAAGCCCCCGCCGGTAGCGCGGAGCGCGCCCGCGAAGTCTGCGCAGCGCACGGCGACCGGCCCGACGCGCTGCTAGAGATCTTCCACGATCTGCAGCATGACCTCGGTTACATCCCCGATGTGACGCTGCCCATCATCGCCAACGCGCTCAATCGCTCGCGCGCGGAAATCTATGGTGTGTTGACGTTCTATCATGAGTTCCGCCGCACGCCCGGCGGCCGGCACAACATCAAGATCTGCCGCGCCGAAGCCTGTCAGGCGATGCACACGCAGACGCTCTGCCGCCACGCTGAAGAAAAGCTCGGCGTGAAGTTCGGCGAGACCACCGCCGACGGCCAGTTCAGCCTCGAGGCGGTCTACTGTCTCGGCAACTGCGCCCTGTCCCCGGCCATGATGATCGACGGCGATCTCTATGGCTGCGTCGACAAGGAGCGCTTCGACAACATCATCACCGACCTCGATCGCGGAGCCGCGGCATGATCAAGGTCTTCGTTCCCCGCGATGCTGCCGCGCTGTCGATGGGCGCCAACGCCGTCGCCAAGGCGATCGCTGCTGAAGCCAAGAAGCGTAACTGCAAAATCGAGATCGTCCGCAACGGTTCGCGCGGCATGCTGTGGCTGGAGCCGCTGGTCGAAGTTGAAACTAAGAACGGCCGCGTTGCCTACGGCCCCGTGAAGCCGGCCGACGTGCCGAGCCTCTTCAAGGGCGATTTCCTCAACGGCGGAACACACAAGCTCTCGCACGGGCTGACGGACGAGATCCCGTACTTTAAAAACCAGGAGCGTCTCACCTTCGCCCGCTGCGGCATCACCGATCCGCTGTCCATCGAGGACTACCGCGACCACGGCGGGTTCGCCGGCTTGACCAACGCAC
>CAVRND010000003.1:0-374395 GCA_963722495.1 uncultured Alphaproteobacteria bacterium | reverse complement strand
GAAATCCTCACGGCACTTGGCCTATAACAAGGCGGTCGAACATCAACCGGCAAACACGATGGTTGACTGCGGCCTGGTCTTCGAAACGACCGTCCGCCGTGGTGCCTGGATCATCGCCAAGGAAACGTTCCGCGTGGACGCCTTCGAGGTGCCGAGATAATGGCGCGAAAATCGAACAACACGCCCGCAGAAAAACCGCCTCGGCAACAATGAGCTCGGCATCACAAGCCTTGACGGGTCGAGGACTCCTGCGCAAGGCGTGCCGGCGATACAGATCTGCAATCGAAACTCTGGTGCCAGCCCAGATATTTGCCAGTGACCCTCCGTGACTTTCCGCGTTGGAGCCTGCTGGGGACCCAGAAGTGTGAAACCCCTTGGCCAAGTATTCCACGGAGCAGGGATTTGTACATTTTAGTACGTACTTGGTGAACGCAACGCGCACATCCCACGCTTGGCTCGAACGCGACGGCCTGATCGTAGATATCACCGGCGATCAATTTCCATGGATGGACCCGAGGATGTGTTTGTGAGCGATACGAGATCAACTTGCATGATGAATTGCTGGTGGAGCGCAACACGTCGCTGATTTCGAGATCTTCGACGAGCACACCAAGTTCGTATTTGGCATCGCGGTCGAAGGCGTGCGCGCCCAATTACGTGCTTCAAGGGCCGGGTCCGTCATGAACTTCGCCAGCTGCAGGGGGAGCGAGTTGTTGCTGGAAAAGAGACCACCAGGCTCATCATGTCCTACGGGCCTATCGGTATCAGCTCCTGCACGCACTGCAGGAATGGATCGACCTGCGCCCGGCCCATGAGCTGCTGCTTGAAGATCCACGAGGATCATGCCGCTCACATCCCGTGGAGCGCACGGAGCAGACCCAGGCTCAAAACTTCCGATGCAGCAAAGGGTGCGCGCGGCGTTGAAGCATGACCGTTCGACGGGTGTTCTGGAGGTGATTGAGCGTTATTCGGAGACAGCTCCAAGAAGGCACGGACCCGAGGCCTCAACCTCAAATTTCGACCAACAGCAAGGCGGCACGCGAGCACAGGGCAGCAAATTTGCCAGGGGGCCAGGCTGGATTGGTTCTTATTGGGAAGAAGCAAGTCGGGGCGCGGATCTGTCGCCTCTGCGAACGCTATTGGAAATATTTAAGGACGCCTCGGTCGGTGCCTGGCTCCGACAAATCCTCGCTGACGGAGAAGAATAAGATCGCGGCTGCTGTGCCGTGTCGAGTTCGTGCTTGCCGCTCCGGACGATGTTGCTCTGCAGAGCCACTGCGAACGACTTGGCATGATGTATCTTGGAAAGGGTCACTACGAGACCACGGCAGATACGGACGCCGGTGCTGCTCGATAAGGTGTTCGTCGCTGCGAGCTCGAAGGACACCAACGCGCGTCGACTGACTGTGGGCGACTTTCCTGAACCGGGCCATCGAAGAGGCCCTTCCCGGATGGGGGCCCTGACCCAAGCTCAGTTGGCACAACACGCACGGCCCGAAGTCGGCGTAGGCGTGACGCCGCTGCAAATACGTACCGGTCTTTCGGATCGCTCGGAAACCGTTGCTGCCCTGCTCGGGCGCGTGGCGCTGGAAGGCGTCGTTTTGCTGTACGGACCGAATGGCGTTGGAAAATCCACGCTCGCCAAGTTGATCGCGAAGTCAGAGGGTGGCTTGTGGTTGGTATGTGATTTCCGGCCATTCATTACAGATGCTGACAGTCGTGGCGCTGTGGCCGTGTGGCACGAGTTGATGTCGGCCCTGACAAGCGGTCCACCGCCCCAGGGAATCATCTTGGACGACATCTCGGCTCGTGGCATCGACTTGCTCAAGAGTTGCTTGGCCGGACTTGCCGTGGCGACCAAAATTCGTGGCGCCACGATCGTCATCACATCCAATCACGCACCCTCGCCAGCACTCCTGGCAGAGATGCGAACGACGCCGCAAGCCGCGGTGATGGCTCCTTCTTACGATCGCAGAGGTTAGCGAGCTGTTGAGCAAAGCCCTGCTCCGAATTCCGAACTCGTAGATGGCTGGGCAACCTCATCCATGTGTCTACCTCGGGGGGCCATCCCCTCCTGGTCACGGCGAAGATCGCAAACTTGCGTGCGCGGGGGTGGCCCCGCGAGGCATTGCTTGAAGATCTTGGCGCGGAGGCCAACGAGGGAGTCACCGGTTCAAGGGTCGAAGCCAGGAGGCGCCTACTCGCAGAGCTCCCTTCAAACACGTCGGCGCGCGGCTTATTAGAACGAGTAAGCACCGTCTTTCAAAGCTTCGACGATGGTCTGATTAGAGCCCTGTGTCACGATCCGCCTCCGCTCGAACACCCATCTGATGCACTCGCATTGCTCAAGGGCTCGTGGCTCGAGCCTATCGCCGACGGCGGGTGGCGTTTGTCACCACTTTTGTCCGACCTCGGTGCCGACGTGCCTCAAGAGCAGGCTCGGCATTGGCGGCAGATCGCAGCCGTCTACTGGTTGTCCAAGAAGACGCTCGACGCGCGCACACTGCCCTTGTGCTTTTGGAATGCCTATTTGGGGCGGCACTTGCTTGTGCTGATTAAGGTAATCGAAGCGATCTTGATGTTGGAACCTGGGCAGGTGCAATCGGCTGCGGCAATGCTCTCGCCACTTGCCGTGTTTCGCACCGACGTGTCGATGTTGCCGGAAGGCCTATGACGGCTTGCGGTCTGCGGATGCTGCAAATCGTGGTGGCGGATGCCCTTGAAGATGAGAAACAGCTGCTGCCGCAGCGGAGACGCTGCTCCGCGAAATCGATGCGGTATCGGTACCGGGGTTCGGCGATCTGGAAACGTCACTCTCCGCTAAGGTAGTTCTTGGCCTTGACCGTGTGTGGATACCAGCCCGCACGCAGGTGACCTATCTGCGCCGCCTCAAGGCGACACTTGCGCAACGTCATGGGCGGCAGTTTTCCTGAGCTCAGGGAATTGCTACAGGGGCTTACCCAGGGATTGCCGCCCGGCGCCGACGCTGTCGGTATGCTTCTCGCGAGCGTATTCATGCGCGTGCGCGATTTGAGCACTTGAGCGAGATGATAGATGCGCTGGCCGAGTTGAACGAAGATGAACGGTCTGCCTTCATTCACTCGGTGCGGGCCGTACTGCAAGATCAGAGCACGTTCATTCACAATGCCTGGGCGAATGAGCAGCTCAACGGCAGGGATCTGCGGCCGGCGCTTGGTCGCTACGAGCACATGCGCGCGCGCGTCGCCGATTGGAAGATGCCTGAATTGATGCGCAGCTAGCTATCGCTCAATCCGTCATACTGGACGAAGGCCTTGAGGATCGGACGAAGTCATTAGAGGTCATCGATGCGGCGATCGAGATCTTCGGAAAGCGCCCGGCCCTGATCCGCCAGAAGAGCAAAGTTCTCAAGCATCAGGGCTTGAACGATGCGGCTGTCTCGCTGCTGATCGAAATCGAGGACGAGATCGTTGAACTGGGGCCGTTTGATCAGGGACTGGCACTGCGTGACGGGGCTGCGGCCGCAGCGGATGCGAAGCGTTATGACGACGCTCTGCGATTATTCCGCAAGGCAGAGGCCGTCTTCGCAGCAAAAGGGGGCTCCGATGCAATGTGTATTGGCCTCATCATTGATGAGGCTATCGTACTCTGGGAGCTTGGGGAGCGGGCGGCAGCGATACGTCGTGCCGGCGACGCCCTGGAGGCTGTTGAGAAGATCGACCCATCGACGTCGCGGCAGAACCTGCGGGCGCATCGCATGGCGCGGGCAGTCGTAGGATTTTTCATGTACCTGGGGGAGCCCTATCCCAAGGGACCAAAGCCGTCTGTGAAGCCGGGCTTGGGATCAGTACTGGAGGGCTCAGCAGTGCCTGAACCCGCTGAGCTGCACTCGCTCGCGGAGAATTGGCGCGTACTCGAAAGCGTGGAAGTCGATGCGGGCGTCGACGCGGATATCGCGAAGAGATCAGCCGCGAGGCAGGGACCGTTGCGCGTTGTGTCGCTGGAGAGCAATCTCGCAAATGCCTACTTCGCCAAGGCTCTGCGGACGGCAGATATCGACGGAGCTGTTCGCGCAATCGCACCTGCTGTGTCCCTGATCAAGCGACTTAAGGCAATAGTGGATGGGGGTGGTCCAGTAGCATTTGTAACGGCAGATATTGCTGAGCTTTGTCCGTTGTCTGTTACGGAGCTTATGACGTCGGGATCTGCGAAACGATCCAGGCTGCAGTGGTCGACATTATGATGACGCTGGCACTGGCCGGCCGATGGACACCCGACGCTGCGCGTCAGCTTCAGGAATCCGTTACAGCCCATTGGACGAGCGATGTGATTGTGAAGCCCCTCCTGGAGGCAGCGAGCGGTGGGAGTACTGTGGATGGATCGACCTCGATGCCAATTCGCGTGGCCAGTCTGATTACGATCGAGAATGACTCAGCGTTAAACCCCGCCGATCGAATTCAGCGCGACCTTTTTTGGGTTTATCAAACTGCCAACAGCATGGGGCGGCACGCGCTTGAGCCCTTAATGGTCAAGGCTGTAGCTCACGGCTGGCGCTTCGTGGTCGAGCATCAGAGATTTGCGCTGTCGATGCCAATGCGGTCCGCGCCCGCGATCGATGCCGCCGTTGATGTCTTTGAGCAGCAAGGTGTCCGGAAGGCGCCTCAACTGTTCGAAGCGGCGGCGGATGGCGCGCGCTTTACGATCGCTTCGCAGTGGCGGTCTCTGCTGGACGCCCTTCGTGGAAATGAGGAAAGGTGAATAGCGCGATGAGCTAGGGCCGCTGGCCGCTAGTGGCGTGGCCTGGTTTGCTGACCTCAAGTGAGCCTCATGAGGAGCGTCAAGCCCTCCGCGACTGACAGGTCTCCTCCAACCAGCAGACGTGACTGGCGACGGCATTCGCGTCGCCAATCGTAAGGTGGTCGACTTCCGCTTCTGGGATCAAGCGGACGCCGGCAGTCAGGGTGAGGAACAAGCGACGACGTCTGCTTCTGTATACGAGCTCACGTCCGAAGGCCGCAGTTGGGGTAGAGCAATGATGTCTGGATCGAAGGTATCAGCAGACCTCGGTCGGGCACTTGGCACGACCAATCAGCAGCCAAAAGCAGACATGTGAAATGCTGCAGCCGGCGAGCCCGTGCGTCGACGTCTGCTAAGAAGCGGACGTCGAGCGTGATAGGCTCTCCTGCCCCACGATCGCGGCGACAAGCAAATGTCTGAGCGCGTAGCCACGTTACGATCTAGTTGCCCGTCGACCACAGACCTAAGGCATGTTAGCGATCCGGCATGCGCTATTGGTGGGTCAACCAGAACCAGACCTTTCGCCACGAATTCGAAGGCGGATATCTCTGGTCGCCTAAGCGTAACGCCAACGGTGCTCGCAATCCGATTTTATGAATTTTGATGCGTGAGGTCGCTCCCCGCGATCTCATCCTGTCCTTCGTCGATACCCGTATTACCGCCATCGGTATTGCACAGTCGTACTGCTGGGAAAGCCCTAAGCCTTCTGAGTTTGGCTCGGCCGGCCAGAACTGGGAGGGAATAGGGTGGAAAGTCCGGGTCTCGTTCATTCGCCTCGCCAACCAGGTAAGGCCCAAGGATCATATTGATCTGTTGCGGCCGCTGCTCCCTGATCGGTATTCTCCATTGCAGCCTAACGGAAATGGCTTGCAGTCTGTCTATCTGACTGAGGTGCCGATCGAGCTTGCCGAATTGTTGCTTGGTCTGATTGGAGATGAGGTCAGACGCATCCTGAGCACTGCGAGTGAGGTTGAGCTGGTACCGACTGATGACCTTGAAGTCTGGGAGACGAAGCTCGAGGAGCGCCTGATTGTTGATAGTTCTATTCCAGCCACCGAACGAGCAGCACTTATCAGTGCTCGCGTCGGGCAGGGGCTTTTCCGCCAGCGGGTTGCAGTGCTGGAAAAGCGATGCCGCATTACCGGCGTCGACAACTCCACACATCTTGTCGCCAGTCATTGCAAGCCTTGGAGGGACTTCCGAGAACGACGAACGCCTCGACGGAGAAAACGGGCTCCTGCTTACGCCAAGCATCGATCATCTATTCGATCGCGGCTTCATCAGCTTCGAAAATGGCGGTCGTGTAATTATCTCGCCGGTCGCCCATCGTCCGTCTCTACAGCGAATGGGGATCTGCGTAGACGAACCGGCGAATGTCGGCTCGTTCTCGAGCGGGCAGCAGCGCTATCTGGAATACCACCGAGAAGCCATACTTTTGCAAGCGGCGCGCAAGTAGCGCCTGCCAGGCATGATACCATGCGACCGCCAGACTATGTCAGAGAGCTGAGGGGCGCGGCAGCTTCAGTCCGTCATATCGAATCTTTCTGAACAGCTCATTGAGCGTCTTCAAGTAGTAGCCTGACCCGTACTCGCGGGATACGCCGTTCTCGCCGTGGCCCTGGATCGCGTCGCGCACCTCCTTTCGAACGTCGGCGTTGCGCAGCGCGTCTTCCACGTTGTGACGGAGGCTGTGAAACTTCACGCCTCGACGCGTGACGCCGATCGAACTCCCGAAACCGCTTGAAGTGCTTCGAGAACTGCTTCGACCAGGAGCCGTCGTCCTTGGCCTTGTCGAACTCGGGAAAGAGCCGTCTCTCCCCGTGACGCTCGACGGAATTCGAGGAACTCCCCGAACCCGAGGTCGAACAGTGTCTTGTGGATCGGAATGCCGCGCCGGCTCGATGCCGTCTTGAGCGACTTCTCTTCTTCGGCGTCGTCTGCCTCATCGTCGCTCGGCTCGATCGCGACAGGCGTGACGTCGAAGTAGTCGATACCATCAAGCGTCTTCACGTCGGCGACCTGCATCTGGATGATCTCGCCCAGCCGCATACCCGAGAACAAGGCAATGAGCGGCACCCAGTACTTTGCCGATTGGCGCAAGCACGACATTGCCGGGCTGCTGCCAGTGACGCTCCGACCGGCAGCCCGTGTAGATCGGCGCGGCGAACATGCGATTGAGTTCCTCGATGGTCCAAGGGTGGCGCTTCTTGCCTTTGCGCTTGTTCTTGGAAGCTGGATGCGCTGGTCCGCGACCGGGTTGACGACGCTGCTGTCCCGCGACTTTGCCCATTCGAAGAACAGCGAGACCGTTCCGAATCTTGTCGTTGATGGTGATCGGATTGAGAAGCTCGACGTGCTCGCCGCCTGCTCGCAGCTCGGATGCCTTCTTGGCCGCGTCGACGAGCGTCAGTCCTTTGAAGGGCGGCTTTTGACGATAGATCGGGTAGCGCCAGCTGCACGTCCTTGAAGTTGACGCCGTCCGCCTGCCGATATGCGTTGACCGGCTTGTCGCCGGCGATCTCCAGGAATTCGCGCAACTCGCCGCGCTTGCGGAGCAACGGTCTTGCTCGGCCACTCGCGCTCACGGCCGGTGTCCTCGAGATACTTCTCGACGAGGTGGAGACATCAGCTCGCCCGGCTTTGCCGTCGGCGTCAGCTGGCTCGGAGGTTCGACAGCTGCCTGCCGGTCCACGATGCCATCGAACGACGCCTCGCTGCCGGCGCGTGAGATCCTCGAGCGCCTTGATCTCAACTTCCATGAGCTTGCGCATGAAGCCGCGACCGGTCGGCATCGCTCAGGGACAATCTCCTTCGAGCGCAGAAGCGCATCGGCGATCGGTGCGTGGTCGCCGCTATCTCCGAGCTGGTATCGCCTCTGCAGACGCTGGAGCTTCGCCTTGCGGGCACGGAAGACTGAGTAGAGAAACACCTGCTCCAGCTCAGGCTCCTCCATCAGGTAGGCAAAGTAGCTGTGCGGCTCGCCTTTGAACTCGACCCAATCGTCGTCGGGCAGCTTGATGATTTCTCCGCGCCAGAATGCCTCCTCGTCCTCGTGAACCTTCTTCCAAAGGTCACCGCGCCATTGGAAGTCGTTCTCGTAGACGTTGAGGTAGTGGGCGTCGGCCAGCCGGCGCAGCAGCGCCGGCGTCAGCGGAGCGTCGATTGGAGCGCTCTGAGCGGCGACTCAGGCGGTGGCGCGAGCACGAGCGGTCGGCGATTCGTCCTCTGTCGCCACTGGGCGAACAGCGCTTCGACTTCGGCGTGCTGTGGCACCGTAGGCGGCTCTGCGGCCTTCTTTCGGTCTGCCGTCCGCAGCGAACGCCAGATCTGCGCTGGGCCGGCCGTCGGCACGCAGCTCAAGCGGGACCTGCCGCTTGTAGTAGAGGTTTGAGCTGCCCTTGCGGCCGGTCAGATAGGGGAACTTCGCCATCTCGACCATACCCTCTGCCGGTAGCAGAAAAAGTAGCAGTCGAGTTAGCGAAACCCTTGCAGAACAAGGGCTTCCGGCACATCAATGGCTTATGGGTTGTATGGCGCCCCGTAGGGGACTCGAACCCCTGTTCCCAACGTGAGAGGCTGGTGTCCTAGGCCACTAGACGAACGGGACAGCGCTGGCGAACCTATATGGACGCGGGGCCCCTCGATCAAGCCGTTTCTTTCCCGCCCGGCCTGCGGCCCAACACCCGCGCCTTAGTTCCCGGACGGCGCGCGCTCGATAGCGACTGTCGTGATGGTCGCGCCGGTCTGCAGGTCGAGCACCGCGATGCCCTCGGCGCCGCCGGCGTCGTAGTGGACCGCTAACCTATTTCCCGACAGCGACACGGCCCGCACCTGCGCGCCCGCCGGCAGGCCAAGCTTCTGCTCCGGCCGGATGGCCGGCACCGGCGCGCGCCGGTTGCGTCGGCGAGCCCGACGCGAGATAGATGACGCGCCCGACGATGGCGACGAGGCCGGCAAGCATCAGCACCGCCAGCGCGATGACGATGATCTTGAGATTGCGCTGCAGCCGCAGTTCCGCCGCCGTCGGTCCGGGCGACGTTTCTCATGGATTGCGGAGCGGACATCGCTTCGCTCGCCTGCATTCACCTTCCTCCCTGTCGTGGAGGCCATCCGGAGGCCGGTTAGCAGGCCATGAAACAGGCCATCGATCTAGCGAGCTCCGAGCGGATCGAGCTGACCGTGGCGGAGCCGGAGGCCGGCGTCCGGCTCGACAAGCTCCTCGCCCAGCGCGTCGAAGCGCTGAGCCGCGCCCGCATCCAGGGACTGATCCGCGCCGGGCACGTCCGCGGCCCGGACGGCGCGACCATAGGAGATGGGTCATACCGGGTCAAACCGGGCGAAACATACGAGCTTCTGGTGCCGGAGGCGGAGCCGGCAGAGCCCGCCGCGGAAGCCATCGAACTCGACGTCGTCTACGAAGATCGCGACGTCATCGTCGTCGACAAGCCGGCGCATCTCGTCGTGCACCCGGGCGCCGGGCACGCAAGCGGCACGCTGGTCAACGCGCTCATCGCCCATTGCGGCGACAGCCTTTCCGGCATCGGCGGCGTCAAGCGCCCCGGCATCGTGCATCGGCTCGACAAGGGAACGTCGGGCCTGCTCGTCGTCGCCAAGAACGACGCGGCGCATCAGTCCCTCAGCGACCAGTTCGCCGCCCACGGCACCGACGGGCGCATGCATCGCGCCTATCTCGCGCTGGTGTGGGGCAAGCCGCTGCGTCCGCGCGGCGCCATCGCGGCGCGCCTGCAGCGCAGCCAGGCGAACCGCACCAAGATCGCCGTCGCCAAGGGCGAAGCAGGACGCCACGCGACGACGCATTACGAAGTGCTCGACACGTTCGACACCGCGGCCGGGCCGGTCTCGCTCCTGCGTCTGCAATTGGAGACCGGCCGCACGCACCAGATCCGCGTGCACCTGGCGCACATCGGGCATCCGGTGCTCGGCGACGCGACCTATGGCAGCGACTTCAAGACCAAGGCGGGGCGACTTGGGGCAGCGGCGCAGGCGGCGTTTGCGGCGCTCGGCCGCCAGGCGCTGCACGCCGCCGAGTTGGGCTTCGAGCACCCGCGCACCGGCAAAGCCGTGCGCTTCGCGAGGCCGCTCCCCGCCGACATGCAGGCGCTACTCACCGCCTTGCGACGCGATTAGCCGAAAATCGTCGGCCGGCCGCAAAGCATCCGTTAGCGGCCTCGCGCGTTTGTAAGCGGTTCCGACAAACCCATTAGCGACGGCGCAGCTAAAAAACCAGCGTTGCCAATGGCAAAATCAGTGCACTCAAGTGATGGGCCCGGGGCACAACGCTGCGTTGCGGCTGCGACATAGGTGACGTGCAACATTGTAGCGCCCGATTACGTATACTCGGCCAAGAGCATAGATACGCGCCAATCGACGGAAACAGGCGGTTGGCTCGTTTAGGGATCGTGGGCATCCAAAGGTAGAAATGCCCCGCGCGACGGTGTCGCGTAAACTGCAGTGAGGGACCGCCCTGGGCACCGGGCGGCTGGTGAAAGACATGGCGACCAAACTTCCGGTTATCGCGCAGGGCTCTCTGGGCCTTTCCCGCTATCTCGAGGAGATCCGCAAGTTTCCGATGCTGGAGCCGGGCGAGGAGTTCATGCTGGCCAAAAGCTGGCAGCAGCACTCCGACCAGGCGGCGGCCGAGAAGCTCGTGACGTCGCATCTTCGCCTCGTCGCGCGCATCGCCATGGGCTATCGCGGCTACGGCTTGCCGATCGGCGAAGTCATCTCCGAAGGCAACGTCGGCCTCATGCAGGCCGTCAAGCGCTTCGATCCCGACAAGGGCTTCCGCCTCGCGACCTACGCGATGTGGTGGATCCGCGCGTCCATTCAGGAATACATCCTGCGCTCGTGGAGCCTCGTGAAGATGGGCACCACGGCGGCGCAGAAGAAGCTGTTCTTCAACCTGCGGCGCGCCAAGAGCCAGCTGCAGGCGCTGGACGACGGCGACCTGCGTCCCGATCAAGTGAAGACGATCGCGCGCAAGTTCGGCGTCAGCGAAGCCGACGTGGTGTCGATGAACCGGCGGCTTGGCGGCGACTCCTCGCTGAATGCGCCGGTGCGCGCCGACAGTGAAGCCGGCGAGTGGCAGGACTGGTTGGCGGACGATCAGCCGACGCAGGAAGACACGCTGGGCGAGTCGCAGGAGTTCGACCAGCGCAAGAACTACCTGTCGAATGCACTGGCTTCGCTCAACGATCGCGAACGGCGCATCTTCGAGGCGCGCCGCCTCGCCGAGCAGCCGGCGACGCTCGAGGATCTGTCGAGCGAGTTCGGCGTATCGCGCGAGCGCATCCGGCAGATCGAGGTGCGGGCGTTCGAGAAGGTGCAGAAGGCGGTGCAGTCAGCCGCCCAGACCGACGACGCCGGTCGCTTGCACTGAGCGCAAGAAGCGCGCGCAGAGAGAAGGCGCCGCGCTATTGCGGCGCCGTCACCTTGAAATCGCTGATCACCCACGTATCGCCGGTCTTGCTCGCCGCCGAGGCCGCGAGCATGCCGATGTAGCTCGGCGCGGGCGGCGGCTCGGCCGTGAAGTTCGCCGCCGGCTTGCCGTTGATGGCGATCTGCACGTCAGAGCCCTTCGCCGTTACGCGCAGGACGTTCTTTTCCTTGGCGCCGTTATTTATCGACGGCACCTTCTTCCATTCCACCGGGCGCTTGGCGACGGCCTTGCCGTCGGCGATGCGCGCCACGGTAAAATAACCGTTGGGGGCGACGACCGCCTGATAGTAGTTGCGGCTGTCCTCTACCCAGAAGATCACGCCGGCATAGCTGGTCGTGGGATCGCCCGTCTCCTTGGCGAGGCGCACGCTGGCGCACGCGTCGAGATCGCCGAAGACGAAGCCGCGGTTCCAGCGTAGCGTCGGCGTGCCGGGCGCGGGATCGAACTCGGCTTGCCCGTCCGCGATGTTGAGTTCGGCGCTCTTGGCGCCCCACATCGGATCGTGGACCTTGAACTCGTCGTCGAACAGAACCTTGCCTTCGCCACAACCGGCAACGGGGGCCGTGCTGACGGCGCCCGTCGTGGCCGGCTGCGCGGTCGCGGAGGCGGTTGCGACGGCAACAACGTCCGTCACCTTGAATTCGGTCATCGGCCAGGTGTCGATCGCAGCCGGCGCCGATGAGGCGACAAGCCCGACGTAGCTCGCGACGTCGGGCGCCTGGCCGCGGAACCGAGCGATCTCCTTGTCATTGATGCGCACCGTGACGTTCTGACCTTCGAGCGTCACGCGCAGGGTGTTCTTCTCGTTCGGCCCCAGCTTCAGCGCGGGCGTCTGCAGCCAGCCGACCGGCGCCGTGGCGACGATCTTGCCGCGCACCTTGCGCGCCACCGTGAACATGCCGTTGGGCGCGATCACCGCCTGGTAGAAGTTGTCCTTGTCGACCACCCAGAACAGCATGCCGGCATAGCTGCGCGAGGCATCGGCGGTCACTGACGGCATGGCGATGGTCACGCAGGCGTCGAGATCGGTGAAGGTCTTGCTGGCGTTCCACCTGGCGGACTGCGTGCCGACTTGCGGCATGAAGATCGCCTCGGGTCCCTTTGCCTGAAACTGCGCGTCGGATTCACCCCACGCCTTTTCGCCCGTTTGGAAATCTCCGGAGATCTGCACCGACTGACCGGTGCAGGCCAAGGCGGGAGTCGCCACCAGCAGCGCGGCCAGGGCAAGCATCGGGGAGCTTCGCATGCGGATCCTCGGAGGGCGGGCGATTCGAATAGTTAAAGTATGCCGCAGAAAACGGCGAACCATGGCCTTCAAAACCGGTTTTTACCGGTCTAAGCAACACCACCGCGCATGCAACATTAATTTGCTGCGCCGCACCCCTCGTATCTGTGGGCGAATCGCTTAGTCTCCCGAGTCGAGGGGGCCGACCTCTCGCGGCTCCTGCTCGGGAGCCGACTACGAGTGCGCGTCAGAGAAGGAGGCCGTGTGGCCTTGACGTCTCTGAGCCAGAACCTTCGAATGACTGGCACTTATGGCCGGTTGGATGCGTGGCGGGCATGGATAGGGCCGCCCCAGGGAGCATCTGACGGTCAGGTCTGTCGGCCTCTGCCGAACCCTGTCCGCGACCGCCGTAACCTCCTGCAATCCCCGACGACCGCCGTTCACGCGCCGTGCCAATCCCGGCCGGCGTGCTGGCGCGTGGCGTCCGTCGGCCGATGCGTACCGGATAGCAGGCTGAGGCTGCGGCATACACTTGAAGATGGAGTGGCAAATGCTGAAGCGCCTTCATCAAGCGAAGGTCCCACACGCCGTATCTTCTCGTTCACGCGTCGCTCATCCGCTTCGGCTCGAATTGGAATGGCTCGGAATTCTGCTCTGGCGCCAAAAACAGATGCGTCCTCCGAGTAGGACTTGACGGGGGCTTAGCCGAGACGGGTGTGCGACCCAATCGGCCACAAGAATCGAGGCCGGTCCCTGGCGGGGCCGGCCTCTTTTGTTATCGGGGCCTTGCCGGCGCCTCACATGGGCAGCTGGGCGACCTGATTTGAGAAGTAGTTGTCGATGGCGCTGAGGATCGAGTTGCTGACCTTGTCGCGCCAGACGTCCGATTGCAGGTTGGCCGCATCCTGCTTGTTGGTGACGTAGGCGAGCTCGATCAGAACCGAGGGGAACTGCGCCGTTTTCAGCACGCGGAAGCCCAGCCTGCTGATCGGGCTCGTTACGCATCGCCGTGCTGGCGCCCATCGTCTCGATGACCGTGCGGGCGAAAACGTTGGTGCGGTCGTGCGTGGCGTCGACTTCGCGCTCGGCGAGATCGGACAGGATGCCTTTGACGAGGCTTGACGTCGTCGCCGTCGCTCGCCTGCTTCACCTTCTCGACCTCGTTCTTCGACAGGACCTTGCTCGCTACGTCGCCGCGGGTCGAACGGCGCAGGCTGTCGGCGGTGGAATCGCGCAGCGAGTAGATGGTGGCGCCGCTGGCCGTGCTGCCGGTGTCGGCGTAGTCGCAGTGCACGGCGATGAAGAGATTGGCCTTGTTCTTCTCGCCGAAGGCGATGCGATCGCCGAGCGGGATGAACACGTCCTCCTCGCGCGTCAGCATCACCTTGAAGCGGCCGGTGGCGGTGAGCTTCTTGGCGAGGATCTTGCTGAAAGCGAGCGTGATGTCTTTTTCGACGGCGCCGTTCTTCTCAGCGCCGGAGTCATGCCCGCCGTGGCCGGGATCGATGACGATGATCGGCTTGAAGGCGCGCTGCGCGAGCACGTCGGGAGAGACTGCCGGACGCGGCAGCGGCGGCTGCAGACCGGCGCCACCGAGAGCGAACGGAGGCGGCGCCATCGCCGACTTCTGCTGCTTGACCGGCGGCGCGACGCTGGCGGTGACGGGGACGAACGAGGAGATCTCGACGACCAGGTGCTGGTTGCGCCCGTCCGTGGCTTTCTCGATCCGGGCGCTGGAGACGATCACCGGCTCGGTGACATAGATGATGACGCGGGAGCGATCGGTCCCGGAGAGGCCGGCCTGGAACGACTTGATGAGGCCGACCGGCGCCGTCTTGGGTTGCTCGGGCAACCGCAGCTTGGTCTCCGCCACCTGCACGACGACCCGGTTGGGATTGGTCAGCGAGAAGACCTGGAACTCGGTCGTCTTCGGCAGGCCGATGACGAAGCGCGTGCGCTGCTGATTGCTTTGCAGTGCGCCGGTGGTGACGGGCGCTGCGGCTGCGGGCTCCGACGAGCTGCCGAAGAGGGCGTCGCCGACGTCGCCGAATAGGCTTTGGGCCTGCAGCGGCTGGTGCGCGCAGAGAATGGTAAACGCGAGTAGGATCCCGCGGCGCAAGCGCCACGGCGTGCCGTGAACCATGACGTCTGACCCCCGTCTACGCGGTACAAATCGAAGTGGTAAGGACAGTCAGGTTTGCCTGAGATGATGGCGTTTTGCAGTCCGCCTTCAGACATTGTTAGGGTTATCGCGCCGTAACCCTTAAAACTTCGCTAACGCTTAAGTTGATGCTGCAAAGATTAAATTCGGCGATTCTTAAATCAGCGCCAACGCTTCGCCGCGTCCTCGTCGGCGTCGCGGGCTTCGACCCACGCGCTATCGCCTGACGCCGTCGTCTCTTTTTTCCAGAACGGCGCCCGCGTCTTCAAATAGTCCATGAGAAATCCGGCGGCCTCGAAGGCGGCCTGGCGGTGCACCGACGCGGTGATGACCAGCACGATGTTGTCGCCGGCCTTCAACTCGCCGACGCGGTGCACGACGAGCGAGGCCTGCAGCGGCCAGCGCGCCTGCGCCTCGGCTTCGATGGCGGCCATCTCGGCTTCGGTCATGCCGGGATAGTGCTCGAGCGTCAGCGCCGCGATCTGGCGGCCGTCGTCCTTGCCGCGCACGCGGCCGGTGAAGGTGACGATGGCGCCGATGTCCGGATCGCCGGCAATCAGCTTTGCCGTCTCGGCGCCGACGTCGAAATCCTCCCGCTGCACGCGCACGGACATGGCCTCACCCTCCGGTGACGGGCGGGAAGAAGGCGATCTCGCGGGCAGCGCCCAGCGCCGCGCTCGGCTTCACGTGCACCTTGTCGAGCGCCGCGCGAACGACCTGCGGCCGGGCAAACGCCTCGCCGTATTGCGGCCCGCGCTGCTTCAGCCAGCCGACCAGATCGGCGACGGTCTCGACGCCCGCGGGAAGCTCGACGCTCCTCGCTCTCGAGGCCGACCTTCTCGCGCAACCACGCGAAATAGCGAATATGAACCGTATATGCCGCGTTCTCGCCCATGTGCGCTCAGCGCTCCATGGCATGCACGACGCCTGCCTTGAGATAGTCGTAGCCGGTCCACAGCGTCAGCAGCGCCGCGATCCAGAGGATCACGAGACCGCCCGTCATGATGCCCGGCACGATCTTCTCCGCGGCCGGGCCGGCGAGCAGCACCGCCAGCGCGATCATCTGCATCGTCGTCTTCCACTTGGCGAGCTGCGTGACGTGGATCTTCACGTTGAGCTCGGCGAGGAACTCGCGCAGGCCCGAGACGAGGATCTCGCGCACCAGGATGATGATCGCCGCCCAGATCGACCAGCCGGTGATGGTGTTGTCGTGCACCAGCATCATCAGCACGGCGCCGACCAGCAGCTTGTCGGCGATGGGATCGAGCATGCGCCCGAGGGTCGACTGCTGCTCCCACACGCGGGCGAGATAGCCGTCGAGCCAATCGGTGAGGCCGGCGAAGACGAACAGCGCGAAGGCCGACCAGCGCGCCACGTCACCCTTGAGGAAGAACAGGCAGGCGACGAGCGCGGGAACGGCCGCAATGCGAACGTACGTCAGTACGTTCGGCAGGCTCATCGGCATGGCGCGTGAGGCGGCGGCGTGTTCCATCAGCCTTTGGTACACCATCCGGCCGATGGGTCGTCAATGGCGCACATGTGACGCTCGAATTCGCGGGCCACAGCGCGGCTTCAGTGGCACACGCCGTGGGTCGTCCGGCGCACCTTCATATCGAGATGGAAGTGGTCGCGGTGGGCCTCGTTGGCCTCCGGACCCAGCACCGTCGCAAACAGCGTGCAGGAACCCCCGTGCAGGCGCTTGAGGAAGGCCGCTTCCTTGGTCGTCGCCGGCTGCAGGTCGGCACTGGCGACCACGGCAGGCTTATCACCGTCCTGCTTGAAGTCCGTCTTCTCGACCCGGCCCTTCTGCTTGGCCTCGCGCCTTCTTGGCGGCTTCGGCAATCGACGGCGTCGGCACCGTCTGCGGCCGTCGCGGCGGCTATCGGCTTGCCAGCCTTCTTGGCCGCCAGCTTCTCCGCCGCCTTCTTCTTGGCGGCGACGATGTCGCGCTCGGTCGGGCCCCAGCCTTGCTTGACGGTGATGGTGCGGCCGTCGGCGGTGACGAAGGCGGCGACGTCTATGGCGTTGCCCGTCGCGTGCTCGCTCAACGTCAGCTTCGGATTGTTGTAGATGTTGCGGCAGGAGTACGAGCCCGAGCCGAGAATCCGGGTGATGCGCGAGCCGAGTACCTCTTGGGCGGCCGGCTGCAGCACCTTGTCGACCCACTCGCCCATCGATGCCGCGAGGCGGCAGTTCATGGTCGGCGCCGGCGCGAACTCGACCTTGTCCTTGCCGCCGGCGCTGCGCAAAGCCAGCGGGGCGGGCGTGCCGCACTGGCCATGCTTCATCGGCTCTTCCATGGCGACGTCGGCGGTGACCGGCGCCAATAGCTGCACGCACTGACGCAATCCGGCGGCCAGCTCCTCCGGCGTCCATACGTCCGGCGGCGGCGGTGTCGTGATCGCCGGAGGCGTCGCCGCGGCACCGGCGGCGCGTAGCAGTTCCCGCTGGAGCGGTTGCGCTGGCGGGCGGAACGGATGTCTTGGCGGCGACTGCGGGCGCGCCGGCGAGCGGGCGGAGTCGCTGGTGCCGTGTCGGCGATCGAAGACGGTCGGGTGGCGGCCGGAGCGGCTGCAGGCGCGGCTCGCTGCGCGGCCATTTTGGCCGGAGGTGCAGGTGCGGGCGGCGAAGGTCGGCACCGCGATCTTCACCGGAGCAGGCACCTCGCGACCGGGCAGAAACGCGAGCGCCAGCATCCCCGCGAATGCCACGGAGGACATCCACAAGGACACGCGGCTCAGCGTTTTGTCGACAGACGCGATAGACGCCATGCTCACCTGCTGGTCGATAACAGCCAAGAAGCTCTGCGTGTTCCCCTGGCCACCATTGACGAGGAGCGGGGCGAAATTGGGATTGCATCCTATCTACGAGGCATGAAGGTGCGGTTGCGCGCTCCGCCAGGCAACAATTCGCGAGGAGTAAACGCATGGACGGTTTCGAGAACGATCGGCGCAGTCTGAAGGCCAAGGTGGATTTGGACCGTCGCGAATTGCTAGCCGCGAGCCTCGCAGTCGGGTTTGCCGCCGCCGTGCGGCCGGTCGCAGCGCAAACCGTGATCCACACCGACAGCGAAGGTCTCGTCGCCGGCCCGGTGAGCATTCCCGCCGCCGATCGCGAGATTCCCGCCTACCGCGCCATGCCGGCAACGGCCGGCACCTTTCCGGTCATCCTTGTGGTGCAGGAGATCTTCGGCGTGCACGAGCACATCCGCGACGTGTGCCGCCGCCTCGCCAAGCAGGGCTACATGGCCATCGCGCCGGAGCTGTACGTGCGCCAGGGCAGCGTCGCCGAGCATGACCGACGTGCAGGAGATCATTTCCAAGGTCGTCTCCAAGGTGCCCGACGCGCAGGTGATGGCCGACCTCGACGCGACCGTCGCCTACGCCGAGGCCTCCGGACACGGCGACACCAGCCAAGCTCGGCATCACCGGCTTCTGCTGGGGCGGGCGCATCACCTGGCTTTACGCGGCGCACAGCTCGCAGGTGCTGGCCGGCGTCGCCTGGTACGGCAAGCTCGTCGGCGACAGCTCCGCGAACACGCCGCGCCACCCGGTCGATATCGCCGCCGACCTCAAGGCGCCGGTGCTCGGCCTCTACGGCGGGGCCGACCAGGGAATTCCCGCGGACACCATCGATCGCATGCGCGCGGCCTGCAAGGCGGCCGGCAAGCAATGCGAGATCGTCGTCTACCCGGACACGCCGCATGCCTTCAACGCCGACTACCGCCCGAGCTACCGCGCGGAAGCGGCCAGCGACGGGTGGTCGCGCATGCTCGCCTGGTTCCGCGCCCATGGCGTCTCCTGAAGCAATACGCAATCGTTCCGTCACAACAGAACGCTAGACATTCCTACTGCGCACAAGGGGTTGCCTGCGCGGTCTTGCAACTAGACCGACGTTGGCGGAAACTGCTGGTGCAGAGCACTATGAAATCGGCCCGCAAAAATGGGCTTCTAGGGGGAGTTGTAGGTATGCCGGCACTACCGTTCGACTTGGCGACCGTCGATTGGAACGACCGTCGGCATTTTCTCGGGCATCGCTTTCCTCGCCGCCATCGTCGGCAACATCGTCGCCTTCGGCAATCGCTTCATCGGAGCGATTCTGACGGCCGTGTTCTTCGCCGTGTTCTACGTGGCTTGGGTCTACTGGCTTGCAGGCCATCGCCATGCCGCCGGCTGGCCGCGCCGCCCGTCTAAGCACGCGACGACGCCGACCTGAACGAAGCGCACGTGGCCGGGACTGGTTCCCGGTCGCGATTGCGTCGTGTGCGCTTCTGGCGCTCAGCTGCGGCGCTCGTGGAAATGGTCGTAGATGCGCTGCGCCATCTCCGCCGAAATGCCGTCGACGGCCTTCAGGTCCTCGACGCCGGCGCGCGAGACCGCCTTGGCCGAGCCGAAGTGATTCATCAGCGCGCGCCGCCGCTGCGCGCCGATGCCGTCGATGTCGTCGAGCGGGTTGGCGCTGATCGCCTTCGCCCGCCGCGTCCGGTGCGAGCCGATGGCGAAGCGGTGCGCCTCGTCGCGCAGTCGCTGCACGAAGTAGAGCACGGGGTCGCGCGGCTCGAGCATCATCGGCTGGTCGCGCCCGGCCAAATGAAAGTGCTCGCGCCCCGCGTCGCGGTCGGGCCCCTTGGCGACGCCGATCAGACAGATTTCGTGCAAGCCGAGATCGGCCATCACCTCGCGCGCCACGGCGAGCTGGCCGGCGCCGCCGTCGATCAGCACCAGGTCCGGGCCGGTCGGGAAACACGCTCGTCGTCCACGTCATCGGGCGAGGCGCCGGCGGCCACGGCAGCCATCGCCACCAGATTGCTCGCCGTCTCCTTGATGACGCCGATGACGCCGTCCTCCTTCTTCTCCTCCTCGTTCGTCTCGATCACGAGGCGCTTGAAGCGGCGCGTCAGCACCTCGCGCATCATGGCGTAGTCGTCGCCCGGCGCGAGGTTCTCCGACTTGATGTTGAACTTGCGGTACTGGCCTTTGACGAAGCCTTCGCGGCCGGCGACGATCATCGCGCCGACGGCGTTGGTGCCCTGGATGTGGCTGTTGTCGAACACTTCGATGCGGCGCGGCACCGTCACCAGGCCGAAGCGCTCGGCCAGACCTTCCAGCAGGCGCCTCTGCGAGGAGCTTTCCGCCAGCTTGCGGCCGAGCGCCTCGCGCGCGTTGGCCAGCGCGTGCTCGACGATGCCCGACTTGGTGCCGCGCTGCGGCACGCGGATCTCCACCTTGCGGTCGGCCTTGATGCACAGCGCCTCGGCCAGCAGCTCGCGGTTCGGCACGTCGTGCGACAGCAGGATCAGCCGCGGCACCGGCTTGTCGTCGTAGAACTGCGCGATGAAGCTATCGAGCACCTCCTCGACGGGCAGCGAGCGATCGGCCTTGGGAAAGTAGGCGCGGTTGCCCCAGTTCTGGCCGGTGCGGAAGAAGAACACCTGGACGCACGTCTGCCCGCCCTCCTGCGCGGCGGCGAACACGTCGGCCTCCTCGATGCCTTCGGGATTGATCGACTGGTCGGCCGTGACGTGCGCCAGCGCCGCCAGGCGGTCGCGGAAGCGCGCCGCCCGCTCGAACTCGAGCTGCGCGGACGCCTCCTCCATCAGCTGCCGGTACATGACGCGCACGTTCTGGCTCTCGCCGCGCAGGAAGCGCACCGCCTCGTCGACCAGCCGGCCGTAGTCGTCGAGCGCGATCTCGCCCGGTGCACGGCGCCGAGCAGCGCTTGATCTGATGCAGCAGGCACGGCCGCGTGCGGCTTTCGTAGACGCTGTCCGAGCACGAGCGCAGCAGGAACGCGCGCTCCAGCATGTTGATCGTGCGATTGACGGCGCCGGCCGAGGCAAACGGCCCGAAGTAGTCGCCTTTGCGGTTGCGCGCGCCGCGATGCTTCATGATCTGCGGCGCCGGCTTGTCGCGCGCGATGAGGATGTAGGGAAACGACTTGTCGTCGCGCATCAGCACGTTGAAGCGCGGCCGGAAGCGCTTGATGAGGTTCGCTTCGAGCAGCAGCGCCTCGGCCTCGGTGCCGACCGTGACGAACTCCATCGCCGCCGTCGCCGAGATCATGCGCGCGATGCGGTTGGTGTGGCCGCCGAGCCGCGCGTAGTTCGACACGCGCGCCTTCAGGTTGCGCGCCTTGCCGACGTAGATGACGTTGCCCTCGGCATCGAGCATGCGGTAGACGCCCGGCGCAGCCGGCAGCTGCTTCAGATAGCGCGCAATGACCTGCCGGGCCGCTGGCACCCGGCGCGGCTTCCGCGTCGGGCAGCAGGGCCTCCGGCGCCGGCATTTCCGGCGTGGGCGCGCTCGTGTCCTTGTTGGGCATCCCGGATAAATCGGCCCGCCGGCCCGCGCCGTCAAGCAAGCGGCCGTGCGAATTACCAGGCGAGCTTGGCCATGGCGGCGATCGGGCGGGGCGCGCCGGGCGGAAACAGGGCCTCGATGGCCTTGGCGTCGAGGCCGCCTTGGACATGCACCCCGCTGGCGACGAACACCGAGCGCACGCCTGCCTCGGCAGCACCGGCGATGTCGGTGCCGATGCCGTCACCGATGGCCAGCAGCCTCGCCTTGTCGGCGCTGCCGGGTTGCAGTTTCTCCAGGGTCTCGAAGGTCAGCGTCATAGATCGGCGCGTAGGGCTTGCCGGCGTAGGCGACCTCGCCGCCCAGCGCCTCGTAGGCGCGCGCGATGGCGCCGGCGCAGTAGATCATGCGCCCGCCCCGCTCGACCATCACGTCCGGGTTGGCGCAGATCATCGGCAGCCCGCGCGCGAGGCACTGCTTCGAGCGTCGCCGCATAGTCGTCCGGTGTCTCGCGCTCGTCGTCGAACAGCCCCGTGCAGACGATCGCCTCGGCGTCGTCGGGCGTCGACGCGCACGACGTCGAGCCCGGCGAACATGGCGAGATCGCGCTCAGGACCGATGTGAAAGATAGCGCGGCCGGCGTAGGCCGCGATCAGCGTGCGGGCGACATCGCCGGAGGTGACGATCGCGTCCCAGCTCGTCGCGCGGCACGCCGAGGCCATCGAGCTGCGCGGCGACGCCGTCGTGCGGGCGGGGCGAATTGGAAACGAGCACGACGATGCCGCCGCCCTCGCGATAGCGCGTGCAGGCGTCGCATGCGTCCATGAACGGGCGCACGCCGTTATGGATGACGCCCCAGATGTCGACCAGCCACGCGCCGTTGCGTCGGCGAGCGGAGCGATCGAGTTGATGAGCGGAATGGCGGGGATCCGGAGAGGTCGCGGGCGGCATGGCGTCTGCCTAGCTGCCGCCCGCGCAAATCTCAAGCGGCAGCGTGGTCCGCTGCGGCAAAGTCGCCACCGGGCACCGCCTCGGGCGGACCCGAACAGGGCACCTTGGCCGAGCGGAACGCCGGCCGCCAGCACGCGGCGCGCGCATCGCCTCATCGTCGATGTTGCCGACGATCAGCGTCAGCCCGAGCTCGCCGAGATTGCGGCAGACCTCGTCGGCCAGCCATCGTGCCGCTGGGCGCCGCCAGCCCGGCCAGCAGCGTCCCCGCGTCGAGCTTGACGAAGGCGAAGCCCGCCGCGCACAGCGCCGTGAACTCGTAGTCGAAGTCGGTGACGTCCTCGATGCAGAAGCGGAAGCCGAGATCGCGCATGTCGGTGAGCGCGCTCCACTCGGAGCCGCCGAACGTGCGGATGTCGGCCTGCGCGAACGTCAGCACCAGCTCGGACGCCAGAGCCTCGCGATCGCGATAGGCGTCGGCCAGCTCGTCGAGGAAGCTGTCGTTGGCGAGCGACACGGCCGTCGCCGGAGCAAACAGGCACGTCTCGCGGCCTTCGTCGGCGAACGTGCGGCAACGCGTGCGGCCTGACGCAAGCGCGCGCTGTCGAGCATCGGCAGCAGACCCGGCCAAGCGCAAGCTGCGGATCGCGCGTCGATCGCCGACAGAAGCGTGCCGCGCTCATCGCGCGGACAGGCGACGACCTCGTAGTAGTGGATCTGGTGATCCGCGAGGCCGACGATCGGCGACAGCATCGCATCGATGCGGCCGGCGGCGACCGCATCGGCGAGCGAAGCAAGGCGCGTGTGCGACGGCATGATGGGCGGCGGCACCGGCGCACCAGCACGCGGCGTCCCCGAGACCGGCAGACCACCCGTCTTCTTCGTGGCGCGCATGGCGTTGGCCGTCGTCTGCAGCGCATTGAGCGACGCGCGCAGCACGCTTTCCTGACGCGGCGGCGGCAGCCCATCGAGCTGATCGGCGCCGACGTTCACCTCGTCGGCGAGACGCTTGATCATGCCGTGCACGGCATCGAGATCCGTCTCGCGCTCGGCCGGCAGCTGAGGCATCGGCGGCAGCTCGACGCGCGGGCCTTCCGGCAGCGAGGGCTTGGCATTTCGTCCAGGCCAGTAGTCGTGCATCTGATTGCCGGGCGCAGCGGAGGGCGCCGGCGGCGTCGACCAGTCGGGCAGCCGCGGACCGGGTTGCAGCTCCTCCGCGGCAGGCGCGGACGGCACCGACAACATCGGCTCGGGGCGTTGCGGCGTCGGACGACATGGCGCCGGGACGATGCGCCATCAAGCTCGGCTCGCGCTCGCTTGCCGAGGCCGGCGCATCGCGGAAGATGCGCGGCGCTCTGGGCGGCGCCAGGCGGCGGCATCGGAATGTTCGCGGCGGACGGCGCCGGAGGCGGCGCGACCGGCGGCGACCGGCGCCCGCGCGGCAGCCGGCATCGCCGGAGGCGCCGACGTGTCCCTGGCAGGCGCGGCAGGGGCGAACGCGGGCGGCCGCTCTCGGCGCACGCCAACCGCCTGAGGCTGCGCAGTTTTCAGCCGCGCCACCTCGTCCTCCAGGCGGCTGACCTCCGACACGAGCACGCCTTCGCGTTCCCGACCGGCGCATCAGCGCGTGGAGCATGATCAGCGTGATGTAGACCGACAGCGCAGCGATAAGCGCCAGCCAGAAGCCCACCTGAAATTGCAGATATGCGCCGATGAAGAAGGCGGCCGTGACCAGCGCGATGGCCCCCTTCACGATGAGATCGGCAACGCCGCTTTGTCTCGGCATCCCGTCCTCGCTGTTTTCAATGCTCGCCATGGAAGAGTGACGCTGCCCCCTTGCCGATTCGTTATCTCATCGAGCTTTTCGCGCGATGCCCCCGCCGCGCAATGACGGCCCGGCCACTTTCACCAGCTTTCTCAGCAGCGGATCGATTCGTGTCCGCGGCGTGGCAGCGAGCAAAAGAGCCAAACATCGGCACGCGCGCGGCACTCGGCAGATTCGTCCACAGTCGAGGGATGTATCAGCAGGAACTTCGCACATGCCCGTGGATTGCCATGCACCGCCTCAGTCGCGCCGCAGGTCGGCCGCCGGCCAACCGGAATCGGGGTGCTGTTTAGAACTCGTTAGGCGAATCGACGTGGTATCAGTTGTGTCGGGGCGTTCCCTTTAACCTCCCGGCGTATAGTGAAGGGAAAGCTCATGCTGATGACGGTTATGGGTCGCAATTCGAGTGCGTCATACTACGGTGAGCTTGCCGGCGTTCGCGTGCTTATCACGGGGCTATCGCCGAGCTGCGGCGTCGACGTGGCGCGCAGATTCGCCGACCACCGCGGCCGTCTCGTCGTGCATGCCACGGCGCCCTCTCCCGAGCTCGACGCCGTCACCACCATGCTTGCCGAGACCGCCAGCGAGGTGAAGCTGTTCACCGACGCCTGCCGCGATTTCAGAATCCTCGATCAGCTTCGCCAAAGCAGCGGCGCAGGCCTTCGGCGGCCTCGACGTCGTCATCAATCTCATTCCCATCAGCAGCGAAGAGATGCACGGCCGCTCCAGCATCGAGACGATCGAAGATCTGGTGTCCGAGAAGCTGATGCTTCCGGTGCACGTGACGCGCATCGTCGCCAACCGCATGCAGCTGACGCTCAACGAAGGCCTCGTCCTCAACGTTATGACGATGCCGACGCCGCGCACGGCCGGCGAAGCGGCTGTTGCCGGCATCGTCCGCTCGGCGCTGGCTGCCGTCACGCGCGGCGAAGCCCAGCGTTGGGCGCCGCAGGGCATCCGCGTCAACGCCGTCGGCCCGTCCGCCACGGTCGGCGATTCCGGCGCCAGCCTCACCAGCGAGCCCGACATCGCGGCGCTCGCTCTCTACCTGGCTTCGCGCCCCGGCCGCACGCTCACCGGCCAGATGTTCGACGCCGCCGGCGTTGCCAAGCGCGGCTGCTGAGCACGCCTACTTCCATCGCGCGATCAGACCCTGCAGCCACCGGATCAGCGGAAACGTCGATCCGGCGAACGCGGCGAGCTCGGGTGCGCGCTCGGCGATGTCGCGCAGGTTGAGGCGCAGCTGCCCCAGCGCGAAGTCGAAGGCCATCAGCCGGATGATGTCGTCCATGGAAAGATCGCGCGTCTCGCCCCTGGCGCGCATCTCCTCCATCCGATGCTCGATGGCAGCGAGCGCGCTTTCGACTTCCGCGAGGTTGGGCGGCGCGTACGTCGTCGGCGGCGTGCATAGGTGCTTGGCAACGTCGTCGATCGCGGCGCGCAGCGCCTCGATCGAAGGGCCGAGGACCGCCACGGCCTGCGCCGGCAGCGGTTGCGCGACGGCGCGCATCAGCATGATCTCCGTGTGCCACAGGCGGCGCAGCGCGCGCAGGATCGCCTCGGGATCGGGGCTGTCGCCGATGTAGCCGGCCACCTCCAGCCGCGTTTCGCGGGCCAGGGTATCGCCCTCGGCGAAGTCGGCGCGGATGCGCGTGCCTTGCGCGCCCATGCTTTCGATGTCGAGCGGCTGTCCCATCGCCGCCGACAGCGCATCGCGCGCAACCTCGAACAGCGGCGTGAAGGTGCGAGTGACTTGCGCGGCGAACGATGGCCCGGCGCGCGAAGGGAAGACGATGAGCGTCGTCAGGATCGCCACCACGGTGCCGACCGCCACCTCGATCATCCGGTTCTCGGCCGAGGCTATGGGCGGCCCAAGGCTCGGGTCACCGAGCACGACGATGGCGGCGGTCACGCAGGCGATACGCAGGGAGGGACGGCGCGCCGAAAAGAAGCCGAGCACCAGCACCGTCACCGCCAGACCGGCGAACTTGAGCTCACGCGCGTCGGCCAGCGCCACGGCCACGGCACCGCCGACGAGGACGCCGAGCAAGCTGCCCAAGAAACGCTCGGCGGCGAGGCCGAGCGAGGCGCCGACGTTCGCCTGCGTCACCAGGATGGCGGTCATCACTGCCCAGAAGCCCTGCGGCATGCCGAGGGCATCGACCACGAGGTAGGACAGGCACGCCGCGATCGTCGTCTGGATGGCAAGGCGCAGACGCGGCCACATCTCGGCGCGCGAACCGGTCCACGGGGTGAGATCGATCACGGGCGTTTCTCCGGCGAGTTGGCGAGGCGGAGCAGCGAAATTAACGTCCCGTTCTCCAAGCTGGCGCTAAGGCAGCGGCGCGCCAGGGCGCGGCCTGCCCTTTCTTGACAGCCGTCCCCGCCGGCGCGTATCACCGCGGCGCGTTTGGCACTCTCGTCAACATAGTGCCAGCGCGACCCACCGAAAAACACCGGCCGCGCACGGCCGAGCCCGCTATCTGGAGCGAGATTTCTCATGAAGTTCCGTCCTTTGCATGACCGCGTCGTCGTCAAGCGCGTCGACAGCGAAACCAAGACGTCCGGCGGCATCATCATTCCCGACACGGCCGCCGAGAAGCCGCAGCAGGGCGAGGTCGTCGCCGTCGGTCCCGGCACGCGCGACGAGAGCGGCAAGCTCATCGCGATCGATCTCAAGAAGGGCGACAAGGTTCTGTTCGGCAAGTGGAGCGGCACCGAGGTGAAGATCGACGGGCAAGAGCTGCTCATCATGAAGGAAAGCGACATCATGGGCGTGCTGGAAAAGTAAGCGAATGGCCAATAGCGAGTAGCGAATGACAGCTCGCTTGGCGTCGTCTCACACATCCTTTCCCTATCCGCTACTCCCAATTCGCTGTTCGCCCGTCGACCGATGCGCAACACCCAAGGAATTCCCACAATGGCTGCCAAAGAAGTCCGCTTTGCCGCCGATGCCCGCGAGCGCCTGCTGCGCGGCGTCGACATCCTCGCCAACGCCGTGAAGGTCACGCTCGGTCCCAAGGGCCGCAACGTCGTCATCGAGAAGTCGTTCGGCGCCCCGCGCACGACCAAGGACGGCGTCACCGTCGCCAAGGAGATCGAGCTCGAGGACAAGTTCGAGAACATGGGCGCGCAGATGGTGCGCGAAGTCGCCCAGAAGACCAACGACCTCGCCGGCGACGGCACGACGACCGCCACCGTGCTCGCCCAGGCCATCGTGCGCGAGGGCCTCAAGGCCGTCGCCGCCGGCATGAACCCGATGGATCTGCGCCGCGGCATCGACAAGGCCGTCGCCCAGGTCGTCGAGGAGATCGCCAAGCGCTCCAAGAAGGTCAAGAACTCGGGCGAGATCGCCCAGGTCGGCACCATCTCGGCCAACGGCGAGAAGGCCATCGGCGACATGATCGCCGAAGCGATGCAGAAGGTCGGCAACGAGGGCGTCATCACGGTCGAGGAGGCCAAGGGCCTCGACACCGAGCTGGAAGTCGTCGAGGGCATGCAGTTCGACCGCGGCTATCTCTCGCCCTACTTCGTCACCAACGCCGAGAAGATGATCGCCGAGCTCGAGGACCCCTACATCCTCATCCACGAGAAGAAGCTGTCGAACCTGCAGCAGCTGCTGCCGGTGCTCGAAGCCGTCGTGCAGTCGGGCCGCCCGCTGCTCATCATCGCCGAGGAGGTCGAGGGCGAGGCTCTCGCCACGCTCGTCGTCAACAAGCTGCGCGGCGGCCTGAAGGTCGCCGCCGTCAAGGCGCCGGGCTTCGGCGATCGCCGCAAGGCCATGCTCGAGGACATCGCCGTCCTCACCGGCGGCCAGACGATCTCGGAAGACCTCGGCATCAAGCTCGAGAACGTGACGCTCGACATGCTGGGCCGCGCCAAGCGCGTGTCGATCACCAAGGACGACACGACGATCGTCGACGGCTCCGGCAAGAAGAAAGACATCGAAGCCCGCGTCGGCCAGATCAAGGCGCAGATCGAGGAGACGACCTCGGACTACGACCGGGAGAAGCTGCAGGAGCGGCTTGCCAAGCTGGCCGGCGGCGTTGCGGTCATCCGCGTCGGCGGCGTGACCGAAGTCGAGGTGAAGGAGCGCAAGGACCGCGTCGACGACGCGCTCAACGCCACCCGCGCCGCGGTCGAGGAAGGCGTCGTTCCGGGCGGCGGCGTCATGCTGCTGAAGGCCGGCAACGCCATCACCGTCAAGGGCGAGAACGCCGACCAGGATGCCGGCATCGCCATCGTCAAGCGCGCGCTGCAGGCTCCGATCCGCCAGATCGCCGCCAATGCCGGCGTCGAGGGCTCGATCGTGGTCGGCAAGGTGCTCGAGGCGCGCGGCCAGGCGTACGGCTACGATGCCCAGAACGACGAGTACGGCGACATGATCGAGAAGGGCATCATCGATCCGGCCAAGGTCGTGCGCGTGGCGCTGCAGGATGCAGCTTCGGTCGCCGGCCTGCTGATCACCACCGAGGCGGCCATCGGCGAAGCCCCCAAGAAGGACAACGGCCACGGCCATTCGCACGGCCACGGCGGCATGGGCGGCATGGACATGTAGTCCGCGCCATCCGGCACAAAAGCGAAAGCCGCTCGCAGGCAACTGCGGGCGGCTTTTTCTATTTGGTCGAGCTTGAGAAGCGATGCGCGCTACGGCTGGGCGTTCCAACCGAAGGCGCGCAGCTCGTTCGGCATCATCGGATCGACTTCCGGCTTGGGCGCCGCCGGGTCGACCTTCAGCAGGTCCGCTGACGACTGGAGCGCTCTTATGCGACGCCGTCTGCACGGGCTTGGCGCGAGGGGATCGGGGCGCTGATCGCGCTTGACGGGCTTTGACCGGCTTCTTCGCCATGTCCTCGATGACCGGGCGCGTCGTCCGTGGCGGCCGACGCCGCTGCCGGACGCTGCGCTCGTCGTCGATCGGGAGCCAGCACGTGCTCGGCGACCGGTTGCGCGCGCATCGGCGGTATTGTGTCTGCGTGTCGATCGACGCCGTCTCGGTCGGAGCTACTGCTTCCGCGCGCTCTCGCCGCCGGCGCCGAAGCGGCGGCTGAGCTCTTCGGCGCGTACCCGCACCGCGGCCGCCTCGCGGCCGGCTTGCTCGGCGCGCGTCATCGCCTGCTGAGCGGCATCGAGCGCCGCATCGGTTTCCGGCGTTGCCGTCTGCGCCGGCTGCCTGACCGGCGGCAGCCCCGTTCGTTCACTGAAATGCGCGCGCCAGGCCTCCTGCAGATCCGGCAGACGTCGCCGTCGAGGAACGCCGGCAGCGTGAATGCCGGCGAGCCTCGCTCGTGGCAGGCGCGCGTTGCTGATTGATTTCCATGGCGGTGGCGCCCGAGACGAGGCTCGTGGCCAGCAGCATGCCGAACAGGCTCGTGCTTCCGTATGCGTTCATACGCTCTACCCCCCGACCGAGACGGCCGGCTACAAGGCGGCCCGAATGGGCCCGCCGTTGATTAGCACATGCAGGACGATCAGCGTCCCACCCACCCAGAGTTGCCAGCAGGCTTTTTTGCAGCCGCCGGCAATCTGAAGTCGGCGCACCAGGAGAGCTCTGCCCCGCTCCCGCGCAGGTATGTCCCGCGACGGCGTCCGCTTCGTTCGATGAAGAACTATCAATGCGCTCCAAGGCAACAACATGGCGTCGCATCGCCCTTCGAAGCAGCGGACAAACCGCGGGCCGCAATTGCGTTTCTACGCCCGGAAGCTCGATGATCGCGGCACCGCCGATGGCGCGAGGTCGAGCCGGACTACCCGTCCTGAGCCGCGCGCAGAACATAACGGCGATGACGCCTGCCTCGGGAGGGGCGCGATGGACATCCGGCAGCTTCAGTACCTCGCCGCGCTCGCCCGCGAGAAGCATTTCACGCGCGCGGCTGCCGCCTGCAACGTGACGCAGCCGACCCTGTCGGGGCGCATCCGCCAGCTCGAGCTGGAGCTCGAGGTGCCGATCGTCGAGCGCGGCCAGCGCTATCGCGGCCTGACGCCGGAGGGCGAGCGCGTCCTCAAGTGGGCGCACGTCATCCTGAAGAGCTGGCAGTCGATGCAGGAGGAGCTCGGCCACCTCAAGGATCATGACACCGGCCTGTCGGGCCGCTTGGTGCTCGGCGGCATTCCCTCCGCCCTGCCGATGATCCCGCTGCTGACCAAGAAGATCCGCATCATCCACCCGGGCATCGACTTCACGGTGCTGTCGCAAAGCTCCGAGGAGATCCTGCGCGGCATCGCCGATTTCTCCATCGACGTCGGTATTACTTATCTCGACAACGAGCCGATCGAGGGGTTGCTGGCGACGCCGCTCTACGCCGAGCGCTACTGCCTGTTCGTCCCCGACGAGCATCCGCTGGCCAACCGCACCTCCGTCACCTGGCAGGAGGCGGCCGCGGTGCCGCTCTGCCTGCTCACGCCGAATATGCAAAACCGGCGCATTATCGATCGGGCTTTTGAGACGGCGAAATGCCACCCGAGCCCGCGATTGGAGACAAATTCGGTCATCAACTTGTGTTCGAATGTGCGGCTGATGGGCCTGGCCAGCATTATGCCCCAGTATATATTAGACGTGCTCGGAAACATGTCGGGCGTGAAAGCCATTCCACTAGATGCACCGACGGTCGAACACAGCGTCGGACTGGTGGTGGCGGCTCGCGATCCTCTTTCACCGCTGATCGAGGCGCTGCGGGAAACCGCTGCTCTTCTGACGCCGGCGACGTTTGAAGACCGAGTGAATGCCTAGCGCGAACCCAGCTTAGATTGTGCAGCGCAGCATTGGTCTGCTCGATAGTCACATCGAGAGCGCCGATTTGATCCGCGCGCGCACAAGTTGAGATGAAGTCAAGTTGCCGCAGTAGAAGCCGCAAAGGCACGTGTGAATGACTAAGTCTACTCTAGAAGTAATCATTGAAGCCCCCGCCGGTAGCGCGGAGCGCGCGCGCGAAGTTTGCGCAGCGCACGGCGACCGCCCCGACGAGCTGCTGGAGATCTTCCACGATCTGCAGCATGAGCTCGGCTACATCCCCGATGTGACGCTGCCCGTGATCGCCAACGCGCTCAATCGCTCGCGCGCGGAAATCTATGGCGTGCTGACGTTCTATCATGAGTTCCGCCGCACGCCCGGCGGCCGGCACAACATCAAGATCTGCCGCGCCGAAGCCTGTCAGGCGATGCACACGCAGACGCTCTGCCGCCACGCCGAAGAAAAGCTCGGCGTGAAGTTCGGCGAGACCACCGCCGACGGCCAGTTCAGCCTCGAGGCCGTCTACTGTCTCGGCAACTGCGCGCTGTCCCCGGCCATGATGATCGACGGCGATCTCTATGGCTGCGTCGACAAGGAGCGCTTCGACAACATCATCACCGACCTCGATCGCGGAGCCGCCGCATGATCAAGGTCTTCGTTCCCCGCGATGCTGCCGCGCTGTCGATGGGCGCCGACGCCGTCGCCAAGGCGATCGCCGCGGAAGCCAAGAAGCGCAACTGCAAGGTCGAGATCGTCCGCAACGGCTCGCGCGGCATGCTGTGGCTGGAGCCGCTGGTCGAAGTCGAGACCGACGAACGGCCGCGTCGCCTACGGCCCCGTGAAGCCGGCCGACGTGCCGAGCCTCTTCAAGGGCGAATTTCCTCAACGGCGAAACGCACAAGCTCTCGCACGGGCTGACGGACGAGATCCCGTACTTCAAGAACCAGGAGCGCCTGACGTTCGCGCGCTGCGGCATCACCGATCCGCTGTCGATCGAGGACTATCGCGCCCACGGCGGCTTTGCCGGCCTCACCAACGCGCTCACCATGGCGCCGCTCGACATCGTCACCGAGGTCACCACCTCCGGCCTGCGCGGCCGCGGCGGCGCCGGCTTCCCGACCGGCATCAAGTGGAAGACGGTGCACGACGCCAAGGCCGATCAGAAATACATCTGCTGCAACGCCGACGAGGGCGACAGCGGCACCTTCGCCGACCGCATGCTGATGGAAGGCGACCCGTATTGCCTCATCGAAGGCATGACGATCGCCGGCATCGCCGTCGGCGCCACCAAGGGCTACATCTACGTCCGCTCCGAATATCCGCACGCGGTCAACACGCTGCGCGAGGCGGTCCGCATCGCCACCGAGGCCAACTGGCTCGGCCGCACCATCCAGGGCTCGCCGCACGACTTCGAGCTGCACGTGCGCATGGGCGCCGGCGCCTACATCTGCGGCGAGGAAACCTCGATGCTGGAAAGCCTCGAGGGCCGCCGCGGTCTCGTCCGCTACAAGCCGCCGCTGCCCGCGCTCGAGGGCCTGTTCGGCAAGCCGACCGTCATCAACAACGTGCTCAGCCTCGCCTCGGTGCCGATCATCCTCGACAAGGGCGGCGAGTACTATCGCGACTTCGGCGTCGGCAAATCGCGCGGCACGCTCGCCTTCCAGCTCGCCGGCAACATCAAGCAGGGCGGCCTCGTCGAGAAGGCTTTCGGCGTCACCGCGCGCGAGCTTATCGAAGGTTACGGCGGCGGCACGCTTTCGGGGCGTCCGTTCCGCGCGGCGCAATTCGGCGGTCCGCTCGGCGCGTACCTTCCAAACGACAAGCTCGATACCCAAATGGACTACGAGGCGTTCGTCAAAGTCGACGCCATGGTCGGCCATGGCGGCATCGTAGTTTTCGACGACACGGTCGACATGGCCGCCATGGCACGTTTCGCCATGGAGTTCTGCGTGATCGAGTCTTGCGGAAAATGCACGCCCTGCCGCATCGGATCGGTGCGCGGCGTCGAGACGATGGACCGGATCATTGCCGGCGTCGAACGCGAGCGGAATATCGAGATCCTCACGGATCTCTGCAATACGATGACCGACGGCTCACTGTGCGCCATGGGCGGTTTGACCCCGATGCCGGTGATGAGCGCGTTGCGTCACTTCCCTGAGGATTTCAACCGCCCGGCCCGTGCCGAAGCGGCAGAATAGAAACGAGACGAGGAAACCATGACGAGCGAAGCCACCGCCATGACGCTCATCAAGGAAAAGGACTACGGGACCAAGGAAGTCCACGCCGTCAATAATAAGATGGTGACCTTGGAGATCGACGGCCAGGAGATCACCGTGCCGGAAGGCACGTCGATCATGCGCGCCGCAGCCGATCTCGGCATCATGGTGCCGAAGCTGTGCGCCACCGACAACCTCGACCCGTTCGGCTCCTGTCGACTTTGCCTCGTCGAGATCGAAGGCCGCCGCGGCACGCCCGCCTCGTGCACCACGCCCGTCGCGCCCGGCATCAAGGTGGCGACCCAGAACGACCGTCTCGCCCGCATCCGCAAGGGCGTGATGGAACTCTACATCTCCGACCATCCGCTGGACTGCCTCACCTGCGCCGCCAACGGCGATTGCGAGCTGCAGGACATGGCCGGCGCCGTCGGCCTGCGCGAAGTGCGCTACGGCTATGAGGGCGAGAACCACGTGTTCGCGCGCACGAACGGCGAAGCCAACCCGCTTTGGCAGCAGAAGGACACGTCCAACCCCTACTTCCAGTTCGAGCCGTCGAAGTGCATCGTCTGCTCGCGCTGCGTCCGCGCCTGCGAAGAGGTGCAGGGCACGTTCGCGCTGACGATCGACGGCCGCGGCTTTGCCTCGCACGTCTCCGCCAGTCATGGACGACGACTTCCTGTCAGTCCGAGTGCGTGTCCTGCGGCGCCTGCGTGCAGGCCTGCCCGACCGCGACGCTGATCGAGAAGTCGGTCGTCGAGCACGGCCAGCCCGAGCACAGCGTCGTCACGACGTGCGCCTACTGCGGCGTCGGCTGCTCGTTCAAGGCCGAGATGCAGGGCGAGCGCGTCGTGCGCATGGTCCCCTACAAGGATGGCGGCGCCAACGAGGGCCACTCCTGCGTCAAGGGCCGCTTCGCCTTCGGCTACGCCACGCACAAGGACCGCGTCCTCGACCCGATGATCCGCGAGAACATCACCGACCCGTGGCGCGTCGTGTCGTGGGATGAGGCGATCAAGTTCGCCGCCGACCGCTTCAAGGCCGTGCAGGCCAAGTATGGCCGCGGCTCCATCGGCGGCATCACCTCCTCGCGCACCACCAACGAGGAAGTCTACGTCGTGCAGCGCATGGTTCGCGCCGCCTTCGGCAACAACAACGTCGACACCTGCGCCCGCGTCTGCCACTCGCCGACCGGCTATGGCCTGAAGCAGACGTTCGGCGAATCCGCCGGCACGCAAGACTTCAAGAGCGTCGACAAGTCCGACGTCATCATGGTCATCGGCGCCAACCCGACCGACGGCCATCCGGTGTTCGCCTCGCGCATGAAGAAGCGCCTGCGTGAAGGCGCGCGCCTCATCGTCGTCGATCCGCGCCGCACCGACATCGTGCGCTCGCCGCACGTCGAGGCCGACCACCATCTGCAGCTGCGGCCCGCACCAACGTCGCCGTGCTCAACGCGATGACACACGTCATCGTCACCGAGGGCATGACCGACCGCAGCTTCATCGCTGCGCGTTGCGACAAGGAAGACTTCGCCCGCTGGGAGAAGTTCATCAAGGATCCGAAGCACTCGCCCGAAGCCATGGAGCCGATCACCGGCGTGCCCGGCCGAGGAAGTGCGCAAAGCGGCGCGCCTGTTCGCCACCGGCGGCAACGCGGCCATCTACTACGGTCTCGGCGTCACCGAGCACAGCCAGGGCTCGACCATGGTCATGGCCATGGCCAACCTCGCCATGGTCACCGGCAACATCGGCCACGAGGGCGTCGGCGTGAACCCGCTGCGCGGCCAGAACAACGTGCAGGGCTCGTGCGATATGGGCTCGTTCCCGCACGAGTTCCCGGGCTACCGCCATGTCTCCAACGAGGCGACGCGCAAGCTGTTCGAGAAGGAGTGGAAGGTCGAGCTCAGCGGCGAGCCGGGCCTGCGCATTCCGAACATGTTCGACGAAGCCTCGAGCGGCACCTTCAAGGGCCTGTTCGTGCACGGCGAGGACATCGCCCAGTCCGATCCCAACACCAACCACGTCGAGCACGCGCTCGAGTCGCTAGACATCCTCGTCGTGCAGGACCTGTTCCTCAACGAGACGGCGGCCTTCGCGCACGTCTTCTTCCCGGGCACCTCGTTCCTCGAGAAGGACGGCACCTTCACCAACGCCGAGCGCCGCGTGAACCGCGTGCGTCCGGTGATGGCCGAGAAGCAGGGCATGAGCGAGTGGGAGATCGTCTGCCGCCTCGCCACCGCCATGGGCTATCCGATGATGTACACGTCGGCCGCCGCGATCATGGACGAGATCGCCCACGTGACGCCCACCTTCAAGAACATCTCGTTCAAGCGGCTCGATGAGCTCGGCAGCGTGCAGTGGCCGTGCGACGACGAGGCGCCGGAAGGCACCCCGATCATGCACATCGAGGAGTTCACGCGCGGCAAGGGCCGGTTCATGCTCACGGAGTTCGTGGCCAACGCCGGAGCGGTCGAACCGCAACTTCCCGCTCATCCTCACCACCGGCCGCATCCTCAGCCAGTACAACGTCGGCGCTCAGACGCGGCGCACCGAGAACGTCGTCTGGTACCAGGAGGACATCCTCGAGATGCATCCCGAGCGACGCCGAGGTGCGTGGCATCAAGGACGGCACCATGGCCTCGCTGACAAGCCGCGTCGGCGGAACAACGATGCGCGTCAAGGTCACCGACCGCGTGCCGCCGGGCGTCGTCTACTCGACGTTCCACTTCCCGGTCAGCGGCGCCAACGTCATCACCACCGAGAACTCGGACTGGGCGACCAACTGCCCCGAGTACAAGGTGACGGCGGTGCAGGTGACGCCTTCCAACCAGCCTTCCGAATGGCAGGACGAGTGGGAAGAGCGCGAGCGCGAGAACAAGCGTATCGGCGACAAGACGCTGGTCGCGGCGGAGTAATGGCGGGCGCGCGAGCGTCTCAGTTGAGTGGGTTCGCGCGCCATGACCTTTTCGCTGTGTTTTCGATGACTGTCCGATGACCGCCATGGCCAAACCCGCCGGGGCTGCCGATCGCGAGCGCCGCGCTTTGCTCGGTGCCGGCCGATGGCGTTTCCATCGATGCGAAGCGGCAAGCGCACACCCGTCACCTGGCAGCTGCCCGACGAGGTGCCCGTTGCCCTGCTGATCAACTCCGTGCCGTACACGGTGATGATGGCAACGCCGGCGAACCTTACCGACTTCGGCATCGGGTTCGCGCTCGCCGAAGGCATCATTGCGCACCGCGCCGACATCCTCGGCGTGATCGCCATGCCGGTGGAGAACGGCCACGCCGTCGACATCGCCATCGACGAGGAGGCCCTAGCGGATGCGCGCATGCCGCGCCGCTCGCTCGAGGGCCGCTCCGGCTGCGGGCTGTGCGGGGTCGAGAACATCGCCGACGTTGTGCGGGTCACCCAGCCGGTGCCGCAAACGGTCCGGCCGGACGCCGCCGCCATCCTCAAGGCCGCCGCCGAGCTGCCGAAGCGCCAGACGATGAACCGCTTCAATCGCACCGTTCACGGCGCCGCCTGGGCAACGCTGGCCGGCGACATCGTGCTCGTGCGCGAGGACGTCGGCCGTCACAACGCGCTCGACAAGCTCATCGGCGCCATGGCCGAGGCCGGCACCGATCTCGCCACCGGCTTCGTCATCATGACCAGCCGCTGCAGCTTCGAGCTGGTGCAGAAGTCGGCGACCTACGGCATCGGCGCCTTGGTCACCGTCTCGGCCCCCACCGCTCTCGCCCTCGAGCTCGCCCGCAAGGCACGCCTCTTCATCGGATCCCTCGCCGGCGACAGCGTCGTCGTCTTCAATAGCTAGTCACAACGGTTCGGAAAGCTCTGCCCGCATGGAAAACCGCGACATGATCCGCATGGCCAACCAGATCGCGGCCTATTTCGAAGCCTATTCGCGGTCACGAGGCGATCGACGGCATCGCTAACCACATCCGCAGCTTCTGGACCCCGCGCATGCGCACCCAGCTCACCGAGTACATCGAGGGGGGCGCCGAGGGCCTGTCGCCGCTGGTCACAGCGGCCATTGCGCCAAAGGCCAAGGCTAAGTCCTGAAGCGACTTTTAGAAGTCGACGGCTTCCCGAAATCCTTGATTAGCCATGGCGGCACCGCAGCGCGTAGGTCGCTTGCGGACGACCTGCAGCAGGCATAGTCTTTTGGTTGCGCGCCGCCGCCTGTTGCCGCGGCCGAGAGCGAAGCCCGCGCTATAGCGGGAGGACAGCCCCGGAGGCTTCCATGGGTATCGCACTGACGCTGCAGGAATACCTCGACGACCACCACATCCCATACGACGTGATGCTGCACAAGCGCACGCATTGCGCCTTCGACACCGCGCGCGCCACGCACGTGCCGGGTGAGCGACTGGCCAAGGCGGTGGTGCTGACGCGCGAAGGCGGCTTCGTCGTCGCGGTGGTTCCGGCGACGGCGCGCGTGCGTGTCGATGTCATCGAGCGCATGCTGCAGTGCCGGGTCTTTCTCGCCAGCGAGGACGAGATCAGCGAGCTATTCCCCGACTGCGACTTGGGCGCGGTGCCGCCGTTTCCCGAGGCATATGCCGTCGATGCCTTCGTCGATGAGAGCTTCGACAAGCAGCCGGATATCTACCTCGAAGGCGGCGACCACCGCAGCCTGGTGCACATGACGGGCGACGCATTCCGCTCGATCATGAAGGACGTGAAGCGCGCCCGCATCGCCGCTTAGCCGATCCCGGCTAACGTCATGGCCGCGCAGGCGGCCATCCCGCCAGCTTCGGGTCGATGTTCGCGAGAACAGGCGCGATGGCGGCTCGCACGACCATCAATTCGCCAGTAACGCACGCGGTAACTGCGTGGATGGCCGCCTACGAGGCCATGACGGTGGGAGGACACGTTCCCAACGCGCTAGACGTTGGCAGTCTTGTCGAGGTGGGCCACGATCAGCGGGAAGACATCGCGCGCGGCGTTCTTGCCGAAGATGCAATCGATGTGCCCGTAGCCCGGGATCACCTGGCGTTCGTACAGCTGCCGCCCGTTCGCCTCGGCGAGGCGCTCCAGCGTGCGCGCCGTGCTCTCCGGCTTGAAGCACGCGTTCTCCGCGCCGTGCACGAACAGGATCGGCAGCGCCATCCGGTCGACGTGCGGCAGGTACACGTCGTGCCCTTCGGCATCGAGCAAACGTCCCTTGCGCGCGAACAAGGCCAGCTGCCGGAACGCCTCGATGTTGGCTTCACCGAACATCTCGGCAAGGCCCGAGGTGATGGTCGCGTTGTTCAGCTGTTCGAGGTTGTACAGCCGGCCGTAGAGCGCCGTGATGCGGTTGCTGGTGGCTTCTTGCGTGCGCTCGGAACGGGGCACCGGCACGATCATCTGCAGCACCTTGTCGAGCAACCGCTCGCGCAACGGGTCGGCGTTGGTCGCGCGTGCGTTGACGACGTCGATGCCCATGGCGTCAAGCAGCTGCGGCGCGCGCAGGAAGGCCAGCGTCCGCTGCGGGAACCACGGCACTACGTAGTCGGTCGAGATCTGCGAGATGACGGCGGAGCGCACGCCTTCGAGGCCAGCCAGCAGCGACATGGTGAAGGTTGTGGCGCCGAAGCAGTGGGCGATGACCTGCACCGTCGATGAGCGGGTGATGCTGCGCACCTTGGCGAACGCCGCCGGATAATCCTTCAGCGCCACGTCGTCGGCATTCCACAGCTCGTGCGCGTACGGCAGGTCGATGCTGGCGCGATAGTCCAGCAGCCAGCAGTCGTACTCGGCCGCCACGAGATATTCGAGCATGTTGGTGTCGATCGTATCGATCGAGAAGATGAGGCTCGATACGCCCAGCCCGTGCGTAAAAATCAGCGGCCCCTTGTTGCCGCCGCGGTAACGCGTCAGCCGCAGGATCTTGCCGTCTTCCGTGCGCACCAGATGAATCTCGGGCTCCGGCACGCGCAGCGTCCGCTTCTTGCGCGGATTGAACACGTCGTAGCGGCCCGAGCGCGCCAGGACGCCGCCGTAGGTGTCGAACAGCTCGCGGCTGAAGAAGGTGCCGAACTTGCCGACGGCGCGCATGCGGTCGGCAGCATCGCGCCCGCCGACGCCGCGCAGGGTCTGCATCTGCACGTAGAAGTCGGACGGCGCAATCTCGAGCAGACCGCGCGCGACGCGCCCGAGCTGCCCCTGGGCGCCCTTGGCGATATCGACGTTGAGCCGCGTCGTATCGCGCCACAGGTCGAGCGAAGCATCCGAGCGCACGACCTTGTAGCCGATGAACTGGTACTCGGAGCCGTCGCGGGCGCCGAGCGAGAAATTGTAGTCGAAGCGCTTGGTCTCCACCGTGTGCTCGTCGACGCGCATCAAATTGAACTTGCCGTCGAAGATCTCCATGGGGTCGGGCGACAGCGCAGGGCACTCGACCGTGCCGACAATGCGGCCGGCGTGCTGCTGATCGGACACGAACCGATCGACGTCGTCGACCAGCACCGTCAGCGTGAAGCTGCAGGCGTGGCCTTCCTCTTTGCCGCGCCGCGCTGCCGTCTCGTGCGGCAGCGTGATTGCTGGCGAGATGAAGCCAGCCATGCGCTCGGTGAACTCGATGCCGGCCGGCTTAAGGGTCTCGCGGCCGCCAGGGGCCGCTATGAGCATCGGTGAGTCGAACTTCTGCGTTTCTGAGAAATGCCAGCCGCGGTCCTTGGCGAGATGGATCATGGCGCGCTCGGCCAGCGCCGTGATGGTCAGCAGCGGGTTGACGCCGAGCGGCCGGGGAATGACGGAACCGTCGCACACATAGAGCCCGGCGAGCACAGCGCCGTCGGCGGCATCGGCGCGCCCATCGAACACCTGGCACTTGTGATTGACGACGCCGGACGCGCGGTCGCGACCCATCGCGCAGCCGCCGAGAGGATGCACGGATATGAGGTTGTGGCCGAACAGCGTGTCGGTGAGCGGATTGCGCGTGTAGGTGCCGCCCGTTGCCTGCGTCGCCCGGCGCAGGTTGCGATCCGACCTTCTCGAAGATCGGCTGCGCGGCGACCTTCGGCCACGACAGCTTGAGCCGCCCCTCGTCGAGCGACATGCGGCCCTTGCCGTCGTCGTGGCTCATGACGAGGTAGGTCTGCGTGCGATTGGCCGCGCCCTGGTAGGCACCGAACAGCAGGCTCTGGCGCCGGCGCGCGCGCTCGCCGATGAGGTCGATGATGCCCCGATCGGTGTCCTCGCCGAACTTGTCGCCGCCCGTCGCCAGCAGCGCCGGCAGGATCGGCGCCAGCGCCGAGGGGATCGAGCCCTCCTCGATCACCATGCCGTCTTCCAGCTTGGGCGTGTCGCGCAGATCGATGAGGCCGGTGATGCACGGGCCAACCGGGCCCGTCTCGACGGCCGGCGGCTCGCCGACGCCGATGCCGTTGACCGGCACGTCGTTGTTGTAGGCGAAGGCGAGCACGTCGCCGTTGCCGGTGAAGCGCTCGCCGACCTGATCGGAAACTGGCAGCCCTTCCTCGCGCGAGCGCAGCAGGATCTCGGTCGAGCCGAGCGTGCCGGCGGCGAGCACGACGACATCGCAGGTGATCGATTGATCGGCGGCGGCGAACTTCTCGCGCTCATGGCCCAGCGGCTCGAAGAACACGCGCCAGCGGCCGCGCTCCTGGCGCACGTGCGACACGCGCATCTCGGTGAATATCTCGGCGCCGTGATGGAAGGCGTCGGCGAGATACGTCACCTGCACGGTGTTCTTGGAGCCGACGTTGCAGCCCGAGCAGCAGTCGCCGCACAGCGTGCAGGCCGGCTGCTCGACGCCGGCGTAGTTCACCTGCTTCTCGAACGTCACGTTGATCGGCGGCCGCACCACGTCCTTGCGCAGCGCATTGCCGCTGACGCCGAGCGCATTCAGCTTGTCGAGCGCCGGGCCCTGGTACGGCACCGGCCGCAGCACCTCCATGGCGCGCGTGAAGCCTTCCTGGCGCAGCTGATCCTGCTTGATCTCCGGCGGCCAGACGGGATCGTCCCACACGCGCGGATCGGGCGGCAGCGAGACGTTGGCGTTGATCAGCGAGCCGCCGCCGAGGCCGCAGCCGACGAACACGTGGATGTCCTTGCCGAGCCGCAGATCGTAGAGACCCGTCGGTTGCCCGGACACGCGCCGGCCGTCCTGCGAAACCTGGAACTGCTCCTGCGCCTCGATCATGCGGTCGGGGAAATCGCCGATGGCGAACTCCTGCCCGCGCTCGAGGACGGCGACCTTCTTGCCGGCGCGCGCCATGCGTGACGCGGCAACGCCGCCGCCATAGCCCGAGCCGACGACGACCACGTCGTAGCGCAGCTTCAGCTCGGCGACGGACTTAGACAATCGCCGCATGTCACTCTCCCTCGACCGGCGCGGGACTGCGCCGGCGCCAGCGCGCGAACCAGGCGAGGTTGCGCTCGCGCGCCTTGTCCGGCTGCTGTTCAGCTGCGGGCGCTGGCTTCGCTGCCTGCACTGGCGGCGCGTCCTCGCTGATGTGCCAACCCCGATCGCGCGCCAGCAGGATCATCGCACGCTCGGCCAGCGCCGTGATGGTCAACAGTGGGTGGATGCCTAACGGGCACGGGATCACGGCGCCGTCGCACACGTAGAGGCCGGCGATGCACTGCGTCGGGCGCAGCGCCCGGACTTGCATCAAAAACCTGCCCCTTGTGGTTGACGACGCCGGTGCCGCCGCTCTCGCCCATGGTGCAGCCGCCGAGCGGATGCACCGTCATCAGGTTGCCGCCCAGCACCTTCTCGGAAACGGGGTTGCGCATGTAGGTGCCGCCGGTGGCGTGCGCCGCCGTCTTGAGCGCGTCCTCGATGCGCTGGAAGACGCGCTGCTGCGGCCCGTTGGTCCATTCGATGGCGAGGCGGTCGTCCTCGAGGCGCATCAGCCCGTTGCCGGCGTCATGGCCGACGGCGAGGAATGTCTGCGTGTTGTGCACGGCGCCCTGATAGGCGCCTTTGATGAGACTATCGGTGGCGCGCTCCATGGCCTCGAGCTGATCCCCGAGGTCGCGGTCTTGATGCTCGCCGAACACCGCCGCGCCGGGGGCGAGCAGGGCCGGCAGGGCGGAGGCGAAGGCGCTCGGTAACGCGCACTCGCACATGGCGAGGCCGTCGCGCACGTCCTTGGCGTCGCGCAGATCGATCAGCGCGTTGACCGCCTGTCCAACCGGCGGCACCTGCGCCTTGGGCGGCCGGCCGACGCCGATGCCGTTGACGGGCACGTCGTTGTTGTAGGCGAGCGCGATGGCGTCGCCATTCGAGGTGAAGCGGCCCGCCGAGCCAGTCGGAGAGCGGCAGTCCCTCGGCCTGCGAACGCAATAGAATCTCGGTCGAGCCAAGCGTGCCGGCGGCCAGCACGACGATATCGGCGGTGACGAAGTATTTGTGCCCGCGATGCGTGTCGGCGTCGGTCGGCATCGCCCACACGCGCCAGCCGTGCCGCTCATCCTTCGACAGCGACAGCACACGCACGCCGGTGAACACTTCGGCGCCGAACGCCGCCGCGTCGGCGATGTAGGTCGAAAGGGTGGTCGTCTTGGCGCCGACGTTGCAGCCGCCGCAGCAGTCGCCGCATTCGGTGCAGGCCTCCTGCTGTACGCCGGCGGCGTTGGGCCCGCTCTCGTAGGCCACGTGCAGCGGGATCGGCTTTACGCTCCGTTCGAACGCCAACGCCGCCGTGCGCAGCGCCGCCACCTTTTCGTACGAGGACGTGTTGGGCGAAACCTCGGGACGCAGCATATGGCGCGCGCGCACGAAGCCTTCGGCCAGCAGGCGATCGCGGCGCACCTCGCCTGGCCAGGCGGTGTCGTCGAATACGCGCGCGTCGGGCGACAGACAGACGTTGGCGTTGATCAGCGACGTGCCGCCGAGGCCGCAGGCCATCAGCACATTGACGTCCTTGCCGACGCGCACGTCGAACAGCGCCGTCGCCGAGCCGAGCCGGCCGTGCGCGCCATTCATCTGCGTTTCTGCCGTGGCGCCCGCCACGCCTTCGGGGAAATCTCCCGGCAGGAACTCGCGGCCACGCTCCAGCACGGCCACCTTCTGGCCGCAGCGTGCCAGGCGCGAGGCGGCGACGCCGCCGCCATAGCCCGAACCCACCACGATCACGTCGTAGTGCGCCTTGAGCTTCGAAGCGGGCATCGACAGCCGCGCCTGCATACGCCTTACTTCCCCGTTCCCGTGGCGCGCGGCAAGCCCGCGCCTTTTTCTTTTTCTCAAACGATCGCCGAAGAACCCGGCTGCTTGGTATTCGGCCGCTTCAAATCACCGACGCGTATCTCGATCGGGCCCTCGATGAGGCTCGGGCGCAGCGGCCGCGTCGGCACGATGGCTGGGCCGCCAGTATCACCGAAGCCGCGATCCTTGGCCCGCTTCCATCCCCAACGCCGCGGCGTGCGCCGCAGGCCGATGGGGTAGATGGTCAGCTTGTTGGGCTCGACCTTCATGCGCAGGAAGTTCTTGAAATCGGGAATCGCCATCGAGGCGAACGCCTGATCGCAATGCAGCCCGAAGAGGCAGCTGATCGTGAGGTACGCGCCCCACACGAAGCCGGCGGCGATGCCGCCGACGAAGATCATCAACAGCGGGAACACGACGATGGTGCGGAACAGCTCGCGGACATCGGGCGAGGATTTCAGCTCGAACGTCTGCAGCACTTCCCTGGCTTGCGGCCAGACATGGTCGACGAGGAAGATCGAGGCATACGAGACCGCAAAGTAGAGAGCGATCATCATCGACAGGTGCGCTAACCAATGCAGCGTACCCATGACAGCTCGTACCTTGCCGCCCCAGGCGCCGTCGGCATAGCCGTAGAGCACCACCCATAGGGCAAGACACCAGATGCCGAGGATGACGTTGGACGCGGCAGCGAGCGGCGCAAGCATGAAGATGCCCGGCCACCAATGGAAGTTCGGATCCTTAATCAGCGTATCGCCGACGGTCGTGGCCCCGTGCGGCGTGGTCGAGAACATCCAGATCATCACCCAGTAGATGATGCCGAGAGTGACCGCGTAGCCGTAGTTGCGGAACGGGAACGCCAGCGTCGACAAGCTGAGGCGTCGGCTGGTGCCGCGGGATGGCCAGCATGACGGATCGCCCGTGCTCTGACCGTCCTTCAGCTTGCAGCGCATGTCGAGGTCGAGCTTCTTGCCGCCCCACGTCAGCTTGCGAATGTTCTTGAGGTAGTGCGTCGGCGAGAAATAGGCGCCGCCGCCGCCGGCCGTGACGAAGCTCGTGCCCGACATCCTTCGAGTAGTAGCGGCTGTAGTGATGCAGGTCGCCCGCGACCACCGCAGCGATGCGCGCACCGGCATCGGTGGCGATCTTGGTGATGGTCGCTGAGGTTGTCCTCGCCCTGCAGCTTCTCGTCCTTGTCGTAGTTCCAGCTCGGCTCGGCGGTGCACAAGATGAGCTTCGGCGCTTCCGTCGGATGCGCCTTCATCGCCTCGGCGACGCCCTCGAAGTAGAGGATCTGGCCGGCATCGAGATACTGCGCGAGCTGGATGTCGGCGCCCCAGATCCACCAGTTGTGCGGCAGGCGGATCGCGAAATAGCTGCGGTGCTGCGGGCACAGCCAGCCGCCGATGCGGTTCTCCGCGGCGTGCCCGAAGCGCGCCTTGCAGAACATGTGATCGAACGAGCTGAGGCCCGTCGTACCAGTCGTGGTTGCCGGGCAGCACGAACAGCAGGCGGCGCCAGTTGCCGTCCGCAGCCGGCGGCAGCGCCGTCGAATACGGCATGGCGAAGCGCTCGCGGTAGGCCGTGCGCGTCGGGAACGGATAGACTTGGTCGCCGCCCATGATCAGCAGCTTGGCGGCGGGAAGTGCTCCGACGCCTTCGAGGTCGATTTGCGGCTGGGCGATCAGCGAAGCCATGGCGTAGGTGGAATCGAACCCGTCGCCGAGGTCGGCCACGTAATCGACCCATACTGTCTCGCCGTCGGCGAGCTGGCGCAGGTCGGAGTAATTATAGCGCCCGACGACCGTCTTCATGATCTCCGGCGCGAAGCCGTCGATGGTCGCCTGCATGATGCGCTGGTCGGCGTACTGTCCGAATATCTCTGAGACGATGGACCGCCAGCCGGTGCTGACAAGATGGGCGGGACTGTACCAGCGCACCATCTTGGGGAGCGCCTTGATGTCGATCTCCCCCGAGCCGTCGGCCATGCACCGAACTCCCCCACGCACATTCTTATAGAAACGAGCCCCCCGGCCCGTCCTCACTTGGAACGAGTCTAGGTTGAGCGCTGATAGGAGTCCAGATTGGCGACGGCGCCGTGACGGGGGTGTGTTGCAGCGCGGGCGCAGGGACCGGACGGCTAGCTTGCTCTGCCCAAAGATCACCCGTCTGACGAATGCAGCGGAGGTGTTGCGCCGGCGACATTGCCTCCCCGATTGAGTACCCCTACCAGAAGACCCGTGTGCCACGATCGCCTTTGCCACCCTGCTTCTGCGGCCTTCGAGTTAACGTTAAACCCGGCAGGCGGATGGCAGCGGCTGCGAAACAACAGGGCGTGGACGCAGACTTCTCGACATAATTCGCACATCCGCACATGTTCGGGTGCAATTTGATCACTAAGGGGCAGGTGTAGGAGGTGCGTCGTGTTCGGCCGCGGTATCAATCCAGATCAAAAGACGCCTAGCGCAGCCGCGTCTCCGACGCTGACGCCGCCGTCGGTGCCGACCTCGCGCGACTTTCAAGCATCCTCGTCGACGATGATGACGCCTTCGAAGCCCGCCTCGGTCATCGGGTCCGACCTCGCTATCGTCGGCCAGAAGATCACCCTCGTCTGCAAGAGCGCTTTGATCGTCGCGGGGGAAGTCTCGGGTGACATTCACGGCGATGACGTCACCGTTGGCGAGACCGGCAAGGTCAACGGCACGGTGAGCGCGCGCAATCTCTCCATTCACGGCGAGGTCAACGGGCAGCTCCGCGGAGAGACGGTGGCGCTCTATGCGACGGCACGCATCAACGGCGACATCGTTCAGAAGCACCTCGTCATAGCCGAGGGCGCGCAGTTCGACGGTCGAGTGCGCAGCGCCAAGGATGCGAGCGACTGGGAGCCCATTCTCGACGCGGACACGCATCGCAGCGGCGTCTGACGCGCAGCAACTTCGATTAGGCTGAGTTCTTGTCGAGACCGGTGATGCGGTCGAGCAGCCGCGCCTTGCGCGTACGCTTGATCTCGGTGCCGGCCGGCTGTTCGACTGCAGGGTCGGTCGCGGGGGCATGCTCGACCCGCGCCTCGGCGGACGCCGCGTCGAGCGCCTTGAGAAAGCCGCTGACCCGACGCGGCTCAGGCGTAGCACCGGCGGCGCTGGCGTCGGCAGCCTGCGCTTCTTCGCCTTCCTGGCGCACGAGCCGGGCGACACGCGGATCGTTGATGCGTTCGGCCAGCGGGCGCTTGGCGGCTTCAGCGGCCTGCGAGGCCGAGCGGCGCGCCGGCCCCGAAGCCGGCATCGTTCCGGAGCCCAGGCGGCGCATCTCTTCCATGAAGTAGGCGGCCTGCCGTGCCAGCTTCTCGTTGCCGGCGGCGAGCTCGGCGCGCAGCGATTGGATGGTGCCCGACTGCTCTTCCGAAAGGGCCGTCAGCGCCGAAAGCCGCGCTTTCATAGCAATCTTGCTTTCCTTGACGCCGCGATCGTCCTTGTCGGCGGCCTCGTAGGTGGTAAGCGCGGCCCTGAGGCGCGACAGCTCTGCGGCCTGGTCCTGATTGACCGACTTGAGGCGGCGGATCTCTGCTTGCACCTGCGGATCGGTTACCTCCGGTTGGCCGTCTACAGCCTTCAACGGCGGCAGGCCCTCGGCGGCGGCCTTGCTCTTGCCGACGACCTTGGCGGGCCGCATGGCATCACCGGCGCCGTTGAGACCTGCGTCGTGGCCTTCGGCCGCTGGGCCGGCACGCGCCACCAGCGACTGCAACCGCGCGATGAGCGCCGTTTGATCGCGCGTCTTGGCACGCAGCGCCTCGATCTCGGTACGCAACGCGACTTCGCCGTCGTAGCGGGCGTCGCCGAACCCTTCGCGATTGCGCGAGGCGCGCGTGTTCAGCGCCGCCTTAAGGCGATGCACCTCGTCGGTCTGCTGCGTGTGGATCTGTGTCGCCTCTTCTAGGGCGCGCGACTGCTTCTCGCTCGATTGCGTCAACGAGACAATCTCGCGGTCGCGCTGGAACAACAGCTTGCGGGCCTCGGCGAGGCGATGTTCGACCTTCGGCAGCCGGTCCATGATGGTCTGCTCGAGCACGCGGCGCGCGTTTTCGTGCTCCTCCAGAGCCGTACCCTGCTGCGCAAGCTCACCCTCCAGCTCGCTGATCGTGGCGTCGCGACGGTTGAGCTCGACCATCTGCCGCGCGGAGGCTTCGGCGGCCTCTTCGGCCTTGGTCTCGAGCTTATGGATGCGGATGGCCGCCTCGGCGCGCAGCCGGTCCTTGTCGGCGCGAATTTCCGCCTCGGTGAGAGGCATGGAGCGCTTCAGCATCTGGGTGGTGAGGCGGGCGACGCGGCGCCGATACAGGGGGGCGATGAACAGCGCCAAGAGCGCTGCCGTGAGGAAGCCCAACGCCGCGAGCATGACCATCTCGATCGTGATCACGCCTGCGTCCTCGACTGCGCACCCTCACGCAATGCAAACACCTCGCACACCGGTAGGCCAAGCCTCTCCGGGCGGATTATCCGACTGCCGAGTTGCGTCCGCAATGCTTTCATCCCGCGCGTGTCCAGCCCGGGCTTCATGCGAAAGCCGCACGGCGACTCAAAACGGATTCCACGTTGGAGAGCGGGTATACTTCAAATATCCGACGTTCGCACCTAGTCGCAGGCCTATCCCCGACCGGATAGGGGCGAGCGTTACGTTGCCGTGCGTCTGGTACTGCAATCCAACGCCTCCGACGATATATGCGGAGCCCTGAACGCCCCCATAACGCTCGTAAATTTGGGATGGATCGCGAAGGTTGTACACGAGGACCATGGTTTTGGAGCCCTCGCCGCCGAAATCGTACCCGATCGACGGGCCCTGCCAGTAAACCCTGTGGTTGCCGGCATCCCGGGTGTAGAGCGTGCCCTCCCCATAGCGCAGGCCAGCCACGAAGGCCCCGCCGGCGTCCGTTCCGAGGATATAGCCGTTGGGGCGGCCGGACTTCTGGAAGGCGTACTCGACGACGCTGGCGAGCCCTTTGCTCACCGAGCCGAAAAAGCGCCCGCCGGCCTCGATGATCTCGTTCTGGGAATAACCCTCGTCACGCGGCGGACCTTCGCCGCGAGGGCCGTCGTATTCCCCTGGTGCGTGATAGGGCTCGCCATAGCCCGGCGCCCGCTCATCCCGCGGTGCCGTCGCTTCGCGCCCGTCCTCGTAGCGCCGATAGTTGTCGCCCTCGTTATAGGCGCCGCCGGGACGATAGGGCGGCTCGCTCGCGGGCGCGTCGCTCGGAGGTGGGGTGTTGGCCGGCGGGACATAGGCGTCGCTACCTGTGCGGCCGCCGGAATAAGGTCCGTAATCGCCGCCCTGTTGCGCATTGGCCGAGGGTACGAAAATAAATGCCGCGCATAGGACGGCAAAGCCGGAGAGGAAACGGGGAGAACGTCGTGTAGCGGCAAGCAGCGCCATGGGATTATCCATCGATTGCGCCAGGTTCCGCGGTTGATCCGCGGCTGCGAATTGGTCGAAAATCCTTCGGCGCCAAGTGTTGCGAAAGTGTGGCCGCTCGGGCCGGCGCCTGTGACCTTATTGCGGCACCCGCGGCGCCTCTGGAGCGCGCAGCAAGGGCCCGCGCGCCCAGGCGATGAAATGTGGGTTGGCATAGCCGCCTTGCCGCTTGCCGTAGATCAGCGGACGGCCGTCGAGGGTCGTCACGCAGCCGCCGGCGGCCGCCAAAATCGCCTGGCCCGCAGCGGTGTCCCATTCGCTCGTTTGGCCGAGCCGCGCGTAGAGGTCGGCTTCGCCGCGCGCGATCAGGCAGAATTTCAGCGACGAGCTTGCCTTGCGCTTCTCCACGATCGGCAGCCGCTGCAAGAACTCGTCCGTGCTTTGCGAGGCGTGCGAACGGCTGGCGAAAGCGATGAGCGCATTCGGGTCCGGCTCGCGCGTCGCCAAGCGCGTCAGCGCGCAGTCGTCGAGCCGCACGTCCTTCGCTTCGACGGGGATCTTTGCCTCGACGGATTCGTGCGGACCGATCGTGGCGTAGAACTGATCGAGCGCCGGCGCGTAGATGATGCCGAACACGGGCTGGCCACCGACGATGAGCCCGATGTTGATCGTGAACTCCGGGCTGCCCTTGATGAACGCGCGCGTCCCGTCGAGCGGATCGACGAGAAAGAACGCATCCGGCGTCGCCGGCACGCGACCCGCCGCCACCGCTTCCTCGGCGATCACCGGAATGCCGGGCGCGGTGCGGTGCAGCGCTTCGGTCAGCACCTCCTCGGCCTCGTGGTCGGCGATGGTGACGGGCGTCGTGTCGGCCTTCGTCTCCACCGCCGACGCCGGCGGCGAAGTGCGCCACCTCGATGCGCCCGGCCGCAAGCACGGCGGGAAGCAACGCCTCGACCAGCGGACCGTATTCCTCTAGCTTCATGTGCCGCTCGTACCCTGATTCGCTTGCCGGACTTGGCTCCGGCCTGCCGCACTTAGGGTCGCAGTGGAGCACGCTTCGCAAACGCGAGAAGCGCACCGCAGGGCAGACCTTTGCATCGGATGTCCGGCGCGTGTATCAGAAGGCAAGAACACTTCGCAAGCGGCCCTTGTTCGCTCCAATCGAGCACCCCAGCATTTGTCGGGACTTTGCCAGCCGCTCTGTTGCTCGGATCTGCGACATCATAAGGGGGCATCGATGGGCCAGCGTGCCAATCCGACGGACCTTGAACTCGCTGCACTCATCTCCAGCAAAATATGCCACGACGTGATCGGCCCCGTCGGCGCCATCTACAATGGCCTGGAAATCCTCGACGAGGACGACGACCAGGAGGCGAAGAACTACGCCCTCGACGTCATCCGTAACGTCACCGAGCAGGCCTCCGCGCGCCTGCAGTTCTGCCGCTTCGCCTTCGGCGCGGCCGGCTCGGCCGGCGCCATGATCGACCTCAGCACCGCCGAGCAGATCTCGCGTGGCTTCGTCGGCAAGAGCAAGCACAACCTCATCTGGAAGGCCGCGCCCGGCTACATGGGCAAGGACAAGGCGAAGCTGCTGCTCAACCTGTTTGCCAGCGCCATCACGGCGCTGCCCCGGGGCGGCGACATCGAAGTGCAGATGGCCGGCACGCTCGAGAACCCGAGCTTCCTCATCCGCTGCCGCGGCACCAATGCGCGCGCGCCCCTGCATCTTGCCGAGTTCATCGCCGGCGAGCACGCCCCGCCGCTCGATGCCATGACCATCCAGGCCTATTACACTTGGCGTCTGGCGGCGACCGCGGGCATGCGCCTCGCCGTGCTGAAGGACGGCGCCGACATTCTCCTCTCGGCCAAGCCGGGCTGAGCTAGCGCTAACAGCCGATTGCTTGCTAAGCCTCCTCGCCCGCATCCGCGGGCGCGAGAGGACGTACTACGTGCTGCGCGTCGAACGCTTGCAGGTCGCCGGGCTGCCGCCCCTGAGCTTCGAGGTCGCCGACGGCGAATGCCTTGCGGTCGAGGGCGCCTCGGGCGCCGGCAAGACGCTGCTGCTGCGCGCCATCGCCGATCTCGATGCAGCGACGGGCGATGTCATCGTCGACGGCGAAGAGCGCCGCGAGATGCCGGCGCACGAGTGGCGACGCCGCGTGCGCTACTGCGCGGCCGAGCCGGCCTGGTGGGCCGACACCCCGCGCGCCTGCTTTCCGACGCCGCTCCCGCCGCGCGTCGACCGGCTCATGCAATCGCTCGACCTCGAGGCGTCGATGCTCGACCGCCCGGTCTCCGTGCTGTCGACCGGCGAGCGCCAACGTCTGGCGCTGGTGCGTGCGCTGCTCGATGAGCCGAAGGTGCTGCTGCTCGATGAGCCGACGGGTGCGCTCGATCCGCAATCGTCGGCGCTGGTCGAGGAGCTCATCCGTTTCCAGATGCTGTCCGGCCATTGCGTCGTGCTCGTCAGCCACGATCGCGCGCAGGTCGAGCGCCTGGCGCACGCGCGGCTGTTGCTGTCGAAAGCGCGCGATGCGCAGAACGGCCACGCGGCGGGCGCGCCATGAGCTACGTATCGCTGACGCCGCTCGACATCGTCTTCGCCGCCGCGCTGCTGATTGCCAACGGCGCGATCTCCTGGGGCTTCCGCCTCGGGCTCGAGAAGAGCATCGCCATCGCCGCCGCGCGCATGGTCGTGCAGCTGGCGCTGATCGGCGTCGTGCTGAAGTTCATCTTCGTGCAGACGTCGCCGGCGTGGACGCTCGCCTTCGCGCTGGTGATGGTCGTCGCCGCCGGAGCCGAGGTCGTCGCGCGCCAGCACCGCGGCTTTGCCGGCTGGCGCACGTTCGGCCTCAGCACGGGGACGCTGCTGTTCATCGGCACCATCGTCACCGTGCTCGGCGTCGGCGCGATCATCACGCCCGACCCATGGTATTCGCCGCGCTATGTGCTGCCGATCCTCGGCATGGTGCTCGGCAACACCATGACGGCCGTGGCGCTGGTGCTCGACGGCCTCAACGAGGCGGCGAGCCGCGAGCGCGCCGCCATCGAGGCTCGGCTCGCGCTCGGCGCACGGCGCTTCGAGGCGCTGGCCGCTCCGCTGCGAACCGCGCTGCGCACCGGCATGATGCCGATGCTCAACGCCATGGCGACCACGGGGCTCGTTGCCCTGCCGGGGATGATGACCGGCCAGATCATCGCCGGCGCCGATCCCGTGGGCGCCGCCAAGTATCAGATGCTGATCATGTTCCTGATCGCCGGCGCCACGGCGCTCGGCTCGTTCCTGGCTGCCGTCGGCGGCGTGATGCTGCTCACCGACGAGCGCCATCGGCTGCGCCGCGACACAGGCCCCGGCGCAAAAGAAAACGCCCGCTCCTGAGGGGCGGGCGTCTTTCGGATCGATCAGTTGAGCGGAAGCGCTCGGATCACTCGTTGTGGGCGGGCGTGGCGCCTGAGGCGTGGTCGAGCGGCGGCACCGTGGCCGGTACCCTTGCTCGCCGCGCTGGCAGCAACCGCAGCGGCGGCAGCTTCCTTGGCAGCGTTGGCGGCCGTCTCGGCGGCTACCGCAGCGCGCTCGGCAGCGGCCGCGGCGGAAGCAGCGGCGGTTGCAGCAGCGGCACGGTCTTGATCGCGTCGCCGCTCTCTTCTCGGGCATCGGCAGCCCCTGGCCAGCCTGCAGCGCGCCGGTCTCGACGCGTGGCGGTGGCGGCAGGCGCAGCCGCGGCTCGGGTGTGAACGGCAGGCGTTGCAGCCGGCGTCTCCGCGGGAGCAGCGATCTGCTCGACCGGCGCGGTCGGGGCTGCGTCGACAGCGGGAGCGGCGGTCGAGTTCGGCAGCCGGCGCAACGGCCGCGGCCTGCTGCGGAGCAACGCCCATCGCATCGGCCTTGCGGACCGGGTGCGGCGGCGCTTCGCCGTTGGTCTCGCCGGTAACTTCGGCCTGCTCGCCGTTGTTGTTCGGCTTCACGCCGGCGCCCCAGCAGACATTGGCCTGGGCGGTGCAGGTGTGCTCGTCGAAGAGAATGACGTCCAGGAAGAGCTCGCAGGTGACCGTCTTCTTGCCGGTCTGATAGGCGGTGATGCCGTTCTGCGCAGCCCACTCGGCGATGTTCTTGTCGAGCAGCTTCTTGGCGTCGTTGGTCGGACCTTCCTTGCCGTAGTCGTTGACCAGGAAGGCGAACTTTTTGCAGGCTGCGTCGGCCGGTGCCGCAGCGAGCACGCTCACAAGCACCGAGGCTACGGCGAGTGATAGCTTAGCGCGCATTGTCAGGTCCCCCGTCGGCTCGGACAAACGTCCGATTCCAAAGCGTTATAGCGGGGCCATTGGCCACTGCCTAGGCTTCGCACCCGCAAACCTGTGCAGGACAAAAGTAGCGTAACCGCGGCAACTACGGCGCATCAGTTCATGTAAGGTGAATCGCCGCCGTTGGGGCCCATGCCCGAATCAAAGAAGAAGCCGCTGTCGAACGGACCGCCCGGCGACTGCTTGTTGATGTACGGATCGATGTTGCCGCCGTGCAGCGCGAAATAGCGCGCGATCTCTTCGGGGGACGAACCCTGCTCCACCGCGTAGTCGCGGCCCTTGCGATTGGCGCGACGTGCCGGCTTCTTTTTCGTGGCGTAATCATCGGCATAAGCGCCCGGCGCCACGTAGCTGCCGGCTCCGCCGAGGGTGGCAAGCATCAGGAACCCGGCGGCGATTGCGGCGCCCGTGCAGATCCGAAAAAGGCTCATGATCCAGTCCTTGTTGGTTCTAACCACCCCTATAGGCGGCGAAGATAACGGAAAACGCTCGACGGGCGCGCAAATCTCCATCCCGACCGGCTTTTTGCCGGCCCCTGTCACCCGGCAACCACGCCGGGACAGATAGAGGCTAGGCTCCGGCGCCCGCGCGCGGCGCACCGGAACTCCATCATCCTCCTGAGCTACAAGCGAATGGTTAACGATCCAAGACAAATTGTCCTGATCTGGTCATTCGCCCGGCGAATAGGGGTCGCTCAGCCCGTCTTGCAGATCGTCGAGGTGCCGACGCAGTTGTAGCCAAGGCCGCCCGGCTTGCACTTGTAGCCGTTGGAGGTGACCCGGTACCCCGGCGTCGAGCCGCTAGCCATGAACGCCGCCCAGACGCCCCAGTCGAACGACTGCAGGATGGCTTCCTTCACCTGGAACTTGGCCCCGTCGATCGACCCGGCGGTGCCCGACGCGGTTTTCTTGAAGCACTTGGCTTCGGCGCTGCCGGCAAAACCGGCACACATAACGGCGACGGCCACCGCCGCCATGCAGGACAACTTGTTCATTTCAAACTCCCGAACATCGCGCAACACGACCATCCGAGATTGCCGCAGACGAACGCGATTGCCCATGGCGGAGGCGGCCGCCGGCGAAAAACGTCGGGGATCGTGGCCGCCCGGTGACGCCACGTCTGGAAACGCTAAGGCGAATATCGAGCGTCAGGAGGATTGGAGATTGACGGCTTTCGGCCCCTTGCCGCGTTTGTCCGGCTCCGTCTCGAATGAAAGGCGTGCGCCTTCATCGAGATTGTTGATGCCGGCGCGCTCGACCGCAGTGACGTGTACGAACACGTCCTTGCCGCCGTCGTCCGGCTTGATGAAGCCGTAGCCCTTCTGCGAGTTATAGAATTTAATGGTGCCGCTCTGGCGCATCGCAAAATCTCCTAACGTGCGCGACAATGAAAACGGCGCGAACTCGCGTGGAGGCGCACCGGGGGGAAGCTCGGGAAATAATTCGGAGTGCGGAAGTGAACGGCGCGTAAGAACGGCATCGCGCAACAATCTCAAAGCTTCACAATATCTCCGGCGGGTCGAACGTCTGCCCGAGCCAAAGAAGTATCGAAGAAAAAAATGTGCGAGGCAAGACCCTCTGTACGCATCTCAGTCGCCCTTTCCGGCCTCCGTTCCGAGTTCGAGGATACGAAATCCAGCGCCGTTTCCTTGCTCCAAAACGCGTACCAGCTCCGGCAGCAGCAAGCTCAAATTTGACGACAGAGTAAAGGGCGCATTCACCGCCAGCAGGCCCGCTCCGTTGAGCCGCGTTTCATCCTCCGGGCCGCGGATCATCAATTCGATGGCGGTCGCCTTCGGCAAGCCGAGCGCCGCGATCTTGTTGCGGAAGGCGGCGACCGGTCGCGTCTCCTTGATCGGGTACCAGAGCAGAAACGTGCCGGTGGCAAAGCGCCGAACTGCTTCCTTCAGCCCGTCGGCGAGGCGATCGAGTTCCCCCGTCTGCTCGTAGGCGGGATCTATCAGCATCACGCCGCGCCGCTCCGGCGGCGGCAGCAGGGCCTTCAGCGCCGTCCAGCCATCGAGGTCCATAACCTTTACCTGCGGATCGTGCGCGAACAGCCGCTTCAACTCGTTGAGGTCTTCCGGGTGCAGTTCGTTGACGACCAGCCGGTCGTCGGGGCGCATCAGCTCACGCGCCAGCAGCGGGCTGCCCGGATAGCGCGCAAGGTCGCCGCCGGGGTTCAGCCGCCTTACCGCATCGAGGTAGGGCGCCAGAACCGCCGCCGCGGCTGGCGACAACGGCGCCTGCATTAGGCGTCCAATCCCTTCACGCCACTCACCCGTCTTCTGCGCCGGCTCCGAAGCGAGGTCGTAGACCCCGATACCGGCATGGGTATCGACGACGCGGAACGGTGCCGGCTTCAGCTTGAGGTGCTCGATGACAAGGGCCAGCACGGCGTGCTTGACGACATCGGCGAAGTTTCCGGCGTGGTAGGCGTGACGGTAGTTCATGCGCTCAGCCTTCAGCGCGTCCGGCCCTGCTCTGTCAAGACCGGCGGACGTGGCCGCGCGCTTTTAGGTAATCTTCTGCCCTGTTCCGCAGGGAACCGCGGGCCGGCTCGGCCGATGGCATTGTCGCTTCATCGAGAGCACGGACGGCCCACGCTCCTGAAGCGCTCTCCCCGATTTTACGCTCCCGCGCCTCCTCCTGAAGCCTCAAGCCCCGCCCTCCCGCGGGGCTTTTTTTTGGAGGCGCGCCGACTAGGCCTTGCGCTCCCATTTGCCGGCCGCGCTTTGCTGCCAGTAGGTCACCGGGCAGCCGGCGCTCTTGGCCGCCGTCCACTGGCTGCGCGCCACCTTCACAGCGTCGGTGTCGTTGCCGTCGAACATGTAGACGATGCGGACAAAGCCGCTAAATGCCTCCGCCTCGGCGCCGTCGACGAGAAAGCGCACCCCAGCGCCGTTCGGCGTCTCGCCTGTCGTCGTCAGATACACAGGCTGCTCCGCCGCGTGTCCGTCTTTGGCCGACCCGTGGGCGAGAAAGCTATCCTCCTTGTAGGTCCATAGCGCCATGTCGATCGCCGCGAGGCGTTCTGGAGTTCCCGCCTGCACTACGGCGCGCCAGCCGCGCTCGAGCGTTTTCTCGACGAGCGTCGGCAGCACCTTCTCAAGCGTCTGCTGCTCGAGGTGATAGAAAAGGACTTCCGTCGGCGGGGAGGAATTTGGCTCGCTCATCCGGGAATTATACCCGTCGTGACGTGCGTTGCACGCGGCGCATGACCGAACTTGAACATGCTGCGGCGCAAAGGCGATTGGCCCTTGCGCCGCACGGGTGCCTTACCTACTTATCGTGGTCCGGATCGGCGCCAGACGTGCGGCTGTCGTCCGTGCGGACGGTGAGCTTAGCGGCATCTTCGGGTTCGCCGCCGCTCCCGTCCGCTGCATTTCTCCAAGCTTCGGCTTCCCAAAATTTGAAGCCGTTCGCCAGCGGGCGGTCAGCGCTTGCTGGTCAGATATCTCTTCGGCACTTCGCCGCCGGCGACCAGCGCATCGACACAGCGGCGCGACAGTGCGCGGCGCGACGCGAGCATGCAGCTGCGCAGCTCCGGCGTACCGATCGAATATTTCGCACAGAAGCGATAGTAGTCACGCTCGCAAGCGGAATTGACGCGCGCCGAGTAGGCGTTGGCCGTCGATCCAAATGCAAGCGTCATGAGCACAGCCGCACCCGCCGCAGCTGCACGTAATACCGGGCGCGCCCGGCCGTGAGAGCACATCTGCATCGATCCCGTTCTCGTTAGAGCTTCCCCTCGGGCTTGTGGCCCCGAGCTCGCATCCCCGTCGCAAGCTCGCGAATCCAAAGCTAGCTTGCACATCCGCTCAACACCAGTGACCGGACGGCCTCGGAAGCGGAAAAACGTCCTCAGCGCTTATGCTTAGCGAACGGATTATCACCCTTGCGCAGGTTCAGCCGGAGGGGCACTCCGGGCAGCTTGAATGCGTCACGAAGGCTATTGGTGAGATAGCGAATGTACGACTGCGGCAGGTCGTCGGGGCGCGAGCAGAAGGCGACGAATGTCGGCGGCCGCGCCGAAGGCTGTGTGATGTAGCGGATCTTGATGCGCCGGCCGCTGACGGCCGGTGGAGAGTGGCGCCCCAGCGCCTCCTGCAGCCAACGGTTGAGGTCCGGCGTCGAGACGCGGCGGTTCCACAGATCGTAGGCTTCGAGCACCGCCGTCGACAGCCGCTCGATGCCGCGCCCGCTCAAGGCCGACAGCGGTACGAGCGCCACGCCCGGAACCTGTGCCAAGCGATAGCCGAGCGCCTCGCGCAGATCCTTCAGAAGTTTCTGCTTGTCCTCGACGAGGTCCCACTTGTTGATCGCGATGACGAGCGCGCGCCCCTCTTCGGTGACCAGATCGCCGATGGTCAGGTCCTGGTGCTCCAGCGGGCGCTCCGCATCGATGAGCAGCACAACCACCTCGGCAAAGCGAATGGCGCGGATGGCATCGCTGGCGCTCAACTTCTCGGCCGTCTCGGTGATTTTCGCCTTCCGCCGCAGCCCGGCGGTATCGAACAGCCGCACCTTGCGTCCCGACCATTCGAGATCGCTCGACACGCTGTCACGCGTCAGCCCCGGCTCCGGTCCAGTGATCATACGGTCTTCGCCGAGGAACGAGTTGACCAGCGTCGACTTGCCGGCGTTCGGCCGCCCGACGATAGCGACGCGGATCGGCCGTGCGGTGGCCCTCGCCTCCTCGGCCTTCTCGTCCGTTTCGTAGACCGGCTTCAGCCCCAGCGCCGCCAGCATCTCGGCCTCGAGATCGCCGAGACCCTCGCCGTGCTCGGCGGACACCGCGACCGGCTCGCCGAATCCGAGCTCGAAGGCCGCGTAGAAGCCTTCCTCGGCGGCGCGACCCTCGCTCTTGTTGGCGACGAGCACGATGGGACGTCCCGACGAGCGCACCAGTTTGCCGAACGACTTATCGTCCGAAGTTATGCCCTCGCGTGCGTCGATGACGAACAGCACCAGATCGGCGGCGGCAAGGGCCGCTTCGCTCTGCTGGCGCATGCGCTCGGCGATCGAGCCGCGCTTGGCCTGCTCCAGCCCCGCCGTGTCGACGATGGTCACCGGGTTGCCGGCAAGGTCGGCTTCGCCCTCGCGCCGGTCGCGCGTCAGTCCCGGCATGTCGGACACGAGTGCCGTACGCCCTCCGGTCAGCCGATTAAACAGCGTCGACTTGCCGACGTTGGGACGGCCGATAATGGCGATAACTGGGGGAGTGGACATTGGAAAGGCCGGGCGCGATTTCGTGGAGCGGCGCTTATCGCGCATTCGCTGCCAGGATGATAGTCGCGCCACCCCACCGCAGGGTTAAGCCCCAAACTCAGTTGAGCGCGATGAGCTTGGCGGTATCGGTCAGCACGTACATGCGGCCCTGGGCCACCACGGGTGCGACGTAAACGGCGCTGCCGAGATCCTTCTGGCCGCCGATCTTGCCGGTCGCGGCGTCGACGCCGATGAGGCTGCCATCCGTTGAAGCGAGCCAAAGGGAGCCTCCGGCGAGTGTCGGGCCTGCCCAGGCGCCGTTACCGGGTAGCTTGGTGGTCCATTGTGTCTTGCCGTCGCCGCGTGCCAGCGCCATGAGCTGCCCCTGCGTGTCGACGACGAAGACACTGCCGCCGGCCACCGCGGGACCTTGCGTCCCGGGCACGTTGATCGACCATAGACGCTCGCCGCTCTCGGCCTGCGTCGCGATCATGCGCCCGGCGTGGCCGATGGCAAACACGGTGCCGCCGTCGATGGTCGGGCGCGCGGTGTCGCTCATCGAGGTGAGCTGCGAGGTCGTGCGCGTGCGGGCAAGGTTCTCTGACCACACCGACGAGCCGTCCGACACCTTCATGGCGACGAGATCGCCGGATGGATACGGCACGACGACGATGTCACCGTCAACCGCCGGGCTCGCGTTATTGATGAGGCTGGCCTGCTGCGGCAGTCCGCGCACCGACCAGAGCTCGCCGCCGTCGGCGCCCGCGAGGCAGAAGAAACGTCCGTCGAGCGTGACGACGAACACGCGATCGCCGACCGCAGTCGGCGAGGAGCGCACCGGCGCCTCGAGTTGCTTCTCCCAGATCGACTTGCCGGTCGCCGGATCGATGGCCACGACGTTGCCATAGCCGCTCGCCGCGTAAAGTCTGCCGCCGTCGACGGCAAGGCCGCCACCGTAGCCGCCGCCGCTACTGCCACCGCCGAGCGAGTACCAGCTGCCGCTCAACTCGCGCTTCGGCTTCAGCGAGGTCCGCCACACCGCGGACCCGCCCGTGTTGGCAAACGCGCTGACCGTGCCTTCGGCATCGAGTGTGAAGACGTGGCCGTTATAGACGACCGGACTTGCGGTCAGGCGGCCTTCGCTGCCCGACCCGGCACCGGCATCGGCGCTCCACACCACGTTGGCGGCGCCACCGAAGGCGAGGTTGCCCGGGGCGTTGTTGGACTGGCCACCCGGCTGCGCCCACGCATCGTTGGCGCGCGGCGCCGGCAGAATGATCGGCGTGCTGGCATCAGCCAGTTCACCTGTTTCCGGGCCCTGCGCCTGCATAACCGCGATGCGCTTACCGGGAAGCGGGACTTCCTTTTCGGCAAATGGATTGAGGTTGGCGAGCTTCGGGAGCGAAGGCCCGTCGCCGGCGCAGCCGGAAAGCAGCACGAGCGAGGATAGCCCCGCGCCCATTACGCTGCTCAGCCGCATCCCCCTCATATGTCCCCCACTCAGTCCTTTTTAGCCGGCGGCATCGTTGGCGGCGTGGCATTTGCCGGCGGCGTTGTAGTCGTAGGCGATGAAACGGGCGGCGTTGCGGCGGCGGGCGCCGGCGCTTTCTTGGCAATCTCTCCTGCAGCGATCTCCGCCATCACGATCTGCGCCCGCTCCGTGATGCTCTGGGGTGCCGATTGGTCGACGAACAGCGGCGTCAGGATAGTGCGTGCCTCGGTGGTCTTGCCGGCCTTGTACGCCGCCAGTCCCAACAGCTCCCGCGCACTGAAACGCCACGGGCTTTGATCACCCATGAGAGGCGTGAGCCGATTCTCGATCTCGGTAAAGTCGGCCTCGCCGATGCGCAGCCCGGCCGCTTGCAGGCGGGCGAAGTCGCGCAGCATGGGGTCGGCGCTGCCGTCGTTGGCGAGCGCCTCGTAAGTGGCGACGGCGTCAGCCTTCTTGCCCTGCTTGTTCTGCGCTCCGGCGAGTTGCAGCTGCGCCAGGGAGCGATAGCCGCCGGCCCCGTCCACAGCGATCTTCTGGAATTCCTTCTCGGCGCTGCCTTCCTTCTTCTCGTTTACGAGGATCATTGCCTCCTCGTAGCGCGAGCCGGAAGTTTGCGCCGCCGTGAGGCGGTGGTTCTCCCAGTACTTGAATCCGAGCACGCCGAGCACGATGACCAAGGCAGCTGCGAGGATATAAGTACCGTATTGTTTCCAGATCTTTTCGAGGCGTTCGCGCCTCAGCTCTTCTTCGACTTCGCGGAGAAGACCGTCGTCCTGTTGTGACATCGTGATTTCAGCCCCTGAACCTTGGCGCGTTTCTTATCCGAGGCCCGGCCGGGCATCTGGAAGCCGCATACATAGCCGACGGCATCCCCTGCGCAAGCGCTTGATCGGCGTTAAGCCGACCCCGCGGCACCGCCCGCAGGTGCCCACTATGCCTTGCTGCTCGGCGTTTTCGACTTTTTCGTGGCCTTTCCGCCAGTTGCGCCGACACGTTCGACCTGGCGACGCTCCTTGGTGGGGGCGCCGTCCTGCATGGCGTAGGTGTGCTCGGGGGTCGGGAAGGCACGCGTGCGCACGTCCTCGGCATAGGAGCGGATGGCATCCTCGATTACTTCGCCGACCTTGCCGAACTTCTTGACGAAGCGCGGCACGCGCGGGCTGAGACCAAGCATATCCTCCATGACGAGAATCTGGCCGTCGCAGGCGAGCGAGGCGCCGATGCCGATGGTCGGAATGGAAATCGACGCGGTGATGCGCTGCGCCAAGGGCTCGGTGATCGCTTCGAGGACGACGGCAAAGGCGCCGGCCTCGGCCACCGCGCGCGCATCCTCCAGGATGGCAGCCCATTCGCCGCGATGGCGTCCCTGCGCCTTGAAGCCGCCGATGACGTTCACCGACTGAGGGGTGAGGCCGATATGGGCCATGACCGGAACGCCGCGATCGACGAGGTAGCGAATCGTTTCCGCCATGCGGCGGCCGCCCTCAATCTTAACAGCGCCACAGTCGGTCTCTTTCATTACCTTCGCGCAGTTTCTGAAGGCGACGGCCGGGCTCTCCTCGTAGGAGCCAAATGGCATGTCGACGACCACCAGCGCATGCCGGGCTCCGCGCACGACGGCGCGTCCGTGCATGATCATCAATTCGAGGGGGACCGGAACGGTTGTCTCATAGCCATGCATAACCATGCCGAGGCTGTCGCCCACGAGAAGGAAGTCGCAGTGGCGGTCAGCGATGGCCGCCGTATGCGCATGGTAGGCCGTCAGCGCGACGATCGGCTCCCGGCGCTTCTTCATCGCCGTAATATCGGGCGCCATCAGGCGCTTTTGGGTGCTGTGCACAGACATGACGGAAGAGTACTCGCTAAATGAACCGGCGTCGCGGCAACCTAGTGACGATAAGGCCGTCAAACCAGTGGCGTGCCGGCCATACTTCCCGGACAACTCTTGAAATCATTTTCGATTTCAGCACCTTGCTAACGAATATTTAGGGTTAAAATCATCATATAGATCGATCTCTTCAGAGACACTTCTCTTTTCGGCCGGGGGCTGCCTTGCAGAAGATTGCTAATACAGACATTGGCGCCGTTTACGGCCGCCTGCGAATGTCCACTGTTGCGGTGCTGATCAGTGCCGCACTTGTCCTTACCGCGGTGCCAGAGCCCGCTCAGGCGCAGTTCTATCCTTGGGGCTCGTGGGGCAATCCCGCGCCCTGGAAACCGAGGCCGCGCAAGCTGCGCCGAGCGCCTCGCTACGTCGAACCCTCTGACGAGAAGCCGGCCGCCGCGCTGCCGAAGCCAAACGGTCCGCTCGTGCTCGTCGTCTCCATCAGCAAGCAGACGGTTACCGTCTATGACGACGGCAAGGTGATCGCCAAGTCGCCGATTTCGAGCGGCATGTCGGGACATCCGACACCGACAGGAATTTTCAGCATCCTAGAGAAGAACCGCGAACACTACTCGAACCTCTACGGCGGCGCGCCTATGCCGTTCATGCAGCGTGTGACCAACTCGGGCGTCGCCATGCACGCCGGCGAGCTGCCGGGCTATCCCGCCTCGCACGGCTGCATCCGTCTGCCCTACAGCTTCTCGCGCAGCCTGTTCGGCATTACCGATGTCGGTGCCCGCGTGATCATAAGCGACGAGGATCTGACCCCGGCCGAGTTCAACAGCTCGCGGCTTCCCGCCCCGCTACCGCCCGACAACGTCGTCAACAACGGCACTGGACCGCTTCCCGCCGCCGCATCGGGCACGCAGAACGAGTTTCTTACCGAGGGCACAGAGAAGCGGCGCACGCGCGCCACGGCCGCTGCTGCTCGCGCCGCCGAGCGCGATCGACTTGCAACCGCCATCGTCGAGGCCGAGAACGCCAAGACTGCAGCCGATGAGCAGGCGCGCGCCGCGACGAAAGCCGTGCAGGACGGCAAAGAGCTCATCCGCAAGGAGCGTAGCGAGGAGGGCCGGCTCGCCGATCTGGCACGCAAGTCGGCCAAGGCGGCCGATGCCGCAGCCGACCGCTTCACCACGCTCACCAGCAAGATGTCGAAGATCGACGTTGCCAAGATTGATGCGGCCGAACTGCAAAAGCAGTCGGACGAGGAAGTGGCCGAAGAGACCAAGATGCTCAACGCCGCCGATGCCGTCGCCGTAGCCAAGCGCGCAGCGGACGCGCAGGCCGTCAAGGCCAAGCAGGCTGTTGCCGACGCCGCCGCGCTGGAGAAGGCACGCAAAGTCGCGTTCGACGACGTAAAGAATGCCGAGAACGTGCTGGCGAACGCCAAGGACGTGCTCGCCGCCGCCGACGCCCTCGAGGCGCGTAAGGACAGCCCCGTATCGGTCTTCATCAGCGCCAAGACCGGACGCCTGGTCGCCAAGCTTGGGTTCGCTCAGGTGCTCGACGTGCCGGTGACCATCGCCGAGCCGGGCCGTCCGCTCGGCACGCACGTGCTCACTGCAACTGCCTTCACCGATGGCGACAAGGCACTGCGCTGGAACTCCGTCACGCTGAGGCCTTCCGAGACGGCACAGTATTCGCGCCGCAAGAAGCGCCGCCACGACGACGAAGCGCCCGTTCAAGCCGCCGGCCACGACGCCGACGCTGCGATCGCGCTGGAGCGCATTCAGATCCCGAAGGAGACCAGCGAGCTGCTCGCCGAGCTGATCAAGCCGGGCTCCTCGTTCATCATTTCCGACTACGGGCTCAGCCGTGAGACGAGCGCGCGGACGGAGTTCGTGGTTGAGCCGTGGCGTAGCCGCCCCGACAGCTCCGAAACGCGATACTACTAGATAGCTTCCACTGTCATTACGGCCAGCCGCCGGGACGACATTTACGACCGCCAAGCACACACGTGTCATCCTCGGGCTTGTCCCGAGGACCCAGATTTCAGCGTGCTCCAACGAACGATCGAAGCTGCATCGCTTGCCACAAGACGGCTACCGAATAGCAGGCGGATGGGGGTCCTCGGGACAAGCCAGAGGATGACAGTTGAGCGCGCTTCTGGCTGGCGCCGATTGCTATCCTGGAAGTTTGATCTGCCGTTCGGGCGGAGATTGCACCACAGTGACCTTGTCACCGATTTCCACGCGGCCGCCTTCCAGCACCTTGCAGGTGACGCCACCACGCCATTCCGGATGCAGCGCCTTACGCAGCCCCGCGCGCGCCTCGTCCATGCGGGCACACGGCGTCGTCGGATAGGTCACTTCAAGTAGCGCGGGGCCGATGCGCAGCGTTGCACCGAGAGCCCGTGGCAGTCTCAGGCCCTCGACCAGCAGGTTGGCGCGCCGCGCCGTCCAATCGAGCGGTTCGTCCTGGCCAACGTCGACCAATGCCGCTTCCCAATCCTCGCGCGCCAGGATGGTGACCGCCCGTCGCTTGTACTTGGCTCCTTTGTGATCGCCCGCGACGCCCGCTTCGAGGCTGATCTCGACGCTGTCGACGGTCTGCATCGGCGCCAGGCGCTGTGGCCGCCACGCGATGCCGATCAGGCGCCCGCTCATGCCAGCGGCGATACGCCGATGACGAGCTCATGCAGGTAGAGCACGATCACCGCATAGAGCGCGATGCCGAGCACCACGACGGCGACATCGTTGACCCAGGGTCCGCCGCCTTTGCCGAGCGGCCCGAGGTCGCCGCGCCTCTTTACAGAGATGCGGTCGTAGACGGCGAAGGCGAGGAAGCTTCCGAACAGTACCAGCGCGGCGAGATCGCCGTTGGCGAGCAGATGCGCCAGCGCCCAGATCTTGATGGCGACCAGCATCGGGTGCTTCAGCATGACGTGGATATGCGATGGGATATACGTCGCGACCAGCGCGATCATGGCGGGCAGCATCAGTGCAAGGGCCAAGTGCCGCGACCAGATCGGCGGATCCCACAGGATAGGGTTCTTACCCGGGTGAAGCTGCAGCTTGTAGAAGCCGAGCACGATCAGCGCCAAGCCCAGCAACGACACGACAGCGAACAGCGCCTTGTAACCGTTGCCGCCGAACCGGGCGATCAGCCCGTTCTTCAGATCGACGTTGGCCGGCACCAAGTGGATTGCGAAGAACAGGACGAGCCCGATCACCATCATCAGCACGGTTGCGTACTCCCCAGGTAATTTCGCCCGCGCGGGCGAATCGTTGCCACGCTACGGCCATCTCGCTAGGCTTTTCTAGAGTTCGAGCGCTTCGGCCGCTAGTCCGCCGATTCGCCCGAATGGTCGCGGGGACCGTTACCTTCGTAGTTTATCGAGGTGCGCGTATGCAAACTCCCCGCGTTTCCGTGCGTAACCCGTCCCCTACGCTTCAATTGCGTCCGCAAGTTCGTCCCCAGTTGCGCAGTGCGTCCCATGGCTTCCAATTCGAGGGAGAACTGCCGATGGTCGCCCGCGCCCAGGTGACACCCGATTTTGACGGTCCCCAGGACCGTCAGCTAGCCGATGATATCGCGCGCGCTATGCACCATCGGCCGCTGATGAGCCGCCTGAACCGCGTCGAGGCGATGCACGGCAATGGGGCCGGCGCCGTTGCCAAGTCGGCAACGCGCCTTGCGCCCGTATCCTCCGCGCCGGTCGCGGCCGAGACACCTCCGCCGGCGCTTTCCATCGACCCGCGGTCTCTGGATGAGGTAATCGACGATCTCGACCATGTGGCGACGCCGCCGCTCAGCGCCGAGTGGCTCGACAAGGCGCGGCTCGAGCATCGCAAGGAACGCCGGCGTAACGCCTTAGCGTGGGTGACGACGCTGGCCATCGCCGGCACCATCGTCGCCGCGGCCTATCTGCTGCTACGCGTCTGAACGCTAGTGTCCCGATTCCGAAGTTCGCCAGTGCTTGCTGCTGGGACCGGAGCGAACTTCGGAATCATAAGGGACACTAGAATCATATGCTTGCTAGTGTGATTCAGATCGAGAAATTCGCTAGATACCTCGCCGCTAACGATAGCGAATTTCTCGATCATCACACTAGGGCAGGAATCCTTTATCGAGATTGAGAGACTGGCGCGCCGCCTCGCGGCCCTTGGCGTCGCGATGCGTCGCGACCCAGGCAAGGTGCGTTCCCGCCTCGGCCGAAGTGCGTGAGCGCAAGCTCGCGCCGATGGTATCGCCGGCCTTGGCGGCGATGGGCTGCAGCAACGGGAAGTAGAGCTGCTCCCAGTGGGTGCGCGGCGCATCCGGCGCCGTCGACAGCGTGATGCCCGGCGCCAATTCCGCGCTCCACCACGTGGCAAAACCGTAGACGGTCGTCGCCGTCTTCAACTTCCAGCTCGCTTCGCCCTTGCGGCTGGAGCGTGCATCGGTGCCGAGATCAATCGCGTCCCACTCTTTGGCGTCGAGCAGCTCCTTGCCAGAGAGCGTGCGCACGTAGATGTTGTTCAGGCTCATCGTCTTGGCGATGGAGAGATCGAGCCCCGTTTCGTCCCAGGCGCCGAATTCGGCGTGGATGCGACCGGATGTGACTGGCGCCACGAACTGCTGCACCCGGCGCGGAATGAGAACGCCCCCCGGCCCGAGGAAGCGCTTTTTGGCGTCGGCCAGCGTCTCGATGATGTGCTCTTCGAAGGGGTAGTTGCCGAGCGTCTCCGATACGACGACATCGACCTTCGGCGGATCGACCATTTCCGTCGAATGACAGGGAAAGAGGTGGCAGTTGCGCGCCCCGTTCGCCTTCAGGATCTTCGCGGCGACGCCCGCCACCTCGGCGGCCTCGTAGAGAAACACTTCGCGGGCGCCGAGCTTCACCGCCATCAGCGCCAAGAGGCCAGTGCCGGTGCCGATATCGGCAACGGTCGTCACGCCCTTCTTAATCACCGCGCGCAGCGCCGCCTCGAACGCGGCATTGCGGGCGCGGTCGGCGATCAGCGTCCGATGATATTCGATGCGCATTTACGTCACAGAGTCAGCTGAGGGCCGCGGATCTGGTACAGCACCAGCGCCGTGGCGACCGCGAGGTTGAGCGAAGTCCAGGCGCCCCGCCATGGGGATCTTGACCAGCCGCGTGCATGCGGCGGTCAGCGGGTCCGACAGCCCGGGGCCCTCGCTGCCCATCAGCAGCAGCACGGGCGGGCGATACTTCGCCTTGCGGAAGTCCTCGTCCGCATCGAGGTGCGTGCCGACGACGTCGCCCTGGAAGTTCTTCACCCAGCCGAGGAACGCCTCGCGCGTCATGCGCGCCAGCGGCACGGCGAAGACGGATCCCATCGTGGCGCGGACACACTCGTGCGAATAGGGATCGCAGCTGGAGCCGATGAGGATGATGCCGGCCGCGCCGACCGCGTCGGCCGTCCGGATGATGGTGCCGAGATTGCCGGGGTCGCGCACTTCCTCCAGTGCGACCCATACATTGTCCCGCGCCACCTTCGCAGCGGCAGACGGCTCGACCCAGCGCTGCTTGAACACGCCAAGCATGCTCTGCGGATTGTCTTTCGACGACAGCTTGCCGAGCACGGCCTCGGATACCTCGAGGCATTCGACGCCGGAGCCTAGCGCCCAGGCGATTAGCCCCTGCGCCATTCCGCTGCCGGCGCTGCCCGCGCGATAGACCAGCGTCTGCGGCACGAAGCCGTTGTCGCGCGCCGTGATGAGGATCGACGTGCCTTCGACCACGAACAGCCCCGTCTCCTTGCGCTCCTTTCGCATATCGAGTGCGCGGATTGCCTTCACGCGGTCGTTCTGCAAACTGGTTATGGCCTTGGGCGCGACGTTCATCAGGCGCTCCAGCGGGTATAGAGCGACGCCGGCACGGCACGGGTGCCCCCCGTCTCGCGGATAGCGAGCTCGCCCGACTGGAACGTGCCGCCACGGCCTGCAAGCACTTCGCGGCACAGCTGATCGAAGGCCAGTGACGAAGCGCGGATCGCGTACACGGTCAGCACCAGCGCAGCGCCAGGAGCGAGCAACGCGGCGCAATCCTTCATCAACGGCGGCAGGCTGGTGAACAGGTCCCACACTTCGCCGTCGGGTCCGCGCCCGAACTTCGGTGGATCGACGAGAATGACATCGTACGTCTTGCCGCGACGAACCTCGCGGGCAACGAACTTCGATGCGTCATCGAGCATCCAGCGGACCGGCGCTGCGCTGAGGCCGGATGCCGCCTGGTTCTCCTTCGCCCAGGAGATCGCCTTCTTCGAAGCGTCGACGTGCGTGACCTGCGCGCCAGCCGCCGCCGCCATCAGCGACGCCGCCCCGGTATAGGCGAAGAGGTTCAGCACACGCGGCGGCTCGGAGCGCTTCTCGGCCAGCCGCGCCAGCATCCATTCCCAATGCGGCATCTGCTCGGGGAAGAGGCCCATATGTCGGAAGCTCGCCAGCCGGCATAGCACGGTCGCGGCGCCGACCTTCACCGGCCAGCTTTCCGGCACCGGCTTGTCGATGCGCCAGCGGCCCTTGTCTTCCTCGTCGTCGCCGGAAAACACTGCATGGGCATGCCCCCACTCGCGTTCGGGCGCGGTGGGCGTCCACAACGCCTGCGGCTCGGGACGGTCGACAACGATCGACCCGAAGCGTTCGAGCTTGCGCCCTGCACCGCTGTCGAGCAACGCGTAGTCGGCAAAGCCGGCCGTCTCGATAAGTTGCAGCCGCGTCGCCTCGCCCGCCAGCGTCGGCCCGCATGCCTCATCCCGGCGACGTTGATTGTCCTGCGCCATGGGCAACGTCTTGGCGCATCGCAACGGCGCTGCAAAGCCCTTTTGCGCGGCCAGCGCGCGCCGTTCATCTCAGCGTCAGGTTTCGAGCCGTAGAACAAGCCCGCGTTAAGAGATTAACGCGCGGGTGGCGACGGAAAATTTGCCACCCATCGTTATGATGACGTGGCCACTGAAGCTCCGGCTTCGGTCCCGGCCGCAAGCTTTGTGGTCCAGCGTATTCGCGGTGACACCGCAGCGCTGGACCCTTTGCGTGGCCCCTCCCCGTTAAAATTGGAGTTGCGCAGATCGACGCATGCGCCCTGTCACGCACGCTGCCGTGACAATCGTTGCGCTTCAGTCGGTTCCACTGTCGCCCGCGCACCCCAACATTCCCCCCTTGCGGACCGTGCATGGCTCTGCCCGCTCTTCACGCGACAGGTGGGCAACGGATCGGGCACGCCGAGGCGTTGATATGCCGTGCCGCCACAGCGGACACCAACAACGGGAGACACGATATGAGTATCAAACGCGCCACCGTGCTCATCGGCGCCCTCGCGCTCGCCGGACTTGCCGCACAGCCCTCGCTCGCTCAGCAGCGCGACCGCGATCGCGGTCCCGATCATTGGGAGCAGCTCGGTTGCCAGAAGGTCGGCTTCCTTGTCGATCGCGACGCCATCAAAGTCGGCCGCCGCGAGGGCAAGTTCAAAGCCATTCGCCTCGAGGTGTCGGGCAACACCGTCTACATCAACGATCTGAAGGTCGTGTACGGCAACGGCTCTCCGGACGATCTGCAGGTGCGCTCGGAAATCCGCGAAGGTGGCCAAACGCGTCCACTCGATCTCAAGGGCCGCGGTGAACGTGCCATCGATCGCGTCGAGCTGACCTACCGCGCCAAGCCGAACTTCAAGGGCTCGGCGAAAGTGTGCGTCTCGGGTCTGACCTAAGACGCGCCGCGGTCCGGCGCGCCGCGCCCCCCGCCGCGTCGGACCGCTTCCACTCTCTAGCTAGTCGAGGTCGGCGATTTCGACTTGGGCGCCGCCCTTGATGCGCTGTGCCAGCGCACTCTCGATGAATGGATCGATCTCGCCATCGAGCACGGCGGACGGATTCGTGCTCTGCGTGCCGGTGCGCAAATCCTTCACCAGCTGGTACGGCTGCAGCACGTAGGAGCGGATCTGGTGCCCCCAGCCGATCTCCTTCTTGCCCGCCGCCTCGGCGGTGGCCTTGTCCTCGCGCTTCTTCAGCTCGAGCTCGTAGAGCCGCGACTTGAGCATCGCCCAGGCGATGGCGCGGTTCTTGATCTGCGAGCGCTCCTGCTGGCTCGCCACGGCGATGCCGGTGGGAATGTGCGTGATGCGCACCGCGCTATCGGTCGTGTTGACGTGCTGGCCGCCCGCGCCTGACGAGCGATACGTGTCGATACGGCACTCGCTCTCGTTGATCTGGATGTCGATGTCGTCGTCGACCACCGGATACACCCACACGGACGCAAAGCTCGTGTGGCGGCGCGCGTTGGCGTCGTAGGGCGAGATGCGCACAAGCCGGTGCACGCCGGACTCGGTCTTCAGCCAGCCATAGGCGTCCTCGCCCTTGATCTCGATGGTGACCGACTTGATGCCCGCTTCTTCGCCGGAGCTTTCTTCCAAAGTTGCCACCTTGTAGCCGCGCTGCTCGGCCCAGCGCATGTACATGCGCGCCAGCATCGAGGCCCAGTCCTGGCTTTCGGTGCCGCCGGCGCCTGCATGCACTTCGAGATAGGTATCGTTGCCGTCAGCCTCGCCGGACAGCAACGCTTCGACGCTGCGCCGCTGCGCCTCTTCGTCGAGCTTCTTGAGCATGGCTTCGCCTTCGGCGATGGAGGCGTCGTCGTCCTCCGCCTCGCCGAGCTCGATGAGCGTCACGCCGTCTTCCAGGCCGCGCTCCAAATCGCGATAGGCGTTTATCGAGCGTTCGAGCTGCTGGCGCTGGCGCATGACCTTCTGCGCCGCCTTGGAGTTGTTCCAGAGGGCGGGATCCTCAGCGCGCTTGTTCAGTTCGGCGAGACGTTGCTGGGCAGTATCCCAGTCAAAGATGCCTCCGTAGGAGACCGAGGGCCTCCTTTATGGATTCAACACGCTTTTGCGGTTCGGCACGCATCGTTCTCTCCGAGGCGGGAGCGATTTCAGGGATCAGCGATGGATATAGTCGCGGTGCACGCGCCTGTAAACGCGAAGGCACGCCGCAGCTAGTGTGATGATCGAGAAATTCGCATCGTCAGCCGCGAGGTCCGGAGCGAATTTCTCGATCTAAATCACACTAGCAAGTCTATGCTTTTCTAGTGTCCCTTATAATTCCGAAGTTCGCTCCCGATGCCAACCGCGAGCTCTGGCGAACTTCGGAATCGGGACACTAGCGTGCGCCGCTGTTCAGGCGTGTGGCGTCACCACAGGCCTCCGCGGCCCGAGCCGTAGCCGGGGCTCTGCCGCGGCGGCGGCTGGTAGGCATCGTCCGCCGAGCTTTCGTCGTCGCGGGCCGGCAGACCGCCCGTGCCCTGATCCGTGAAGCCGATCACGGAGTAGGCATCGTCCGGCTCTTCACCGGGCTTGAACGCTTCAATGATGCTTTGCGGATCTTCTTCACCGGCGCGGAGCCCGGTGCGCAGGTTGACGCGTGCCAGCTTGACGCCCGGCGGGACGCGGAACGGCGCTGCGGGTTGATCGGCGAGCGCTTCCTTCACGAAGTCGCCGAAGACGGGAGCCGCGACCTTGCCGCCCGTGTTGCCCTTACCCATCGGCACGGGACTGTCGTAGCCCATGAATACGCCGACGACCATGTCGGGCGTGTAGCCGACGAACCAGGCGTCCTTCTCCTCGTTCGTCGTGCCGGTTTTTCCGGCCAGCGGGCGCTCGAGAGCCTTCAGCGAAGTCGCGGTGCCGCGCTGGATCACGCCCTCGAGGATCGAGGTCATCTGATAGGCGGTGTGCGGGTCCATGATCTGCACGCGGTCGTCGGGGACCTCGGGCTCTTCCTGTCCGTTCCACTTGTCGACCTTGCAGCCCTCGCACACGCGCTGATCGTGCCGCCAGACGGTGCGGCCCCAGCGATCCTGAATGCGGTCGATCAGCGTAGCGCGCACCTGATGCCCGCCGTTGGCGATCGAGCAGTAGCCGGTGGCGATGCGCAGCAACGTGGTCTCGCCGGCGCCGAGCGACATCGACAGCACGGGCAGCAGATCGTCGTAGATGCCGAAGCGCTTGGCGTAGTCGGTGATGATCGGCATGCCGAGATCTTGCGCCAGGCGCACCGTCATCTGGTTGCGCGAGTGCTCGATGCCGAAGCGCAAGCGTCGACGGGCCGGCCGAATGCTCCTTCTCGTAGTTCTCCGGCTTCCAGATGTCCTGGCCGGGGCCCTGCTCGATCTCGATCGGCGCGTCGAGAATGATCGACGTCGGCTTGTAGCCGTTGTCGAGCGCCGCCGCGTAGACGAACGGCTTGAACGAGGAGCCGGGCTGGCGCTTGGCCTGAATGGCGCGGTCGAACTGGCTCATGGCGAACGAGAACCCGCCGACCACGGCAAGCACGCGGCCCGTGTTGGGGTCCATGGCGACGATGCCGCCGCCGACTTCCGGGATCTGCATCAGTGACCAGACGCCGCCGACGTTGCCGGCCTCCTTCGGCGCCACGTAGATGACGTCGCCGGGCGTGATGACGTCGGCCACCGTCTTCGGCGCGACTTTCTTCACGGCCGACTTGGCCCACTTCAGTTCGTCGAAGGTGATCTCGACCGCCTCGCGTTTGCCGACCAGCGAGCCGTCCTGCTGCTTCTCCGGACGCAATCCGATCACGGCCTTGGTGGCTTCCGTCTTGAGCACGACCCCGAGCCGCCAGGGCTGGATGTCGTTCGGGCTCTCGACCGCGTCGAGCGCCTTGCCCCAGTCGCCGGCAATGTCGAGCTTGGTCACCGGGCCGCGCCAGCCTTTCGTGCGATCGAACTGCACGAGGCCGTCCATCAGCGAGCGGCGGGCGGCCTGCTGCAGGCGCGGATCGAGCGTCGTACGCACCGAGAGGCCGCCGTTGTAGAGCTTGTCCTCGCCGAATTGCGACAGCAGCGTGCGCCGCACTTCCTCGGCGAAGAAATCGGCGGCGAAGATGTGCGCGCCGGTCTGGCGGAGATTGACGCCTAGAGGCTTGGTCTTTGGCCGTCGCCGCTTCCTCGGCCGTGATGTAGCCGTTCTCCTGCATCTGGCCGATGATCCAGTCGCGCCGGATCAGCGCCTGCTTCTCGCGCCGGAACGGATGGTAGTTGTTGGGGCCCTTCGGGAGCGCGGCCAGATACGCGACCTCCTCGACCGTCAGATCCTGCAGCTCCTTGTTGAAGTAGCTGAGGCTCGCGGCGGCGATGCCGTAGGCGCCGATGCCGAAGTAGATCTCGTTCAGATAGAGCTCGAGGATCTTGTCCTTCGAGTAGGCCCGCTCGATGCGGATGGCGAGGATCGCCTCCTTGAGCTTGCGCTCCATCGAGCGCTCGCTGCTGAGAAGGAAGTTCTTGGCGACCTGTTGGGTGATGGTCGAGCCGCCCTCGGCGCGCTTGTCGCTGCCGCGGATCTTGCCCTCGACGACCTTGTAGACCGCGCGCGCGATGCCTTGGAAGTCGACGCCGCCGTGCTCGTAGAAGCGGCGGTCCTCGGCCGACAGGAAGGCTGCGATGACGCGCTTGGGAATGGTGTTGATGGGCACGAAGATGCGCCGCTCGCGCGCATACTCGGCGATCAGCGCGCCGTTGTGCGCGTGGATACGCGTCATCACCGGCGGCTCGTACTTGGCGAGGCTCTCGTAGTCCGGCAGATCCTGGGAGGTTTTCCACAGCATGTAGCCCGCCGCGGCAGACGCGCAGATGAACACGACGACGGCAGCCGCGAACCCGAAGCCGAGAAAGCTCAACAGCAAGCTCTTACGCCGCTTGCGTCGGCGCGGTGGCGGTTCTGACGGGTAGATGGGCTCGGGCGGGTATAAGGGCTCGCGCATCAACCTCTAATTCCGTTGATCGTGCGTAATCGGTTGATCTGGCATATCCGCGCGAGCCTGATGGCTACGAAAGGCGACGCCGCGAAGCACGCACATTAGCATGGATTGTGGCATCAAGTCGTCGGACGCGGGAGTTTAGATAACGTGACGCGACAACCACGTTCACGCGCCTCACCGGTGCCTTTGCAGTACGCTTGGAGAAATAGGAATCGACGGCCGTCCCGATAGCCGCGGCGACGCGCCGCTGCCAATCGGCGGAATTGAGCAGCCGCTCGTCCTCCGCGATTGCTCATATAGCCGAGTTCCACCAGCACTGACGGCGTGTCCGCCTGACGCAGGACCTTGAAGGCCGCCGAGCGCTGCGGGCGCCCCGACAGCGAAATGCTGGTTCCAAGGCGCTTGACCAGCGTGTTGGAGAAATCGGCCGAGAAATTCGACGTCTCGCGTTTGAGAAGGTCGATGAGGATGTTGCGCACCTCCCCCTCCTCCTCGAACTTCGCCGTCTGCAGACCGGCGATGGCGTCGGAGTTGTTCTCCTTTTCAGCCATCCGGCGCGCCTCCTCGTCCGAGGCCCGCTCCGACAGCGTGTAGACGGTGGCGCCGCGCACGGCTTTGGCGAAGCCCTTCTGCGCGATGCTGTCGGCGTGCAGCGAGATAAACAGGTCGGCGTCGAGATCGCGCGACATCTTCAAGCGCTGATCCAGCGAGATGAACACGTCGCTGGACCGCGTCATCCTCACGTCATAGCGGCCGGCCTGCCGACAATTGCGCCTTTAGAGCTGGGCGACGGCCAGGACCAGCGTCTTTTCCTTGAGGTTGCTGGCGCCTGCCGCACCCGGGTCGATGCCGCCATGGCCGGCATCGATCAGAATAATCGGTTTGGCGCGATCCTTTTTCAGCACCTTGGGCGTCGGGGGCGGACTCTGCCTTGACGGGCGCCGCGGCGGCGCGCCCGCCGCCCGTGCCGACGCCGAATGACTTCGCCGAGGTCGGCGCCAGCTCGATCGCCAGCTCGACGGCGCTGCCGCCCTTCGACGTCATATCGGCGCGCTTGAGTACCACAGGCCCCGTCGTATCGATGACGACGCGCGCCTTGCCTTCGGCCAGCAGGCCGTAGCGGAAGCCCGAGATCAGGCCTTGCCCTTTCTGACCGGTGCCCTCGGGAAGCTGGAAGGCGACGTCCGGGAGGTCGATCACGACGCGGTACGGATCGGCGAGCGTAAATATCTCCGCGCGCACGCCGGCCGAAAGTCCGAGCAAAAATTTTGTCGAGGCCGCGTCGCTCTTGATCTCGGCGCGCTTTGCTTCAACAGCGACGTTCTTGCGGTGCACGCTACCGGGGTCCGCAACGGCGTTTGTGGCCGTCAGCGCCGCCATGGCGAGGCCGAGCACCCATGCAAGCGCGATCAGCGCCCGGCGCATGTCATGTTGCAGATGCTTCTGCATCCCCTCCGCCTACACGGCGCCCCACGCCTTCCCCGCCCCGTTAACCAAACCTTTGCTGGTTTTCCCTCACATTGCAGAGACTTGGCCGGTCGGTTCGCGGGCATGCACTTATAACATGCTTGCAAGCCTACCGGCGAACCCGTACTTATTACTTCGTTGCTGCAGCGGCGCTCTATCGAGGACATTTGTGCGCCGCAAGAACGAGTTGGTCGGGCAACCGCCCAGTCGTTCGCGCCGGTTCGCCGCCCCCCGCTAGGGACGGTGTCGCTGCAGACCGACGATCGAGTGGTTCGCCCTGCGCCCGCAAGCACATGCTCCGGGTCTTTCGAGACGGCGGAGCCTTAAGCCTGAGGGCCAAGCTGGCGCCCGGCGCGACGCAAATCGCTCGATACTGATCAGCCTCACTTGCACAGCTCCGCTCTTCGCCAGCGAAAGGAAGGCGAACGGAGCAGGCGGACAACCGCCCGGCGCCTGCGCCGATATGAGGGCAGTACGGTGGGAGCGCGATACCCTTGCGTTCCACGCCAAGCCATTGAAAGAATTTTTGGAATGCTGAACTTCGGCCTCAGCCATCTGCAGGTTCCAGCGCGCAACCGTCCGCGCCGCGGAGCACGCCCGGCCACGCCCGGCGGCAGAAGTCTGTGTGCCACACCGACACCCCCTGCTTTTCACCCATCATCGCAAACAATGACGCGCGCCCGAGACCGGCGCCTTCCCGCCCATGACCCAATTCATATCCGGATTGCGGTTCACAGCGGCAAGCAGCCCAGCCGGCGCGCCGAGGATCGGCACACATGTCCAACACCAACAAGATGCTTATCGACGCCACCCATCCGGAAGAGACCCGGGTCGTGGTGCTCCGCAACGGCCGCGTAGAGGAATTCGATTTCGAATCCGCCGCCCGGAAGCTGCTTCGGGGAAATATCTATCTCGCCAAGGTGACGCGCGTTGAGCCGTCCCTGCAGGCTGCCTTCGTCGAGTACGGCGGCAACCGCCACGGCTTCCTCGCCTTCAACGAAATCCATCCCGACTACTACCAGATCCCCATGGCCGACCGTCAGGCGCTCCTCGATGAGGAAGCCGCCGCCGAGGCCGAGGAGGAGGCTGCCGTAGACGCGCACGCCGAAGCGCTCGCGCGCCGCCGCGCTTCATCGGCGCCTGCCGCCGAAGAGGAAGACCAGTTCGAGGTTCTCGAGCCCCGCGAAGGCGGCGATCCGCCTCCCGAGGACGGCGACGAGCACGACCATCACGACCATGACCATCACGATCACCATGGTCATAGCCACGATCACGGCCACGAGGACCACGGCGCCTCCGAGCATCGCGACGCTCGCCGAGGCCGCGCCGGCAGATGACCGCATCCACGACGAGCCGCAGCACGCCGACGATTCCAGCGTCGCCGCCAACGAGAACACCGTCGACGCGGCGGGATCCTCCGAAGGCAGCCGCGAAGAGGCCAACGGCAGCGAAGACAGCGGCGACCGTCAGGTCGAAGCCAACGCCGCGCCGGTCGAAGTGGAGCGCGTCGAGCAGGTCGGCTCGGGAGAGGACGCTCTCGAAGAGCTGCCTTCCCGCCCGCGCCGTCGTCCGCGCAGCTACAAGATCCAAGAGGTCATCAAGCGCCGCCAGGTGATCCTGGTGCAGGTCGTCAAGGAGGAGCGCGGCAACAAGGGCGCGGCTCTCACCACCTACCTGTCGCTCGCCGGCCGCTACACCGTCCTGATGCCCAACACTGCCCGCGGCGGCGGCATCAGCCGCAAGATCACCCAGCCGCAGGACCGCAAGCGCCTCAAGGCCATCGCCGCCGAGCTCGAGGTTCCGGAGGGCATGGGCCTGATCATCCGCACGGCCGGCGCCGCGCGCACCAAGCAGGAGATCAAGCGCGACTTCGAATACCTCCTGCGCCTGTGGGAGAGCGTCCGCGACCTCACCCTGCAGAGCCAGGCGCCGAGCCTCGTCTACGAGGAAGGCAACCTCATCAAGCGCTCGATCCGCGACCTTTATAACAAGGACGTCGACGAGGTGATCGTCGCCGGTGGCGAGGCGCATCGCGAGGCCAAAGACTTCATGCGCATGCTCATGCCGAGCCATGCCAAGAACGTCACCAACTACCAGGAGCCGGAACCGCTCTTCACGCGCTTCCAGATCGAGCGGCAGCTGAACGCCATGTTCAGCCCCTACGTGACGCTGCGCTCGGGCGGCTATCTCGTCATCAACCAGACGGAAGCGCTGGTCGCCATCGACGTGAACTCCGGCAAGGCGACGCGTGAGTTCTCCATCGAAGAGACCGCGCACCACACGAACCTGGAGGCCGCAGACGAGATCGCCCGCCAGCTGAAGCTGCGCGACCTCGCCGGCCTCATCGTCGTCGACTTCATCGACATGGAAGAGAAGCGCAACAACCGCGCCGTCGAGCGCCGGTTGAAGGAAGCGTTGCGCTTCGACCGCGCCCGCATTCAAGTCGGACGCATCAGCCACTTCGGCCTCTTGGAGATGTCACGCCAGCGTCTGCGTACCGGCGTGCTCGAAGGATCGACCACGCAGTGCCCGCACTGCCAGGGCACGGGCATCATCCGCTCGACGGAATCGGTGGCACTCGCAGTGCTGCGCGGCCTCGAGGACACCATCATGGCCGGCACGCGCGCGCCGCTCATCGCCACGACAACACCGTCGGTAGCGCTCTACATCCTCAACAACAAGCGCCCCTTCATCAACGACATGGAAGCGCGCCTCGGCTTGCAGATCATGGTCACCGGCTCCGACAAGCTGGCCGGTGCCAACTTCACCATCGAGAAGGGCGCCGCGCCGGCGCAGGCGCCGCGTCGCATCGAGCGCAACGTCGTCAACATGGAATCCGGCTTCGAAGGCGAGGACGAGAACGGCGAGTTCGAAGCCCGTGAGCAGCCGGCTCGCCGCAGCCGCGAGGCGCCGCGAAGCTCCCGCCGCACGTGGTGGCGGAGACCGTGATCGCGATCGTCAGGGCAGCGACAGCGAAGAAGGCGGTTCGCGCCGCCGTCGCCGCCGCCGCCGTGGTGGACGCGGCGGCGAGCGCGAGGAACGCGGCAGCAGCTACGCCGACGACGCGCGTGGCGGCGTCGAGGACGTCGGCGGCGACCAGGATGCACCCGACTCGCCCGAGAACGGCGATGGCGAGGATGTGCACGAGCACCAGCATTCCGAGGGCGGCGAGCAGGCCCGCGGGCCTCGGAGCGAGGAAGGCGAAGGCGGCGACCGCACGCGCGAGCGTGGCGGGCGTAGCCGGCGTCGTGGCCGCCGAGGCGGACGTCGCGGCCGCGATCGCAACGGAGAGCGCGGCGGTGAGGCCCATGCGACCAATGGCGGCTCAGAGCCGCGCCTCGGAGATGATGACCAGCAGCCGTTCTATTCGGAAGCCGAGCGCCCTAGTGGCGAGACCACGTCCGGCCACCGCGAAGCGATCGCTGATTTCCCTGAACTGCACAGTGACGGCAACGAGGTGCTTCCCGCCAAGGAAGTGCATCACGCTGGCACCGCGGTGCATCCGGCTAAGGAAGTGCCGAGCGCACCCGTAGCCGAGGCAGAGGTTGAAGCCGCGCCGCCCGTGCGCCGGCGACGTACCGGCTCCAGCGAACCGCGCCTGGAACGCATCGTCGTTGGGGAGCAGCTCGAAGTTTCGACCGAGGATGCCTCCGCATCGAGCGCTCCCGTTCGCAAGGGCTGGTGGCAGCGCAAGCTCGGCGGCGAGTGAGCTAACTGGCCGCCTGAACAACCAATTTTCCGAGATTTGTCAGCCCCCGCAGGTCCTACCTGCGGGGGCTGAAATCGTTTTGGCCGATTTCCGACAATGAGGAGTTCGCCAGCCGCCGATGAAGTGAGCCGTGACTCGGAGAAGGCATCCGTACTACGATCATCTTTTGTCGGATCGATTTCTCAAAGTCATTGTCTGAAGCCGGGGTCAGCCATGCGCTATGGCAAGGCGATTGCACCAGACGCGCCCGCGAGCCGCCCGTTACCGCGTGACCACACACAGCGCACGGGTTCCGTCGCGATCGGCGGATCAGCCACCGAGGCGTGGGGCACCTATCGGCCGCAAGGCGTGGCCGCCGTTGCCATCCAGCTGACGCGCAACCGTTTGGTGCGCGGTGCCGCGCGCCGCTTCACCGGCAGATACCTTAAGGATGCGCAGCCCTTCTTCGACGTCGAGGTCGATGGCATGAAGATGCGTTGCGCCGCGCGTGACAATCCCACCGAATGGGGCCTCGTCTTCATGGGTGCTCGGCAAGATCACGTCGGTCGCGACGTCATCATCGCGCCCCTGCGCGCGGGCGACGTATTTCTGGACGTCGGTGCCAACTGCGGCGCCTACGCACTGTTCGCGGCGCGGGCGGTCGGTCCCGCGGGGCGGGTCATAGCCATTGAGCCGATGCCGGAGATGCTGAGACGCCTGCGTTACAACGTTGCCGTCAACGGCTTCGGGAACATCGAAGTCGTGCCGACCGCGGTCGGCCCCGAGGCTGGCACCGCGACGCTGTTCGTCGACGAGGCGAGGCGCGGGCTGTCGAGCATGGAAGCGCTCGACGGCGCGACGCCCTTGCAGGTGCCGATCGCCACGCTGCTCTCGGTGGTCGAGCGCGCCGGCGTCGACCGCGTCGATGCGCTCAAGATCGACATCGAAGGCTTCGAGGATCGGGCGCTGCTGCCGTTCATCGCCACCGCGCCGCGAGCGCTATGGCCGAAGCGCATTTATATGGAGACCGATTGGGCCGCCCGCTGGGAGCGCGACTGCATCGCGGGCTTGATCGCCGCCGGCTACGTGGAGACTTGGCGCAGCCGCGGCGACATACTGCTCAGGCTGCGCGAGGCAGCCTGAGCGTTACTCTTTGCTTATTCGATTTTGATTAGTCGCGGTCGGGTCCACCATGGCCGTGCTTGCCGCCGCCCATCGCCCAACGCGGACCACGCGGGCCGCGACCGTCTTGGCCGAAGTGGGTGAGCACGCGTCCGGCAACAGCCTTCTGCTCCTCGGAGAACGAGGCGTAGAGCGGCTTCAGAACCTCGGCGAACTCCTTCACCTTGGCGGCCCGCTCATTCAGCTTCACGGCCTGCTTGGTCAGGCGCTCGCTGCGCTTTTCGATGCGATCCGGAAGCGCGAGCTTCTCGGCCTTCTTGTCGCCGTCGGCCTTCTCGGACTTAGCGGCCCGGCGCTCATCGCGCTTGGCGGCCCAGGCTTCACGCGCCTTCCGACGCTCCTCGAAACTGGCGCGCATATTCGCTTCGACGGGGCCCCAGAGCTTTTCCTGGTCGGGCGACAGCTTGAGCGCTGTCTTGGCCATGGCGATGCGGCCGTCCTCCAAACGCGCAAGGGTCTCGGGCGACGGCCCACGGCGCGTTTCGCTCTTCTCCACCGCCGGCTGCTGATCGCCGGGGGTCGGCTGCTGCGCGAGCACGATGGTGGCCGGAATGGTGGCGGCCATCAGCGTGACGGCGAGCGCACGTGACAGATTGTTCATGGTCTCACTCCTGATGTTTCGGCAGCCGCGTCACCTGGTGCGCCGCTGTTGGGCAAGGGAACGGGCGGCCCGGCGGCAATCCGTCGCCATGCCGCGATGCCGGTTAGAAAAGGGTTAGCGGCGCGCCTGCGCCCAGGCCTGCAGGCGTCGCGCCGCCTCGGCCATATCGGCCGTCGTTCCGGCGTATGAGAAGCGCAAGTATTGGTCGCCGCGCTCGGCATCGAAGTCGGTGCCAGGCGTCACCGCGACGCCCGCTTCGTCGAGCAGTGTTTTGGCGAGCGTTGCCGCGTCCTCGGTCATGCCGCTGACGTCGCAATAGAGGTAGAACGCACCGTCGGGCGGGGCGAAGTTCACGAACCCCGCCTTGGGCAACTCTTCCAGCAGCAGCGCGCGGTTGGTAGCGTAGGCGCGCCGGTTCAGCTCCAGCTCCTCGTCAGCATCGAAGGCGCCCAGCGCTGCCGCCTGCGCGATCGCCGGAGGCGAGATATATAGGTTCTGCGCCAGCCGTTCGACGCTGCGCACAATATTCTCGGGCACCACCATCCAGCCGACCCGCCAGCCGGTCATCGAGAAGTACTTCGAGAACGAGTTGATGACGATGGCATCGTCGCTATGGCGAAGCGCGGTATCGGCGGGCTTATCGTAGGTCAGCCCGTGATAGATCTCGTCCGAGATCATGCGCACGCCATGCTCACGGCACGCGCCGACAAGCTCGTCCATGCGTTCGGGCGAGATCATGGTACCGGTCGGGTTGGCGGGGCTGGCGATGAGCAGTCCCTTGATCCCGTCGCGGCGCACCGCGCGCACGACGTCCTCCGCCGTCGGCGTCCAATCCGATTGCGGGCCCGTCTCGAGCAGCACCGAGCGCTGGCCCAGCGCGCTGAGGATGTGGCGGTAGCAAGGATAGCCGGGCGAGGGCAGCGCTACCGCGTCCCCGGCATCGAACACGGCGAGGAAGGCGAGCACGAACGCCGCCGACGATCCGGCCGTCACCGCGATGCGCTCCGGCGAGATCGCTACGCCGTACCAATCGGCATAGTGCTGCGCGATGCGCGCACGCAGCGCATCGTTGCCGAGCGCCATGGTGTAGCCGAGCGTTTCAGCTTCGAGCGCGCGCGCCGCCGCCATGCGCGCCGCCTTCGGCGCCGGCGTTCCTGGCTGGCCGACTTCCATGTGCATTACGCTCCGCCCAGCGCCCTCTGCCGCCAGTGCCGCGCGCATCACATCCATGACAATGAAGCTTGGAATGGCGCTGCGCGCCGACCCAGCTCCGCTTGCCACATCGCCCACTACGGCCGCCGCTGCCGCCAACCGATTACTGTCGCGATCCGCCATGCCGACTTCCATTACACGGATGTAAGGTACACCCGCCTTTCGTGCCCAATTCCCGCCCGCCGCTGCCGTTAGTGTCGCCTATGCGGGGTGAAAATTGCGCGTTCAAACCAGGCTTATAAGGAGCCCGTCCCGCGCCATCGAGGCTTGCGTTGACGTCGTTTAGACCCGTAACTAGGGTCCAGATCAACGCCTGAAATCCCTTGTTGCGAGCAAGGCCCTGTCGCCGATGACGCTATCACTATCTAGCCCCAAGTGGCCGAAGGTTGCGGTTCTCTGCGGCCTCGCTGCCATCGCGACGGTCGCCAGCGCCGCTTCCGCATCGGCGCAGAACCTGCCGCTGATCCGCGACAGCGAGATCGAGAACATCCTTAGCGACTACGCCAGGCCCCTGTTCAAGGCTGCCGGTCTCGGCACTGGGCGGATCAAGATGCGCATTGTGCAGAACGATGCCTTCAACGCCTTCGTGCTCGATGGCAAGAACGTCTTCGTGCACACCGGAACCTTGATGCAGGCCAACACGCCCAACGAGGTGATCGGCGTCATCGCGCACGAGACAGGCCACATCACCGGCGGCCACATGGCCGCGCTGCGCGCGCGTATCGCCAAGGACCAGACGCGCGCGCTGCTGTCTCAGATCCTCGGCATCGGCCTGATGGTTGCCGGCGGCGTCGCCGGCGGCGACAGCGCACGCGACCTCGGCAGTGCCGGTCAGGGCGTGCTGTTCGGCGGCAACGAGGTGATCATGCGCTCGCTGCTGGCCGAACGCCGGCAGCAGGAGTCGGCGGCCGACCAAGCGGGCCTCACCTTTCTGAGCGCCACCAAACAGTCGGGCCGGGGCATGCTGACGACGTTCGAGCGCTTCGCCCAGCAGGAATACATCTCGGATGCGCAGAAGGACGCCTTCGCCCGCAGCCATCCCCTTTCCACCGACCGCTTGGCGCGTCTGCGCAAGCTGGTCGAGACAAGCCCCTACTATAGCGTCAAGGATCCGCCTGAACTGCAGCTGCGCCACGACCTGATGCGCGCCAAGCTGTCGGGATATCTCGATAAGCCGGCCACGGTATTCAATCGCTACCCGCCAAGCGATCAGACTCTGCCGGCGCGCTACGCGCGCGCGTTGGCGCGCTTCTTCCAAGGCGGACCCGGCGCGCTCGAAGAAGCGCTTGCCGGATTTGACGACCTCATCGCCTCGCGTCCGGACTACGCCTACTTTTGGGAGGCGAAGGGCGACCTGCTGATGCGCTCGGGCAAGACGCGCGAAGCGATCCCCTCGCTCCGCCAGGCGCTGAAGCTCGATCCCTCCTCAAGCCTTATTCGCGTGCAGTTGGCAGGCGCGCTGCAGGAGGATCAAAGCCCAGCAGGTCTCAACGAGTCCGTGGGCCTGCTGCGTAAGGCCCTGATTGACGACGATAATTCCCGCGCCTATCGCCTTCTGGCCAACAGCTACTATAAGCAGGGCAAGCGACCCGAGGCCGACGCCATGATCGCGCAGGCCTACTTCATGGAGGGCGACGTCAAGCAGGCTCAACTGTTCGCCAAGCGCGCACAGACGAAGCTGCCCTCCGGCACCCCCGAATGGTTGAAGAACGACGATATCATCAACTACAAACCGCAGACCTGATCGCCGCCGCCAGCAAAGGCGCCAGGCCGCGACAGCTCCTTTCAAGAGGCCCCTTAGATGTCCCTAGACGCCCGCCCTAACCTGTTGCGCGTGCTCGCCGAACGTAAGGCGCTGTGGCTCGCCGTGCCCGCCATCGCTCTCCTCGCCGGTCTCGTCATGATCGGCAGCTGGTCGGTGACGCCGCGCGTCGCCGTCGCCGAGGCGGAGCCCGCGGCCCCCGCCGCCTCGCCGGCTGCGCCTGCGGCGGTGACGCCGGTGGCGCCCAAGCCGGTCACGCAGGCAACGTTCTCGCCCGAGCAGAAGCAGGAGCTCGGAAAGATCATCAAGGAGTATCTCGTCGCCAATCCGGAGGTCTTCCTCGAGGCGCAGTCGGCGCTCGAGTTGAAAATGGAGAAGGAGCAGGCCGAGAAGCTCAAAGTCGCCATCGCCGACAACGCGCGCGAAATCTATCGCGACCCGAAGGCGGACACCGCCGGCAACCCCAGCGGCGACATCACGGTCGTCGAGTTCTTCGATTACAACTGCGGCTACTGCAAGCGCGGCCTGCACGACGTGATCAAGCTGGTCGAGAGCGACCCGAAGGTGCGCGTCGTATTCAAGGAGCTGCCGATCCTTTCGAAGGGTTCGGAGGAGGCTTCCCGCGTCGCCATCGCCGCCGGCCGGCAGGGTAAGTATTGGGACGTGCACAAGGCCATGCTCGAGGCGAAGGGACAGATGAACGAGGCCAATGCGCTTGCCATCGCCACCAAGCTCGGCCTCGACATCGACAAGCTGAAGAAGGACATGGCTTCCCCAGAAGTCGCGGAGGAGATCAAGAAGTCCGAGGCGCTCGCCAAGAAGATGGGCGTCAACGGCACGCCGCACTTCCTGGTCGGCGACCGCGCCATTCCGGGCGCTCCGGAAGATCTTTACGACCAGCTCGAGAAGCACGTCACCGAGCTGCGCAAGTCGGGTTGCGCCTACTGCTGATCAGTAGACGGAACCTAGGCGACACACCGCGTCTTTGCGCCCGGATCGCAGCCTTTTAAGGCTGTCCGGGGCGCGGGCCGCGGGCGGCCTTCCGCCCTTAATCGAAAGCTGATAGATGGGGGGTCCGTCCCCCCTTGGGCCCGCGATAAACCGGCTCACTCCGGCGGCAGCAAGGAACTCATGGCCAAGCCGATTTTCGTCCTTAACGGACCCAACCTGAACATGCTGGGACTGCGCGAGCCCGCCATATACGGGTCGGATTCGCTTGATGACGTGCGCCGCAAGGCCGAAGCGCGCGCCAAGGCCCTATCGCTGACCATCGACTTCCGCCAATCCAACATTGAGGGCGAGCTCGTCACCTGGGTACAGGAGGCGCGCGACAAGGCGCAGGGCATCATCCTCAACGCCGGGGCCTACTCGCACACCTCCGTCGCGCTGCTCGACGCCCTGCAGGCGGCCGAGCTGCCGGTCATCGAGGTGCATCTGTCGAACATTTTCCGCCGCGAGCCGTATCGGCAGCATTCGTACATTTCGTTGGGCGCCAAGGGCGTGATCTGCGGCCTGGGCGCCAAGGGCTACGAGCTGGCGCTCGAAGCCATGGCCGACCTGCTGGCAGCATCGCGCCGTGGCTAAGGGTAGCGCGCGGAAAGAAAAGCCGCACAAGAAGGAAAAGCGAAGCATGACGGGCAAGGATCAGGGCGACAACTCGGGGGACGAGCAGCGATTGATCCGTCAGCTTGCCGAGCTCCTCAACGAGACCGGCTTGAGCGAGATCGAGATCGAGAAGAGCGGCCTCAAGGTGCGCGTCGCACGCACGCTCAACGTCCAGTCGACATTTGCTGCGGCGCCTGTCGCCGCCGGCGCGCCGGCCGCAGCTGCCTCGGCCAAGGCGGCCGATCCCAGCAAGCACCCCGGCGCCGTCAAATCGCCGATGGTCGGCACGGCCTACCGCTCGCCTGAGCCGGGTACGCCTCCGTTCATCGAGGTCGGCTCGCAGGTCTCGCAGGGAGACACGCTGTTCATCATCGAAGCCATGAAGACGATGAATCAGATCCCGGCTCCGCACGCCGGCAAGGTCACCGCGATCTTCATCGAGAACGGCCAGCCGGTCGAATTCGGCGAGCCGCTCGTCATCATCGAATAAGGAGAAGAGGCAGTCGGCAATAGGCAGTAGGCAGAGTGAGAGCTGGATCGCGCTGATCCCCCACTGCCGACTGCCCTTACTGCCTACTGCCCGAAACGAATGTTCGACAAAGTCCTTATCGCCAACCGGGGAGAGATTGCACTGCGCATCCAGCGCGCGTGCAAGGAGCTCGGCATCGCCACCGTCGCCGTGCACTCGACCGCCGACGCCGATGCCATGCACGTCCGCCTCGCCGACGAAAGCGTGTGCATCGGTCCCCCGCCCGCGGCCGAAAGCTATCTCAACATCCCGCGCCTGCTGGCCGCCTGCGAGATCACCGGCGCCGACGCTGTGCATCCCGGCTATGGCTTCCTGTCCGAGAACGCGCGCTTCGCCGAAATCCTCGAAGAGCACCAGATCACCTTCATCGGCCCGACGTCGGAACACATCCGCATCATGGGCGACAAGATCGAGGCGAAGGAAACCGCCAAGAAGCTCGGCATTCCCGTCGTGCCAGGTTCCGATGGCGCGGTGACGAGCGAGCCGGAGGCGATGAAGATCGCCAAGGCGATGGGCTTTCCGGTGCTGATCAAGGCGACGGCCGGCGGCGGCGGACGCGGCATGAAGGTCGCGCACTCGGCCGCCGATCTCGGTCTCGCGCTTTCCACTGCCCGCGCCGAAGCCAAGGCCGCCTTCGGCAACGACCAAGTCTACATGGAGAAATATCTCACCAAGCCGCGCCACATCGAGATCCAGGTTCTCGGCGACGGTCAGGGCAATGCGGTTCATCTCGGCGAACGCGACTGCTCCTTGCAGCGGCGCCATCAGAAGATCCTCGAGGAGTCCCCGTCGCCGGCACTCAACGATGCTGCACGCCAGAAGATCGGCGAGACGGTCGCGGCGGCCATGCGCAAGATCAAGTACCGCGGCGCCGGCACGGTGGAGTTCCTGTTCGAGGACGGCGAGTTCTATTTCATCGAAATGAACACCCGCCTGCAGGTGGAGCATCCGGTTACCGAGGCCGTTACGGGTATCGACCTCGTACTCGAGCAGATCCGCGTCGCTTCCGGTGCACCGCTGTCGTTCAAGCAGAAGGACATCACCTTCTCCGGCCACGCCATCGAGTGCCGCATCAACGCCGAGAACCCGCGCACCTTCCGCCCGTCGCCCGGCCAGATCACCTACTGGCACCCGCCCGGCGGCCTGGGCGTGCGCGTCGACAGCGGCGTCTACCAGGGCTACCGGATCCCCCCCTACTACGACAGCCTCATCGGCAAGCTGATCGTGCACGGCAAGACGCGTAACGAATGCCTGATGCGACTGAAGCGCGCGCTGTCGGAGTTCGTCATCGACGGCATCGAGACGACAATCCCGCTGTTCAACGAGCTAATCGCCCAGCCGGACATCGCCAACGGCCTCTACGACATCCATTGGCTCGAAAAGTATCTCGCCAAGTCATAGTTTGGTCGCCGATGCAGGCGATTGACGGTTGACGTAGAAGTTTTCACGCTAGGCTCCCCTGCAATCACAGGTGGACCCGAGCCGACGGACGAGATGGCTTCGCGCGACGACATCGTCATCGAGATCACGCCGCAGGTGCTGCTGAAGGCATACACTTGCGGCATCTTTCCCATGGCGGAAAGCGCCGAGGACCCGGCCCTCTACTGGATCGAGCCTCAGCATCGCGGCATTCTCCCGCTCGATAAGGTGCATGTCCCACGCAGGCTCGCCCGCACGCTGCGCACCGCGCCCTTCGCGGTAAAGATCGATACCGACATCGAGGCCGTCATCGAGGGCTGCGCCGCATCGCGCCCGGGCCGCCGGTCGACCTGGATCAACGAGCGCATCCGCAACCTCTATCGCGATCTGTTCAGCCTCGGACATTGCCACACGGTCGAAGTGTGGAACGGCCCACGCCTCGTCGGCGGGCTCTACGGGGTGGCGCTCAACGGCGCCTTCTTCGGCGAGAGCATGTTCTCCTATGAGCGCGACGCCTCGAAGATGGCGCTCGTTTATCTTGCCGCGCGTCTCGCCTACGGCGGCTTCCGTCTGCTCGACACGCAGTTCGTCACTGACCATCTGCGTCAGTTCGGCACCGTCGAATTGAATCGCGAGGAATTTCACCGGCTGCTCGAGAAGGCGCTCGAGGTCGAGGCCGACTTCCACGCGCTGCCCCTCGACGCGCCACCGGACGACATCCTGGCCGTCATCGAAAACGCCCACGCGCGACGCTAACGGCGCTCGCCCTCCCCTGTAACGGGGGGAACAGCGGCACGACGTCCCCTCCCCTACTGATCCTCTCCGAGGCGGCTGACCTGCACCTGGGACCGCCCTCGCAACGAGACGCGCCGCCTCAAGGCGGCGCGCCTCCCCACTGGGACAGGAGACGAAGATGACCTCAGCTCTGAAGACCTTTCTTCTCGTCGGGACCGCAGCGCTCGCCGTTCAGCTCGGCGCCTTCGCCGCCCACGCTGGTGGAGCCGAAGACCTGATCGCCGCTCAGCAAGCTGCCGCGCTGGCCGATGCCGGCGACAGCGATCCGATTTCCGAAGCCGTCGAAGCCGCTGCCACTGAAATGGCGATCGACACCCTACTCGGCGACGGCGACGACGAATAAAGCACGCGAAACCTAGCCACAAAGGAGATCAGCACCCCGACATTGCGGCGCCGACGCCCGCACGGAGCGGCCCGCATGTCCCGCCCGGACTTTGCCTCCCCCGTCCAGTCCGGCCGGGCTTAGCCCTCCAGCTTTCCCCGGCTGGAGGGCGATTTTTTGCGGGGCGTGGCGTGACGAGGATCCGTTCGCATCGGCCTTGGTGACCTGCGTGACGATCGGCGCCTTGTCGTGTTGCATGGCGCCCATGAAGGTGCCGCGCAAGTGCACGTCCATGCCGATCAGCCCACGCCCTGCCCACCGGAACGCCGAATGACCCAATTCACCGTAGCCCCGGCGGGGCCGGCCGATCTCGCCGACGTGGCAGCGCTATTTCGTGCGTACTCCGCAGCGCTTGCCGTCGATCTCGGGCCGCAGGGCTTCGAGGCGGAATTGGCGGAACTTCCCGGCGCCTACGTCCCGCCGCGCGGGGCGCTGCTGCTGGCGCGCGATCAAGATGGTAACGCGCTCGGCTGCATCGCATTGCGGCCGCTGACCGAGGTCGTGTGCGAGGTGAAACGGCTTTATGTGCGGCCAGAGGCGCGCGGCACGGGCCTCGGCAAAGCGCTGGTCGCTGCGGCGCTCGATGAAGCCGCGAGGCTTGGCTACCGCGAGATCAAGCTCGACACCTTGGAGCACTTGCAGGCGGCGATCGCACTCTACCGCAGCTTCGGCTTTGCGCCCATCCCGCCGTACGGAACACACCCTTACGAAGGGCTGGTGTGCCTCGGCAAGACGCTCGCCCCCTGACTAGGGCGGCTCGGGAGCCGTCGTCCCGGGGCTATGGACGAACGCGCCCTGGCGCACGACTATGTCGGCATCGACGCTAGTGTGATGATCGAGAAATTCGCCGGTGCTGGCGGGTAGGCATTGAGCGAATTTCTCGATCTGAATCACACTAGCAAGCATATGATTCTAGTGTCCCATATGATTCCGAAGTTCGCTCCCGCCCCCAGCCGCGAACACCGGCGAACTTCGGATCGGGACACTAGCCGGCAGTTGAGACTGAACCCGCAAGACGCGCTACAATCTCGGCGCCAGTCCTGCCGCGCTCGTGGCCCAATTGGGAGAATACTGACTTGAAGCGGCTAGACGGAATCAAAGCCTGTGTGTTCGATGCCTACGGCACGCTCTTCGACTTCGCCTCGGCTGCCGCGCGCTGTCAGGATGTTCCCGACCAGAAGCTCGGTGCCCTCACCTCGCTCTGGCGAGAAAAGCAGCTTCAGTACACGTGGTTGCGGTCGCTTGAGGGTAGCTACGCAGATTTCTGGCAGCTCACAGGGGACGCGCTGGATTACGCCCTCGACAGTCTCGACATTGCGTCGCCCGAGCTGCACGCGAAGCTCATGGACCTTTATCAAACCCCGGCGCCGTTCCCCGAGGTGCCGAGCGTGCTCGCGCAATTGCGCCAAGCCGGGTTCAGGACGGCCGTTCTCTCGAACGGCTCGCCCGCGATGCTCGACTCGGCGGTTCGCGCAGCCGGTCTCAGCGAACTTTTCGACGTCGTTCTATCGGCGGACGCCGTGAAGGTCTTCAAGCCGCATCCGCGTGTCTACGCCTACGGACTGGAACAGCTAGGCCTACGAGCGGACCAAGTATCATTCCAGTCATCGAACGCCTGGGATGCTTACGGCGCCTCCCACTTCGGCCTGCGCGTTGCCTGGTGCAACCGCTATAACCATCGCGCCGAGAGGCTGCCGGGCGCGCCCGACTTCGAGATCCGCAGTTTGTCGGAACTGCCGGAGCTGCTGACGCCGCCGAAGTAGCGCGGCGGACCGGAGAGCAGCGGCGGGTCAAGGAGAAAGCGCTTCGGCGTAGGTCTCCGGTTTGAAGCCGACGAGCAGCTTGCCGCCGAGATCGAGCACCGGCCGCTTGATGAGCGACGGCTGCGCCAGCATCAGAGCGATCGCCTTGTGCTCGTCACACCATGCTTGTCGGCCGTCGGGCAGCTTGCGGAAGGTCGTCCCGGCACGGTTGAGCAAGACCTCCCAGCCGACCCTCTTGCTCCACGTCTCGAGCCGCTGCCGGTCGATGCCCGATTTCTTGTAGTCGTGGAAGTCGTAGGCAATGCCATGGCTGTCGAGCCAGGCACGCGCCTTCTTCATCGTATCGCAGTTAGGGATCCCGTAGATCGTCATCGGCTTCATTCGGTTACTCGCCGCGTCCTTCTCTTCTCGCGTAGCGGGGCGCGGTCTCGTTACTCATTCCGTGACGGCGCGTCACTCCGCGTGCACTTGATCGCGGGCGACGAGAGCGCGAAGCACCGCCTCGAGCGGCGTGGCGCCGCGCGCCGTCTCGACGTCCGGGCCGCCCTCGAAGGCAATCCAGCCCTCGTTGAAGCCATCGAGCATCTGCATTCGCGGCAGCGGATTGCGCATGCCCTGCGTACGGAACATGTCTTCCCACTTGTCGCGCCGGACCTCTTCGATATGCACCGGGCGCGCGAGCAGCTTGCTCAACGCGGCCGCGATATCATTCGGTGATACCGCCGGCCCCGTCAGCTCGACGATGCGGCGGCCGGTCCAACGCTCTTGCAGCAGTTGCGCCGCCAGTTCGCCGATGTCCGCCGTCGCGATCATCGGGATGGCTCGATCAAGCGGCTGCCGAAAGCTGGAGACGATTCCGCGTTCGCGCGCCGGCGCAATGTCCCAGGCCGTGTTCTCCATGAACCAGGCCGCGCGCAGAAAGGCCATCGGCAGGTCGAGGGCGCCGAGCTCGCGCTCCATCAGACCGAGCTGATTGAGAAGGTTGGGCTGCACCACCTGGGCGCCGACCGTAGATAGACAGACCACGCGACCGGTCTTGCTGGCCGCCAACGCTTGGCGCACAGCCGCGACCACAGCCTTCGCCTCTGCAAAGCCCGGCGTCGGATCGAAGATCGGCGGCAGCAGAATGAATACGCCCTCCGCACCGGCAAAAGCGCTCGTCAGCGCACCGGCGTTGTCCATCTCGGCGACGGCGATATCGCAGCCGCGCGCGACCCATGGCTGCGCCTTCTGCGTGCTTCGCGTCACAGCTCGGACGCGCTTGCCGTCGGCAAGAAGCGCATTTGCGACGGCCCCACCGACCTGGCCGGTGATTCCCGTAATGGCGAACATGGCTGATCCTCGCAATGGTACGTCGCGGCGGCGCGGCGTCACTTTACCGGCCACCTTTACCTAGGCGAGGGCGCGTCCATCTTCGATGGGCGGCTCGCCAGCTGCGTCAGTTTGCGCGCCGCTTCCGAGGTCCGCTCCAACAACGCCGGTCACTCCCACTCGATCGTGCCCGGCGGCTTCGAGGTGATGTCGTAGACGACGCGGTTGATGCCGCGCACCTCGTTGATGATGCGCGTCGCCGTCGGCCCCAGGAACGAATGCTTGAAGTCGTAATAGTCGGCGGTCATGCCGTCGGTCGATGTGACGGCGCGCAACGCGCAGACGTATTCGTAGGTGCGCGCATCGCCCATGACGCCGACGGTGCGCACCGGCAGCAGCACGGCGAACGCCTGCCAGATCTCGTCGTACAGTCCCGCCTTGCGGATCTCGTCGAGATAGATCGCGTCAGCCTGGCGCAGGATGGCCAGCTTCTCCTCGGTGATCTCGCCGGGAATGCGGATGGCGAGGCCCGGCCCCGGGAACGGATGCCGCCCGACGAAGTGCGCCGGGCAGCCCCAGCTCGCGGCCCAATACACGCACCTCGTCCTTGAACAATTCGCGCAGCGGCTCGACCAGCTTCAGCTTCATGCGCTCCGGCAAGCCGCCGACGTTGTGGTGCGACTTGATCGTCACCGAGGGCCCGCCCGTAAACGACACGCTCTCGATCACGTCCGGATAGAGCGTGCCCTGCGCCAGAAAATCGGCGCCGCCCAGTTTCTTTGCCTCCTCGTCGAACACATCGATGAACAGCGCGCCGATGGTCTTGCGCTTGGCCTCGGGGTCGCTCTTGCCGGCCAGCGCGGCAAGGAAGCGGTCGCGTGCGTTCACGTGGATAAGCGGAATGTTGTAGTGCTCGCGGAACAGCCGCACGACCTCCTCGGCCTCGTTGTGCCGCAGCAGCCCGTGGTCGACGAAAATGCAGGTGAGCTGGTCGCCGATGGCCTCGTGGATCAGCACCGAGGCGACGGCGGAATCGACGCCGCCCGACAGCCCGGAGATGACGCGCGCCTTGCCGACCTGGGCGCGGATCTTGGCGATCTCCGCCGAGCGGAAATGCGCCATGGTCCAGTCGTTGTTGAGACCGGCGATCTTGTGCACGAAGTTCGACAGCAGCTTGGCGCCGTCGGGCGTGTGCACGACCTCGGGATGGAACATGGTCGTGTAGATACGGCGCTTCTCATCGCTCGCCACCGCGAAGGGCGCGTTCTCGCTCGTCGCTTTCACGGTGAAGCCATCCGGCAGCCGCGTGACACGGTCGCCGTGGCTCATCCACACCGGATAGCGCTTGCCGACCTGCCACACGCCGTCGAACAGCGCCGACGCCTCCTTGATGTCCACCTCGGCACGGCCGAACTCCGCCGCGTGCCCACCCTCGACGACGCCGCCGAGCTGCACCGCCGTCGTCTGCTGGCCATAGCAGATGGAAAGGATCGGCAGGCCGCTCTCGAACACGCTCTGCGGGGCGCGCGGGTGAGCCTTCGGCGGTCACCGAGGCGGGGCCGCCCGACAGCACCAGCGCCTTGGGCTTCAGGCGCTGCATCGCCGCCTCGGCCTGATTGAACGGCACGATCTCCGAATAGACGCCCGCCTCGCGTACGCGGCGCGCGATGAGCTGCGTCACCTGACTGCCGAAGTCGATGATCAGCACGGTGTCGGTAGCGGTCGCGGAAGCGGTCACGGAGGCTCCAAGGTTAAGGCCCTGAGCGGCCCCATAAATCACCCAGCCGGAAGAGCGTCAAGGCGCGCCAGCGCCGCGATTCGGGCCATCCGGGGCCGCCCAAAAAAGATTCCGGCATCGTGTCGATTCCACGGGCTCCCGTTCGACGTGTCATCAGAGCGAGGGATCGTCCCGGCTCGAAGCCATGCCCAGAAGGAGAACAACGATGCGATTCATGGTGATCGTCAAGGCGACGAAGGACTCGGAAGCCGGTGTGATGCCGTCCGAGGAGCTTCTCGATGCCATGGGCAAGTTCAACGAGGAGATGGTGAAAGCCGGCGTCATGCTGGACGGCAACGGGCTGCAATCCAGCTCGAAGGGGGCGCGCGTCCGCTTTTCGGGTGCAAAGCGAACAGTGATCGACGGCCCGTTCGCAGAGACCAAGGAGCTGGTGGCCGGCTACTGGATTCTGCAGACCAAGACGCTGGCCGAAGCGGTCGAATGGATCAAGCGCTGCCCCAATCCGCACAACGAAGATAGCGAGATCGAGATCCGGCAAATCTTCGAGCTCGAAGACTTCGGCGAGGGCGATGCCATCGACCGCCACCGGCGGCTCGAACAGCAATTGAAGTCCTAACGGAAAAAATCTACACGGCGCGTCGATTCCAGGGTGCGCCGTTCGACGAGACAGCAGAGCCGGGACCGATCTGGACATGGCCTGGCTCCTGAAACCAAACCGATGGGAGAAGACAGATGCGATTCATGTCGATGGTGAAGTCTTCAGAGGATCACCGCCTCGGGGCGCCGCCGCAGGCGCTGATGGAGGCAATGGATAGGCTGGGTCAGGAGATGACCAAGGCAGGCGTCATGGTCGACATGGGCGGCCTGCTGCCAAGCGCCATGGGCGGCTATCGCGTACGGTTGTCGCGCGGCAAGTTGAGCGTCACCGACGGACCGTTCAGCGAAGCGAAGGAAGTGATCGGCGGTTATGCGGTGTTCGACGTGCAAACGAAGGAGGAAGCCATGGAGCTGACGATGCGTTTCATGGATCTCCACCGCCAGCACTGGCCCGAGTGGGAAGGTGAGACCGAGGTCCGGCAGATGTTCGAGGGTCCCGGCTGCCCCGACGGCCAGCCGGCCTAGGGCCTGAAACATCGCCGGCCTTGCTGCATCGTCGCAAATCGCCCGTGCGATGGTCGGCGAAGCAGCAAGGACCTTCAACGCGTGCCAAAGGAGTGCCTCATGAAGATGGCTGCACATGCACTCACGACATGCCTGTGGTTCGACACCCAAGCCGAGCAGGCAGCGAATTTCTACGTCTCGATTTTCAAGGATGCGAAGATCGGTGGGACCACCCGTTACGCCAACGAAGGACAGGAGATCCACGGCAAGCCGGCGGGGTCGGTCATGGTCGTGGAGTTCGAGATCCGCGGCCAGAAGTTCATCGGCCTCAACGGCGGCCCGCACTTCAAGTTCAACGAAGCCGTCTCGTTCCAGGTGCACTGCGAGACGCAGGACGAGATCGACTACTTCTGGGCGAAGCTCGGCGACGGCGGCCAAGAAGGGCCCTGTGGCTGGCTCAAGGACAAGTTCGGCGTCTCCTGGCAGGTCGTCCCGGCTGTTCTGGCGAAGATGCTGTCGGACGGCGACGCCAAGAAGTCCCAGCGGGTGACCAAAGCCTTCCTGCAGATGAAGAAGTTCAACATCGAAGCGCTCGAACGGGCGTACGACGGCGCAACAGCCTAGGGGTCGCCCATTGAGTTGCGTTGGGGCGCCCAACAGCTTGCACCGGGCAACCGCAGATGCTGGTATCGGTAGCTGTGACGGCTACCGATACACATCACGCCATCGACGCCGTCTGGCGCATCGAGCAGGCGAAGCTCATCGCCGGCCTTGCGCGCATGGTCCGCGACGTGGGGCTGGCTGAGGAGCTGGCGCAGGATGCGCTCGTCGCTGCGCTCGAGCAGTGGCCGAAATCCGGCATTCCCGACAAGCCCGGCGCCTGGCTCATGGCGGCCGCCAAGCACCGCGCGATCGATCGCTTTCGGCGCGCCAAGCTCGCCGAGCGCAAGCATGCGGAGCTCGGCCAAGAGTTGGCGTCCGACGGAACGGGGGCGATGCCCGATCTCGACGCAGCCCTCGACGACGACATCGGCGACGACCTCCTGCGGCTGATGTTCACCGCCTGTCACCCGGTGCTCGGCAAGGAAACCCAGGTGGCGCTGACGCTGCGGCTGATCGCCGGCCTCAAGACCGATGAGATCGCGCGCGCCTTTCTCGTGCCGGAGCCGACGATCGCTCAGCGCATCGTGCGGGCGAAGCGAACGCTGGCCGAGAAACGCATCCCCTTCGAGGTGCCGCGCGGCCCCGAACTCGCCGAGCGTCTCGCATCGGTGCTGTCGGTAATCTACCTGATTTTCAACGAGGGATATTCGGCTACCGCGGGCGATGACTGGATGCGGCCGCAGCTCTGCGAAGAGGCGCTGCGGCTCGGGCGTATTCTCGCCGAGCTGGCGCCCGCCGAAGCGGAAGTGCACGGCCTCGTCGCGCTCATGGAAATCCAGGCCTCGCGCTTTGGCGCGCGCACGGGTCAGGATGGCGAGCCCGTACTGTTGCTGGACCAGAACCGGGCCCGCTGGGATCAGCTGCTCATCCGCCGCGGCCTCGCAGCGCTCAAGCGCGCCCAGGCTCTCGGCAACGAGCCGGGTCCCCACGTTCTGCAAGCGGCGATCGCGGCCTGCCATGCGCGCGCACGCACCGCCGCCGACACCGATTGGGCACGCATCGTCGGGCTGTACGGAGAGCTCGGCGAGATCATGCCCTCACCGATCGTCGAGCTCAATCGCGCGGTGGCGCTCGCCATGCTGTTCGGCCCCGAGGCGGGACTGCAGATCGTCGACGCACTCACGGCCGAACCGCTTCTGCGTGACTATCATTTGCTGCCGAGCGTGCGCGGGGACCTTCTGGCCAAGCTCGGGCGCAACGATGAGGCACGCCTCGAATTCGAACGCGCGGCAGCACTGACGCAGAACGCCCGCGAACGCACGCTGCTGCTGAAGCGCGCCGCCGCCTGCGCCGCTTAGGTATTCAGAGGATGCCTCGTTAACCCTGCTTGCGGCCTCTGCGGCCGGGCTGTCCCGCTGGCACGCGACTTGTTTGTAGTTTCGTAAGCCCCTGGCGGGCAGGTTCCGAAACGCAAGGCCCCGACTTACAGCGCGGCCGCCGATCCTTGGGAGTACTCCAGTTGGCCAACGTCGCCGCATCGTTCCTGGAAATCATTGCCGAGGACAACGAGGAGAGCGCCCTGGCGCGCCGCCGGCGCCTGTTCCGCGAAACCCCGAAAGAGAAGCTGCTGCGCTGGACCATGGGCACGGCCTTTGCCTGCCACCCGAAGCGCATCGCCGACCTACCGTTCCTGTTGTGGAACATGGCGGCCGACATTTCCCGCGGCGGGACGAAAATCCCCAGCGACGAGACAACCCGGCCGCGCCCCGACACCTTCGCCGGCGTTTGCCGCGACATCACCCCCGAGCGCATCATCTCCGCCGCGCGCCGCGGCTTCTTCCCCTGGTGCCACGTCGGTCCGCTGAAGTGGTGGACGCGCCGCGAGCGCATGGTGCTGTTCCTCGGCGAGCAGCACATGGCCAAGCGCCTGCGCCGCGACATGCGCAAGACGGACTACCGCGTCACCTTCGATGCAGCGTTCGACGAGGTGATCAAGGCCTGCGCCGAGCCGCGCAAAGGGCGCCCCCTCGGCCTCACGTGGATCACGCCCAAGATCATGCGCCTCTATGCGGCGCTGCACGACCTTGGCTTCGCGCATTCGTTCGAAGTTTGGAGCCCCGATGGCCGCCTCGTCGGCGGCGGCTACGGCATCGCCATCGGGCGTGTGTTCTATACGGAATCGCAGTTCAGTCGCGAGAGCAACACCTCGAAGATGGGCTTTGCCTCGCTGAACTATCATCTGGCCAAGTGGGGCTACCTCGTCAACGACGGCAAGGACTTCACCCCGACCATCGACGCCATGGGCTTCCGCGCCATCCCGCGTGCAGAGTTCGAAGCAATCCTGGCCGAGCACGGCACGTCGGGCGGTCGCAGCGGGACGTGGGCGGTCGAGGACGACTTGCCAACCATCGCCAGCTGAAGTCGCGAGAGTGCCACTCAGATCGTGACTATGCCCGCTGCGGTCAGCACTCGCGCAGCATAGTATCCGACGTACCACATCACGAAGAAGCCGAGCTGATTGGAGAGGACGGCGGCGACCAAATACAGCGCGCTCGCCTTCCACACCTGCATATCCCAGAAGCGTCGGTGGATACCGATGAAGTAGACGTACATCAGGATAATCACCGCCATCGAGGTAAGCGCCGAAGGCGTGATCAAGTCTGCGGACGTCATCTGCGCTCCAAATGACGTCATACCGGTTCCGCCGAACATACCGCGTACGACGAACTCATAGGAGCCATTGATGGGCGCGGTGAAGCCGAGGGCTAAACAGAACAGCTTGAAGTAGGCGCGCAATGGCCGCTTCGCATGACTGAATAGCCTGAAGAACGCGTAGGCCAGCGCGAAGGTAATAGCGGTTCCAACGTAGACCCCAACTTGCGACAGGATCTTCATCAACGTCAGCATGCTTTCGCTGACATGCACCGGGCCATTGGCGGGGACCACGATGCTCATGACGATCGGAACGATGAACAAGCAGTAGATAGCGATGCCGGCCAGCGCAAATGGGATGTAACCGCGATAGGTGGGGTCCTCGGCGAACGCCACGGTCTCACGGATCGGTGCGCGCAAAAGCTTCAGATACACCACCGGGAAGCTACGCCGCACAGGCGCCACCGCCTGGCCGAGGAAACTCAGCGAGCTTTGCCTAAGGTCGGCGCCGCACGTGGAGCAGAAGTTGCCAACGCGTGGTGGCGCCGCAATCGGCGCACACGCCGGACAAAGTTGCTGCCACCGCCGAGCCTTGCATCTGCAAATTCATGAGCGCCCCCCAAAGGCCACCCGGGAATACTAGCAGCGCACTATGACGGCCGACAGCCGCCCGGATCAGGCGTTGAGGCGCCAGATCTCGAAATTGAGCGCCGCCGCGAAAGTAACCCACAGGAAATACGGCACGAACAGCAGCGCTGCCGACCGGCGCACCGGCCAAGCGACGACGATGAAGGCGAGAATGGCGAGCCACAGCGCACTGATGTCGATGAGCGCCGAGTGAATCTGCTTCTCGCCGAACATGAGGTAGGACCACGCCGCATTGAGGCCGAGCTGCAGCAGCCACAACCACAGCAACGGGCCGAAGCCCTGCGCCCGCCAGGCGACCCAGCCGGCGAATGGCGATCATCACGTACAGGACGGTCCACGTGGGCGCGAAAACAGAGTTGGGGGGCGTCCAAGTCGGTCTTTGCAGGGCCGCATAGAACGGACCCGGCTCGTACGTCATGCCGAAATATGCCGCGCCGGCGACGAGCAACAGGAACACCAACAACTCGGCGTACTTGGTCACGCTGCGTACCCCCACGACTGTTGCGGCTACTTTGGCGTTACTGGGCCGCTTCGACCTGCGCCGCCGATGCCGGTTTGCCGACGATCGACAGGCGCTCCACGGCCGCCGCGAGGATCTGCCCCAGCAGGTCCGAGTATCGCATACCGGCAAAACCCGCCATCAAGTTGACCTTGCCGTCCCAGCACCAGCCGGGATTGGGGTTCACCTCCAAAAGCTTGATCTCGCCCTTGGCGTCGGCGCGGAAGTCGAAGCGGGCGTAATCCCGGCAGCCGAGGCGCTCGAACAGGCGCGCCGAGTGCTCGACCAGCTGCTGCTGCAGCAGCTCCGGCAGATCGGCCTCGTGGTAGGAAACCTGCGTCCAATAGGGGCTCTCCGGCTCCCACTTCAACTCATAGCCGAGGATTTTCGGCAGCTTCGGATCGAGCTTGGAGAAGTCCACCTCGAGAATCGGCAACGCGCGCAGGCCCTGGTCGGGATTGCCGACCAGCGTCACGGAATATTCCGCCCCGGTCAGATATTCCTGCACCAGCACCGGGCGCTTGGGGAAGGCGACGCGCAGGCGCTCGAGGTAGTCGAGCAGCGCCTTCTCGTTGCGTACGACGGCGTCGGCGGTGATGCCCTGCGAGCTGTCGCCGTAGTTCGGCTTGAGCAGAGCGGGGAATACCGACGGCAGCGTCGCGCCCTGGTCGCCCGGACGCACGTGCGTCTCCAGCGGCACCGGCACGTCTAGGGTCATCGCCACGGCGCGCACGAGGCCCTTGTCGTAGCAGGCGGCGAGCGCCGGCGGCCCCGAGCCCGTGTAGGGCAGATCGAGCGCCTCGAGCATCGCCGGGACGTGCAGCTCCTTGAACGGGTCGTTGTTGAAGCCTTCGTCGCACAGGTTGAAAATCAGATCGGTGCGCAGCTCCGATAGATCGCGGTCGAGCGTGGCGTGGTTGTCGAGATAGCGGAACTTGTAGGCCGGCAGCTCCGATAGCGCGTCTTTCAAGCGGCGGATGGTATCGTGGTCCTCGGCATTGAAAGCGCCGCCGCGCTTGACGGCGTCCGGCAGGCGCGGATCGCCCATGAGTACCGTCACGTCGATCTGCTGCACCTTGCCGCGCTTGCGGGCAGGCAGCTGTGGCGCATCGGCCGAAAGAAGAATGCGGCGCGCCATCATGCCGAGATCCTGGTCGCGATCCGACAGCGCCTCGGCGTTGCCGTGGTGGCGCACGTTGCGGAAGCCGGTCTTCTCCATAAGCTTGCCGATGCTCTCGCGCGTGTAGAGCCGCTCGGCATAGAATTGATCGGCGATAACGCCGAGTTCGTCGTGCACGATGACTTCGCGGGAGATCAGGCGGTCCCGGTCGCTGGATAGCGAACGCTCGCGGCACACGAAGTGATGCTCGTCGATCCACTCCCACGACCGGCGCTCGAAATGGTCGGCCATGTAGGCGCCGTCGGTGATGTCGAGCACGAGCTGGCCGGAGGGGCGCAGGATCTTGCCGACCGCCAACAGCACCTTCTCGTCGTCCTGCTTGTTGGAGAAGTAGCCGAACGAGTTGCCCATGATGGCGACGCAGTCGAAGCTCGTCTCCGGAAGGCGCGGGTTGCGCGCGTCGCCTTCCTTGAACACGACCTGCAGCCGCTCGTTCTGCGCGCGCTTCTTGGCGAGGCGCACGAGATAGCGCGAGCGGTCGACGCCGGTGACGTTCTTGAAGCCGCGGCGGGCGAGTTCGATGCAGTGGCGGCCTTGGCCACAGCACAGATCGAGGATCTGGCTGTGCGCCTGCACGGGCGCGGCCGCGAGGATGAAGTCGACGTCGCGCCGCGTGTTCTCGGAATTCTCGACGACGTCGCCGTCCGTCTTGACGTACAGGGCGTTGAAAAGCTTGCGCCACCACTCGGCGGGAAGATGCGCCTCGAGGTCGGATACGGGGCCGAGGCAGGAACGCGGCGGCGGGCGCTTGGGCCGCTTCGGCTTGGGAAGAGATCCCATGATGGACAATTGTCCTCAAAGGGCCGCGCTCTGGCAGCGGGGCTTAGCCCACGTCAGCCGGCGATCGGCCGAACAAGATAACAGGCCCCTTTGGCCCCGTTAGTTTCGCGAACTTATTTCCCAATTACGACTTTGCAAGAGGCAACTTCGAATTTTCCGCGGGCGCATTGTCTGCCGCGATCAAGGTTGATGTCGGCGCATGAGCGCCACGAAGAAGCCGTCGGTGGCGTGCTGCGCCGGGGTCAATTGCAGGGTGTCGTCGCGCCCGTCGGCAGAGCGGGGCGGCTCGCCGCCGATGCGCTCGGTCCAGGCGGTTGCGAAAGGCTCCACCGCGAAGTCTCCATGGCGGCCGAGGAACGCCTCGACTTGGTCGCCATTCTCCTCCGGTAGAACCGAGCACGTTACGTACGCTAGCGCACCACCGGGCCTCGTCATGCTGGCTCCGAGGTCGAGCACGCGCGCCTGCTCGGCCTGCCGCTCGGGAATGTTCGTCGGCTTCACGCGCCACTTGGCGTCGGGCTTGCGGCGCCAGGTGCCCGAGCCCGTGCACGGGGCGTCGACCAGCACGAGGTCGAAGCGCGGCCCCAGGGCCGTCAGCGCCGCCTCATCGCCCGCATCCATCACCTGCACGTTGCGCACCCCTGCGCGTTTCAGCCGCTCGAAGATCGGCCGCAGCTGTTTTCTGTCCGAGTTGTAGGCGTAGATCTGACCCGTGTTCTGCATCCCTGCGGCGAGAGCCAGCGTCTTTCCACCTGCGCCGGCACACAAATCGAGCACCTGCATGCGCGGCCCGGCGCCGGCGAGCAGAGCGGCGATCTGCGAGCCCTCGTCCTGCACTTCAAACCAGCCCTTGCCGTGTGCCGTCTCCGCTTCGAGGTGCGGCGCTTTGCCGGCGCCTTCGGGAGCGGGCACGCGCACCCCGGAGGGCGCGCGCTGAGTCGGTACTGCGTGATAGCGATCGAGGGCCTTGACGACCTTCTCCGACGTCGCCTTCAGCGTGTTGACCCGCAGATCGACCGGCGCGCGGGCGGCTAGGCCTGCCCCCTCCTCGACGGCATGCTGGCCGAACGCGCGCTCGAACGACGGCATCAGCCATTCGGGAATGTCGCCGGCGACGTGCAGCGGCGTTCCGGCAGGGAGATCGCCTGCCAGCCCGACCTTCTCTTCTTCGGTCATCGGGGCCACAGAATGCTCCGAGCCGTCGACGGCGAGCGCGACCTCGTCCGGAGATAGGCCGAGGGCACGCGGGGCGGCGCCGAGCGCCAGGGCACGCGGGGTGTTGCCGCCCATGCGGGCCGCGATCGAGGATCGCCGGCGTAGCGCGTCGAATACCAGCGTGCCAATGGCCGCGCGGTCGCCCGAGCCGGCAAAGCGATGTGCCTTGCCCCAGTCGGCGAGCGCCGAGGAAGCCGGGCGGTGTCTGTTGAGGATTTCGTCGAGGACTTCCGCCGCCGCCGCGATCCGCGCTCCAGCGCGCATTGGATTAGGCTCCAGTGATGAGAATGCGGATAGCGAAGATCACCCACATGGCGACGAGAGCGATGGCGCCGACGCCGATCGCCAATGAACGCGCCCGGACATCGTTGCTGCCGGTATGAATGTAGGCGTGCACCAAGCGCGAGAGCACGAATACCCAGGCGAGGATGACGAAGATCAGGCTGTTGGTCGACGTGATGAGGATGAACGCCACCAGCACGTAGAACAGGAACGGCAGCTCCAGCTGATTGTGGAAGCAGTTGGCGACCTGCGTTGTCCGCGCCGGCCAGCGCTGCTGGCGCAAGTTGATATCGTCGGGCTTGACCGCGCCGGAGTTCAAGGCCTTCCCGCGCAGCAGGCCCATCCAGAACATGATGAAAAAGGTCAACCCGACCTCGACGAAGACCGGCAGCAGCAGATCGGTAACGGTCATCGGTCTTCCCTCGATCGGTTCGTCGTCGCCGGCCTGCCTACGTCGTCATCCTGCTGCAGAGCGGGATCCACGCCATTTCAACGGCCGCTCGGGTGGTCGCCTGCGCTCACCCCGCAACAAGAACTCGCGTAAGCTTGCGTGGATCCCGGCCGTCCATGCGTAACATGGCTTCGCCACGACGCCGGGATCACGTCTATTACGTACCCGACGGCACAACCGGGACTAAACGCTGCCGGGGTAGTTCGGGCTCTCGCGCGTAATCAGAACGCCGTGCGGGTGGCTCTCGTGGATTGCCGCCGGCGAGACGCGAATGAACTTTGCCGTTGCGCGCAGCTCTTCGAGCGTGCGCGCACCGAGGTAGCCCATCCCGGCGCGCAGACCGCCGACCAGCTGATGCAGCACGTTCTCGGCCGGACCCTTATAGGCCACCTGGCCCTCGATGCCCTCCGGTACGAGCTTCAACGTGTCCTTCACCTCCTGCTGGAAGTAGCGGTCGGCCGAGCCGCGCGCCATGGCGCCTATCGAGCCCATGCCGCGGTACGCCTTATAGGTGCGGCCTTGATAGAAGTAGGTTTCGCCCGGCGCCTCGTCGGTGCCGGCGAGCAGCGAGCCGATCATCACGCAGGATGCGCCGGCGGCGAGTGCCTTCACGGCGTCACCCGAATACTTGATGCCGCCGTCGGCGATGATGGGCACGCCGTGCTTGGAGGCCTCCTCGGCGCAATCCATGACGGCGGTGAGCTGCGGCACGCCCACGCCGGCGACAACGCGCGTGGTGCAGATGGAGCCGGGGCCGATACCGACCTTGATCGAATCTGCGCCGGCGTCGATCAGCGCCTTGGTCGCCTCGGCGGTCGCCACGTTGCCGGCGATCACCTGCACGCTATTCGACAGCTTCTTGATGCGGCGCACCGCCTCGAGAACGCGGCTCGAGTGCCCGTGCGCGGTGTCGACGACGATCAGGTCGCAACCGGCCGCCATCAGCAGCTCAGTGCGGTGGAAGCCGTCCTCGCCCACCGTCGTGGCGGCGGCGACGCGCAGGCGCCCTTCGGAATCCTTCGAGGCGTGCGGGTGTTTCTGCGCCTTCTCGATGTCCTTGACGGTAATGAGGCCGATGCAGCGGTAGTCGTCGTCGACGACGATCAGCTTCTCGATGCGGTTGGTGTGCAGCAGCCGCTTGGCTTCCTCCTGCGACACCGACCGGTTGACCGTGACCAGCCGATCCTTGGTCATCAGTTCGGAGACGGGCTGTTCGAGGTTGGTGGCAAAGCGCGTGTCGCGGTTGGTGAGGATGCCGACCAGGCGGCCCTTGGTGGAGCCGTTCTTGGGTGCCTCGACCACGGGCACGCCGGAAATGCTGTGCTCGGCCATCATGGCGAGCGCGGAACGCAGCGAGGCGTCCGGGTTGATGGTGACGGGATTGAGCACGATACCGGACTTGTACTTCTTCACCATCGCCACCTGCCGCGCCTGCTCCTCGGGAGCCAGGTTGCGGTGAATGACGCCGACGCCACCTTCCTGCGCCATGGCGATGGCCAGGCGGGCCTCGGTCACCGTGTCCATGGCGGACGAGATGACCGGAATATTGAGGCGGATCGAGCGGGTGATCTGGGTGCCGACGTCAGCCTGGCTGGGCATGATCTCGGAGGCGGCGGGCACGAGGAGGACATCGTCGAACGTGAGCGCGACGGCGGAATTGATAGTGAGCGGGCCATGGGACCGTGCGGCCATGCTTTTGCGGTCTCCTGAGGGCTGGGCGACAAGGTTCCGGGGCCCAGCGCGGGAACGATGTCGGCAGGGCTATACCACCTGAGTCGTGGGGAGGGAAGCGAGGCGGCCTGCGGCGGCTTGGGCGGCAGTGGACACGCTCACTGGGTGGTCAAGCGCCCGGTCCGAACGGCCCGTGGTCCACTTTACGTATTTGTATGTATTCAGAGGATTGTTTTCGCCTCCGGGCGGGCCGAACAATCAGCCTCGCAACCCCGGAGGAAACCATGCGCTTGTTGATTGCTTTGGCGGCGACCGCCTGTCTCGCCAGCCCCGTCCTCGCCGACACCTGCTCCGCCCAGGCCACGACCAAAAAGCTGCACGGCGCCGCCGAAACCAGCTTCGTGAAGAAATGCACGTCCGATGCGAAGGGGAAGTGCGACGCCGACGCCAAGGCCAAGAACCTGCATGGGGCGGCTCAAACGAGCTTCACGGCGAAGTGCGTGAAGGATGCCGCGGGCGCCTGATGCGCCCGGCCCGTCCGCTTAGCGGATCTCGGCGGCGGCGGTCACGATCGGCTGCTGCAGCGGGATGCTGAACGAGGACACATGCACCCCGGTCACCGCCGTGTTCGGGGCCGGCAGCGTCGGCACGAACAGCGCGTAGAGGAAGAGGAGGCCCAGACAAGCTGTCGAGGCGGTCATGGCGGCGAGGGAAACCATCAGGAGGCGCATGGCTTGTCTCTCAGGACGTAAGCTGAACAGCTTGTTTCTGTCCAACAAACTCGCCGCGAGCCTTTATGGTTCCTCGGTTGTCAAGTCCTGTTTCAAGTTGGCACGGCACACCTTCACAACGCGCCCGATTAGACCTTGGCCCGGGCCCTCTTGTACTTGTCGTCCCAAGCCGACAGCTCTTCCTTGAGGTGCCTGGCGAAGCGCTTCGTGGCCTTGCGGAGCTTTATGCTGCCGGGCCCCTCGCCGTCGCCCAGCGATGCGACCAGACGCTCGGCATTCTCGATGGCGCGCAACGTGTCGTGGCGCACGGCTTTCACATACTCTTTCATGTTTTCCTCGCGGCGGTTCTCCGGGAAGAAAACGTTAGGCCCCGATCCGTTCCCCGTCACGCGCGCCGCGCTTCGCGAGCCGACTCTGTTGAGCCAGCACCGGCGCGCGGACACGGCGGTTAGCCCGAGAGCTTTACTTCGCCCTCTTCCTGGCCTTCCCAGTACTTGATGCGGCGGGCGCGCACCTTGAGCAAGACGATCCCCGGCGTGTCGACGCCCTGTTCGAACCAGGCGTCGAGATCACGCACCCAGTGCGCCTTGAACTGCGCTTTGTCGCGAATGATCTGCGCCTTGCCTTCCACAGCAATGAATAGGCCGCCACCCGTCAGCAGGCCGGGCTCGACGGAGAAGGCCAGCGAGACGCGGTCGTCGCCTTCAATATCAGTGACGACGTGCGAGGAATCCCAGGTGAAAAAGTAGCTGTCGCCGTCGTAGTCGACGTCGCCGTTGTTGCTCATCGGACGGCTTGCAATCTCGCCGCCCGCGGTCTTAGTTGAGAGCATCGCGATGTCGATGCCGCGCATCTTGCTTGCGAGATCAGCCAGGCTCTTTTGCGTCATTTTTCTCTCCGGCGCTTCAAGTCGGTGATCAACGGCGTTTGAACGATCGCGGTTCCCGATACTTAAGTCGGGGTGGCACAAGGGGAATAGTGAACGATGAGCGGTGGCCTGCTAGCCCTATTGGACGACGTCGTGGCGCTGACCAAGCTGGCGGCGGCAACGCTCGATGACGCGGCTTCGCAGGCGGTGAAGGCGAGCGCCAAGGCGGCCGGCGTCGTCATCGACGACGCGGCCGTGACCCCGCGCTACGTCACGGGCCTCGCCGCACAGCGCGAGTTGCCCATCGTCGGGCGCATCGCCGTCGGCTCGCTGAAGAACAAGCTGCTGTTCCTGCTTCCCGCCGCGCTGCTGCTCAGCGCCTTCCTGCCGCAGGCCATCACCCCGCTGCTGATGCTGGGCGGGCTCTACCTCGCCTTCGAGGGCTACGAGAAGGTGCACCACATGATCACCGGGCCCCGCCATGCGGCGGCGGGCGTGAAGGTGGCGGCCGAGCTGGCGCAGGGCGACAAGGCGCTGGAGGACGAGAAGGTGTCCGGCGCCATCCGCACCGATTTCATTCTGTCGGCGGAGATCATGGCCATCGCGCTGGCCTCCATCACGGCGCCCGATCTTGTCACCCAGGCCGTGGTGCTGGCCATCGTTGCCGTGCTGATCACCGTCGGCGTCTACGGCGTGGTGGCGCTGATCGTGAAGGCCGACGACTTCGGCGTGCGCCTCGCCCGAGCGCAACGGGATCGTCTCCGGCCCCGTGGGACGCGCGCTCGTCTACGGCATGCCGCCGTTCCTCGAGACGCTGAGCCTCGTCGGCATGGTGGCGATGCTGTGGGTCGGCGGCGGCATCCTGGTGCACGGGCTGGCCGCGTTCGGCGTCACGGCGCCGGAGCACGTCATTCATGGATTGTCGGAAGCGGCGCGCGACGCGATTCCATTCGATGCCGACGTGCTCGCCTGGCTGGTGTCGGCAGGCGGTGCGGCGATCGTCGGCCTCATCGCCGGCGCGGTCACGGCGGCGGTGGTGGCGGTCGGCGGCGCGCCGTTCCGCAAGGCCAAGACGGGTACGCACTAGCTGCTGAAGCGGCGTCGCTCAGCCGTCCGGCCCTACTGCTGCGGGTAGGGCGAGGTGATGGCGGCGGTGTCGCCCGCGGGCGGGCACTTGCGCTCGGCGGAGACCGGTGCATCGGTGCACTCGGCCCCAAACTGCGCGGCTCCGTCTTCCGTGATCGGCTGCAGCGTCGCTTTGCAGACCATCGACTGCCCAGCCGGACCATCGGAGCGCAGCTGCACGCTGCGGCCGACGCCGACGTCGAAGCGGAAGGTGCAGCTCTCGCCCTTCGGACGCAGCAGCACCGTGACCATGTTGTCGTTGCGGGAGATCTGCTCGACGGCGAACGTATCGGCATCGCCGTTACCGGCGCCGAACGAAACCATCTGCTGCGGACCGACAGAGAAGGTGTCCTCGGCGTGTGCGGTGAGCGGCACGACGCACGCCAGAGTCAAGCCTGCAAGACCGAGGGAAACGAGAGACAGGCGCTTCATGACCGTGGGCCTCTCTTGAGTGTTGTGCATCGTAACTCAGCTCCGTCTGAAAGTCCTTAAACCTATGGCTTCTGCACTGATGAAATTTTCGAAACAGTCGCCGCAAAGCCGCGCACCCGACGTGCTTGGTTAAACGCTTCTCGTCGCACTTCATCGGGCGCACCCCGGCCATAGCTGCCATGCGCGCGCCGTAGCTGTTCCGCAGGGAACACTGGTAGGCTGTGCCGCACCAAGGAGCTCCGGCACGGATATCCTCTCCGCCGCCATATGCGGCCCGCGCCGCCACGCCTCTGACGACCTGAGAGACACATGCCGCTGAACATTCGCGTCTTCGCCGCCCTCGTCTCAGGCCTCGCACTGCTCGGGCCGGCACGTGCCGATCCCTATCTCGCCGACTTCCCCTATCCCTTCCCCGTCTCGCGCTTCGACTTCCGCTCGCAGGAGCAGGACGTGTGGATGTCGTACATGGACATCTCCGCGGCGCGGCCGAACGGACGCACAGTGGTGCTGCTGCACGGCAAGAACTTCTGCGGCGCCACCTGGGAAGGCGTCATCCCGGCGCTGTCGGACGCCGGCTATCGCGTTGTCGTGCCGGACCAGGTCGGCTTCTGCCGCTCGGCCAAGCCACGCGCCTACCAGTTCAGCCTGCACCAGCTCGCGGCCAACACGCACGCGTTCCTGACGAAGCTTGGAATCGAGCACCCGATCGTCATGGGGCATTCGATGGGTGGCATGCTCGCTATCCGCTACGCCCTGATGTACCCGGCGGACACCGGCGCGCTGGTGCTGGTCAACCCGATCGGGCTCGAGGATTGGAAGGCGAAGGGCGTGCCGTTGGCGACGGTCGATGAGCTTTATGCCAAGGAGCGTAAGACGTCGGCGGAGAGCATCCGCAAGTACCAGCAGACCATTTACTACCAGGGCAAGTGGCAGCCGGCGTACGACCGCTGGGTGAACATGCTCGCCTCCATGTACACGGGCAAGGACGGCGACCTTGTCGCTTGGAACCAGGCGCTGACCACCGACATGCTGCTGTCGCAGCCGGTGATTTACGAGATCGACCAAATCAAGGTGCCGACGCTGCTGCTGATCGGCATGAAGGACACGACCGCGCTCGGCAAGGACCGCGCGCCGCCCGAGGCGGCCAAGGCACTCGGCAATTACGCGGCGCTGGCGCCGGCCGTGACAGCCCGTATCAAGGGCGCCACACTGGTCACCTTCGACGACCTCGGACACGCGCCGCAGGTCGAGGACCGCGACCGCTTCGACGCCGCCCTCCTCAAAGCCCTCGACGTTCTGTTGCCGGTGCCGAAGCCTTGACCCGCCCCGCGGCTACTCGGGGCGGAAGCCGGTGGCCAGCACGTAGAGCTCGGCGGAGTCGGAGCGGCTGGCCGGCGGCTTCACGTGCTGTACCTTGGCGAAGCGCTTCTTGAGCAGATCGAGCAGATCGCGCTCGGTGCCGCCCTGCAGCACCTTGGCGACGAACGTGCCGCCCGGCCGCAGCACGTCGCAGGCAAAATACGCCGCGGCCTCGGCGAGACCCATGATGCGCAAATGGTCGGTGCGCGTGTGACCGATGGTCGGCGCCGCCATATCCGACAGCACCACGTCGGCGTGGCCGTCGCGCAGCAGCGCCTTGAGGCGCGCTTCGGCATCCTCGGCCATGAAATCGAGATGCAGGACCTCGACACCCGCCAGAGCCTCCATGGGCGAGATGTCGATCGCCACCACCTGGCCCTTGCCGGCAATCGATTGCGTGCGCTCGGCCGCGATCTGGCTCCAGCCGCCCGGCGCCGCGCCGAGATCGATGACCTGGCTGCCGGGCTTCAGGAAGCGGTGCTTCTCGTCGATCTCTTTCAGCTTGTATGCGGCACGCGAGCGATAGCCGTCGCGCTTCGAGGCAACGACGTAAGGATCGTTGAGCTGCCGCTCGAGCCAGCGCTGCGAGGAGACCTTGCGCTTGGCAGCCGTCTTGACGCGCACGTGCATCTGACGCTGGCCGCCGCCCGGGCCTTTCGCTGATCCGCTGCTTTTTTTCTGTGTCATATCGCTCTCTATGCCGGCCGGCGGCGACGGCGCACGGGCGCCAGCACGCCGTCTTCGACCATCAGCGTGGTCAGGATGCCTTCGCGCAGGCCGCGGTCGGCGACGCGCAGGCGCTCGCACGGCCACATGCGCAGGATGGCTTCGAGGATGGCGCAGCCGGCCAGCACGAGGTCGGCGCGGTCGCGGCCGATGCACGGCTCGGCGATGCGCTGCTCGTAGGTGCGGCCGAGCAGATCGTTGGTCACATTACGCACTTCGCCAACGTTGAGCCAGCAGCCGTCGACGCGGTTGCGATCGTAGCGCTTCAGCCCCAGCTGGATGCCGGCAACGGTGGTCACGGTGCCGGACGTGCCGAGCATGTGGATGCGCCGGCCGGCCAGCCGCTCGGCCACCCTGTGTTGCGCCTCGAAGCCCTGCAAGCGCCCCTGCGTTTCGGCGACCATGGCCTCGAAGTCGGCCGGCGTCACGTGGCGACCGCCGAAGCGCTCCGCCAGCGTCACGACGCCGATCGGCAGCGACGTCCAGGCGACCATGCAGTGCTGCGCATCGAGCCGGCCGGCGAAGCGGCGGTCGCGCTGGCGGCTGCGGCGCGTCAGGTCGAGGAGGATCAGCTCCGAGGAGCCGCCGCCAATGTCGAACACGAGGACATAGTCGCAACTAGCGTCGATCAGCGCCGCCGAGCCCGAGACGGCCAGTCGCGCTTCCACCTCGGGCGTAAGGATCTCGATGTCGAGGCCGAGCTTGTCGCGCACCCGCGCGAGGAACTCCCCGCCGTTCTCGGCGACGCGGCAAGCTTCGGTGGCGACCAGGCGCGAGCGGCGCACCTTGGCGCGGCCGAGCTTGGCGGCACACACCTTGAGCGCGTCGAGCGTGCGCGCCATGGCCGGCTCCGACAGGCGGCCGGATTGGCCGACGCCTTCGCCGAGGCGGATGATGCGCGAGAAGGCGTCGACGACGCGGAAGCCGCGGCGCGATGGCCGGGCGAGCAGCAGGCGGCAATTGTTGGTGCCGAGATCGAGCGCGCCGTAGACGCCTTCGGCGCGCGCGTCGCGACCCTCGCGCGAGGCCCTCGCGGCACCGTCGGCGCTGCCGCTGTGAGGTTCAACCGGAGCGAAATGGGAATTGATGGCGGCGGGAAAATCGCCGCTGCTGGCCTTGGCACCAGGCGCTTCGGTGGCGCCGCCCTCGTCGGGATAGCCCTGCACAGATCTAGCTCCAGCGCCTGGCATCTGGCCTTTCGCGATAAACCGCGATCAGCCGCGTCATCAGGCGTCTTCTGGATGACACTTGCCGCCAGTCTAGCAGCAATCGGGCTCCGGTAAAGCGGGCGTCCGGGCAAAGGGCTATCCCCCCGGCCTCGTAGCTGAAATAGACTTAACTGATGCATCGCCTCGCGCGCCGTCTGATTCTCGTTGCTGCGGCCACGCTCATGGCGTCGGGTACTAGTGTGTGCGCCGCTGCCGAGCTGTCGCGAGAGGACAAGGCACGGCTGCTCGCGGCCTATCCCGATCAGCTCAAAGACATTGACGGCGGAGAGCTCGTGTGGCGCGACGGCAGGCGCATGCCGCTCGACGACGGCAAGGGCGACAAGCCGTTCGCGGAATGGCTCGAGCGTCCCGACATCGCCGACATGTTCGTCCAGCCCTATCCTGCCGGAAGCGCCGCGACACCGCCCGCCGCGAACACCGATCCGGGACGGGCGCGCAACGCGGCGTTCTTCGACAAGGTGTACGGCGACTGCCGTGCCGGCGAGGTCGAGAAGAACCTCGATACCGTCGCCTGGCTGCCGAAGCGGTCGAAGCAGCGCCTGCCGTTCAATCGCATCAACGGCGCGGCTCAGGCTCTGCAGGCGGTGAGCACCGAGCTCGATGAATTGCCGGCGGCGTTCGATGTGTTTCTCATCCCGTCGGCCGGCACGTACAATTGCCGCGTCATCGCCGGCACGGACCGCGTCTCCGCGCACGGGCACGCGATTGCCATCGACATCGCGCTGGAGCGCTCGCACTACTGGCGCAACGACCCGCCCGGCAAGGACGGTGCCCTCGGTTACAGAAACGAGATTCCGATGGAGATCGTGCGCATCTTCGAGAAGCACGGATTTATCTGGGGCGGGCGCTGGTATCACTACGACACCATGCACTTCGAGTACCGGCCGGAGCTGCTGGGCGTGCGCGGCGGCGCCGGTGGATGAGGGGAAGGCCGAGCTGCCGTACGAGGCGCCTCACCGCACCGACGGCGGTTGCGGCCCACATGGCCACCTGTTATATGCGGCCCTCCGGCGGTCATGCCCGCCGTGAGATCCCGGCATTGGGGGATCGTCTAATGGTAGGACTGCAGACTCTGACTCTGCCTGTCTAGGTTCGAATCCTAGTCCCCCAGCCACTTCACCACGACATCGACGGCGATTGGCCTGGGCCGTGGCGCTGCGGTAAAGCTGTGTAGCAAGACACAAGCAACGTAGACCGCCGCGAGCCGTGACCGAACCCAATCACAAGCCGGCCGAGATTCCCGCCGGCGTGGCGTCGCTCGCCGACTACGAGCGGCTGGCGGCGCAGCGTCTCGACGGCAACGCCTGGGCCTACCTGTCAGGCGGGGCGGGCGATGAGATCACCGCGCGCTGGAATCGCGAGGCATTCGACCGCATTCAGCTCCTGCCGCGCGTGCTTCGAGGTGGCCCCGGTGGGCACACGCGGCTCGAGTTGCTAGGCCATCCATTCGCGCACCCCATCCTCGTGGCGCCGGTCGCCTATCATCGCCTCGCGCATGGAGACGGCGAGAGCGGCACGGCAGCCGCCGCGGCGGCGCAGGACGCCGGCCTCGTCGTCAGCACGCTTTCCAGCGAAACGCTCGAGGTCGTCGCAACAGCGGCGGGCCCGCGCCGCTGGCTGCAGCTCTACGTGCAGCCCGAGCGCGCGCATACGCTCGACCTCGTGCGGCGCGCGGAGGCTGCCGGCTACGAGGCGCTGGTGGTTACAGTGGACGCCCCGGTGAACGGCGCGCGCGACCGCGAGCGGCGCGCCGAGTTTCAGCTGCCGCGCGGGATAACGGCTGCGAACCTGACAAACTACATCGCGCCGGCGCCGGCGGCAGACATACGCAGCGCGGTGTTCGATCACTTCATGGCCCGCGCGCCCGGCTGGGCCGACATCGACCGGCTCGCCGCCCAGACCCGGTTGCCGGTGGTGCTCAAGGGCATCCTCCATCCCGACGATGCGGAACTCGCGATAGCGCACGGCGCGGCCGGTATCGTCGTGTCGAACCACGGCGGGCGCACGCTCGATACCGCTGCGGCGACAATCGACCTGCTACCGGAGATCGCCGACCGCGTCGCCGGGCGCGTGCCGGTGCTGATGGACGGCGGCATCCGGCGCGGCACCGACGTCTTCAAGGCCATCGCCTGCGGGGCGAGCGCGGTGCTTGTCGGGCGGCCCGTTGTCTACGGACTTGCCGTTGCAGGCGCGCTCGGTGTGGCGCACGTGTTGCGCCTACTGCGCGACGAGTTCGAGATCGCCATGGCCCTGATGGGTTGCACCACCCTCGCCGACATCCGCCGCGAGCATGTCATCTGCGTTGGGCGTTAGCAGAGCCACATTGCCTGCCCCGAACACCGCCCGCGCCCGTCCGGCGTCGAACATTTTTCACGCCCTGCAGGGCACACTGAATTTGCGTGGCGCGCATCCCGTTTTCCGCGCCGCGGAGCCGCAAAATAAGGCGTTCTTGCGATCCTTCCAATTTCACCGAATTTCTAGACAAGCCGTCAATGGCGCCCGCGCATAACTGCTGCCGAGCACAATGATCCGACACCGGATCGTCCCTTGGGGCGCCTATGACTCTCGATATGCCCACCATCTCGCTCGTCTCCATCGCGGCGACGACAATCATCGGCCTCGTTCTGATCTTCGTGTGGTGGCGCGAGCGCACAAGCGCGCTGATCGGTTGGTGGGGCCTCGCCCAGATCGTCATGGCCTCGGGCATCGCCATGGCTGCTACGGCGTCGGCCACCAACCGCCCGCCGCTCAGCGTATTCGGACAAGCCTTGATGGTGCTGTCGGCGGCGATGCTGTGGATGGCAGTGCGCGAGTTCGAGGGACGCAAGCTCGATCGGCTTCTCGTCGCCGTGTGGCCGTGCTTTGTCATCGTTGCCGCCGCCACGGGCCTCACGGCCACTTTCGACCAGCGCCTCATCCTCTCCAGCACGCTGATGGCGACGCTGCTTCTGATGACGGCCGCCGAGTTCACCTATCAGGAGGGCGAACGACTTGTGTCGCGCTGGCCGGCAATCGTGTTGCTGATCATCTCCGGGGCCAGCTTCCTCGCCTGGATGCCGCTCACCCTCATCATGCCGATCCGCGAGGTCGGCCTCGTCTACGCCAGCGGCTGGTTCCCGGCCGTCGTCATCGTCGCCCTGCTGGGCCGCATCGCCCTCGGCCTCGTCGTACTGGCCATCGTCAAGGAGCGCCAAGAGGTGCAGCAGCGCGTGTTCGCGCTCACCGATGCGTTGACCGGTCTGCCCAACCGCCGGGCGCTGTTTGAAGCCGCAGACGAGCTAACGGCGCAGGGCAAGTATCTTCGTGGGCATCCGATCTCGGTGATGGTGCTCGACCTCGATCACTTCAAGATCGTCAACGACACCTACGGGCACCGGCTCGGCGACCGCGTGCTGCAGCTGTTCGCCAACACGATGGCCGACGAGCTCGATGGCGGAACCATCATGGGGCGCCTCGGCGGCGAAGAGTTCGCAGCCATCCTGCCGGGCGCCGACTTGAGCACTGCTGCGGCCAAGGCCGAGCGCCTTCGCGCCGCGTTCGCGGACATGGCAGCCGTCATCGACGGTCTGGCCGTGGCGGGCACGGTGAGCATAGGCGTTGCCGCGCATGACGACATCGACTGCGATATCGGCGCGCTGTTTCACCGCGCCGACGGCGCCCTCTATACAGCCAAGAAGACGGGCCGCAATCGCGTGCAGGCCATCGGGCCGCTGGAGCCGATGGAGTTCGAGGACACCGGCATCGACGCGCACATGGTGCCGCCCCGCTGGTTCACCGAGCTCGGCCAGCGCACCGTGCTGCCGCCGAAGGAGCGCACTACGCGCCGCTATCGCGGCTCCGCCGACGCGGCTTAAAGCCACGAGCCCGCCTTGCGTAACCGCAAGCTCCCCTGCTACATCACGGGCATCCATGATGATGATCGCCAATATCGCTTCGACGTTCTTCCTAGCCTGACGGACGCGCTCCGTCGGGAGAGAAAGAGCGGCGCACTCAGCGCCTGAAGGTCCATTGCCGGCCGCACCCGTGCGCGGGCTGACGCCGGCCGATATTTTGCGAGAGCATCAATGCCAAATTCACGCGACACCACGCGCGCGCTCAGCGACGCGCAGATCAAACAGTTCGTCGAGGACGGATTCGTCCGTCTCGAGGCGGCGTTCCCTCGACAGACCGCGGATGCGGCGCGGGCTATGCTGTGGCGCGACACCGGCTGCGCCGCAGACAATCCCGCGACATGGACGAGACCGGTCATCCGACTCGGCATGTACACACAGCCCGCGTTCATCGCCGCGGCAAATTCGCCGGTGCTGCACAACGCCTTCGATCAGCTGCTCGGCAAGGATCGCTGGCTGCCGTGCGGCGCGATGGGCACCTTCCCGGTGCGCTTTCCATCGCCCGACGATCCCGGCGATGCCGGCTGGCACATCGACGTCAGCTTTGGCTTTGACGAACCAGACTTCATGAGCTGGCGGGCCAACGTCACATCGAAAGGGCGCGCGCTGCTGATGCTCTTCCTGTTCTCCGACGTCGGGAAGGACGATGCGCCCACGCGCATCCGGATCGGTTCGCATTTCGACATCGCGCGCCAGCTTGCACCCGCGGGCGAGAAAGGCCTGACGCTGCGGGAGCTGGCCGCAGACGGCTTTGCCGGTTCGGTCCAGCGCCCGGAGACGTTGGCGACGGGCGAGGCGGGGACCGTCTACCTCTGTCATCCGTTCCTGGTGCACGCCGCGCAGCCGCATCGCGGCACCCGCCCGCGCTTCATGGCACAACCACCGCTATTGCCGAGGGCGCCGTTCTGTTTGACTGGCCCATCCGCAGTTGAAAGGGCGATACGAGAGGCGCTGCGCACGCCGTGACTTGCACGGCCCGGCGGATGTCGCTTTCGCCGGGCCGACACCCATCGGGTTGCAACAGCGCCTGGTCCCGAGCTGCCATGATGCGCGCAGCGGAGCAAAAGAACGCAGGCGGAGCAGCGGCATTCGCGGTTAGTGTGTGCCGTAACGGAGGCTGGAACGGCGACGAGATCGCCGCCGTTGTAGCCGCGAGCTCAACAGCCAATGCGGCGACTACGGTAGGCGGGGGACGTGAAGATGGATGCTGCGACGCTTTACACGGTGATGGCGGTCGCTTCCGGCCCCAAGCGGATGAGCACCGAGAAGTTTCCGACCATGGCGATCTGCGAACGCGCCGCGGAAAAGCTGCGCAAGAAAACGCCCTTCAGCGTCAAGGCGACGTACTACTGCGTGAAGCGAAAGGTCGACGGCCCCAGCCGCTCCGCGATGCCTGCAAAGAAACGCCCGACACCTGCCACGCCCGCCGCGCCGGTTGGACTGCCGCGCGACTTCTACACCGGCACCACCGCGAAGCAGTGACGGTGGTCTACATCGCCACCGCAGACCACATCGCCTTCAGCTTCGTGGCACCAGCCATCGATCTCGTGTGGAACAAAACATGCTTCGTGGCGGTTCGCCGTCAAAGCGTGCCACCCAGGAGAGTGAAATGGCCGAGGTTGTCGAGAGAGACGTTGCGGTTGGGTCCGACGGGGCGCTCGTCGAACGCAGGCTCGTCCACAAGCGGAAGTTTTCGCCGCTTGCCGCATTGATCGTGCTGGCGTTCATCGCGACGTGCGCCGTCGTCTTCTTCGGTGACCGTCTCGGCTTGCGCACGCCGCCTCCAGCAACAATTCAGGTCACAACGCCGGCGCCTGCCTCGACGCAGACCACGGCTCCCGCTCCGCAGCCGTCGACACCCTAACGGCCGGATCAATCGGCGGTCAAAAGCTCGCGTCGCAGCGCCTGGTAGTCGGTTCGAGCGCGCGGGCTTGGGCGGGCAACGACCTGCAGGCGCGGTGCCGGTTGCGGTGCGGGTTTCAATATCCGCACCGGCTCGACACTAGGCGCGACCTCCTCCTTGCGGACGGGATGCGTTGCGGGAGCAGCGGTCAGCGCGGGCTTAGGTGCCCGATTGATGTCCGGATCTATCTGCATGCCGCCGTTGAGGTAGGCCAGCACCGCCACCACGCCGCCCAATCCTACGAGCCAACGTGCGATGTGGCGCTTGGCCCGCGACGGCCGCCAGATGATGTCAGAGCTTTGCTGCATGCTGGTCGCACCCTGCCACGCCCGGACGGAAACTGTCCTCGATCGCCTCGACGATCGGATCGTACAGACGACGCTCCGCGATCGGGTAGACGAGGGCAAAGCTGTTGATCACCCGGCCGGCACAACTGAACATCACCTTCTCATAGACCATCGTCTCGCCGCGCGTCCCGGAAAGTACCGTCCATGTCTGACCGACAGGCGCATAGTCGGCGCGCAGGCCGGGATAGGACTCGCGGGCGATGAACTGCTGGTAGGCCGCAGGAGAGAAGCCCTCGGTGTTCTCGAAAGCCCCGATCAGCAGCTTGGCGCTGCCATCCGGGGTGGCGAACAGATCGCCGTCGCGAGCGTCGGACGTCCGCTGCGATACTGAACACTTGGGCTGGGTAGCGCATCTGCAGCCCGAAGCGTTCATTGCGATATACCGTCCAGCCAAGATCGTCAGCCGGACGCGCCGACCCTGCCGAAGTTGCCACGACATAACGCCGCAAACGCCCAGAATATTGACCGCATGTCTGCCTCGCCTTTGAGGCTGAACGGCCAGGGGTGCGGTCCGTTCCGGGTCAAGGTTTACGCCGCTTTGAGATTACCGGCCGCCGCGGCGCGGACACCTGTTACAAATAAATCATACCGAAGGCCCGCGAGCGGCGACGGCTTTTAGCCCTGTCGTCCGTTTTCGCTGAGGGACGCCGCAGTGTTGCCGCTTTGCGGCCTCTGGTCTGGGTCGGGGCAGGGACAGGATCCGCCAGAGTGAAAAAGTTCTTCAAATCGTTGCTCGCCCTCCTGATCATCGGGGCGATCACCGGGGCGACCATCTACTTCACGCAGGGCGGAGATCACTCCCAGCGCGGGCGCCGCTGGGCCAAGGCCGAGGGCCCGGTGCCGGTGGTGGCGATGCAGGCCAAGCTCGCCGACGTGCCGGTCTGGCTGGAAGGCGTCGGCTCGGCCAAAGCGCGCAATCTCGTGACCGTTCGCCCGCAGGTGGACGGCAAGATCCTGTCGATCAATTTCAAGGAAGGCCAGGAGGTCAAGCAGGGCGACCTGCTGGCGCAGATCGATCCGGTCACCTTCAAGGCCCAGCTCGATCAGGCCGTCGCCAAGAAGGCCCTGGATGAGGTGCAGCTCGCCAACGCCAAGCGCGACCTCGATCGCTACACGAGCCTTACCGCCAACGTCATCGCCGCCAAGACGGTCGACACCCAGCGCGCGCTGGTGGCGCAGCTGGAGGCGCAGATTAAATCCGACGATGCGGCGATCGAGAACACGCGCGCCATCCTCGGCTACGCCAGCGTCGTTGCGCCGATCTCCGGACGCACGGGCATGCGCATGGTCGACGTCGGCAATCTCGTGCGCGCGTCCGACGCCGGCCTCGTCGTCATCACCGAGGTGCAGCCCATAGCCGTGCTGTTTACGCTGCCGCAGCAGGACCTGCCCGACATCAACCGTGCGGTCGCCAAGCGCGCGCTGAAGGTCGAGGCGATGGAGACCGACAGCCGCAACGTGCTCGATTCAGGCCATCTGGAGGTGATCGACAATCAGGTCGACCAGACCACGGGCACCATCCGGCTGAAGGCGGAGTTCCCCAACAAGGACCTGCAGCTCTGGCCGGGCCAGTTCGTCAACGTGCGCCTGCTGCTGGATACGCTGGAGCAGGTCGTCGTGGTGCCGCCGTCAGCGGTGCAGCGCGGCCCGGAAGGCACGTTCGTCTACGTTGTCGGCGCCGACAACAAGGCCGCCGTGCGCGCCGTCTCGGTGGGACAGCAGGACGAGAAGATCGCCGTCGTATCGAAGGGCCTGACACCGTCGGATCTCGTGGTCACCACGGGCTTTGCGCGTCTCAAGGACGGCGCCGAGGTGACCGTCAGCCCGTCAGGGGATACCAAGCCCGCCGCGTCGTCCGACGCCGGTACGCCGCAGGCGAATGCCGGCGGCACGCCCGGCGCCGACACAGCCTCGATCAACGCGGCGACGCCAGCCAACATGCAGGGCGACCTGAAGGGCGAGTTCCGCCAGGGCAAGCGCGGCGATCACAAGCGAGGCGACGGCAAACGCGGACCGCGGAGAGAAGCGGGTACCCCGCCCGGCACCGCGCAATGAACGTCTCGGCCCCCTTCATCACGCGGCCGATCGCGACCTCGCTCCTCGCCTTCGCCACCGTCCTCGGCGGCTGGCTCGGGTATTTCTGGCTGCCCGTCTCGTCGCTGCCGCAGGTCGACTTCCCGACCATCCAGGTGTCGACGCAGCTCCCCGGCGCCAACCCGCAGACCATGTCGACGCTGGTCACCGCCTCGCTGGAGCGCGAGTTCGGGCAAATCCCGGCGCTGACGACGATGACCTCGACGAGCTCCTATGGGCTCAGCCAGATCACGCTGCAGTTCAACCTCGGGCGCGATATCGACGCCGCCGCGCAGGATGTGCAGTCGGCGATCAACGCCGCCGGCTCGACGCTGCCGCGCAACCTCCCGTATCCGCCGACCTACTCGAAGGTGAACCCCGCCGACGCGGCCGTCGTCACGCTGGCGCTCACCTCCGACATCGTGTCGATGCGCGACCTGAGCGATCTTGCCGATACGCTCATCGCCCAGCGCCTATCGACGGTGACGGGCGTCGGCCACGTGTCGGTGGAAGGCGGCATCCGGCCGGCCGTACGCATCCAGGCCGACGTTGCGCGGCTCGCCTCGTACGGGCTCAGCATTTCCGATCTCAACAGCGCCATTTCCAGCGCCAACGTCGCCGGGCCGAAGGGCTCGCTCGACGGCACGCACCAGAGCTACTCCATCGCCGCCAACGACCAGATCTCATCGGCCGAGGCCTACCGCGACATCGTCGTCGCATTCCGCAACTCGGCGCCGGTGCGGCTCAAGGACGTGGCGGAGGTCTCGGAAGGCCTGGAGAACGCCCGCGTCGGCGGCTGGTACCAGGGCACGCCGGCCGTCATCATCGACGTGCAGCGCCAGCCGGGCGCCAACGTCATCGAGACCGTCGACCGCCTGAAGGCCGAGCTGCCGCGCATCGAGCGGGCGCTGCCCAAGAGCGTGAAGCTGACGCTGGTGCACGACCGCACCGACACCATCCGCGCCTCCATCCACGACGTGCAGTTCACGCTGGTGCTCAGCGTCGTGCTGATCGTCATGGTGGTGCTGGTGTTCCTGCGCTCGGGACGCGCCACCATCATCGCCGGCGTGGCGCTGCCCGTGTCGCTGATCGCCACCTTCGCGGTGATGTATTTCTGCGGCTTCAGTCTCGACAACCTGTCGCTGATGGCGCTGACGATCGGCACCGGCTTCGTCGTCGACGATGCGATCGTGATGATCGAGAACATCGTGCGCCACCTCGAGAGAGGCGCCAAGCCGTTGCGCGCCGCGCTCGATGGCGCACGCGAGATCGGCTTCACGGTGATCTCGCTGACGCTGTCGCTGATCGCGGTGTTCATCCCGCTGCTGTTCATGACCGGCCTCGTCGGCCGCATGTTCCGCGAGTTCGCGCTGACGCTGACCATCGCCGTCGTCGTCTCGGCCATCGTGTCGCTGACGTTGACGCCGATGATGGCCGCCAAGTTGCTCAAGCATCAGCCGGAGACGCGCGGCAACTGGATCTCGCGCGCCTTCAACTGGGGCATGGACGCGGTCATCGAGGGCTACCGCCGCAGCCTCGAGTGGGTGCTGCGCCACCAGCCGGCGACGCTGATGGTGACGGTGCTGACGCTGGTCATCACCATCTGGCTCTATGTCATTATACCCAAGGGCTTCCTGCCGTCGCAGGACACCGGCCTCATCACGGCGGTGATCGAAGCCGAGCCGCAAGTCTCCTTCACCGAGCTGAGCCGCCTGCAGGCCGAGGTCACGGCAGAGGTGCGCAAGGACCCGGCCGTGCAAGGCGTCGTCTCCGTCGTCGGCGTGGGCCAGCTCAACCCGACGCCAAACGTCTCGCCACCTGAAGATCACGCTGAAGCCGCGCGCCGATCGCGTGCTGATCGCCGGCGTGGTCGAACGGCTGGAGCGCGCCGCCGAGAAGATTCCCGGCATCACCGTCTACTTCCAGCCGGTGCAGGACGTGCAGATCGCCACGCGCACCAGCCGCGCGCAGTATCAATACACGCTGGTCAGCACCGACGCCGCCGAAGTGGAAGAGTGGACGACGCAAGCTCGCCGCCGAGCTGGCGAAGTCACCCTCGCTGAGCGAGGTGAACCTCGAGACCATGGACACGCGGCCTGCGCACGCGCATCGACGTCGATCGCGAGGTGGCGGGGCGGCTCGGCGTCACGGTGCAGGCGGTGAGCGACGCGCTCAACGACGCCTTCGGTCAGCGGCAGGTCTCGACCATCTACGCGCAGGCGAACCAGTACCGCGTGGTGCTGGAGGCGCTGCCGCAATTTCGCAGCGATCCTTCGCGCCTCAACCGGCTGTATATTCCCTCGACCAACGGCAACCAGGTGCCGCTGACGGCCATCGCCAAGATCACCTACACGACGGCGCCGCTCGCCGTCAGCCACCAGGACCAGTTCCCGTCCGAGACGATCAGCTTCAACCTGATGCCCGGCGCGGCGCTGAGCGACGCCGTTTCGATCATCAGCGCCGCGGAAGACAAGATCGGCATGCCGTCGTCGGTGACGGGCAGCTTCTTCGGCGACGCCAACGAGTTCGCCTCCTCGCTGCGCAGCCAGCCGTGGCTGATCCTCGCCGCCATCGTGACGATCTACATCGTGCTCGGCGTGCTCTACGAGAGCTTCGTGCATCCGTTCACGATCCTGACGACGCTCCCCTCGGCCGGCATCGGCGCGCTGCTTGCGCTGATGTTCATGGGCCTCGATCTGTCGCTCGTCGCGCTGATCGGCATCGTGCTGCTGATGGGCATCGTCAAGAAGAACGCCATCATGATGATCGACTTCGCGCTCGATGCGGAGCGCGAGCGCGGGCTCAATCCGCGCGATTCCATCGTCGAGGCGGCGCTGCTGCGTTTCCGTCCCATCATGATGACGACGCTGGCGGCGCTGTTCGGCGCGCTGCCGCTGGCCATCGAAACGGGCGTCGGCTCGGAGCTGCGCAACCCGCTCGGCATCACCATCGTCGGCGGCCTGCTGCTCAGCCAGCTGCTGACGCTCTACACGACGCCGGTCATCTACCTCGCCATGGAGCGGCTGAGGGCGCGGCTGTCGCCGGCGCCAGCCGCCGACCACGCGGCCGGCGCCGCCAACGTGCCGGCCGAGTAGCGCCATGAACATCTCGGCCCCCTTCATTCTGCGGCCCATCGGCACGGCGCTGCTGGCGGCCGGCCTCTTCCTGCTCGGCGCAACGGCCTACCTGAAGCTGCCGGTCGCCAGCCTGCCCGCCGTCGACTTCCCGACCGTGCGCGTTCAGGCGAGCCGGCCGGGCGCCGATCCGCAAACCATGGCGGCGACCATCGCCGCGCCGATCGAGAAGCGCCTGGGCGAGATCGCCGGCGTCACCGAGCTGACGTCGGTGAGCTCGCAGGGCTCGACCAGCATTTCCGTGCAGTTCGATCTGACCCGCGACGTCGATGGCGCGGCGCGCGACGTGCAGGCCGCGCTTAATGCGGCCACCGCCGATCTGCCGGGCGACCTGCCGGACGTACCGACGTTCCGCAAGTTCAACCCGTCCGCGGCGCCGGTGCTCATCCTTGCGATGACGTCGAACAGCATGACGCCGAGCGCCATCTACGACGCCGCCGACACGGTCGTCGCGCAGCGCATCTCGCAGGTGCCGGGCGTGGCGCAGGTCGAGGTCAGCGGCGCCGAGCAGCCGGCCATCCGCGTGCGCGTCAACCCCTCGCTGCTGGCCTCGATGGGGCTCAGCATGGAGGAGGTGCGCAGCGCCATCTCGGACGCCAATGCGGTGGTGCCGGTCGGCGCCATCGACGGCGACAAGCAGGCGATCACCATCGACACCAACACGCAGCTGCGCGCCGCCAAGGACTACGGCACCATCGTCCTGAAGACGAGCAACGGCAATGTCGTGCGGCTGTCGAGCGTCGCCAGCATCGAGCACGGCACGCGCAACACGCGCTCGGCCGCCATGTTCGACAAGAAGCCGGCGGTGCTGCTGATCATCCGCAAGCAGCCGGAGGCCAACGTCCTCGACACGGTCGACCAGGTCAAAGCGCTGATCCCCAACCTGCAGCGCTGGATCCCGGCCGGCATCGACATCGAGGTGCTGACCGACCGCACGACCACGATCCGCGCGAGCGTGCACGACATGCAGTTCACGCTGCTGCTGGCCATCGCGCTCGTGATGATGGTGGTGTTCGTCTTCCTGCGGCGCATGACGCCGACGCTGGCCGCCGGCATCACCGTGCCGCTGTCGCTCGCCGGCACCTGCGCCTCCATGTGGGCGCTCGGCTTCTCGGTCAACAACCTCACGCTGATGGCCTTCGCCATCGCCGTCGGCTTCGTCGTCGACGACGCCATCGTCATGATCGAGAACGTCTACCGCAACATCGAGGCCGGCATGGCGCCGATGCAGGCCTCGCTCGTCGGCGCGCGGCAGATCGGCTTCACGGTCATCTCCATCAGCGTGTCGCTGATCGCGGCGTTCATTCCCGTGCTGTTCATGGGCGGCGTCGCCGGACGCATGCTGCGCGAGTTCTCGGTGACCCTGGTCGTCGCCATCGCCGTCTCCGTCGTCGTATCGCTTTCCGTCACGCCGATGATCTGCGCGCACTTCCTCAAGGCGCAGAAGGACGAGAAGCACAGCCGCTTCGACCGCATCGTCGAAGGCACGCTCAACTGGATGGTGTCCGCCTATGCGCGCACCCTGCGCGTGGCGCTGCGCAACCAGGTGGTGACGCTGTTCTCGCTGCTCTGCGTCGTCGTGCTCACGGTGCATCTCTATGTGCAGATCCCCAAGGGCATGTTCCCCGAGGACGACACCGGCCTCGTCATGGGCTCGACCGAAGCCTCCGCCGACGTCTCCTTCGAGGCGATGCTGAAGCTGCAGACGCAGGCGCTCGACATCGTCCTGAGCGACCCGGCGGTAGAGCACGTCGGCTCCTCGATCGGCGGCTCCGGCCCCGGCGGCGGCGGCAACAATCGCGGCCGCATGTTCATCAACTTGAAGCCGCTCGCCCAGCGCGGCGGGCTGCCGACCAACCAGTTCATCAACCGCATGCGCGACAAGCTGAAGGGCCTCAACGGCCTGGAAGTGCGCATGTTCGCCTCGCGCGACATCCGCGTCGGCGCCCGCCAGGGGCCGTCGCAATACCAGTACACGCTTGTGGGACCCGGACATCGACGAGCTCAACGAGTGGGCGCCGAAGGTGCTGGAGCGCATGAAGCAGATACCCGGCATCGTCGACGTGTCGAGCGACCGGCAAGCCGGCGGGCTGCAGCTTGACGTCAAGATCGACCGCGACGCCGCCGCGCGGCTCGGCGTGCGCATCTCCGACATCGACAGCGCGCTCAACAACGCCTTCTCGCAGCGGCAGGTGTCGACCATCTATGCCCAGCGCAACCAGTACCGCGTCATCCTCGAGGTCGACCCACGCCTGCAGCGCGATCCATCCGACCTGAAGAAGATCCACGTGCCGAGCATCAGCGGCGGCCCGCAGGTGCCGCTGATGGCGGTGATCCGCGTCGAGGAGAACACCAGCCCGCTGGTGGTGAACCATCAGGGCCCGTTCCCGGCCATCACCCTCAGCTACAATCTCGCGCCGGGGAACACGCTCGATCAGGCGCTGCGCGACATCGATGCGGCCATGGCCGACATCCACACACCGCAGGGACTGCGCGGCGAGATGGCGGGAGACGCGCGCGCCTTCGCCGAGCAGGCCTCGCAGCAGCCGCTGTTGATCCTCGCCGCGCTCATCGCCGTCTATATCGTGCTGGGCGTGCTGTACGAGAGCCTGGCGCACCCGCTGACCATCATCTCGACGCTGCCCTCCGCGGGGCTCGGAGCGCTGCTGGCGCTGTACGTCGCCGGCATGGAGCTGTCGATGACGGCGCTGATCGGCGTCATCCTGCTCATCGGCATCGTCAAGAAGAACGGGATCATGATGGTCGACTTCGCCCTCGACGGCGAACGCCGGCGCGGCCTCAAGCCCGCGGTCGCGATCTACGAGGCGTGCATCGCCCGCTTCCGCCCCATCCTGATGACGACGCTCGCCGCGCTGCTGGGCGCCATCCCGCTCGCCATCGCGGAGGGGCCCGGCTCGGAGATCCGCCGCCCGCTCGGCATCACCATCATCGGCGGCCTGATCGTGTCGCAAATGCTGACGTTGTATACGACGCCGGTCATTTACCTTCTGCTCGACAAGCTGCACCGGCGGCTCGGCGGCGCGACGCGTGCCGAGGACGACGCGCCGCAAACAATTGTTCAGCATTCCGCCGGCTAATCGCGCGCCGTTACCGATTGCCGCTCCCGGTTGGTCCTGATACGGAGGGCTGAACGGCCCAGAGCCGCGCCAGCGGTCGGCCATTCCGTTAATGCTGTAACGAAAACGGGCCGGGCCCCGAACAGTCTACGAGGAGCTCAGTGGCTCAAGCGCAGCGTGAGGAGGAGTGGGCGGCCTGGATGCGGGCGGCCATCGGCGGCGACGAGGCGGCATATCGCATGCTGCTCGAGGCACTGTCTCACGGCCTGCGGGCTGTGGTGCGACGTGGTTTCGCGCAAGCCGGCGCTTCCCTCGGAGATGTCGAGGATGTCGTCCAGGAAACGCTGCTGGCTTTGCACTTGAAGCGCAGCACTTGGGATCCTTCGCAACCGCTCGGACCCTGGGTGCGCGCCATAGCCCGCCACAAGCTCATCGACGCGTTGCGTAGACGAGGACGACGCATCCAAGTGCCTATCGACAGCGTTATCGACACGCTGGCCGCCGAAGAAGATCGCAGCGGCGTCGACCGGCAGGACGCGGAAAGGCTTGTCGATGGACTACGCGGTCGCCAGCAGGAGGTCGTGCGTGCAATCAGCCTCGAAGGCCAGTCGATCCGCGACGTGGCCAACAGGCTGCAGATGAAGGAAGTCGCGGTGCGTGTCGCTTTGCATCGCGGTCTCAAGACGCTCGCCGCCATGCATCAGAAAGACGACGAATGAAGACGAATGACCTCATTGCCGCCATTTCGGCCGACGCCAAGTCGGCCAAGCCGCCGATCGGCTCTATGGTATGGCTGGCTGCAGGCGCCGGCGTCATCGGCGCGGCAATCATATTCCTTTCGGTGATGCAGTTCCGGCCCGACATCGGCGCAGCGGTTTTCGATCCGAGCTTCCTCTTTAAGTGGGTTCTGACGCTGACGCTGCTGGCTTCCGCAATGGTGCTGGTGATGCAGTTGGCGCGCCCGCAGCCCATTTCCGGCAACCGGCTGTTGCTGCTGCTCGCTCCGGCCGCCATTCTGCTGCTCGGCGTCGCCTACGAGCTAATGACGTTGCCGCAGCCCGAGTGGATGCCGACGATGATCGGCACCAGCGCCGTTTTCTGCATGATTTTCATTCCGCTGCTGTCGGCGCTGCCACTGGCCGCATTCCTCATCGCGCTGAGGCAAGGCGCGCCGTCCCGCCCGGCGTTGACGGGCGCCGTGGCGGGCCTCGCATCGACAGGCATCGGCGCTACGCTCTATGCCTCGCACTGCACGAACGACAGCCCGCTGTTCATGGCCGTCTGGTACGTCATCGGCACAGCCATCGTGGCAGGCACGGGCGCCGCCCTCGGCGCGCGTCTGCTGCGCTGGTAGCGTTGCCAAGGTTCCCGATTGAGCACCGTCAACTAGGCGGCTAGGCTCGTGTCCGGCAATAGAAACGGACAGGTCGAGGAACGCTGAATGACACGAGCAGAGCTTGAGACCGTATGGGCGCCGCGCCTTCTGGGTGTGCTGCGCATCGTGGCCGCCATCCTCTTCATGGAGCACGGGGCCCAAAAGCTTCTCGGCTTCCCTCCGCCCTCACACGGGATGCCGGAGCTGTTCACGCTGCTTTGGTTCGCCGGCGTCCTCGAGCTGGTCGGCGGCTTCTTCCTTCTGATCGGACTGTTTACCCGCCCTGTAGCCTTCCTCCTCAGCGGCCAGATGGCCGTCGCCTATTGGATGGCGCACGCCCCCCAGAGTCCCTTTCCGGCGATCAATGGCGGCGACGCGGCGATCCTGTTCTGCTTCCTCTTCCTCTATTTCGTCGCCTCGGGGCCCGGCTCCTACAGCGTCGACGGGGCACGCGAAGGCCGCGCCAACTAAACGTCTGAAAATCGGCGCCGGCAGGTTGCAGAGCCTTCACAATCGGAGGCTAATGACGCCTGCCCGGCGCCCAAATCGGCGTCCAGGGCCCTTAAAACGGCCCGCTAGCGCAATTGCGATTGCGGCAGGAGTGCGCCGATTTACTTTTCGCCGGATAATCTTGCCGGGCGCGGCGACGGAATGCATTGTTTAGTTCCGTTGAACAGCCGAGCCGGCGGTACCTTGAGAGTGTCGATGCGTCCTAGCTATGTCGCCCTTATCCTCATAGCGGCCGCCGTAGCCGCCATGGCAGCGGTCGGCCCATTGCGCGGACGCAGCGTCGAGTTCGGATTTCAGGACGTGGGCGGCGCCATCCAATCGGCGTTCTCGGGATTTGGCGGCGGCGCGAAGAAGGCGACCGCGAAAGCGCACCGCCCGAGCTCACCGTCAGCCAGCCCGTCGCCCGCAAGGTCATCGAGTGGGATGAATTCACCGGCCGCTTTGCCGCGGTCGAATTCGTCGAGGTGCGCGCGCGCATCTCCGGCTATCTCACCGAGGTGAAGTTCACCGACGGCCAGGACGTGAAGGCCGGCGATCTCCTGTTCACCATCGACCCGCGCCCGTTCGAGCGCGCGCTCGATCAGGCCAAGGCGCAGCTCGACCAAGCCAAGGTCAGCGTCAGCAACGCGCAGCTGGATGTGGAGCGCGGTCGGCCACTCCTGCAACGCGACTACATCTCCAAGAAGACGTTCGACGATCGCGAGAACCTGATGCGCGAGGCGGAGTCCTTGGTGAGGATCGCCGAGGCCCGCGTCAAAGCCGCCGAGCTCGAGCTGAGCTTCTGCCGCATCACGGCGCCGATCTCTGGCCGCATGAGCCGCACCCTGGTAACGCCCGGAAACTTCGTCAGCGGCGGCGGCTCCGACACCGGTTCGACCATCCTCACCACCATCGTGATGCAGGACCCCATCTACATCTACTTCGACGTCAGCGAGAACAACGCGCTCAAGTATCAGCGCATGGCGCAGGCCAGCGGCAAGAAGAGCGACGGCATCCTCGGCGCCGCCGTCGGCATCGGCCTTCCCGACGAGACCGGCTTCCCGCACGACGCCAAGCTCGACTTCCTGGAGAACCGCCTGGACGAAGGCACCGGCACGCTGCGCGCCCGCGCCATCCTCGCGAATAAGGACCGCTTCTTCTCGCCCGGCATGTTCGCCCGCGTGCGCCTGCAGGGATCGCCCGAATACGAGGCGCTCATGCTCCCCGACGAAGCTGTCGGCACCGACCAGGCGACACGCTTCGTCTACGTCGTCGGTGACGACGACATCCCGCTGCGGCGCACGGTCGACCTGGGGCCGCTCGACGACGGCCTGCGCGTCATCCGCAAGGGATTGAAGCCTGAAGACTGGGTCATCTTGCGCGGTCAGCAGCGCGTGCGGGCAGGACAGAAGATCGTGCCGCGGCGCGTGCCGCTCACCGTCTCGGATGCCGCGCCCGACGCCGGCGCACCGGCGAAGCCGTAACACGGGCCAGAACCGGACATGCGCCTCAGCCACTTCTTCATCGACCGCCCGATCTTTGCGTCCGTCATCTCGCTCATCATCCTGATCGTCGGGACGATCGCCTATCTCACGCTGCCGGTCGCGCAATTCCCCGAGATCGTGCCGCCGACGATTTCCGTGACGACGTCCTATCCGGGCGCCAACGCGGTCACCGTCTCCGACACCGTCGCCTCCGTCATCGAGCAGGAGGTGAACGGCGTCGAGGGCATGATCTACATGTATTCCCAGTCGACCGACGACGGGAACATGTCGCTCAACATCACCTTCGACATCGGCACCGACATCGATAAGGCGCAGGTGCTGGTGCAGAACCGCATCGCGGTGGCCGAGCCTCGTCTGCCGGAGGAGGTGCGCCGCAACGGCATCCTCGTCAACAAGCGCTCGCCCGACCTGTTGCTCGTCGTGCACCTCGTATCGCCCGACAAGACCTACGACCAAGTCTACATCTCGAACTACGCGCTGCTCAACGTGAAGGACGAGCTGGCGCGCATCCCCGGCGTCGGCGACGTGACGCTGTTCGGCTCGCGCGAATATTCGATGCGCATCTGGCTCGACCCCGAGCGCATCGCCCTGCGCGGCATGACGGCCGACGAGGTGATGTCGGCGCTGCGGGCGCAGAACCTGCAGGTCGCCGGCGGCTCGCTCGGCCAGCCGCCGCAGCCCAACATGGGCGCCTTCCAGATGTCGCTGCAGCTGAAGGGGCGCCTGCTGCAGCCGGCCGAATTCGAGAACATCGTGCTGAAGACCGGCGCCGACGGGCGCGTCGTGCGCGTCAAGGACGTCGGCCGCGTCGAGCTGGGCGCGCTCAGCTATACGACCTACGGCTACCAGGACGCTTTCCGGCCACCGTGATGCCGATCACGCAGCAGCCGGGCTCGAACGCCATCGACACGGCGAACGCCATCAAGGCGGAGATGAAGCGTCTGTCGGAGCGCTTCCCCAAGGGCCTTGAGTACCGCATCATCTATAACCCGACGGAGTTCATCGAGGCCTCGATATCCGAACTCTACGTGACGATCATCGAGGCCGTGTTCCTCGTCGTCGTCGTCGTGCTGCTCTTCCTGCAGACGTGGCGCGCGACGATCATCCCGCTCGTCGCCATACCCGTGTCGCTGATCGGCACCTTTGCGGTGATGCAGGGTCTCGGTTTCTCCATCAACATGTTGACGCTGTTCGGACTGGTGCTCGCCGTCGGCATCGTGGTCGACGACGCGATCGTCGTGGTCGAGAATGTCGAGCGCAAACTGCGCGAAGGCTTGTCGGCGCCCGAGGCAGCGCACGTGACCATGAACGAAGTCGGCGCGGCGCTGATCGCCATCGCCCTGGTGCTGACCGCGGTGTTCATACCGACGGCATTCATCGCCGGCATCACCGGCATGTTCTACAAACAGTTCGCCGTCACGGTGGCGACGGCGACCATCATATCCGCATTCAACTCGCTCACCTTGAGTCCGGCGTTGTGCGCGATCCTGCTGAAACCGCACGAGGAGCACCAAAAGGACAGCCTGCTGATGCGGCCGGTGCATGCCTTCTTCAGGCTGTTCAACTGGGCATTCGACATAGCTCGCCGCCGTCTACGCCCGGGTCGTCCGCGCGCGTCATCGCGGGCTGGCCCGTCGTGCTCGTGGTCTATGCGCTGCTGCTCGGCGCCGCCGGCTGGCTGGTGATGCACACGCCGACCGGATTCATCCCGAAGATGGACCGCGGCATCGTCACCGTGTCGACTACAGTTGCCGCAGGGCGCTTCGCTGCAGCGTACCGACGAGGTGGTGCGCCGCGCCAACCAGCTGGTGCTCGACACGCCCGGCGTCGCCCACACCTCGACCTACACGGGCCGCTCGGGATCGACGGGCTCGAACTCGAGCAACCTCGGGCTGATCAACGCCGTCATCGACAGACCCGCGCGAGCGCGCCAAGCAAGGGCTTGACCGTCGACAAGATCGCCGACGACATCACCGCGCGGCTCAGCGACATCGAGGAATCGAAGACCACCGTCACGATCCCGCCGCCGGTGCGCGGCATGGGCGGCCAGACGGGCTTTTCCATGCGGCTGCAGAACCGCGCCAACATGACCCCGGCAGAGTTCGAGAAGGTCGCCAACGACTTCATCGCCGCGGCTAACCAGGTGCCCGGCATCCGCAACGTGTTCACGACCTTCTCGACCGGCACGCCGCAGCTCTATGTCGACGTCGACCGCGACAAGGCGCAGATGCTGCATGTGCCGCTGGAGGCGATCTTCGAGGCGCTGCGCGTCTACCTCGGCTCTGCCTACGTCAACGACTTCAACATGTTCGGGCGCACCTTCCGCGTCACGGCGCAGGCCGACGCCAGCTTCCGCATGCAGCCCGAGAACGTGGCGCGCATCCGCGTGCGCAACGAGATCTGGGCAAATGGTGCCGCTCGCCAACCTCGTCAATTTCCGCAATGTCTCCGGCCCCGACCGCATGCCGCGCTACAATCTGTTCCCGACCGTCGAGGTGAACGGGTCGACGCAGGCCGGCGTCAGCACCGGGCAGGCGCTGACCCTGATGGGCGATCTCGCCAAGAGCGAGCTGCCCGAAGGGCATCACCTACGAGTGGACCGACCTGTCGTACCAGGAGGCGAAGGTCGGCAGCACCGGCTATTACATCTTCGCGCTGTCGGTGATCTTCGTGTTCCTGACGCTGGCGGCGCAGTTCGAGAGCTGGTCGTTGCCGCTGGCCATCATCCTCATCGTGCCGATGTGCCTGCTGAGCGCGCTGTTCGGCGTCTCGCTGCACGGCCAGGACATCAACATCCTCACCCAGATCGGCTTCATCGTGCTCATAGGTCTGGCGGCCAAGAACGCCATCCTCATCGTCGAGTTCGCGCGCCAGCTGGAGGACCAGGGCCGCGACACGGTGACGGCGGCGGTCGAAGCCTGCCAGCTGCGGCTGCGGCCGATCCTGATGACGTCGCTCGCCTTCACGCTCGGCGTCGTGCCGCTCTACATCGCGACCGGCGCCGGCGCGGAGATGCGCATCGCGCTCGGGACGGGCGTGTTCTGGGGCATGATTGGCGTGACGCTGTTCGGGCTGATCTTCACGCCGGTGTTCTACGTCGTGGTCCGCAAGCTTTCGGCGCGGAAGCCGCGCGCCGATGCGGCCGGTCTGCCGGCGCCGGCGGAGTGATCAACGCCGCAGAATAAGGGGCGACGGTATCGATGCGCTCCTGCCAACCGTGCCGCTCGAGCTCGGGGTCGAGATGCTCCTCGGCCGGCCATCCGATGCACAGATAAGCGACGAGCTTCCACGTGGCCGGCACATCGAGTGCGGTGGTGACCGTGCCCGGCTCGAGGATCGACACCCAGCCGACACCGAGCCCATGCGCCCGCGCCGCCAGCCACAGTGTTTGGATGGCGCCGACGACGGAGTAGCGTAGCGTCTCCGGCATCGTGTGGCGTGCCGAGACCGGCGCCGGCGTCCGTGTCCTCGTCGGCAAACACGGCGATCTGCACCGGCGCCGCATTCAGCCCCTCGAGTTTCAGCTTGGCGTAAAGGCCGCGACGCTCGCCGGCGTACAGGCTCAGCGCCTCGGCGTTGGCGCGCGCGAACGAGGCGCGAATGGCCTCCCGCCGCTCGGGGCTCTCGACCAGCACGAAACGCCACGGCTGACTGAAGCCGACGGACGGGCGACCGCGCCGCGAGCTCGATCAGCGACAGGATCAGCGCCGGGTCGACCGGATCGGTCTTGAAGCGCCGCACGTCGCGGCGCCAGAGGATGAGCTCGCGCAGCGCGGCGCGGAATTCGGCGTCGAAGCTCGGCGGGGCGGATTTTTTTTCGCGTGTCATGCGGCGGCGTCGATGACGTGGAAGAAGGTGCCGGTGACGGCGCCGCGGCGCGAGCCGCACTCGGGCACCGCGACCCCGGCGGCATCGCGGATGTCGGCCAGCGGCTCGTCGGTGTTCGACAGCAGAGCGGCGAAATGGAATTCGTGCCCGACCAGCTCGGCACCCGAGTTGCGCATGCGCGCGCGCCGGTAGCCCAGATGCATACGCGGCGCGGCAAACGAGGTCTCGACGCCGAGCAGGCCGAGCATCTCGTGCCGCATCCCGGCCGCATCGACGAGACCTTCACCGAGCGCCATGTACCCACCGCACTCGCCATGAATCGGCACACCGCGGCTGGCAGCGGCGTGCATGCCTGCACGGAAGCGATGTGCACCGGCTAGCGCTGCGGCGTGCAGCTCCGGATAGCCGCCCGGCAGCCAGACGGCGTCGCAGTCGACGGCCGGCACTTCGTCGGCGAGCGGCGAGAACGGTGCAATCTCGGCACCGGCCTGCCGCCAGCCGGAGAGCAAGTGGGCGTAGACGAACGAGAAGGCGCGGTCCTGCGCCAGCGCGATGCGCTGTCCAGGAGGGGGCAATGACGCCGCCTCTCCGTCCGCCGTCAGCGTCAGGGGCCGTGCGGTCGCGACGAGGCGATCGAGATCGATGCCCTGCGCGATCGCAGCGGCGATGGCCTCCAGGCGTTGATCGAGAGTCGCCGTCTCGTCCGCCTGCACGAGGCCGAGATGGCGCTCGGGCATCACGATGTCGCCGCGTCGCTGCACGACGCCCAACACGGGTATGCCGATGTGCGCCAGCGGCTCGATGACGAGCGCCGCGTGCTTCGGCGAGCCGACCCTGTTGAGGATGACGCCGGCAATCTCGATGTCGTGCCGGTACGTCTTGAGACCGAGCGCGACGGCGGCGGCCGTCTCCGCCTGCGCCTCAACGTCGAGCACCAGCACCACGGGCCAGCCGGTCAAAGCGGCAAGGTCGGCGGTCGAGCCGTTGCCGCAGGTACCGCGCGTGCTGGCGCCATCGAAAAGGCCCATGACGCCCTCGGCGATGCAGACCTGCGCGTCGCCGGCAGCATCGCGTAGAAGGCGCGCGATGAGGCGCGGGCGCATGGCCCACGTGTCGAGATTGACGCTGGTGCGGCGCGCCGCGGCGGTGTGGAAGGCGGTGTCGATGTAATCCGGCCCGCACTTGAACGGCTGCACGGCGACGCCGCGCCGCGCCAGCGCCCGCAGCAAACCGAGCGTCACCGTCGTCTTGCCGGCACCAGACGATGGCGCCGCGATGATCACGCCGCGTGGGGATGCGGACATACGCGGTGGCCTGACTTTGTAGCGTCCGCGCGGACTAAACTGCGGAGGCAGTTGCGAAAATGCGCATTTCCCTTGCCGGGACACGTGCCCGGTTTGATAAGAGTTGCCCGCTTCCCCCGTCAATCGAAAATGCCGGCTGCATGCCCGAAACTCCCATTCCACGCCTGACTTTGGTGCTCGGCGGCGCGCGCTCGGGCAAGAGCCGCTTTGCCGAGGAGCTGGTGATGCGCGTGGCCCCGCCGTGGACTTACGTGGCGACGGCGGAGGCCTTCGACGACGAGATGACCGAACGCATCGCGCATCATCGCCAGCGGCGCGATGCGAACTGGCAAACGCTCGACGCGCCGCGCGATCTTGCCGGCGCCGTTAGCGGGCTAGCCGGCCCGGCGCTCATCGATTGCCTGACGCTGTGGCTGAGCAACGTGATGCTGGCCGGGGGCGACGTCGAGGCGGAGAGCGAACGCCTGCTCGCCGCGCTCGGCTCGGCGCCGGGGCCGCTGGTCGCCGTTTCGAACGAGGTCGGGCTGGGGCTGGTGCCGGAGACGCCGCTCGGGCGCGCCTTCCGCGACGCGCAGGGGCGCCTCAATCAGCGCGTCGCAGCGGCGGCCGACCGCGTGATCTTCATGGCGGCCGGCCTGCCTCTGAGCTTGAAGTAAGCCGCTCTTAGATGGCGCGTTCGACGGCGTTCGGCTCGAGCAGCCCGGCGGCGACGGCCAGGCGATGCACGATCAGCAGCGCCAGGAAGGCCACGACCTCGACGAGGGTCACGTAGGCGACGACGTCGGTGTTGAAGGCGCCTTCGCCGTTCGACAGCACCAGGCTCGCCGCATACAGCACCGCCTCGTAGGCGAGGAAAGCGACCGGCAGCGCGGCGATCGACCGCGACCAGCGCACCGCTGGGGGCCAAGGCGGACACGACGGCGCGCGCGGCATAGTAGCCGGCAACGGCGCCGAGCAGCATGGTGAGACCCCAGTAGTAGGCCTGCGCCTCATGCGGATAGCCGAGAACGGTGAAGCCGTAGATCTGGTTGGCCAGCCAGACGGCGCCGATGAGCAGCAGACCGTCACGGCGGTCGGTGTCGAAGGCGGCAAGCGCGGCCAGGGCGGCGAAGGGAACGGCGCAGGCGAAGACGCCCGTCATCAGCAGCGTTCCTACCGTCAAAAGGCCGATCCACAGCAGTCGGCGCTCGGTGCCGGTGGAGGAAGATTGCATGGTCCCGTTCCCCTAAAGAATCCCGTGTTTTGCGGCGCGCGCACGGCGCGACGGCTCTGGGCCGGAAGCTATGCCATTCGCACGGCGATGAGAAGCAGCAACATCGTCTCGGTCACCTCGATGCCGGCGCCAAGGCAATCCCCGGTCACGCCGCCCAGCCGGTACTTCCAGTAGGCGGCGATGGCCGGAACGATCACCAGGGCGCCCAGCAGCGCCGGCGCCAGCCAGGCGCTGAGGAGCGCGAGAACAACGCCTTCGACCGACAATACCCCGGTTGTCGATGTGCCAGGCGAATCGCTCGCCGGTGCCCGTCGCCAGCGGCGGCACGGCCGCGCTCCAAACCGTGGCGCCCCAGCGCGCCCAGGCCGGGATGAGCACGAGAGCGGCAAGGGCCGGCGGTCCGGCAATCTCGTGCAGCAACACGACCTTGGCGATGAGCTGCAGGGCGATGGCCATGACCCCGAAGGCGCCGACGTGCGGGTCGCGCAGCACCTCGAGGAAGCGTCCGGGCGACCGGTGCGCGGCGCCCAGCGCATCGGCGACATCACCGAGGCCGTCGAGGTGCAGGCCGCCGGTCACCCATACCCAGGCAGCGAGCGCGAGCAGGGCCCCGATCCACGGCGAGGCGAGTGCGCCGGTCCACAGCGCGGCAGCGACGACCGCGCCGACGATGGCGCCGACCACCGGGAACCAGAGCGCCGAGCGCGACAGGTCGGCCGGATCGAACACGCCGATCGGCGGCGCCGGCAGCCGGGTGAGGAACTGCAGCGCGTGCGAGAACGAGCGGATGTGGGCGTTGAGGCTCATGGCTGCGCCACCTCGACGATCTCGCCCCAAAGGCCGGCGCTGTCATCGCGGCCCGCGTGCAGGCGTTATGCGCGTGCCGGGGTCGATCTTGAACGCCCACAGGTTGGCGAAGGGCAGACCGCAGGCGAGCGCCAGCGCGGCGCGCATCGGGCCGGCGTGGGTGACGACGAGCAGGCGCCATCGTCGGCCGCGCCGGCAAGCAGCCGGTCGAGCGGCGCGGCGACACGCGCGCCGTGAGCGTGTGCCAATTCTCGCCGCCGGGAGCGCCGGGCGCGTCGGGGCTGCTGTAGAGCGCCGCCAGCGCCGCGGCTGTTGCCGCGTCCTCGCGCAGCTCGGCGAGCTCGCGGCCGTCCCAGTCGCCGAAATCGACCTCGGCCCAGTCGTCATCGATGCTCCAGGCGACACCGACTTCGCCGGCCAGCCGCTCGGCGGCCGCGCGTGCCCGCAGGCGCGGCGAAGCGACGATCAAATCCCAGCGCGGCCCTGTCGTTTGGCGCTCGAACTGCCGCCACCCCGTTCCGACAGCGCCGGGTCCTGCGCCCGAGCAGCCGGCCCGGCGTCTCCGTCTCGCCGTGGCGCAGGAGGTCGATCAGCATCATGGCGCCGGCCCGGCGATGCGCGCTTCCTCGAACGTCGCCATTTGCGCGTGCAGCGCGCAGGCGAGGCGCACTATAGGCAGCGCGACGGCGGCGCCGGAGCCTTCGCCCAGGCGCAGCTTGAGGTCGAGGATCGGCTCGGCCGACAGCGCCTCGAGCACGAGGCGGTGCCCGCGCTCGAGCGAGCGGTGCGAATAGATCAGCCATGGCGCGCAGCCGGGATTGATGCGCACCGCGGCCAGCGCCGCGACCGAGACGATGAAGCCGTCGATCAGCACCGGCAGGCGCTCCTGCGCCGCCGCGATGATAGCGCCGGTCAGCGCGGCGATCTCCAGTCCTCCGACGCAAGCGAGGACGTCGAGCGGCGCGCGTGCCTCTCTAGTCCGTGGCGGGCGAGCGCGCCCTCGATAACGCGCACCTTGCGGCTGACGCCCTGCGCATCGAGCCCCGTCCCGGCGCCGACAAGTCGCCCGGCGCCGCGCCGAGCAGCGCTGCCGCGACCGCCGCTGCCGCCGTGGTGTTGCCGATGCCCATCTCGCCGAGAATGACGAGGTCGGCGCCGTCTTTGGTGGCGCGCTCGAGCGCGCGACGGCCGGCCCCGAGCGCGTAGCTCAGCTCGGCGCCGGTCATCGCCGGCTCGACGGAGAAATCGCGCGTGCCGCAGCGCGGCTTGTCGGTCGTGATGCCGGCAATGTCGGTGTCCGCCAGGGTGCCCGCGTCGACGATGCTCACCGGCACGCCGAGCTCGCGCGCCAGAACGGAGATCGCTGCGCCGCCGGCGGCGAAATTATACAGCATCTGCACGGTGACGTCGGACGGGTAGAGGGAGACGCCCCGCGCGGCGATGCCGTGATCGCCGGCGAACACAATGATCGGCGCCTTTGCCGCGCGCGGGCGGTCCGTCGCCTGCAGCGCGGCAAGGCGGACGGCCAGCGCCTCGAGCACGCCGAGCGAGCCGCGCGGCTTGGTGAGCGTGTTCTGGCGCGCCTCGGCGGCGGCACGGCTTTGCGCGCACGGCTCGGGGCAGGCGTTCTCGATCCAAGTTTCGTCCACGCCGCTCAGCTCCGGCCGCTCAACTGCGGCGCAGAATGGATATCGCGGTCACGAGGTCAAGCGACTTCGTCGCCCGCCATCAAGCACGCCGGGCACGTTTGGTGTCCAGGAAAGCCTCCACCTGCGCCGCATCCATAGGCTTGGAGAACAGGTAGCCCTGCATGGTGTCGCAGCCCATGCCGCGCAGCAGCGTCATCTGCGATTGGCGTCTCGACGCCCTCGGCGGTGACCTTGATGCCGAGACTCTGGCCAAGGTGAGTGATGGTGCGAACGATGGCCATGTTGTCGGGGTTCGTTTCCATGTCGCTCACGAACGAGCGGTCCACCTTCAGCCGGTCGATGGGCAACTTCTTCAAATGCGACAGCGAGCCGAAGCCGGTGCCGAAATCGTCGAGCGCGATCTCAACGCCCATATCGTGCATCTTCTGCAGCGCGACGGCGACGCCATCGGCGCTGCGCCCCAGGAACACGCGCTCCGTCACCTCGATGCATAGGCGCTGCGGTTGCACGCCGGCCAGACGCAACTCATCACGCACGAACTCGGCGAAAGTGCCGAGCGCGAAATCGGCGGACGTGACATTGACGGCAAGCCGGCCATAGTCGACGCCCGCCGCGCCCCACGCGGCGGCCTGGCGCAATGCATTGACGACGACCCACTTGCCGACGTCGGCAGGCCGCCTTGGGATCGTCGAATACGTCGTCGAACTCGGCCGGCATCAGCATGCCGCGCCGCGGATGGTCCCAGCGCAACAGCGCCTCGAAGCAGATGGGCTCCGACGGGTCGAACGAGATGATCGGCTGATAGACGAGCCGCAGCTCGCTGGACGCCAGAGCGCGCTGGATGTCGCGCCGCAGCTCGTACGTCGTCTCGAACGAGGCGCGCATCTCCGGCACGTAGAATTGGCAGCGGTCGCGGCCGAGATCCTTGGCGCGATAGAGGGCGAGGTCGGCGTTCTTGAGCAGCTCGCTGGCGCCGCGCGCATCTGACGGATAGAGGCTGAGCCCCATGCTGATGGTGCAGCGATGCTGCATGCCGGCGATCGTTATGGGCGGCACCAGAGCGGCGAAGACGGCGTCGATGGCGAGTTGCAGCGTCGCTTTGTCCTGGCGCGGTCCGCGATGAGGACGGCGAACTCGTCGCCACCGAGACGGGCGATGCGGCCGTACGGGGCCAGCGCCGTCTGCAGGCGCTCGGCCACCTCCTTGAGCAGCTCATCGCCCGCCGCATGGCCCAAGATGTCGTTGGTCTCCTTGAAGCGGTCGACGTCGATCAGGCCGACGGCGAACTTGCGGCGCTCGCCGGCCGCCTCGAGCATCGAGTCCAGCAGCTCGCTGAACTGCAGGCGGTTCGGCAACCCCGTCAGGCTGTCCTGCTTGGCGAGCTTCCACAGCTCCTGCTCGAGCCGTTTGCGCTCGGAGATCTCCTCGGTCAGCATCATCATGCCGCCGATGCTGTTGTCCTCCAGGTGCCAGGGACGCACCTCCCAGCGGATGATGTTGGTCGATCCGTCGGCCCGCCTGAAAACCTCCTCGGGTGTGCTTTCGACCGCGCCGGCGAGAATCCGCTGGTGCTTCGCCTTCCAGTGCTCCGGCACCTCCGGAAAGACGTCGTAGTGGCTGCGGCCGACGAGCGATTCTTCGGGCAGGTTGTAGTCGTGCAGCCAGCGATCGGTATGCGCCACGTAGCGCATCTGCGTGTCGAACATGGCGACGGCGGCCGGAGCGTGCTTGATGAACGCCTCCAGGGTCGCGTGTGCGCGCGTGAGTTCGGCTTCGGCACGGCGCTGGTCGGTCACGTCGAGGTAAGTGTTGAGGTGCGCGCCGCCTTCGACCGGCACGCAGCGTATTTCCAGCACCCTGCCCGACGTCTCGTTGCGCTCTGTCGTGATCGGCACCGGGCTGAGCAGCATGTCGAGGCGAGCCTTGACGGCCTCCTCGACCGGTCCCGGCCCATAGTCGCCGCGCTCGGCCCTGAAGCGCACGAGCGTTTCCAGCTTCGGCGGCTCACCTGTGAAAAACGTGTCGGGCAGTTCCAGCAGCGTGCGGTAAAGGCGATTGCAGGCGACGAGGCGCAGATCGCGGTCGATCAAGGCGAGGCCGCCGGGAAAGTTGTCGATGGTCGCCTGCAGAGTCTGCGCCTGCTGGCGGATCGCCGTGATGTCGGTGCTGATCGTTATGAAGCGCTCGATCTCGCCGTCGCCATTGAAGCGCGGGATGACGATGGATTCAAAGCAAACGTCGGCACCGCTCTTGGCCCGATCGCGCAGCTCGCCCCGCCAAGTGCTGGCCGGCGTGGACCGTCTCCCACATCTCCTCGAGCGTCTGCAGCGTCTGCCGGCCCGAGCTGAGCATCTCGTAGGATTGGCCGACGAGCTCGGATTCGGCGTAGCCGATGACTTGGCAAAAGCGATCGTTCACCTCAAGCAGGCAGCCGGTGGGATCCGTCACAGTGATGCAGAAGTGCTCTTCGAGCGCCTGTTGGTAGCCGGCGAGCCGATCGGTGATCTGGCTGGAGCTGCATTGGCTGGAGTTCGTTCCGGCGCGCGACCGGTCCGTCGGCCAGCCCAAGGCGGTCGCCAGAGCGCGGAGCCTGCCGCCGAGGTCGCCAAAAAAATCTGCGCGCACGCGGACGCTCCGCTCTGACGTGCGTCGATTAGAGCGCGCAAAAGCTTAACCACGGCTTATTTAAACGCGTCCTTCGCCGAATATCTGCCGTCGGATGATTGCAGGGCCGCGAGCGCCGACCGGAACGTTAACTGATCGGCGGCTCGATCAGCGGGTGTTGCTGCCGTCGCGGCAGGCGGCAACCGAGCGCTTTTTGTCCTTGCTGGCCAAGGCGCCGCCGCTCGATTCCCCTTTCCGGTCAGGTGCGAACGACCGCTCCTTGGCAGGCGGCACTTGCCTTTGTCGGCTGCCTCGTTCGTCTTTTTTGATCCGCCCGCCATGTGCGGCTCCTCCGTCTTGTTCTCGGGCCGAGCAACGTCGCCGATACCGCGGCTCCGCCTCAGTTACGTGCCAAACACCGGAAAGTTCCGCTTCCTCGACACCAGCAACAGCTTCAGCAGCTTCGGCTTTTCTAGGCTGCTCAATAGCGGCGCGATCGCCGTGAATGGGCAAGCCGCTACGACTCCCAAGTCACCTCTTCGATAACGGCGGGCGCTCATAAGTGCCCCCCGGTCGAGTGCTGATCCACTAGTCCACCAACATGGTAGCGGCTGGCTAACGCCGGCTAGGCAAAACGCTCGCGCGCTTTCGGCATCGGCGCGAACATCGGGACGGGCGGCCGATCAGCGAACGAAAGGAACGAGCCATGGTTCAAACAAAGACTTGCCCCGCCGCCGTCGGCGGCTTCGTCTGGCATCCAGATCAAGACGACGTCTTCGACGGCGACAAATACGGCAGCATAACCCTCGGCGATGCCCCCTACAGCGCCTTCAATAAGCTTGATGCAAACGGACTGACGGTGAAGGGCTTGGGAGCAACGTTGACCCTCGCGCCTGAAGTCCTCGGAGACAACGTCGTTACCTACTGGGCCAAAAGTTCGGGCGCTCTCCCATTCGGCGACTACACCACTAATTTCATCATCGAGGAGGGCGCGACACTGGTCTTCCGACCCGCCAGTCCGGCTATCAGCATAGGCGCCATTTATATCTGCTATGGCGATGGCTACCCGGTACTACGCACCCACTTCCAATTGGACGGCAGTCTTATCATCCAAGACACGGGCGTTGACGGGGGCGCCACCGCCGGCGAGCCGGGAACGACGATCGACATAAGTACCGGCGGCAAGTTCGTAGTGAACCAGACCAATCCAAAGGGCGAGGTCCTCTTCGCCGATATGTTCTACATCAATGTCCAGGACCAAGGGTTGGCGAGCATAACCGCGACGACCGTAAGCCTCTTGGGTGGTGCCTACGTAACCTACGGAAATCCTCCGTCGGGCAACCCGTCTTTTGCAATGACCGCCGTCTTTATCGCCACGAGCCCGCAGTCTGGACGCATGGATCTTGCGAACCTGCAGATCTTGTCCAGACAGGCATCCGCGAGCAGGCTGAAAAGCAGGTTCGCCTCCTACAACAACACCGACGTCAAGGTGCAGGACACCGCGTCGATCCTCATCGCATGTGACGAATTTTATAAGCCGTTCATCGACACGACATTCACCGTAGCCAAAGGCGCCGGCGCGACGATCACCTTCACCAGCCAGGGCGGCGGACCGGCTGCCAGCACGAAGGGCGAACCGGCACCCTTCAATTTCGTCGACAAAGTGTACCCAGCCGGGCTGTTCAACTTTCTCACGGCCAACCCGAGCAACCCCACCGACAATACCGGCCAGTTCCGCTTCTTGGGTGCCGGCAATGCCTTCTGGCTCGCGGGTCTCCAAGCCACGGGCTCCGTCACCGTCAATGGCGTCCCGAACAAAAACGTCGTCGAATGGAGGAACGTGGCCGACCAGAACGACCCCAGCAAAGTCTACTTCACGATCCTGTTGAAGCAGCACTGATTAGGCCAGGACCGGTATTCCCCTCGCCATCGGAGCGGCGTCGGCCTGATTTCGCTCAGCAATTTTTGAAGGCTGGTGCCCAGGGCTGGAATTGAACCAGCGACACCGTGATTTTCAGTCACGTGCTCTACCAACTGAGCTACCTGGGCTTTTTGCTTGGGCGGTGAACCCCGTCGCCAAAGCTCGGCCGTTATAGTGAGGGTGCCACCCCCTGTCCAGGGCCTCGCCTGCACGAGTGGCGGGATTGTTTGTCCTTGATATTTTGGGCCTCAGGCGCGGCCGTCGTCGTCCTCTTCGGTGTTTCTGGCGCCACGCGCGGCCGCCTCGTCGCCGTCCTCATCGCCAGCCTCGATGCCGCCCGGAATGGCGTAGCCGCCGCCTAGCCAGCGCGCCAGATCGACGTCGCGGCAGCGGGCCGAGCAGAACGGCCGGAAGGCCGCCTCGGCCTTCCGGCGGCAAATGGGGCAGCGGCCAGTTCCGGCAGCAGATGAATTCATTGCTCGCCATCAACGCGCAACGCCTCCGGCAACGATTGCTTCAGGTCGGGTCGAGCTCGGCGGCGCGCACCCAGGCGAAATGGAGCGGGAAGCCTTCGCCGACGAGCAGCGCCACCACCTCGGTGAGCGGCAGACCGACGACGCTCGTGTAGGAGCCGACGATCTTCTGCACGAAGCAGCCGGCAAGGCCCTGGATCGCGTAGCCGCCGGCTTTGCCGCGCCACTCTCTCGAGGTGATATAGGCTTCGATCTCCTCGCGCGAAAGGTGCTTAAAGCGCACGCGCGTATCGACGATCTTTTGGCGCACGCGGTCGTCCGGCGTGATGAGGCAGACGCTCGTCAGCACGCGATGCGCGCGACCCGAAAGAAGCTGCAGGCAGCTCGCCGCCTCCTCGATGTTGGACGGCTTCATCAGGATGCGCCGGCCGACGGCGACCACCGTGTCGGCGGCAAGCACGTAGGCCGAAGCGATGTCCTTGTCGTTGGCGATCTGGTCGCGCGCCGTCTCGGCCTTGGCGCGGGCGATGCGGGCCGCATAGGCGCGCGGCATCTCTCCGCGGCGCGCCGATTCGTCGATCGAGGACGGGCGCAAGGCGTCGGGCTCGACGCCCACCTGCGACAGCAGCATGAGGCGGCGGGGGCTGGCGCTCGCCAGCACCAGCGTCGGGCGGGCGCCGTGCGCCGACGGGCCGGCGTAGTCCTTCGCCAGCTCGCGGCGCAGCGTTTCGCGGCGCGGATGGTCGGTGCGGCTCAGCGCGGTAAGAAAGGCGGCCTTGGCGGTCATCGAGACATCACCTTGGAGGTGGAGGATCGGTTGCGAAGCTTATTAGCCTGCCGTGGCGTATGTTGGGGAGAGGCGCCGGCGGCCAATGCGCGGCATTTTACAGTTGCTGACGCACCGCTACGGGGCCTGCTGACATTGCAAAGCCGGCATTCGAAAAGCAAGTGGGCAATCCGCCGTTGCCAGGGCGGGCCCTTTTCAGGCTAAATCGCCGGGCGACCGGCCGAGAGGGCTCTAACATGATTGCCAAAACCGCGATTGTCGATCTTCTCGGACGCACATCCCTTTTCGGAACGCTGGACGAAGCGGAGCGCCGCGCCGTCGCCGACGAGATGCGCGAGGTGTCGTTCGATGCCAGCCAGGTGATTTTCGCGCGCGGCGACCAGGGCCGCGAGATCTATCTCGTGGTCAGCGGCCGGGTGCGCCTTTCGGTGCTGACGGCGGAAGGGCGCGAGCTGTCGTTCGCGCACGCCGAGCCGGGCGCCATCTTCGGCGAGATCGCCATGCTCGACGGCGGCGTGCGCAGTGCCGACGCCACGGCCGTCAACAAGGTCGTTGCGCTCAGCCTGTCGAAGCCGGCCTTCAAGCGGCTGATGGAGACGCACCCGCACGTCGCCGACGCGGCCGTGCGCTTTCTGTGCTCGCGCATTCGCGAGGCCGACCAGCAGCTGGAAGCCATCGCGCTGTACCCGATCGAAGGTCGCCTGGCGCGCTTCTTCCTCGCCGCCGCGCGCGCCAAGGCGCCGGGCAGCGAGGAAGGACGCATAACGATCGACCTGCCGATGTCGCAGAGCGAGCTGGCCCTGCTGATCGGCGCCAGCCGGCCGAAGGTCAACACGGCGCTGTCGGTGCTGGAAGACAGCGGGGCACTGGAGCGCAGCGGCACGCGCGTAACCTGCGATATCGAGGAGCTGCAAGCCATCGCCGGCGCCGAGTAAGGATGCTGGAGCCCGTAGTCCGTCCGCCGTCCGAAAAAACCTCAGGCGCACTGCGCCTGCAAGAGCATATGCGCGCCATCCGTGCGCGTACGGCATCCCCCCTGCAAGCGCTGAAGGCACGCCTCGCGGTGCCGCTGCGACCGCTGCTCGACAGTGCCTTCATGCGCCGCGTGCGCGCGCTCGGGCGCCAGCTGGCCGAAGCCGGTACGGCGCCCTATCCGCCCGACGTGCGCCGGCGGCTGAAGATCCTCAACGTCATGTCCTACCTGATCGCGGCGACGACGCTGCTGTACGCGATCCAGCAGGCAACGACCGATCTCAACACCTACGCACCGATGGTGATCATCAACGTGGCGCTGGTCGTGACGGCGTTGATGGTGCCGTTCGCCCACCGCATCAGCGAGGTCGCCGGCGGATTGCTGCTTGTCGGCGCCGAGTACGCGGCGCTATTCGCCTTCACCGACTTCTTCAGCCGTGAGGGCGGGGCTCAGCTTCAGTACATCATCGCCGCGGCGGCGCCGTTCGTGATCTTCGGCCTGCAGCGCATCAAGCTGATCGTCTCGATCGTGCTGCTCGGGCTGACGCTGCATATCCTCGCCTGGTTCTGGTTCCCCGCCCTCGGCCGTCTCAATCCCTGGGAGCAGCCGGTGGCGGATTCGCTCTATACCCAGGCGGCGATCACCACGGTCGTGCTGATTGCGGCGTCGGTCTACTACGCCTTCAGCCTTGCCGAGCAGGCGAAGGCGGAAACGGACGCCGTGCTGCGCAACGTGCTCCCCGACGCCATCGTCGAGCGCCTGAAGGCCAATCCCGGAGCGCTGATTGCCGACAGCATCGAAGATGCCTCGGTGATGTTCGCCGACATTTCCGGGTTCGTCGCGCTGACGCGCCGCATCGGCGCCAACGCCACCGTCGACATGCTGAGCCGCATCGTCTCGGAGTTCGATTCACTCGCCGTGCGCCACGGGGTGGAGAAGATCAAGACCATTGGCGACGCCTACATGGTCGTCGCCGGGCTGCCCGATCCGGTGCCCGACCACACGGCGCGCCTGGCCTGCATGGGCCTCGACATGCTCACTACTGTCGCGCGCTATCGCGCCGAGAGCGGGCTCGACATTCACCTGCGTGTCGGCATGGCATCGGGTCCGCTGACCGCCGGCGTCATCGGCACGCGCAAGTTCAGCTACGACGTGTGGGGCGACCCGGTGAATCTCGCCAGCCGCCTGGAAGGACAGTCGTCGCCGGGGCGCATCCTCATCTGCCCCGGGTGCCGCGCCAAACTGGGTGAGCGCTTCATCTTCGAGGCGCGCGGGCCGATCGAAATCAAAGGCATCGGCGCGCAGGAAACGTGGTTCCTCATCGCCGAGAAGGCTCCCCCCGAGACGGGCGCGCGCCTATACCGTCGGACCTCCCTCGAACGCAAAACGAGTTCTTGATGCGGTCGAACAGCTGATCGCGCACGCCGCGGTAATGCATCAGCGTCTGCTCGCGGGTCTCTTGCCCCAGCATCACGGTTGCATCGATGGTCGGCCAATACTCGACGTCGACGGCCATGGTGCGCGTCAGCTCCAGCGCCTGGTGGTGTGCCTCGGGCGACAGCGTAATGATGAGATCGAATGAGGTGTCGTGCAGGTCGGCAATCGTGTTTGGCGTGTGCTTGGAGACATCGATGCCGATCTCGTCCATCACCGCCGTCGCGAACGGGTCGGAAAGCCCGGCGCGGACGCCGGCCGAAGCGACATAGGCGCGCTTGCCGGCCAGATGGCGAAGGATCGCCGCCGCCATGACCGAGCGCACCGCGTTGGCGGTGCAGGCAAACAGCACCGCCCCGGGTAGCTCGCGAGACGGTGCGGCGACGCCAGCCGCAGGGGGCGATGGCTCTGTCTTCGAGCCGCTCGCAACCTCGCGCGACACGGCACTAGTGTCCCGGTTCCGAAGTTCGCCAGAACTCGCGGCCGGGACCGGGAGCGAACTTCGGAACCATAAGGGACACTAGAGGCATAGCCTTGCTAGTGTGATTTAGATCGAGAAATTCGCTCGCGACCCAGCAGTTCATGAAGGCGAATTTCTCGATCATCACACTAGTGTCCCGGTTCCGAAGTTCGCCAGAGCTCGCGGCCGGGACCGGGAGCGAACTTCGGAACCATAAGGGACACTAGAAGCATCGACTCGGTAGCGTGATTCAGATCGAGAAATTCGCTCGACACCTCGCGTTTCACGACGGCGAATTTCTCGATCATCACGCTACCCCTTCCAGTGCAGGGCGCAAATGAGCGTGAACAGCCGGCGGGCAGTATCGAGGTCGACCGTGATCTTTCCGGCAAGGCGCTCCAGCAGGGTGCGGCTGCCCTCGTCGTGCAGGCCGCGGCGGCCCATGTCGATGGCCTGGATGCGCGATGGCGGCGCGGTGCGGATCGCCTCGTAGTAGCTTTCGCAGATCATGAAGTAGTCCTTCATGATGCGCTTCAGCGGCGTCAGCGACAGCATGTGTGTGACGACGGCTTCGTTTGCCTCGTTGTTGACCGTCAGCACCAGCCGGTCTTCAACCAGGCCCAGCGTTAGCTTGTATGGGCCGTTGTCGCGGCCTTCGAGGGCGAACGAGTTGCCTTCGAGGATGTCGAAGATGGCGACCTCGCGCTCGTGCTCGATGTTCGAGTTCGACGTGGCCGTCGATTTCTCATCGAGTGTGATGGCGATCAGCCGCGACTTTGGGAGTTCCGCCGGCGCTTCCGCTTCATCGCTCATCGTGCTCGCCCGGGTGAAGGTTGCAGGCGAATCTCGGCGGAAAGCCGGTGGGCTTCAAGCCCCTCCGCGCGTGCGAGCGCCATGGCGGCCGGGGCAAGCGCGGCGAGCGCCCCGGCGTTGAGCTTCAGGAGCGAGGTGCGCTTCATGAAATCGAGCACACCAAGCCCGGAGGAGAAGCGCGCCGTACGCGACGTCGGCAGCACGTGGTTCGACCCGGCGATGTAGTCGCCGATCATCTCCGGCGTTTGCGCGCCGATGAAGATGGCGCCGGCGTTGCGGATGCGCTCGCTCAAGCCCTCGGCGTCCGCGGTGGCGATCTCGAGATGCTCGGCGGCGATGCGGTCGGCGAGCGCCGGCGCTTCGTCGAGCGAAGACAGCTCGATGATGGCGCCGAACACGTTCCAGCTCTCGCCGGCGATGTTGCCGCGCGGCAGCGTCTGCAATTGGCGCGTGACGGCCGCCTCGACGGCGCGGCCGAAGGCGGCATCGTCGGTCATCAGGATCGATTGGGCGGCGGTATCGTGCTCGGCCTGCGCCAGCAGATCGGCGGCGATCCATTCCGGATTGTTGTGCTTGTCGGCGATGACCAGCACCTCGGACGGCCCGGCGATGCTGTCGATGCCGACGGTGCCGAATACAAGGCGCTTGGCGGCGGCGACGTAGGCGTTGCCAGGCCCCACGATCTTGGCGACGGGCGCGATCGTCTGCGTGCCGTAGGCGAGTGCGCCGACGGCCTGGGCGCCGCCGATGCGATAGATCTCCTCGACACCGGCCAGCTCGGCGGCGGCCAGCACCAGCGGATTGAGCTCGCCGTTCGGCGACGGCACCACCATGACGACGCGCGGCACGCCGGCGACCTTGGCCGGGATGGCGTTCATCAGCACCGAGCTTGGGTATGAGGCGAGACCGCCCGGCACGTAGAGGCCGACGGATTCGACCGCGGTCCAGCGCCAGCCAAGCTCGACGCCGACCTCGTCGGTGTAGCGCTCGTTCATGGGCAACTGACGCGCGTGATGCTCGGTGATGCGGTCGGCGGCAAGCTGCAGGGCGTCCAACGTCTCGGGGCTGCAGGCTTCGCGCGCAGCTCGGATCTCGGACGCGCTGACGCGCAGGCCGAGCTTGCCGAGATCGACGCGGTCGAACTTCTTCGACAGCTCGATGAGCGCGGCGTCGCCGCGCGCGCGCACGTCGGCGAGGATTCCGGCGACGGCGGCACCGACGTCGTCGGAGGCTTCGCGCTTCTCGCCGAGGAAGGCGACGAACGCCGCCTCAAAGCCGGGATCACGCGTCTGCAGCCGCTTGGGCATCTCGTTATCGGCCTTGCAGCCGTCTCCTGCGGGTATTGTCGTTCAATCGTCGCTCGCGTGCACGGGCTTTGAGCTCGCGCGCCAGGCGGCGCCGAGGTCACGCAGCTCCGCCTCGATGCATTCGACCTCGAGCCGCACCGCACCGCCGCCGGCAAAATGCAGCGTAATAGCGCCCGACGGCTCCTCGGCCGTTTCGAAGGTGAGCGCCAGCAGTGCCAGGGCGGTGTCCTTGCTATTGAGATCGAAGCCCTGGATGCGCGCGGCCTTCACGCGTTCGAAACGCAGGCCGGCGCGCCGCCGTTGGTAGGCACCGCTATCGTCGCGCGCCGCACGCTCCCAGTCGAAGCGGTTGGCGATGGCGGCAAAGCGCATTTCCGCCTTCAGATATGCCATGTCGCCGACCCGGATCACCGCGTCCTGGAGATGGCAGGACAGCACCTGCAAATCCTCCGGATCGAGTGCGATCAGCTTCAAGTCTTCCATGCGACGGCATCCCTGCGCTCAGGAGGCATTAACCCGCGAGCTTTCAAAGTGTTGATAGCGGCGTAGGTGCAGTGGTGCAACCGACCTGTCGGAGGCGCCGCTAAGACCGGGGGATGAGGCGGAGCGGACGCTTGTATCTACGGCGCCTGCGGTCCAAGACTGAAAAATATCAAACGCGCCGCTGAGGGGCGCGAAACGAGGAAACGACATGGAGAACGAACGCTTCAATCTATCCTTGCGTCGCTTCCTGAAGGAGGTAGGCATCACCTCGCAGCAGCAGATCGAGGCGCTGGTTCGCGAAGGCGGCACCTCCGGAGGCGGCAAGCTGCGCGTGAAGATGGTGCTGACAGCCGCGGGCACCGACCTGCGACATGAAGTCGACGGCGAAATAGACCTCGACTGAGCAGCCTGACGCTCCGACAAAAAAAGCGGGCTCCAGCAATTGCCGGAGCCCGCCGATCAAGGGCACTGCAGCGGGGCGACGGAGCGGAAGCCCCGACGTGGCCCTTGACCGAAACTCAGTAGCAGTACTGGCGCAGGGTCCAGCCCTTCACTTGGCAACGCTCGTTGCCGTTGGAGTCCGTGGTGCAGACGCGGTTCGGCAGGCGCTGATAGGAACAGTAGTAGTTGCCGGCCTGGCCCTCGTAGCCCTTCATCGGGCGATCGAAGTTGTAGTCCTGCGAATAGAAATCCTTGCCGCCCTTGGCGAACGCGGCCGGCGCAATGGCCGACACCAGGATGGCGCCGAGGATCGCGGTCTTAAAAATCTGCATGAGTTCTCACTCCGTCGTTTGAGCGACCCGGGGGGAGCCGCGCGTTGCTGACGATCAGAATGTACGGGGAGGCAGCCGCGCTCGCTGTTCCGGACGGAACAGGCGCAGAATATCTCGCTGATGGGCAATCGGAGCCCGAGTTTACGGGCTCCGCAAAGTCAGCCGGTGAGGCGCTCGATCTGCGCGCCGCAACGCGACAGCTTCTGCTCCAGCTGCTCGAAGCCGCGGTCGAGGTGATAGACGCGGTTGATCATCGTCTCGCCCTCGGCCATCAGGCCGGCGATGACGAGCGATACCGAGGCGCGCAAGTCGGTCGCCATGACGGGCGCTCCGGTGAGCCCCTTGACGCCCTTGATGGTCGCCGTGTCGCCGTGCAGCGTGATGTCGGCACCAAGCCGCGCCAGCTCCTGCACGTGCATGAAGCGGTTCTCGAAGATCGTCTCGCGAATGACGCTGGTGCCCTTGGCCGTCGTCATCAGCGCCATCAGCTGCGCCTGCAGGTCGGTCGGGAAGCCGGGGAACGGCTGCGTCTCGAGCGAGATCGGCTCGATGCCATGACCGTTGCGAGCGATGCGGATGCCGCTGTTGGTCGTCTGCACCGTGACGCCGGTCTTGGCCAGCTCGTCGAGCGCGGTCTTCAGGAGCTCGGGGCGCGCGCCCTCGAGCAATACGTCACCGCCCACGGCCGCAACGGCCATCGCGAAGGTGCCGGTCTCGATGCGGTCGGCGAGCACCGAGTGGACAGCGCCTTCGAGGCGATCGGCGCCTTGAATGCGCAGGGTGGACGTGCCGATGCCTTCGATCTTGGCACCCATCTTGACGAGGCACTCGGCGACGTCGCCGATCTCCGGCTCGCGCGCCGCGTTCTCGATCACCGTTTCGCCGCGGGCAAGCGCGGAGGCGAGCAGGACGTTATGGGTGGCGCCGACGGAAACCTTGGGAAACACGACGCGCCCGCCGCGCAAGTAGCCGCCCTTGGCCTTGGCGAGGACATAGCCGGCTTCGATCTCGATCTCGGCGCCGAGCTCTTTCAGGCCCATCAAATGCAGATCGACTGGGCGCGTGCCGATGGCGCAGCCGCCGGGCAGCGAGACCTTGGCCTGTCCGCAGCGGGCAAGCAGCGGGCCGAGCACCCAGAAGCTGGCGCGCATGCGGCTGACCATCTCATACGGTGCCACGGTATCGACGATGTCGCGTGCGGAGAGATGGAACGTCTCGCCGATGTGCTGGGCGGGGCCGGGGCGCTTGCCGTCGACGGCAAGGTCGACGCCGTGGTTGCGCAGGATGCGGGCGAGCAGGTTGACGTCGGCGAGATTGGGAACGTTTTTCAGCGTCAGCCTGTCCGCGGTCAGCAGGCTGGCGATCAGCAGTGGCAAGGCGGCGTTTTTGGCGCCGGAGATCGGAATCGTACCGTTGAGCCTTTGGCCGCCGGTGATCTTGATGCGATCCATGCAGATTTCCCCTCGTACCGGCGTTGCACCGGCAATTTCCGCTGATGATTAAGCGCTTCGCTGCCCCGGCAGCAAGTGTGGCGAATAGCCTGTCGCGCCCGCGGGTTGCCCCGGCGGACGCTCAAAAGCTTGGGCTCGCGGTGGGATTATGCCGAGGCGAGGTTGCTATTCCGTCACCCTCTCCCGCCGAGAGGGCGATTTCATGGTCTTGGCGACGACTTCCGCCGGCTGATTGACGCACAAGACCAGATTTCAAGCTGACTCGCGGCTAGTCCTCGTCGACCTTCACATTGAAGGCCGCCATCTCCTCGCGCATTGCCACACGGGCACGCACCTCGACGCGCCGGTAAGCAGCCGCTACGCCGCGGCCGTAGTCGGTGAGCTTGGCCCCGCCGCCGCGCGATCCGCCGGGCGCCGCCGAGACGAGCGTGTCAGGGAACATGTGGTTGAGCGCGTCGACCAGGAGCCAGGCGCGCCGGTACGACATGCCGAGCTCGCGTCCCGCCGCCGAGATCGAGCCGGTGCGTCCGATGGACTCCAGCAGGTCGACCTTGCCGGGACCGAGCACCATCTCACCGATGAGAATGCGCACGTATGGAAAGGCGCGCTCGGCCTTGCGTTTCGTCGCCGGCTTGGCAGCGGACTTCGCCGCAGTCTTCGCCGGCGCGCTCGTGCGCTTTGTCTTCTTGGCCGTGTCGCTCACCGCAATACCTCTTGCCTGCGTGAGGCCAGTATACCGATGTCACACTCGCCCGGCGACTTACGGCGCGCTTCGTAAATTTTGTTGTGCGCTATATCTCTTCAGATATAACGCAATTCTGTATCGCGTATCGGGGGGTGTTTTCCGTGTCCAAGTTTGCGTACGTGGCGCTTAGCTGCGCCGCGATGAGCCTTGTCGTGTCCGCATCGGCGATGGCGCAAGATACCGGCCATCACATCAGGCGGCGACGTAACCGCCGACGAAGTGACGCCACTGCCGCCGGTCGTCGTCGAAGCGCCGACACAGCCGATCCGAGCCAAACAGAAGAAGCCCAAGAGCGTCGGCTCGGCGGGCAGCGCCTCGGCGCCGACGGCCTCCTCGCAAGCGCCAGCCATCGGCAGCGAAGGTCCCGGCAGCGGGACGGGCACGGCCGGCGTCGGCGTCTTCACCCTCGGCCAGATCGACATGATCGGCGGCTCGACGGTCACCAACGAGGCGATGTGGACGTTCAACAAGAACACGCTCGACCAGGCGGTGGCCATCGTCCCCGGCGTCACCATGACCAACACGGGCGGCTCGCGAAACGAGCGCGACATCCTGGTGCGCGGCTTCGACCGCTTCCGCGTGCCGCTGTCCGTCGATGGGGTGCGCGTCTACCTGCCGGCCGACAACCGGCTCGACTTCAACCGCTTCCTGACGCCTGACCTTTCGGAGATCCAGATCGCTAAGGGGTACGTTTCGGTCCTCAATGGGCCGGGCGGTATGGGCGGCGCCATCAACCTGGTCTCGCGCAAGCCGACCAAGGAAATCGAGTTCGAAGGCCGCGTCGGCACCGTGTTCAGCGGCGATCTCGATAGCATGAATTCCTGGAGCACCTACGCCTACGCCGGCACGCGCCAGAAGGGCTACTACGCCCAGCTCAGCGGCACGATGCTCGACCAGGACCACTGGAACCTGTCGAACGACTTCACCCCCGTCTCGCTGGCGAGCGAAAACGGCGGCGAGCGCGGCCATTCCAACGCCGAGGACTGGCGCATCAACACCAAGGTCGGCCTGACGCCCAACGCCACCGACGAGTACAGCATCAACTACACCGTCCAGCAGGGCGAGAAGAGCGCGCCGCTGCACGTGGCGGGGCAGCGCGTGCAGGGCCCGCGGTATTGGGATTGGCCGTACTGGGATACGTCGAGCATCTCGTGGCTGTCGAAGACACAGATTGGCTCGGGCTCCTATTTCAAGAGCAACGTCTACTACAACACCTTCAAGAACCTGCTCACCTCGTACACCGACGCCACTTACACCATCCAGAATCGCAACTCGCAGGACTTCAACAGCTACTACGAGGACTATGCCTACGGCGGCTTCGTCGAGGCCGGTACCAACCTCATTCCGATGAACACCCTGAAGGGCGCCATCCACTACCGGCGCGATGGCCACTCGGAGCGCAGCGACGTAGCACCCACAAATCCCAATCCAGCCATGCAGGTGCACGAGCCCTGGCAGGACAGCGTCGTCGACACGTGGTCGTTCGCCTTGGAAAACACCTTCCACGCGACGCGCTATTTCGACATCGTGACCGGTGCAAGCTACGACATGGATTCCGTGCAGGAAGCGCAGGAATTCAACTCGACCACGCGCCGGCCCGTCGTGAACCCCGAGCCGAGCACAAATGCGTGGAACGGACAGGCGGCGGCAATCTACAGCTACAGCAATACCGGCAAGGTGCACGCCGACGTGTCGAGCCGCACCCGCTTCCCGACGCTGTTCGACCGCTACAGCACCCGCTTCGACACGCGCGTGTCCAATCCCAACATCCAGCCCGAGCGTGCGACCAACTACGAAGTGGGGATCAGCGACACGATTGGCCGTACGGTGCACGCCTCCGCTGCGGTGTTCTATTCGGATCTGCAGATTTCCATTCAGAACGTATTCGTCGCGGCTTCGGGCGGCAGCTCCGTGCTCGGCATTAACGCGGACGGCGAGTACCACGGCTTCGAACTCTCGGCCCACTGGGACATCATGCGGAGCCTGCGCCTGGGCGGCAATTACACCTACCTAGAGCGCGACCTCGACTTTGCCGCTGCTGCGGCAGCTCTCCCACTCGGCGGCACGATCACGCAGACCACACGCAATGCCGTCGCCGCGGCCGAGACGGAGGGCACGCCGCGCCACGAGGCCTTCGTGTATCTCAACTGGCAGGCGACCAAGCAGCTCAGCTTTACGCCGAGCGTCGAGATCGCCAGCGACCGATCGAGCCTCGTCACTGGCCCGACCAGCACGCTGCTGCTACCGACGCCGCGTCCGAACTATGTGAAAATCGGATCCTATGCGCTTGTTAATCTCGAAGCGGCGTACGCCTTCACCGACGGCATCACCCTGAATGTCGGTGCCGCGAACCTGCTCGATGAGGACTACGCGCTGGCGGAAGGTTTCCCCGAGCCGGGCCGCACGTTCTTCGCCAATCTGCGCGCGAGGTACTGATGGCATACGGGCGCACCGGGGCCGGAGCCGGGCTAAATGGCGCACTCCGGCATTTGCCGCCGCACCCTATCTATCGCCTACCTTCCAAGATTGGGCGAGGATTGGGAACGATGGATGAGTTGTCCCGGGCTTCCGGGGCTGACGCGATGCGTGTCGTACCCGCAAGGCCCGATGACGTCGCCGAGATCGTCGCGCTGGTCAATTCGGCGTACCGCGGGGAGAGCGCGCGCGCCGGATGGACCAACGAAAGCGAGCTGCTGTCGGGAGCGAGGACGGATTCCGCGATGCTCAGCGAAGCTTATGTAACAGGACCGGCCACCATTCTCCTGCTGCGCGACGCCGCGGGCCTCGCCGGGTGTGTTCTCCTGGAACCCGCCGAGGAGACGACGACCTGGTATCTTGGAATGCTGACGGTCGATCCCCGGCGGCAGGCGGCGGGAATGGGCCGCGCACTCCTTTCGGCGGCAGAGGATTTCGTCCGCGGACGCGGGGCGACGCGCGTCAAGATGACGGTGATCACGCTGCGGGAGACCCTCATCGCTTGGTACGAACGGCGTGGCTATCGCCGTATAAAAGCGAGCCATTCCCCTACGGCAACGACCGCATCGGCACGCCGTTGCGGGACGATCTTCGTTTCCTGATCCTGGAAAAGGAGTTGTAAACCGCACGCAATATCGGCACTCAGATCTGATGGCACACAAGCGCACCGGGGCTAGAGTGGCCCAAGCCGGAGGACCAGAAAAATGCGGATCAGCGCACGCAATATCCTCAAGGGTACGATCGTCGACGTCGTGAAAGGTCAGACAACCGCGCACGTCACCATCGACGTCGGCGGCACCATTGTCACGGCGTCGATCACCAACGAGTTGGTCGATGATCTCGGCTTGAAAAAGGGAATGGCGGCGTCGGCCGTCATCAAGTCATCGGATGTCATGGTTGCTGTCGATTGAGTTGCGGGGGGTATTCCTCTCGCTAGGGATCCTGCTCTGTGCGGGCAGCGCGCTCGCGCAGGAAGCGCCCGCCAAGGACACGCCGCAGAAAGGCATGTCGGGCGGATGCGAGTCGTTCAAGTGGCCGCTCGACAAGGAGCGCGCCGCCTTCGACGACGCGGCGCTGGAGAAAGTCGCATCGGGAGCGGCGCGCGGCCCGTTGAAGGAGCAGGCGTTCGCGCTGGCGCTCGTCCCGGTTGCCGACGTCGCCTACACGCTGCCGCCGAAGAAAAAGAAGGGCGCAGCCGGCGTGTGGCACGGCGGCATGCTTGCTTTCGCGGCACCGGACAAGCCGGGCGTCTACCAGGTGACGCTGTCCGGAGAAGGCTGGGTCGACCTAGTGCAGAACGGCGCCGCGCTCGATTCTGCCGATCACTCCGGCGTCAAGAATTGCCCCGGGCTGCGTAAGAGCGTGCGCTTCAACGTCGGCGCCGCGCCGGTGGCGTTGCAGGTCAGCGGCGTACCGGGCGACAGCATCAAGGTGGCGATCCGACCGGTCGAGTAGCGTGGCCGGAAAGAGCGCGGTTACTCGCCGCCATCCTCGTGTGGCTTGTGATCCGGCGCCGGCGCTTCGGCCGGACGCGAACGCGCTTTCGCGAGCTCCTTGCGCTTTTTGAGGTTGGCGCGCAGTTCCACTTCGAGCCTTGCCGCCCGTTTGTTCGCGGCGATTTTCTTGCCTTCGTTTTCGGTCATCGGGGAGTGCCGGTGGCCGACGCCTGATCGAGGAACGCCGCGTAGGCGTCGGCAAGGCCCTCGCGCGAGGCCGATGCGCGGGCGCCAGCCCATGGCGCGCAGCTTGTCGCCGCTCATCAGCTTGCGCGGCGTGCCGTCGGGCTTCGACAGGTCGCAGCTCGATCTCGCCCGTGAAGCCGACCACCTCGCAGACCAGTCTGCGCCAGCTCGGCGATCGTCAGGTCCTCGCCCGAGCCGACGTTGACGTGCTCGGCGCCGGAATAGCGCGTCATCAGGTAGACCAGCGCGTCGGCGCAGTCGTCGACGTGCAGGAACTCGCGCCGCGGCGTGCCGGTGCCCCAGATGATCATCTGCTTGTCGCCGCGCTGCTTGGCCTCGTGCGCCTTGCGGATCAGGGCCGGGATGACGTGGCTGGACGCGAGGTCGTAGTTGTCGCCGGGGCCGTAGAGGTTGGTCGGCATGGCGGAGATGAAATCGCAGCCGTACTGGCGGCGATAGGCCTGGCACAGCTTGATGCCGGCGATCTTGGCGATGGCGTACCACTCGTTGGTCGGCTCGAGCGGGCCGGTCAGCAGCGCGTCCTCGGCGATCGGCTGCGGCGCGAGCTTCGGGTAGATGCAGGACGAGCCGAGGAACAGCAGCTTCTCGACGCCGCTCTCGTAGGCCGCGTCGATGACGTTCGCCTCGATCATCAGGTTGTCGTAGAGGAACTCGGCCGGGCAGCGTGTCGTTGGCGAGGATGCCGCCGACCTTGGCGGCGGCGACGAACACCGCCTGCGGCTTGCGTCTTCGCCATCCAGCGCTCGACCTCGGCCTGGCGCGTGCAGGTCGACCTCGCTGCGGTCGGCGGTCAGCACCTCGCAGCCCTCGCGCGGCGAGCCGGCGCACGAGCGCGGCGCCGACCATGCCGCGATGGCCGGCGACCCACACGCGCTTGCCCGTCAGCGCATAGTCTCTGATCGCTCGGCGGCCGCCTCACTCATGCTCGCTCACCGTGCCGTGCGGTCGTGGCGCCAGGCTTCGCGCTCGATGGCCTTCAGATCGCTTTCGACCATTTCGGTGACGAGCTCGTCGAACGTGGTCTTGGCTTCCCAGCCGAGCTTGGCCTTGCGCCTTCGACGGATCGCCGAGCAGCAGGTCGACCTCGGTCGGGCGGAAGTAGCTCGGGTCGACGTGCACGATGGCATCGCCGGTCGTCTCGTCGACGCCGACCTCGTCGACGCCCTCGCCGCGCCACGTGATGCGCCGGCCGACACAGGCGAACGCCCGCTCGACGAACTCGCGCACCGAGTGCGTCTCGCCGGTCGCCAGCACGTAGTCGTCCGGCTCGGGCTGCTGCAGCATCAGCCACATGCCCTCGACGTAGTCGCGCGCATGGCCCCAGTCGCGCTTGGCGTCGAGGTTGCCGAGGTAGAGCCGCTCCTGCAGACCCGTGCTCGATCGCCGCCACGGCGCGCGTGATCTTGCGGGTGACGAAGGTCTCGCCGCGCATCGGGCCCTCGTGGTTGAACAGGATGCCGTTCGAGGCGTGCATGCCGTAGGCCTCGCGGTAGTTCACCGTGATCCAGTAGGCGTAGAGCTTGGCCGCGCCGTAGGGCGAGCGCGGATAGAACGGCGTCGTCTCCTTCTGCGGCGTCTCCTGCACCTTGCCGTAGAGCTCCGAGGTGGAGGCCTGGTAGAAGCGCACCTTGTCCTTGATGCCGAGGATGCGGATCGCCTCCAGCAGCCGCAGCGTGCCGAGCGCGTCGGCGTTGGCGGTGTACTCCGGCGTCTCGAAGCTCACCTGCACGTGGCTCTGGGCGGCGAGGTTGTAGATCTCGTCCGGCTGGTGCTCCTGGATGAGGCGGATGAGGTTGGTGGCGTCCGTCATGTCGCCGTAGTGCATGAAGAAGCGCGTGGCATGGTCGTGCGGGTCGACGTAGAGGTGGTCGACGCGTGCCGTGTTGAACGACGAGGAGCGCCGCTTGACGCCGTGGACGATGTAGCCCTTGTCGAGCAGCAGCCGCGCCAGGTACGCGCCGTCCTGGCCGGTGATGCCGGTGATGAGTGCGATCTTGGGGGGCACGGAGCGTCCTTGGTCGTTGGGAATCGACAATATGACAGGTAGATCCGCGCGATAGGTGCTGGCGGAGCCGCCGTCAAACAAGCGTTGTCGGGGTCGAGCGACCTTAGCGGCCCTTGCGGCGGGCGCCAATCGGCATCGGGAGCCGATCATGAGGCAGGCGTGGGATTGGCCGTTAAACAATAATAGGGTGCGGAGATTGCGCGCCGCGCAAGGTAGCGGCATGCCGGAATATATCGAGCTGATGCCGCCGATGAACCGCGGATTAGAGCTGCGTGGAAGCCCTGCCGGTGATGGGATCGCGGCCGCCACGATAAACGTAGCAATTGCTCGACCAGCCGTCGCCGCCATGACCGCAGGTGGGTGAGGCGGAGCTGTGCTCCGAGGCTTCGGCGCGCGGCGCTTCGACGGCGGAATTGTGGACGGTCACGTCGGCGAGCGGTTCGCTGTCGACCGCGTACATCGCCGGCCCGGCGTTGCCGGCGTCCGATGAATTGAATTGCCACTGCATGGCCGGAGCGTTGCCGGCATTGTGGGCACACGCTCCAAGGAGCAGCGACATGGCGCCGACGATCAGCAGGGCGCCCGTACGGCGAACGGCGTTTAAGCTGCGGGGCGATTGAATTGTTTGAGACGCGAACATTGTTTCCACTTCCCGAAACCGCCCCAGGCGCCGGCCGCTCGTTTCGAGCCTGGCTGCCAGGGCCGGGAGCGGGCCACTGGCAGCAACGGCAAAACGGAAGGCCGAACAAGCGTGTGGATGATCCGGGGGTGAACCGATCCAGTCACCAAGTTACGCGAGCGCCCGTCGACACGCAGTCCCCTGAACGGGGGATCGGCCGGGTTAACGGCGGGGGAGGCCGATGGTGCGTTAGCTGCATGTTGCGAAATTCATCGATAACAACGCAGCAAATAGCTGTCAGTCCTCATTTTAATTGAAGCCCTCCCGGGCATGGCCTACGATCGCCTTTACGAGGACGCCTGTTCTGTGCGTGGGGAGCGCGCGCAGATGAGTGCAATGGGACTGACGCAGGATTTTGGTCACCCCGTTTTGGTTGAGTTGCCGCGTATTGCTCTAACCAAGACCGTGCCGCCTGCCGTTCGCAAGTTTGCAGTACAGCGACCGGAACTCATGCGGTTCCTCGATGGCGCAGCTGCGCGCCGTCTCGTCCTTTTCAGGGCCCCCGCCGGATACGGAAAAACGACGCTCGCAGCCGAATGGAGCCAGCGGCTACGTGAGGCGGGCTCGCTCGTCGCCTGGCTCAGCCTCGACAGTCGACGACAACGAGCCCGGCGCTTTCTCCTATCATCTTGCCCGTTCGCTCGAGAGCGCCGCACCGAGCCTCGGGCGTGACGCCCTCGAGCTGCTGCGGGCCTCCAGCCTCATCCCGGCGCGCAACGTCATTTCCTCGCTGCTTAACGCCGTGTCGGAGGCCGATTCCGAAACGTACCTGTTCCTCGACGATTTCCACGTCGTCGCCGACCCGCGGTGCAACGAGCTGATGACGATGCTCGTTCGCTATGCGCCTTCGAACCTGCATCTGGTGCTCGTCTCGCGCACGGAGCCGCGTCTCTCGCTGTCGCGCCTGCGCCTCGAGGACGAGCTGGTCGAAGTCGATGCGTCGCTGCTGAAGTTCACGGTGCAGGAGATGGCTGACTTTCTCGGCGAGGTGCTGGTCAGCCGACTGGGACGGGCCGGCGTCGCCAAGTTGCACGCGGCGACGGAAGGCTGGCCGGCCGCACTGCAGCTGTCGCGCATCTCACTGATGAACTCGCCGGACGCGCTGGCCCACGTGCGCACCATCACGGGCACGTCGCGCACCATTTCCGAGTACTTCGAGGACACCCTCGCCACCGAGCCGCCGGCCGTTGTCGACTTCCTGTTGAAGACGTCGATTCTCGGCCAGATGAACGGCTCGCTGTGCAGTGCGGTTGCGGGAACCGCCGACGGCGCCTCGATCCTCGAAGCGCTCGAGCGCGAGCAATTCCTGCTCGTGCCGCTCGACGAGCACGGACACTGGTATCGCTACCACCATCTGCTGCGCGAGTTTCTGGTCGACCGCCTGCGCACCAAGAAGGGCGAGGAGGTCGATGAACTACATCGGCGAGCCTATCGCTGGTACGCGGCACGCGAGATGTGGAGCGAAGCGGTCCACTACGCGATCGCCGCCGGGCGACTTCCCACTGGCCATCGAGTTCATCGAGAACTGCGCTATGTCGATGGTGGTCAAGGGCGATCTGCTCACGCTCCTGAGCTGGGAGCAGCAGCTGCCGAAGGAGCTGATGAGCTGCCAGCTCGAGGTCAAGCTGGCCCTCGCTTGGGGCATGAGCCTCGTCACCCGCTTCAAGGAGGCGGATGTTCTCATCTCGCAGGTCGAGGCCGGAGCGCAGGAGACGCCCGGCAGCGATCTGTGGTGGCGGTGCCGTGCCGCGCGGGCGGTTTTCTGCGCCCTCACCGACGACAGCGCCCGCGGCAAGGACATCGCCTTGGAATGCCTCGCCGGCCACCGGTTCGACGCCTTCAACTTCAACGCGCTCTGCAACGTGGCGCGCTATGCCTACCTAAAGTCCGGGGATTGGAACGCGTACTACGCGGTTCCGAAGCCCGGACGAGTTCGGCAGGCGAAGCCTCGTACCTGCTGCCGGAGAACTACCGGCTCTGCCTAAACGGGCTCGCTGCCGTCAAGCAGCTGAAATTCGAAGAGGCGCTGGAGTTCTACGCGGCCGCACAAGCGCTCACCGAGAAGTATGCGGGCGCCAAATCGATCCCGGCCTCGATGCTGACAGGGCTCATCGCGCGCCTGCAGTACGAGCGCGGCGACGTCACCGGTGCCGAGGTGATGGTGCTCGACGCGCTGGACCTCATCGAGACGACGGCGTTCCACGAAGGCTTCCGCAATGCCTACTTCGTGCTCGTCCGCGCCGCAGCCATCCGCGGTGATCGCGCCAGGGCGGTGAGCTTGCTCAATCGCGCCGAGCGGCTGAGTTGGGAGCGCGGCTGGGGCGTCGTAATCGCCATGCTGCTGGTCGAGCGTACGCGCCTCCTCCTGGCCGACGGCAACATCGCCGAAGCCATCGCGCTGCAACCGGCATTCGAGGAGTTGCACGCCAAACACCCCGCCGGCGTCTCGTGCTCGAGCACGCCGATCCGCACCTGGAACATGGTGTCGAAGGGTTTGATCGATGCGGCCACGGACAATCTGGAGGACGCCGCAAACTCGCTGAGCCAAGCCTTCGAAGGCCTGCTGGCCACCGACGACCGCTTCATCGCCCTGCGGGTGGGAATCGATCTCGCCGTCCTGCATGCGCGGCTGGGGTCATCGGCCAAGGCGCACGACCTCTTGCGGCAGCTGATGTCGTGGGGCGCGGAGGCGAACATGCCGAGCTTCGTGCTCGATCATGACCGGCGCATCGTCCCCATCCTGGTACAGGCTCGAGATCAGGGCGTGTTCGATGACCACGGCCGGGCGCCTTGAAGTTCGTCAACGGGCTGCTGGAGCAGCTGCGCGAACGTGCAAGCGAGAAGAAGAAGCCGACGACGGCACGTCCGCGCGACGATCTGACGGCACGCGAGCGGTCGATCGTGGAATTCATCGCGCGTGGGCAGTCGAACAAGGAGATCGCCCGGGAGCTCGGTGTCGCACCAGAGACGATCAAGACGCACTTGAAGCGCATTTTTCAGAAGCTGTCGGCCGAATCGCGCGCGCAGGCGGTCGTCCGGGCGCAAAGCCTCGGCATGCTTAAGACGCGGTGCGCCTCAGGCGGCCTCTATAGGCCGCCGGAGGCTTGGGCGCATGCCCTGCGCCGTGGTCGTTGTCCGGCCAGATGCCGTCCGCCATCGATTCCAATGCCGCGATATCGGTGAGGCGCAGGTCATCACCCGCCGCCTCGATCAGGCCGCGACGCTGCAGATCGACGAGGATCGCCGACAGGTCGTCGAGGGTGAGCTGCAGGAGGTCGGCAATGACGCCGCACTTCCAGGAGTCCTTGATGAGCTCAGCGGGACGGCCCTGCTGCACGTTGGTGTAAGCGGAGGTGACGAGCAGCGCGGCAACGCGCTCGATCGGCTGGCGCTGACCGGCGCCGACAAGCTCGTCGCGGCGCGCCTCGAACTCGCGCTCGACCGACTGGGCGAGCTTGGCCTGTGCCCGCGGATCACTGCGCGCGACCTCCGCGAGCGCGTCGATCGGCACGGCGGTAACGGTAGAATCGAGCAGCGCGCGGGCGCTCAGGTGATGCTTCTGAAGGAAGCCGAGGCCGACGTAGTCGCCCGGAAACAAGAACTCGATGACCGCCTGGCGGTCGGGGCGCCGCGTCTCGTAGAGGCAGATCGCGCCGCTCTTCTACCCGATAAAGATGCGTTCGGGGGTCGCCTGCCCGGAAAAGGAAGGCGTTGGCGGCTATCGGCTGCGGTGCCAGATCGGTCGTCTCGACGGGGGGAGTCGGGACAACGGGGGGACTGAAAACGCGGGCTCTATCCGGGACGGACGCGCACTGTTTTCATTGACGCCGACGATCGATAGCCAAGCCATTTGTTTTCCCCGAACGCAAAACTGAGAGACGGCTTGAAATACCGGCCGCCACGCTAAGGAAATTACGTTGAGGCAGAGGAAACGTCTGTCCCCTGAATGGGGGACAAAGGCCGCCCAGGCGGGGGTGCGACAACCCTGCCGCGTACCTAGAGCAGCCAGTAACGCGCAATGCGTCAGCCTCTAACTACATGAAAATGCATTAGTATTATAAGTCAGCCCAAATCGAATAACTTGAGTTCCCGAGGTGATTGCAACGGACGACGCCGGCGTGGCGTAGAACCGGCTCGATCAAAACAGCTGTGGAAAACAGGGATCTGGCCCGAAGCGCCGGTTTGAGGCTCACGACTCCGTTCAGTGACAAGCTGCGCCCGGACACCGAGGCGTCCCTTCGCAAGTCGTTGTCCCCACTATGATGTGCGCTCAGCCGTACCCAGGGCCGGCCGGTCGGCGACAGAGCGTTTGTTGGCCGGGCGCCTCGCGTCTTCGATGCTCTTGGAAATCCGCGCGAGGCCGACCGTCTGGCGATGCCAGGCCTTGATGGCAACTGCCGGGAACCCGCCAACCACCGAAGCCGGCTCTACATCGCGCATGACGCCGCTCTTTGCCGCGATTTGGGCGTGGGCACCGACCGTCAAATGATCGGCGACTCCCGTCTGTCCGCCCATCATGACGCCGTCGCCGACGATGGTGCTTCCGGCGATGCCGACTTGCGCGCAGATCACGCAGTGCTGGCCGAGACGGACGTTGTGAGCGATGTGTACCAGGTTATCGAGCACGCTACCGGCACCGATCACCGTGTCGTCCGTGGCGCCGCGGTCAATGGCGCAGTTGGCGCCGATTTTCACTCCGTCCTCGATGACAACCCGGCCCAGCTGCAACATGCGCTCAAGGCCGGTGGGGCCGGGCACGAAGCCGAAGCCCTGAGATCCGATCGTAACGCCCGTTTCGATTTCGACGCGCCGGCCGATCAACGCGTGACTGACGGTCGTGTTGGCGCCGATCCTGCACTCGTCGCCGAGGCAGACACCGTCGGCGAGGACGACGTTATTGCCGATGTGGCACCGCTCGCCGATTTCGACGTTGCGCCCTATGACAGCTCCGGCGTCGATCTGTGACCCGGCGCCAATCGAAGCGCTCTGATGGACCCGTGCCGCCTGATCAACCCCCGGTTCAAGCACTGGCGCCGGATAAAAGAGCTTACCGACCTGCGCATAGGCGAGGCGGGGGTCCTTCACAAAGATGAGCCGACTGGAGGCGCTGGCATGCTGCGCGAGCTTGCGGCTGATGATGATTGCGCCGGCTCGGGTAGAGGCGAGCGCATCCAGATAGCGAACATCTGTAAAGACGCTGATGTCCCCGGGGCCGGCCCCTTCGAGAGACGCGATGTCGCGAACGGTCATCGCGAGACTACCGGGATCGAGGGGCTCACCGGCGACCAGCGCGGCTATTTCCCCTAAGGTAAATGGACCCGCCCGATGGAAGAAGCGAACGTCGGCCATAGTGGCCCCCTTTACGCAATACTGACCGGCTGAGCGGCAGAATACCCCAGACCCGCGCTTTTCTATGTCGAAAACTGAGAGCAGGGTAACGGCGAGCAATCCTTAGCGTCGCAGGGGTCACGGGCTGCCCAAAGCACTCGCGATCCGACCCCGCGGGACCGCTCGGACGGGAACAAGGGATAGCCGCGCTGATTAAACAGCAAACAAGGAGCGCCCGATGGAAAAGCCCAAGCCGGACGACGAGGTCCCGGAGATCGACCTCGAGCAAGATCTCGCTACGCGGCCGTCCGAGCCCGTTGAAACGGACTCGAACGACGAGCCGACCGCAGACGCTAATGGCGACTCCGACGATGAGCGCGATGACGAGAACCAGGCTGTGCCGGATCCCTCGTGACCGCCAAAGCCTTCCGCATCTTCACGTGCGATGAAGACCGGCATCCGCTCAGCTGTATCGCAGAGTACGAGCGCGCCGGCCGCCAGCCGAAAGTTCGCTGACATTGCCTGCATCGGACGGCGCGGAACGGAAGAAGCTAGCCTTGCGTTGAAATGCATCCCTGGAGGCTATCATGTCCGAAGGCACCAAGAAGGCCGACCACCCTTCGAAGGCGGAACTCGACGAGCAGCTCGACGACGCCCTCAAGGATACGTTTCCAGCCAGCGACCCGGTGGCAATTGGCGACGCTCACGCGAGCGAGCCCGACCGACCGATTGGCCGCAAGCCCGCACTGCTCGACAAGGACCTGGTCCGCGAGCTTGCAGACCACCTCAAGCAGAAAGAGCAGCAGCACGAATGACTAAGCGCCCGCCCGGCACTTCGCGCGAAGGCAGCTGGCGGGGCGCGGCGAGATCACCCCTCCGCCACCGGGCAATGCAATCAAGGCGGGCTTGCCAGTAGTGAGCGAGCGCATTGGCTTCGGCCATGCTTTCGGCAACGCCGATCGGCTCGCCCTTAACCTCTACCAGCCACTCACTGCCCGCCTGCCGTATCTCGACGGTCATGGCGCACTCCCAATAGAGCGTTTCCTTTCTACAATTTAAGACGATTTCGGCGCAAACGCTCAGACGACTGATCGTCGTGCTTACCGGAAGGTTACCGGAGCAATTGGCATGACATGTCGCGTGACGGATGGCGGTGGCCTGACGGAGAAACTTAAATCCGGCTTTTCCGATGGTGCTGCCGCTGAGGATTGAACTCAGGACCTCTCCCTTACCAAGGGAGTGCTCTACCACTGAGCTACGGCAGCGCCCGGATGACCCTGGCCCGCCTATGTAGCGGCTCGCTCAGAGCGCTGCCGGTGTAGTCGGCGCAGGGTGATCTGGCAAGGCGTAAACGCGCCCGCCCGGGCACAAATGCACCGGACGGCCCTGCGCGGCTCCGCTCAGAATAGGCCCGGATGCGTCTGCAGCAGCCCCATGGCGCCTTCCACCCGCAGCAGGTGGAGGAGGTTGAGCTTGACGATGAACGGCAGTTGCGTCCCGGCTTCGCAATGCGCGCGCAGGTCGTGACCAATGCTCCGCATCCAATAGGGTATGTCGCCAGGCGTCTGCATAGGGGGCCAACCCGCGGCGGCGGCCCTGCGTTCCCTATCTTTCAAACTCAGTGCGCCGCCGCATCGCCAGCAAATACAGTGCACACAGAGCGTCGTCCTATGCTCTTGACTTGCCTATGGAACGCGGGGCGAAGCGGCGCGTTCAACGCGCTCTAGAAGCTAGAGGAAATCCCAACATGGCTAACAAAGATCAAGGTCAATCCGGCCATCAGCACGACGACCCGCACAAGAAGGGCCAGCATCAGCAGGGCCAAGGTGGTCAGAAACAGGAGCAGGACAAGCAGGCCAATCGCCAGCAGGGCGGCGGGCAGCAAGGCGGTCACTCCGACCAGAACCGCCAGAGAGAAGCCGAACACAAGCAGGGTGGTGGTCAGCAGGGCGGGCACTCTGACCGCACCAAGCAGCGCTGAGTTTATCCGCCTGCGATTTTGAAAGAGCAGCGTCGCTCGCGGCGCTGCTTTTCTTCTTGGGTAAGCAGCGCACTCATGGTGTGCGAACCATTCCGTAAGGCAAGAAAGCCGAACGGCCGCGGGGCAATTGCCGCCGCGGCCGTCGGAGTTACGTCTTCAACAACGCTTAGCGATCGCCGCCGGGAATGCCCTGCTCTTCCATCTGGGGAAGGCTCTCGCCGCCGCGACCCTGGCGGTTCTTGTCGAGATCCATGGCCGGCTCGTTGCCGAACTGGTTCTGCTCCTGCTTGACGATCGACTCGTCGGGGCCCTTGGAGGCGCCGGCGTCAACGTCCGGCTTCGCCGAGCCGCTGTACTGATCGATTTCTTCCTGCGGGATCGACTTGGCGAAAGCCGAAGCCGAGAACAGGCCAACCATGGCCGTAGCAGCGAGAACTGCAATGATCTTAGTGGTCGACATGACGTTTCAACTCCACAAAAGGATTCACACCTGGGTTTAAGAACGCCTGTCTTCCAAGCGCCCCGAACGTGCCACCGTCCGATGCGCAAAACATAGGCGCAAAACCCCTAAAGTTCCGCTCGCCTAGTGCCGACAATTGAAACGAATGCGATGAGGTTTTGGCTGCTTTTACAGGTGCATTTGCAGCTCAAACCATGACGGCGATCGCGGCAAACGCTGTGCTGCGATGCTCTCAGAAGCGATAGCCGTAGCGGACGCCGAGACGGTCCATGCCCTCGTTGGGCGACACCGTGTACGCGTTCGACATGTGCTCGAAGTAGGCGGACAAACTGTTGTGGTCGTCGAAGCGGTAGCCGACCTCGGCGGGAATGTGGAACAGCACGCGCGAGCCCAGCGCCTTGCGATCCCAATCCTCGAGTTGCAGTTGGCCGTCGTGAACCGCGGCACCGAGGCCCAAGCCGAAGAAAATCCCCGACGGCGTTTCGTACTGCCAGCGCGCGTCGATGTAGGCATCGCTGGTGGCGCCGACGGTTGAGATCGAGCCGCCGATGGCCGGCCGAATGGTGCCGCCAAGGAATGCCACGGACGGCGACAGCAATGCCTCGATGTTGATGTCGGCCGAGTTCGGCTCGGCCTGGAAGCCGCTCCACAAGTCCGGAACGTCGTGGGCCAGCACGCCGATCTTGAGCTCGTCGATGAACGGTCCGGCGAGCGCCAGCTCCGGCGGCAGCAGCAGCACCAAGGCAACGGCGATCAGCAAAGCAACGCGGATGGACATGCCGGCCTCCAGCGTCCGCCTTCTAAAGCGGCACGAAATCACGAGCATCGCCAAGCCGCTACCATAGCCGTGGGCAAAAAACTGGGCGCCGGCGCCGGCCAGGCGCCGATTTAGGGCGGAGCGTTGCCGCGCCGTTTCACCGGGCTGGTCATAAAGCAGCTGCCGGCGACGGTGCGGCCGGGGCCTGCCGCTCCCTATATAGGCGGTGCCGCCCCTGAAGTGAAACGGCAACGGGATGCGGCTATCCTTCCGGCACGTATCCCTTGCCACCCGGCCCGCCAGCCGCCTAGAGCCGCGTCCCAGCAGAGAAAAAGCCCTTGAGCAAGAAACGCGAAGAGACCCCAATGGCCGAAGCCGACCGCCCCAGCCGCCCGGAAGTCGAGGCGGCGTTCCGCACCATTATCCGCTGGACGGGCGAAAATCCCGAGCGCGACGGCCTCATCGAGACGCCCAAGCGCATGGCCAAAGCCTACGAGGAGTATTTCCGCGGCTACGCCGAGGATCCCGGAGGCGATCCTGTCGAAGACCTTCGAGGAGACCGAAGGCTACGACGAGATGATCGTCCTGCGCGGCATCCGTTTCGAGAGCCACTGCGAGCATCACATGGCGCCGATCATCGGCCGCGCCTGGATCGCCTACATCCCCAAGGGGCGCGTCGTCGGCATCTCGAAGCTGGCGCGCATCGTCGAGGTGTACGCGAAGCGCTTGCAGATCCAGGAGAAGATGACGGCGCAGATCGCCAATGCCATCGACACCGTGCTGCAGCCGCAGGGCGTCGGCGTCGTGTTGAAGGCGGAGCACTTCTGCATGACGGCGCGCGGCATCATGAAGCCGGGCACCGACCTCGTGACCAGCCGCATGCTCGGCGTCTTCCGCGACAACCCGGTGACGCGCCAGGAATTCCTCTCGATCATCGAGTAGCCGGCCGCCGCGGTCCGCCACCTTCCGTCATCCCGGCGTAGGCCGGGATCCACGCCAGCTTCAGCACACGCTTTGGCGGAATGGGTCGGACAACGCGGCAACGCACTCGCGAAGCATCGCCGTAGTGCGAGCGGAGACTTGCGTGGATCCCGGCCGCGCCGGGATGACGGGTATGGGAAAGCGCTACGTGACCGCGGGCCGGTGCCGACTAGCGGAATATTGGCTCAGTCGTCGTCGGGGGCGAGTTCGGTTGCGGTGTCCACCGGCGTGGCGTAGTCGACGCGCGCCAGGTAAAGCCCGCAGGCCGCCGCCACCGGGCCGCATGACGTGCGGTCACGCGCCTTGAGCGCCGCGGCAAGATTATGCGGCCGCCACTTGCCTTCGCCCACCAGCTTCAGGCTGCCGACCATCGAGCGCACCTGGTTGTGCAGGAACGAGCGCGCCGAGGCCTCGACGACGATCTCGTCGGCGTAGCGCGACACATCCAGCCGATCGAGCGTGCGCAGCGGCGAATTCGCCTGGCACTGGGCGGCGCGGAAGGTCGTGAAGTCATGCCGCCCGACGAGCGCCTGCGCCGCCTCGTGCATGGCGCCGGCGTCGAGCGCGATCGGCAGCCACCACACGCGGTCGCGCTCCAGCGCCGGCGGCCCGCGGCGCGACAGGATGCGGTAGCGGTAGTGGCGCGCCGTGGCGCTGTAGCGCGCGTCGAAGTCGTCGGCGGCGAGCTCGCACTCGACGACGGAGACCGGCGCCGGGCGCAGATGGAAGTTCAGCGCCTCGCGCACGCGGAACGGCTCCCAGCTCCTTGGCGAGGTCGAAATGCGCCACCTGGCCCAGCGCGTGAACGCCCGCGTCGGTGCGGCCGGCGCCGCGCACGCTTGCCGTCTCTCCCGAGAAGCGGAAGCACCGCGTCCTCGAGCGCGCCCTGCACGGTCGGACCCTGCGCCTGGCGCTGCCAGCCGAGGAACGGCGTGCCGTCGTATTCGATGGTGATGCGGTAGCGGGGCATGGAGGCCTTGAAGCGACGCGCGCCGCAGATGCGCGCCGCCCATCCCTAGCCGCGCAGGCCGGGCCCCTCAAGCGCGCTCGCGCCGCGCCCGCTCAGTTGTCCGGCGCCGGCGCAGGAGCAGCCGGCGTAAAGTCGTCGCCGTTGCCGATGTTGAGTTGCAGCGGCGTCGCGCCGTCGGGGTTGATGATCAGATGCTGCGTCGGCGGCACCGGACGGTAGACGCGCACGCCGTGCTCGATGGTGACGACGGCGCCGTAGTAGGGGCGCGTCTCGATGCGCGTGGTATGCGCCGGCTCGGCGAATGCCGCCGGGGCAACGGCGAATGCCAGAAGGAAAAGCGAGCCGAACAAACGCATCGAACAACTCCTTGGAACGCTATGAAACAGTTAATGAAATATTAAGGCGCTCGAGCCGCGCACAGCAACCGGCGCGAGGCGCCGCGCCGCAATTGATGCGCATCAAGGCTAACGGCGGCGCTCAAGCGCGAGCATCGGCGACCTCATGACGCCGTTGGGAGACTCCGGACGTGCCGCCTGAACTACACCGCAAGATTCTCGACATCCTCGCCCGCCACAACAACATGACCATCGCCACGCTGCGCGCCGACGGCTTTCCACAGGCGACGACGGTCGGCTATGCCAGCGACGCCCTGACGATCTACTTCGGCTGCGGCGTCGCAATCGCAGAAGGCGCGCAACATCGCGCGCGACAACCGCGTCTCGGCGGCGATCGACGAGGACCATGAGAACTGGGGCGAGATCGAGGGGCTATCGCTGGGCGGCACGGCGATGCGTGTCACCGAGCCCGGCGAGATCGCGAAGGCCAATAGCCTGTTCATCGCCAAGTTTCCGCAGGTGTCGGGCGTTCTCGCCGAGAGCTTCGCACGGCGATGGACCTTTATCGCGTGACGCCGAGCGTCATCTCCGTGCTCGATTACACGAAGGGCTTCGGGCACACCGATCTCGTCACCGTGTGAGACGATCAGAGGCTGCGTGCCGGGCGGCAGCGGGAATCCGCGCAGCACCTCGGCGGCCGGCATCGGCTTCTTGCCGGCGCGCTGCAGCTCGATGAGGCGCACGGCGCCGGAGCCGCAAGCGACCGTCAGCTGGTCGTCGAGCACGACGCCCGGCGCGCCGCTACCCTCGGCCCGGATTGCGCGCAGAACCTTGATGCGCTCGCGCTTGCCATCAGCACCGGCTTCGAACCAGGCGCCGGGAAACGGCGATAGGCCGCGGATCAGGTTGTGCACCTGGCCCGCATCGGCACCGAAATCGATGCGCGCCTCCGCCTTGTCGATCTTCTTGGCGTAGGTGACGCCGTCGGCCGCCTGCGGCGTGCAATCGAGCGAGCCGCGCTCCAGCGCCGACAAAGCGCGCACCATCAGCGAGGCGCCGCGCTGCGCCAGCACGTCGTGCAATTCGCCCGCCGTCTCGTCGGCGCCGATGGGCACCGGCTCGCCAAGGCAAACCGGCCCGGTATCGAACCCCTGCTCCATGCGCATGACCATTACCGCGGTCTCGGTATCGCCGGCCATGATCGGTCGCTGGATAGGCGCGGCGCCGCGCCAGCGCGGCAGCGCCGAAGGATGCAGGTTGAAGCACCCGAAGCGGGGTGCATCGAGCACCGCAGCCGGCAGCAGCAGGCCGTAGGCCACGACGACGGCGGCATCGGCGGCGTGCGCGGCGAAGGTCGCCTTGTCTGCCTCGGCTTTGAAGTTGGCCGGCGTCAGCACCGGAATGCCCGCCGCCTCGGCAAACGTCTGCACCGGCGATTTGCGTTCCGCCATGCCGCGCCCGGCAGCCCGCGGCCGGCTGCGAGTAGGCGGCGACGACCTGATGCCCGGCGCCGACGATCTCGGCCAGCGTCGGCACGGCGAAGTCCGGCGTTCCCATGAAGACGATGCGCAGGGGCATGGCTGTGGCCGAGATTTGAGGATGCGCGGCGGGCAGGCTTAGGTGGAGGCCTTCGCCTGCTTCTTGAACTTGCGCACCACCATGTCGCGCTTCAGCGGAGAAAGGAAGTCGATGATCAGCTTGCCGTCGAGGTGGTTGATCTCGTGCTGGATGGCGGTTGCCAACAGGCCCTCGGCGTCCAGCTCGCGCGGATTGCCGTCGCGATCGATGTAGCTCAACGTCAGGCTGGCGGGACGCTCGATCTCGACGCGGAAATCGGGGATCGACAGGCAGCCTTCCTCGTGCAGCCGCGTTTCCGATCCGAGCGCGACGATCTCCGGATTGAAGAGCACCAGCGGCGCCGGCTTCTCGTCCTCGTCGGCGACATCGAGGACGAAGAGGCGGCGCGGAACGCCGACCTGAATGGCGGCGAGCCCGACGCCCGGCGCATCGTACATCGTCTCCAGCATATCGTCGGCCAGCCGGCGCAGCTCGTCGTCGACGCGCTCGACGGGCGTCGAAAGCTTGCGCAGGATGGGATCCGGGAGCGTGACGATGGGCAGCTTGGCCATGAGCTTGAAATAGGAAAAGCCGGCAGTGCGGTCAATCGGCCCGACGCCCGTGGAGCGCCACCGCACCACCGTTCAGTGTCGCACGCCCCGAAGATCAATCCGGCGGAGTTGCATCTCCGGCGGCCGGCGGGTTGGCGGGCGCACCCGTCTCGCCCTGATCGGTGCCTTCGGCGCCATCCGTCGGGTACTCGGCATTGGGGTCGATGACGCCATCGGGCGGATAGGGTGCCGCGTTGGGATCATCGGGCTCTGTGGCGGGGACCGCGTCGGCCGGCGGGGTCGGGGGCGGATCGGCGGCAGTGCCGGCGGCGACGGCGGCGATCGGCAGCAAGCTGGCCAACGCGAGCACCAGCAGAATTCTCGTACGCATGTTTCCTCCCTTGGCTCGCGGCCGTGCCCTCAATTGTACGCCGGTAGAATCAGCCTCGCTACGATGAGCGGCAGCGAAATGAGCGGATTTGAGGCGTCGACGATTGCCGGGCGCGGCAACGGACCCACTTTAAAACGCTGCAATAATTGGTAACATGCCGTCAGCTTGCAGTTTGTCGGGAAGGCACCGCTGTGCTCTCGGATGCATCGCGCCTCATCGTCGTCGGTTGGCAGGAGTGGATCGCGCTGCCCGAGCTTGGCTTGCCCGCACTGAAGGCCAAGATCGATACCGGCGCCAAGACCTCAGCCCTGCATACCCACTTCATCGAACCATACGTAAACGGCCGGCGCTTGAAGGTGCGGTTTGCGGTGCGCCCCAGTCCGCAGAAGGGCGATCTGGAGGTGGCGGCGAGCGCCGACGTCGTCGACCGGCGCGAGGTCATCAGCTCCAACGGCGTGCCGGAGTTGCGCTACGTCATCATGACGACGCTCAGCATTGCCAAGCGGCAATGGCCTATCGAGGTGACGCTGACCAACCGCGAGCGGATGACCTACCGCATGCTCATCGGGCGACAGGCGATCCCATCCGACATGCTCGTCGATTGCGCGGCATCTTTCCGCCAGCCGCGCCTCAGCTACCGGCTCTACGCCAGCTGACGCGCGCATTAGAGACGCAGCAGGTCCATCATCGTGCGCTTGACCGAGTTCGCCGTGCCGAAGCGCTCGGCCTTGGCGCGGCTGGCGCGTGCCATGGCCGGAATGAGATCGGGGCGCTTCAGATAGCTTTCCATCCCCTCTGCCAGCGCCTCGGCATCGCGCGGCGCAACGAGGCAGCCGTTGACGCGCTCGTCGACCGTGTCCCGGCAGCCGGCGATGTTCGTCGTCACGATAGGACGCCCGGCCGCCATCGCCTGCAGCACCGGCTGCGGCATGCCGTCGGCACGCGAGGGGTAGACGAAAACATGGCATTGCTCGAGCGCGTCCGGATGGTCGGCAGCGTCGCCGAGGTATTCGACGTCGGGATGCTGCGCCAGCTCGGCGGCAGCGATGCCACCCGAGCCCTCGGCCGGCAGGCCGGCAAAGAGAAAGCGCGAGGTCGGCGCGCGCCGGCGCAATAGGGTTGCAGCCGCGCAGTACTCCATGACGCCGCGACGCGCCTCGCAGCTGCCAATCATCAGGAAGACGAGGCCCTGGCCCAGCGCCGGCAGCGGTAGCGGCGTCTGGCCCTCGATATCGACGCCGGCGCCGGGTACGACCGTAACGGCCAAAGTATCGGGAACCAGCGCCAGCTTCTTCAGCAGCGCGAGGTCGTCGCGATTGTGGAACACGGCCTCGTCGGCGGCGCGCAGCGCCTGGCCATAGCGCCAGGCCGGCATTTCGTCAGCGTCGAGCGCACCGGTAAACCGCTGCTCCGGCAGTGCGTCAACGACGAGCACGATTCGCTCGGCGCCGGCGCTCTTGGCCGCCAGGGCGCCGTATACCATCGTCTTCGAGCCGTAGGCGACGACGATGCTCGGCGACCAATCGGCGAGCACCTGCTTCAAGCTGCCGATCGCCTTCCAGTCGGCGAATAGCTTCAGTCCATTGCCGTCCGGGCATGTAGACAGCGTGCTCGGCGCCGAGCTGGCTCAGCGCCCGCACGTCGGCAGAGCTGAACTCGGGCGCCGCCACGAGGACGCGATGGCTGCGCGAGATGACGTCGCCGACGAGCATGTCGCGCAGGTACTGCAGCGGTGCTCCGGGCGGACACACGACGGCGACGCGGCGTGCGCCGATCTCCGCTGCAGCGGCAGGCATGGCCATGTCAATGCAGCGTCCGGGTGGGCGGCGTCCAGGTCGCGAGCGGGCCTTCCTCGCTCGGCGGTAGCGCTGGATTGGCCTGATAGCCCTCGACGTTGCGCATCAGCACGGTTTGCATCGCTTCGAAGTCGCGCACGTTCATCGCCGCCCGCAATATCTCCAGCTCGCGCTCGAGCTCTTCGGAGGGCAGGAACGGCTCGTCCGATCGCCAGATGCGCGGATGCTCGGTCGCCTTGGTGTTGGCGCCGATCAGCAGCTCCTCATAGAGCTTCTCGCCGGAGCGCAGGCCCGGTATAGGTGACGGCGATGTCGCCCTCGGGGTTATCGGCGGTTCTGACGTCGAAGCCCGACAGCCTGACCATCAACCGCGCGAGGTCGTCGATGCGCACCGGCTCGCCCATGTCGAGCACGAACACGTCGCCGCCCTGGGCCATGGCGCCCGCCTGGATGACGAGCTCGGCCGCCTCGGGAATCGACATGAAGTAGCGGATGATATCGGGATGCGTGACCGTCACCGGGCCGCCGGCGAGGATCTGGCGGCGGAACTTCTTCACCACCGAGCCCGAGCTATCGAGCACGTTGCCGAAGCGGACCATCGTGAAGATGGTGGACCCACCGTTCGCCGCCGCCGCCTGCAGAACCAGCTCGGCGAGGCGCTTGCTGGCGCCCATGATGTTGGTGGGTCGTACCGCCTTGTCGGTGGAGATGAGCACGACCAGCTCGACACCGGCCGCCTTGGCGCATTCGGCCAGCACCGCGGTGCCGAAGGTATTGTTCCGCAGCCCGCACACGGCGTTCTGCTCGACGATCGGCACATGCTTGTAGGCGGCGGCGTGATAGATCACCTGCACCGCATTGCCGACGATCGTCTCGCGCAAGCTCGCGGCGTCGAGCACCGAGCCGAGAACGGCGACGATCTCCGGGCGCGGCATCTCGGGGCGCGCGACCTTCACGAACTCGGAGATCTCATCCTCGATCTGGTAGAGCGCCGCCTCCGAGATATCGAACAGCACGATGCGGCGCGGGCTCTGCTTCAGAAGCTGCCGCACGAGCTCCGACCCGATGGAGCCGCCCGCACCGGTGATCAGCACGCACTTGCCGCGCGTCTTGCGCGCCAGCAGATCGGAGTTGGCCGGAACCTTGTCGCGGCCGAGCAGATCGTTGACCTCGACGGGGCGCAGGTCGGTGACGCTGATGCGTCCAGAGGCGATGTCCTCCACCGCCGGCAGCACCTTCACCTCTACCGGCTGGTCCTGCAGATCCTTGAGGATGCGTCGGCGCTCGCGACGGCGATCGTCCGGCAGCGCGACCAGGATCTCCTTCACCCCATGCCGCTCGATCAGCAGCGAGACCTTGTCGGGATGGTGGACCTTGAGACCGGCCACGTACTGACGCCACAGCGAGGGCTCAGTATCGACGAAGGCGACGGCAGTGCGATTGTAGCCGCGGCGCAGCGCTTCCAGCAGCTGCACGCCGAGCTGGCCGGCGCCGAAGATGATCACCGGCGTACGCTCGATGTTGGTCGGCAGCTCGGACAGGCGGATGCCGGCGCTCTCGAGGATCATGGCGGCCACCTCGCGGCTGCCCGCGATCAGCAGCGTGGAGAGCACGCCATAGCCGAGCACGACCGAGCGCGGGATGCCGAGTTGGCCCGACATCAATATGACCAGCGACCAGATCAGCACCGACAGCCAGATGCAGCCGATGATGCGGGTATGACCGCGATAGCCGAGATAGCGGGTGACGAAGCGGTAGAGGCCCGAGACCGAGAAGGTCATCACGGTGATGACCGGACCGCTGAAGAGCACCAGCGCCATGAACCAGTCGGGCGGCGCATAGAGCGTGTTGTAGCGGATGGAGATGGAGATCCACAGCGCCAGGCTGAGGAGCCCGAAGTCGAGCGCGACCAGGATGATGCGCTTGTTGAGACGCGGCAGCTCGAGCAGGCGCGATCGCCATTCGGCCGGAACCGGATGCTTTGGACGATCTTCGCTCATCTTACCCCAAATGCGCCGGCGAAACCTTCGGATGCGCAACCCTAGACCCTGCCGGGCCCATCTTAGCAGAACAAACAAGGTGGCATTGGGCCCGCCGGCCACTTTCGAACCGTTCCCACCGATTTTTTCAAGGTTTTCAGCGCCGAGCGAGTGTCGTTTCCGCGGGTCGCGTGACCTTGATGTGCCGCACTACATGCGCCGGCGGGATTTGATGGCCGCCGCGAGCGTGCCCTCGTCGAGATAGTCGAGCTCCCCGCCCATCGGCACGCCCTGCGCCAGGCGCGAGACGATGACGCCGCTCGGTGCCAGTTGCTCGGTCAGGTAGTGGGCCGTCGACTGACCTTCCACCGTGGCGTTGAGCGCGAGCACGATCTCCTGCGCCTCGCCGGTTGCCGCGCGCTCGATCAGGCGCGCGATGTTGAGGCGGTCAGGGCCGATGCCGTCGAGCGGCGACAGGTGGCCGCCGAGCACGTGATAGAGGCCGTTGACGACGCCGGCGCGCTCCAGCGCCCAAAGATCGCCGATCTCTTCGACGACGATGATCATGCTGCGATCACGGCGCGGATCCTGGCAGAGGCTGCAGGGCGACACTGTGTCGAGGTTGCCGCAGCTCGGGCACTCGACGATCTTCTCGACCGCGTTGGCGAGCGCCTCGGCCAGCGGCACGAGCAGATCGTTGCGCCGCTTCATCAGCGCCAGCGCCGCCTTGCGCGCCGAGCGCGGCCCAAGCCCAGGCAGCCGCCCGAGCAGCTGCACGACGCGTTCGATTTCAGGTCCGGAAACTTTGCGTGTCATACCGCTGCGTATAAATTGAGTTAGCCCAAGAGGCCATCCGGGCACCGATTGATCTGATGCAAGTCAAATGGTCGGTGCGGCGCTTATGCACTAATTGCCAATGCGCCGGTATCTTTGGTTGAGACCCCATTTCGGGGTAGCTTGCGCCCACACAAGATGGGGTTCACCCCACTTCCCTGGGAGGACATGTATGCAGCTTATCGTGAAGCCGGAAACGCCCGCAGCCGCGCTTGGCGCGCGTCGGCGCAGAACATCAAGATTCGCACGCGCTACGACAACTTCATCGGCGGCCAGTGGGTCGCGCCGGCGAAGGGCCAGTACTTCGACAACCTCACGCCGATCACCGGCAAGCTCATCTGCGAGATCGCACGCTCGACCGCCGAGGACATCGAGAAGGCGCTCGACGCCGCGCACGCCGCCAACGACGCCTGGGGCAAGACGGCTCCGGCCGCCGCGCGCCGCCGTCCTGCTCAAGATCGCCGACCGCATGGAGGCCAATCTCCCCGCCATCGCCACCGTCGAGACGATCGACAACGGCAAGCCGATCCGCGAGACGATGGCCGCCGACCTGCCGCTCGCCGTCGACCACTTCCGCTATTTCGCCGGCTGCATCCGCGCCCAGGAAGGCTCGCTCTCGGAGATCGACGAGACGACCATCGCCTACCACTTCCACGAGCCGCTCGGCGTCGTCGGCCAGATCATTCCGTGGAACTTCCCGATCCTGATGGCGGTGTGGAAGCTCGCTCCGGCGCTCGCCGCCGGCAACTGCGTCGTGCTGAAGCCCGCCGAGCAGACCCCGATCTCCATCATGGTGCTGATGGATCTGATCGGCGACCTGCTGCCGCCGGGCGTGCTCAACGTCGTCAACGGCTTCGGCGTCGAAGCCGGCAAGCCGCTCGCCTCCAGCCCGCGCATCGCCAAGATCGCCTTCACCGGCGAGACGACGACCGGCCGCCTGATCATGCAGTACGCCTCCGAGAACATCATCCCCGTCACGCTGGAGCTCGGCGGCAAGTCGCCGAACATCTTCTTCGCCGACGTGATCGACGAGGACGACGACTTCTTCGACAAGGCGCTCGAAGGCTTCACCATGTTCGCCCTGAACCAGGGCGAGGTCTGCACCTGCCCGTCGCGCGCGCTGGTGCAGGAGAGCATCTACGACGCCTTCATGGAGCGCGCCATCGAGCGCGTGAAGAAGGTCATGCAGGGCAACCCGCTCGACCCCACCACCATGATCGGCGCCCAGGCCTCGTCCGACCAGCTCGAGAAGATCCTCGCCTACATCGACATCGGCCAGGGCGAAGGCGCCAAGGTGCTGACCGGCGGCGAGCGTGCGCAGATCGGCTCCGGCTTCGAGAACGGCTTCTACGTCGAGCCGACCGTGCTCGAGGGCCACAACAAGATGCGCGTCTTCCAGGAGGAGATCTTCGGACCGGTGCTCGCCGTGACGAAGTTCAAGAACGAAGCGGAAGCGCTCGCCATCGCCAACGACACGCTCTACGGCCTCGGCGCCGGCGTGTGGACGCGCGACGGCAACGCGGCCTACCGCATGGGCCGCGGCATCCAGGCCGGCCGCGTGTGGACCAACTGCTACCACCTCTATCCGGCGCACGCGGCGTTCGGCGGCTACAAGCAGTCGGGCATCGGCCGCGAGACGCACAAGATGATGCTCGACCACTACCAGCAGACCAAGAACATGCTGGTCAGCTACAGCCCGAAGGCGCTCGGCTTCTTCTGAGCCGGGCAGCGCCGACCGAAGTTTGTTCTTTCGAGCAGCGCGGCCCTCAAGGCCGCGCTGCTTCGCTTCGCAATGAGGATCACGGCATGACCGATGCACGTCCGACGCTTCGCTCGCTTTTGGCGCTGTCCGACACGCCGGCACCGCTTTCCAAGTCGGCGCTGGTGCTGATCGACTGCCAGAACACCTATCGCGAAGGCGTCATGCAGCTCGAAGGCGTCGAGCCTGCGCTGAAGGAATGCGCCAAGCTGTTGCAGCGCGCCCGCGACGCCGGCGCGACCGTAATCCACATCCAGCACGATGCGGGCCCGGGCACGCCCTACGACGTGCGGGCGCCGATCGGTGCCATCGCTGACCTAGTAGCACCGGCGCCCGGCGAAACGGTCATCGTCAAGGCCTACCCCAGCTCATTCGAGCAGACGAACCTCGATACCGAGCTCAAGAAGCGCGGCATCAGCGATCTCGTCATCGCCGGCTTCATGACGCATGTATGCGTGAACTCGACGGCGCGGGCAGCGTTCAACCGCGGCTACCGGACCACCGTCGTCGGCAATGCGACGGCGACCCGAGCGCTTGCGAACCCAGTGGGCGGCATCGTCACAGCCGAGGCCATGCACAACGGCGCCCTGACAGCCTTGTCGGACATTTTCGCCATCGTGGTACCTTCCGAAAACAATATCCCGGCTTAGGGCAAGAGCGGTCGCGCAGGAGGCCTCGATGATCGAGCGGGTCAAGGTGACGCCGGAAGCGACGGCGCTGATCGAGAAGCTGGCGGCGCAGCACGGGCCGCTGATGTTCCACCAATCGGGCGGCTGCTGCGACGGCAGCGCCCCCATGTGCTACCCGCGCGGCGAATTCCGCGTCGGCGAGCGCGACGTCTACCTTGGCTCCATCGCCGGCGTGCCGGTCTACATCTCCGGTCCGCAGTTCGAGTACTGGCAGCACACGCAGCTGATCATCGACGCCGTACCGGGGCGCGGTTCGGGCTTCTCGCTGGAGTCACCCGAAGGGCTGCGATTCCTCACCCGCTCGCGCGTCTACACGGAAGAGGAGTTCGAGGAGCTCGACCGCATGGGGCCACCAGCACGCGGACCGCAGGCCGCGGCAGGCACCGCCGCGGCGGGATAATTCGTCCGCACCCGCATAAAAAACTCTGAAGGTACCGTCATTGCCGAGGGCGGCGGTTAACCACGGCGTCGCCAACGTGCATCAGGCCGCCCAGGCCGGGTGAGCGAATATGGCGCCGTTCGGCTCAGGCGTGTGGCCCGCGCGCACTAGGAATCCGCTGCGATCACAACGACATTCCGCATAATCCGTCGACGGCAGGTTCAGCCACCGCGCCGTCGCCACACCTCCAGGCCCCGCACGCATATGAAGCCAGCCCATCTCGTCCTCGCCGCCCTGCTCTGCCTCACCGGCGTCGGCGGGGCGCTCGCCCAGGACAAACCCGGCAGTGCGGCCGACGACGAGATCATCGTCGAGACGGATGACGGCGCCGCCGCACCGAGCGACGACAGCCCGGAACCGCCGCGCCCCGCCGCGGTGCAGAAATCGGCGCCGTTCAAGGAGCTGCCGGGCCGCTGGGTCGGCGAGGGGCGCCTCGGCCTCAAGGAGGGCAAGACCGAGAAGGTGCAGTGCCGCGCCACCTACTTCGTCAACCCGGCCGGCAACGAGCTGAAGCAAAACATCCGCTGCGCCTCGGCCAGCGGCAAGATCGAGGTCAAGAGCCTCGTCAACGCCAGCAAGGACGGCAAGCTGAGCGGTACCTGGAACGAGCTCGTCTACAATCTCGGCGGCGAGATGACCGGCGAGGTGACCGAGCGCGGCTTGCGCATCATCGTGCGCGCCGGCGACCTGACGGCCAACATGGACGTCATCGTCATGAACGACCGGCAGATCGTGGAGATCCAGTTCTTCAACAGCACGCTGCGCGGGCTGACGCTCATCCTGAAGAAGGGCTGAGACGGGCGGTCACCGCCGGCCGAAAAGCTTCTCGATGTCGGCGAGCTTCAATTCGACGTACGTCGGGCGGCCGTGGTTGCACTGGCCGGAATAGGGCGTCGCCTCCATGTCGCGCAAAAGCGCGTTCATCTCGTCGGGCGTCAGCCGCCGACCCGAGCGCACGCTGCCGTGGCAGGCGATGGTCGCGCAAATGGAGAGCAGCCGGTCCTTCAGCGCCGTGCTGGTGCCTTCGCGCACGATGTCGGCCGCGAGATCCTTGATCAGCCCCGTCACATCGCCGTCGCCGAGCAGCGCCGGCACCTCGCGCACGACGACCGCTCCGGCTCCGAACGCTTCCAGCACGAGGCCAAGCTCCGCCAGCTCGCCTGCCTTCTCGGCGAGCGCCGCAGCTTCCTCATCGCCGAGGTCGACGACCACCGGCACCAGCAGCCCCTGCCGCGCCACGCCCCCATCGGCGAGCATGGTCTTCAGCCGCTCGTAGACAAGCCGCTCGTGCGCGGCGTGCTGGTCGACGATGACGACGCCGTCGCGCGTCTGAGCGACGATGTAGTTCTCGTGCAGCTGCGCTCGCGCGGCGCCGAGCGGGCGATCCTGAAGAGCCTCCGCAACGGGTGCCATAAAAGCGCGGGCGTCGGCGCTCGGGGAGTCCATCACATCCAGCGGCGCCTGCATGGCCTCGGCCAGACCGAAGCTGACAGAACTGCGCGGCGCGCCGAAATACGCCGGCCGGGGCGCTCGAACGGCACCACGTTGGGGCGCAGCTCCTGCAGCGCCGATACGCCATTGGCAGCCGATGCGCGGTGGCCGGCGGCGTACAGCGCCGCCGCCAGTGCGTTGACCAGCAGCGACCGCACGCGGCCGCTGTCGCGGAAGCGCACCTCGACCTTTGCCGGGTGGACGTTGACGTCGACTTCTTCCGGCGGCAGCGACACGAACAGCGCCAGCAGCGGCTGACGGCCCGCGCGGGATGAGATCGCCGTAGGCGGCGCGCACGGCGCCGATCAGCAGCTTGTCCTTCACCGGGCGTCCGTTGACGAACAGGAACTGCTGCGCGGCGTCGGGGCGGTGCAGCGTCGGCAGGCCGGCAAAGCCCGACACGGATACGCCCTCGCGCTCGCCCGCTACGGGCACCGCGTCGTCCATGAACTCGCGACCCATGATGCGGCCGAGGCGTTGCAGGAGACCGGCGTCGCCGGCAGCTTCGCGCGGATAGCGCAGTCCCGTGCGCTCGCCGGCCGTCAGCGTGAAGCCGACTTGCGGGTGCGCCATGGCCAGCCGCTTGACGATCTCGGACACAGCCTGGTTCTCGGCCCGCTCCGACTTGAGGAACTTCAATCGCGCCGGCACGCTGGAGAACAGGTCGCGCACCTCGACGCACGTTCCGGCGTTGCCGGCGGCCGGCTTCACCTGGCCCTTGGCGCCACGGTCGACGCCCAGCGCGAAAGCTTCGGAGGCGCCGCGCGCCGCGCGACAGGATCGTCAGCCGCGCGATGGAGCCGATCGACGGCAGCGCCTCGCCACGAAAGCCGAGGGTGCGGATGGCGAACAGATCTTCTTCCGACAGCTTCGATGTAGCGTGCCGCTCGACGGCAAGCTCCAGGTCTTCGGGCGGCATCCCGCCGCCGTCGTCGGTGACCCGGATCAGAGACAGCCCACCGGACGCGGTCACGACCTCGATCTCGCCGGCGCCGGCATCGAGGGCGTTCTCGACCAACTCCTTGACGACGCTGGCCGGCCGCTCCACCACCTCGCCGGCGGCGATGCGGTTGACGGTCTCCGGCGATAGCTGGCGGATGGGCATCCATGGTCTCCCTGAGGGCGGGAGGCTAGACCATCCGGCGATTCGCTACGACGCGTGCGACGCCTCGGGTTGCAGCTGCCCTGTGTACTAATGTCCGAGGCAATCCCGTTGGTTGCGCGCGACGCCGGCCGGCGGCGCTGCTATCGATGTGCGCAATTCATCCACTACTTTGCGGGATGAGTGTTCCCGCGCCTGGCCGCAGCCAGCGCCAAGTCGTCAACCTTGTGGAGCGAGTAATGCGGCTCGACGCAATTCCGATCGGTTTGAACCCGCCCCTCGACATCAACGTCGTCGATCGAGGTTCCGGTTGGGGGCGAGCCCATCAAGTACGAGATGGACAAGGCCTCGGGCACGCTGATCGTCGACCGCTTCCTCTATACGCCGATGCGCTACCCGGGCAACTACGGCTTCGTCCCGCACACGCTGTCGCTCGACGGCGACCCGATCGACGTCCTCGTCTGCAACACGCGCGCCATCGTGCCGGGCGCCGTCATCAACTGCCGGCCGGTCGGCGTGCTCGTCATGCAGGACGAGGGCGGCGGCGACGAGAAGATCATCGCCGTGCCGAGCAGCAAGACGACGATGCGCTACGACAAGGTGGCGAACTACACCGACCTGCCGCAAATCACGGTGCAGCAGATCGAGCACTTCTTCGGGCACTACAAGGACCTGGAGCCGGGCAAGTGGGCGAAGATCGACCACCTCGGCGATTCGGCCGAGGCGCGCCGCATGATCACGCAGGCGATCGAACGCGCCAAGAAGTCCAACCGCTGAGCTGCCCGCGGACCGCTCAGCAACGCAAAGAGCCGGCGGTAGAAACCGCCGGCTTTCGATTGATTGCGCAAAGCTGCGGTGGCGTTAGCCCTTCTTGGCCTGCACCAGCGTCGGCTTGCCGACGATGGTGACGATCAGGTTCTGCGTATCGAGCAGACGCTTGGCGACGCGCTTCAGATCATCGAGCGTCACCGCCGCGATCATGGCGTTGCGGTTCTCGACGTACTCCGGGCCGAAGCCGTCCATGCGCAGGCCAAGCAGCTGCGAGGCGATCTTGGCGTTGGTGTCGAAGCGCAGCGGATACGAGCCGATGAGATAGCTCTTGGCGTTGTCGAGATCTTCCTGCTTCACGTCGCCATCCGCCATCTTCTTCAGCTCTTCGCGGATGATGTCGAGCGACTGCCCCATCATGTCGTTGCGCGTCGCGACGCCGCCCGAGAAGATCGACGTGTGCTGATAGGGATAGACGTAGGTGTAGACGGAGTAGGCGAGGCCGCGCTTCTCGCGCACCTCCTCCATCAGCTTGGAGGCAAAGCCGCCGCCGCCGAGGATCTGATTGAGCACGAACGCCGGCATGAAGTCCGGGTCCTTGCGCGGCATGGCGCCCATGCCGAACACGGCCACCGACTGCGGCACGTTCATGTCGACGACCGTCTGGCTTCCGCCGGTGACGGGATTGGTCTTTGACACCGGCGACAGCTCGGCCTTGGCCGGCAGGTCGCCGAAGACGTCGTCGAGCAGCTTGCCCAGCTGCTCGGGCGTGATGTCGCCGACGGCGACGACCTTCAGCGTGTCCTTGGCGAACACGCGCTTGCGATAGGCTTCGAGGTCGGCGCCGGTCATGGTGCCGATGGTCGCCTCGGTGCCGTTGGCCGGGCGCGCATAGGGATGGCCGGCGAAGGCGGTGGCGTACCACTGGTTCTGCGCCACCTTGTCGGGATCGCGTGCGGCGTAGACGAGCGAGGCGACGAGCTGCTGGCGGATGCGCTCCACCGCGTCCTGATCGAAGCGCGGCTTGGTGAGCGCCAGCTTCAGGAGCTTGGCCGCCTCGTCGCGGTTCTCGGTGAGCGTTTCGAAGTTGCCGTAGAAGGCGTCCTTGGCCTCCTCGTAGTTCATGCGCATGGAGAGGTCTTCCATGCGCTCCTGGAACTCGCGCGAGTTGAGATCGCCGGCGCCCTCGTCGAGCATGGCGGTGACGAAGTTGGCGACGCCCTCCTTGCCGACCGGGTCCTGCGAGCTGCCGCCTTCGAAGGCGAAGCGCATGGCCATCATCGGCACCGCGTGCTCCTCGACCAGCCAGGCTTCGATGCCGCCGGGGCTCTTCACGGTTTGGATCTTCATGGCGTTTGCGGGCAAGCTCAAGCTGGTGAGGAAGACGGCGGCGAACGCGGCGAGCGACGCAGCGACGATGGATCGGCGGTGAGCGCGATGAAACGCCGAGCGCCGGGGAAGGGCCGCGACCATATCATAGCCTTTTCGCATGAAGGGAATCACGACCGCGAGTGGACGACGGGCTGCTCGACGCGATCGCCGGTGCCCTTGGCGTCCTCAGGCTCGGGCAGCAGCCAGCCGGTCACCGAACGGCGCGCATCGAGATAGTTGTCGGCCGCCTTCTTGACGTCGTCGGCGGTGACCTTGGCGATCGCCGCCGGCCAGCCTTCGACGTCGGCGGGCGAGCGGCCGATGGCGACGGCCCAGCCGTAGCGGCGGGCGAGGTTCGCCTGGTTGTCGCTCTCGTAGATGTAGTCGGCCAGCAACGACTTCTTGGCGCGCTCAAGCTCGAGCTGCGTGACGCCGTTGGTGCGGATCTCGTTCGAGCACGCCATCGACGGCGGCCTCGATCGGCGTGAGGTCGTTGCCGCCGCTCGACACGGCGTACAGCGAGATGGCACCGCAATCGAGGTTGTAGCCCGAGTAGTCGCCGCCGGTGGTGGCCGCGACCTTGTCCTCGACGACGAGCTTGCGATAGAGGCGGCTGGTCGAGCCGTCGGCGAGAATCTTCATCAGGAGGTCGAGCGCTTCGGCCTCGCCCGGCTTCGCCGTCACGTAGCTCGGCGCAATGTAATAGCGGTGGAACGAGGCATTGCCGGCGCGCGGGTCCTTCAGCGTCAGGCGGCGCGCGGCGATGTGCGGAGGCTCCTGCGGACGCAAGCGCGTGTCGACCTCCGGGTTTGCCGGGATCTTGCCGTAGGTCGCTTCGGCGAGGCGCTTCACCTCGTCGACGGTCACGTCGCCGGCGACGACGAGGATGGCATTGTTGGGTGCGTAGTAGCGCTTGTAGAAGCGCAGCGCGTCCTCGCGCGACAGCTTCGCCATCTCGTGCTCCCAGCCGATGACCGGGATGCCGTAGGGATGCGAGAGGTAGAGCGTGGCGTTCATCTGCTCGTCGAGGCGCGCGCCGGGATTGTTCTCGATGCGCGAGCGGCGCTCCTCGATGATCACCTGCCGCTCGGTGGCGACCTCATCGTTGGTGAGGCGCAGATGCGTCATGCGATCGGCCTCCATCTCCATCAGGGTGCCAAGCTGCTCCTTGGCGATGCGCTGGTGGTAGGCGGTGACGTCCTGGCCGGTGAAGGCGTTGTCCTGGCCGCCGAGCTTGGAGATGATCTTGGAGAAGTCGCCGACGGCGATCTTGTCCGTCGACTTGAACATCAGATGCTCGAGGAAGTGGGCGATGCCGGAGACGCCCTTGGGCTCGTCGGCGGCGCCGACCTTGTACCAGACCATGTGGGTAACGACGGGGCGCGATGATCGGGGATCACCACGACGTCCATGCCGTTCGACAGCTTGAACTCGGAAGCACGCGGTTCGGCAGAAGCGATTTGTTGTGCAAAAGCGAGCATGAGCATGGCCATTGATAAGAGTGCGGGACGGCTGAAGCCGAGCTTGAGCATCGATTGAACCCCGATTGGATCCGGATGGGTAGCCGGAGGTGAACCGCTATCGCAGTCGGCTCGGCGAAACCGCGCGTTGGCCGTCATCTTCGGGTTCGCTCCCCCCATGTCAAATGACATCGTGTTCATCTGCGGCCGGGTTGCAGGCGGTCCGCGTGAGCCATCGCGAGGGTGACGGGCGGCGCCTGATTCCGACGCTTGAACGCTCCCCCTCCGTCGCCCATATGTTCTCCACCAAGCCAGTGCCCGCTCGCGGGGCTGGGTCGTCGGAGGCCAAGGTTAAGAGGCTCCGAAGATGCTCGAAGTTGAAGGTCGCTTAGGAAGGACTTTCGGACGATGTCGAGAATTTCATTGCTCTCGAGCCCGCTGCTTTTGGGTTTCGAGGAGATCGAGCGCCTGATCGATCGCGCCAACAAAGGATCCGGCGACGGTTATCCCCCGTATAACGTCGAGCGAATCGACGCCGTTAACGGCGAGGGCGAGACCCTGCGTATCACGCTCGCAGTCGCCGGCTTCACGCGCGATCAACTCGAGATCACGCTCGCTGACAGCCAGCTGATCGTGCGCGGCAAGCAGTCGGAGGAGAAGTCCCGCAGCTACCTCTACCGCGGCATAGCGGCGCGACAATTTACGCGCACGTTCGTGCTTGCGGAGGGAATCGAGGTAAAGTCTGCTGACTTGTCCGATGGACTGCTCGCAATCGACCTGAAGCGCCTGGAGCCTGAGCGCCTGGTGCGGACGATCGAGATTAGCGACAGAAAATAAGGTGTGTCAGCGTTGCATCGAGACAGCCACATCGCGCGTTTCAGCGGTGGGCGCAGATCCGGGATACCGATACGCTCTCCGTCAGATTCGGATGGCGGTGCGCCGGGCCCGGCTTGCAGAAGGAGTTGCGTCATGACCGAAGCCGATAAGATCCTAGACCCACGCAATGTCATGACCGAACACGAGCTCGCCACGCTTGGCGGGGGCGTCGTCGCCTACATCAAGACGCTCACTGCCGACGAAGCGACCCGTATGTTCCCGGCCATCGAGGGTTTGCCCAAAGGCATCAACCTGTTCTCGTTGCACGCGGCCGACGGCACACCTTTGGCGCTTACCGATACACGGCAGGCCGCAGTCGGCCATGCGATCGACGATGACCTTGAGATTGCCAGCGTGCACTAAGTGCATGGCGTCGCAGCCGGCGCATACATCTCCTTTGCGCAAAGCGTTGAGGCTCCGGCAACCGCCGGAGCCTTTTTAGTTTCGGCTGAGGGAAGGCGTCAGGTGCGGTAGTGCGCGAACTGCCCCCGGGCGCGGAAGCGCTCCAGGTAGGTCGGCACGATGGCGGCCACGCCGTGCGGCGCAGCGACGCCGAGCGCGGCGAGCGTGCGCCCTTCGCTCTTGGCTGCAGCACTGACGACGTTGTCGTGCTGGAGCATGCGCACCTGGTCGACGGTGATCGGCCGCAGACTGTTCGGCAGCGGCCAGGTGAGCAGCGCCTGCAGCTTGGCGAGCCAGAACGGTAGCGGCAAGTAGCCGCGCGAGCGGTCGGACCACTCCTGCGTCAGGTCGAGCAGCTCGCGGAACGACAGCACCTCCGGTCCGCCCGCTTCGTAGACGGTGCCCGGCTTGCCGGCGCCCGAGCCGACTGCGGCGATGGCCGTGCCGAGGTCCCCGACGAAAACCGGCTGAAAGCGCGTTCGCCCGCCGCCGATGAGCGGCAGCAGCGGCGAGATGCGCGCCATGGCGGCGAAGCGGTTGAAGAACTCGTCCTCCGGTCCGAAGACGATCGACGGGCGCACGATGATGGCGCCGGGGAACTCCTCCAGCACGGCGCGCTCACCCTCCGCCTTGGAGCGGGCATAGCGCGACGACGACTTGGCATCGGCGCCGATGGCGGAGATGTGCACGAGCTGGCGGACGCCGGCCTCGCGCGCCGCCTTGGCGATAGCGCGCGGTCCTTCGACATGGATGGCCCGGAACGTCTGCTTGCCGCCGCTGGCCAGCACGCCGACCGCGTTAACGACGAACTTGGAGCCGGCCAGGGCGCGCTGCACCGATGGCGGGATAGCGCAGGTTGGCCTGTACCGGAGCCACCTGGCCGACCAAGCCTGCAGGCTGCAAGAAGCCGGCGAGATCCGGCCGGCGTACGGCGGCGCGTACGCGCCAGCCCTGCTTGGCCAGCGCCGCGACTGCATAGCGGCCGACGAAGCCCGAGCCGCCGAAAACGGTCGCAATACCCTGGTTGTCGAGACGATCCGCCATCGCCGGTCCTCCTGGTCAGCCGGCCGCCGCGCGGCCCCTGATCGCCCCAGGAATACACGAGCGGCGCCGGCCCTGGGAAGGATGCGCGCGGCCGCACGAGACATAATTGACAACCGGCGCGGCGCTCTCTAACTCATCGCCCCGTGCCCAGGTGGCGGAATTGGTAGACGCACCAGCTTCAGGTGCTGGCGCTCGCAAGGGCGTGGGGGTTCGAGTCCCTTCCTGGGCACCAGCTTCATTTTATCGCTGTTCAACGAACGGCCACTAGGCCGGGCTGCACGATTGGCGCCGCCGTCGGCCGTTCCGTGCGGCGGTTCGATTGGTGACCGAACTTAAAGCTTTGGGGCGTATAGCGGACGGCTGCCCGTCGCAGCCCAGCTCACGCCAAGCGCAAGCCGAGGGCTCAACCACGATGGCCAAGACCTCCATCACGCTGCACAAGAACGACCTGCCGAGCGGACTGTCGTTCGGGGACAGCGTTGCCGTCGATACGGAGACGCTAGGGCTCAACGTCAACCGCGACCGGCTGTGCCTCATCCAGCTCTCGTCGGGCGACGGCAGCGCGCATTTGGTGCAGTTCGACGGACACGACTACGCGGCGCCGAACCTCAAGGCGCTGCTCACCGACCCGGCGGTGCTCAAGATCTTCCACTACGCGCGTTTCGACATCGCTGTCATCGAGAAGAACCTTGGCGTCGTCACGGCACCGATCTACTGCACCAAGATCGCTTCCAAGCTGGTGCGCACCTACACCGACCGCCACGGCCTAAAGGACCTCGTCGGCGAGCTGTTGGGCATCGAGTTGTCGAAGCAGCAGCAGAGCTCCGACTGGGCCTCCAGCGAGCTATCCCAGCAGCAGCTCGCCTACGCGGCCTCCGACGTGCTGCATCTGCACGCCCTCAAGGCCAAGCTCGACGCCATGCTGGCGCGGGAGGGCCGGACGGCGTTCGCGCAGGCCGCTTTCGGGTTCCTGGGCACGCGCGCCAAGCTCGATCTGGCCGGTTTCGGCGAGGACGACATTTTTTCCCACTGAGAGCCGCGGCGGCGGCGTTCCCCGCCCCCGAATACCCCTGAGGCAGGTACCTGCCGCCGGGGCGCGGCATTGCCACGTCTGGCAGTCCCAATATAACCCCAATTGACGTCGAACTAACGGCATCGGCCGGCTACTAGTGTCCCGATTGCGAAGCGCGCCAGAGTGCGCGGCCGGGTCGGGAGCGTGCTTCGCAATCACAAGGGACACTAGATTAGAATAATTTCTAGTGTGATTCAGATCGAGAAATTCGCTCGACGCCTCGCCTCTAACGACCGCGAATTTTTCGATCATCACACTAGCCGGCAGCATTGAACAGCGGCATGGCAACGACCAGCAATTTCGCCTCCGGGCAAGAGTGGATGGGTTCCGACCCCTTCGCCGGCACGACCGCCGCCGACAGGGCGCGCAATTTTGCGCGCGCGCGCCGCCATACGCGCTACGTCCGGGCGCTGCGCTTCACGCTGCCAGGGGCTGCCGCTGGCACCATCGTCCTCTACTGCCTGATGATCCTCGAGACGACCGGTTGGGTCGGCAGCTTCCCGAAGCTCGAGATGCCGCGCATCATCCCCGACAACCTGACCATGGATAACCCGAGCTACGAGGGCTTCAACAAGGATGGCGGCAAGTACGTCGTGCGCGCCAAGACCGCCATTCAGGATCTCGTCAACACCGACTTCGTGCGTCTCAACGACATCACCGGCGATATGAGCGACGCCAAGAAGTCGAAGACCACGCTTACGGCTGCGAAGGGCCTGTTCAACACCAAGGCCAATCAGCTGGACCTCACCGGCGGCATCGACATTGTCGCCGAAAGCGGCCTCAAGGCGAAGTTGTCGAGCGCCACCATCCTCACCAACGAAAACATCATCTCCTCCAAGGAGCCGGTGCTGGTCGAGATGCCGTCGGGCACAGTCCGCTCCAACGAGATGCGCATTCTCAGCAAGAGCCGCGAGATCGCCTTCGTCCACGACGTGAAGGCGCACCTCGTCCCCGAGAAGTCCGATGCGGCGGGGGCACCGCAAGCTGCCAACGCCAAGAAGCCAGCCGCCACACCGATGTTCGGCGGCGGCGAAGGACCGATCGATATCACTGCCAATCGCCTCGACGTCGACGATACGGGAAAGACGGCAACCTTCACCGGCAACGTCAAGGCACGGCAGGGCGATGCCGCGATGGAAACCGCCGCGCTGGAAGTTCAGTACGAGGGCGCCGACATTGGCTCATCCGGCGCACCTGCCGCCGCGACGCCCGGCGCCGGCACCAAGATCAAGCGCATCTTCTCCAAGTCGCCGGTGGTGATGACGCGCGCACCGCAGGATCGCGTCACCGGAACGAGCTTCGACTACGACGCGATCAACCAGGTCGCCGTGGTGAACGGCGATGTCGAGATGACGTCGGGCGCGGACCGCCGCGCCACGGGCGATAAGGCGACCGTCGATCAGCAGGCCGATACCATCCTGCTGACGGGAAACGTCGTCGCCATCCAGGGGCGCAATCAGTTGAAGGGCGAGCGTCTCTTTGTCGAGCGCGCGACAGGCAAGACGCAGCTGACGTCGCCCGGCGCCGCGGGCGAAGATCCGGGCCGCATCTCGACGCGCTTCTATCGCGGACAAGAGAAGAGCGCACAGACCGCCAAGGAGAAGGTGGAGCAGCTTGCCGCGGAAGCCTCTAAGGCCGCGCAAGGTGCGGTGAGCGTCTTCAAGACCGATCCGACGGCACCCATCGACGTGGAAGCCGGGCGCCTGGACGTCGACGACCGCAGCAAGCAGGCCGTGTTCAAGAGCGACGTGCGCGCCGTGCAGGGCGACTTCATCGTGCGCACGTCCGAGCTGCGCGCCTACTACACCGGCGCCGCGGGCCTCGCCGAGGAAACCACCCCGGGCGAAAAGAAAGCGCCGGCCGAGATCACGCGCATCGAAGCGCGCGGCAAGGTCATCGTCACCTCCAAGAACGGGCAGAACGCCACCGGCGATTGGGCGGACTTCAACGTCAAAGGCAACCAGGTGGTGCTTGGCGGCGATGTCATCTTAACGCAGGCGAAGAACGTCGTGCGCGGATCAAAGCTGACCATCGATATGCTGACCGGCGAGAGCGTCATCCACAACGACCCCACGGCAGCCTGGTCAGGTCGCGCCGCCCCGCCGGACAAGAAGGGCAACGACCAGGGCGGCTTTACCATGCAGCCGGGCACGGCGAAGCGCCCGAGCGCGATTTTTTACCCTCGCGAGAAGAATCCAGCCGAAAAGAAGCCTTCGGCCGGTGCTAGCGATGACGCAGGCGCGCCCGGGCCCAGCGGGGGTTGGGACGCCTCAGCGCCCAATCGCTGAGGATAAATCGCGGCCAATACGCAGATTGACAGGGCTCCCGATCGGCGCACCATGGCGCCGCGGTCCACTCGCGGGGCCGAACCCGAGGTTCTCAAGACCGTGCTGAAAATCCTCTCCTTCGGCAATAAGCGTGCGCAGCAGGAACCCTACAACGGGTGGGACGGCGACGCGCAGGGCTATGCCGAGCACCCGGCGTCCAACGGCGCTCCGGAACAGCTCGGCGCCGAGGGCTGGCTAACCGTCCACCACGTGCGCAAGAGCTACAAGAAGCGCCTCGTCGTGCGCGGCGTGAGCCTTGCCGTGGGACGCGGTGAATCGGTTGGCCTGCTGGGCCCCAACGGCGCCGGCAAGACGACCGTGTTCTACATGATCACTGGGCTCGTTCCAGCCGACGCCGGCAACATCACCATCGACGGCATGGATGTGACGCGGCTGCCTATGTACCGGCGCGCGCGCCTCGGCATCGGCTACCTACCGCAGGAAGCGTCTATTTTCCGTGGACTGACTGTCGAGAAGAACATCATGGCCGTGCTCGAGATCGTCGAGCCGTCGGCCAAGAAGCGGCGCGAGAAACTCGACAGCTTGCTCGAGGAATTCCGTATCACGCACCTGCGCAAATCGCCTTCGATCGCGCTTTCGGGCGGCGAGCGGCGGCGCTGCGAAATCGCGCGCGCCCTGGCCTCGGGGCCGTCGTTCATGCTGCTTGACGAGCCGTTCGCCGGTATCGATCCCATCGCCGTCGGCGATATTCAGGAGTTGGTGCGACACTTGACCGAGCGTGGCATCGGCGTTCTCATCACCGATCATAACGTCCGTGAAACGCTTAGCCTGATAGACCGGGCCTACATCATCTACGACGGTCAGGTTCTGACCCAGGGTAAGCCTGAGGAAATCATAGCCAACGACGACGTGCGGCGTGTGTACCTCGGAGACATGTTCGTTAACGCGCGCTGATTAGACAGTACGCGCATCAGTAGCCGAGACACTGGACGCGCGCATGGCGCTTTCGACAAAGCTGGAGATGAGGCAAGGCCAGCAGCTGGTGATGACACCCCAGCTGCAACAGGCAATCCGTCTGCTTCAGTTGTCGAACATCGAGCTGACGCAGTACGTCGAGTCAGAGCTCGAGCGCAATCCGCTCCTCGAAGCGGACGAAGGCAACGAGGCGCCGCTGCGCCTAGAAGCCGCCGAGACACCGGAATTCACTAAGCCGGAGGAGACCGCGCCAGCGAGCGAGACCGACTACGTCGACCTCGACAAACCCGTGGCCGATCCGGAAGGCACCTTCGATACCGAATACGACAACGTCTACCCCGACAGCTCTGCGTCCGATCATGCCAACGGGCAGGATGCCTCCGCCTGGGCCTCGCTGCGCCAGCGCGCCTCGGGCACCGGCGACGACGTCAACATCGAGGCATTCCTCGCCAACGACGTCTCGCTGCGCGAGCATTTGGCCGCGCAGGTTCCGCTCGTCCTCAAAGAGCCCGTCGAGCGGCTGATCGGCCAGTACCTCGTCGATATGGTGGACGAGGCCGGCTATCTGCCCGGCGCCGACCTTGCCGCCATTGCCGAGAAGCTGGGCGCGCCGCTGGAGGTGGTCGAGAAGGTGCTGGCGGCCTTGCAGACGCTAGACCCGCCGGGCGTGTTCGCGCGCTCGCTCGCCGAATGTCTGGCGCTGCAGCTCAAAGAGCAGAACCGCTTCGATCCGATCGTCAGCCGCTTTCTCGAGAACCTGCACCTGCTGGCCGGGCACAATTTCCCCGCGCTGCGCAAGGCGGTGGGTTGCGAGATGGACGAGCTGCTGGAGATCATCGCCGAGATCAAGAAGCTCAATCCCAAACCGGGCCTCAAGTTTGGCTCCGTCCAGATGCAGCCGGTGGTGCCCGATGTGCTGGTGCGCTCGGCGCCCGACGGCACGTGGATCATCGAGCTCAATACCGACACGCTGCCGCGCGTGCTTGTCAATCGCACCTATCTCACGACCGTTTCGAAGGCAACGAGCTCGGCGGCCGACCGCAACTATCTGCTCGAATGCTTGCAGACCGCCAACTGGCTAGTGAAGAGCCTCGATCAGCGCGCCCGCACCATCTTGCGCGTTTCCGAGGAGATCGTGCGCCAACAGGACGCCTTCTTCACGCACGGCGTCCAGTACCTGCGCCCGCTCAACCTGCGCACCGTCGCCGACGCCATCTCGATGCATGAATCAACCGTGTCGCGCGTCACCTCCAACAAGTACATGGCGACGCCGCGCGGCATCTTCGAGCTGAAGTACTTTTTCACCTCCGCCATCGCCTCATCCGATGACGACGCCGAATCGCATTCCTCCGAATCCGTCCGCCATCGCATCAAGCAGATGATCGATGGCGAGGCGGCGGCGAGCGTGCTGTCCGACGACAAGATCGTCGACAAGCTGAAAAGCGACGGCATCGAGATCGCGCGGCGCACGGTCGCCAAGTACCGCGAGGCGATGCGCATCCCCTCCTCCGTTCAGCGGCGCCGCGACAAGCGGCTCTCCGAACGCGTGGGCCCCACCGGATAGGCGATGCGGGAAACCGGGGTTGTACGGCCCGGCCAACTGCTCTATAGCCTCCCGTCGCGAGGCGGCCACGCCATTGGCAGGCCGGAACTTCGCCATTCTTCAATAGTTGGGGGTGATGGCCCCTTTCTTGCACCGCACCGCCTGGGGATAACCTTGGGTAGATGCGCGGTGGAAGGGCATTTTTCGACGATTAGCATTAGGCGAGGCTATTCCCGGGTCATGAAAAGCTCGCAGAACCCGTGCTTTAATCGACGAACAGCAATCAGTCGGCTGCGAATTTCCTGTGCAGCCGACCTTGCGGGTGCCATCTTTTTGGGTTCTCAACGGGGCGGCGCACTTAGCGAGGGGATAACATCTGCTAAGGGGCGCAGAGGGTACGTGCGGGGGCACGAGGGTAAAGGTAGAATTGTGAGAATCGCCTGCGGTATCGTGCAGCCTCTCGGGCACGCGGTAGCCGGCGCTTCGCAACAGGTTGGAACAGGATTTGACGATGGATCTCTGTGACCTGCTGGCTCCCGACGGCATCATTGCGCCGCTCAAGGTGACGAGCAAAAAGCACGTCCTACAGGAACTGGCGACGATAGCAGCAGAGCGGACGGGACTAAACTCCCGCGAGATCTTCAACACGCTGCTGCAGCGTGAGCGCCTTGGCTCGACGGGCCTCGGCCGCGGCATCGCCGTGCCGCACGTCAAGCTCGCCGGGCTGCGCAACATCGTGTGCCTGTTCGCGCGCCTGGAAGATCCGATCGATTATGAATTGCACGACAACGATCCGGTCGACCTCGTCTTCCTGCTGCTCGCCCCGGATCATGCCAGCGGCGATCATCTGAAGGCGCTGGCCAGCATCTCGCGCGTGGTGCGCGAGCCTTCGGTGATCGACGCTCTGCGCAATGCCCCAGACGTCGCCGGGCTGCGCGTCGCGCTTGCGCGGGCAGTGCCCTCGCACGCCGCATAGAGGCATTCTGCCTCGATCAAGGAAGCACTGGGCAGCCGGTTGTTTGCCCCAGCACCAGCATTGCGCCCAGCGCGATGCCGCCGACAATGATGCGCCACCAGCCGAACACCGCAAAGCCATGCCGGCTCACGTAGTCGAGCAGGTAGCGCACGACGAACACCGCCGCGATGAAGGCGGTGATGAAGCCGATCACGATGTTGGTGACGTCGCTGGCGTGCAGGATCGACCAGTTCTTGTAAAGGTCGTAGGCGAAGGCGCCAGCCATGGTCGGCATGGCAAGAAAGAACGAGAACTCCGCCGCCGAACGCTTGTCGGTACCGAGCAGCATGGCGCCGACGATGGTGGCGCCCGAGCGCGACACGCCGGGGATCATGGCAAGACACTGGATGAGGCCGATCTTGAAGGCGAGCGAGGGCGGGTAGTCCATTGCATCGGTGTAATGGACCGCGAGCTTCATGCGGTCGACAAGCACGAGCACGATACCGCCGACGATCAGCATGACGGCGATAAGCATCGGCGTCTCGAACAGCACCGTCTTGATGAAGTCGTGTGCCAGGGCACCGATCACCGCGGCTGGCAGAAACGCCAGCAGCACGCCGAATACGAAGCGGCGCGCGCGCGGATCGTACGGAATGGCCATGGCGATGCGCGTCAGCTTGACGGAGTAGACGCTGAGGATCGCCAGGATGGCGCCAAGCTGGATCAGCACCTCGAAGGTCTTGCCTGGCGTGCAGATGCCGAGGAAGTGCTCGGTGAGCAGCAGGTGGCCGGTGGACGATACGGGCAGGAACTCGGTCAGGCCCTCGATGAGGCCAAGCAGGATCACTTCCCAGATCGGCATCGGCAGTCCCGTCGGTTGCGTGAGTTTTTCTGTGCGGCGGCGAGGATTAGCAGGATTTACATAACCTCGGTGCCACTTCCGCGCCACACGAGGCGATTGTCTTATGCGCCGCCGCACCTTACGAGCGAGCAGCCGTCGGCATCAAAAATAACAAACTGTCACATCAGACAATGCACACGCTGACACAATTCCGACTCTGCCCGTTCTCGCGTGCCGTGCGCCTCGCACTGGCCGAGCAGAACATGGAAGTGGAACTTATCGAGGAGCGCCCGTGGGAGTGGCGGCCGGAGTTCCTGGCCCTTAACCCTGCCGGCGAGTTGCCCATTCTGCAGCTCGAGGGCGGCCCTGCCCTGTGCGGCGTTTACGCCATCTCCGAGTACCTGGCCGAAGGCAAGCCGCCGGAGCCCGAGGGGGACGAGGAAGAGCCGTTTCCGCTGCTGCCGGGCGACCGGACACAGCGCGCCGAGACCCGCCGCCTTGTCGACTGGTTCAACGGCAAGTTCAACCGCGAGGTGACGCACGAACTGCTGCAGGAGAAGGTTTACGCCCGCCTGCAGCCGGGTGCGACGGCGACGCCCGACGTGGACTTCCTGCGCGCCATCCGCACCAACCTGCGTTACCATATGAGCTATATCAGCTATCTGGCGGACCGCCGGCGCTGGCTGGCGGGCGAGGATCTGTCGTTCGCCGATCTTGCCGCCGCCGCGCATCTGTCATCGGTCGATTATCTGGGCGAAGTGCCATGGGAGGAGTATGCCGTCGCCAAGGTCTGGTACGCGCGCCTCAAATCGCGGCGCGCGTTCCGAACGATCTTGGCCGATCGCGTTGCCGGCTCCTTGCCATCGGCGCATTACGCCGACCTCGATTTCTGACGGCAGCATCGTGAGCGCGGCACTCAAAGACATGCTGGTACGCGAGGCGCGCGCTCTCGGCTTCGACGCCGTGCGCGTGACGTCGCCGCAGTCGACGGTGGCAGCGGGCGCACGCTTCGAGGAATTCATCGAAGCCGGCCGGCATGGCGACATGGGTTGGCTGGCGACGACACGCGGAGCGGCGGCGCAGCCCCACGGCCTTGTGGCCGGACGTGCGCTCCATCGTCATGCTCGGCATGAGCTACGCGCCGGAGACAAATCCGCTCGAAGCGCTCGACCACCCGACGCACGGCGTCATCTCCGTCTACGCGCAGGGCAAGGACTACCACGACATCCTCAAGGGCAAGCTGAAACAGCTCGCCTCGCGCCTTGCGAGCGACAGCGGCTCGGACGTCAAGGTTTTCGTCGACACGGCGCCGGTGATGGAGAAGCCGCTGGCGGCTGCGGCCGGCCTCGGCTGGCAGGGCAAGAACACGATGCTGGTGTCGCGCGACCACGGCTCATGGCTGTTCCTTGGCGCCATCTTCACCACCGCCGAGCTGCCGCCCGATGCCGCCGAGGACGACCACTGCGGTAGCTGCCGGCGCTGCCTCGACGTGTGCCCCACGGCAGCGTTCCCGGCGCCGTACCAATTGGATGCGCGTCGCTGCCTCGCCTACCTGTCGATCGAGCACAAGGGGCACATCCCGGCCGAGTTCCGCCGCGCCATGGGCAACCGCGTGTTCGGTTGCGACGACTGCCTTGCAGTATGCCCGTGGAACAAGTTCGCCGCGACCGCCCGCGAAGCCCGCTTCCACGCCCGCGCCGAGACCGACAATCCGCCGCTCGATGAGTTGCTACAGCTCGACGACGCTGCATTCCGCATTCGCTTCGCCGGCACGCCGGTCAAACGCACGGGGCGCGACCGCTTCTTGCGCAACGTACTGATCGCCGCCGGCAACTCGGGCGACGCGAGCCTGCTGCCGCGCGTCGAAGCGCTGCTCGCCGATCAATCCCCGCTCGTTCGTGCCATGGCCGTTTGGGCCATGCGCCAGCTCTCGGGCGACGGCATCGGCGAGGGCATCCGCCACCGGCATCTGTCCCGCGAAGGCGACAGCGACGTGCGCGCCGAGTGGCACGCGGCCTCATGAGCAATCTTTTCTGCTTCGGGCTCGGTTACAGCGCGCAGCGCGTTGCGAAGGAGCTTGCCTCAAAGGGTTGGCACATCGCCGGCACGGCGCGCTCCCCGCAGGGCGCCGAGAAAATCGCCGCGCTCGGTTACGACGCTCTCGTCTTCGACGGCTCGGCTCCCGTGGGCGGCGTATCGAAAGCGCTAGCGAAGGCAACACATGTGCTCGTCTCGGCGCCGCCGGATGCGGACGGCGATCCGGTGTTGCGCCATCACGCGGACGATCTCGCGCGCGCGCCGTCGTTGAGTTGGATCGGCTACCTGTCGACGGTGGGCGTCTACGGCGACAGCGAGGGCACCTGGATCGATGAGACGATGCCGACACACGCGACCTCCGCGCGCGGCCGGCGGCGTATCGACGCCGAGCAGGAATGGCTGGCGCTTGGCGAGGAGCGAGGGACGCGAACGCAGGTGTTTCGCCTCGCCGGCATCTACGGGCCCGGACGCAGCGCCATCGACCGGCTGCGCGAAGGCACCGCGCATCGCATCATCAAGCCGGGGCAAGTGTTCAACCGCATCCACGTCGACGACATCGCGGCGGCGGTCCTCGCCGGCGTCGACGGGCGCGGCACGGAGCACGTCTACAACGTCACCGACGACGAGCCGGCCCCGCCGCAGGACGTGGTGGCATATGCCGCGGAGCTGTTGCACATGCCGCCGCCGCCCGAGACGCGCTTCGAGGATGCGCAACTGGCGCCGATGGCAGCCAGCTTCTATGCCGACAACAAGCGCATCCGCAATGCGCGCCTGCGGCAAGATCTTGGCGTCGCTCTGAAATTTCCGACCTACCGCGAGGGCCTGCGCGCCATCCTCGCCGATCAACCGCAGAATTGATCTGTTCACAGCCGTCCCAATCTGAACCCCGCCGTTCAGCCGCCGTTCAAGCGGCCCCCGCTTTATTGGCGAAATGCAGTCGCGCTTTTGCCGCGACGTTGGGAGCCGCGCTCCCAGGCGATCATTGATTGGCGAGGACGTTATGCGATCGGCAGCGAGTGGCCTCAGTCGTGGCGCAACGTGCGCCGTGGCATTGATCAGTTGGGTGTATTTGCCGAGCGCCGCCGTCGCCAACGAAGACGCCGCGCATGCGCTGGCGGAGAAGTTCTCGCAAGCCGACGCAGAATCGCAGCGCAACGAGGAAGCAAAGGCCGCGAAGGTGCGCGCCAAGGCGCAAGCGGAAGCCAAGAAGCAAGCCGACGCCGCCAAGCGCAAGGCTGCTGCCGAGCGCCGCGCTGCTGACGAGGCCGAGATGCTGCGCGCCGCGAGAGAAGAAGCCGAGACGCGGCGCAAGCACGATCAAGCACGCGAGCAGCAGATGATCGAGGCCGAGCGCCAGGCGGCGCGCGCCGAGGCGCAGCGGCTCGCCGAGGAAGCCCAGAAGCAAAAAGCCGAAATGGAGCGCAAGGCCGAAGTCGAGCGCAGCGCCGAGGCCGCGCGTCTGCAGCGCGAGGTCGAGGAGCAGCGCAGCGCCGAGGACAAGCGGCTGGCCGACGAGCGCCGCCTCGCCGAGGAAAAGCGCAAGGCCGAGGAGGCGCGCGTGGCGGAGGCAAAGCGTCAGGCCGATGAGGCGGAAGCCAAGCGCCGCGCCGAGGAAGCGCGCCTCGCCGAGGTGAAGCGTCAAGCGGAACAGGCGGAAGCCAAGCGCAAGGCTGAAGAGGCGCGCATCGCCGAAGTGAAGCGCCAAGCCGAGCAAGCCGAAGCGAACCGCAAAGCCGAGGAAGCACGCGTTGCCGAGGTGAAGCGTCAGGCCGAGCAGGCCGAGGCGAAGCGCAAGGCCGAGGAAGCCCGCATCACCGAGCTGCAGCGCATCGAGGACGCCAAGGCCGCCGCACAGCGCACCGCGCTCGAGGCCGAACGCGAGAAGGAGGCCCAGCGCATTGCCGAGAAGTTCCGCTTGGCGCGCGAAGCCCGTGAGCGCAACAACGAGACACGTTCCACGCTCGGCGGTCCGATGCCGGAGCGTGAGCTGCCGTCGCCGTTCATCGAAGCGCCCGCCCTGGCGCAGACGACCTACCCGCAGCGCGTCACCGTGCTCGTCATTATGCAGCCGCGCCGGCACGGCTTCGGCGGCGCGCGCATGACCGCCAACCCCGTCCTGTGCGTGGGCCAAGAGTGCTACGTCAGCAACGGCGCTGGCTCGCCAGCCACCATCATGCGGCGCGCCAAGGCCCTCGGCCCAGGCAATACACTGGGCCGCAACGCGGGCGTATGCCGCAACCAGACGACGTGCGTATTCCGCGGCATCACGTTGTCGGGCCCGATGTCGACCATCCAGCCTGTCGACATGGGCTTCCTGCGCCACGACCGGCGCGAGACGCGCACCGTCGACGTCGACCGCTCGTGCGATGCAAGCGCCGGCGCGCTCAATTGCTCATCGCCGATCGTCTCGACGGGCTATCGCGCCTGGATCATTCCGGAAGCCGTCGCCGACAAGGCGGGCGCCCAGGTTCTGATGCGCGCGCTCGACGACGGCCTGCCGGCTGCCCGGTCCGCCTCATACGGCGGCTGGGGATCGACCGTTCAGGCCTTGCCGACCAGATAGCCGATCTGCCCGTTCGAGGCCTGCCGCTTGCCTTCGAGGAAGTCGTATACCTCGCGCGCGTGCAGCGGCCGGCCGGTGCGATCGATGCTGCGCCGCTCCAGCGCCTGCAGCTCGGCAAGCAGCGGCTCCGCCGTCCGATGCAGCATGGCGACCGCCTGGATGGTCGAGCGCTGCATGTTGGGCGGCACCTTCGGCACCACGTCGGCGACGAGGTTCTTGGCACGCGTCGACAGGTGGCCGGAAAGCTTGCCGAGATAGCCGATCAGCTTGATCGGAAAGTCCTCGCGGAAGCGGTAGTCGTGCTGCTCCATCCAAAGGAACAGGCGGTCCATCAGCAGATCCTGCAGGCGCAGGCGCGATGTGACGCGATAGTCCTGCCACTCGGCGACGAGATCGAAAGCCGGCTCCAGCTCGATGTCGGCCGGCGCGAACGTCTCTCTGGCGGTGACGCCGATGCGCTCGACGAAATCGCGGTTCTTCATGTCGAAGCGTGTGGAGAACGTTGGCAGTAGCGTCTGCTGGTCGCTGGCGAGAGCGAAGGCCTTGCGCACCAGCTTGGAGCAGAACAGCTCCTTGTCGCCGCTCAGCTCCATGGTGAAGTCGTACCAGATGTGCTGGCCGCCCTTCTCTCCCGACCGCCGCACCAACTCGTGGATCAGTGCCGCGGCGCGCGCGGCGAGCGCCTTGTCCTTGTGACGGAACAGCACGCAGCGTCCCAGGCCGTGCGTCAGTGTGTAGGAGAGCGGATTGATCACCGACCCTTCCTCGATCAGCGCTTCCACCACCCAGTGCTTGCCGTTCTCATCCGTGTGCACGATGGCGAGATGGCTGAACTGGCTATCGACGTCGCCGATGCGCGCGATGGCGGCGCTGTTGTGATGCATGCCGCGCATCAGCAGCAAATCGCCGGAGCGGAAATCGAGATCGCTGCCGGTTTCGAAGGCGGGATTGACCAGCGTGTTCATGTTCCGCCCGCTGAAGCCGCGCAGCGTCGTCTCGCCGGGGCCGAGGTGTGCATAGCGGATGTTGATCTCACCGAGCATGTCGGTGGCGTAGCGCGCGATGCGCAGGGCGTTGCGCAAGAGCGCGCTGCCCGGCGAGAGTCAGGAAGCCGCGCGCTTGCCAATCCGCGACCTGGTCGCGCAACCGCAGCCGCATGTCGAAAACGGTGCGCGCGATCTCCGGCGCCGAGTGCACCAGCGTCTGCACATCGTAGCGTTCGAAATTGATCGCGAAGGTCGCGTCGTACAGCTCGGTTAGATTAGCCGCCAGCTCCTTGGCGGTCGCCGCCGGCCGAGCCGCGATCTGCTCGACGGCCGCAAGGTCCTCCTGCAGCCGCCGGCGGGGCGTGGTATGCAGCATCGATCCCTCCCCCTATTCTTCTTTGGACCTCCTTAGCATGCCAGGGGATGGCGACGGATGCATGTCGGCAACATCGTGAAGGCTACGACTGGGCGCCCACCAGCTTGACGACACTCGCCTGCGGGCCCATCGGCCCTTCGTTCGCGGCCCGGGTCACGTGCACGAGTGCGCCGACCTTGATGTGTTCGAACGATCCGTTGCCGACCACATCGCCCGAGAAATAGAGGTCGGGGGAATCTTTCACCTCGATGAAGCCGTAGTTCTGCTCGGGGAAGATGCGCACGACGATGCCGGTGTCGCCGGCCGAGCCGTGCAGCTTCACCTCACCCTTGCGGATGGCGGAGATTTGCTCGAGCTGCCGCTCGGCTGCCTCGAAAACGCGGTTTACGATGGCGCTGCGGTCGCCCTTCATCTCGCGGCGGTCCTGCTCGCCCTTGGCGATGACGGTATTGCGACCCGGGACGTCGATCTCGACGGCGATGCCCAGCGGCAGCTTGCCGCTTTCAGGGCTGCGGTGCGGCACCTCGACGACGACGCGTGCTCCGGTTATGTGCGGGTGGAAGCGCTGCAGTCGCTCCACTCTTTCGCGGATCAGTGTCTCTAGTGATGCCGAGCTTTCCACATTCTTGAAGGCAATCTGCAGGGGTCTTTCCATCGTTCTCTCCGGTTTCGCGACGTCACGAAAATAGACTGAAGATTTTAGGCTCCCGCGCGTGGCGATCCTTTGACGTGCGTCATCGGCAACCTGACGCCGGAAGCTGCTGATTTTGGCTGATCTCCTGTGTTTGAGACGGTCCCCGATTGGCCAACGCGTCAGGCCGCGAGAGGTTCACACGCTGCGGCTGTAGCCGCAGGGGGCGCGGCTATTGGTCGACGTTGTTCAGGTTGTTGTTCAGCGTGTCGGAGTTGGCGTCGACGTCGGCCGGATCGAACGGCGTGGGATCGTTCTCGACACCGGGCTCGGACGGCTTGGCGTTGGGGTCGGCCCAGCGCGGGCGATATCCCCCGCCGTCACCTTCATCGGGCGGCGGCGCGGTCTTTTCGACCTCTGCATTGGTACCCTGATTGGCCGGCGCTCCAGCGGCTGCGGGAAGGGCAAATAGCGTCGTCAGGCAGGCGGCGGCGAGGACGAGAAGGCCTGCGGTTCTCATGACGGAACTCACTTTTCTCGAATGCCACCCCAGCTTTCCACGGACCGGAACGACTGTCGATGACTCAATCGCGAGGCGGTAAGCGACCCGTTGCGACCTCGTCTATTTTGTTGAAAAGGAGCGATAAGTCCTGCGGCCGTGACAGCCGGTGCTCGCCGTCGGGAATCTCGACCAATTGGACCCAGCCGCCCTGCAGCAGCCCCAACAGCGCGCGAACATGGCCAATCGGCACGGCTGTATCGAGTCGGCCCTGGAGGATGACGATAGGTCGCCCGGATCGAACGGCTTCTTCGCCATCAGGTGGCTGCGGCCTTCCTCGATAAGCGCACGCGTGATGGCGTAAGGCTCTCCGTATTCGGATGGCTGCCGGAAGACGCCGGTATCCTGCAGCTCGCGGCGCGCCTTCAAGTTGAACTGCTTCCACATCAGCTCTTCGGTCATGTCCCAGGCGGGCGCGATGAGCACGAGACCGACGATGCGCGCAGCCTCCTCCGGGTGCATCGTCATCAGCCGGCGCAGCAACAGCAGCGCGATGTAGCCGCCCATGCTGGAGCCGACGATGATTTGCCGGCCTTCGGTGAGACGGCGGAATACTGCCTCCGCCTCCTCCAGCCAGGCACCGATGGTGCCGTCTTCGAAGGCGCCGCTCGAAACGCCGTGGCCGGAATAGTCAAACCGCGTGCAGCCGTATCCCTTGGCGCGGGCGAAGGCAGCCAGCTCGGTAGCCTTGGTGCTCGCCATGTCGGATTTATAGCCCGGCAACCAGAACAGCCCGATACCATCGGCGGGGGCAGGGTCGGCGCGATAAGCGATGCGCCGAGCGGGGACGACTTCGCCCGGCCCGACGTCGAGGAATTGCGGTTCGCTCTCACTCAATCTAAACAACCCTTTCGTCGCCGGAGGATAGCTCGTGGCCGAAAAGCGCCCGACCATACTGCAGATCATCCCCGAGCTCGATACCGGCGGGGCGGAGCTTTCCACCATAGAGATTGCCGATGCGATAACGTCCGCCGGCGGACGTGCCATCGTGCTGACCGAGGGCGGACGGCTGGTGCAGCGCCTGCGCGACACCGGCGCCGAGGTGCAGTTTTTTCCCGCCGCGGCGAAAAGTCCCTTCCGCCTGCTGTGGAACGCGCATCGCATCGCCAACGTCATTCGCCGCGACGGGGTCGACCTTGTCCACGCGCGCAGCCGCGCGCCGGCCTGGAGCGCGCTGCTCGCGGCGCGCCGCACCGGCGTGCCGTTCGTCACCACGTATCACGGCGCTTATTCGGAGAAGTCGGACGCCAAGCGGCTCTACAACAGCGTCATGGCGCGTGGCGACGTCGTGATCGCCAACTCGCACTACACCTCCGACCTCATCCGCATGCGCTACGGCACGCCGCTTTCGAAGCTGCGCGTCGTCTATCGCGGCGTCGACGGGCAGCTGTTCGACCCGGTCAACGTGGCGCCCGAGCGCGTCGCCGCCGTGCGTGCCCGCTGGGGCATCGACAGCACCAAGCGCGTCGTGCTGCACGCCGCGCGGCTGACCACGTGGAAGGGCCAGAAGGTGGTCATCGAGGCGGCATCGATGCTGGCGCACCGCCGTACCCTCGACGACACGGTGTTCATCCTTGCCGGCGACGCACAACGGCGCAGCGCCTACCGAGCGGCATTGGCGGCGCAGATCCATTCGGCCGGGCTCGACGAGCGCGTGCGCATCGTCGGGCACGAGGAAGACATGGCCGCGGCCTTCCGCGCCGCACACGTCGCCGTCGTCGCCTCGGTGGAGCCGGAAGCCTTCGGGCGCGCCGCCACGGAAGCGCAGGTCATGGCGACGCCGGTGATCGCCACCGACATAGGCGCCCCGCCAGAGACGGTGATCGGACGGCCCGGCGCCTCCGTGCATCGTGCCACGGGCTGGCTGGTGCCGCCGAACGATCCGACGCGTCTCTCCGAGGCTCTGGTCGAAGCCCTCTCCATGCCGCCCGACGAGCACGCGCGCATGGGAGCACGCGCCCGCGAGCACGTGCTCAACGCGTTCTCGCTCGAGCAGATGAAGCAGCAGACGCTGCAGGTCTACGACGGGCTGCTCGGCACTAAGCTCGCCAAGCCGGCATGAGCTGTGCTAGCGCGCCTTCTTCGCCGACTTGCCTTTGGCGCCACGGCCGTTCTTGACCGCCGCGCGATCGTTGCGCCCGTCGATCATCGCCTGCGCGACGACGACCTCGCCGTAGCGCGGCAGCGCGAAGGCAGCGTTGTGCACGGCCGGAGTCCAGTACTTGGTCTCGATGCCGCGACGCTCCTGGCGCTTGGCCAATTTCTTTTCGGCGATATCGAGGTGCTCGTCCTCGTCCGACGCCCAGTTGAGCGCGAACGGACCACCGAAATAGCATGGCTGCGTGCAGAAATAAGGCGCCACGCGATCGAACAGCGACGCGAACGCGCGTGTCGTGTCGCGTAGGTGATCGGGAAACAGGAACGGCAGGCCATTCTGCGTCACGAGGATGCCGCCCTCTTTCAGCGCGCGCTTGCAGGAGGCAAAGAACTCCGGCGTGTGCAGCACGGCCGACGGGCCGATGGGCTCGGATGAATCGACGATGATGGCGTCGAAGCGCTCGTCGGTCTCGGCAACGAACTTGCGGCCGTCGGCGATGACGACGACCGTGCGCTCGTCATCGAACGTCGCGCCCGGAATCTCGGGATAGTACTTGAGCGCCGTGTCGATCACCTCGCGGTCGATCTCGCACAGCATCGCCTTCTCGATCGTCGGGTGCTTCAAAACCTCGCGCATGACGCCGCCGTCACCGCCGCCGACCACCAGCACACGCTTGGGCTTGTCCAGCGCCATCAGCGGCACGTGGGCCATCATCTCGTGGTAAATGAACTCGTCCGAAGTGGTGAGCTGGCAGACCCCGTCCAGCATCAGCACCGTGCCCCAAGTCCTGTTCTTGAAGATCACCAGATGCTGGTGGTCCGTCTTCACCTCGTGCAGGACCTCGTCGGCCTCGAGACGCACGCGCCAATGGGGGTGAAACGTCTCTTCTACCCAGCGGTCCATGGTGTCTCCTCGCAATCGAGATGGCCGGCGTCAGGGGTGGCCACCAGCGCGGAGGGCATAGCACGCGGACGAGAAATTTCTACCGTCGACTGCCGCCGATCACTGTGCGGCGCGCGCGGCGTTGGCTCGCAGGCGCGAGAGCGTCGCTTCCGTCGGCCAGCAGTCGATCTTCAGGCCGGCCGCCTTCTGGTAAGTGCCGACCTGCCGGCGCGTGTTGGAGCCGATCTTGCCGTCGATCTTGTCCATGGGATAGCCGAGCTTCTGCAGCCGCTCCTGGATCTCCTTCACCTGCGCCGTGCGCGGCTGGGCAACCTGCGCCGCCGGCACATGAAAGCCGCCGGCACCGGCGATGCGGTCGGCCAGGTCACCGACAAACAGCGCATAGAGGTCGGAGGTGTTGTAGAGGCGGATGACCTTGAAGTTCTCGGTGACGAGGAAGGCCGGTCCATAGGCACCGGACGGCATCATCAAATAGGCGCGGATGTTCGCCTCGTCGGGGCGGAACGGCTTGGCGCCCGTGCGCTGGAAGCCGAGCTTCTGCCATTCTCCGATGGTGCGCTCGCCAGGCGGGCCCTCGAGCGAGCAGTCGCCGCCCTCGGGCATGTGAACCTCGTAGCCCCAGCGCAGCCCGCGCACCCAGCCCTTGTTGGCGAGCTGGCGAGCCGCCGAGCCCAGAGCGTCGGGTACCGAGTCGAAGATGTCGACCTTGCCGTCACCGTCGCCGTCTTCCAGATGCTTGAAATACTCCGTCGGCATGAACTGCGTCAGGCCTACGGCGCCCGCCCACGAGGCGCGCATCTTGGCCCGCGGCACGCCCGCTTGCAGCATCTTCAAGGCAGCAAGGATCTCGAGACGGAATTCGTCCTTGCGCCGCCCGGTAAACGCTTGCGTCGCCAGCACGCGGATCGCGTCGTGCGGCAGCTTGTGCGTGCCGTAGGCCGTCTCGCGGCCCCAGATGGCGACCATGATGTAGCGGTCGACACCGGTGTTCTTCTCGATGTTGAGAATGTCCTTCTCGTGCTCCTTGAGGAACTTTCGTCCCTGCACGGCGAGCGAGCTCGAGGTATTTCGGATTGAGATATTCGAGCGCCGACTTGGTGAACTCGGCCTGGCCGGCGCTGTCGTCGCGCTTGCGGCCGGCGACGATGAGGTCGGGCAGCGAGTAGTCGGGCGTCAGACCGCGGAAAGCGGCGTCGAACGTGGCGCGCGAGACGCCCTGCGCCTCGGCTTCGGGCCATAGGCTCTCGAGGAAGTCGCGGAACGGATCGGCCGCCAGCACCGGCACCATGGCGGCCAAGAGCAGCGCCAGTGCGACACCCAGCGCCGCCGTAGCGCGTGAACCCAAACGCCGGCGTCTGCGTTGCCTTGCTGCCGATTGTCACTCGAACCTCCGTCCAATGCTTCGCGCACGGCCCGCGCGTCATCGCACAGCGGCCTCGTCATCGCAATTTCCGGGCAAATTTGCGGCCCCGTTTGCTGAATCGGGGACTAACTAGCGTGCTTGAACTGTTGCAAATGCGCTTCCCAAGCCAACGCCTGCACCGTGATTGTGTCCAAGCTGTCGTACTCGGGACGCCAGCCGAGACGCACGCGGATCTTGTCGGAAGCGGCGACGATGGCCGCCGGATCGCCCAAACGGCGCGGCGACATGCGCACCTCGAAATCGGCGCCGGAGGTGCGCTTCACGGCGTCGATCACCTGCAGCACCGAGAAGCCCTTCGAGTAGCCGCAGTTGAACACTTCCAAATCGCCGCCGTCGCGCAGGTGGTGCAGCGCCGCCATGTGGGCGCGCACGAGGTCGGTGACGTGAATGTAATCGCGGATGCAGGTGCCGTCCGGCGTCTCATAGTCGGTGCCGAACACTTCCATGTGAGGGCGTTTTCCCAGCGCCGTCTCGCAGGCGACCTTGATGAGGTGTGTCGCCTGCGGCGTCGACTGCCCCGAGCGACCCTTGGGGTCGGCACCGGCGACGTTGAAATAACGCAGGGCAACGTAGCGGAAATTGTGCGCGCGGGATGTGTCGGCGAGCATGATCTCGGTCATCAGCTTGGAGGACCCGTACGGCGACATGGGCGCCAGCGCGGCATCCTCGCGCACGGGAATTTCCTTCGGCATGCCGTAGACTGCCGCTGTCGAGGAGAAGATGAAGTTCTCGATCCCCATCTCGACCGCGACCTCCATGAGGGCGCGCGACTTGACGGTGTTGTTATGATAGTAGCCCAGCGGATCGACGACCGACTCCGGCACCACGATCGAGCCGGCGAAATGGATGATCGACTTTACCCCGTGCTTGCGGACGATGCTGCGCACGAGCTCCTGGTCGCCGATGTCGCCGACGACCAGCGTGGCGTTGGCCGGGACCGCCCAGCGGAAGCCGGTCGACAGATTGTCGAGAACGACGACGCTCTCCCCGCTGTCGAGGAGCTCGAGAACCATGTGGCTTCCGATGTATCCGGCTCCGCCGGTGACGAGGATAGTCATCGCTCTTTCGTGCCTTCCGGATACTGCGGCCGTTTGGGGGCGCACCTTAACATCGCAGGGCCTTAACTATGCATTGAATCGATCATTCTCACGACCGGCTTTCCCCCGCCTTCGGCCTTCACTAAGCAAGTCTTATGCAAGCCTAATGCACGCCGTATTCAAGATCCGCACCAGTTGCAGGCCCACCCGATAACCACAACCATCAGGCTCGGAGTTACCCATGCCCGCCCCCCAGAAGCGTATCCGTAAAGCCGTGTTCCCCGTGGCGGGCCTCGGCACACGCTTCCTGCCTGCGACCAAAGCTATGCCGAAGGAGATGCTGACCGTCGTCGATCGTCCCGTTATCCAACATGTGGTCGATGAGGCGCGCGCCGCCGGGATCGAGCATTTCGTCTTCGTGACGGGGCGCAACAAGCCTTCTATCGAGGACCATTTCGACCGCCAGCCTGAACTCGAGAACACGCTCGCCGAGCGCGGCAAGACCAAAGAGCTGGAGGAGCTCCTGAGGGATCTTCCCGCCGCCGGAGCGACGAGCTTCACGCGTCAGCAGGCTCCGCTCGGCCTCGGCCACGCAGTCTGGTGTGCACGCGACATCGTCGGCGACGAGCCGTTCGCATTGCTGCTCCCCGATATGCTGCATCACGGTGGCGAGGGCTGCCTGAAGGAGATGATCGAAGCCTACAACGAGCATGGCGGCAACCACATCGCGGTCTCGCCCGTGCCCGAGAGTGAGACCCACCAATACGGTATCGTCGGCGTTGAGGACCGCAAGGCCAAGGTCTCGCGCATCACCCAGATGGTGGAGAAGCCGAAGCAGGGAACGGCGCCGTCGAACCTGCACATCACCGGACGCTACATCCTGCAGCCGGAGATTTTCGGCGTTCTTGCGACCCAAGAGCGCGGCGCCGGCGGCGAGATCCAGCTCACCGATGCGATGCTGGCCATGCAGAAGGCCGGCAAGCCCTACCATGCGGTGCGCTTCGACGGCACGATCTACGACACCGGCACCAAGATCGGCTTCCTGCTGGCCAATGTCGCATATGGCTTGGAGCGCAAGGATCTCGCGCCAGCCCTCAAGGCCGGCATCGCCAAACTCGTCTAAACCGAGTGGCGGTGCTAGTGGCGCAGCCGCACACCGGCCTGAATCTCGTCGACGGTGTAGCTGCTGAGCGGCTGCGAGCTTTGGAAGTCGCCGTGCTGATAGCGTGAGAACAGCACGGCCCACTCGTTCAGGTAATATTCGCTGCCCACCGCGGCGGTGACCTGGCTCTCGGTGATGTCGACGCCCGAAAAGTTGCGCGTCATGAAGCCGAGGCCGGCAATGCCGACGAGATACTTCGTGAAATTGTGGCGCGCCTCAATGCCGTAGATGCGCTCCAGCACGCCGCCGGAATCGAAGGTCGTCGTCTCGGCGATGTCAGTCGCGGCGGTGAACTGCAGCGTCGTCAACGCCGTCATGCGCCACGTCAGGCCGGCATCGATCAGCAAGCCATCGGTGATTGCGAGCTCCGGGCTATTCGGCGTCTGCCGGCCGTAGCCAAGACTAATGTCGCCGCGCAGAATTTCGCCGGTGTTGCCGAAAGAGACGCCGGCCCGGTAGCGTTGTCCTGTCGAGGTGCGATTGATGCCGTCCGACTGGGCGGCAAGATCATAGTCGCGCTGATTGAAGGCGATGTCGGAGAAGAAGTAGAGGTTTGGCGAGAACTCCCATTTCGGGCGCACCGCCTGGTCGTAGAGCGTGAAGTTGCGGTCGGCGTTGCTCTGCACCACGCCATCGATGAGGTCGTCACCGTACGACGTATCGATCAGACCGCCGCGCAGCTGCACCGTGAGACGGTTGAAACGGTGGTTGAAGGCGGTCTGCACGCGCGTGACGTTGATATTCGGCCGCGTGCCTGCCGATGAGGCGTTGATGGCCGAACGGCTTTCCTGTGCTTCCTCGTGCGCGATGAAGCCCTGCAGGTTGGTGAAGCTGGTGATGTCGAGCCGCCCGAGGCTTTCGACGAGGTAGGCGCGGTCGTCTTCCGACGGATAGCGGTCGTGGAAGCTGAGATCGCCGCTGGCGCGAAACTCGAGTGCGTGACGGCTCCAAGTCGACGCCAAGCGAGCGGCGGGGCGCACTTCAAGCGCCGTATCACCGATCTTGAACGGCGAGGCGAAAATATTGTTGTTGTAGTCGAAGTCTGTCTCGATCGTCGTGAACAGCAGGAAGCTGCCGATCCTCGTGCCTATCGGAGGGAAGGGATCGAGCGCAAAGCCTCCAAAGGTGCTGTCGCTGAACACGGGGTTGATCTCACCCGCCGCGAGCAGCAGCGGATCGTATCCGCTAGGCTCGCCGACGAACGCGCGCACGTCCTCGGGCGAGCGCATGTCGACCTCGGTGATGTCCTCCTGGCCCTCGATGGGCGCCGTCGGCTCGCTAAGGTCGATAAGGCCATCCTGAGGCGCCGACGCCTCGACGACCGGGACGGGATCTCCATCCTGCGGAACGGCCAGCCGGCGCAGGCGCGGCTCGCCCGAGCCATCGTCCTCAGCGCCGGCTGCGTCGCCGGCACCGTCTTCGTCGCGGATCTGTTCGCCTGCTTGGTCTTGCTCGCCGTCACCGGGGGTTGCCGCAACCGGCGCGGGAGAGGACTCCCCCGGCCCAAATCGGCCATCGTCAAACGCGCTCAGGTCGCCTGCCTCAAGCGCACTATCGTCGGGCAATGTGGGGCGAAGCTTGGGGCGGGATGAGTCTCCGCCGCGCGAGGGCGGATCGAGAATTTGCGCGCTGGCGGGCGTGGGCTCGCGCAAAAGCACAACGCCGAATACGGCGAAGCCCAGCACGAACCAGACGATCTTGCGCTCGCCAGCCAAAGGCGCTCCCATGAGGATTACTCGTCACGCGAACGCCGTACAGACTGCCCAGGACGCTAGGGCGCGTCGGGTTAACGGTCTGTTTAGTTTGCTGGCCTGGGCGGTGAACAGCGGTCGGCGCTGTCTGGACACACCCCCAAAATTGTAAGAAGCTGTTAACACTTAGGCGTCGCTGAAGGCATCGGGGGTATGAGCCATGACGACGGCCGAAGGGCCCTTGCGCAAACTCAGAACGGTTGACGGCAGCAAGAAGCTGAGCCGCCTACCGGTTGCATCCGCACTGCGGACGCTCGATCTCGAGTGCGAAGGGCTCAACCGCCTCCGTGAGGCGCTCACCGGCCCGATGAGCCGCGCATTCGGCGATGCGCTGCGCGTGCTGCGCAATGCCCGCGGCCGGGTTGTCGTCACCGGCATCGGCAAGAGCGGTCACGTCGGCCAGAAGATCGCGGCAACATTCGCTTCGACCGGCCGCCCGGCCTTCTTCGTTCACCCGACCGAAGCCTCGCATGGCGACCTCGGCATGATCACGCCCGACGACGTGCTGTTGGCCCTGTCGTGGTCCGGCGAGACGGTCGAATTGAAACCGCTGATCACCTATTCGCGGCGCTACTCGGTGCCGTTGATCGCCATCACCTCGCGCGCCGACTCCGCACTCGGCCAACACTCGGACATCGTGCTGGAGCTGCCGCGTTCGAAGGAGGCCTGCCCGCACGGCCTCGCCCCCACCACCTCGACCACCATGCAGCTGGCGCTCGGCGATTGCCTGGCCATGGCGCTGCTCGAGGCGAAGGGCTTCACTCCGCAGGAGTTCAAGGCCTTCCATCCGGGCGGATCGCTTGGGGCGAGCCTGAAGTACGTCTCCGACGTCATGCACAAGGGCGATCGCATGCCCATCGCGCGCGACAACGAGCCGATGAGCGACGCGCTCGTGATCATGACGCAAAAGAGCCTCGGCTGCCTTGGCATCGTCGACGCAAAGGGCAAGCTGATCGGCATCGTCACCGACGGCGATTTGCGCCGTCACATGGGCGAAAACCTCATCCGCCGCCGCACCGTCGACATCATGACGCGGGCACCGAAGACGGTGAAGCCGGGCATGCTTGCCTCGGCAGCGCTGGAGCTGATCAACGCCTCGCGCATCACGGCGCTATTCGTCGTTGATCGCGGCAAGCCGGTCGGCGTGCTGCACGTGCACGACCTACTGCGCGCCGGCATCGCCTAGAGCGGAGCGACTTAGAGCTTCTTTTGCAGCCGAGGCTCCCAGTATCCTGGCTTGCGACGCAAGTGCGCGACGGCAGCACGACGATCTGATCATCCTCGACTATGTAGACGATTCCGTATGGAAAGCGCCCCAGCCGGTAGCGTCGGGCGCCTGCCCCGACCGGTTGCCATGCATGCGGCTGTTCAATGACCTGCCCAACTCCTGTCCGGAACTCAGCGAGAAACTCGTCTCGTAACGCCATGCGGTGCGCTTCGTACCATTGCGCGGCTTCCTCCAACTCAACAGTTGCAACCGGGTGGAAGCGGACGTTCATTCAGAAGGGGCCGAACCGCTTGCGAAGCCGCTCCATGAACTCTTCCATGGGGATCGTCTCGCGTCTCCCCGCTGCGAACGGCAACCATACGGCGCTCGGCTTCCTCGGCCCAGGCCTTGTCGATCTCGGGATCGGGCTCGCGGTAGGTGAGGACGATCAGCTCGTCTATAAGCTCCGCCTGCTCCTCGGGGGGCAGTTTGCGGATCTCCTCGGTCAGCCGTTTAACGCGCTCGTTCATACTCAACCCTAGCATGATGCCGCCGCGGCCCGCCATTGGGGGTCAGGCGGGCTCGACGGTCAGAACGGTGCCTTTGCAGCCCGCAACACGCACCTTGGCACCGCGCACGGCCTCTGTGCCCTCGGCCGGCCACACGCTGTCGGCGGCCCGCACGCTCCCTCGGCCACCGCCCTCGATAGGCTCGACGACCGTCAGCACTTGGCCGATGAGCTGATCGCCGCGGCGATTGAGATCGGGCTCTCTCGACGGCATCCAGTGCGACCAGCGCTGGTCGATGACCAGGTCGGCGATCAGCAGCACGACGCCCGCCGCCAGCCAGAGCCAGCCGGTGGGATGGTCTGTGAATGCCCTGAACGCGCCGTAAAGGGCAGCAATGACGCCCACGATGGGCATGACGATGCTCGCCAGCGCGGCCAGCCAAATAAGGGCGCTAGGACGCTCATCCGGTTCAGTTGAAGGCATGCTCAACCAGCAGGCAGGTGCCGTTGGTTCCGGTGATCTTCACCCGCGCGCCTTGCGGCGTATCGGAGCCTTGCGCGTTCCACACAGTATCGCCGACGCGCACCTTGCCGCGCCCGTCGGATATAGCTTCCTCGACCATGACCACGCGGCCCACGTACTGCTCGGCGCGCAGATTGAGCTCGGGCTGATCGCTGGCCGCCACCTCGGGCGACGCATAGCGACGCGCGAAGAAGACCGTGATGCAGGAAATGATGGCGAACGTTATCAGTTGCCACTCCCATGCGATGTCGATCGTAAGGCCGAGCGCGCCGACGATCACGGCCGCGATTCCGAACCAGACGAAATGCACGCCCGGAACGACTGACTCGAGTGCGAACAGCGCGACTGCGACGATGAACCAGTTCCAGGCGCCAAGGTTCCAGAAGAATTCCGACAAACCCATGGCTCACATCTCCAACGCGACAATCGAGCTTAGCAAGAAATGCAGGGCTCTCGCCATTGCTATGCGCGAGGGACACTGCCGCGTGTGGGTGCCGGCTTTGGATCACCGCCGCCGCCGCTGAAGGCCTCCGACGTAATCTGCGCCAGGCCGGACAGCGAACCGATCACTGCCGACGCTTCGAGCGGCATCATGATCACCTTCTGGTTCGGAGCTTTAGCCAGCGCTTCGAGGGCCTTTATGTAATTATTAGCAACGAAGTAGTTGATCGCCTGCACGTTGCCCTTGGAGATGGCGTCGGAGACGAGCTGCGTCGCCTTGGCCTCGGCCTCGGCGGAGCGCTCGCGTGCCTCGGCGTCGCGGAAGGCGGCTTCGCGCCGGCCTTCGGCTTCGAGAACAACGGCCAGCTTCTCGCCCTCGGCGCGCAAGATGGCGGCCTGGCGCAAGCCTTCCGATTCCAGGATCTGCGCGCGCTTCTCGCGCTCGGCCTTCATCTGTCGCGCCATGCTGTCGACGAGGTCACGCGGCGGATCGATGTCCTTGATCTCGATGCGTGTCACCTTGATGCCCCAGGCTTCCGTCGCCTGGTCCAGAACCTGAAGCAGCTTGGCGTTGATCTGATCGCGATTGGACAGCAGCTCGTCGAGATCCATCGAGCCCATGACGGTACGGATGTTGGTCATCGTGAGGTTGACGATCGACGGCTCAAGCTGATCCACCTCGTAGGCGGCGCGAGCGGCGTTGATCACCTGGAAGAAGGTCACGCCGTTGACCCGCACCATGGCGTTGTCGCGCGTGATGACGTCCTGGCTCGGAATGTCGAGCACCTGCTCCTTCATGTTAATGCGGTGGCCGACGCGCTCCATCACCGGGATGAGGATGTGAAGGCCCGGCTGCAGGGTACGCGTGTAGCGGCCGAAGTTCTCGACCGTGTAATTCTTGCCCTGCGGGACGATCTTGACCGTCGACCAGAGGATGACGATGGCCAGGATGACGAGCAGCACGCCGAAGATTTCGAAGCCACCCGAGAATGGGCTCATGACGTCAGGTTCCATCGATTAGACCCGCGGAAAAGGGATGAACGAAGCCGCGCCAAGGTACGGCGAAGGGGAAAACATACAGTTAAAAAATAGTTTGTCCGCAGTTACTTATGGAACAGCGCGCAGGCGGTGCGCGAAGTTTCTGAGGCTTGCAAGTCCAGTTGGCTCTACAGCCAGCCTTGCAGCTCGCGGCGTACCACCGCCTCGATGGCGCGAATGCCCTCATCGCTGGCGTTGAGCGCCGGCAGGTAGGCGAATTTCTCCCCGCCACCGCCCTCGAAGTAATGGCGGTTCTCGCCGTTGAGCTCCTCGAGCGTCTCCAGGCAATCGGCCGAAAAGCCCGGCGCCACGAGCGCCAGCCGCTTCACGCCCTCTGCAGCGAGACGCTTCACCGTCTCGTCGGTGTAAGGCTGCAGCCAGGGATCGGTGCCGAAGCGCGACTGATAGGTCGTCAGCCACTTGTCCTGCGGCCAGCCGAGCGCCGCGCGCAGCAGCCGTGATGTCTTCTGGCACTGGCAGTAGTACGGATCGCCTGCCTCTAGGTACGCCTGCGGCATGCCGTGGAAGGTGGCGATGATGACCTCGGGCGTGAAGTCGAGCGCGGCGAGGTCGCGGCGCATCGAAGTTGCCAGCGCTTCGATATAGGCCGGATCGTCGTGGTAGCTCGGCGCCACGCGCACGGCGGGCTGCCAGCGCATCTTCATTAGGGTGCGAAACGCCTGATCGGCCGCCGTTGCGGTTGTCGCCGCGGCATACTGCGGATAGAGCGGCACCAGCAGGATGCGGTCGCAGCCCTTGTCCATCAGCGCGCGGATGCGGCTGTCGGTGGTCGGATTGGCATAGCGCATCGCGTAGTCCACCTCGACGCGCTCCGGCATGCCGAGCGCCAGGGCGAGCTTCTCGGCCTGCGCCCGCGTGATGGTCTTCAGCGGGCCTTCGTTGCGCTCGTTGTTCCAGATGGTCTGATAGTCCTTGCCTTTGCGGCCCGGGCGCACGGTGAGAATGATGAGGTTGAGGATCGGCCACCACTTCCAGCGCGGCACCTCGATCACGCGCTCATCGGACAGGAATTCCTTCAGGTAGCGGCGCATCGACCAGTAATCAGTGCCATCGGGCGTGCCGAGGTTGAGCAGCAGTACGCCTATGCGCCCGCAGCGCACGTTCGGGTGGCCCGGCGGCCGGTGCGCGGGGTCGGGCTCAAACACGGTGATGGGTTTGATCTCGTTCACGATTGGCTGGACTCTCGGCTACCGGCAGGTGACGGCGCGCACCATAGCCAATATGCCCCTCAGAAGCGAAGTCTCAAGCCTTGGCGCCGGCCTTGGGGGTGGTCTTCGTCGCGACGGCGAGCCGGCGACGAGGTGCGCTTTGGCGCCGGATGCGCTTTGCCGGCGTCTCGGCGCCCGCTTCATCCAACTCTTGCTCTTTCAGGGCGGTCGCCGCCTGCCAATAAATGCCAATGCTACGCCGCAGCCGTTTCGGGACCTCGGCAAAGAGCCGATCGCCACGCGGTTTAGCGCGCACGCGCAGCTCAGCCTGACGCTGGCGCGCAGCTTTCTCGATCAGGGCCGCATGCTCGCCGCTAATGGTCGTTGCCGCGTCCGAGTGAACGAAGGCGACGAGCATGGCGAGGTCGTGATCATCGCCCAGAAGTTGCGACAGGGTGCGGGCCTCGCTCGCGCGCGCGCCGAGATATTCGGGCCAGGCGCGTGCCAGCAGCGTCATCTGCCGCCAGTGGGCTTGGGCGCCCTTGCGCCATTCGTGGAAACCTTCGTCGCTCGGCTGGTTGTAAGCTTTTCGAAACGTGCGGCACGCCTTGCGGTAGGAGCGCTCCAGACCGGCGCCGACGACATCGAAACCGCCGCCCTGGAGGCGTACCTCTGTAAGCCGGATCTTGGCCTCGTCGAGACGGCCTTGCGCCTCCTTCATCGTCACCGGCGCGCCCTCGCCGTTGGCCGCCGCGATAGAGGCACGCAAGCCGGAAACGAGACCCTTCCGGCTCAAGCCCGCTGCACCCTCGAGCTTGTTGACGGTTTCGAGCAGAACATGGCGGTCGCGTGCACCGGACAGGCTGAGGCCGATTTCGCGCAACTGCGCGTTCTCTTGCTTGAAGGCGTCATCGCCCATGGCCGGGCGGACGAGGCGTAGCAGCGCGCGCAAACGCTTCAGCGCCTTGCGCGTCTCGTGCACGGCGACGGCATGATCGCCTTTTGTCTGCAGCTCGTTCTGCGCGCGCTCGATCTGCTCGACGGCGATACGCCGCACGCCTTCCTCGAAAGGCTCGCCGAGCTTGAAGCGAAAGGCCATGCAATATCCGTGATCGGCCGTACTCGACGCCGCAACTTACCGTACAGGTCCGTGGGCTCATTGGAAGCTACATGACGCCTCCGCGCAAGCGCACGCCTGAACAATGTATCGTGCCGGCGTTCGGTTCAGTTGCGCGCCCGACGCTGCGCCTTCGCCCACGCGAGCCACATTTCGATGCGCGCCTCAGGGTGTTGCGCTGTCATAAAGTCGGTGATGACGGCGACGCTGTCGGCGCCCGCTGCGACAACGCCGTCCGCGCGTTCCGGCGTGATGCCGCCGATGGCGACGAGTGGCACCGCACCCACTCGCGCTTTCCAGGCGCCGATGCGCGCCAAACCCTGCGGCGCCCATTTCATCGCTTTGAGCTTCGTCTCATAGATCGGCCCCAGCGCCACATAGTCAGGACCGGCGGCGAGCGCGATATCGAGCTCCTCCTCGCCGTGGGTGGAGATGCCGAGCCGCATGCCGGCGGCCTTGATGGCGGCAACGTCGGCGGCGGCGAGATCCTCCTGGCCGAGGTGCACGTAGTCGGCGCCGGCGTCGATCGCCTCACGCCAGTAGTCGTTGATAATCAGCTGGCAGCCGTGACGGCGCGAGATATCGAGGCTCTCAGCGATCTGCCGGCGCACGTCGGCGCTCAAGGCGTCCTTGACGCGCAACTGCAGCGTGCGCACGCCGAGCGGCACGATGCGCGCCACCCAGGTTGCATCGGGCACGATGGGATAGAAGACGTCGAGCCCGGCGTCGCGCGCCTCAGTCATCGCGGCGTTTCAGATCGAAGAACGGTGTCCCGGCAACCGGCGTCGACGGCTGCGCCATGTCGCGCATGCCCATCAGGCCCGCCTCATAGGCCGTGCGTCCTGCATCGATGGCCTGCGCGAAGGCTTGCGCCATGCGTACGGGATCATCCGCCTTGGCAACCGCCGTGTTGAGCAGTACGCCGTCGAACCCGAGCTCCATCGCGTAGGCAGCATGTGATGGCGCGCCCATGCCGGCATCGACGATTAACGGCACGTCACGGAAATACGCCCGCATGGTCTGCATGGCGTAGGGATTGGCGAGGCCGCGCCCGGTTCCGATCGGAGCGCCCCACGGCATCAGAACCCGGCAGCCCGCACTCAGCAGCCGCTCGGCCACCGACAGATCCTCGGTCGTGTAGGGCAGCACCTTGAAGCCGTCGGCATTGAGGATCGCCGCAGCCTCGGCAAGCCCAAACACATCGGGCTGCAGCGTGTCGTCGTTAGCGATGACTTCCAGCTTCACCCAGTCGGTGTCGAACACCTCGCGCGCCATATGCGCCGTGGTCACCGCTTCTTTCACCGTGCGGCAGCCGGCCGTGTTGGGCAGCACGCGCACGCCCAGCGCGCCGACCAGTTCCAGGAACCGCTCGCCCATGCGCCCGCGCGCCTGCTCGCGGCGCAGGGATACGGTGACGATGCCGGCGCCGGACGCTTCCACCGCGCTCGCCAGCACGTGCGGCGAAGGATACTGCGCCGTGCCGATCAGCATGCGCGACGGCAGCTCGACGCCGTACAGCGTCAGCGCACTCTTGACCTTGGCTGCTGGTTCAGGCGCGTTCATGATCTCAGCTCAACCGCCGTGACGCGGCGAAACGATCTCTATGTGGTCGTCGAAAAACAGTGGTGTCGAGGCGCGCGCGCGTTCGGGCACGAAGGTACCGTTTCGCGCCGTGGCGACGCGCACCTCTGCAAGCCCTCGCTCGGCGACCAGATCGGCAAGTGTCGCGGCCGCCGTCATCACGGCCTCGCCGTTGACCAGCACCGTGCGCACCTCAACTCGCGTTCCAACCGCCAATTTTCTGCTCCCGCCAAGGGTTGCTGACCCAATCATCTACTGCATTCGGCGCCCGGCGCCAAACCTCACGGCTCGCTGGTGACCAGCAGCTCGGACGTGGCACCGCTCTCAATATAGTCGGCCACCGTGCGCGCTAAAACGGGGCCGAGCAAAAACCCGTGCCGGTAGGCGCCGTTGACCAGAATGCGCCGACCGCCTTCGCGAACGACGGCGCGCGGCACGTTATCGGGAAAAGCCGGCCGCACCCCGGCCCCGAGGTCGACGACCTCCGCCTCGGCGAAGGCCGGGTGGACCGCGTAGGCGCCGCCGAGCAGCTCCAGTGCCGAGCGCACGCTAACCGGACCGGCGTCCTCCGTCTCGACCAGCGTGGCGCCGATCATGTAGAGGCCGTCGTCCCACGGCACGACGTAGAGCGGCAGGCGCGGATGCAGCAGCTGCACGGGACGCTGCAGCGTCACCTCGCGGGTGCGGATCAGAGCGCGCTCGCCGCGTACGCCGCGCAAATCGGGCAGCACATCGCGCGCCGCCAAACCGCGGCAGTCGACGATCGTCTCGCCATCCCGCTCCGGCGGCGCATCCCCCAAAGATGATTTGCACGCCGGCGCGCTGCACCTCGGCCAGCATGAAGGCGAGTGCCGCCGGCGCCGGCATGTGCGCCTCTTCGGGGAAATAGAGCGCCGAGGTGAAGCGGCCGCCGAGGTCCGGCTCCAGCGCGCCAAGGTCCGCGCCGTCGACGAGGCGATGACCTTGTGTGCGCCGCGCGAAGCGCTCCAGCTCGCCGCGGTCGCGCGCGGCGGCGACGACGATGCTGCCGTTCGACCGGAGCGCCGGATAAAAGTCGCGCCACAGCGCGACGCCCTCGCGGCCCAGCTGGCGCAACATGGCGGGCGCCGTCTCCGCCTCGCGCTCGGGCGCCAGCATCACCCCACCGTAGAGGCTCGCCGCGTCGGCGAACGGCTCGGCACTGACCTCGATCAGGCGCACGCGATGGCCGGCGCGGGCGAGCGTCAGCGCCTGCCAGAGGCCGAGGATTCCGGCGCCGAGCACCGTGATGGAGCGCGTGTTCGCGGGCATGTGTCTTGTCTGTCGGGTGAGCGGACGGTCCACCGTTCGCACGTTGCAGCGCGCGGCTCAACCCCGGCTTCAATCGCCGAGCGCGGCGCCTTCACGCCGTGCGTCGGCGGCGCCTTCGAGGTGGCCGTCGCGCCGCGTGACGATGTGGATGCCCGAGTTCATCAGCGAGGGCACGATGCGATGGCCGATCGGGCGCAACGCCAGCCCGAGCGGCACGGCCGACCAGTCGATCTCGATCTCGAAGCCGCTGCCCTGGCTGCCGAAGTTGATGAGGTCGGCCGCCTGTTGCGCGTCGAGGCCCCAGTCAATGAGCGCTATCAGTGTCTTCACGACATAGAGAATGATGCGGCTGCCGCCCGGCGAGCCGAGCACGGCCTCAACGTTGCGCGCCGTGTCGAACACGATGGTCGGCGCCATGGAGCTGCGCGACCGCTTGCCCGGTGCCACGGCGTTGGCGACGGGCTGCCCGGCCGCGTCGACCGGCTTGAAGGAAAAGTCGGTCAACTCGTTGTTGAGCAGGAAGCCGGCGGCCCAGTTGTGCGAGCCGAAGCCGCCCTCGATGGTCGTGGTCATGGAGACGGCGTTGCCGTCATCGTCGATGATGGAGATGTGGCTGGTGCCCGCGCGCTCGACGGTTGCATCGACGCCGAACGACTGGCGCTTGAGGCCCGGCGGCTCGCCCGCCTTTGGCTTATCGGCGGCGCGCAGCGGATCGATCAGCGCGCGGCGTTGGGCGATGTAGCCGTCATCCAGCAGGCCGTCCGGCACGATGACGAAGTCCGGATCGCCGATGTACTTGTTGCGGTCGGCATAGGCGAGCTTCTCCGCCTCGGCGATCAGATGCAGCGCGTGAGCGCCCAACGCCTGGTCCGGGCCCTTGCCGAGGTCGAATGGCTCGATGAGCTTTAGCGTCTGACCGACGGTCGGGCCTCCCGACGACGGCGGACCGACGCCACAGATCTCATGACCGCGATAAGCGACGCACAGCGGCGCCCGCTCCTTGACCGTATAGCCCTTGAGGTCGTCGAGCGTCATGCCGCCGGGCGCGATCGGTGCCGCCGCCACCGCATCGACGATCGCCTGCGCGATCGGGCCCTCGTAAAAGGCGTTGGCGCCGCCCGCCGCAATGCTCCGCAGCGTGGCCGCAAACTCCGGATTTTTGAGACGGTGACCGATGGGCAGCGCACTGCCTCCATCGGTAAAGAAGTAGCGCCGCGCCGCGGGCACGAATGTCGCCGGCCCGTCGAGGCGCAGCAGCAGATGCAGCCGCTGCGAGATTTCGAAACCGTTCTCGGCAATGCGGATGGCAGGTTCGAACAGCTTGGCCCACGGCAGCTTGCCGTGCTGCTTGTGCACATCTTCCAAGAGGCGCGCGAGGCCCGGCACGCCGATGCTCAGCCCCGACAGCACCGCCCGATCGAACGCCATCGGCTTGCCGTCGACGAGAAAGCGGTCGGGGCGCGCGGAGGCCGGCGCCGTCTCGCGGCCGTCGTAGACTTTCAGTTCGCTCTTGCCCTTGTCCCAGTAGAGAATGAAAGCGCCGCCGCCGAGGCCGCTCGACTGCGGTTCGACGATATTGAGGACGAGTTGCGTGGCAATGGCTGCATCGATGGCCGAGCCGCCGGCGCGCAACATCTCGCGCCCCGCCTCCGCGGCGATGGCGTTGGCCGCCGACACCATGTGGCGCTTGGCCGTCGCCAACTCATGCGTGTCCGAACCGGTCGAAGCTTCCGGCTGGCTGCGCGGATCGAGCAGCTGCGCCTGCGCCGGCATCGCGAGCAATGCAGCGATCAGCACAACCGCCGCGACAGATCTTTTAGGAAGATTGAATAGGGATGGAAGCATGGAGGCCGGACTAATGAGGGCTTAGTCTTTATCAACTTCGGGCGATGTGCTGTCGAGGACAATGAAGGAGTGATGATCGCATGCCGACGGAGCGCCGTGTCTTGACCGCGGCCGTGCTGGCCATTGCCGTGGCGGGGCTATTGTTAATGCTGAGCCCGCATCCGGGTGTCGGCCGCGATCAGGTGCTGTCGCTGCTGAGCACCACGCAGACGGTCCTCGGCCAGCCCATCGTCTATCCGGCGGAGGCACCCGCCAAGGTCGATGCCGCTATCGTCTCTATGCAGCCGGGTGAGGAAACCGGCTGGCATCAGCACGACGTGCCGATGTTCGGCTATGTCCTCGAGGGCGAGGTAACTGTCGACTACGGCGCCAAGGGCACGCGCATCTACCGGCGCGGCGATGCCATCGTCGAGGCGATCGACGTGCCGCACAACGGGCGCAACACCGGTTCGGGCGAGGCGCGCATCCTGTCAGTGTTCATGGGCGCCCACGGCGTCCCCGACACGGAGATGCTGCCGAAGACGCCGGCAGCGGCGGCGCCTCAGTGAAAATCGCGCGACTTGGGGATGATGCGGGCGTCGCGCGGATGCCCGCCCCAGCGCGGATGCCCGTTCTGCAAACCTGACTGCTCCGAGCGGATGTCGGGATGGCGCACGTGATCGGCATTGGCGAGCGGCGTTTTCATATCGGCGCCCTGCTCCGACAAGAGCTGCAGCCAGTCCGAGCGATCCTCCAGCTTGGCGGAGACGACGTGGATGATGTCCTCGTGCCGCTGGATGCGGCCATGGATGACGATGAGGCGGGCGCCCATCACCTCCTTGCGGAAGCGTTCCAGCGTCTTCGGCCACACCACGGCGTTGGCGATGCCCGTCTCGTCCTCGATGGTCATGAACACGACGCCCTTGGCCGAGCCGGGGCGCTGGCGCACCAGTACGACACCGGCGACCGCAACGTAGGTGCCGTCCTTGACGCCGCGCAAGTCATCGCAGGCGAGCACGCGGCGGTCCACAAAGCGCGCGCGCAGGAAGCTCATCGGGTGTGCCTTTAGCGACATGCGCAACGTCTGGTAGTCGTTGACCACGTGCTCCGACAAACGCATCTCGGGCAGCTGCACAAACGGCTCGGCGGCGGCTTCGCGCGTCTGCGTCCACGCGAACAGCGGCAGCGGCTCGGCGGCGCCCAGCGCCTTGACGTCCCATAGCGCCTGGCGGCGATCGAGGCCCGTCTTGGCGAAGCCAAGCTCCGCTTGGACGGAACGGAACGCGTCCGCCGCGGCGAGCTTTTCAAGGCTGATCAGCCGCAGCCCCGCCCGCGCCCACAGATCATGCACATCGCGAAACGGCTTGATGTTCGGTGTCCGACCCTCCGGGTCTGACACCGAGGACCGTGCCCCCTCACCCGGCGCGCATGCTGCGCATGTCCCGCCGACCTCTCCCCACTGGGGAGAGGTGGAGGAAGCGATTGCTGCGCCCACTTCACCTCTCCCCGGTGGGGAGAGGTCGGAAGCGAATGCAAATGAGCTTCCGGGTGAGGGGGTTCCTTCGCTCGCAGGCGCAGAACGCGCCGCGACCAGCTTCTTCACTTCGTCTTCCTGCAGGCCGTCGATCTGGCGCAGGCCGATGCGCAGCGCCGGCCGGCCGTCGGCGCCGCCCGCTTCCAGCGTGCAATCCCAATCGGAGAGGTTGACGTCGGCGGCGCGCGCCTCGACGGCATGCTCGCGCGCATCGCGCACGATCTGCGCCGGCGCGTAGAAACCCATCGGCTGCGAATTGAGCAGCGCCGCCGCGAACGCCGCCGGGTGATGGCACTTGATCCACGACGACACGTAGACGAGATGCGCAAAGCTCGCTGCGTGGCTCTCCGGGAAGCCGTATTCGCCGAAGCCCTTGATCTGGTTGAAGCAGCGCTGCGCGAAATCCCGATCGTAGCCGCGCGCCGCCATGCGCGAGACCATCTTCTCCTCTAGAAGCCCGATGGTACCGCGGCGGCGGAAGGTGGCCATCGCCTTGCGTAATTCGTTCACCTCGCCATCGGAGAACTTGGCGGCGACGAGCGCGATGCGCATCGCCTGCTCCTGGAATAGCGGCACGCCCTTGGTTTTGCCGAGGATGTTGCGCAATTCGTCCTTCGGTCCGTGGGCAGGTGACGGCGAAGGATAATGCTCGACCTCGACCCCGTCGCGCCGACGCAAGTAAGGGTGCACCATGTCACCCTGGATGGGTCCCGGGCGCACGATCGCCACCTCGATGACGAGATCGTAGAAGGTGCGCGGCTTGAGGCGCGGCAGCATGTTCATCTGCGCCCGGCTTTCCACCTGGAACACGCCGATGGAATCCGCCTTGCACAGCATGTCGTAGACTTGGCTGTCCTCGCGCGGCACGGTGGCGAGGGTCAACGTCTTGCCCTCATGCAGCTTGATGAGGTCGAAGGCCTTGCGGATGCAGGTGAGCATGCCGAGCGCCAGCACGTCGACCTTCAGCAGGCCGAGGGCGGCGATGTCGTCCTTGTCCCATTCGATGAAGGTGCGGTCGTCCATCGCCGCGTTGCCGACCGGCACGACCTCGACCAGTGGGCCGCGCGTCAGGACGAAACCGCCGACGTGCTGCGACAGGTGGCGCGGAAAGCCCATCAGCTCGTGCGCCAGCTCCAGCACCGTGGCGAGCAGCGGATCCTTGGGATCGAGCCCGGCGGCACGCACGTGCTTTTCCGGCAATTCGCCGCCGCTGGTCGTGCCCCACACCATGCCGGCAAGTGCGGCGACCGTATCTTCGGAAAGGCCCATGGCCTTGCCGACGTCGCGCACGGCCGAGCGTGCGCGATAGCTGATCACTGTGGCGGCGAGGCCGGCGCGGTCGCGGCCGTAGCGCGCGTAGATGTACTGGATTACCTCCTCGCGCCGCTCGTGCTCGAAGTCGACGTCGATGTCGGGCGGCTCGCGGCGCTCGGGCGACACGAAACGGTCGAACAGCACGTCGATCTCGGTGGGGTTCACCGCCGTGACCGCGAGGCAGTAGCAGACGACGGAGTTGGCGGCCGAGCCGCGCCCCTGGCAGAGGATGCCCTTCGAGCGGGCGAAGCGCACGATGTCATGCACAGTGAGGAAGTAGGGTGCGTATTGCAGTTTATCGATCAGCTGCAATTCGCGTGTGATGAGCCCGCGCACCTTGTCGGGGATGCCGTCGGGGAAGCGCCAGTGCGCGCCCTCCCAGGCGAGTTCTTCGAGGTGCCCCTGCGGGGTCTTGCCGGGCGGAGTCGGCTCATCGGGGTATTCGTAGACGAGCTGTTCGAGCGAGAATGAGCAGGCGTCGGCGATCTCCAGCGTACGCGCCAGCGCCTCCTCGTGGCCGCGGAACAGGCGTGCCATTTCCAGCGGCCGTTTGAGGTGGCGCTCGGCGTTGGCTTCGAGCTTGAGGCCGGCTTCCTGGATGGTCGTCTTCTCGCGCACGCACGAGAGCACGTCCTGCAGCGGGCGGCGGTGCGGGGTGTGGTAGAGCACGTCGCCGGTGGCGACGAGCGGGGTTGCGCAGCGCGTCGCCAGCGCGCTCAGCGCCGCGATGCGCGCCCGGTCATCGCCGCGATAGGTATGGCTCGCCGCGAGATAGAGCGTGTCACCGCCGAGTGCCTCCTTGATCCGCCGCAGCTCCACTTCGAAACCTTTAGCGTGGGGTGGTTCGCTTTCTTTAAGTCGTTCCCTCCCCCCTTGTGGGGGAGGGATAGGGTGGGGGGTGTGCACCACTCCTAATGTTCGAGCACCGCCCCCTCCCCGACCCTCCCCCGTGTCCATGCGAAGCATGGCTCCGCCATGACGGGGGGAGGAAATATTGGCCTTTGCACGCGGCGCAAAAGGGATGATGGCGGCGGTGGGCTGTGTGTCCGGAGTGGCGGATGCACGCCAGTCCCAGTCGTCGGGCGCCAGCGCGATAAAGATCTGCCCTTCGGCATGCTGGGCGACGTCGTCGAGATAGAGCGTGCAGGCGCCCTTCTTGGCGCGCCTCTGCCCGAGCGACAGCAAGCGCGACAGCCGCCCGTACGCCTGCCGGTCACGCGGCAGGCAAAGCAGGCTCGGCGCGTCCTGCAGGTCGAGGCGCGCGCCGACGATCAGCTTGAGGCCCAGCTCCTTCGCCGCCAGATGCGCGCGCACGACGCCCGACAGCGTGTTGCGATCAGTTACGGCGATCGCCGCCAGCCCCAGTGCGTGCGCCTGCGCCACCAGTTCCTCGCCGTGCGAGGCCCCACGCAGGAACGAGAAGTTGGTCGTCACCTGCAGCTCGGCATAGCGCGGCGGTATTGGCTTTTTCGTCATCCGAACAGGCCGTGCATGAACCAGCGCGGCAGCTCCTCGTCGCGTCCGTAAATGCCCTCGCGATACACCCAGTAGCCGGCGCCGCCCTCGTCCTCGACGCGGTAGTAGTCGCGCGTGCCGGTCTTCTTCGCGGCGATCTCGTCCCACCATTCGGGGGCCACGCGCTGCGGGCCTTGCGCGCGCACGATGCGGCGCTCCACCCGCCGCCACACGAAGCTCGCCGGCGGGCCCTCCGGCACCTCGGCGACGACGCGGATCGGCTCGGGGTTATCCAGCAGCAGCGATGGCCGCGTTGGCCCGCTGGCAGCCGGCCAGGAAGCTTCGTGCGGACGCGCGAGCGCGGCGACGTGCACCTCGGCACGCTCGGGAATGTGGCTGGCGCGCGGCTCGATGCGCCTGACGCGCCCGGCGCCCAAGCGGTTGGCCAGGCGGTCGACGAGTTGCGCGGCGTCGGTGCGCGCGCCGCCCTGCAGACGCGGGGCGAGCGCACCCTGCTGGGCGCCCGGCTTTTCCGCCTGCACGGCGGCGAGCACCATGACGTCAATGCCGAAGCCGGCATCGATCGCCGACAGCTTCTCGCCGAGCAGCGCCGTCATGTGCTCCGGCACCCAGGACGGCGCGCTCAATCCGGCGCGCACCTCGGCGACGGTGCCGTCGGCGCGATAGAGCGACAGGCAGAGGCGCCGCGCGCCGAGACCCCGCGCGCTCAAGTGCGTGCACAATTCCCGCGCCAGGCTCGCCGTCTCGGCTTCAAGCTGCTCCGCCGAGATGAGCGGATCGGGCCAAGAGCGCTGCACGTAGAGCGCCGGCGGCTCGGCGAGCGGGCGGCGCGGCTCGGCTCGCACACCGAGCGCCTGATCGAGACGCGTCAGCACGGCTTCGGCCCCCTTCGCCGAGCGGAAGCGGCGCTGCAGGGCGGCACGCGGCATGCGGTAGAGCTCGCCGATGCGGCGCAGGCCGAGGCGCTTCAGCAGCAGCACGGTCTCCGGCGCCAGACGCAAGGCTTCGATCGGCAGGGGTGCGAGGCGCGCCTCGGCGCGGCCTTCACCGGCAATTGCCGGCGACGGCGCGAAGCGGGCGAGCGCGTGGGCGGCGCCGAGCGTATCGGCAAGGCCGGCGCACGCGGTCAGATTGAAGCGTGCAAGCCGGGCGAGGAGATCGTCCATGAGCTGCGCTTCGCCGCCGAAGAGATGCGCGACCCCGGTGATGTCGATCCACAGGCTATCGTCGCCATCGACGTTGCGGTTGGGGCCGTAGCGCCCGCACCAGCGGGCGAGGCGCAGTAGCGAGACGCGGTCGTGGCGCAGCTCGGCCGGCTGCGTCAGCAGAGCCGGGAAGGCCGCCCGCGCGTCGGCCAGCGCCTGGCCGATGCGCACGCCCTCCTTGGCGGCCCGCATATTGACCGCGGTGATGCGGATGCCGTGCATGCCCGCTTCGGTCAGGGCGAGCGGCGCATCAGCGGGAACCAGCGATGGCTGCGCGCGGGCCATCCGCTCGATCGGCCACAGGGGCAGCCATACGGAAACGATGCGTTTCATCCGACCATTCCAACAGATGAGGCAGCGGCTCGCGCGTCAGCGGCCGATGCCGGCAACGTTCGAGGGCGACGGCGTAGCGAGGGGCGCCGGGCGCGGCGCCGTCGAACGGATGCGAAGCGCTTCCCCGCGCGCCGACGCGCCAGCGGGTGGCGGTCGACCCGGCCGGAGAAAGGCGCGGATCGGTGATGAGGAGGCACGGCGTCAGATGCTCGGCCGCCGCAAGGCTGAGGCGGCGGGCCGGTGTCAGCTCGGCTTCGCCGACGACGCCGATGACGAGGGCGAGGCTCTGCGAGCGCAGGCCTTCCTCCATCGCCCATAGCGCATCGGCGGCGCGCGCCGTCTCGGCGAACAGCCATGATGACGGCTCGAGCCCGAGGGCGGCAAAGCCATGCCCGTACGGCGCACCGAGCTCGCGCGCGAACACGGATGGCCAACACCACAGGATGCGCGGCGCCCCGGCAGAGGAAGCCTCGAGACTTTGCAGGCGCCGCACGGCGAGGCGAAGCGCGAAGCCGAGTGCCGCCGCCCAATTGCCGGCGGCAACACCCGTTGCCTGCGGCTCGGCCTTCACCTCGTGCAGGGAAGCCGCATCGAGACCGGAACCTAGACGCTGGTCGAGCTCGGCAGCCCCGAGCGTCCACGACCCATGGGCCTGGGACTCAGGGGGCTGAGCGGCAAGCTCGGGCGAAGAGGATGAAGCGATGAGAGAGGGCCCGCGCTCGAGCGCGGTGATGCGATGGCGCAGCTCGGCGAGTAGGCCGGCTTTGCGACCTTCCAAGGCCCCGCCCTCCGGAACGGCGAAGAGGGATTTGCCGTTCCGGTTCGGGCAAGAGCACCTAGGCCCAACGCTACGCAACCCGTTACGCGGACACGCACTGGGGCCTGGCTCCGGCCGCGAGATCCGCTGCAGACGATCGGACGGTGGGGTGGGGGGTGGGACCGTCTGCTGCATTGGAACGCTCTCGCAACCATCGAGGCGACGGCAGCTCGAATGCCGTCGCGTTCGTTTTTTGTTCTAGCTGGAACGACGATTCCAGTCAAGATCAAAAAGGGAACAAATGGGGACGCTCGAAGGTTGCAGCTGGGCCACTCAGGCGTGAGGTTTTTTCCACAGCGGAGAACTTGCTAACCGACGAATCAGTGTTGGCGGAGACCCGGATGCCGCACCGCTAGGCTGGATCTGCCGAAAATTCAGGCCGTTAACTGTGCACCAGGGGAACAGGGCCGGCGAAAATCGGCCAAAGAGCAACAAATGTTGCGATACGGAACCGGGTGTTGCTGCCATGCTCTGCCGCGGGAAAGTGGGATTGTTATATACGATCCATTCACCATATCGCCTCAAGCTCCCCAGCGAGCTAAACCGAACCTCCGGAGCCATTCAGTAATGCCCCCTCGCAGTCTGATGAGTTCTCTTGCCCTCGCAGCCGTCGTAGCGACCACGACGCTCGTTGCAGCTCCGCAAGCGCAAGCCCAAGGGCTTTTGGATTTTCTCTGGGGCGGCGGCCAGGAATGGGGCGGCAGCAAACAGACCGTATCTTTCGACCCCAAGTACACTGCGGGCCAGATCATTGTCAGCTTCGGCGATCGCCGCCTTTACCTGATCACCAAGGCCGGCCAGGCGACCAGCTATCCGATCGCCGTACCGCGCGAGCAGAGCCGCTGGCAGGGCGCCACCTCGGTCACCGACAAGCGCGTCAACCCGTCGTGGCGGCCGACTCCTGACATGATCAAGGAGAACCCCAAGCTGCCGAGTTGGGTACCGGGCGGACATCGCATGAACCCTCTGGGCGTGCGCGCCATGTACCTAGGCTCCAGCTTGTATCGCATCCACGGGACCGACGCGCCGTGGACGATCGGGCAGGCGGTGTCGAAGGGCTGCATCCGCATGCTCAACGAGGACGTGCTGGATCTCTATCCGCGCGTTCCGGTCGGCATGAAGGTCACGGTGACCTGGCAGCGCTTCAACTCGCAGATGATCGCTGGCGACGACGAGCCGGCTCCGTTCGCTCCGACAGCGACGGCTTCGACCGCCAGCTACAAGACGCCGGGAGCCGGTGTGCGTCCGATCCGTCAACGCACACCCTCGAGCGACGCCGAGCAGATCGTTCACAACGATGCCGCTGCTGCGGTCGATCCCGATGCGGACGAAGCGACGCTCGCCGCCGCGGCCGAGAAGCCGATCGAGCCGAAGCCGGTAAAGAAAGCCGAAGTGCACAAGAAGCACGAGGCGACCGCGACCGCCGCCGCAACATCGCCCCCACATGACGCCGTGGCGATTGCCGAGAAGGCCGCCGCTGCCGCCGCCAAGGCTGCCGAGGCTGCGCGTGCCGCCGCCGATGCTGCCAAGAAGGCCGCCGAGGACGCCAAGAAGGCGACATCGGCGGAGTCGAAAGAGCCGGGCAAGAGCGCAGCGCTCTAAGGCGAACGCCACAAGTTTAGATTGGCAAAGGGCAGCGGCATCCGCTGCCCTTTTGCTTTTCGCGGGAGCCTATGTCGCCGGCGCGAGGCAACCCTTGAGATTGGCGGCAAGGTTGCGCATCAGCGTGAAATAGAGCTGCGGCCCCGGCGATAGGCTCATACCCTCCGGGTCGAGCGTGCCGGCCCGCGCATCCGTTCCCTCCGTCAGCGCCGCGACCAGGCGTGGCTGAAACAGCGGCTCGGCGAATACGCACACGGCTTGCAGCGAGCGGATTTTCTGGCGCAGCTCGCTCAGCCGCTTGGCGCTCGGCTGTACGTCGGGGCTAACGGTGATGGAGCCGACCGCATCGAGATCGAAGCGATCGTCGAAATACTGGTAGGCATCGTGGAAGACGACGAACGGTCTGTCCCGCAGCGGAGCGGTCACGGCCTCAAGCTCGGCCGTCAGGGCGTCGATGTCGGCGCCGAGGCGCGCAGCATTGGCCTTGAAGCGTGCAGCGTGTTGCGGATAGCGCTCGCCGAGCACGTCGCCGACATAGAAGCCGATCGCCTTGGCGTTGTCGGGATCGAGCCAGATGTGACTGTCCCTTCCGGCGCCCTCGTCGGGCGCCAGCGCATCGTGGTGGTGCTCGTGCGGATCGAAGGTGCCGGTCGTCCGCTGGTTTCTCAGTTTGATGCCGGGCGCGTCGGCGAGCGTCACAAGCCGCACGCTGTCGGGCAGCGACCGCACGATTTTACCGGTGAACGGCTCCAGGCGCTCCGACACGCGAATGAACACGCCGGCCTTCCCGATGGCGCGAAAGTGGGAGGGCTTCAACGAGAAGCTGTGCGGCGAGGATGAGCCCTCAACCAGCAGCGTCGGCTCGGCGACACCTTCCATCACCCGCGCGACGAGCGAATGAATCGGCTTGATGGTGACGACGACATCGATGCTTTCAGCACGCAAGGCCGACGGCGCGCCGGTAACAGCCAGAAGCAGCCAAACGCAGAGCTTCGCCACATTTCGCAGCCGGGCGCCGCGCGAACCCCGTCCCAGCGTCCGAAGGCCGCGCATCATGCGATATGATCCGGTGGAGTGACTGATGTGATATTATCCGCCGCAAGCTAGTGCAGCGCCGTCCATCACGCAACCGCCACGTTCCTGGCCCATCCACGCTGGGCAAACGCGCCGGCCGCCGATACACCGGCACATCGCACTCGGCCATAGACTTGGGCCATCGCCCCGCACAGGAAGCTCGATTTGCACACCCCGAGACTGATCCTCGCTCTCACCGCCCTGGCTGCCGGCCTCGTGCTCGGCGCGGCCGGCGCACAGGCGCATCCGCACGTTTGGGTAACGATGAAAGAGACCGTGCTCTACGACAAAGGCACGATCACCGGGTTGCAACAGGCGTGGACGTTCGACGAGATGTACACGCAGCAGGCGATCGAGGGTCTCGATAAGAATGGCGACGGCAAGTACGACCGCGAGGAGCTGAAGGATCTGGCGCAGGTCAACATCGACGGCCTGAAGGAGTTCGCCTACTTCACGTTCGCCAAGCTCGGCGACGCGGAGCTGAAGTTCAAGCCGCCGGTCGACTACTGGCTCGACTACAGCGACAAGAAGATCCTCACGCTGCACTTCACGCTGCCGCTCGAACAGCCGGTATCGGCCGACGCGGCGGGGTTCAACTTCGCGGTGTTCGATTCCAGCTACTTCATCGCCTTCGAGTTTGCTGCCGCGGACCCCGTGAAGCTCAGCGCCCACGCGCCCGCCGGTTGCAAGGCGACCATTCACGAGCCGGCCGAGGATACCGATACGCAAAAGCTCAACGACGCGTTTGCGGGCGCCATGAGCCAGCAGGGCTCGGTGAGCCTTGGCTCGGGCGGTGCAACCGTCGCCGTCGCGTGCGCCAAGTCATAATTCACCTTCGCGCTCAGCAGCTTGGCCTTAGCTAAGCACCCGCGCTCGCAATCCTTCGCCAGTTGTAAATCGCGCCCCGATCGGCTTTGATGCGCCACGCTTTGCCGAGAGGGGATGCTCGATGGATCGGCGTGAATTCCTGAAGTCGACGGGCGCAGCCGCTGCCGCCGTGACGACTGCGACGGCCGTTGCCGAAACGGCGCTCGCCGCACCGGCGGTTGCGAAAGGCCTGCAGGAGTTGCGCCTCGTGCTGCCGTGGGCCGACGGCGTTGCCGGACCCGCCGATCAAGCGCACCGCCTGTGCCGGCACATCGCCTCGATGAGCGAAGGCCGCATCCGTGTTGCCCCCGAGCTTCGAGGTCGCCGACGGACTTGCCGCGGTGCGCGCCGGCGACGCCGATCTCTATTTCGCCAGCGCACACGACAGCGTCGACGCACATCGTGGCTTCGCTTACTTCGCCGGCCTACCGGGCGATCGCGGCCTCAGCCCGCAACACCTGCAGGCGTGGGTCGCCCTCGGCGGCGGTCAGGCGCTGTGGGACGAGCTCGCCGGCGATGTCGGCATCAAGCCGCTGCTCGCCGCCCACACGGGTTCGCGCAGCTACCTACTGTCCACCGAGCGCATCGACACGATGAGCGGCCTCGCCGGGCGCAAAGCGCACGTGACCGGCTTGGCGCGCGACGTTGCCCGCGGCCTCGGCCTCGAGCCGGTGGCGACGGCGCCTTCCGAACTCGCCGGTGCCATGCAGCGCGGCGAGATCCTGGCGGCCGAGTGCGGCGGCGCCATAGCCAGCTACGCTCTTGGACTGCACACGGCCGCGCCGTACTGGGCCGGCACCAGCATCAACCGCAACGGCACGGCGCTGTCGCTGGGCATCCGTCGGCCCCTATGGGATCGCCTCAGCGACACCGACCAGGCTTTGCTGACCGCCGCCGCGGCGGCCGAGTTCCAGTTGTCGCTTGCCGAAGAAGAAGCCCACCGGCCGATGCTCTACCCCGAGCCACGCCCCGAGCGCACATGGCCGCTCGCCGCCGAACTCTCGCATGCCATTCGCCGGGTCGCCGACGCGGTGGTCGCGCACGCTGCCGGCGCCGACGCGCAAACGCGGCGCATCAACGATAGCTACGCTGCCTTTCGCCGCTCGGCGGCCGGCGCCGATGTTGGCGCCCCTGTCGCCTGACGTACGTCAGACTCCACCATTACGACGTGCACATCGGATAGTGGCGTCCGCGGCGGCAACGTATAGTCTCATCCGCACAGAGACGGATGGGCGCCGCCTGGCAGCCGGGGCATCCGAAAAGTATCAGGTTGTTTCTGTTTCCAATGAGCAAACCGATCTTTGCCGCCGCGCGCGACGGGCTGTGGGCACCTCGCCAAGCGCAGCGATCTCGCCAGCTCGCGCGCCAAGCACGGGCTGCCAGGTGAAATTCTCATCATCGACGACGAGCCGCTGGACGCCGAGCGCCTGACGGCGACCCTCCACGTGCTATTCGGATATCAAGTGCTCATCCGCTGGGCGTGCTCGCTGAGCGACGCGATCGACAGCCTCGCCGAGCGCCAGCCGAGCATCACCTTCCTCGACGACATCCTGAAGCCGGCGGGCGACGCGTTCCTGTCGATCCCAGACTTGCGCCGCGCGGGCTATGCGGGGCCCGTTATCGTCGTGAGCGGCGCCGTCACGCAGTGGCGCCGTACCCGCCTCATGGCCCTCGGCGCCAGCGATGTCATTCATAAGGATGATGTCGACAGCGTGCGTATCGCCGAAGCGGTGGCCCGTGCGCGAGCTAGGTAGCGACACGCAGGCTGCTCGCTGCTTAGGCGACGGGCGCGAACGTTCCCGCAACCTTGAGTTTATTCGTGTGGTCCGCTGTCGCAGGCAGCACGTCGTCAATATTCTGCTGTATGGCTCTGTCTCGTAGTAACCTTGGTCACTCATTCAAGGGGCAGTTATGCAGAGAGCACGCGTTTTCGTCGCAAGCGCCGCGTTATCGGTAAGCTCGATCGCCTTCGCCGGAGAAGTGCAACTCCCGCCGGAGGTGACGCCTGCGCTGCGCGCTGCCTGCGAGAGTGACGTGCGCCGCATCGGCTGCGTCGATGCCACGCCGACCTACTCGGAGGTCAAAAGTTGCGTGATCGCGCGATATTCAAAGCTCGGTCAGCGTTGCAAGGTGCAACTTGCCGCCGTCGGGTACTCGGGCCCGTCGAATGTGCCGAAATCCGGCATCAAAGCCGATTCCATCAAAGCCGCTCCGGTCAAAGCCGTTTCTATCAAGGGCTTTTTGGATTGGTGATAGCGCCCCCGCGCGCCCGCGATCAGGCCGCCTTGGCGGTCGCGGGCCGCACCGTTTCCGACAGATAGGCCATCGCCGCGGCAACGCCGCCCTTCTCGTGCGGCACCCCGGCGAGTTCCAGCCCCATCTCCACGCCGGCCAGCGCGCCAAGCACGGTGAGTTCGTTCGTGTAGCCGAGATGACCGATGCGGAAAGCCTTGCCGGCCAGCTTGTTGAGGCCGGTACCCAGCGACATGTTGAAGTTCTCCAACACCAGCTTGCGGTAGGCGTCGGCATTGTGCCCGTCCGGCATCGTGACGGCGGTCACCGCCGGCGAATGCGCGCGCGGATCGCGGCACCATGTCTCGAGGCCCCAGCCGCGCACGGCGCGGCGCGTCGCCTCGGCCAGGCGCTCGTGACGCGCGAACACGTTCTCGAGGCCCTCCTCGTGCAGCATGGCGATCGCCTCGGCGAGCCCATACAGCTGACCGATCGCCGGCGTGTAGGGGAACGTGCCCGCCGCGTTGATGGCGATCATGTCCTCCCAGTTCCAGTACGAGCGTGGCAGCGTCGCCTTTTTCGACGCGGCGAGCGCCTTCTGGCTGATGGCGGTGAACGACAAGCCCGGCGGCAGCATCAGACCCTTTTGCGAGCCGGACACGCCGACGTCGATGCCCCACTCGTCATGGCGATAGTCCATGGCCGCCAGAGACGAGACGGCATCGACCATCAGCAACGCCGGATGCTTGGCGCCGTCGAGGGCCTTGCGAATGTCGTCGATCCACGTACGCGCGCCGGTCGAAGTCTCGTTGTGCACGACGCACACGGCCTTGATATCGTGCGACTTATCCTTCTTGAGGCGGGCCTCGACGGCGTTGGCGTCGGCGCCGCCATGCCAATCGGTCGGCAGCACTTCCGGCTTCAGGCCGATGCGCTCGGCCATGTTGCGCCACAGGACGGCGAACTGTCCCGTCTCGACGATGAGTATGTGGTCGCCCGGCGACAGCGTATTGACGAAGCCGGCTTCCCACGCGCCCGTGCCGGACGCGGGGTAGATGATGACCGGGTCGGTCGTCTTGAAGATCGTCTTGACGTCGGCCAGCAGCTTCAGCCCGAACTCGCCGAAGGTCGGGCCGCGATGATCGAGCATCTGCCGCGACATGGCATTGAGGATCCGCTCTGGAACCGGTGTCGGTCCAGGGATCTGCAGAAAATGCCGGCCGGTCTGATTGGCCATCGTCGTTCCTCTCGCAATGCTCAGCGCATGTCGCAGCAAACCCTTGAAGCGCCCACTCCCGGTCGAAACCGAGCATGAGGCACCCCTTGGGGGTATTCTTTTGTCGGCGAAGGGAGCAGCTATAGGTAGGAAAACGAAGGCCCGTCAAGCCGGGTGCATGGGGATTGAGCAGAATGCCCCCGCCCGCTAAGGGATGTCGAAACCAGGCATTTGTTGACCTGTGGCCGGTGTGCCGCACGGCGCCGCCGCAGATGCTGCAATTGGCCCCGAGAGCCCGTCCGAAAGTATGAGCCGTCCGCGCATCACCGACCCGACGAGCCTGACCGCGACGGCGGCCGCGGAGGCCATTCGCAATGGTGAACTTTCGTCCGAGACGCTGGTGCGCGCGTGCCTTGATCGCATCGCCATGCGCGACGGCGAGGTGCAAGCTTGGGAGCATCTCGATCCCGAACTCGCGCTGACGCAGGCGCGCGAAGCCGACGCCGTCTTCCGCGCCGGCGAAGCCTCGGGCCCGCTGCACGGCGTGCCTGTCGGCGTCAAAGACATCTTCGACACCGCCGACCTGCCGACCGAGAACGGCTCGCCGATCTTCGCCGGCCGCCGCCCCGAGCGCGACGCGCCGTGCGTTGCGGCGTTGCGCAGCGCCGGCGCCGTCATCATGGGCAAGACGGTGACGACCGAGCTCGCCCTGCTCACGCCCGCCAAGACGCGTAACCCGCACAATCTCGCGCACACGCCCGGCGGCTCATCGGCCGGCTCCGCCGCGGCCGTCGCCGATCACATGGTGCCCGCCGCGCTCGGCAGTCAGACCGCCGGCTCGATCATCCGCCCGGCTTCGTTCTGCGGCGTCTACGGCTTCAAACCGACGCTCGGCCTCGTGCCCCGTTCCGGCGTGCTGATGCAATCGCACACGCTCGACACCGTCGGCGTCTACGGCCGCTCGGTAGAGGACCTGGCGTTGCTGACCGACTGCATGGCGGCGTTCGAGGGCGATGACGCGACGAGCTTCCGCCGCAGCCGCCCGGGGCTACTCGCCGCCGCACGCTACAAGCCGCCGATGCCACCGCGGTTCGCCTTCGTCAAAACGCCGGCCTGGGCAGACGCGGATACCGACATGCAAATGGCGCTCACGGCGTTCGTCGGTGGCCTTGGCGAGCACGCAGTCGAGATCGACATTCCCGTCCTGGGCGACGTCATGGAATGGCAGCGCATCGTGCAGCTGGCCGAGAACGCGCATTACTACGGCCCGCTCATGCAGCAGGCGCCGGAGCTGATCTCACCCGGCCTCACGCAGCGCCTCAACACGGGGCTCGCCATCGACGCGCAGGAGTACCTGCGCGCGATCACCGCCCGCGAGCCGGCGTACCGCACGATTGCCGCCGCGCTGCGGGGCTTCAGCGCCATCCTCACGCCCGCGGCGCTCGGGCCGGCGCCCGTGGGTCACACGGCCACCGGCAGCCCCATCATGAACGGGTTGTGGACGTACCTGGGCATGCCGGCCGTATCCCTGCCGCTACTCGAAGCGAAGGGTCTGCCGGTCGGCGTGCAGCTCGTCGGGCTGCGCCACGACGACGGGCGCCTGTTGCGCACCGCCCGTTGGCTGTCCGACGAAGCAAAGGCCTGAGCGCCTAGAACCGTTATAGCGCCGTCGGCCAGGGCGCCCACGGGAACGGCTTGGCATCGCTGACGCAGGTCAAATAGCGCGCCGCATCGGCGAGCCACCGCGACAGGGAATTGCCGAACTGGACAAGCTGGCTGTTCGCCTCACCGGAAAACAGTAGCCACAGGAACTGCGCTATCGCCGTCACGCACAGCAGCGCGTGCGCCACGCTGTACGCGAGCACCAGCAGCAGCATGTATAGACCTCGCGTCCATATGGCGGCGTCGCCGAAGCTGGACTTGCGGGGTTCGGTAACGGGATTGGCCGTGGTCTGCTCGATGGGTTCCATAGGCTGTGCTCCTATCCACGCGCCGGATCCGCCTCCCCAGGCCGACCCCACGCCATTCCACACACTCCCCCCGAGTTTCCCTTCTTGTTCTTAGCTTTCTGTTTCGGCCGGACTTGCCGCTTATGCAAGCCCCGACGTCATCTTCTCGCAGGCGCGGATCGCATCGACGTCGTCGGCCAATATACGAGTTCGAGATAAACTCGTGAACTCTTCTTCGTTCCGATGCCTCCAAGGCATCGCTAGCCTTCCGGTGCAGTGTCGTACTGCCGGGGGCGTATCATGATGCTTGGGTTGGCAAAGCCGTCACGGCCGCTGTTGGCCATGTCCGCGGGAATGTTGGGTTGCGCGTTCGCGATTTCTCCGGCTTCGGCGACGGACGGCTACTTTCAGTATGGCTATGGTGCGCGACAGAAGGCGCTCGGGGGGGCCGGCGTCGCCGATAGCCGCGATGCCACGGCAGCCGCGCTCAACCCGGCCGGTCTCGTGCATGCGCCGACCGAGCTTACCGTGTCGGGCACGTTGTTCAGCCCGTGGCGCACCTACGGCGTGTCAGGGACGGGGCCCACTCCCGAGGGCGAGTTCGACAGCAAGGGCAACTATTTTCCGGTTCCCAATGTCGCCTTTACCTACCGCGATCACGGGCTGCCGTTCGTCGACGTCATCGGTGTCACGGTCTACGGCAACGGCGGCATGAACACAGCGTACCCAGCTAATCTCTTCAGCGCCTTCGGCTCGTCGGGCAGGCTGGGCGTCGACCTAGAGCAGGCATTCCTGTCGGTCGCCTTCGCCAAGACGCTGGCGCCGGGACTTTCCGTCGGCGTCGCGCCAATCCTGGCGCGTCAGGCCATCAAGATCGAAGGATTGCAGGGCTTTTCGTTGTTCTCTTCCGACGGCGCCCACGTCTCTAACCAGGGCACCGATGTGTCGTGGGGCGGCGGCGTGCGCGCCGGCATCGAGTGGGCGCTGGCGCCGCAGTTCCGCATTGGCGTTGCCGGCAACTCGCGCATCTACACGCACGAGTTCGAGAAGTACCGCGGCCTCTTTGCCGAGCAGGGCGACTTCGACATTCCGGCCAGCCTGCAGGCCGGCATTGCCCTCGACGTGACGCCCAACCTCACCTTCCTCGCCGACTACAAGCACATCTGGTATGGCTCCGTCGCCTCCATCGCCAATCCGTCGACAAATATCCTTTCCGGTGCAGCGCTCGGAGCGGACAACGGTCCAGGCTTCGGCTGGAAGGATATCGACATCATCAAGGTGGGTGCGGAGTGGCGGAACCTCGGCAACCTCACCCTGCGCGCCGGATATTCCTACAATACCAGCCCGCTGCAGTCGCGCGACGTTCTGTTCAACGTTCTCGCGCCAGCGACGGTGCAGCATCACATCACGGGCGGTTTCGAGTACGCGTGGAGCAAGGATCTCTCCTTCGAGGTGGCCGGGGCCTACGTTCCGGAGACCAGCATTAGCGGCTCGCATCTCTTCACCCCGCAGACCATCGACCTCAGCATGCATCAGTGGGAGGCGACGGTCGGCCTCAAGTATCGCTTCGGCCAGGAGCCGGCTCCGCTGAAGTAAGGAGCCCCGTCTCCAGCGAATTGCGGGCCGCAAGGGTGTCATGAGGATCGGCATCTTGAGCGGCTCCGCTGGCTCTGCGAGGCTGTGGGTCCCGATTCACGGATCGAAGAGGGTAGGGATGTTGGCTGCCACAGATTTCACGCCCTTTGAGTCGCTGATTGGAGGCGCGCTCATCGGCGTCTCGGCGGTGATCCTGATGCTGTTTCTCGGCCGGGTTGCCGGCATCAGTGGGATCGTCGGCCGGCTGCTCCCGCCCTATAGGGATCCGGGCATTGCGGGCGCAGCAGCATTCGTCGCCGGACTGATCGCGGCCCCCGCCGTCTACACGGCCGCGACGGGGCTCGCCATCCATCAGACGGTATCGGACAACCTTCCGCTGCTGGCCGGGGCGGGTTTGCTGGTCGGCTTCGGCACGATCCTCGGGAGCGGTTGCACCAGTGGCCACGGCGTGTGCGGCCTGTCGCGCCTGTCGGTGCGCTCCCTCGTCGCGACGGCGACATTCATGGCGACGGCATTCATTACCGTCTTCGTCACGCGCCACGTGCTGACGGGAGCGCTGTGACCATGGGCATTGTGATCAGTGCTATCGCGGGTCTCGTGTTCGGACTTGGGCTCATCATCTCGGGGATGGCGGATCCCGCCAAGGTGCAGAACTTCCTCGACCTGTTCGGCACGTGGGACCCGAGCCTGGCATTCGTGATGGCCGGCGCCATCGCCGTCACGTTCGTTGGCTATCGGGTCGCGTTCGGCGGCGGCCGGCCACTCTTGGCGGACGGCTTCTCGCTGCCGACAAAGACGGCCATCGATGCGCCACTCGTTATCGGAGCGGCACTGTTCGGGGTCGGCTGGGGACTGTCGGGGTTCTGCCCGGGACCTGCCGTCGTGTCACTCCCCCTGCTTGCGACTGGCACGCTGGTGTTCGTGGCGGCGATGCTGGTGGGAATGCTGCTGGCCCGCGCACTACAACAAAAGAAGGCCGCCCTGACGCCCAGCGAGGCCCCGAACGGCTAAGGCGCCCCAAAAGCTAAGGGCCCGGCGAGCGTCGCCGAGCCCCTTGCTCGAGTACGGGACTTGCAACCTCACGCCAGTTTGAACGGCATGTCCTTGCCGGCGAAGAAGGCGTCGATGTTGTCCAGCGCCTCAAAGCCCATCTGGTTGCGCGCCTCGATGGCCGCCGAGCCGAGATGCGGGAAGAGGAACGTGTTGGGCAGGTCGTAATAGCCCTCGTTGATCTTCGGCTCGCCGGCGAAGACGTCGAGGCCCGCATAGCCGAGCCGGCCCGACTTCAGCGCCGCGATCATGTCCTCGTCCTTGACGAGATCGCCGCGCGCCGTGTTCACGACGATGGCACCCTGCGGCAGCTTCTCGATCACGTCCTTGTTGAAGAAGTAGCGCGTCTCCGGCGTCGAGGGCGCGTTGATGGAGAAGAACTGCGAAATCTTCAAAAGGCTGTCGAGGCTGTCGTGATAGGTGGCGTTGTACTTCGCCTCGACCTCGGGCTTGGCCCGGTAGATGTCGTAGTAGTGGATCTCCATGTCGAAGCCGCGGGCGCGCTGCGCCAGCGCCTGGCCGATCTTGCCGAAGCCGTAGATGCCGAGCTTCTTGTTATCGAGCCGCTGGCCGACGAGCTGCAGCGGCTGCCAGCCGGGCCATGAGCGGGTGCGGATCATGTGCTCGCCCTCGCCGGCGCGGCGCGCCGACCCGAGCAGCAGCAGCATGGCGATCTCGGCGGTGGCCACCGTGACGCCGTGCGGGGCGTTGCCGACCTTGATGCCCCGCGCCTTGCAGGCTTCGAGATCGATGTGGTCGAAGCCGATCGAGAACGTCGAGATGCACTTGATGTTCTCGGGGATCTTGTCGATGACCGCCTTGGGGCACTTCTCGTTGAGCGTGAGAAGGATGGCATCGACGGACTTGGCCGTCTCCAGCATCTCGTCGACTGTGATCTTCGGATTGTCGCCATGGGCGATGACATCGTAGGACTCGCGCGCGCGGGCCATGACGGCATCCGGCAGAGGCCAGGTGATCAGGATTTTCTTTTTGCTCATGGGACGATGTCCTCCCCCGGAATTGCGATAGTTGGCGAGACTGGCCGCGATCCATGCCGCAATGGGGCCCGCCTGACAAGCGCGGCGACACGCCTCGCAACGCTTTCTTCACCAAGCCTAGGGAAACTCAGGGTTGCCTCGAGACGGCGCCGCGGCAAGCGGCCGGGTGGGGCATATTCGTCGCCCCGCGGGGGGCGGGAGCACGCCTTTCATGCTGAGAGCCCTCGTCATCGCGCTCGCCCTGCTCGCGGGTGCAAAAATCTGGGCCCAGGATCGCCTTTACCGCGACGGGGCACAGGACGCGCTGCTGCGCGCCTATCGCGAGCGGGCCATCACCGCCTGCCAGAGTGAGCAGCTTTTCAGCACCGGCGTTGCCGGTCCCCTGTGGACGCGCCCGTCCTCGGTCGATCTCGTTATCGGCCGCACCGGTGTCGACGTCCGCATCTGGCAGCTGCGCAGCGAGCGCTGGCCGGCGCGCTTCAAGCACCCCCATGTCGTGCTGACGCTGGCCGAGGGCGAGGCCGCCCCCGTCTGCCAGTACGACGTCATCGAGGGCCGCGCCTACGTCACCCGGATGTAGAACAGCGAAACGGGCGCCTCGGTTGCCCGAGACGCCCGCGGGAGACGCGCAGAAAGTCTGGTCGTCAGTAGTGGATCTTCATGCCGCCGTAGGCGACCAGCGGCGGCGCCGGCGTGATCGTGCGCGGGTTCGTGAAGAAGTCGTCGCCCGTCGCCGGGTTCGCCTCCGACGCCTCGTTCGCCGCTTCGAGATTGAAGTAGTTGCCGAACACGCCGTAGTGCGAGTTGAAGAGGTTGTAGATCAGGCCATAGAGCTGCACGTTCTCGGTCAGGTCGTAGTACGTGTGGAGATCGACCTTGGCGTAGCCGCCGAGCGGTGCGGTGTCGTTGCCTTCATCGCCGAAGAAGATCTGGCTCGAGGCGGCGAGGAGGTCCGCGCCGAAGCGCCACTGCGGCGTAATCAGATAGTCGAAGCCGGTCTTGAAGCGGCTGAGCGGAATGCCCGGGATGCGGTCGCCGTCGTTTACCTGCACGCACGTCAGCTCTTCACCGTCATCCTCGCCGCACTCGAAGGCCACCGGATTGTTCGGCGACGGCAGGACGAAGCTCGACTGGAAGGTGGCGTGCACCAGCGCGTAGTTTGCATAGACCATCCAGCGCGTATCGGTGTAACGGCCACCGATTTCGATGCCTTGCCGCAGCGTGTCGCCGATATTGTCGAAGTAGCCGCGGCCGGTAATCGGCGCGGCAACGGTGTAGATGTCATTGGTGTTGAGGGCGTGGAAGAGGCCGGCAGTCCACTCGAACCGCTCGTTGCTGTACCCTTCCATCTTGCCGCGCAGACCGAGCTCCCACGTGTGCGAGACGACCTGCTCGAGCGGCGGATCGGCCGTCAGGAAGCTTTCCAGCAAGCACGGGAATTCGGGATCGGCGCAGGCAAGCTCGGCCGGTGTCGGCGCTCGGTTTGCCTCCGCGTAGCTCGCATAAAGCGTCAGACCCGGGTTCAGCAGGTAAGTGCCGCCGACCATGGGATTGAATCGCTCAAACGTGTTGTTGCCGTTCAGCTCCGGGGCGGTACCCGTGTTATCTTCGATCAGGACACGTGCAAAGTTGTAACGTCCGCCGACGGTGAGGGCGAGCTCGCTCGTCAAATCGATCGTGTCCGAGAGGTAGAGTCCGACGTAGTTGTTGGTCGTCGAAAGATTGCGCGGCGAGACCTCACCGGGGCCTGTAAGCAGCACATCAAGGCTATTGACTACGAACAGCGGCGCGAAGGAGCCAAGCGTCGACGTCGCTCCGTAGGCCACATTGCCTTGGTCGTAGCTGGCACCGATCAAGAACTGGTTCTTGTAACCGGCGATGTAGTCCTTGTTCACGGCCTGGGCGGCAAAGCCGAAGCTGTTCGTCAGCTGCGAGGTCTGATCGAGCGATCCCAGCGGATCGGCGATGTCCGAGGGAATTGTGCCGTCCGGATTGACTCCCGGCCCGGAGCCGCTCAGCTCGTCGCCCTCGAGGCAGAGGATAGTATCATCGGGGTCGCAATCCTCGGCCTCCGAGATGTTGCCGTCGATGTGCGACTGCTTGAACCACCGATAGTAGCCGACGCCTTGCAGCGACCAGGTGGGCGACACCTCGATGTTGCCGTTGGCCGAGATCATCGCCACTTGGTTCTTCGTCGTCTGCGGCGAGGTGAAGGTGTTCTTCCAGTTGAGATCGAGCAACTGCTCCGGCGCGGCGGCCGTCACGCCGACGAAGTTCGCGGCGCCGGTAAAGTTCAAGTGGAACTCCGTACCGTCGCCCTTGGCGCCGATGTCGGCGTACATGCGCCGGATTCGCGACTGCGAGAAGTCGCGATAGCCGTTGTCATGGATGCCTTCCAACGCCATGAACCCGCCCCACGACCCGCTCTGGCCGCCGACCGCGAGCCCGCCTTGGTAGCGGCCGAACGAGCCGCCCATGACGTTGAGCTCGGCACCCTGGTAGTTGAAGCCGTCGCGCATGAAGATGGTGAGCGCGCCGCCGAGCGCGTTGAGACCGAACACCGGATTGGCGCCGATGATGGTCATGCCGCTGATGGCGTTGTCGGGCAGGAAGTCGTAGTTGACGATGTCGCCGAAGCTTTCGTTGATGCGCACGCCGTTCTGGTAGACGGCGAGGCCCTGCGGCACGCCGTTGACGGGCGATGACTCAAAGCCGCGGTATTGCAGATTGCGCTGGAAGACGTTGCCCTGCGCGTCCCCGAGGATAACGCCGGGCACGGTCTGCTGCAGCACTTCCGGGGCGTAGGTGTAGCCCGTGCGACTGAAGTCGTCGGCGCTGCCGCGGCCCACGGCGCCGGGGTACTTGCCGATCGGAATGGCGCTGCCTTCGACGGGCGACATCTGCACAGTGCCGCTGTCGATGCCGCCTTCGCCTGCCTCGTACGTCGCGGGTGTATCGAGCTGCGGCGCTTCCTGTGATCGGCGCTGCCGGCGCGGCTGCAGGAGCCGCAACCTGCTTCGCCGGTGCCTGCTTCTTCGCAGCGGCCTTCGGCGCGGGCTGCGCCTTCTTTTGAATGACGTCGACGGGCGGCAGCTGGTTTGCGGCGGGCGCCGGCGTCGGTGCCGACTTCTTTGCTGGCTGAGCGGTGGTCTTCGGCGTCGCGGGCTCCGCCTTCTTTTGGATGACGTTGACCGGCGGCAGCTGATCGGCGGGTGCCGGTGTCGGCTGCGCTGCCGCGTTCGGGGCGGCGGTGCTAGGCGCCGCGGTGCTCGGCGCCGGCGTACCGGGAGTTGTCGTGGTGCCCGGGGTCGTCGTCGCGCCGGGAGTGGTGGTCGTGCCGGGAGTCGTGGTGCTGGGTGCTGGTGCCGCGGCGCCAGCGGCCGGCGGCGGCGAAGGCTGCGTCTGCTGCGCGGCGGCGGGGATCGAAAGAAGAGCCGTCACTCCGGCCGCTCGTACCAGCCGTAAAAGACCCCTACCGTTCATGTCGCCCCCCAGCGCTCTGTTGCTTCTCTCGCCCTTACTCCTTCAAAACACCACTCACTCGAATTCGGGTATTCGCGTTATTGTTTTTCGGGATTTTTTCCCGATTTGCCCGTGACTTTCGCGACGACTTAATGTCGCGCATCCAAAGAATTGGGTAATGGCCGATGCCGCGCGTCAAGCGCAGTGCGCCGACGTTACTGTGTATCGGGCGGAAAACGTTGCGCGATGGCAACGATGCACATGTTGTTCCGGCACGACACACAGGCCGCGAACAGATGAGGCCCTCCTCACGGGGGTGAGAAGGGCCTCATCGGTTGCCACGGTGTCGAGACACCGCGTCGGGTCGTGGTCAGATCAGTACTTCACCTTGATGCCACCGTAAGCAGCGACGGGCGGCGCGGGAGTGATGCGTGCGGTTGTTGCCGTCCTCATCACCGAAGTAGTCGGCCGGGAGGCCATCCGCTCGGCCGGCGCTGTTGGCCGCCTCCTGGTTGAAGTAGTTGCCGAACAGGCCGTAGCGCGAGTCGAAGACGTTATCGACCATGCCATAGATCTGCACGTTCTCGGTGACGTTGTAGGACGTGCGGATGTCGACCTTGGCATAACCGCCGAGCGGAGCGCTGTCGTTGCCTTCGTCGCCGAAGAACACCTGGTCGCTGACGGCCACGACGTCGGCGCCCACCCTCCAGGCTCGCGTCACCCAGTAGTCGGCGCCGGCCTTGAAGCGATGCCGCGGCACGCCGGGCAGTCGGTCGCCGGGATTGACGTTGATGCACAGCGGTTCGTCCGAATCGATCGGGGTCGGACCGATCGAGCACATTCGAACGCGGCGCCCGTATGGATTGTCGGGCGACGAGAGCACGTTGGCGCTCTCGAACGTCGCGTCGATGAAAGCGTAGTTCGCGTACGCAGTGCCACCTGCGATCCTGGTAGGCGACGCCCGCCTCGAAGCCCTGACGCAGCGTGTCGCCGGCGTTGAGGAAGTAGCCGCGGCCGTTCGACGGAGAGGCGACGGCGATGATATCGTCGGCTTCTCCGTACGGAACAAGCCGGCGGTCCACTGCAGCTGTCTGTCTGCTCCAGCGAGGCAAGCTTGCCGCGCAGACCGAGCTCGAACGTGTGGGAGACGACCTGCTTAAGCGGCGGATCGGCCGTCAGGAAGCTCTCGATCAAGCACGGCGCTTCGGGATCGGCGCAGGCAAGTTCGGCAGCGGTCGGCGCGCGGTTCGCCTCCGAATAGCCGCCGTAAACGTCAGGCCCGGCAGAGACTATAGGTCGCACCGGCCATCGGGTTGAAGCGATAGTACTTGTGCGTGCCGGTGAGCTTGTCTTCCTCGCTCGGATCGATGTTCTCGTTCTGCATGTCGATGTGCGCGTAGTTCCAACGGCCACCGAGCGGTGAAGCGCCAAGTTCTTGGTCAGGTCCGTGGTGTTGGAGAAGTATACGCCGACGTAGTCGTTGGTCGTCGACAGATGGCGCGGGCGAACATCGTCCGGGCCCGTCAGATAGATCGGCGTGGTTGAAGCTATTGACGACGAACTGCGGGCCGAAGAAGCCGAGCTCGCTGTTGGCGCTGTACTCGCACGCTGCCGTGGTCGTAGCTGGCGCCGATGAGGAACTGGTTGCGGAACCCGAACAGCGAGGTCTTGTCCACCGCCTGCAATGGCGCCGCCGTAGCCCTTGGCATCCTGGCTGGTGCGGTCGATCGAGCCGAGGCTCTCGATATCAACGCCTCTGAACCGTGTCGCCGGGTCCCAAGAAGACCGGTTGCCATTCTGGTCGGCACGCCTTCATCGTCCTCCTCGTCTTCCCAGCGCAGAACTCGCCGGTGGCCGCCGAACGCCATCATCGCACTCTTCAGCCTCGGCGATATTGCCGTCGTCATGCTTCTGCTTGAACCAGCGGTAGTAGGCGACGCCCGAGAAGGTCAGCGTCGTGCGTCGCCTTCACGGAGCCGTTCATCGACAGCATCGACAGCTCGTTGTCGGTCGTCTGCGGCGAGGTGAACGTGCGGTCCCAGCCGAGGTCGAGAAGCTGCTCGGGCGCGGCGGCCGTCACGCCGACGAAGTTGTCGGCGCCGGTGTAGTTGAGGTGGAACTCGTTGCCGTCGCCCTTGACGCCGATGTCGGCGTACATGCGCTTGATTTCGGCTTCCGAGAAATCGCGGAAGCCGTCGTCCTTGATGTATTCGCCGGCGACGAAGGCGCCCCAGTTGCCGCTGCGCGCACCGGCGGCGACGGAGCCCTGGGCGTGGCCGAAGGATCCGAAGCGACTGTCGAGCTCGACGCCCTGGAAGTTGAAGCCGTCGCGCATCGACGATGCCGACGGCGCCGCCGAGCGCGTTGAGGCCGTACACGGGATTGGCGCCGAGGATGGAGATGCCGTCGATGGCGTTGTCGGGCAGGAAGTCCCAGTTGACGATGTCGCCGAAGCTTTCGTTGATGCGCACGCCGTTCTGATAGACGGCGAGGCCCTGCGGCACGCCGTTGACGGGCGAGGCTTCGAAGCCGCGATACTGCAGATTGCGCTGGTAGACGTTGCCCTGCGCGTCACCGATGACGACACCCGGGACCGTGTTCTGCAGCACCTCGGGGAGCGAGGCATCGTTGAACTTGCGAAATATCCGAAGAAGAGGCGCGACCGACGGCGCCCGGATACTTGGAGATCGGGATCTCGCTGCCCGGAACGGGCGACATGTTGACGGTGCCGCTATCGATGCCGCCGGTGCCGGCCACTAGGGGCTCTGTTGCCTGCACAGGCGCGACGGGCACCGGCTGTGGCGCGGGAGCGGCGACCTGCTTCTTCGGCGCGCTCTTCTTCTGCGCGGCCTTGGGCGTCGGCGTGGCTTTCTTCTGGATGACTTCGACTGGCGGGAGCTCGGACGCGGCCGGCGGAGCCGGGGTTGGCGGAGCTGCGGCACCGGAATCCTGCGCTATGGCTGGCGCAGACGAAAGGCAAACAAGACACAATACAGACGCAAACGCGCACGCGAAACGCATCACCTTTACTCCCCCAGTAGTACGCGAGGTGACTGACACTCACCGACTTCAATCCGGTTGAGCTTCTTCGCGAACTGCCACCGTTCGCGGGCTTCAATCCGGCCGTCGACCACTTTCAAACTTTCCCGTTGACGGGATTATTTTTTGAAATCGGCCGTAATTAACTGGCCTAAGAGAATGCCACGCCTCAATGCGGTCAAGGTTCGACCAAGGCGCTACACTATAACCCTTCTGAACTGTGTCCCTCGCGCATCGAATTCGGGAATTATTCCCGACACATACAGGAATAGTTCCCGTTCCTGGTGTCCACTTTTTCCGCGTTTGACATGGCTCATCTGCGCAGTGTTATTTCACCGGACGGCGAGGACGCGTAACGCGTGGACCATCCGCGACCTAGAGTCGCCGACCGCGCAGGCCAACGCCGACAAAAAATGGAGCGGGCACGCGCAGTTTGCGCAGTGCTCAGCCTGGGATGGGAGAAGATGAACATGCGCAAGCCGCATGCGCCGTAGCCAGCGGACTGAAACGTCGACGGCGCGCCGCGCAAGCGAGCCCGTGCCGGCAGTAATCCAGCAAGCGTATGAACGGGTTGCGTCTAGTGAGTGAAATGATCTCGAAATCCCTCTTCGCCGCTGCTGCGGCGTGTCTTCTTGTCGGTGCTGCCGCCCACGCGCAAGACAATGCTGCAACGACCGCTCCGGCAACTTCCGAGAACGGCGATGGCATCACCCTCGAGCTGAACAAGTTGGAAAAGTCGGATAAGGGCTGCCGCGCCTACGTGGTGGTCACCAATCCGACCTCGACAGCGTACGAGGCCTTCAAGCTCGACCTCGTCATGTTCCAAACCGACGGGATCGTTGGACGCCGCTTCGCGCTCGACCTTTCGCCGGTGCGCCCCGACAAGCGCTCGGTGAAGCTGTTCGATCTCGACGGCGCGCAATGCGAGCAGATCGGCAGCTTCCTCATTAACGACGTCATGGACTGCCGCACGTCGAGCGGACCGGCCAGCGATTGTCTGGCACGCCTCAAGGTCAAGTCACTGACCAAGGTCGAAATTTCTAAGTAAGGGTACCTACAGTGACATTGCTGACTGCCGCCGCCACCGCTGCACCGGACTACTCCTTCTACGGCATGTTTATGCAGGCCGATCCGATCGTCAAAGGCGTGATGGTCGGGCTCTTGCTCGCCTCCGTAGTTTGCTGGGCGATCATCTTCGAGAAGATGATGCGGCTCATGTGGTTGCGCCGGCAGATCCGTCGCCTCGAAGCCATTGCAAAAAGTGGCACCATCGGCGGCAATGAGCGTGGGCTCGTCGGCAGGCTACTCAGCCTCCGGAGAGGAAGAGCTGGTCGACGGCGCCTCCCGCGGCGAGGATCGGAGCGACGTTCGCGCCCGCATCGAGCGCGCACTGCGCGGCACTCTCAAAAGCGAGCTGCAGCGTCAGGAGGCAGGGCTTCCGTTCCTTGCGACCATCGGCTCCGCCGCGCCCTTCATCGGTCTGTTCGGCACCGTTTGGGGCATCATGAACAGCTTCACGGCCATCGGCCAACAGCAAGACACTAGCCTCGCCACCGTCGCCCCCGGCATCGCCGAAGCCCTCCTCGCGACGGCGCTCGGCCTCGCCGCGGCCATTCCCGCCGTCATGGCCTACAACGCGGTCTCGGTTTCGCTTGGCCGCCTTTCGGCGCGCGCCGGAACCTCCCTCGTCGCCATCGCCAAGTCGATGTCGCGGCCGACATCTGAAACCGTCGTTCCCATGCGGGCCGGGAAGAGCATCTGATGGGCGCTTCGGTCAACCTTCAGCAGGCCGACGACGAGGACGGCGCAACGTACCGTCCGATGGCCGAGATCAACATCACGCCGATGGTCGACGTGATGCTCGTGCTGCTGATCATTTTCATGGTTGCGGCGCCGCTGATGGTGGCCGGCGTTCCCGTCGAGCTGCCGAAGACGACGGCGCCCCGCCTTGGTCAATCGAAGAAACCGATGGTCGTGACGCTGACTTCGGACGGCCGCTTTCAAATTCGCGACGAGTTCGTCGACCGCAGCTCCCTCATTCCGCGGCTGCGCGAGCTTCGCGCCGGCGAGGGCGACGCCGTGGTCTACGTGCGCGGCGACACGAAAGCCGCCTACGGTGACGTGATGGAGCTACTCACGCTCGTTGGCGAAAGTGGATACGCGCGCGTGTCGCTTCTTGCCAAGGCTCAACAAGGTGCCGCTCCGCCGGCCAACCGGTAGAGTTGTCCGCTGCTATGAAACTGCTTCGTCCCATCGCCGTGCTTGTTTCCCTCGGGGCTCACGCCGCGCTCGCAGCGACATTCATTACCTCCGAGCCGGCGACCTCGGCGTTTGATGCAGGCTCCGGCTCCGATGCCTTCAGCACCGAAATGACCATCACGCTGGACGGCGCATCTTCCTTAGGTGGCGCCGAGGAAATCGTCGAAACACCCGACGTCGCTCCTGTGGAGCAGGTCACCGCGGCGGAGCCGGTCGAGACCAAAGAGCTCGAGCTAAAGGATATCCTGACGTCTTCTGAGGCAACGGTCGAGGCCCCGCAGGAGGTCAAGGAGGAGAAGCCGATCGAGGATGAGACGCCGCAGCAGGTAACGACCCAGGAGGTCGCCCCCATGGTTGCGCTCGAGCAGCAGAACGTCGGCTCTAAACAATCCGGCGGCGACGCTATCGCGCAGCGCGCCTACATGGGAGAGGTCGCCAAGAAAATCCAACGCAGCAAGGTCAAGCCGGGCAAGAGGATGAGCGGCACCGTCACGCTGCAGTTCACCGTCGGCCCCCAATGGCGACCTCCTTTCGCATTCTATTTTGCAGAGTTCCGGTTCAAAGGAGCTCGACGACGCAGCTATTGCGGCGCTGGAACGCTCTGCACCGTTTCCTGCGATGCCGGAAGCCATCGCCAAGCCGCTGCCGCTTCAGGTTCCGTTCCGCTTCAGTGTCGTCAATTAATCGACGCGGTCGATGGGCCACACGTGCCGCCGCGGCACGCCCCTAAACCCTTTGTTCGTTCCAAGAACAGACGGCAGTTAACCGCCGGTTATTGTCTGCTGACTAGGTTCGGCCACAGTCAGCACAAGCAATTTAGCGATGTTCAGCGGGCCCTTCACACACCAAAAGAACCCCTCGTTGATGAACGAGTACGCTTCGCTTCTGGGCGACGCGATACTCCGGCATCGCGCCCGCGTGGCCGAGCGTTCCGCCCGCGTCGAGGCCGAGCTGGCCAGCAAGGTGAAGTCGGAATTCATCGCCAACATGAGCCATGAGCTGCGTACGCCGCTCAACGCCATCATCGGCTTCTCGAAGTTGCTTTCCGAACAGGACGACCGGCAGCTGTCGACGACAGAGGTCGCCGACTACGCCAATCTCATCCACGACGCCGCCGGGCATCTGCTCGCCGTCATCAACAACATCCTCGACATCTCGAAGATCCAGAGCGGCAAAGCCGTGATGAATCCGCGCGAAGTCGACCTCGGCGAGGTGTTGAGCGCCTCGGCCTCCTCGTTCCGGCTCATGGCGGAGAATGCCGGCGTCCTGCTCGAGGAGCACATCGAGCCCGATCTGCCGCCGATCGCCGGCGACAGCGTGCGCCTGCGCCAGGTTTTCACCAACCTCATCTCCAACGCGCTGAAGTTCACGCGTGACGGCGGGTCGGTGGACGTGATCGGCGAGACGCGCGCCAACGGCGTGGTCGTCATCGTGCGCGACACCGGCGTCGGCATGACGCCCGACGAGGTTGCCGTTGCTCTGACGCCCTTCGGCCAAGTCGATGCCAGCCACGCGCGCTGGCGCGAGGGCACTGGCCTTGGGTTGCCGATTGCCCGCGCCCTCGTGCAGCTGCACGGCGGCGAGCTCAAGATCATCAGTCACAAGGGCCAGGGCACGTCGGTGGAGGTGAGCTTTCCGTTCCTCCGTCCCGGCGCGCTCGAATAGCCCTCGCATCAGGAACTCGCAGCGTGAGCGACCTAGCAGACATGCAATTGGCCATGCCCGGCGCCGCGCGGGGCCTCCCGCCGAGCGACAAGTCGCTGGGCCGCATCGTGTCGGTCACCGGCTCGAAGGCAATCGTGCTGCTCGACAGCCCGAAGGACGGCCAGGGCCGGCCGGCCGAGAAGCCCGACATGGGCACACTTATGGCCATCGACACGGCGAAGACCGTCGTGCTGGCGATCGTATCGGCCTTGAGCGTTCCGGTGCCTGCGCACCGCGACGACGACACCGAAATCTGGATTGCCGAGCTGGGCTTGGTCGGCGAGCTGTGGCGCGATGGGACCGGCGCGGCAACGATCTTCGCTCGCGGCGTCACAGCCTACCCTTCGCTCGGCGATCGCGTGCGCGTGGCGTCAAAGGCCGAGCTCGTTGCTGCCTTCTGCGGCGACCCGGAGCGCTCGGTGCGCGTCGGCTGCCTCCGCCAGGACACATCCATCCCCGCGATGATCCGCGTCGATGAGCTGCTCGGCAAACACTTCGCCGTGCTCGGCACCACCGGCACCGGCAAGTCATGCACTACGGCGCTCATCTTGCGCTCGATCCTCGAGCGCAGCCCGGCGGCGCACATCGTGCTGCTCGATCCGCACAACGAGTACGCCACCGCCTTCAGCGAGTGGGCCGAGGTCATCAGCCCGCGCAACATGCAGCTGCCCTTCTGGCTCCTCAACTTCGAGGAGGTGGTCGAAGTGCTGATCTCCGACCCGAGCCGCAAGGCCGAGATCGAGATCCTGCAGGAGCTCATTCCCATCGCCAAGTCGCGCTACAGCGCCGGGCGCGCGCGCGACAACCAGCCGATGCGCCGCGCGATGCCCGATCAGGGGCGCTTCACCGTCGACACCCCGGTTCCCTACCGCATCTCGGACCTGACGGGCCTTATCGACGAGCGCATGGGCAAGCTGGAGAACAAGAAGGACCTCTCCCCCTATCGGCAGCTGCGTACGCGCATCGATTCCATCTCGCAGGACGGCCGCTACGCGTTCATGTTCGGCTCGCTCACCGTCTATGACGGCATGACGCAAGTGCTGAGCCGCATCTTCCGCGTGCCCGTGAACAACAAGCCGATCACCATCGTCGAGCTAACCGGCCTGCCGACCGAGATCGTCAACGTCGTCGTCTCGGTGCTGGCGCGCATGACCTTCGACTTCGCCCATTGGAGCGAAGGCAAGGTGCCGCTGACGCTGGTGTGCGAGGAAGCGCATCGCTACGTGCCGACAGCCGACCACCTCGGGTTCGAGCCGTGCAAGCGCGCCATCGCCAAGATCGCCAAGGAAGGCCGCAAGTACGGAGTCGCGCTGTGCATCGTGTCGCAACGCCCAGCGGAGGTCGATCCGACCATCCTCTCCCAGTGCAACACCGTGTTCGCGCTGCGCATGTCGAACGACCGCGACCAGGAGATCGTCACCTCGGCGATCACCGACACCGGGTCCGGGCTTCTGGAGTTCCTGCCCTCGCTCGGCCAGCGCGAGGCGCTCGCCTTCGGCGACGGCGTCGCTCTGCCGGTGCGCATCAAATTCGACGAGTTGCCGGGCAATTGCCTGCCGCGCTCGACCACGGCACGGTTCACGGAGCATTGGCAGCGCTCGGTCGGCGATGAAGGCTTCCTCGAGCAGGTCGTCGAGCGCTGGCGCACGTCAGATATCGGCGCCGGTGGCGATATCCCGCACGCGGCGTTCCTCGCCGAAGGCTTCGGCCCCGATGCGCTGCTACCTCCGGAGCCAGAGCCGCCGCAGCCCCGTCGCGCCGATATGGCAGCGCCTCGCCGCGAGCCCGATCTCGGGAGGCCCCAGCCGCCCGCCCCCAGCGGCTATGGCTCTCCGCGCGCGCCGCAGATACAGCGCCCGTCCGGCCGGCCAGCTGCCGCACGCCGTGGGTGTCGACCCTCTCGTCGAGGACAATAACGAACCCGGCTCGGCGCTGAGGTCGTTGCGCGACAGACTCATTCAGCGCCAGCAGCGCTGATCGCCGCTCTGCGGTGGACTAGCGCTTAGGCGGCTCGCTGGACCGCATGGCGATGACGCGCCGGGGCTCGCTTTCAGCCACGGGCTCCTCGACCGGCGCCGGCGGCGTCGCCAGCATCTGGCCATAGCGGCGCCAGCTGATCGGTATCGTCGCCAGATAGACAAGGCATGCGCCCGTCAGCGTGCCGAACGGATAGGTGATGAGCAGGGCGACAAAGCCGATCGCCAGCATGAACAGGGGCAGCACATACTCGCGCGAGATGCGCTCGCCCAGGAGCTTGCCGGAGAAGGTCGGAATGGTCGACACCATCATGAAAGCGATAAGCAGCGTGTAGACCAGCACCACGTCGAGCAGGAATGGCGTCCCGCGGATAGGCGTGAAGCCGAGATGCTCGATATAAACGGGCAATAGCACCACGATCGCGGCTGCCGGCGTCGGCATGCCGCTGAAGTAGGCCGATTGCCATTTCGGCTTGTCCTCGTCGATCGAAACGTTGAAGCGGGCAAGGCGCAACGCGGAGGCGAGCGCAAAGATCATCACGCAGATCCAGCCGAGGCTTTTGAGATCGCCCAGGCCCCAGGTGAAGATGAGGAACGCCGGCGCGACGCCGAAGTTGACGAAGTCGGCGAGGCTGTCGAGCTCGGCGCCGAAGCGCGAGGATGCCTTCAGGAGCCGCGCGACGCGCCCGTCGACGCCGTCGAGCATGGCCGCGAACACGATAGCGCCCAGCGCCAGCTCATAGCGTCCCTCGATCGACATGCGGATCGAGGTGAGACCGGCGCACAAAGCCAGCAGCGTGAAGAAGTTCGGCACCAGCATGCGCACCGGCACCCGCTGGTGGCGGAACATCGGCGCGCGGCGGCGCCGGCGCGTTTCTCGCTCCAACCGGGGAAGGATGGGGTCCATGCCGTATGTCCTGCCAGCGCCGTTCTTGTGCTCGCGATACGCCCTGCGCCAGTGCCGTATCTTGACCATCACCTAGCTCCGCCGCGCCAGCCGCTCCGGCTCCGCCGATTGCAGGTCGGCGAGCACCGTCTCGCCGCCATTGGCGAGCTGACCGACGGCGACCAGCGCGTGCTTGCCCGGCGGCAGATAGACATCGACGCGCGAGCCGAAACGAATGAGCCCCAGCCGCTCGCCGACAGCCACAGTATCACCCTCGTGCACGAACGGCACGATGCGGCGCGCAATGAGACCGGCGATCTGAACGACGGCGATCTCGCTGCCGTCGGCCTTCTGGATGATCATGGTCCGGCGCTCGTTCTCATCGCTTGCCTTATCGTCGGCAGCGTTAAGAAATGCGCCTGGGATGTAGATAGAGCGCACGATGCGGCCAGCAACGGGCGCGCGCGTGATGTGCACGTCGAGCACGCTGAGGAACGTGGAGATGCGCACCCGCTGCTCCGGCCCAAGGCCTGTCTCGACCGGTGGCGTGACCGTCTCGATGGCGGCGATCCGCCCGTCGGCCGGCGCGATGATCAGCCCTTCGCGCAGCGGGGTCACGCGGTCTGGATCGCGGAAGAAGTAGGCGATATAGAGCGCAGCGATGACGAACACCCAGGCGAGCGGCGGCCACACCAGGAAGAAGATCAGCGCCAGGCCGGCGGCGATGGCGATGAACTTGTGGCCGTCGCGGTTAACCGGCGCGAGGCTGTCGATGATGGTGTCGACCAGACCGTGGCGGTTGGACACTGGATGCTCCTGCTAAACTTCTGAACGAAGAGCCCCGGCGCACGCCACGAATGCTCTTGGGCGTCGCCGGGCTTCTATTCCACCGGAACGGAGACGAACCTGTGGGCGCCCTTGGCGTCCTCGATCTCCAGCATCATCGACTTGCGGCTGCTCTTCTTGATGCTCTCGAAGCGCTTGGCAACGTCCGACGGGCTGAGCACCGGCTCGTTGGCGGCCTGCACGATGACGTCGCCGACGTTGATGTTGCTGGCGGCCGGGCTCTTCGGGTCGACCGCATCGACCAGCGCACCCTTCATGCCGGCATCGAGCCCGTACTTGGAGCGCAGGGCATCGGTCAGTGCCGACAGCTTCAGGCCGAGCAGCTGCGTCTGCGCCGCCGCAGGCTTGTCGCCGCCGTCCAGCGCCACCTCTTCCTCGTCCGACAGACGCCCGACCGTCACCTGCAGCGTCTTGCGCTCGCCTTTGCGCAGAATGTCGACCGGCACCGTCTTTTCGATCGGCGCCCGCGCGACCAGACGCGGCAGGCTGCGCATGTTCGTCACGTCCTCGTTGTCGAACTTCATGATGACGTCGCCGGCCTTGACGCCGCCTGCGGCCGCCGGGCCGTCCGGCGTAATCGCGGCGACGAGCGCGCCGAGCGTTCTCGGGGATGCCGAGAGCCGTGGCAATCTCTTCCGACACCGACTGTATCTTCACGCCCAGCCAGCCGCGCCGCACCTCGTGATACTGGCGTAGCTGCTGCACAACAGGCGCCACCGTATCGGCTGGCACGGCAAAGCCGATGCCGATCGATCCGCCGGTCGGCGAGATGATGGCGGTATTCACGCCGACGACCTCGCCGTCCATGTTGAACAGCGGACCGCCCGAGTTGCCCTTGTTGATCGAGGCGTCGGTCTGCAGGTAGTCGTCGTATGGGCCGGAATTGATGTTGCGCGCCTTGGCCGAGATGATGCCGAGGGTGACGCTACCGCCGAGGCCGAACGGGTTGCCGATGGCCATCACCCAATCGCCGACGCGGATCGCCGCCGAGGAGCCGAACTTCACTTCCTTGAGCGGCACCCGGGGCGTGACCTTCAGCAGCGCGATATCGGTCTTGGTGTCCTTGCCCAGCAGTTCCGCCTTTAGCTTGGAGCCGTCGTGCAGGTTGATCTGAATTTCCTCGGCGCCATCGATCACGTGGTTGTTGGTGACGATGATGCCTTCCTTGCCGTCGACGATGAAGCCAGAGCCGAGCGAGGAGACCATGCGGTCGGAGCCCGAGCGGCCGTTGCGGTTGTCGAAGAACTCGTCGAAGTACTCGTGATAGGGCGACCCCTTCGGCACGCTCGGCAGCGGCAGGCCCTGCGGCCCCTTGATCGCCTGGCTGGTCGAGATGTTGACCACGGCCTCGATCAACTCCTCGGCGACGGGCGCCACCGACTCGGGGCCGCGCTTCTTAAGCTGTGCGGAGGCCGGATCGGCGCTCAGGACACCAAACGCCAAAGCGAGCAGCGCCAGCCACAGCTGCGGAAGGGGAGTGCCGCGCTCGCGCCGACCGCACACCGTCATCGCCTGCATGTTTCGTCTCTCCTGCCGGTCGGAGCACCGGCCAACAACCGCACGAGCCTTGTCGGGGCGCCATCTATGGCGCGCGGTCGCGGCAAGTGGATGGCAAGCTGCGACGACTGTCAACGCGGCGGGGGAGCGTCTCAACCGCGGATAATCCACACCAGCAGAAGTCCCGCCAGCACCGAGCTCCACCCGGCGATCCGCAGCGTATTCTGCGGCACGTTCGCCGCCACTTCCAGCAACCGCGCCGCCAGATTCGGAACGAGGGCCCAAAGCAGGCCCTCGATCACGAGTACAAGTCCTAACCCGACGACGAGATCGTTCATTGCCGGGACGGCTGCACCGGCGTTGCCGGCTTCCTGCCGTTCGGATCGGTGAAGTACTTGAAGAAGTCGCTGTCGGGCGAGATCAGCAGCCGCGTGTCGGCCGACTTGATGCCCTTCTCGTAAGCCTGCATCGAGCGGTAGAACTCGAAGAACTCAGGGTCTCGCGTGTAGGCGTCGGCGTAGATCTTGTTACGCTGTGCGTCGCCGCCACCGCGCATCTCTTCGCTCTTGCGCGTCGCCTCGGCCAGAATGACCGTGGCCTCGCGATCGGCCGTCGCCTTGATGCGGTTGGCCTCGCCGGCGCCTTGCGCGCGGAACTCCGCCGCCTCGCGCTGACGTTCGGCGCGCATGCGGTCGAACACGCTCTTGGAGTTCTGCTCAGGCAGGTCGGCGCGCTTGATGCGTACGTCAACGACCTCGAGGCCGAAGTCGTTGCCTTCCTTGTTCACCTGCTTGGCGATGCGCGACATCAGCTCTTCGCGCTTGTCGCGCACGACGTCCTGGAAGGTCGAGGAGCCGAGCACGCGGCGCATCGCGGAATCGATGATCGGGCCGAGGCGCGACTTCACGCCCTCCTCGTAGCGCAGCGTCTGATAGAACTTCAGCGGATCGACGATTTTATAGCGCGCATAGCTGTCGACGACGAGACGCTTTTGATCGGAGGCGGTGACCTCCTGCGGCTGGCTGTCGAGGTCGAGAATGCGCTTGTCGTAGATCTCAACCGCGTCGACGAGCGGCAGCTTCCAGTTGAGGCCCGGCTGGGCGACGACCTGCTTGGGCTCGCCGAAGCGCAGGACGAGCGCCTGCTCGTTCTGATGCACGATATAGGCGGAGGCGTAGATCGCTACGGCTGCGAGGGCGATGCCGATGATGAGTAGGGCAAGGAAAGCGCGCATGATCAGTTGCCTCCCTCAGTGGTGGCGGCCGGAGTGCGGCTCTGCAGCTTATCGAGTGGGAGGTAGGGCACGACGCCTGAGCCTTTGCTGTCGAGAATGATCTTGTCGGTGCCCGCAAGCACCCGCTCCATGGTTTCCAGGAACATGCGCTTGCGCGTCACGTCCGGAGCGTTCTTGTACTGCTCGTAAACCTGCAGGAAGCGCGACGTTTGACCGGTGGCGTCGTTGACGACCTGCTGCTTGTAGCCTTCCGCGCCCTGCAAGATGCGATCGGCGTCGCCGCGCGCCTCGGGCACCACCTTGTTGGAGTAGGCATAGGCTTCGTTCTGCAGCCGCTCCTTGTCGGCGCGCGCCGCCTGCACGTCGCGGAATGCGTCGATCACCTCGCCGGGCGGGTCGACCTTCTGCAACTGCACCTGGTCGACCTGGATGCCGGCGCCGTAGCTGTCGAGCGTCCGCTGCATCAGGGCCTGCACGGCCTCTTCGGTCTTCTGCCGCTCCTGCGTCAGGATCGGCTGGATGTTCGACTGGCCGACCACCTCGCGCATGGCGCTCTCGGCCACTTCTTTGACCGTGGTGTCGGGGTTCTGGATGTTGAACAGGTACTTCTCGGCGTCGTTGATGCGCCAGAAGACGACGAAGTCGATGTCGACGATGTTCTCGTCGCCCGTCAGCATCAGGCTCTCGGCGCGCTGATCGCGCACGCCGCTGTTGAGGCGGCCACCCGAGGACACCCTGCCGACCTCGATGATGTTCTGACGCGTCACCTTGGGCAGACGCACCTCGTCGATCGGATAAGGCAGCCGGAAATGCAGGCCCGGCGGATACTTCTCGACGTACTTGCCGAAGCGCATCAGCACGCCCAGCTCGTCCGGATTGACGCGGAACGTGAACGCCTGCCAGGCGATGACGGCGCAGGCGACGACCGCAACGAGGAACAGCAACGGGCCGGGTACGCCGCCGCCGTGCATCACCTGTTTGACCTTGTCCTGCCCCCGCTTGAGCATCTGCTCGAGGTCGGGCGGTTGCCCTCCCCCGCTGGGACCTTGCCCCCATGGACCACCGCCGTTGCCGCCGCCGCTCTTCCAGCCGCCGCCGCCACTCTGATTATTCCAGGGCATTTATAGAGGTCCTTCAGTGCTTTAGGGGGGTGCCGCCAAGCCCGGCGGAAGCATCGCCCGGCCGTGGGATTATATGCGTTATCCTCGGCGGGAAGGTTGGGTTGCTCGCTTATAGGACAGGGTGTCCCTGCAGCGCAAACGCGGTCATTACATTTGGTTCCCGCTGGCTGCATTCAAGCGCTGCGTCGCGCGCCTGCACTGCAATGTTTAACCTTCAGCGGTGGTCGAAGACGGCGAGGCTCGCCGTAAAATCGTCATTGGGGCCGCGCGGGAGCGGCTCGCGCGATACCTCGATCCAGTCGGGCCAGTCGACGGCCGGGAAGAACGCATCGCCCGCCGGGGCGCCGTGCACCTCCGTCTTGTAGATGCGCGTGGCGATTGGCAGCGCGGCCTCGAACACGGCCGTCCCGCCGATCACGACGATCTCGTCGGCGCCCCGCGCATGCGCACACTTATGTGCCACGGCCAGCGCGGCATCGAAGTCGCGGGCGACGATGGTGCCGTCGGGATGGTAGTCGGCATCGCGGCTGACGACGATGTTGTCGCGGCCGTCGAGCGGCTTCTTTAGCGACTGAAACGTGCGCCGGCCCATGATCAGCGGCTTGCCCATGGTGAGGCGGCGGAACGTTTTGAGGTCTGACGAGATTCGCCACGGCAGCGTGCCGTCGCGCCCGATGACGCCATTGTCCGCAACCGCGACGACGAGCGAGATGATCATGCGCTTCCTTACACCGCGACCGGCGCGGAGATGTGCGGGTACGGGTCGTAGCCGACGAGCTTGAAGTCGTCGTACTTGAACTTGAAGATCGATTTGACTGCCGGGTCGATCTCCATGCGCGGCAGCGCGCGCGGGACCCGCTTCAACTGCTCGTCCGCCTGCTCGAGGTGGTTGAGATAGAGGTGCGCGTCGCCGAAGGTGTGCACGAACTCGCCCGGCTTGAGGCCCGTCACTTGCGCCATCATCATGGTCAGCAGCGCGTAGCTGGCGATGTTGAATGGCACGCCGAGGAACACGTCGGCCGAGCGCTGGTAGAGTTGGCAGGAAAGGCGTCCTTCGGCGACGTAGAACTGGAACAGACAATGGCAGGGCGCCAGCGCCATGTCTGGCACGTCCGCCGGGTTCCACGCCGAGACGATCATGCGCCGGCTGTCCGGATTGGTCTTCAACGTCTCGACGATCTCGGTGATCTGGTCGATCTCTTCGCCGTTGGGCGCCGCCCACGAGCGCCACTGCTTGCCATACACCGGCCCAAGGTCGCCTTTCTCGTCCGCCCACTCGTCCCAGATGCGTACGCCGTTGGCGGTGAGATAGGCGGTGTTGGTGTCGCCGGCGAGAAACCAGATCAGCTCATGGATGATCGACTTCACGTGCAGCTTCTTGGTCGTCACCAACGGAAACCCGTCGGCGAGGTCGAAACGCATCTGGTGGCCGAACACGGACAGCGTACCGGTGCCGGTTCGGTCAGTCTTGCGCACACCGTGGTCGCGCACGCGGCGCATCAGGTCGAGGTACTGCTGCATAGCCCCTATATAGGCGATTCACCTTTGATGGGACAAAGGCAAGGCCTCAAACGGGCGCCGGCAGGCTGACGAAGTAGAGCACCAGCCCAATGACCGTATTGTATACGGCATGGCAGAAGATAGTTACCCACAGGCTGCCGGTGCGCACCAGCAGCCACGAGAAGTAAAGGCCGATCGCCAGCACCTCGATGAGCCCGAAAATCGAATAGCCGATGTGGAGCGCCGTCCACAGAACGGCCGTCAAAATGCCAGTGCCGAGCAGGCCCAGGCGCGACTTGGCGAGGCCGGAAAAAAGGAAGCCACGGAACAGCAGCTCCTCCGACAGCGGCGCCCCGATGCCGATGGCGATCAGGGCAAGGATGCCCAATTCGCCGTGAAGCAGGTTGGAGAACACCCGCAGGTCGCCGATCACGACATCCGGTTGCCACCACATCACGAGCGCCGTCCATACGCCGGTGGCGCCGAACAGCGGGATGAGCGCCAGCGGGAGCACGCCCCAGCCGCCGCGCGGCGGCCGGAGCGCCAGCGTTTCGGTGCGGTTGGTGGCGAAGAAGCCGGCGAAGAGCACCGTCAGCAGGAACATGCCGATCTGCTGGGCGCTGAGACCGGTCACAATCACGCTGGAGGGTATCTCGGCTGGCGGCGGAAGCCCGGACCTCATGGCCATTACCACGGCCGCGGCGAATGAGCCGAGGGCACCGAGAGCGGCGGCGCCAGCGAAGATTGCTACCCCGGCGGGCAGTATCGCCCACGCCGGCCAACCCGACACTGGCACGTAGGCGGGCGGATATTCGCCCGCGGTTGCATCGATCGATGGGACTGTCAGCTGCGGCACTCCCCTTTACGGCGCCGCGTCAGTCATCCCCAGCGCACGCCCACACCCCGCCGCCCTATAGCATGCCGCAGGCATCCGCATCCTTCGCATAATTGCCCGTGGTGTGTGGCAGTCGCGCCGCCGCCGGCATGCTTACCGGATGCTTGCGCAGACGCATCCTGGATGCGCCTGCACATGTCGCGGACGAGACAGGCTTTTTTTCTGCCGCGTCTGCATCTATATTCACCGAGCCGGATTCGTCCGGCTATGGCGATAAACGCGGTCGTAATAAGCCGTTCGGACCCGGGGGCAGTACCCGGCGCCTCCACCACATGCCCGTGCGAGCGCTCTCGCACACCACCGTCGACTTCGGCGCGCGGGCATCTGATGGGGGCGAACTAGGATCGACGAAGGTGTAAAGGGCTTAGCTTTTGCTCGGCATGGTTCCGCCGTTATCGGGCCATTCAGAATAGTTGCCAATGACAACTATGCTGAGGCTGCTCTCGCTGCGTAATGCGGCGCGAATAGCCTGAACTTGAAGTCCTTATCCTTAGCCGGATAAGGCGCGGTCCGGAGGGCACCGGGCAACAGAAGCCCTCCACTACTACCCTCGAGCCGAGGGAGCGTAAGCGGTTCGAGAGACGACCCGGGGACCAGCAAGCGAGACAGATGGCGGCGGAGCCGACGATCGATTACGAGGCCTTAGCCCAGGACGCCATGCGTGGCGTCGTGCGCACTGTCCTTACGCAGGCGGCCAAGCAAGGCCTGCCGGGCGATCACCATTTCTATGTCTCGTTCGATACGGGCGCTTCCGGCGTCGTGCTGTCGAAGCGGCTGAAGGAAAAGTATCCGTCCGAGATGACGATCGTGCTCCAGCACCGCTTCTGGGACCTGTCGGTTTCCGACGACGGCTTCGAAGTGAAGCTGACCTTCGATGGCATCCCCGAGCGCCTCGTCGTGCCCTTCGCCGCCATCCGCGTGTTCTTCGATCCGAGCGTGCGCTATGGCCTGCAGTTCGAGGATCCGGACATCGAGCCGGAAGCCGGCGAGAGCATGAGCCAGCGTTTTGCCGGACGCACGCCCGAGCGCGCCAACGGTGACCGCGCGACGTTGCGTTCGACGGCGCCGAAAAAGCCGCGCGTGCCGCGCAAGGCAAAGACCGAGGCCGCCGCGCCCGCTGCCCAGACGACACCGCAGCCGCCGGCGAACGCAGTTCCGGCGCAGCCCGCTCCGCCGCCGCCAACGCAGTTGAAGCCGGCCGCGTCAGCCACCGCCAAGTCCGCCGACGACAAGCCGAAGCAGGACAACGGCGGCGCCCAGATCGTCCGCCTCGACGCCTTTCGCAAGAAGTAAGCCGGGGGCGCTGCGCTCCTTGAGCCTAGCCGCCGGCGCGGGGTCTCTCACGGCCAGCAATGCCCGTAGCTTCAGCGCTCGCGCCGAAGACCTACGCCTGCGCGAGGCGCGCAATTCCCGACTACATTCAAAATCGGACTGCGAGCTATTAGCCGTCGGCAGCGAGATAAGTGCCATTCGACAATTTTATGAGGCCGTCGCGGTCGATGATCACGATGCGTCCGCGTTTTCTCGCGATCAGGCCGTCGCGCTCGAGCTCCTGGATGGCGACCGTCACGCCAGGACGCCGAACGCAGAGCATCATGGCCAGAAATTCATGGGTCAGCGCAAGGCTATCGCCATCGATGCGGTCGTCGGCCATCAGCAGCCAGCGCGCCAGGCGCTCTTCGATCTTCGATCGTCCGTTGGCGATGGCCGTCCGGGTCGTTTGCTTCAGGAACGCGTGCGTGTAGCGAAGCAGCGAGCCGTGCAGCGTGGTGCTCTCCGCAATGGCTTCGCGCAGGTGGGCGACGCGGATGCACTTCCCGTGTCCGGCGGCCTGCATATACGTGTCCTCGTCGTTGCGGTCGCCGCCCAACACGACCGCTATCCCCGTCATGCCCTCGCGACCGATCAAACCGACCTCGATGGGGCGTTTACCGCTGTTGGAGACGACTGAGGCAAATCCGTTCTCGGGAAAGTAGACGGCCTTTATCAGCCGTCCGCCCACGCTCGAGAGACTTACGCACCGGCAGATCGGCCGGCTCAAGATACGGCTCAAGCAGCCCGTAGTCGGCAGGTGAAAGACTTGCGAGAACGCGATTTCGTGGAGGGGCGGTAACCGCCATGGCTCTTCCCGATTGGGGCAAGAGCACTCGACTCTCTTAGCCGCCCGCGCCCTGAAATGAGCGAGCGATGGGAAACCGTATGCCCAAATACGCGAAGCGCCTAATTGGGCTGCGTACGATTCTGAACATTTTGCGGAACAAGAGTACGTTAACGGACGTTTCGCCAGCTACGATCCGCACGCAATCAACCAATACAAAAGAAACACCCCGGATCGCCCCAGCTAGATAAAGACGAGAATGGGAGGCCACGCATGCGCGCCGGCCCCGAGAATCACGTTGTGCTTGTCATAGAGGACGAGCCCATCGTGCGAACGCATATCGCCGACGAGTTCCGCGCACGCGGCTGGCACGTGATTGAGGCGGCGAGCGGTGAGCAGGCCGTGCAGCTGATCGGCGCCAACCGAATCGACGTCGTTTTTACCGATATCACGCTCGCCGGTGCGATGAGCGGCTGGGAGGCCGCGGAGGCGCTTCGCGAAAATGTTCCTGACGTCCCTGTGCTTTACACGTCGGGCAGGCCCAACGATCCGATGCGCCAGGTGAAGGACAGCCTTTTCGTCGGCAAACCCTACGATCCCGCGTTCGTCATCGAGATGTGCCATTCGCTTTTGGCCGAGACGAATAGCCGAACCTAAGAAGTGCATGGTTACCGATACGTGTCTGCAGCGCATGCCCTCGGACGTCGCGTACCTGAGCGGATTTGTTACTTGCGCGTCGCGATTTCTTTTTGCGTAACGGACGCAAATAGCGTCCCGTAGGTCTCTCCGTGGACGTAACCCCCACTGGAGAAAAACCCCATGAACAAGTTCATTCTGAGTGCCCTCGCTCTTGCCGCGACCGCAACCTTCGCCATCGCCGCTGAAGACGGAAACCTCACCACGAAGGCCATGAAGGACCAGCCCGGCACGATGGGCGGCAGCACCACCACGCCGACTGCAAAATCGCAAGGCGGCACTTCCACTGAGAAGGCCATGGCGGATCATCCGGGCACGATGGGCGGCAGCACCGCCATGCCGACTGCGAAGGGTGACGCCGGCAGCCTGTCCGACAAAGTGATGAAGGACGAGCCGGGCACGCACTGACGCCGCCAAGGCTCGCACGACGCAAGCAAGTCGGCGGCACGCATGATCCGTGCCGCCGCTCGCGATCAGGCGCGCGCCAGATTGGCGTGATCGTGATCCGTATTGGCTTCGGCTAGTAGACGCGCCGTACGTTCGGCGCTGACCGGGTACCCGTAGAAATAGCCCTGCGCCGCGTCGCAGCCCATGTTGCGCAGCCGGGCCCCCTGCAGCTGTGTTTCGACCCCCTCGGCGATAACCTCGCAGCCGAGGTTGTGACCTAGGTCGATGACGGCTTGCACGATGATGTCGCTGTCGTCAGCGCCCTCCAGTCCCTCGATGAAGGACTTGTCGATCTTCAATCGGCTGATCGGGAAAGCGCGCAGATGCGCCAGCGAGGCGTATCCCGTTCCAAAATCGTCGAGTTCCACCTTGACGCCCGCCGCGTCGAGGAGATCCAGCGCCTCGCGCACAATGTTGGCGCCTTCGCCGAGAAACACCGATTCCGTGACCTCGATCGTTAGATCGCTGTGCTTGAGGCCCATCTCGTCAAGCCGCATCAGAATACGCTGCGCGAGCTTGCCATCGGCGAAGTCGCCCTCGCAAACGTTCAGCGAGACCGATACAGGATCGAGACCGGCGCGACGCCAGGCCGCAATATCGGACGTCACCGCATTTAGCATGCGGCGCCCGAGACGGCGCGCCAACGCCCGATCGGCGAGCGCTGGTGCAAAGATCGTCGGGCCGATGGCCGTGCCGTCCTCGGTGACGATGCGCGCCAGGGCCTCGAAGCCATAGCAGCCGCCGTCGTCGAGCCGCACCTTCGGCTGATAAAACGGAACCAGTCGTGCCCGGGCCATGGCGTTGCGCAGCAAGTCGGCCGCTGCCGAGTGCAGCTCGAACAGCTCCGCCATGGCGGGCGTATAGAAACTGACGGTACCACGATCGCGCTGCTTGGCGGAGTAAAGTGCCAGATCCGCTTTCTTCAGCAGGTCCGGCGACGAGCCGGCATCGTCGGGGAAGCGGGCGACACCCAGGGTCCCGCCGACGTGGATGTGCATCGGGCCGACGCGCACCGACTGCCTCAGGTGCGCCATCAGGCGCTGCGTTAGATCTCGGATACGTGTTGGTGACTGGTCGCCGCAAACAATGAGCGCGAACTCATCGCCGCCGAGGCGCGCCGCGAAGCAATCTTCGCAACTTTCCTGCGCCAGGCGGCGGCCGATCTCAGCGAGAATCAGGTCGCCGACGCCGTGCCCGCGGGTGTCGTTGACGGCTTTGAAGTTGTCGAGATCGAGCACCATCAAGCTAATACCGCGTCCGGTACTGTTGGCCTTGTCGATGGCACCCGAAAGGCTGGCATTGAAGTAGCGGCGGTTGGCGAGGCCGGTCAGCTCGTCGAAGTCGGCCGCCTTGCGCAGCGCGTCGGCCGCTTTGCGTTCGAGTGTGATGTCCTGGAACATGCCGAACAACCGGACCGGGCGGTTTTCCTTGATCTCGCACTCTCCCGCCGCCCGCACCCATTTGTGCTGACCTGAGGCGGTGACGAACTCGGCCTCGAAGTCGTAGGGATGCCCCGTGCGCTGCGTATCGGCGATGGCCGCGCGCACGCGCACGCGCCAAGCTTCGGGATAATGCGCCAGCGCTTCCTCCAGCGGGCATGGCTTGCCGGGCGGCAGCCCGTGGATGCGCGAGACCTCGTCCGACCAGGTGACGATGTCGGTCGCAAGGTCCAATTCCCAGCCGCCGATTTTGCCGATCCGCTCCATCTGTTGCAGCAGCCGATTGCGCTTCCACAACTGCTGCGCTTTGTCGGCCACCTCGCGCGCGGCCTCGCCGGCGCGCGTCGACTGCGCATGCGCCGCCATCGACGCTTCCGCGAGCTTGCCGAGCTGGCGCAGGCGCTCGATCTGCACTGACGAGAGGGTGCGCGGGCGCTTGTCGGCGACGCATAGGGCCCCGACGCGATGACCCGCCTCCACCTCGATCGGAACGCCGGCGTAGAAGCGCACGCCATGTCCCCCGCGCACCATCGGGCTGTCGGCGAAACGCTGATCGAGATGGGCGTCCTCGACAACGAACGCATCGCTCCCAAGGATCGTGTAATTGCAGAATGCGGCGCCGCGGGACGTCGACGTCACGCCGAGCCCGCACTCCGCCTTGAACCACTGGCGATCCCTGTCCAACACCGAGATGAATGAGATCGGGCAACCGAACACGTCGGCGGCGAGCTTCGCGATGGTGTCGAACGCGACCGTACGTGGGGTGTCGACGATCTGTAACGCGCGGACGGCTTCCAGTCGCATCGCCTCGTCTTCGACGAGGGGGTAGGTCATCTTGTCTTGTTCTCCGATGCAGCGCGCGGCAACTATCGGAGAAAGTTGTTTAACAAGGCTTCCGTATGCGTCGCAATTTAGTCGAAAGCGGCACAACAAGGCTCAGGTCGAGCGCAACAGCTGCGCCCGGATCGGAAGCTTCTTGCAGGCGCACGCCGGTCGCGGCGAACACGGCGTTGGTCACCGCCGGCATCAGCGCCGACGTGCCGGGCTCGCCGATGCCGCCCGGAGCTTCGCTGCTCTTGACGATCTCCACCGTGATCTGCGGCGCCTCTTCGATGCGCAGCACCCGGTAGTTATCGAAGTTCGACTGCTCGACGCGCCCATCCTTCAAGGTGACCTCGCCCCACAGCGCCGCCGAGATGCCGAAGATCATGCCGCTCTGCATCTGCGCCTCGACCGTGTTGGGATTGACCACCTGTCCGCAGTCGACCACCGCAAACGACGCGGTCCACATGGACCTCGCCCGACTTCGGCGACGGTCACCTCCGCCACCTGGCACGTGTAGGCTGCCGAACGCCTGACAGCAGCGCGATGCCGCGGCCCTTGCGCGGCCCGAGCGGCGTGCCCCAGCCGGAGATGGCCGCCGCCCGCTCCACCACATGGTGTGCCCGTTGGTCCTTGTCGGCGATGAGCGCCAGGCGGAAGGCGACCGGGTCCTTCTTGGCCGCCGCCGCCAGCTCGTCGATGAAGCTTTCGACGACGAACGCGTTGCGCGTCGGACCGACGCCCCGCCAGAACGCCGTCGGAATGCCCGGCGGCTCCTCGCGCACGTAATCGACGAGGAAGTTCGGGATGTCGTAGGGCAGCTCGGTGGCGCCGTCGACCGCGTCGGGGTCGAGCCGTCCTTGAACAGCGCGGGGAAGAAGCGCGCCATGATCGACGAGCCGACGATGCGGTGCTTCCAGGCGACGGCTTGCCATCCTTGTCCAGCCCGGCGCTGATCCTGTCGTAGTAGTAGGGTCGGTACATGTCGTGCTGGATGTCCTCCTCGCGGCTCCAGATGACCTTGACCGGGTCCTTCGACTGCTTGGCGACCAGCGCCGCCTGCACGATGAAGTCGAACTCCAGCCGGCGCCCGAAGCCGCCGCCGAGTAAGATGGTTGTGGATGCGCACGTTGTCGCGGCTCGATGCCGATCGCCTTGCGACACGGCGAGCTGCGCATTGGCCGGCATCTGCGTGCCGACCCAGATGTCGCAGCCGTCCGTTCGTGACGTGCACGGTGCAGTTCATCGGCTCCATCGTGGCGTGAGCGAGGAACGGCGTTCTCGTAGACGGCTTCGACCTTGGTCGCGGCGCCAGCAAGCGCAGCGACGGCATCGCCGTCGTTCTTGGCCACGGCGCCCGTCGCGTTCGCGACGCCTTGGCCAACGCCGCGACGACGTCGGCCGTCGACAGCTTGGCGTTCGGGCCCGTCGTCGAACTTCGGCTTCGCCGCGTCGAGGCCCTTCTTCGCCGCCCAATAGTGGTCGGCGATGACAGCGACGGCGTCGTCGAGCTTGGCGACCTGACGCACGCCCGGCACGGCCATCGCCGCCGCCTCGTCCACCGAGGCGAGCGTGCCCGCCGAACACCGGCGAGGCGGCGATCGCTGCGACCTTCATGCCCGGGCATCTTCACGTCGATGCCGAACTTGGCCGTGCCGTCGACCTTGCCGGCGATGTCGAGGCGCTTCGCCGGCGTGCCGATGATGCGAAACTCGCTCGGATCCTTGAGGACGAGCGTCGGTCGGCACCGGCAGCTTGGCCGCGTCGTCGACCAGAGCGCCGTAGCCGATCTTCTGCCGCGCTCGCCGCGTGGATGACGTGCCCGTCGGCGGTCGTCAGCTCGGAAGGGTCGACGCCGAGCTTCGCCGCCGCCGCCTTCACCAGCATGCGGCGCGCCGCAGCGCCCGCCTCGCGCAGCGGCTTGTAGAAGCCGCGGATCGACAGCGAGCCGCCCGTTATCTGCCGCCGCCGAGCAGCGGGTTGGCGTAGAGCTTGTCGTTCGCCGGCGATTGCGTCGACGCCGACGTCGCTTCATGTCGACGTCCAGCTCCTCGGCCATCAGCATCGGCAGCGACGTGTGCGTACCCTGCCCCATCTCCGCCGCTGGCGAGATGATTGTCACCTTACCGTCGCGGTCGATCCGGATGAATGCGTCGGGTGCGAACGTCGCCCGCCGGCGCATCGACGGCGCCCGTCTCCTGGGCATCCGCCACCTCGACCCAACCGATCATCAGGCCGCCGCCGAACGCCGCGCCGGCCTGCAGGAAGCGGCGCCGAGAAAGTGCGCCTGTTTGGCGCGGATTCATGTTGTGCACCATGGCGCGCGCCCTCACTTGCCGGCGGCGGATTTGGCCGCCTGCTTGATCGCCTCACGGATGCGCACGTAGGTGCCGCAGCGGCAGATGTTGCCCGACATGCCCTCGTCGATGTCCTTGTCCGTCGGCTCGGGGATCATGCCGATGATCGCCGCGGCGGTCATGATCTGGCCGGATTGGCAGTAGCCGCACTGCACGACTTCGAGATTGAGCCAGGCATCCTGCACGGCCTTGCCCGTCGGCGTGGCACCGATGCCTTCGATGGTGGTGATGGCACTGCCGGCGACATTGGAGACCGGCGTCAGGCAGGAGCGCCGTGGCTCGCCGTCGACATGCACGGTGCAGGCGCCGCACTGGCCGATACCGCAACCGAACTTCGTGCCCGTCATGCCGAGCAGATCGCGGATGACCCACAACAAGGGCATGTCGTCATCGGCGGCGACCGAAACCTTTGCCCCGTTCACAGTGAGATTGATCATGGCTGGCTCCCTCGCACGGGCTGGCTAGCAAGAATATAGCTCGTCTCTACGAAAACTCCACACCGGGGATGATTTTTTGATGACAGCCGGCATCTATCACCCGGCGATTGTTAGCGCTCGACGAATAATTTGAGACGATTGAGAGCGTGCTATCTCGCCGAAGCCTCGGATGGCACAGCGCTACCACGCAGCCGCGCAAGCTCGGCTTCAAGCTCGGCGATACGTGCGTCGCGATCAGCCAATGCCGCCGCCACATCGGCGGCTTCGAAACGCTGCGGGATGTGTTGCGGGCAGTTGGCGTCCCACGCCGAAACCGTGAACAGGATCGCCTGCTCGGGCCGCGCGCGATAGCCCTCCGGCATCAGCTTGGCGATCAACGCGGCGTCGCCTTCGACCACGCGCGCCTCGCCCCAGACCTTCACGCGCTGGCGCGCCTGGTAGTCGATGAGAAACAGCACGGCCTTGGGGTTGTCTGCGAGATTTCCCAGCGTGATGTACTGCTTGTTGCCGCTGAAGTCGGCAAAGCCAATCGTCTTGTCGTCGATCACCTTGAGAAAGCCGGGCGGCCCACCGCGGTGCTGGATGTATGGCTGCCCGCCCGCGCTCGCCGTGCCGAGGAACACGCTGATCTGGCTCTCGATGAACGCGGCGAGATCGGGCGTGATGCGGGTCGGCCATGAGCCGCGCCGCTCCTGACTTGCATAGCCCGCACGAGAGCCTTTGCGCGCCTGCACGGACTTCACCGTTCCGGTGAACGCAACATCGCTCGAAAAGATATTCTCTTCGTTCACAGCCAAACCCTTTCCAATGCGATGTCGCGTTTCGCGGACGGTTCGCTACCGCCTCTTGTCGACGTTGCGCGCGAGGAAATCGCGGATCAGCGGCACCATCTCGTCGAGCTTGTCCTCGAGCGCGAAGTGGCCGGTGTCGAGCAGGTGGAACTCCACCTCGGGCAGGTCGCGCTTGTAGGGATGCGCTCCCGTCGGCGGGGAAGATCTTGTCGTTCTTGCCCCAGACGACGATGGTCGGCGGCCGGTGCTCGCGGAAATAGTCCTGCACCTTCGGATAGAGCGGCAGGTTGGTGCGGTAGTCGTAGAAGAGATCGAGCTGGATGTCGGCGTTGCCCGGGCGGTCGAGCAGGGCCTGATCGTGCACCCAGTTGTCGGGCGAGATGCGGCTCACGTCGGCAACGCCGTCCGTGTACTGGAACTTCGTCGATGCCAGCGTGACGAGATCGCTTCAGCGCCTGGCGGTGCGCGTCCGAGCCGTCCGCCCAGTAGGCCTTGATCGGATCCCAGAAGTCGGTCAGCCCCTCCTCGTAGGCGTTGCCGTTCTGCACGATGAGGCCGGTGACGCGCTCGGGATGCTTCAGCGCCAGGCGCCAGCCGACCGGGGCGCCGTAGTCCATCACGTACATCGCGTAGCTGTTGACGCCGAGCTTGTCGAGGAGCCGTCGACCAACTCCGCGAAGCGGTCGAACGTGTACTTGAACTTCGACCGGTCCGGCATGTCGCTTTGGCCGAAGCCCGGATAGTCGGGCGCGATCACGCGGTAGCGGTCGGCAAGCGCCGGAATGAGGTTGCGGAACATGTGCGAGGAGGTCGGGAAGCCGTGCAGCAGCAGCACGACGGGCGCGTCGCGTGGCCCGCCTCGCGATAGAAGATGTTGACGCCGTCGACGTTGGCGGTGCGGTGGTGCGTGGTGGGGATATTCGCCCCGGTGGCTGCGAAAGAACGCTGCTTGGTTGCGGCTGTGGTCATGGCATCTACTCCTCCAATGAGCCTCGTAAGGATTTAAGCCATTCCATAATGCGAAATAACTGCTAGGAAATTAGAACTACCCTTTCGTTTTTTGGAAACGTCACATGGATCGCCTGGATGCGATGGCGGTGCTTCTGGCAGTGGTCGAGGGCGGCAGCCTTTCGGCCGCCTCACGCCAGCTGAAAACGCCTCTCCCCACCATCAGCCGCAAGATCTCCGAGCTCGAGCGTCATCTGAAGACGCGACTGCTGAACCGCTCCGCCCGGCAGATCACGCTGACCGACGCTGGAAAGTCCTACGTCGAAGCATGCCGGGTCATCGTCGAGCAGGTCGACGAGGCCGAGCGCACGGCGATGGGTGAATATGCGACCCCGCGCGGTTCTTTGAAGATCACGGCACCCATCGTTTTCGGCCGCATCCATCTGCTGCCCGTGGCGCTCGAATTTCTCAAAGCCTATCCGGAGATCGATCTTCGGCTCGTGCAGAGCGACCACGTGCTCAATCTGTCTGGAGGATCGCATCGATGTCGCCGTGCGCATCGGCGAGCTGGCCGACAGCACCCTGCTAGCGACGCGCGTTGGCGCAACGCGGCGCGTCGTCTGCGCCAGCCCCGCCTATCTTGCCGCGCGCGGGAAGCCGCAAAGACCCGAGGACCTCAAATCGCACGACTGCATCTCGCTGGAGAATCTTTCCACGCCGAACGCCTGGAAGTTCACGACGGGCAAAGGCGAGAGAATGGTACCGGTGCGCAGCCGGCTTTGGGCGACGACGGCCGAATCCGCCATCGATGCCGCCATCGCCGGCGCCGGCATAACGCGCGTGCTGTCCTACATGGTCGACAGTGCAAGACGCGCGGGAAAGCTCGAATTCGTTCTGGAGGAGTTCGAGCCTCCGGCATGGCCGATCCATCTCGTCCATTCAGGACAAGGCCCCGCGCCGGCCAAGCTGCGCGCGTTCATCGATTGGGTGGCGCCTCGTTTGAAAGCGCGCATCACGGGACACACCTAGTGTTCAACGGTTGCGCTTCCTCAATCGCGGTCCGGCGCTCCGGGCGGGAAATACGAACGATAGGGCCTGCCTTCATCGACCGCGCGCGCGAACGACGGCCGCGCCAGCAGCCGCGCGCGATAGGCGCGCAAATGGGTAAGGTGCTCGGGGATCGGATGCACCCAGTCGGCGTAGAACAGCGACGGCGCCGCGGCGCAGTCCGCAAGACTGAAGATGTCGCCCGCCGCCCATTTGCGCGCCGCCATCAAGCCATCGAGCCAGGCATAGGCCGTGTCGAGCATAGCGCGCGCCCGCGCGACGCCGTGCGCATCGCGCAGCTCCGGGGCGCGGATGAAATCGAACACGATCGTCTGCATCGGCGTCATGATGTAGTTGTCGAACACGCGGTCCATCTTGCGAACCTCGAGCGCAGCGTCGCCGTCCAGCGGGATGAGCCGCACCGGACCGGGATGATAAAGTTCCAGATACTCGATTACGACGCTGCTCTCGAACACGCTGCGGCCCTTGTCGACGAGCAGGGGCATGCGCTGCATCGGCGAGAGCCTGGCGAATTCGGCGCCGTTCTCGTCTTCTCCCGGCGCCAGCATGCGGAACGTGAAGGGCGTGTCGTTCTCGTAGAGGGCGATGAGCACCTTCTGGCAGTACGACGAGAACGGGTGCGCGAAGAGTTGCAGCGTCATGACATCCTCTCGCCCGATCAGGCGACCTTCTCCATAACGACGTGCGTGACATTGGGCGCCGGGACGTGCTCGGACACCCGATAGCCGAGCTTGATCACATCCAGCCCGCCGAGGAGATGCTCCCCGGTGCCGAGCAGAACCGGCGCCACCGCAAGATGCATCTCGTCGATGAGCCCGGCGCTGAGATATTGGCGGATCGTGCTGACGCCGCCGCCGAGGCGAACGTCCTGGGCGCCCGCGGCCTCGCGCGCGCGCTGCAGGGCCGCGTCGATCCCGTCCGTGACGAAGTGGAACGTCGTGCCGCCATCCATGGCGATCGAGGCACGGGGGTGGTTGGTGAGCACAAAGACCGGCGCGTGATACGGCGGGTTGTCGCCCCACCATCCCTTCCAGCTGTCGTCGGGCCAGGACCCGCGGATCGGTCCGAACATGTTGCGACCCAGGATCCACGCTCCGATGTTGTTGAACCCGCGCTGCATGAAGCCGTCGTCGACACCCGTCGAGCCGCCATCCTTCCCGAGCATCTGGTGAAAGGTCCGGGTGGCAACAGCCCATCCGTGCAGCGCCTCGCCGCCGACGCCGAGGGGATTGGCTCCGCTCTGATTGGGCCCTGCGCCGTACCCATCGATGGACACAGAAAAATTGTGGACGCGAAGCTTGCCCATGCGCTTCTCCCGTCGGCCGCTGACTGATGTCGCCGCCACGGTTTACCGAACTGCCATCTGCGAATGCAACCACATCGTGATCGGCACCGCTCGTTCGACGAAGCGTCGACACGCGAGCTGGCGCGTTGCGCGCGCGACGGACTGCCGCTGGCGCTGCTCCTTGTCGACGTGGATCGTTTCAAGAGCTACAACGACACGACGGCCTCCAGGAGGGCGATGAATGCCTGAAGCGGCTGAGCCACCTGCTCCGCGATATGGCCCGACGGCGCGGCGACGTCGCCGCGCGCTACGGCGGGGAAGCGTTCGCGGTTATCCTGCCGGGCATCTCGGCAGACGGCGGGCATCATTTTGCCGAGAACTTGCGCGCTGCTGGCGAGGAGCTGACATATCCCCCGCTGCCGCAACAGCTACGGCGTCGTCACAGTCAGCATCGGTCTTGCCTGCGAGCTGCCGATCGCCGGTTCCGAGGCCGCTATGCTGCAAAATGCCGATGCCGCCCTCTATTCGGCCGAGGAGAACGGACGCAATCGGGTCGAGGTCATCGACAGGCCGGCCTTGGCCATGTCCGCGCGTCTCTGCGGCGCCTGAAGGCTGCGCCCTCCGCGCCAGGTTCTGCCAGGACGTCGACCTCGAGTATCTTGCCGCACAGCTGTGCAGGAACACCGCGGCCGCCCTGCCCGAGAACGCATGCTTCGCGCCGACATAAACATGCAGGTCGTGTTCGACGCCGCTCCATTTCAGCGTCCGGATGAGATGAGGTGCTCAGGCACCGGCGTGCTTGACGAAGAACCGTAGCAGCGAATCCCGCACCTTCTCCGGCTGCTCCTCGCACACGAAGTGCCCGCCGGGGACGGAATGGCCCTCGATGCGCTCCGCCCACTCGCCCCACCTTTTCAAGGGCTGCGCCTTGGCCACGCTATACCCTCCGACCACACGACCAGCAGCGGCGCCTTGATCAGCTTCTTGCCACGGTCGGCTTCGTCGTGCGCCCGATCGACCGACCAGCCGGCGCGATAGTCCTCGCAGCTGGCGTGGATGGCCGCCGGATCGCAAAAGCAGGCGAGGTAGTCGGACATGCTCGCCGCGTCGAACTGAAAACCGCGGCCCGCCCAACTCTCCAGCGTGTAGCGCAGGAAGAAAGCCGGATCAGCGCCGATCAGCGTCTCGGGCAGCGGCCTAGGCTGGGCCAGGAAGTACCAGTGATACATCTTCATCGCGCTTTCGGCGCCGGCGCCGGCCCACACCTCGGCCGTAGGCAGGATATCGAGCACGGCCAGCGCGCTCACGACCTCGGGCCAATCCAGCGCCAGCCGATAGCCAGCGCGCGCACCACGATCATGCCCGGCGATGGCGAACCGATCGAACCCCAGCGCGCGCATCGTGGCGATCTGGTCCAACGCCATGGCGCGCTTGGAATAGAGGGCGTGCGCGGCGTCACCCTCGGGCTTATCGGATCGCCCGTAGCCGCGCAGGTCCGGCACCACCACCGTGAACTTCTGTGCCAGCGCCGGAGCGACGGCCTTCCACGTGACGCGCGTTTGCGGATAACCGTGCAGCAGCAAAAGCGGCGGCCCGCCTCCGCCAACGAGCGCATCGATTTCGACGCCATCGCCGAGCAATCGGCGACGCTCGAAGCCGTCAATCAAGCCATCGGGATGCGGGCGGGAAGCCATCGGGCTAGCTGTCGTGCTCATTGCGAAGCTTAAGGTACAGGATCACGCTCAGGAGCGTCAGGCTGATCCCGTTGGCGGCCATGATCACGGTGTCGGCACGCATGACACCGTACGCCATCCAGAGAGCTAGGCCGGCACCGAGCAACAGCAGCATCTTGAGCGATAGGTCGCCTGTCTCGCCACTCGCCCAGGCCTTCTTGAGCTGTGGAATGTAGGAGACGGTGGTGCAGATCGCCGCCGCCGCACCGATGAGGGTCTCGAGATAAGGCATGCGGCCACAACGGCGTCCCATCACGCCAGTTCCGGCGCCCCTTCTGCCAGGCCAATCGAGCCAACCACCGCATTGCGTCTTTTCTACAACCTACAGTTGTGTTAAACGCACTGCCTGCACGGGGGTGACGATGGGTCAGTTGCAAGCAACCGAACAGCTGCCGCCGAAGGCGCGCGAGCGCGGCATCATCTATCCGGAAGAGTCGCTTCCGCCCGTCCCGAACATCTTGGCCGCGATCCAGCACGTCGTCGCCATGTTCGGAGCCACCGTATTGGGGCCCATACTCATGGGCTTCAATGCCAATACCGCGATCTTCTTCTCCGGCATTGCGACGCTTATTTTCTACGCCCTCGTCCGTGGCCGAATTCCCAGCTACCTGGGATCCAGCTTCTCTTTCATCGCGGCCGTCATCGCTGCCACCGCCTACTCGGGATCCGGACCAAATCCCAACATCGCCGTCGCGCTCGGTGGCATCGTCATCGCCGGCGCGCTGTACTTTCTGATTGGCCTGGTCGTTGCGCTCGCCGGACATAGGTGGCTTGAGAAGTTTATGCCGCCCGTGGTGACGGGGGCCGTTGTCGCGATCATCGGGCTCAATTTGGCGCCCGTCGCTGTCAAGCAGGTCAGCGGTAGCCTGTTCGACACGGCATTCGGCCTTGCCACTGTTGCGCTGGTCGTGCTGGCCGCCGTGCTTTTGCCGACCCGCTTCAGGCTCTTTCCCATCTTGATCGGCGGCGGGTTGTCCTACTTCGCCTACTACATTGCCTGCAATGTCCTGTCGCATGGGCCCGCCGATCGACTTCTCCGCCCTCCACAACGCTGCCTTGTTTGGACTTCCGAGCCTTACTTTGCCGGTGTTCGAAGCCAGAGCGATCACGCTGATCGCTCCCGTGGCCATCGTCCTCGTTGCAGAAAATCTTGCCCACGTGCGCGCCGTCGCGGCAATGACCGGACGCAATCTCGATCCCTGGCTTGGCCGCGCCTTCATGGGAGACGGTATCGCGACAATGGTGTCCGGCTCGTTCGGCGGAACAGGCGTCACCACCTACGCGGAAAACATCGGAGTGATGAGCATCACGAGGAACTTCTCCTCGTTCACGCTCGTCATCGCCGCCATTCTCGCTATTTGCCTAGGGCTTTCCCCGAAGTTCGGTGAAGCGGTGCACACCATTCCAACGCCGATACTCGGCGGATTGTCGTTCATTCTCTTCGGGCTCATCACCGCGAACGCCGGCCGCATCTGGCAGGTCGAGAAGGTCGACTTCGGGCAGCCGCGCAACTTGCTTGTAGCCGGTGTCGCCATGGTGATCGGCGCGGGTGACCTCACGGTACGCTACGACGGCATCGTTTTCGGAGGCATTGCCACGGCGACCTTCGTCGCGCTGCTGCTCTATCACGTCATTGCGCCGTCGAAGGAGCCGGTGGCTCCGATGACTCGAGCAGAATGAGGTGGCAGCTCAACGTGCCCGTCACCTCATCACCATCGGCCGAACACCACGATCGCTCATTCAATTTGAACGATCCGAAGACCGGCATCGGGATCGCGTTGCTTGCCAACCTCCTGCAGGTGGCCGCCGTCCTCGTGCAATCATCCGATGAGCTCAGAAGCTTCCTGTTTCTTGTCTCGTTGCTGGGAGGCGGCTCGCTCATCCTCTGGGCCGGAGACAGATGGCCGAAGAGCCGCGCACCCCTTTATGTGTTCGTCGTCGGCACGCTGGCTGCGGCCGCACTCCTCATCTGGACCAGCGTATCGAGCGCGGAGCGGCCGCAACCGCAGGACGAGCCACTGCCACCAACCTACTACATCCGCCTGTCCGCCTACGCTTTCGACAGCGTGGACGGGACATTGGACCTGGACCAGCCATTGTCTGAAATTCCGATCGTCATTCGCGATCAGTACAAGCACAGCGTCATGTACAAAACCCGGCGCAACGGCGCGCTGGCGCTGCTGCAGTCCTACGGCAAGATATTGGTCGGCGCGTGCGGGCTTTATCACTCCCGTACGCTTGGCAAAGAAAACGATACGGCCGCAACGGCGTTGGTCGTTCAAATCGGCATCGAAGCTTCGCGGCTGGGTGCATGCAAAGAATGAGCAGCACCCGCGTCCGCGTCATCGATTTGAGCACCGTGCGCACGGCTGCAGCCACCGAAAAGACCGTCTCGCAACTCGGCGACTACCCGTATTTCGTTCACAAGTGGACGAAGCAAAAACGACGCTACACGCCTGCCGACCTGAGCTTGCCGAGCTCACTGTTCGTCCGTGGAAAACTGCCGGGTTGGGAGTTCCCCGTCATCGGCGTGGGAGGCACGCGAAGCCCCATGGTGGAAACGTTCTGTCTCGTTTCCAACGTCGTGCGAGCGCTGGCCAAGTCCGGCGCCACTATAATCTCGGGGGGTGTGCCAGGCGTTGATCTGGCTGCCCACCTTGCTGCGTCGGACCAGGAAAACGGTGTCACTATAGCCGTGCTGGCCAATCCCGTGGACATCGGGATGCGTGGTCTCGAGTGGTATAGCTCCACCGTCACCGCCCAGATCGTGAAACGCGGCGCATTCCTGTCGGAGTATTCACGCGCCTGCGAAGTTGGCGGAGACGAATTCTGCGAACGCTTGCTCGCGCGCGACAGGATCATAAGCGGGCTTTCGGATGTCTTCCTGGCGTTCGAATGCAATGACGATAGCGCAACGATCGATACAGCGCGCAGAGCGCTTGCCCAAGGCAAGCAGATCAGATGCGTCAGCGCGGTTCGTAAATCCGTCCGACAGGGAATTGATCAGCTCGCATCGGAATTCGGTGCTCCCGTGTTCGACGAGAGGACCAACACGCCGCAGGAAATTGCCGAGGCGATACTCGAGTAGCTTGACGTCAGAGGCGTAGCGGCGACGCGGGGCCGGCGAGATTCCGCTTTTCAAGTCGGCTTCGGGGCGCGGGGCGTTGAGCCAAGCTTCTGAACGATGCAGCCCAGTTCCCGAGCAAAGTGCTCGCGCCGGGCAGGAGGAAGCACCGCCAAGAGATTGCGCTCCGCCTCCTCGACCAGGGGCACTGTACGGGCGCGCAATCGCTCGCCACGCGCGGTCAGCGATACCTCGCCCGCTTGAACGCGCACGAGGTTCTCCGCAACCAATCGACGAATTGCCCTGAGCAGCTCGGGAAGCTGGGTCTCCGAGAGCGTCGCAAGCTCCTCAGGAAACAATTGCTTGGTGCGAAGCGCGCAAAGGATATCGAAATCTGTGAGATCAAGGGGCTCACCGAGTGACGACAACAGCTCATCGATCGAGCGCTTCACGCTATCCAAGAGCAGTAGAGGAGAAGTCTTGAGCGCGAGCCATGCATGTCCTCGCATCTTTGAAATATTCGTTACGCCGGCCTCAGCTGGTTGTTCGAATTCTGCTCGGTAGCGTCAATCGAAACGTACAAATGCAAGTCATGCTTTTTTGTCAGGTCGTATCGTCGTTGCAACGTGCGGATGATGCCGGCGCAAATTGCCTGCTCATCGCATGTGAAGTCACCGTAGACATGTGCGTCCCAGCCGCACGGGTAACGGTGAGACGGAGCTAGTGTGACGATCCGCAGCCTCGGATAAAATGGCCGCTCCCGCAATGCGTCCCGCAGCCAAATTTCCAAGTCTGCGAGGTATGCTTCCCTATGCATCCACTTTACTCCACAGAAGTCGGCCAAGGGGACTGAACGTTGCTTTGTTCCGGTCTGCCGCCGCGCGGCCATCGACAGGGAAAAGACCGGCTCAACGGGAAGGTTAGAATTTTCGTCATGCGGCAGTTGCGAACAGCGGCGCCAATGCTCGCCGCCGCCCCCCGGCTAGCCCCGCGGCGGCGCGCGGAGTAGGATGAACGCATGGAAGAAACCGTCATCGACCGCACCGCCATGGGGCGCCTCGCCAAGGCACTTGCCTTCATCTGCAGCCCCGATCATCCCACGACGCTCGCCCTGCAGGCGGCGGCTGATAGCGGATCGGAAAAGGACATCAAGGCGGCACGGGCAGCATTCCTGAAGCTGAAACCGTCGGATCGCCGCTCCGCCCTCGCTATGCTGCGCGATTGATGGGCGGGCACGCACCCATCACCCAATCACCGTGCAATACCTGTGGCGCCTGCTGCTCGTATTCCGCCGACTGGCCTCGATTCACCCTCGAGGACGACGACGCCATCGCGCGCCTGCCGAGCCAGCTGGTGGCCCCTGGCATGACCGGCATGCGCTGCCGTGGCGACCGCTGCTGCGCGCTCAGTGGCGAAGTCGGGGTCGCCACATCGTGCAGCGTCTACGCGCTGCGGCCAGACGTGTGCCGCGAATGCCAACCGGGCGACGACGCCTGCACGATGGCGCGCACTCGCTTCGGCCTGCCGCCGCTCGCCGCGTAGCTAAGACCAGCCTCACGCACTGACGCGCGCATGCTCGAGGAAGAAGCGCAGCATCTCGCGCGTCGCATCCGGCCCCGAAGGATCGGTGAACGAGCCGGCCGAACTACCTCCCGACCACGCATGCCCGGCACCGTGGATCTCCCACAGCTCGAGCACGCTACGCCCGCTGGCGTCGCGGCGCACCGAGCGGGTGAACTTGCCTTTCTGCGTGGCCTGCGGCTCCGACAGCACCTGCACGTCGCCCCCGGCGCGGGCGATGACTTCGGCACCGTTACGCGGATGCACGGTCGTGTCGCGGTCACCGTGGAAAACGATGGTCGGGACGTCATGCTCCGCTGGCAGCTTGCGGGTGCTGACGCCCATGCCGGCGCGCACCGGACCATTGCCGCTCATGGCGGCAAAGGCCGACGGCAAGTCGCGCGCCGCCCCGCAGGCAAGCCCCGAGTGCACACCGACCGCGGCGTAAAGATCGGGATATGTCTCGCCCATGATGGCGGCCGCGGCGCCACCCGCCGAAAGGCCGGCAACGTAGATGCGGCGCGGATCGATCGCATAGTCGGCCATGATCTGGCGCGTGATGCCGGCGATCAGCGCCGGCTCGCCCGATCCGCGCTGCTGGTCACTGCTCTTGAACCAGTTCCAGCACCGCTGGGCGTTGGCTGCCGACGGCTGCTCGGGATACGCAACGAAGCACCCGTGCTCCTCGCCGGCAAAATTCATGCGTGTCCCGGCGGCGAAGTCGTCGGCCGATTGCGTGCAGCCATGCAGCATGACGATCAGCGGGCGCGGCCCGTCGTGGCGGCTCGGAACGTAGAGCTTGTAGGCGCGCGAGCCGGCGGCGCTGCTGAAGGATTTGGCCAGGAAGGCGCCCTCCGTCGGGATGACGTCGGCCGGCGAGGCGCTATGTCCAACGCCCAGGGCGCGAAGGCCGGGAAGATTTCAGATCGAGAGCGCCAAGGGCGCGCGATAGGATTGTTTGCGGCGCCGCGCCGGGATCGACGGCCTGGATCGCATCCAGCCCCGGTGACGAAAGCGCGATGACGGACGGCGATGCTGCGTTCGCCGCTGGCGTGTTTGTGCCCGCGCGGCCGCCCCGTATGACGTTTTGAATGAGCGCCACGGCTTCACTTAGCCGGCCCGAGCGCGTCAAACGGGTCGCTTCGGCCATGTCGTCGGGCAGCAGTGGTTTCATTTCGGGTCTTCCTGTCGATTGGAATTGCGAGGAGGGCGCATCGCGCGGAGGAGGGCTAGCGCATACGATCGGCCAACGCGGCTTTGACCTCGGCGCTGGCGTGCAGAGCCCCCAGGACCGAGAGCGAGCCGATGGTGGCGCGCGCCAAATCGGGTGTGACGTCGGAGGCGATGCTCAGCAAGCCGAGCACATGCAGATTGAGCGTTTGCCGCTCTGCACGAACCGCTTCCAGATCGGCGCGCGTGTAGTGCCGCAGGCCGAGATCGAGTGTGTTGCGGGCGACGCTCTGCTTGACGACGTCGGCGTGACGCTCGAGCTGGTTGCGGATGGCGGTGCGAATGAAGTCGGTACGGTTGGAATAGAAGCCCTCCTGCACCATCAGGTCGATCTGGCCGAGATCGACGTAGCCGAGGTTGACGGTGACCTTTTCTAGGTCGCCCGCCTTCGGCCGCAGCTCACGAACAGTCGTAACCATCTGCACACCATCCCATGGCCATCCAGTTGGATGGTATGTAGAGCGAGTCTCCCACGTCTGCAAGGGTGGCGGCCTCGGATTTCCCGTCTCAGCGACAGCTAACGCACGAGGGGCGCACTACAGCTGGCCAACGGCAGCGGCATAAAAGCGCCTGGCTGGGGGCCCGTGGCATTCTCGCGCCGATGCGAGCGCCGGCGATGCAGCGGAATGGTCGAGAGCGCTGCGCTGAGCGCGACGCCGCCGCGTGGTGCCGAGTTCGGGCCGCGTGCTATTGCGACCTACCTTTCCGTTACGCAAATCGGATGCCCCGCATGACCGCGAAGAAGCCTACCCGCACCGAGACCGACACCTTCGGGCCCATCGAGGTCGACGCCGATAAATACTGGGGCGCGCAGGCACAACGCTCGCTCGGGAATTTCAAGATCGGTTGGGAGCGGCAACCGCTGGCGATCGTGCGCGCACTCGGCATCGTCAAGCGCGCCGCTGCCGAGACCAATATGGCGCTCGGCCGTCTCGACAAAAAGGTCGGCGAGGCGGTCGTGCGCGCGGCGCAGGAAGTGATGGAAGGCAAACTCGACGACCACTTTCCGCTCGTCGTCTGGCAGACGGGTTCGGGCACGCAGTCGAACATGAACGCCAACGAGGTGATCTCCAACCGCGCCATCGAAATACTGAGCGGCGAGAAGGGCTCCAAGAAGCCCGTGCATCCCAACGACCACGTCAACATGAGCCAGTCGTCGAACGACACGTATCCGACGGCCATGCACATAGCCTGCGCCGAGGAGATCGTGCATAGGCTGATCCCGGCCCTGCAGAAGCTGCGCAACGCACTGAACGACAAGGCGCAGGCGTGGACCGACATCGTCAAGATCGGCCGCACGCACACGCAGGACGCAACCCCACTCACCCTCGGGCAAGAGTTCGGCGGCTATACCCAGCAGATCGAGAACGGCATCAAGCGCATCGAGCAGACGCTGCCTTCGCTGATGGAGCTGGCGCAGGGAGGCACCGCGGTCGGCACCGGTCTCAACGCGCCAAAGGGCTTTGCGGAGATGATCGCGGAGCGCATCGCCGCCATCACGCAGCTGCCGTTCAAGACGGCGCCCAACAAGTTCGAGGCACTCGCCGCGCATGACGCCATGGTGATGAGCCACGGCGCTATCAACACGATGGCGGCGGGGCTGTTCAAGATCGCCAACGACATTCGCCTGCTTGGCTCCGGACCGCGCTCCGGCCTGGGCGAGCTGTCACTGCCCGAGAACGAGCCGGGCTCCTCGATCATGCCGGGCAAGGTGAACCCGACGCAGTGCGAGGCGCTGACGCAGGTGTGCGTGCAGATCTTCGGCAACAACGCCGCGATCACCTTTGCCGGCAGCCAGGGGCACTTCGAGCTCAACGTCTACAATCCGGTGATGGGCTACAACTTCCTGCAGTCGGTTCGACTGATGGCCGACGCGGCGATCTCGTTCACCGACAACTGCGTCGTCGGCATCGAGCCGCGCGAGGACAACATCAAGGCCGGGCTCGAGCGCTCGCTCATGCTCGTCACGGCGCTGGCGCCTAAGATCGGCTATGACGCGGCGGCGAAGATCGCCAAGACCGCGCACAAGAACGGCACGACCCTGCGCCAGGAAGCGGTCGGCGGCGGTTACGTCACCGACGAGGAGTTCGACGAGATCGTCGACCCCAGCAAGATGCTTGCCCCGGATTGACCCGTTTGGTCGGCTGATTTGACCTGAAAACCCGGCGCGGCGCAGAATGCGCACGAACAATGCGCATTCCTATGCGCATGGGAGGTTGTAGATGCGGGAAGACGCCAAGCCGTACCGCGCTGGACCGGGCAAAAGCGGCCCGCAAAAGAAGAAGGCGGTCAATCTGTCGATCGACGCCGCAGCTCCTGGCCGAGGCGAAGGCAGCCGGCACCAACCTTTCGAGCGTGCTCGAAACGGCGCTGAAAGAGCAGCTGAAGCAGCAGCGCTGGCAGAAGTGGCGCGAGGATAACCGCGCCGCCATCGAAGCCAGCAACGCCCAACTCGAACGCGACGGACCGTGGTTCGAACCCGATTGGCTGCGTAAATGAAGCGCTTCGACGTCTGCCCGGCTGCGGGATCAGGCGTCGCAGGACGCGGACGTCTGGTCGTGGTGCTGCAGCACGAGCATTTCAGCCAACTGGGCAACGTCGTTGTGGCACCGCTATTCGCGCACGGCGAGCTGGAGGCGATCGATCGCCTTCGACCGATCGTCGTCGTCGACGCTCGTACCTATGTTGTAGCTGTCGACCGCCTCGCGTCCCTGCCGACGCGCCATCTCGGTTCATCCTTGGCTAATCTCGAGAGCGCACGATATGAACTCATCAACGCGCTGGATTTTCTGTTTGCCGGATTCTGAACGATGAGCGCCGAGATCATCAACTTGCGACAGGCGCGCAAGGCGAAGGAGCGCCGCGAGGCGGACGCGCTCGCGGAGGAAAACCGCGCCAAGTTCGGCCGCAGCAAAGCCGAGCGCAAAGTCACGCAGGCCGAACGGGATCTCGAAGCGCGACGCCTCGAAGCGCAGCGCCGCGAAAGCGGCGGCAACGACGACGAGCCCGCCAAGTAAATGCCGGCCGACGCCCCGCATGAGAAAAAGCAGCGGGACGCGCGTCCCCTGAAGCGTTCGTTCGCCATCAAGGGCCACCGCACGTCGATCTCGATGGAGGCCCCGTTTTGGGAGGCCCTGCAGCAGGCGGCCGCGATGGAGAAGAGCACGCTCGCCGGGCTCGTCGCGACGATCGACGCGGGGCGCGGCGAAGCCGGCCTGTCGAGCGCGGTTCGCGTCTGGATCCTTGACTACTTCCGCAAGCGATCGCTGCCGGCGCCGCTGAAGGCGCCGAGCCGTCAGTTGGCGTTGTTGAGGTTGCGCATCACTTGATCGCGGACCTGCAACTGCCGTTGCGGGCGCGAGCGCGGGCGGTAGCCGCCGCCCTGTGCATCCGGTGTTATGCTACCCGCGTCCGTTGGAACGGCGCCGGTCGTCGGATCGACGGCGCCCGGCACGACAGCTTGCGCTTCGCCGGGAGCCGGCGGCACCAGCACGCCGGGCGCGCTGGCGCTGCTCGGCGGAATGGCAGGCGCGACCTCGGCGGCCGGCGGTGCGGCGGGGTCGTATGGAGCGGCAACGTTGGCGGATGGCTGCGGCGCGAGCGGTCCTGCCGGCACGGGAGCCGGCGCGACGGGTGCCGGTACGATGCTGCCCTGATCGGCTTCGAGCGCACGGCGCCGCTCGTCGTCGCGGCGGGCGCGCTCTGCGTCCGCGTTGCGCAGGCGCTCGAGCTGATCGGCGTCGAGCTCCATCTTGCGGATGGCGAGCTCGCGCTCCAGCGGCTCGGCGGTGATGCGCGATTCCAGCGCCCACGCATTGGCGAGCGGGCCGGTGTAGACGATGCCGACGCTCGGCAGTGCGCCGCCGCGCGGCTTGTCGGCCTGCACGACATCGGGCGCCTTCGGTTCGGCGAGCCAGGCGCTGTCGACCACCAGCGAGGCGAGATCGATGGTCGTCTCGACCTTGGTCGTGCCGGCGTCGGAGTTGAGCGTGACGAGCGCCAGCTTGGCGGCTCCGTCGGCAATCTCGATCGGGATGGTGCGCGGACCCACCGGCACCGCGCTGGCGTCGATCTGCGCGCGCAGCGCGGTGGCGAGCTGCTCGCCGCTGCCGCCGGCCTGGCCCGACAGCACGGCGTCGGACGTCGCCACCACGGCGAGCGGCGTCGGCGCATGCATGGAGATCTCGCCGAGCTTCAGCTCGCCCTTGCCGGTGGCGGCCGAGACCAGTGCGCCGGGGGTCGAAGCGCGGCCGGAGAATTCGAGTGTCAGCGAAGCCACCGCATCCTTCGGCGGGGCGGCGGTCGGCGAGGCGCCTGCGGCGCGGCCGATTGATATGCATGTCGCTGATGCTGAGATCGCCGGCGAGGTTGGCACCGCCCGGTGCCCGCTCCAGCGCCACGTTGCTCACGAGTTCGCCGCCCAGAACCTTGCCCTCGAGCTTGCTCACCGTGATCTTGCCGGGCGCCAGCGCGATCTGCGCGCGCGCATTGGCAACGGCCATGCCGTCGGTCAAAACGAGACTGCCGAAACCGACATCGAGCTTGCCCTCGATGCCGTCGAGCGCAGCAAAGTCGAATGCATGCTCGGGCCAGATCGTCCTGCCGGCTGCGAGCGGCTCGGCGCCCGGCGCCTCCGCCACCTGCTTGCGATCGAGCGCCAGGCCGAGGAGGCCCGATACCGTGGCGCTGTCGACCTCGACCTGACCGGTAACGATGGCCGGGCCCTCGCTCGGATAAGAAAGCGCGACGCTGCCGCCGATGCGGCTGCCGCCGATGGTCAGCTGCAGCGGCTTCAGTTCGATGGCGCGGTCGGCGGAACCGAGCTTGATGGTGCCCACGATGGGCGTTTCGCTCAGCGCCGCGCCCGAACCGAGGCCGGCAACGGCCATGACGTCGCTCAGGCCGCTCGCCGAGACGCGCAGGTCGCCGTCGAGAACGCGGCCGCCGTCGTCGGGCAGCACCACGCGGCCGTCGTAGCCGACGAACAGCGCCGGCGCCTTGGCCGACGCGGATGTCGTCATGCCCTTGACCGGTGTGCCGACCGCCTTGAGGAAAATCTCGCCCGCTTGCGGAGCGGTAGCGATCGTGGGTGCGGAGCCAGAGCGCGAACCAAGACCGATGACCACCGGCGAAACATCGGGGCTGTCAATGGTCGCGGTGATGTCGGCGGCGGCGCGACGCCAGTTGCCCAAGCCGCCGTCGAGCAGCGCCGATGCAACGAGCCGGCCGTTGCTCTGCACGCTGCCGTCGGCTGCAATGTCGGCCGCGCCGGCTTGGCGCTCGCCGAGCCGGACGGTGCCGGCGATGCGCATGGGGGCAAGCGCCGCGAAGGCGTCCGCCTGCGCGCGCACCGCGTCCGGCAGATCGAACATCTGCACCAGCGTCGCGTAGGCTTCCTTGCTCGGCGCACCGAAGACCCACTGCAACGAACCGCGGGGACTCTTCGTCGCGTCGGCGACATTGCCTTCGATCTCGAGCTGCAAGCCGTCGGCGGCGACAAACTTGCAGGCGCGCATCATGAGGCGCCCCTGCTCGACGCCGACGTCCAGATCGACGTCGCGCAGCTTGCCGCGGTCAGTGATGAGTTCGCCCGTGCGCAGGCGCAGATGCAGGTCCGTCGTCGTCGTGTCGAGCCAAGCGAACTGCGACGGCTTCTCCGCCGCGGCAGCCTCGGGATTGGTGCCAGCCAACACGCGCTTGAGTGCGCTCACACCCGTCGGCCACAGCTGGGCGGCGTCGATCTCGCTGCCCTCCAGCACGATGGCAAGGCGGCGGCGATCCTTCATGCTGTAATGCACTTCGCCAGTGATCGGGCGCCCGGCGATCTCGGCGCCGGCCTCGGTGAGGGCGATGCCGTTCTCGCTCATGGCAAGGCGCCCCTGCAGCGAGAACGGTCCTTCGCTGCGCACCGACTCGGCCAGCGCCTTGTCCTTTGCCGCCCAATCGAGGAAACGGGCGAGGCTGGTGCCGTGCAGCGTGAGGTCGCCGCGGAAGGCCTGTCCGGTGGCGGCATCGGCGACGGCGCCGTCGAGCGCCAGCTTGGAGCCGCCAGGCAGACCGGCGCGCAGATTGCTGAGCAGCAGCACCCCCTGGGCGCGCGCCACTTCCAGCTTGATGCCGCTGACGGCCTCGCCGCCGAGGCTCGCCTGATCGAGATCGAAGTTGACCTTGCTGTCGGCGTTTTTCGGCAACGCTTCCATCATCGCCAGGATGAAGTTGCGCGCCGTCTCGAATGGACTGCCGGCGCCTTCCTGCAGCTTGGCCACGCGATCGAGGTCGAGCCAGCGCGAGGCAAGGCTCATCTCGACATTCAGAGCTTCCGTCCACGTCGCCGTGGCCGAACCGGAAATGAGCTGCGGCTGACCGACATGCTGGAAAGAAACCGCGATGTCGTCGAGGCGAAGACCCTTGGCATCGCCGGAGATGCGCGACTTGAAGTCGATGAGCGGCACCGCTGCCTTCTCGCCGGCGACCGGCGCCGCGACGGGCGCACTTGTCCCTGGAGTGCTCGTGCCCGGAGTGTTCGTGCCGGCAGTGCCTGCGCCGGGCGTCGTTGTCGGTGCAAAGGCAGGTATCACGGGCGGCGGCACGGCTACCGGTGCGGCCGCCCCGGGTACGTCGCCCTCGGCAAGCGCCAGCTTCGCGGTCAGCTCGCCCGAGACACGTGGGCGGCCCTTGAGGTCGTCGAGGCGACCGTCAACAGTGTAAATGCTTGTGGCACCAGTCGTGCCGCGCACCATCGCTTTGAAGCGGATGCCGCCGTCGGCCTCCCTCGGGCCGGTGGAGATGCGCACGTCGCGGTCGGCACCCTTGTATTTGGTGATGCCCTTGAAGGCGAACGGGCCATCGATGGATTCGGCTTTCAATTCGCCGTTGAGGCCGTCGAGTTCGGCAAAGCCGATGCCCTTCGGCCCGTGGAAGGCGATGACGCCGTCGACAATCTTGAGCGACTGCAGGCTGACGCCTGCCGGCACGAACGGCAGCGAGCCCTCGGCGATGGAGAAGCTGCGCCAGTTGCCGCTGCCCTCGGCGTCGACGGCAAGGCGGAGGACCGGCTTCTCGAGCACGATCTCGTTGGCTTCGATGATGCCCTTCAACAGCGGTGGCGCCGAAAGGCGCATTGTGAAGCTGTCGGCGCGGAAGAACGGCTCGCCGGTCGAACCGCTGGGGTCGGCGATGCGGAGCTTCTCGAAGCTCACGTAGGGCGACGGCAGGAAGCGGACATTGACGTCGCCGCCGACACGCACCTCGCGGCCGAGGATGCGGGTCGCTTCCTCCTCGAACACGCCGCGGTATCCGTTCCAGTCGATGAAGTTCGGGACGGCGAACAGCGCCGCAAGGGCCAGCGAGAACAGCCCCGCGATGTAAAGAAGCCAGTTGCTCATCTAGTCTTCCAGAAACCCGATCGGCATGCGGTCATCTCTGCGGAAACTGCTGAGCCGTGTGACGCCCCTGCGCCCCAGACGGCATGCCTGTCTTGATTGTTCGAGCCGATGACGCAAGCGGCGGCAAGGACATGGTCCGCCCTCAGATCGGTCGGCGCGCACCTTAGCTTATTCGCTTTCCCATGTCTGGATCACGATGTCATGCCGGAGGCATGCTTTCAGCATGACCCGGAGACCATTTCACGGCCGGACAACAGAAAAATGGCGCAAGCACGGGCAACATTAAAGGGGCGCCGAGGCGGAATATCGAGGCCCCGCACCCCATATGTCACCCGATATCTGATGTGGGTGGCGCCCCTGCGGCCGTTGCCCCTCGGGCCTCGGTGATATAGTTCGGAAAGCATGGCGCAAAGCGGAAAACATTTGGCGAACGCGGCTCCCTCGGACGACGCGGACGAGCCGCCGTTCGATCTGCCCGAGGCCGTGCCAACGCTGCCGAAGGCGGCCGAATCGCGCTGCCGAAGGCGGCGGCCAAGTAGTGCCGAGGCCGACGATCCGCCGTTCGACCTGCCGGCCGCCCAGCCGCAGCCTCCGCGCCTGCCCATCTCGGCCCGCGCGTTGCAGGGCTCCCAACCGGCGCAGACGGCGCCGGCCGCTTATCTCGACGGCCTAAATCCTGAGCAGCGCGAGGCGGTCGAGGCGCTCGACGGCCCGGTGCTGGTCCTTGCCGGCGCCGGCACCGGCAAGACGCGCGTGCTGACGGCGCGCATCGCGCACATCCTCGCCACCCGCCGCGCCTTCCCGGGCCAGGTTCTCTCCGTCACCTTCACCAACAAGGCGGCGCGCGAGATGAAGGAGCGCGTCGGCAATCTCGTCGGCGGCGCCGTCGAGGGCATGCCGTGGCTCGGCACGTTCCACTCCATCGGCGTCAAGATCCTGCGCCGCCACGCCGAGCTGGTCGGGCCTCAAGTCCGGCTTCACCATCCTCGACACCGACGACCAGATCCGCCTGCTGAAGCAGGTGATCGAGGCGGAAGGCCTCGACAAGGACCGCTGGCCGGCGCGCCAGCTGGCTTCGCTGATCGACAGCTGGAAGAACCGCGGGCTGACGCCGGAGAAGGTGCCGGCGGGCGAAGCCTTCGGCTTTGCCTCGGGCAAGGGCGCGCAGCTCTACGCCGCCTACCAGAAGCGCCTGAAGGAGCTCAACGCCTGCGACTTCGGCGATCTGCTGCTGGAGAACCTGCGCCTGTTCACGGAGCACCCGGACGTGCTCGCCGACTACCAGCGCCGCTTCCGCTACATCCTCGTCGACGAGTACCAGGACACCAACGTCGCGCAGTACCTGTGGCTGCGGCTGCTCGCCCAGGGCTCGCCCAACATCTGCTGCGTCGGCGACGACGACCAGTCGATCTACGGCTGGCGCGGCGCCGAGGTCGACAACATCCTGCGCTTCGACAAGGACTTCCCCGGCGCCAAGGTCATCCGCCTGGAACGCAACTACCGCTCGACCGGCCACATCCTCGGCGCGGCCTCGGGCTTGATCTCGGCCAACACCGGCCGTCTCGGCAAGACGCTGTTCACCGACGGCGAGCACGGCACCAAGGTGACGGTCTCGGCCGTGTGGGACGACGAGGAGGAAGCGCGCGGCATCGGCGATGACATCGAGGCGATGCAGAAGCGCTCCAACCAGCCGCTCAACCAGATAGCGATCCTGGTGCGCGCCTCGTTCCAGATGCGCGCCTTCGAAGACCGCTTCATCACCATGGGGCTGCCCTACCGCGTCATCGGCGGCCCGCGCTTCTACGAGCGCCAGGAAATCAAGGACGCCATCGCCTATCTCGAGATCGCCGCCAACCCGGCCAACGACCTCAAGTTCGAGCGCATCATCAACGTGCCCAAGCGCGGCCTCGGCGACACGTCGGTGAAGCGCGTGCACGAGCTGGGCCGCGCGCGGTCGATCCCGATGTACCAGGCGGCGCAGATGATCATCGAGACCGAGGAACTGCCCGGCAAGGCGCGCAAGTCGCTCGCCGACCTCGTCGCCAGCTTCGAGCGCTGGCGCAGCCATATCGGCCACATGAAGCACACCGAGCTTGCCGAGCTGATCCTGGATGAGTTCGGCTACACGGCGATGTGGCAGGCGGACAAGAGCCCGCAGGCGCAATCACGGCTGGAGAACTTGAAGGAGCTCGTACGCTTCATGCACGAGTTCGACACGCTCGAAGGTTTCCTCGAGCACGTCAGCCTCGTCATGGACACTGAGCAGGCGGGCGACGGGCAGAAGGTGTCGGTGATGACGCTGCACGCCGCCAAGGGCCTGGAGTTCGAGGTCGTGTTCCTGCCCGGCTGGGAGGAAGGCCTGTTCCCGCACCAGCGCAGCCTCGATGAAAGCGGACAAGCCGGCCTGGAGGAGGAGCGGCGGCTCGCCTATGTCGGGCTGACGCGCGCGCGGCGCATCGCCAAGGTCTCGTTCGCGCAGAACCGCCGCAACCGCGGGCTTTACCAGTCGGCGCTGCCGTCGCGCTTCGTCGACGAATTGCCCGAGGCGCACGTCGAGGTGAGCGAACCCAAGATGCCGTTCGGCGGCGCCTACCAGAACTTCGGCGGCACGTTCGGGCGCGGCGGCTACGGCCGCAGCCGCTTCGACGACGCCCCGCCGTTCGAGGGCACGTACGATACGCCCGGCTGGCAGCGCGCCCAGGAGCGCACCAAAAGAGACGAAGAAGTGGAGCCCGTCGGATCAGCGCAAGGCGCGCGGGCCGCTGACCATCGAGGGCGAGCTGGTTGCCGCATCGAGCGAAAGCGCCGTCTACAAGCGCGGCGAGCGCGTGATGCACCAGAAGTTCGGCACCGGCACGGTGACCGACGTCGACGGCAACAAGCTGACGATCGAGTTCGACGAAGCCGGCCGCAAGCGCGTCGTCGACAGCTTCGTCGACCGCGCGTAACGCCGAGCCAGCTACATGAGCTTGAAGGCGCGCCAGAGGTCGGCGGCGCTGGCGAATGGGCGCAGCCGCTTGAGGTTGATGAGGCTGCGCGTGACGTAGAGCTCGGCGTCGTCCGGCTGCATGACGATGGCAACGCCGAGATCGGCGACGGCCCGGCGCCGCTCTCCAACGAAATAATGAACGTGGGCGCGCTGCGCGTATAGCGCCGCGTCGGCGTCTTGCCCCGCAATCTCGATGGCGCGGTCGAGATCGGCGATGGCGGCGGCAAAGTCCGCCTTGTCCTCGTACACCCGCGCCCGATAGCGGTAGCTCGCGATATCGTTCGGGTCGAGATCGAGCGCCCGCGTGTAGTCGGCGATGGCCTCGTCCGGCTGGCGCATCATGAGCCAGCAGTTGGCACGGCCTCCATAGGCATTGGCGAGCTTTGCCGGCGGCATCGGAAGCTCGATGGCCTTGTCGAAGTCCTCGATCGCCAGCGCGTAGTCGTTGCGCAGATAATGCAGCCCGGCGCGGTTGAGATAGGCGATGGCGCCATCGACATCCAAATCGATGGAGCGCGAGTAGTCGGCCAGCGCGCGCTCGTGCTCGCCTTTCAGCTTATAGGCGTAGCCCCGATTGTTGTAGGTGAAGGCACTGTCGGGATCGAGAGTGAGCGCCCGGTCATAGTCGGGCAGCGAACGATCGAAATCCGCCTTTAGGTCGTAGCCGATCGCCCGGCCGTTCAGCGCCACGACGGATGTCGGCTCCAATCGCAGCGCCAGCTCGTACTCGGCAATGGAGCGGTCGATGTCGCCCAGCTCGCGATAGATGCGCCCGCGTCCGCAGTAGGCCGCCGACATCTGCATGTCGATGGCGAGCGCCGCGTCGTAGTCGGCCAGCGCCGGAGCCCAGGCGCCCGTGTCCTCATGGACGCTGGCGCGGCCGAGCAGAGCGTGCGCGTGGTCGGGAACGAGTGCGATGACGCGCGAGAAATCGGCGAGGGCGAGATCGCGCTTGCCCCATAGGTCATAGGCGTGCGCGCGCAGATAGTAGGCGTGAAAGCGTTCAGGCTGCGCGGCCACGACCTTGCTGAAGTCTGCCGTGGCAGTGAACCAGTCGCGCAGCATGAGGCTGGCATAACCGCGCGCGAAATGGGCGTCGATGTGGTCCTTATCGAGTTCGATGGCACGCGCATAATCGGCCAGAGCGCGCTTGAAGTCGCCGCCGCCCTCGTAGGCGGCGCCGCGCGCCACGTAAGCGTCCGCGTCGCTGGGATTGCGCTCGATGGCGTGGTTCGGCCGCGCCAGCGCATACGCTAGGTTGGGGATGTCGCGAGAGATTTCGCAGTGTGCGGCCATGAACGCGCCCAGGAAATTGGTCCGGCCGCTTACGTAGCCGCATGCGCACGTGGCGCCTGTTCCCCACGTGACTCGTCGCTGTCGTATTATGGAATTCTGGCGGAAAGGCGCTAGTTCGCCTGCGGCTCGACGCCTTCCTGCAGGCCGAGCACGTGCCCGGCGAGGTACAAGGAGCCGCAAATGAGGATGCGCTTCGGGCCTGGCTCATAAGCGTCGGTGCGCTTCAGCGCGGCGCCAACGTCGGAAACGCTCTCCGCCTTGAGGCCCACCTCACGCGCCGTTTCGGCCAACGCCTCGGGTGCGTGCGGCGCCTCGTGCGCACCGGGGATGGGCACGGTGACGACGTGGCTGGCAAGGCCGCGGAAGGCGGAAAGAAAACCGCCGGCGTCCTTGAGACCCATCATGCCGACAATGAGATGCAGCGGCTTGGGCGCCCGCTCTTCGAGGTCAGCCATGGTCTGTGCGAGAGCACGGCCGGCAGCCGGATTATGGCCGCCGTCGAGCCATAGCTCCGAGCCCGGCTTGAGCAGCGACGGCAGCGGGCCGGCATCGAGCCGTTGCATGCGCGCCGGCCAGCGGGCTGACGTGAGGCCCTGCTCGATGGCGCGCTCGCCGAGACCCAGATGCGGCAGGTCGGCGGCAAGACGCAACGCCGCGGCAACGGCCGTGCCGGCGTTGACGATCTGATGGCGGCCGATGAGCACCGGCAACGGCAGGTCAAGTAACAGCTCCTCAAGTTGCACTACGAGACGGCCGCGCTGCTCGTAGGCGTCGAACTGCTCGCCCCACACGATGAGCGGCGCACCGACGCGCAATGCCTCGGCGCGGATGACGTCCTCGGCCTCCGGCTCCTGCTGCGAAATCACCGCCGGTACGCCGGCGCGTAGAATGCCGGCTTTTTCGGCCGCGATCTTCGGCAGCGTGGCGCCGAGCTTTTCGGAATGGTCGAGCGAGATCGGCGTGATCACGTCGAGCACCGGGCGGTCGACGACGTTGGTGGCATCGAGCCGTCCACCCAGACCCACCTCGAGCAGCAGCACGTCGGCCGGCTGCTCGGCAAAGGCAAGAAAAGCCGCCGCGGTGGTGATCTCGAACTGGGTGACGTCGTCGCTGCCGTTGGTCGCCTGCGTGCGCGTCAGTACGTCGACCAGCGTCTCTTCGCCGATGGGCAACGCCTTGCCGCTCGGGCCGGCAAGCTCGATGCGCTCGTGGAAGCGGACGAGATGCGGCGAGGTGTAGACGTGCACGCGCGCGCCCGCAGCTTCGAGGATCGCCTTCAGGTATGCGGTGACCGAGCCCTTGCCGTTGGTGCCGGCGATGTGCACGACCGGCGGCAGCTTCTTGTGGGGATCGCCCAGCTTGCCCAGCAGGCGCACGACGCGGCCGAGCGATAGGTCGATCAGCTGCGGATGCAGCAGCTTCATCTCGGCGAGGAGCTTGGCGCTCGTCGGCATGCGGCCCTCCCGCCGTTAGGCCCTATGCGTCCGGGCCGGAGCAATGGCCGACATCAGTGCTGTCTGTCTTTGGGGAGCGAACGCTGCGTCGGCGGCGTGTCGTCGTCGCTGCGGGCCTTGTCGCGATTGTCCTGACGAGTTGCCTCGAAGCGCTGCTCGGGGGGGAGGATCTCGGCCTCGATCGTTTGGCCGGAACCGTTGCTCGTTCCGATCAGCTTGGCGTCGACCGTGCTGCCGTTGGCGTAATGGGTATGACCGTTGAGCTTCTTTGTGTCGTGCTTCACGGCCGGTGCGTGCATCAACAGGTGGGTGATGCGGCTCAGCGTTTCGCGCATCTTATGGCGGTGCACGACCATATCGATCATGCCGTGCGCCAGCAGATACTCGGCGCGCTGGAAGCCTTCGGGCAGCTGCTCGCGGATGGTCTGCTGGATGACGCGCGGACCGGCAAAGCAGATGAGCGCACCGGGCTCGGCGATGTGGATGTCGCCCAGCATCGCATAGGACGCGGTGACGCCGCCGGTAGTCGGATCGGTGAGCACGACGATGTAGGGAAGCTTGGCTTCGCGCAGGCGCTGCACGGCAATCGTCGTGCGCGGCATCTGCATCAGCGACAGGATGCCTTCCTGCATGCGCGCGCCGCCGGATGCGGCGAACAGAATGAAGGGCGTCTTTTTCTCGACCGCGCGCAGCATGCCGGTGATGACGGCTCTCGCCGGCGGCCATGCCGAGCGAGCCGGCCATGAAGCGGAAGTCCTGCGCCGCGGCGACGATGTCCTGGCCATCGAGCTTGCCCTCGGCAACCAGCACCGCATCGTCGAGCTCGGTGTTTGCCTTGGCGTCCTTGAGACGCTCGGAGTAGCGCCGGCCGTCGCGGAATTTCAGCGGATCGTGCGGGACGGGCGGGACGGCGACGCGGGTGAACTGGCTGTTGTCGAACAGGTGCTGCAGGCGCACGTCGGCCGCCATGCGCATGTGATGGTCGGAGCCCGGAACGACGAACTGGTTCGCCTCAAGGTCCTTGTAGAACACCATCTGCCCGCTCTCGGGGCACTTCACCCAAAGATTATCGGGGACCTCGCGCTTCGTCGTCAGGAAGCTGCGAATCTTTGGCCGGACGACGTTATTGATCCAATTCACGCTCTAGGCCTCTCGACAGCTTGGCCGGGTCCGACGGCTACGCTTGCCTTGTCAGTCGTTGGTCCAGGTCCACCTAACATATGGGACCGTAAGACCCCCTAATATGGCGCTTTACGGCGCCCTGCCGCACTGCGGCAATTAAAGCGGTTAACTTCGGCTCGGCTGGCTGGGCTCAGGCGGCCCGCAGTGCGGCAGCCAGTGAGCCCACCAAATCTAGGACAGCCGGGACCGTCTTGCTAGTGGAGCGACCGTCGGCGCCGAGACTCTTCTCGATCGCGCCAACCAGGGCCGAGCCGACCACGACGGCGTCGGCGACCTCGCCCAGCGCCTTCGCTTGGTCGGGACTTTTTACGCCAAAACCGACCGCGACGGGAAGGGCCGTCGACTCCTTAATCCGCCGAACCTGCATGTGAACATTGTTAACATTAGGTGCGGCGCTGCCCGTTATGCCTGTGATCGACACATAGTAGAGGAAGCCGGAGGTGTTGCTGAGCACAGCCGGCAGCCGCTTGGCGTCTGTGGTCGGCGTCGCGAGGCGGATGAAGTTCAGCCCGGCTTTGGTAGCCGGCAGGCACAGCTCGTCGTCGGCTTCAGGCGGCAGGTCGACGACAATGAGGCCGTCGACACCGGCAGCGAGGGCGTCGGCGATGAAAGGTTCGCCCGGATAAACGTAGATCGGGTTGTAGTAGCCCATGAGCACGATAGGCGTGTCCTGATCCGTTTTGCGGAACTCGGCGACCATCGCCAGCGTGTCGCGCATCTTCTGGCCCGCATGCAGCGCGCGCAGCGACGCCGCCTGAATGGCCGGACCGTCGGCCATCGGATCGGAGAACGGCATGCCGAGCTCGATGATGTCGGCGCCCGCCTGCGGCAAGCCGAGCAAAATCTTCTTCGACGTTTCGAGGTCCGGATCGCCCGCGGTGATGAAGGTGACGAGGCCGGGGCGGCCGTCCCGCTTCAGCTTGGCGAAGCGCCGATCGATGCGCGTCTCTTTGGTCATGCGAAGGTCGTTCCGCCAACGGTGAGTGGTGAAGCGTCAGATTTCCATGCCGAGATGGGCGGCGACGGCGAAGACATCCTTGTCGCCGCGGCCGCACATGTTCATCACGAGTAGGTTGTCCTTCGGCAGCGTCGGCGCCAGCTTGGTGACGAAGGCGAGCGCATGCGCCGGCTCCAGCGCCGGGATGATGCCCTCGAGCCTGGCGCACAGCTGGAAGGCTTCGAGCGCCTCCTTGTCGGTCGCCGGGACGTAGTTGACCCGGCCCGTGTCCTTCAACCAGGCGTGCTCGGGGCCGACGCCCGGATAGTCGAGCCCGGCGGAGATCGAGTGCCCTTCGAGGATCTGCCCTTCGGCATCCTGCAGCAGGTACGTGCGGTTGCCGTGCAGCACGCCTGGGCGGCCGCCGTTCATCGAGGCGGCGTGGCCGTTCTCGACTTCCAGACCGTGCCCGCCGGCTTCGACGCCGTAGATCCTGACGCTCTCGTCATCGAGGAACGGATGGAACAGGCCGATGGCGTTCGACCCGCCGCCGATGCAGGCGACGAGCGTATCCGGCAAGCGGCCCTCGGCCTCCTGCATCTGCTCGCGCACTTCCTTGCCGATGATCGACTGGAAGTCGCGCACCATCTCGGGATACGGGTGCGGCCCGGCAGCGGTGCCGATGATGTAATACGTGTCGTGCACGTTGGTGACCCAATCGCGCAGCGCCTCGTTCATGGCGTCCTTCAGCGTGCCGGCGCCGCTGGTCACCGGATTGACCTTGGCTTGCAGCATGTGCATGCGCACGACGTTGGGCTTCTGGCGCTCGACGTCGGTGGCGCCCATGAAGATCTCGCACGGCAGGCCGAAGCGCGCGCAGACGGTCGCCACGGCGACGCCGTGCTGGCCGGCGCCGGTCTCGGCGATGATGCGCGTCTTGCCCATGCGCATGGCCAGCAGGATCTGCCCGAGGCAGTTATTGATCTTGTGGCTGCCGGTGTGATTGAGCTCGTCGCGCTTGAAGTAGATCTTGGCGCCGCCGCCGCCGGAGGCGGCGCCTTTTCACGAAGATGCTCGGTCAGCCGCTCGGCGAAATAGAGCGGGCTCGGGCGTCCGGAATAATGCTTGTTGAGATGCTCGAGCTGGGCGTGGAATTTCGGATCGGCCTTGGCGTCGTCGTAGGCCTGCTGCAGGTCGAGGATCAGCGGCATCAGCGTCTCGGCGACGAAGCGGCCGCCGAAAATGCCGAAGTGCCCGCGCTCGTCGGGACCGCCGCGGAAGGTGTTGAGCTTGGCGTCCTTCGCCTTGTTCGTCGCCGTCGCCATCATGATCCTTTGCGGCCAGATCGTCGTCAGTGTGGGCCGTCGTCAGGGGGTCTGCTTAGCGGTCTTTGCCGCATGAATAAAGCGGCGGATGAGGTCGGGGTCCTTTTCGCCGGGCCGGCTTTCGACCCCGGAGGAAACATCGACCGCGGGCGCGCCGGTGGCGCGGATCGCCTCGGCGACATTGTCCGCGTTGAGCCCGCCGGCCAGCATGTAGTCGATGCGTCCTTCAAGGCCCGCAAGCGCCAGCCAGTCGAAGGCGACGCCGTTGCCGCCGGGCAGCGCCGCCGCATCGTCCGCGGGCGCCTTGGCGTCGAACAGGATGCGGTCGGCCTTGCCGGCGTAGGCGAGCGCCGCCTGCACGTCGGCGGCGCCGGCGACGGCCACCGCCTTCATTACCGGAAGCCCGAAGCGCTGCGCGATCTCGGCGACCCGCGCCGGCGTCTCCGCGCCGTGAAGCTGGACGATGTCCGGCGCCACCGCATCGATCACCTCGGCGAGCAGCGCGTCGTCCGGGATCGACGAGCAGCACCGACGACCTTTGCCTTGCCGCGCGCCCGGTCGGCGAGCACGCGCGCCGCGTCGGCGAGATGTTGCGCGGGCTGCGGCCGTAGAAGACGAAGCCGACATAATCCGCGCCTGCGGCGAGCGCGGCGTCGAGTGCCGCCTCGCTGCGTAGCCCGCAGATTTTAACCTCGGTGTTCATATGGCTCGCGGGATCGCCCGCTCAACTGCTGTTGCAATGGACATATAGGGCCGGCGCGGCGTCGCTGTCGCGTGAGGACGGCTGGGCGAAGAGCGAGGCGCCTTAGGTGCCGCTGACCGCCAGCTGCTTGGGGCGGTTCGCAGCGGTGACGTCGCGCTCGCGCGTCAGGCGGTCGGCCTCGGCATGCCAGCGTGCCGCGGCTCTGCCGTGGTGGCGCGCGTTGCGGCGCCATCGGGCCTGGCCCAGCCACACGGCGGTGCCGCCGAGCAATACGCCCAGCAACAGCGTGATGAAGAGATAAGCATAGAAGGGCAGCGCCAGCGAAAGCGACCGGCGACTCGGGACGGAACGGGTCGAGCACGAGGCGCACCTCATGCCGATTGATCACGGCGAGGGTGACGAGCAAAAGGCCCGCCGGAAACGCGATGAGAAGCCAGACGATCCGCCTCAGCACGATACACAGCCTCGAGAAGCGCTAGCGCTAGTGACTTTCTTTGCCGCGGTTGAGCCTATCGCGCAGCTCTTTACCGGTCTTGAAGAACGGCACGAACTTTTCGGCCACCGACACCGACCTGCCGGTGCGCGGGTTGCGGCCCTGGCGCGCGGCGCGGTGCTTGACGGTGAAGGCGCCGAAGCCGCGCAGCTCGACGCGGTCGCCGCGCGATAGCGCTTCGACGATCTCGTCGAACACGACTTTGACGATCCGCTCGACGTCGCGATGGTAAAGATGAGGGTTCGTATTGGCAATTTTATGGATCAACTCGGACTTTATCATTGCTCGCCCCGCCGCAAATGACTGTAATCTATTACTTTTCCGAAGGGTGCCAAACGGAGATCAGCCCGTCAAGACCAAGACCGGACAGAGACGGGTCCCGGGCCAGCATTTGGCCCACATAGGTGTGGTTGAAAAAGCTCGCTGCCGCCGAGCCGATGGAGCTGAAAAAGCCCAGGGAGGCCGATGTCTGCGGCTTCCAATCGACGACCTTCAGGGTTTTATCGATATTGCGGGTCGTGCGCAGCCATTCGACCGCCTCGTCCTCGCCGCCGATGGAATCGACCAGCTTCAGCTGCAGCGCCTCCCGCCCCGTGAAGACGCGGCCGCGGGTCAGCCCGGGGATCTGGTCGGCTTTGATGCCCCGGCGCTGCTCGACGAGGCTGAGGAACCAGCGATACCCCTCGTCGATCATCGACTGGGTGACCTTCTGGCCTTCCTCGCTGAGCGGCTCGAAGGGCGAGGGGACGGCCTTCAGGTCGCCGCTCTTGATCTCGTTGAACTTGACCCCGAGCTTGTCGAGCACCTGGCTGACCTCGGGCCATTGAATCGAGCACGCCGACCGAGCCGGTGATGGTGTTGGCGCGGGTGACGATGTGGTCGGTCGCCGAGGCCGACGATGTAGCCCGGCCGAGGCGGCGACGGTGCCGAACTGGGCGACGACCGGCTTCTTCTTGGCCACCTCGCGCAGCGCCGCGAACAGCGCCTCGCCGCCCGTCGTGGTGCCGCCCGGGCTGTTGACGAAGACGAGCAGCGCGGCCGCGTTGTCGGCCTCGGCGATGCGCTTCAGCATCTCGAGCTGCTGGCGATCCTCGGTGATCGTGCCTTCGATGGCGACGCGGGCGATCTGCTTGGGGCCGAACGAGGACAGCTTGTCGTCGCTATAGCCGAAGGCGAACAGCGCGGCGACGATGCCGCCACGGCGAGCGCCCGCCACACAGTCGAGACGGCGGCGCAGGCGGCGCCGATCAAGCACGGTGTCGATCTCAACCGTCATGGGGCTCTCCGGACCGTAAATCCTAGAAAGTCTGCGAACGTCGGTGACGTTAGGCAACGTTTGCGCACCCGACAAGAGAAGCGATGGCGGCAGCCTCGCCAATATACTAGCGCGGCGGGGTTTTGCCCCGCCGCGCTGAGTTGTCGTGACTGCCGGAATAAGTCGGCGACTCTTCCTTGCGTCTGCTTCCTCGCCCTCGGCCTCGCCGCCCTCGGTCTCCCGCTTGCGGATGGCGGCCTTGAAGATGTCGCCCAGCGAAGCGCCCGAGTCGGACGAGCCGTACTGCGCCACGGCCTGCTTCTCCTCGGCGATCTCGAGCGCCTTGATCGACAGACCGTGATGCGGCGGGCGGCCTTGTCGGCGCTGGTGACGAAGGCGTCGACCTTGTCGCCGACATTGAAGCGCTCGGGACGCTGCTCGGAGCGGTCGCGCGACAGGTCGGAGCGCTTGATGAACGAGGTGAGCTCGCCGTCGGCGGTCTTCACCTCGATGCCGTTCTCCTGCACCGCGACGACGTTGCAGGTGACGGTATCGCCGCGCTTGTACTTGCGCCAGCGTGTCGATCGGATCGCCGCCCAGCTGCTTGATGCCGAGCGAGATGCGCTCCTTCGCGCTGTCGACGTCGAGCACGACGGCTTTGACGTTGTCGCCCTTCTTGTAGTCCTTGATCACCTCGTCGCCCGGCTTCGACCAGTCGAGGTCGGACAGATGCACCATGCCGTCGACGCCGCCATCGAGGCCGATGAACAGGCCGAACTCGGTGATGTTGCGGATCGGCCCTTCGACCTCGGTGCCCTTCGGATGCACGGAGAGGAACGACTCCCACGGGTTGTCCTGGGTCTGCTTCAGGCCGAGCGAGATGCGCCGCTTGTTGGCGTCGACCTCGAGAACCTGCACCTCGACCTGCTGGCTGGTGGAGACGATCTTGCCGGGATGGATGTTCTTCTTGGTCCAGCTCATCTCGGAGACGTGGATCAGGCCTTCGACGCCCGGCTCCAGCTCCACGAAGGCGCCGTAGTCGGCGATGTTCGTGACCGTACCCTTGACGCGAGCGCCGACCGGATACTTGGCCTCGATCGACTGCCACGGGTCGGCCTGCAGCTGCTTCATGCCGAGCGAGATGCGCTGCGTTTCGGGATTGATGCGGATGATCTGCACCTTCACCGTGTCGCCGACGTTGAGGATCTCGGACGGATGATTGACGCGGCGCCAGGCCATGTCGGTGACGTGCAGCAGGCCGTCGATGCCGCCGAGGTCGATGAAGGCGCCGTAGTCGGTGATGTTCTTGACGAGACCGTCGATCACCTGGCCCTCCTCGAGGCGGGCGACGATGTCGGCGCGCTGCTCGGCACGCGTCTCTTCGAGCACGGAGCGGCGCGAGACGACGATGTTGCCGCGGCGGCGATCCATCTTGAGGATCTGGAACGACTGCGCCTGATGCATCAGCGGACCGATGTCGCGCACGGGGCGGATGTCGACTTGGCTGCCGGGAAGGAAGGCCACGGCGCCGTCGAGGTCGACGGTGAAGCCGCCCTTGACCTTGTTGAAGATGACGCCCGAAACCTTCTCGTTCTTCTCGAACATCTTCTCAAGACGGGTCCAGCTCTCCTCGCGGCGAGCCTTGTCGCGCGACAGGACGGCCTCACCGAGCGCGTTCTCGACGCGCTCCAGGTAGACCTCGACCTCGTCGCCGACCTTCAGCTCGGCCGACTTGCCGTTGACGGCGAACTCGCGCAGCGCGACGCGGCCTTCGGTCTTGAGGCCGACGTCGATGACGGCGAGGTCCTTCTCGATGCCGACGATGCGGCCCTTGACGACGCTGCCTTCGAACAGATCCTCCTTGGCGAGGCTCTCGGCGAGCAGCGCGGCGAACTCATCGCGCCCGGGATTGTAGTCCTTGGAAACGGCGGCTTGCGACATGCGGTTGTTAGCTCCTCGAAACGTTGATGGGGACCGCGCCGCGGTCCTTGCGATGTCAGATGCGGCAAGTGTCCTCCGTCACGACGAGCGTGAGCGGACAGTCTCCTGCCGAGGGTGTGTTTGATGTCTTTGCCGCTGTGATGGGCGCCCGGCCCTGCCAATATGGAATTGGATACCCGTTTCGGGTGTCCTATTGGCCGATCTTCCTCTTGATCAATCCGACAGCGGCGTCGAATGCCGCCTCTATATCTAAGTCCGAGGTGTCGAGCAAGTCGGCGTCGGAGGCCCGCAGCATGGGTGCGCTGACGCGGGAGGCGTCGCGCTCGTCCCGGCGCAGGATGTCGGCCAGGATGGCCTCGAAGGTGACGGCCTCGGACCGGGCCTGGCACTCCAGAAAACGGCGTTTGGCGCGCACTTCAGTGCGGGCGGTGACGTAGATCTTGGCGTCCGCGTCGGGGCAGACGACGGTGCCGATATCGCGTCCGTCGAGCACGGCGCCCCCCGGGTGGGTGGCGAACGCCCGCTGGTAGACCAAAAGCGCAGCACGCACCTCCGGTATGCGGGCGACGATCGAAGCCGCATCGCCGGCCTGCGGCGTGCGCAGGGCAGGATCTCCGAGCCCTGATGGATCGAGGCTGCGGGCCTGCGCCAGTGCCGCCCATCGGTCCTCCAGGCGAAAGCCGCGGGCACAAACGTCGCGGGCAACGGCGCGATAGAGAAGCCCCGTGTCGAGGCACGGCAGGCCCCACAGGTCGGCGATGCGCTTGGCCAGCGTGCCCTTGCCGGATGCCGCCGGTCCGTCGATGGCGATAATCATCGCTCGCGCCTCGCCGTGTCGCTGAAGCGCGCGCCGATACTCTGCATCAGAGAGATGAACTCCGGGAAGCTCGTCGCCACCATCGTCGTGTCGTCGACGGTCACGGGCTCGCGGCTGGCGAGCCCCATGGTGAGGAACGCCATGGCGATGCGGTGATCGAGATGCGTCGCGACGGAGCCGCCACCACGCACCTCGCGCCCGCCGCGCACGGTGAGCGAGTCGCCTTCGACGTGGGCAATGACGCCGTTGGCGGTGAGCCCGGCGACGGTCGCGGCCAGCCGGTCGCTTTCCTTGACCATCAGCTCGGCGAGGCCGTCCATGCGTGTATCGCCGGTCGCGAATGCGGCGACCACAGCGAGGATGGGATATTCGTCGATCATGCTCGGCGCGCGGTGGGCCGCGACATGCACGCCCGCGAGGGGCGAGTGGCGCACGCGGATGTCAGCGACGGGCTCGCCCCCCTCCTCGCGCGATTCCGTGAACGTCACGTCGGCACCCATTTCGCGCAGTACCTCATAAAATCCAGTACGCGTCGGGTTGATGAGCACGCCCTCAATGGTGATGTCGGAGCCCGGCACCAGCGCCGCCGCAGCGGCGAGGAACGCCGCCGAGCTCGGGTCACCCGGCACGACGACATCGCGACCCACTAGCTCGGCTTCGCCCGCAACGGTGATGCGGGTCTTGCCGCCGCTCTCGGAGACGCGCACCTCGGCGCCGAAATGGCGCAGCATGCGCTCGGTGTGATCGCGCGTCGCCTCCGTCTCGATGACGGATGTCTCTCCGGCGGCATGCAGGCCGGCGAACAGGATGGCGCTCTTCACCTGCGCCGACGGCACCGGCAGCGCGTATTCGATGGGGATGAGGTTGGCCGATCCACGCGCGACGAGCGGCAGGCGATCGCGGCCGCCTTCGATCTCCAGGCCCATCTGTTGCAACGGGCCGAGCACGCGGCCCATTGGGCGGCGGCTGAGCGAAGCGTCGCCCTCGATCTGCACGGTCATGTCATGGCCGGCGATGACGCCCAGCATCAGCCGCGTGCCGGTGCCGGAATTGCCGAAGTCCAGAGGGCCGGCCGGCTGGCGCAGTCCGCCGACGCCGCGTCCGCTGACGCGCCATTCGCCGCCGACCTTCTCGATCGGCGCGCCCAGCGCCTGCAAGGCCTTGGCGGTGTTGATGACGTCTTCGGCTTCGAGCAGGCCCTTCAGCCGCGTCACGCCGGTGGCAAGCGCTCCGAGCATAAGGGCGCGGTGCGAGATCGACTTGTCGCCCGGGACGCGTACGCGCCCGTTGAGCGGGGCGCCGGCGTGGGCGGCCAGGGGTCGGGTGAGAGTAGTGTTTGCGGAGGACACGGGGGTTAAGCTCCGGCGCTGGCGAGAGCATCGCGGCGCGGCCTGGGTTTGCGAGCGATAGAGCCGACGCGTCGCCGCCCTGTCAACGCCGACACTTCGGCGCGGGGCCGGACAACGGGAGTTCTCAACGCCAGCCTTCAACACCGGCGGGCAACGCCTTGCATTGTTTTTGACAAGCCCTTAGCCATGTGGCAGATCGCAAAAAAATCCCCTCACCACCAAAGGTTGGCTCATGGCGACCAATAAAGACCGCGGGACGAAGCGCACCTGCCAGAACGGCGAGTGCGGCGCCCGGTTTTACGACCTCAATCGCAGCCCCATCGTCTGCCCAATCTGCGGATCGAAGTACGCGATCGCGCATTCGCCATCGGCGGCCGCTGCCGTCGCTCAGGAGGAGCGGGCGCAGCGCAAGATGGTGAAGAAGCCCGAGTTCGAACCGGCGGCCGCCGAGGCCGAGCCCGATGCCGAGGAGGCACTGGTCGACGCCGTCGCCGATGACGCGGACGACGCCGCACCCGAGGCTGCTGACGAGACGTTCCTCGAGGAAGAGGAAGAGGACGGCACGACGTCGCCGACATCGTCGGCGGCCCGGTCGAGGGCGAAGAGGAGCGCTGAGCGGCGCTCCTGCGATGGGCCGCAAACTTGGGCCAGTCCACGCCCACCGGCCGCACCTATTCGCGGCCGGGCGGCGCCACCAAATGAAGGCTTGAAGTTTCACGGCGATCAGCCTAATAAGCCGCTCCTTACGGCTCGGCAGGCCTGTTTCGTCGCCCATTTGCCGTAACTGGGGCCATAGCTCAGCTGGGAGAGCGCTTGCATGGCATGCAAGAGGTCAGCGGTTCGATCCCGCTTGGCTCCACCAACTTCCTAATCCAGCAATTCAGAGAACTCGCTCCGCCAAATTCCGCCGGGGCCCCTCAAGCCCAGCGACGACGCCGCACGTTGCGGCACGACTTCGTTTGAGCACACGCAATCTCCAACTATGGTGGTCACCAAGGTGGGACCGGCCCGGGGCAGGGCCATGTGATTATCAGTCAGTTGTAAGTGGCGGCAGCCGATGCGCGCGCTCTCATGGGTATGGAACGGCCTGCGGATCGTCCACGGGAGCCTAGGCATTAAGCGTGAGGCGCTGGCGCTTGTCGTCCTACTGCTGCCGTTCGTCTTCCACGACCAGGTCCGCACCTACCTCGAGGCACGCGGCGTGCGGGACTGGCCCGTGGTCGACGGCACGATGCCGGCGCTCGTCCTGGTGGGCGGGTATCTCTACTGGCGCCTGCTGCGATATGCCGTGGCTTTCGAATACGTCTCGCGGCCAAATCTCAACGCGCACATGCTGGATCCGGGCGCGAGGTACGATACCTACGTTGCCCTGGGGAACCGGCGGCTGCGGCTCTATCATTTGGAGGTCGAGAACACGTCGCGGTTCAAGACGGCGCATGGGGTGGCGGCGACGCTGCTCGAATATCGCAAGGCCGGCAACTCGAAGTCGGTCGATATTCGCTCTCCCTTGAAGGTCGCCAATTCCGACGCCGAGCAGTTCGACCTCAACCCCGGCTCGCGAGTCGTGTTCGAGCTTGGCGGCATCGAGGCCCAGGGGGCCGACGCCGGCGTTGCCGCCGAGGAGCGGGATGGACAAACCTTCTCAATTCTCCCGGCCGGGAGCGGCACCATCCGGGTGCTCGTCGGGGCCCGCGATGTGCCCTGCCACCGAGCAGAGCTATACGGTCTACATCGACACGACCGGAAAAATGACGATCAGGCCAGATCTGTTCGGCGCGAACTAGTGTCCCCATCCCGAAGTTCGCCGGAGCTCGCGGCTGGGGTCGAGAGCGAACTTCGGAGATGGGGACACTAGAAACATGGATTTGCTAGTGTGATTCAGATGACAGCGGCACGTTGGCACCCTTGGCCGGCTGCTCGGCGACCCGATGGAACTCGGTGTCGTAGCAAGCCAGCCGTTCATTGTCGTCGGCGAGCGCGAGGCAGTTCGCTGCCGTCGGCACCCAGGCGGGCTGCTCATAGAGCGTCGCCGCGCCAAGCCCGACGAGGACCGCGACGACCAGAAAGATCACGGCGTATGGGTTTGGGGACCCGCCTGCCGGTCTGGTGGTTGGTGTATCCACGCCGCACCTCCATGGGTCGGGATGCGACGTTTACATGGCGATGGACACATAAAAAATCGATACGAGAAATGCCGCGCGACATAAACGCGAGCTAAAAGGCCCACTTTGCTGCTGGGCCTGTCGTCGGATCTCGTGAAACCTACATCCGCCGCGGCAGTTCGCTCAGTTCCCGCCGCACGGGGATATTCCGCAATTCCACCTCGACGATGAACTTGGCGGTGATCTGCACCGCCTCGTCGACCACCCGAGCGCAGCTTTCCGCCGTGATCCACTCCGTCATCTCCTGGTCGAGGATGAGGCGCATGTCCCCGTCCACGACCCAGGATCCGACGTGCTGACGGCTGGCTGCGCCGTTGCGGGTATGGGCGACGAGAATCTCGTCGCCCTTGGAGATGAAAAACCACGTCGGAAGCGGCTCGGCGTTAAGGCGCTGCGCCAATGCCTGGAGCACTGCCCGTCCCACCTCACGCCGCGTCGTGGCGTCCTCGGCATCACGGCGTCTTTTGTCTCGCTCCGCGGCGAGCGCCTCTGCCAAAGTCGTCATGTCTCCACCTCTTCAATCGGCACGTTCACCCAAATGGCCCGACGTCTCGTATCGACTTGCATCGCCATTAACGCGGGTCCGCTCGATGGCCTCCGGATCGAGCTCCGGCATCAACTCGCTGGCATCCTTGGTCAGCTTCACCCGGCCGTCGAACTCGGCGCCTTCGGCGATCGATAGCTTCTGATGGGTGATGTCGCCCTCGACCTGCGCGCTGGCCTGCAGCTTGACGCTGACGGCGCGAATTGAGCCGCGCACGCCGCCGCGCACCTCGATGTGTTCGGCGCACACCATGCCGACAACGGATCCTTCCTCGGTGATGACGACCTGCTTGCCGTGCACGTTGCCGCGCACATCGCCGTCCACCTGGAGCTTGTTGGCCGAAATAATCGTGATGCGATCACCCAGAATGGTGAGGTCGGTGCCGATGACGGAGGTGCCGCTGGGGGCCGATGCAGCCCTTTCAAATGGAGAGGGTGCTGCCGAACGTGCCGGCGAGTGTGCGGGCGTTGACAGCGGGACGGGGCCGGGCTTCGGCTGAGACTGAAGCGGATTGCTCTTGGTGTCGGTATTGAACACGAGATCACCTCCTGCGCGCCGTGCTGGCGCGAGTACATGGAAAGACTAGGTGCGTTTCCCCGCTGCATTCATTTGGCACACACATCCGCGGCGAATCTTTGTCGATACCAAGCCGAGCTTCGGCATCGCCCCGCCGTCGCCTCACAAACGCCCCGGCGGCTTCGGACCGTGTGGCATGTCAAAGGGAGCGTACCGATGAACAAGCATTCCCTGGTCGAACAGACGCTCGACACGATCCAGCGCACGGCGATGAAGATCGCCGCGCTGCCCGCACCGGCACGCGATGAGGCGCTCGACGTCGCCCACCGCGCCTATGCCAACGCCATGCACGACTTGGGACAGGACAATGTCGCGGCCGGCCGCTGGGTCGAGACGGTAATGACCAGCGTTCGGCTACTCGTTTCCGAGATCGACCGCGACGCCGCCGCCGGTAGCGGGCACTTGTAGAAAATCACCTGCGCAAAACTGCGTGTGCAACATGCACAAATGAAAGCCGTCGTTGATGGAATGGTCACGAAGGTTCACTATCAATGCCTTGTTGAGCGTGGGCATCGCCGATGCGTCCAAACCGACAGCAGATTTTCCGTACGGACGCGGCCGATAAACTGGATCGGCTGGAGCTGATCGCGGCGCTCCTCGAGCGCGATGCCACCAACAACCGCGCCTTCATCACCGAATTGAGCTCGGGCTATCCGTACGGCCGGGGAAGGCCGCGGCCGTTCGGCAAGGTCCGCAAGCTTGCCGCCGGCGCTTATTCGACCGGGGTTCGCATCGGTTCGACCGCGGTCGCCATCGCGCGGAGCCGGCAGGTGCGCGCGGCCATTCGTGCGGTGTCTGCGTTCGTTGTCGATTTCGCGGTCGTGATATCGGTCGCCGGCGCCGCGGTTGCGATCCTTGCCGCCGCCTTCCTGCTGACCGCGCCGCCGGTCTGACGCGGCGCTAAGGGACAAGTGCCTGGCTCAGCCGCGCTGGTACACCGCCGCGCAGACGCGATCGTCCTCGAGCTTCTTGGCGAGATCGGTGGCGCCGCCCGGCGCCTTGCCGGCCTGATGATCGATGTGGCGCTGCTCGCACCACTGCCAGCGCGGATCTTCCTTCGAGGTGACGGGGTTTACGTCCTTGTCGATCGAGCCGGTGTCGATCTTGGCAGGCTCTTCCTTGCGGGCGACGCTCTTTTCGACCTTGGCGCGGCGGTAGTGCCTCTGCACCGACGCGGTCTGCAGGCCATCGGTGGCGCACCCCGCCACCATCAGCGATCCGAGCGCGCCGATCACGAACAAGGTCAGTCGTTTGGTAGCCAGCATGGCCCGCCTCCAAGTTGCTGCCCGACGGACAAGCCGTCCCCGAGCAGCACCTTCCCGGCTATCTGATTTGCGGCGGAGCAAACAGGAGAGGGGGTGGAGATCACCCCCCGCGGCACGAATTAGATGTGCAAATCCTGATTCGCGAAGACGAACGCGTCATATGCGCCGTTCGCAACTGCGAAACGAGGTCGGCCGTAGGTCGATAAAATTGCCTGGCCATCTCATGGGCAAATCAGCGATGGTCGGTGTCCGCGGTACACGGATGAACACTCAAGTGCGTGCGTTATGGGCGCAGCGAGGGACGCCATGTCACGCAAACGGACTCACACGCTGGAAAGCGTCAGCGATAGCGCAATCACGTGGTTCTTCGTCGGTCTGCTGCTGATCGCCGCCATTGCCGGGGTGCTCGGCCAGATAGGCTTCGGCTGATCACCGCCAATGGAAAGGGCGGCCCATTGAGCCGCCCTCGCTATCTTACCGAAGCCTGGACGCTCAGCAGCCGTGCCGCCACATGCAGCGGGCATAGCGCGGCGAGCCCCAGCCCCAACGCTTGGAGCAGCGCCAGCTCCAACGGCCGCAGCGGTAGGCCGCCTTGTCGATGACGGCTCCGGTGGCAGCTTTGGATTTCGCCCAGCCGATATCGGGCGCGCTGGCGGCGGATGCCTGCCCCACGAGCAGCGGGGCGGCGAGCATGGTTGCGGCAGCGAGCAGCAGAGTGCGACGCATGTTGTCCTCCATGGTCATTCAACTACGCCGCGCGTCGTAACCGCCGATTTCTTACCTTTAAGTCAATCGAGCTTGTGCAAGGCAACGCAATGTTTGGGTCTGCCTGCAAAAGATCGTGGCGCACCCTACGCTCTTGACGAATTGCACAGTCCCGCGCACTACGCTGGCGCGTCCACCGACCCCGTCATCCATCACAGAAGCCTAGTGAATCGCCACTTGCGGAGACCGACATGAGCCAAGACCCGATCGCCGATACGAAGACCAAGCTCGATGAGCTCGAGCAGCGCATTCATGCGGCGAAGTCATCGCTCGGCGCGCGCGGCGACATCGACGACGAGGCGCAGCGGGATTGGAAGGCGATGGTCGACAAGCACGCCGACATCCGCCGCAAGCTGGACGCGCATCCCGATCATCCGGCAGGCGTCATCGAGGGCGCCCGTTTCGACGTCGACATCCTACGCACGTCATTCGAGAAATGGGTGGCCAAGATCGAGCACAACTTCGACAAGTAGTCTCGTCGGCGCATTGCGCGGCGAGCCCTCGACAGCACAAAAAAATACGGCGGCCGATTTCTCGGCCACCGTATCGATACCGCAAAAATCGACAACGATTAGATGATGTCGATCTCGGCCGGCATGTAGGACGTGACCTCGAGGCCAACGACCTGCTCGCTTACCTGCGGCTTGTTCCAAATCTTCATGGGTAGTTTCCTCCTTGAACGGAGGGCGAAAGCGGCCGCTCCCGTCCCCCCGCGACGGATATAATTTGCCGCACAGAGGGCCGCAACCGAATTCTTGGGGATTTGGTTATGGATATGGGCGTTTCCTCGCCCTCATCCACGCGCCGCAGCGCAGCAAATAAATTGTCCGCGAACGGAGGCCCGTGCCCTACTGGCCCTCGGGCACGTCTTCCTCGTTCCACTTCTTGACGGCCGTCAGGATCGACTTGCGGCATGGCCCCAGCGGACCCGCGACGCTCGTCACCGACTCATCGCCGCGCGCCAGCGGATCTTCGTAGTTCTTCTTGCAGAACTCGTCCTGCTTGGCTTCCTGCTCGGCCCGCGAAAGCTTCTTTTCTTCGTCGGGATCCTTGATGTCGGCGATCTGCGCCGATGGTGCTGCCTCGCCGGGGGCGGGCAGGCGATCAAGCGACGGCGGCACGACGAGGGGCGCGCGCTCAGCCATCTTGGGATCGCCGGTCTTGGCCTTACCGGCATCCGACAGGCCCACGGCATCGAAAATGCCGCCGTTGAACGCGATGTCGTCCGAGCCGCAGCCCGCGATGCCAAGGGTGAGACACGCGGCAAGGAGCGGCAGCAGAGATCTGGCAGGACGTGATCTCGGTGGCATATGTTCCCCCGTGGCGCCCGTATCCCGCACTTAAATCGCGGCAGTGCCGAGCGCTAATCCCCTGCGCTACAACGACTTTGCGGCGTCTTTGCGACTCGCCAACACCGAGTCATATAGCAGGCCAATGACACCGGCAACAATGGCCACGTCGGCGATGTTGAAGACATACCAGTAGAACCCGAAGGCGTGCAGGGAGAAGAAATCGGCAACCCCGCCGATCAGCAGACGGTCGATGGCATTGCCGATGGCGCCGCCCATGATGAGACCGAGGGAGACCGCCAGCAGGCGGCCCGTGGCGCCGCGGGCGAGCCAGATCCACAGCGCGAGGGTCGCCGCCAGCCCGAAGCCGGCGAGCATGAGCTGGCCCGCGAAGCTCTCCTGGTCGAACATGGAGTAGCTGATGCCAATGTTCTTCACGAACACTAGGTCGAGGAACGGGGTTACGGTGACCCGCCCGCGCTCCTCGATGCGGAAGACCTCCAGCATCCACCACTTGTGGGCCTGGTCGAGTACCAGCGTGATGAGGAACACCGTCAGGCCGAGCCGGGAATACGGCCCCCAAAGCCAGCCGCGTACACCGGAATTCTCGGTCGTCATGCGATGTCCTTGGGAAGGTCCTTGGCGCGTTGATCGAACTCGCGCACGGCGGCGGCATCGCGCGGCGACAGGTCGGGATAGGCGGGGTCGGCGCCGATATCCGTGAGGATGCGCCACGAGCGGGCGCACTTCCTGCCTTCGGCGCGCTTGGGCACCACGCCGACACCAGGCACGTCGGGCAGCGTGAAAGCGCCCTCCGGTGCCGACTTGGCGATCAGACGCGCGCCGCTGGTGATCGACACCTCCTCGAGCTCGACGCCCTCCAGCGCCCGCAGCAGCTCTTTGTCGGCGACGTAGACGTCGGGCGCCGCCTCGAGGCTTGACCCGATGCGCTTGGCAGCCCGCTCCAGCTCCAGCGCGCCGGTGACGACGCGGCGCACGTTGCGCACCAGATCCCACTTGCGGGCCAGCTCGTCGTTGCGCCACGCCTTGTCCAGCTCGGGGAAGGTTTCGAGATGCACCGAGCCTTCGCGCCCGGGCTGGCGGGCCAGCCATGCTTCCTCGGCGGTGAACGAAAGGATCGGCGCCAGCCAGGCGACGAGCGCCTTGAAGATCTCGTCGATGACGGTGAGCGCCGCGCGCCGCTTCACGCTCGAATAGGGTTCGCAGTAGAGCGCGTCCTTGCGGATGTCGAAGTAGAACGCCGACAGCTCGGTGTTCATGAACTGCGACAGCACGGCGACGACCTTGCGGTAGTCGTAGGTGACGTATGCGGCACGCACCTCGGCATCGAGTTCGGTCAGGCGATGCAGCATCAGCCGTTCGAGCTCGTACTCGCGCATATCCTTGAACTTGACGCGCTCGCCCGGCTCCAGATGCGCCAGCGCGCCGAGCATCCAGCGCAGCGTGTTGCGCAGCTTGCGGTAGGTGTCGACGAAGGTGTTGAGGATCTCCGGCCCGATGCGCAGATCGTCGGAGTAGTCCGAAGCCGCCACCCACAGGCGCAAAATATCCGCGCCGGACTTCTTCATCACCTCCTGCGGGGCGACGACGTTGCCGACCGACTTCGCCATCTTCTGCCCCTTCTCGTCGAGGACGAAGCCGTGGGTCAGCACGATGTCGTAGGGCGCGCGGGCGCGGGTGCCGCACGATTCCAGCAGCGATGACTGGAACCAGCCGCGATGCTGGTCGGAGCCTTCGAGGTACATGACGCGGTCCTTGCCGCCGTCGCGCACGCGCTTGATGCCGGCCAGCGTCGGGAAGTGCTGCGGATCCTCCAGCGTGAAGGCGTGCGTCGAGCCGCTGTCGAACCACACATCGAGGATGTCGCGCACCTGCTCCCACTGCGCCGGATCGTCGACGAGGCCGGCGAGGAAACGCTCCTTGGCGCCGTCCTCGAACCACACGTCGGCGCCGCTCTCGGCGAACGCCTGCGTGATGCGGCCCATCAGCTCCTTCGACTTGGCGAACTTGGCCGACGGGATGACCTCGCCCGTCTCCTTGTTGCGGAAGACGGTGATCGGCACGCCCCAGGCGCGCTGGCGCGAGACGACCCAGTCGGGGCGCCCTTCGACCATGCCGAGGATGCGGTTCTCGCCCGACTGCGGCACCCATTCGGTCTCGTCGATCGCCTTCACGGCGAGCTGGCGCAGCGTCTGGTTCCCGCTCTTGGGGATGCCCTTGACGGGCTTGTCCATGGCGATGAACCACTGCGGCGTGTTGCGGAAGATGACCGGCTTCTTCGAGCGCCAGGAGTGGGGGTACTGGTGCTTGAGGCGGCCGCGCGCGATCAGAGCGCCGGCCTCGGCCAGCGCCTTGATGACGGCGTCGTTGGCGTCGCCCTTGTCGCCCTTCTCGTTGAGCACGCGCTTGCCCTCGAAGCCCGGCGCGTCCTTGGTCAGGACGCCGTCGGCATCGACCGTGAAGGGGATCGTGGTGTCGATGCCGCGCTCCTTCAGCTTTGCGCCGCTCGACATCCAGATGATGTAGTCGTCGGCGCCGTGGCCAGGAGCGGTGTGCACGAAGCCGGTGCCGGTGTCGTCGGTGACGTGATCGCCGTCGAGCAGCGGCACGTCGAAGTCGTAGCCGAGCGCCGCCAGCGGATGTTTGGCGACTAGGCCGGCCAACTGCTCGCCCGTGACGTCCGCGCGCTTCTCGAAGGCTTCGACCTTCGCCGCCTTCATCACGTCGGCGCGAGCTTGTCGGCGAGGATCAGCTTGTCGCCGACCTTGGCCCAGTTGTCTTCGGCAGCCGCCGTCACCTCGTAAAGGCCGTAGGCGATCTTCGATGAGAACGAGATGGCGCGGTTGCCGGGGATGGTCCACGGCGTCGTCGTCCAGATGACGACGAGCTGCGTCCGCCAGCGCGGCATTCGGTCCCGTCGCGACGTCACCGGGAACTTCACCCAGATCATGTCGGACTGATAGTCCTGGTACTCGACCTCGGCCTCGGCCAGCGCCGTCTTCTCGACCACCGACCACATCACGGGCTTTGACCCGCGATACAGCGTGCCGTTCATGGCGAACTTCATGATCTCGCCGGCGATGATCGCCTCGGCGGGATAGCTCCATCGTCAGATACGGATGCGCCCAGTCGCCGACGACGCCGAGGCGCTTGAACTCCTCGCGCTGCACGTCGATCCAGTGCGCGGCGAACTCGCGGCACTCGCGGCGGAACTCGTTGATCGGCACCGCGTCCTTGTTGCGGCCCTTGGCGCGATAGTTCTCCTCGATCTTCCACTCGATCGGCAGGCCGTGGCAGTCCCAGCCCGGCACGTAGTTGGAATCGAAGCCGAGCATGCCCTGCGATTTGACGACCAGATCCTTGAGGATCTTGTTGAGCGCGTGCCCGATGTGGATGTTGCCGTTGGCGTAGGGCGGGCCGTCGTGCAGCAGGAACTTCGCGCGGTTGCGGCCCTTCTGGCGCAGGCGCTCGTAGAGGTTCATCTCCGCCCAGCGCTGCAGCAGGCGCGGCTCGAGGTCGGGCAGGCCGGCGCGCATGGGGAAGTCGGTCTGCGGCAGGAACAGCGTCTTGCTCCAGTCGCGGCCCTCCGCGCCGGCGGGAACCGCGGCTTCGGCCTGCGCCGCCGCGCGTTCGGGCGCACGCTCAGCGGCGGCGCGGCCGCCGCCTTCTGCTTCGCCTTGACGACGCTCTTGCCGCCGTTGTCCTTCGCCATCGTCAGGTTCTCGCCGGTTTCAAGCGGGCGTTCTAGCAACATGCCCCGCGCATATCCACCCGGGGTTAGGCGCTGGCCGCCAGGATGTCGCGGGCGCGGGCGACGTCGACCTGCATTTGCGCGATCAGGGCCTCGCTCGAATCGAACTTGCGGTCGGCGCGGACGAAGTCGACGAACTCGACCTCGATCTCGCGGCCGTAGAGGTCGCCGTCGAAGTCGAACAGGAAGACCTCCAGCACCGGCATGCCGTTGTCGTAGGTCGGCCGCGTGCCGAGGTAGGCGGCACCATCGTGACGCTCGCCGTCGATGTGCACGCGCACCGCGTAGATGCCGTGGCCGAGCACGGTTCCCCTCGGCAGCGGGATGTTGGCGGTGGGAAAGCCGAGCCCGGTACCGCGCTTGGCGCCACCGACGACAATGCCGCAGGCGCGCCAGTCGCGGCCCAGCAAACGTGCCGCGCCCTTGACGTCGCCCTGCGCCAATCGCAGCCGGATGGCGCTGGAGGAGAACACCTCCCCGTCCTCGGCCACCGGCGGAATGACGGTGAGGCCGAAGCCGGCGCGCGCCGCCGCGGCCTGCATGGTCTCGGGCGTGCCGCCGCGATTCTTGCCGAAGAAGAAGTCGTGACCGATGACGACGTGCCGCGCGCCCAGTCCATCGATGATGACGCGGCTGACGAAGTCGTCGGCCGACAGCGCGGCAAGGCCGGCGTCGAAGGCGAGCACGACGGCAAGATCGAGGCCGATACGCTCGAAGATCGCCAGCTTCTGCGGCAGCGGCGTCAGGTGAAAGTGCGGCTCTTCCGGGTGGAAGAACTCACGCGGATGCGGCTCGAAGACGAGCGCACCCGCCGGCGCGCCGAGCTCGCGACCGATTGCCGACGCCGCACGCAGCAACGCCTGGTGGCCGCGGTGGACGCCGTCGAAATTGCCGATGGCAAGCACGGCCCCACGCGCCGCTTCGGGCACATTCCGGTAGCCGTGAACGATCTGCATCGGACCTCGTTCGTCTGTCACGCGTCCAAATTTTGCCGCTGCTTCTTAGCATGCTCTACAGCATGAAATATTGGATCCCGCAGATCGTCATCGGCATCATCGTCACGGTGGCCGGCACGGTCATCGCCGATTCCATCGTCGGTCATGGCCGGCACGGCGGCGGCCACTTCGCGGGCTTTGCCCGCCACCGCTGAAGGCCTTCCAGATCACGCCGGACGCAAGGGAACCATGAGCACGGCCTCACCCTGGACGACGGGCTTGCCGTTGACGGCTGCACACGCAGTCGAACTTGGCGCGCCTTTTCTCCGGGATCAGCTCGGCGACCTTCACCGTGGTGACGACCTCATCGCCGATCTTCACCGGCGCTTTGAAGTTCAGCGTCTGCGAAATGTAGATGGCGCCGGGGCCGGGCAGCTGCATGCCGAATACCGCCGAGATGTAGGCAGCCGAAAGCATTCCGTGCGCAATCGGCTCCTTGAACATGGTCGTGGCGGCATAGTCGGCGTCGACATGGACCGGATTTCTGTCGCCCGAGACGGCGGCGAACGCTGAGATGACGTCGGCCGTCACCGTGTTGCTGATGCTCGCTTCCTGGCCGACGCTAAGGTCTTCGAAATAAACGCTCTTTGGCGCCGTCCCCATCCTTCAGCCCTTCCCGAGTTCGATCCGTCCTGGCGATCGGCGGCGACACTATCCGCGCCGGCCCGCAGGGGCAACAACACCGCCCTCACGGAGGCTCAACCAAAGGGCCATCGGCGGGTTGCACCCTAGGGGCGGAGCGAGCTATAAGGCGCCCAATTCCCCAGTTGCCCCAAAATACTTGGCCCTGCGGACCGACGCAGGAAGCCGGAGGTTAAGCCCCCATGAGCGATCGCAGACCCCTGATGCCGAAGGCGACCGCCGTATGGCTCGTCGCCAACACCTCGCTGACGTTCGAGCAGATCGCCAGCTTTTGCGGTCTCCACGTGCTGGAGGTCAAAGGCATCGCCGACGGCGACGTGGCGCAGGGCATCAAGGGCCTCGACCCCGTCACCTCGGGCCAGCTGACGCGCGAAGCGATCGAAGAGGCCGAGCGCGAGCCCTCCCGCGATCTGCACCTCGCCGAGCCGAAGGTGATCGTGCCGGAGACGCCCGTCGCGCAAGGGCCCCCGCTATACGCCCGTGTCGCGCCGCCAGGACCGCCCCAACGCCGTCCTCTGGCTGCTGCGCAACCATCCGGAGCTGAAGGACAGCCAGATCATGCGCCTCGTCGGCACGACCAAGCCGACGATCACGCAGATCCGCGAGCGCTCGCACTGGAACGCGCCGAACCTGACGCCGCAGGATCCCGTGACGCTCGGGCTTTGCTCGCAGATCGACCTCGACGCCGAGGTGAAGAAGGCGGCGCGCCGCTTGGATCGCAAGGACAAGCCGGGCGCGGAGAAGGCCGGCACGCTGCTGCCGACCGAGGAGACGACCCAGCCGGCGCCTGAGCGCAAAGTCGAGATCATGCAGCCCAAGCATGAAGAGGCGCGCGAGGAGACCGAGCAGGAAGAGCAGGCTCGCGTGTTCGCCAAGCTCAAGGAGCTGTCCGGCGGCGATCGCGACGACGACGACCCGAACCAGGGCTGAGCGTCCCGCGCAGTAACGGCACCAACCTTGACCTCTCCCTGTGGGAGAGGTCGACGCGAATGCGCAGCATGAACGGCGGGTGAGTGGTTACGCCCCCTCAAGCTAGGCGAGATACTGCAGCAGATCATCCCCTCACCCGGCTGTCGCGCTTCGCGCGTCCAGCCGACCTCTCCCCCTGGGAGAGGTTAAGAGCACAGCCCACGCACGCGCGCCTGCCCACCGGGCACGTCAGAGCCCGTGCTGTTTCCGCGTTATTCCAGTGCCCACGGCACCAGGATGAGCAGCATCAGCAGGATCCAAAGTGCGATCGTCTGCTGCCTGAGTTCGCTCATGGCCATCTCCCTTGGCAGACCATGCGGTGCGTGCAGACTAGCGGCTAAGCGGGCGGGGCAAAAGACGGCATTCTGCAGATTCCGTAGGATACGTGCGCCCGGGCCGCACATCATTTAGGCAGCCGACATCGGCGTTGCCCAGCATGCCCGCTTTCGCTAGCGTTTTCCCGACACTACCGATATGTCGCTGAATTCCTTCCATCGAGCGCCGGCTGGACATGCCCTCCAATCCTTACGACGAGCACCTCGACAAGAACCCCGCCAACTACCAGCCGCTGACGCCACTCCAATTCCTGCAGCGCGCGGCGCTGATTTACCCGAACCACGTCGCCATCATTCATGGCAGTCAGCGCTTCACGTACGCGCAGTTCTACGAGCGCTGCCGGCAGCTGGCCTCGGCGCTGGCGGCGCGCGGCATCGGCCCGGGCGATACGGTGTCGGTGATACTTGCCAATACGCCGCCGATGCTCGAGGCGCACTACGCGCGTGCCGATGATCGGCGCCGTCCTGCATACGATCAACACGCGGCTCGATCCGCCCATCGTCGCCTTCCAGCTCGACCACGGCAATTCGAAGCTGGTGATCACCGATCGCGAATTCGCCCCGCTGTCGAAGGCGGCGCTAGTGCTGGCCGAGGCCAAGCCGGCGATCATCGACTACGACGACCCCGAATTTCCGCAAACCGGCGAACAATTGTCGGCCGACGACTACGAGGCGGTTGTCGCCAGCGGCGATCCCGAGTTCATCTGGCAGATGCCGTCCGACGAGTGGAACGCGATCTCGCTCAACTACACGTCCGGCACCACGGGCAACCCGAAGGGCGTCGTCTACCATCACCGCGGCGCGGCGCTGATGTGCTACGCCAACAACATCGAAGCCGGCATGGGACAGCACCCTGTCTACCTGTGGACGCTGCCGATGTTCCACTGCAACGGCTGGTGCTTCCCGTGGTCGCTGTCGGTCGTCGCCGGCACGCATGTGTGCCTGCGGTGGGTGCGCGCCAAAGCGATGTACGACGCCATCGCCGAACATCGCGTGACGCATCTTTCCGGTGCGCCGATCGTCATGTCGACGCTGCTCAACGCGACGCCTGACGAGCGGCGCCCGATCAATCACGTCGTCTCCGTCAACCACGCGGCGGCGCCCCCGCCGCAATCCGTGCTCGACGCGATGACGGCCGCGGGCTTTCAGCTCACGCACCTCTACGGGCTCACCGAGACGTACGGTCCGGCGACGGTCAACGAGTGGAACCTCGAGTGGAACGACCTCGGCGCGGAGGCACGCGCACTCAAGCGCACCCGCCAGGGCGTGCGCTACATCGCGCTGGAAGACCTCACGGTCATGGATCCGCTGACGATGATCGCCCGTGCCGGCCGACGGCGAGACCATCGGCGAGGTGATGTTCCGCGGCAATATCGTCATGAAGGGCTATCTCAAGAACCCCGCCGCCAGCGACGAGGCGTTCGAGGGCGGCTGGTTTCACTCCGGCGATCTCGGCGTGCTCTATCCGGACGGCTACATCCAGCTCAAGGACCGCTCCAAGGACATCATCATCTCGGGCGGCGAGAACATCTCCTCGATCGAGGTCGAGGACGTGATCTACAAGCACCCGTCCGTCGCCTACTGCGCCGTGGTCGCCAAGCCGGACGAGAAGTGGGGCGAGACGCCGTGCGCCTTCATCGAGCTGCGGCCGGAGATGACCGCCACGGCGGACGAACTGCTCGCCTGGTGCCGCGAGCGGCTGGCGCGCTACAAGGTGCCGCGCCACATCGTATTCGCGGAGGTGCCGCGCACGTCGACCGGCAAGATCCAGAAGTTCAAGCTGCGCGAGATGGCGAAGGAAGCGTGAGCAGCGAGCACCGCATTGCGGTGTGCTCGCTGTGGGCTTCTAGGGGTAAAATTCGAGGCTTAAGCGTGCATCGCGGGATGGAGCACGCTCTCGACTACGGCATTGGGGGAATGGGAGGCGAGCGGGACGGCTCGCCTGTCCCTTCAGAGCGAGGCGCCTAGTGGCGCGTCTCGCTTCCACTCAGACGGACGATCTCGTCCTTGAGCTTCAGCTTTTCAAGTTTGAGTTTGTGTATTTCGAGATCATCCGATCCGGGTCGGGTGACCTCCGCTTCAATTTTACGCTCGAGAAGTTTGTGCTTCTCCGCTAGCTCGGCGAGGTGAGCAGCAAGCGCCATCATGGTCCTCCATGAGATGTTGAAGAGACGCCTCAGCGTGACAGAACATTGGGGCCTTGTCCAATACGAGTGCGGATTGCTGATCGCGATATTTTTTATGAAAATGGGAACCTCTACCGCAGTCCCGCTTATGGCGGTTGGCGCCATTTCTGCGTCCTGTCCAATATGTGCAGCAGCATCAGCCGACGGCTTGCCATATAGACTGAACAAGACGATAGTCCGCCCGCTCGCGCGGTGTTCATGACGAGCATTGACCAGCAGGCCAATGAAGCGCATCGACGAGAGAGAGCTCCGAGACGAACTCGTCAAGCTCAGGGCGGAGCACCGTGAGCTCGACGACCAGATCATTCTGCTCGAAGACTCCTCATCCGCCGACCAGTTGCTGGTCAAACGCCTGAAGAAGAAGAAACTGGCCATCAAGGACCGGATGACGGCGCTTGAGGATCAGCTCCTCCCCGACATCATCGCATAAGCCGGCTGCCTTAGATCGACCGGCCCCGCAGGGGTTGAATCGCGGTCTCCCGCCTGCGGATCGACGACGCTGCCCTCCAGCGGCAGGCGGTACGTCTCCTTGAACGACAGCACCGACAGGAACGCAATCGCCGCCGCACCCATGATCAGGAATGCCGGTGCGAGCTGGTTGCCGCTGCTCTCGACGAGCAGGGTCGCGGCAAATGGCGTAAGCCCCCCAAGGATTCCGAGGCAGAGATTGTAGCCGAGCGCCACGGCGGTGCAGCGCACGTGCGCCGGGGACGCTTCCGCAAATAGGGCCGGCATCGACGAGCTGAACAAGCCCACGCACATCGCCGCGACGAGCTGGCCGGCCAGCACCAGGCCCGGCACCGGCTGGTTCACCAGCCAAAATAGCGGCCACGCGGTGGTGAAGCCGAGCGCCGCTGCCGTCAGCATCACCGGCTTGCGTCCATACCGATCCGACATCCATGCGCCGAGCAGATTCCAGGGTATCAGCGTCGCCATGCTGAGGCTGTTGATCAGCAGCGCCGTCGCCACTGTGAAGCCGTCGACGACCTGCATCGAGCTGACCAGAAACACGAACATTAGGTAGAAGGGCACGGCGTTGAACGAAGCGGCTCCGGCAATACGCAGGACAAGACGCCAATGATCGCGCACCGTCTCGATGATGGGCGCGTGCGCGCTACGGCGCGCCGGGATCGTCTCGGCGATATGCCGACGCAGCAGGTTGCCCATGAGGCCGATCCCGAGCCCGGCGACAAATGGGATGCGCCAGCCCCACGCTTCCAACGCCTCGGCGGGCATGATCGCCGCCAGCGCAGCACCGACGCCCGAGCCTAGCAACAAGCCGACGACCGCGCCGACACTGGCCAAGCCGCCCATGAAGCCGCGCCGCCCTTCGGGCGCGCGCTCGATCAAAAACACCATCGAGCTCGGATATTCGCCGCCGAGCGAAAGCCCCTGCATCATGCGCAGGAGCGTGAGCGCGATGGGTGCCAAGACCCCGATGGTCTCGTACGCCGGAAGCACGCCGATCAGGAATGTCGGCACCGCCATGGCGGTGATCGAGGCCACAAGCGCCGTGCGCCTACCGAAATGATCGCAGACGTGGCCGATTAGGATGCCGCCGACCGGCCGCATGAGGTAGCCGATGGCAAATATCCCGAACGTCGCGAGCAGCTGCGCGAATGGACTCTCGTTGGGGAAAAACTGGCGGCCGATCTCGACAGCAAAGAAGCCGTAGATGGCGAAGTCGTACCATTCGAGCACGTTGCCGATCATGCCCGCGCCGATGGCTCTGCGGCTGACTGGTTCAAGCATCTGGCAGTCCGGACCCCGTCGCTTCGACAGCCGGCCCCGCGCCGGTCGAAGTTCGGAACAGACTGAACGCGTTTCACCTAAGAAAGCGCCAAACGGCACGAGACACTTGTAAACGAAGGGCGGCTACTGTAATTCCCCGCTTTCTTTCGGCCCCGCCGAAGCAAAGTCGCAGCGAAAAATGAGCACCGGGAAAGCCGTCGTCGGCATCATTATGGGCAGCCAGTCAGACTGGCCGACGCTCAAGAAGGCCGCCGATATTCTCGACGAGTTGCAGGTTCCCTTCGAAACCCGGATCGTCTCCGCGCACCGCACGCCGGAGCGCCTATATGACTACGCCAAAACTGCGAAGTCCCGCGGCCTGAAGGTGATCATCGCCGGCGCCGGCGGAGCCGCCCACCTGCCCGGCATGACCGCGTCGTTGACACCGCTGCCGGTGCTGGGTGTGCCCATCGCCACCACCTCGCTGGGCGGCCAAGACAGCCTCTATTCGATCGTGCAGATGCCGGCCGGGGTGCCGGTGGGGACGCTGGCCATCGGCGAGGCCGGTGCCACCAACGCGGGTCTCTTGGCGGCGCAAATCCTCGCCCTCGCCGATCCGCAGCTCCTGCAGCGCGTCGAGGCGCACCGCGCGGCGCGCTCCGCCAAGGTCGCCGAAGAGCCCAAGAATGCGTGAGCGGCTAGTGTGATGATCGAGAAATTTGCCATCATGAACGGCTGGGTCGCGAGCGAATTTCTCGATCTAAATCACACTAGCAAGTCTACGCTTCTAGTGTCCCTTATGATTCCGAAGTTCGCTCCCAATTCCAGCCGCGGGCTCAGGCGAACTTCGGAATCGGGACACTAGTGCTGATGCAGGCTCTGAAGCCCGGCTCAACCATCGGCATTCTGGGCGCCGGACAGCTCGGCCGCATGCTGGCGGCTGCCGCCTCCCAGCTCGGCTTCAAGTGCCGCATCTATAGCGACGTGCACGGTCCCGCCTCCGACGTCGCCATATCGACCACCATCGGTCCCTACGAGGACCTGGCGAAGATTGCCGAGTTCGCGGCCGAGACTGACGTCGTCACTTACGAGTTCGAGAACGTGCCCGTTGAGGCAGCCGTCGCCGTCGAGCGCGTGCGGCCTGTGCGGCCGGGCATCAAGGCGCTGGAAGTGGCGCAGGATCGGCTGAAGGAAAAGAACTTCATAAAGTCGCTGGGCATCCCGATCGCGGGCTTCGCCTCGGTCTCCGGCTCTGACGACTTCGCCGCAGCCATCGCCGAGGTCGGCGCGCCGGCGATCCTCAAGACGCGCCGGCTCGGCTACGACGGCAAGGGCCAGGCGCGCATTGCAACTGCCAGCGAGATCGGTGCGGCGTTCGACGCCATCGGCCGCGCCCCGGCGACGCTCGAAGCGCTCGTCAGCTTCAAGTGCGAGGTCTCCGTGTTGCTCGTGCGCGGCCTATCGGGCGAGACGCGCTTCTATGACATTCCGACCAACCACCACGAAGGTGGGATCCTGCGCACCTCGACGGTACCGAGCGCGCTGCCGCCGGCGCATCAGGCACGCGCCCGCGAGATCGCCGGCAAGCTCGCCGACGCGCTCGGCTACGTGGGCCTCATCGGCGTCGAGATGTTTTACGTCGGCGAAGGGCCCGAGCCGTTGCTCATCAACGAGTTCGCCCCGCGCGTGCACAACTCCGGCCACTGGACCATGGACGGCTGCGCGGTCGGCCAGTTCGAGAACCATATCCGCGCCGTGGCCGGCTGGCCGCTAGGGGCGACCGACCGCCATTCGGACTGCCAGATGACCAATCTGATCGGCAGCGATGTTGCCGCCTGGCCGCAATTGGCCGCCGAACCCGGCGCCTGCCTGCATCTTTACGGGAAGAACGAGGCCCGTGAGGGCCGCAAAATGGGCCATGTGAACCGTCTCACGCCCCTATCCAAGGGCCGCTGAGCGTCGCCGCATCGTACGCATGGACAATTTAACCGCCTTTTGCTAGTGATCCGCCATCCTCAACGACAAACGGGATGCCGGCGGTTCAGCCGCCGCGCCGGATGTCGCATTTTTCATTGGTGGCAAAGGAAGCACCCGCTTGCAGGTTCTCGTCCGCGACAACAACGTCGATCAGGCTCTCAAGGCGCTCAAGAAGAAGATGCAGCGCGAGGGCATTTTCCGGGAGATGAAGCTCCGCAACTATTTCGAGAAGCCCTCCGAGCGTAAGGCTCGCGAGAAGGCCGAGGCGGTGCGCCGCGCGCGCAAGCTGGCCCGCAAGCGCGCCCAGCGCGAAGGCCTGCTGCCCGGCAAGGCGCCGACGACGCCGACGACTGCCGCCGGCCCGCGCCGCTAAGCTTCTACCGCCTGACGAATTTGCGATGCGCCCTGAGCGGTGAGCTCACGGGCGCATTTGCTGTTGTGCGGGGTGCGCATCCTCACCGCGCAATGCCGGCCCGCGCATGTGCACCTTTGCCCTCAGCGCGTCGACCCACCGAAACAGCTCCTCGTAAGATCCGTGGAGATGGTGGTCCGAGTGCCCGGCGCGCGGGAAGGTGGCGATCTCCTTTGGCGCATTGGCGGCGGCGTATACGGCCTTGCCCATTTCGACCGGCACGACGCGATCATCCTCGCCGTGCATGACCAGAAGCGGCGCCGTCACCTGCGGCAGGAACCGCATTGTCTCGTAGCGATCGAGCACGAACGGCCGCACCGGCAGGTAGGGATACGACACCGCCGCCACATCGACGATCGAGGTGTACGGCGCATCGAGCACGAGACCGCCGACGTCCTTTTCGGCCGCCACCTGCACGGCGATGCCCGACCCCAGAGATTCCCCGTAGACGATGATGTCTTCAGGCGCGACGCCCGCTTTGCGCAGCGTGTCGTATGCCAGCTTGGCGTCGGCGACGTTGGCGCCCTCGCTTGGCGCACCGGTCGAGCCGCTGTAGCCGCGGTAGCTGAGAAACATCACGCCCCAGCCGCGCGTCAGGAATCGGCGCACGCGCTCCGAGCGATTGGCGAGATTGCCGGCGTTGCCGTGGAAATAGAGCACCGTCGGGCGGCCGGGTGCTGCCGGCGCGAACCATGAGACCAGACGCTCGCCGTCCGGGGTTGCGATGATGCGCTCCTCGACACCGGGAAGATTGAAGCTCGCCGGAGCGGTACGCTGCGGGTCAGGGAAATAGGTGAGACGGCGCTGAAACAGGAACGCGGCGACGGCCACGAGCGCATAGAGGGCCGCCACCGAGAACACGAGCTTCGCGATGAGCTGCATGCCGTTACTGATCGCTACGGCGGAAGGCCGTGCCCCTGTCTGTCTGATCGCCCCGGGCTAACATAGACCGCAAAGCCGGACAGTTTCATCCTTCGCCTTTGATCCTTTGGGCAAGATGAAAGGAGCAGGCCGCGGGTAACGGCGTGCACATCGCCAGCCCCCTATGACGCAGGCGCCCCGCTCGTCGCGGCGGAATTCCGCTTGATTCATATATCTCAACGGTTATAGATAAAACGATAGCCAACGGGTTATTGATCGTGATGCCAGACCCCCACAATATGCTTTTCAGATCGTTGGCCGATCCGACTCGTCGAGCGATCTTCGAGCGCCTGTGCCGCGAAGGAGAGCAGACAGTGGGGGCCCTGACGGCTCAGTCCGGGGTCTCGCAGCCGGCCGTGTCAAAGCATCTCGGCGTGCTGAAGCAGGCGGGGTTGGTACGCGACCGCCATGCAGGACGCCAGACCCATTATAGCGCCCAGCTCGGCGCGCTCGCGCCCCTGATCGACTGGACAAGCCAGATGGCCGGGTTCTGGCAGGGCCGGTTCGACGACCTCGAAGACCTGCTCAAAAGGATGGACCAATGAGCAAAGCCGCGACCGAAACGCTCTCCGTCGTCGTCGAACGGGAGGTCCCCTATCCGCCGGAAAAAATCTGGCGCGCGCTCACGCAACCACACCTGATCGAAGAGTGGCTGATGAAGAACGACTTCAATCCGGTCGTGGGCCATCGCTTCAATCTTCGCGGGGACTGGGGCGGTGTGTTGGACTGCGAAGTTGTCGCCGTCGAGCCAAACAAAACGCTGTCCTACACGTGGGATTTTGCGCACGACGATGCGGCCTACGATCTGAAGAGCGTGGTGACCTTTACGCTCACGCCGACCCGCACGGGAACGCATCTGCGCATAGAGCAGTCGGGCTTCCGGCCGGATCAGAAGCAGGCCTACGGGGGCGCCAACAGCGGGTGGCAGCAGTTCTTCGCGAAGCTGGAGCAAGTCTTGGCACGGACAGACTGAGTCTGCGGCGCGGCGCTTTGGGCCGTTTTCAAAGGAGGTCGCATTGAATTGGAATAGGTGGGTTCGGCAGTCGCACCGCTGGCTGTCCATCGCCTTTACGGCTACCGTCATCGCCAACTTCGTCGCCATGGGACTGGGAGAACCGCCCCTCTGGGTGGTCTACTCGCCGCTGCTCCCGCTCTTCCTGCTTCTGTTCAGCGGTCTGTACATGTTCGTGCTGCCCTATGCAGCCGCGTGGAACAGCGCGCGAGGCGCAGACGCACGGGAATGAATGCAATGGCCGGCAAGACAGCCAGGACTTCGGCGAACGTCGCAAAGAAGGTCGTGGCTAAGCGGGTCGCGGCTAAGGCGTCCAAGCCGCGCAAGACGGCGCCGAAGTCGAAGTCCGGCGAAGTCACCAAGCCTGTTCTCCTTTCGGGCGGCAACCCTCAAATCCCGAAGGGCTACGGCGACGCCCCCGTGCAGGCCTACATCGCGGCGATGCCCGGCTGGAAACGCTACGTCGGGCGACGCCTCGACGCGCTTATCGCCCGCACTGTTCCCGGCGTGCACAAGGCGGTGAAATGGAACTCGCCGCTTTATGGCAAAGAGGGCAAGGGATGGTTCCTCGGCGTCCATGTCTTCACGAAATACGTGAAGGTGGCTTTCTTCCGCGGCGCTTCGCTGCGTCCTGTCCCGCCCGGCGGGTCCAAGCAGAAGGACGTCCGCTACCTTGACATCCATGAGGACGACGAACTCGACGAAGCTCAGCTCGCCGCTTGGGTGAAGCAAGCGAGCAAGCTGCCCGGCGAACGCATGTGAGCGGCAGTGCAACGCTATTTGGCCCTCACAGGAGCGACCGATGATCAGCAAGCACGTGGGTTCTTGTCTTTGCGGCGAAGTCCGGTTCGAAGTTCTTGGAGATTTCGAGCGTTTTTTCCTGTGCCATTGCGGGCGCTGTCGAAAGGACACCGGGTCGGCGCACGCGGCCAACCTGTTTTCTTCAGCGGCAACGGTCAACTGGCTGTCGGGCGAAGCCAAGATCAAAACGTTTCGTGTCCCATCGACGCGGCACGAGAAAAGTTTCTGCTCGGAATGCGGCTCGGCGGTTCCTAGGGTTCAAATGAATGGGGCTCTGCTGGTGGTGCCGGCCGGGAGCCTCGATAGCGTGCTCGAAACTCAACCTGACGCTCATATTTTTGTCGCGAGCAGTGCGGGTTGGGATCGACGCCTGGAAGACGTTCCGAGACTTGATGAGCTGCCCGGCTAAACGTTATTCGTTCAGCGCGACAAGCGGATCGACGTAAGCGAGCCCTAGTGCCTCGGCCACTGCCCGATACGTGATCTTGCCCTGATACACGTTGAGGCCTGCCAGCAAGTGGGGGTCGCTGCGCAACGCCTCCACGATTCCCTTGTCGGCCAGCGCCAGCACGAACGGCAGCGTGGCGTTGTTGAGCGCAAAGGTCGAGGTGCGCGCCACGGCGCCCGGCATGTTGGCGACGCAGTAGTGCACGACGCCGTGCTTCACGTAGCTCGGATTGGCGTGCGTCGTCGGGTGCGAGGTTTCCGAAAAGCCGCCCTGATCGATCGAGATGTCGACGATGACCGAGCCGCGCCGCATCGCCCTGACGAGATCCTCGGTGATCAGCTTCGGCGCGGCGGCACCCGGCACCAGCACGGCGCCGACGACGAGATCGGCCTGCAGCACGTAGTCCTCGATCGCCTGCCGGGTCGAGAAGATGGTGTTGACCGACGCGCCGAACTGCTGATCGAGCGCATACAGCCGCTCGATATTGATGTCGATGCAGGTGACGAACGCCTCAAGCCCGACGGCCATGCGCACGGCGTTGACGCCGGAGACGCCGCCGCCGATGACGACGACGTTGGCGGGTGCCACACCGGCCGAGCCACCCAGCAGCATGCCGCGGCCACCCTGCTCCATCTCGAGGCAGTGCGCGCCGGCCTGGATGGACATGCGTCCGGCAACCTCGCTCATCGGCGACAGCAACGGCAGTCCGCCGCGCGCACCTGTCACCGTCTCGTAGGCGATCGCCGTGACGCCGGAGCGCAATAGATCTTTGGCCTGCTCCGGATCAGGTGCCAGATGCAGATAGGTGAAAAGCGTCTGGCCCTGGCGCAGCATCTCGCGCTCGGCCTTCTGCGGCTCCTTCACCTTGACGATCATCTCGGCGACGTCGAACACGTCCGCTGCGTTGGGAAGCACCGTAGCGCCGACCTTGCGGTAGTCGTCGTCGGAGATGCCCATGCGGTCGGCGGCGCCAGTTTGGACGTACACCTGATGGCCATGCGCGATCAGCTCGCGCGCGCTGGCCGGCACCAAGCCGACCCGGTACTCGTGGACCTTCACCTCTTTAGGCACACCAACGCGCATGCTCGCCCCTCGCAGCTGATCTCGTCTCAAGGTATTGGGGAATGCCTCGATGGCAACCGCGAAGTGCGCCTCTCCCCGGTAAACGGCCGTCGAGGTTTGCGCCGAGTGAATATCAGGCCCGCGCTTTCAACTTGCCGCGCTAACGCTAGCCGGTCGCCAGGCGCCGCAGCTCCTCCGCCGTGATGGCGACGGCGCTTTGGATCTGCTCGTCGGTGTGCGAGGCGGTAATGAAGAAGCGCAGACGCGCCGCCTTCAGCGGCACGGCCGGATAAATGATCGGCAGCACGTTTATGCCACGCGCCAGCATCCGGTCGGTCATGCGGCCGGCCTTGATGATGTCGCCCACCATGATCGGAACGATCGCGTATCCCTCACTGGTGACCGTATCGAGCCCGCGCGCCTTGGCTGCGCGAAGGAACGCCTCGCCATTGGCGCGCACACGCGCAACGCGCTCGGGCTCGGCATTCATGAGCTTGAGGGCGGCGAGGGCCGCGGCGGCAACGGGCGGCGACATTCCGACCGAATACACCTGGCCGCTGGCGCGAAATTTCAAAGCTTCCACGAGTTCGTGGCTGCCGGCGATATAACCGCCGCATCCAGCGAGCGCCTTGCTGAGCGTGCCCATCCAGATATCGACCTGCGACGAGCTGACGTCGAAATGCTCCGCAAGGCCGCGACCGCGCGTGCCGAGCACGCCGAGCGCGTGCGCCTCATCGACCATCAGCCAGGCGCCGTAGCGCTGCTTCAGCTCGACGAGCTTCGGCAGGTCGGCGACGTCGCCGTCCATGGAATAGAGGCCTTCGACGACGATCAGAGCATTGCGGCTCGAGCGCCGATGAATGCGCAGCAGCCGCTCGAGGTTATCGAGATCGTTGTGCCGGAAGGCGAACGCCTTGGCGTTCGACAGCTTGATGCCGGTGAGCAGGCTGTTGTGCGCCAGCTCGTCGTACAAAATCAGGTCGCTCGAATCGAGCAACGTGCTGATGGTCGACACGTTGGTGGCATGGCCGCTGACGAACGCCACCGCCGTTTCGGTCTCATACAGGTCAGCGAGCGCTGCCTCGAGCTGGCGATGCAAGGGCCGTTCACCGGCGACGATGCGGCTGGCCGAAACCGATGTCCCATGCTCGTCGATAGCGGCCTTCGCCGCCGCAACGACAGCCGGATGCCCATTCAGACCCAGATAGTCATAGGACGCGAAGTTGACGTACTCCCGGCCGTCGATCGTCGTCAGCGAGCCCCGGCTGCGGTCATGGCAGCGATAGAACGGATCGGTGAAACTGAAGCGATCGGCAACCGCCCGGTGCTTGATGATGGACGTGTAGGCAGGCAGATCGGAGAACTGCTGCGAGGCGGGGAAGGCGCCTGTATCCGCATGATCGAGGCGGCTGCGCGCCAGCTTCCGGGTCAGCGCGGCGACGGCGTCGCCCACGATCCATTTGAGCTTCAGACCGGCGAGAATGAGAGCGCGGGTAATAGAGTTTTCGGTTTGATGCTCGCTCGTGCCGACATCTGACTGACGAACATCCAAAGTCCGATCCTCCATGACCGTTTTACCAGCGTTGTTGAATACTTAGAGCATCATGTCAGAACCGCATAGCTCGTAGGATGTTCCCGAGGATTGTTCGGCTCCGGCAAGCGCGCCTTTAGGCTTTGCCCGCGCCTCGTCGGCGGACATTTGCCGAACTCATACGAGTATCTGCCCACGCCGCAATCCTTTGGTCGGGCGGGGAATTAACGCGTCCAAGCGCCAAAGCTTCCGGCACGTTGCCTCAGCCGCCGAGCAGCATGGCCCTCCTTGCCGCCCCCAGGTGGCCTACGAACTTGAGCGGAAAAGTCGCACGGCCGAGCGCGCGGCCGAACGCCCAGTGCCGTCGACGGCGCTCAGTCATTCGGTCCCGCGTCGCCGAGGACGAAACGCAGCAGGCCCGCGATATCGTTCGAGGTCGCGTCTGCCTCAATCCCAAGCTGCTCCTGCGGAAGGTTGAACCGGTTCACCCAGTAGGTGTGGTACCCGAAGGCCTTGGCGCCGTACGCGTCCCATCCGCCGAAGGCCGCAAAGGCGATCTCGTCTTTCTTCAGCCCCAGCCGCTCCATGCCGAGCGCGTAGGCGCGCGGGTCGGGCTTGTACGTCCCGTTGACCTCGGTGCTGAGCAGCTCGTCGAACAGGTCGACGATTCCAGCCCGCTCCGCGTTCGCCCGCAGCATGCGGCCGCTGAAGTTGGCGATGGTGATGATGCGCACGCCGGAAGCTTTCAACTTCTTAAGTGCGGCGACGGCATCGGGCCAGGGCTGCAGCGAGAGATAGGCGCCGAGCAGGCGCTGCCGGACGTCCGCCGATAGGGCAAGCTGCATCCCCTGTGCGGTGTAGACGAGCGCGTCTTCAGTGACCTTGAAGAAGTCCGCATGACGGCCGGTTATCGAACGTAGGAAGCCGTATTCGAACTGCTTCGCCCGCCAAGCCTTGGTGAACTCGGTACCCTTGCCGGGGAATGCCTTCTCGACTTCTGGAACGACCGAGTTCGGATTGAAGATGACGAAGTAATCGAAGGCCACGGCTTTGAAGCGCGGTGACGCTTGGGCAGGAATGGTACAGGCGAGCATCAAGGCGGCAAGCACGATCCGGGCAGAAAATGGCATGGGCAGAACCTAACGCTGGAGAGGTGAAAAAGGGAGGCTCAAACAGGTCACCGGAGTGCGGCGCAGGACGCAAGCAAGCGCTGATCCGTAGCGCCAAAACGTGGGCGCGGCCACGCCAGCGATCCCGATCTAAAGGCGCCCAGGACGGCAAAAGCGCGGCAGATACTCGCGCGGCCGGCGCGGCGTCATTTTTTTGCCTGAGTCTGCGGGCGGTTATGCGGCAGCGGGACCGGTATCTACAAGGATACCAGGGGGGTAGTTATGTCGGTTCCCGCGTTGCATGCGCGTTCGAAGTCATTGGCTTCGGACTTCGATCAAGAGTTTTTCGACGAAGACTTCACGCTTGGAGAGCTTTCTTCGGGCGAGAGGATTTGCCCGCCCCCATCCAGCGGCGACGGCAGCAGTGTGCTGCGCGCGCTCATCGTGATCGCTGTCGCAATCGGCGGTGGTTGGGCATTCCTGCATCATCAGCCCGATTGGGCGGGATGGCTGCAGGCGCGGCTAGCCGCAATGTCTCCCGCGATCGCCCGCCAGGTAGCACAAACCGCCCCGCCGGCCGCCGCCGTGCCTGCCGCTGCACCGGTGGACACCGCTGTTCCCCCGCCCGCGCCGCTGGACCCGACGCCAGCGAGCGAGATTGCCGATGCCCCGGGCGCCGCAACGGAGGCGGCGCCGGTGACGACGGGCTCGATTGCCCCCGCGGACGAGCAGCCTTCCTCCGCGCCGCTACCGCCTCCCAATCTCGAGCATGCCGACCGCTATCAGAAGAGGGCGGCGGCCGTCGGCCTGCACCCGGACATTTCGCGCAGCCTGTTGGCGCGGCTATCGACGACCGACTATCGCAACGCGGAAATCGCCATCCAAACCGCGGTGGCAAAGACCGCCGACGACGCCGTGTTCGTTTGGCCGCGTCAACGCAAGCCGGAGCTGGCGCTCTTCCGGGTCCGCTTCGTACCCGGCGCCGCTCCGGAATGCCGGCGCTATGTCGTGACGGTGACGAAGGACGGCTGGTCGACGACAGCCCCGCCGATGGAAAAGTGCGGATCGGCCGGCCGCAAAACCGGCTGAAGCTCCGCCGCGCCTACTGTGTATCGCGATCCTTCAACTGGCGGACGCAGATCTCCCGCCACTTGCTCTTCGTGATGTGCGTTCCCGCGTCCCAGGTGCCCATGCACTGGTCGAGCGCGTCATTGCCGGCTGGAGCTTTTGTCGGCGGAGGTACTGCCGGCATCGCAGGCAGCGCGGGCACCGCTGCCTCGGTGCCGTCTGGTGTGTAGGCCCGCGTGCCCTTGCGTGCCGCGGGCTCGACGATCGGAGTCGCGCCGGGCGGTGCTTCGACAATGGGGGAACCGGCCAACGCGGCGTGACCGAATTGGGCCGCGCAGAAAACGACGAACGTGAGCGATCGCATCAAAGGCATATCCGAAATATAGCACGCCTCGCGCCGATGGCTCAGGCGCCGCACGCCATCATGGTGAAACAATTCGCCACGCCCGTCCCGGCTCAGCGCGCCGGGACTATCAGTGGGCGAGCGCTTTGACGATCTCTTCCGTCATCTTCTTGGCATCGCCCAACACCATGACGGTGTTGTCATTGTAGAAGAGCGGATTGTCGATGCCTGCATAGCCGGACGCCAGCGAGCGCTTGTTGAACAACACCGTCCCGGCCTTCCAGGCCTGCAGCACCGGCATGCCGTAGATGGGCGAGGTCTTGTCGGTCTCGGCGGCCGGATTGACGACGTCGTTGGCGCCGATGACGTAAACGACGTCCGCCTGCGGCATCTCCGAGTTGATGTCCTCGAGCTCGAACACCTCGTCGTAGGGCACGTTGGCCTCGGCGAGCAGCACGTTCATGTGGCCGGGCATGCGTCCCGCCACCGGATGGATGGCGTACTTCACCTCGACGCCGGCCTTCTTCAGCTGATCGCCCATTTCGCGCAGCGCGTGCTGCGCCTGGGCCACCGCCATGCCGTAGCCCGGCACGATGATGACCTTGGAAGCGTTCTTCATGACGTAGGCGGCGTCTTCGGCCGAGCCGAGCTTGACCGGCTTCTGCTCGCCGCCGCCGGCCGGGCCCGCGACCTCGCCGCCGAAGCCGCCGAGGATGACGGAGATGAAGCTGCGGTTCATCCCCTTGCACATGATGTACGAGAGGATGGCGCCGGACGAACCGACGAGCGCGCCGGTGATGATCAGCGCGATGTTCGACAGCGTGAAGCCGATGCCGGCCGCCGCCCAGCCGGAATACGAGTTGAGCATCGACACCACGACCGGCATGTCGGCGCCGCCGATGGGGACGATGATCAATACGCCGAACAGCATCGCCGTCAGCGTGATGGCCCAGAACAGCAGCGGGTCGCCGCCGGAATTGCAGAACGTGTAGATCAGCCAGATCAAGCCCGCCGAACAGCGCCAGGTTGATGACGTGGCGCAGCGGCAGGATGATCGGCTTGCCGGACATCTTGCCCGACAGCTTCAAGAAAGCGATCACGGAGCCGGTGAAGGTGATGGCGCCGATGGCGACGCCGAGCGACATCTCGATAAGGCTGGCGAAGGCGATGGAGCCGCGTTCGCCGATGCCGAAGCTGTCCGGGGCATAGAGCGCTGCTGCGGCGACGAACACGGCGGCGAGGCCGACCAGCGAGTGGAAAGCAGCAACCAGCTCCGGCATCGCCGTCATGGCGATGCGGCGCGCCGTCACGGCGCCGATGAGGCCGCCGACGCCGAGGCCGGCAGCCAGCAGGATCCAGGTCAGCGACAGCTGCGGATTGGCGACCGCCAGCGTCGTCGCCATGGCGATGAACATGCCGAGCATGCCCGCGTAGTTGCCGCGCCGCGAAGTGGCGGGGCTCGACAGGCCGCGTAGGGCGAGAATGAAAAGGACACCGGAGGCGAGGTAGAGGCCGGCAACGAGATTGGCGGACATCATTGCACTCTTCCCCCGTGGGCGCTCAGGCTCATCACCGCTTGTCGCCCTTCTTCTTGTACATCGCGAGCATGCGCTGCGTGACGAGGAAGCCGCCGAAGATGTTGACCGAGGCCATGGCCAGCGCCAGCAGGCCGAAGATCTTGGAGGCGAGCGTGTCGCCGCTCATGAAGCCTTCGACGGCGCCGTGCTCGACGGCAACGGCGAGCAACGCGCCGACCACGATCACCGAGGAGATGGCGTTGGTCACCGCCATCAGCGGCGTGTGCAGCGCCGGCGTGACGCTCCACACGACGTAGTAGCCGACGAAGATCGACATCACGAAAACCATCAGCTCGTAGACGACCGGATCGATCGGCCCGCCGATGGCTGCCGCTGCCGGGCCGGCATTCGCGGTCATCAGAAGCGCGGTCACCGCGGCGAGTTTCAGGAACGCGTTTTTCATCATGCCGCTCCCTGCAGGCTGGGGTGGACGATCTTGCCGTCGCGGGCGATCAGCGTGCCCTTGACGATCTCGTCGTCCCAGTTGACCGCCAGCACCTTCTCCTTCTTATCGAATAGCGTCTCGATGAAGTTGTAGAGGTTCTTGGCGTAGAGGCTCGAGGCGTTGACGGCGATCTCGCCGGCAAGGTTGAGCGGGGCGAAGATGCGCACCCCGTTGTGGTCGACCGTCTGTCCCGCCTGCGTCAACTCGACGTTGCCGCCGCGCTCCGCCGCAAGGTCAACGATGACCGAGCCCGGCTTCATGCTTTCGAGCATGGCGCGGGTGACGAGCCGCGGTGCCGGACGGCCGGGAATGAGCGCGGTGGTGATGACGATGTCCTGGTTCTTGATGTGGTTCGCCACGAGCTCGGCCTGCTTGGCCTGATACTCTGCCGACATCGGCTTTGCATAGCCGGCCGCAGTCTGCGCCTGCTTGAATTCATCGTCCTCGACGGCAACGAACTTGGCGCCGAGCGAGGCTACCTGCTCTTTGGTGGCGGGGCGTACGTCCGTGGCGGTCACCTGCGCGCCGAGCCGGCGTGCCGTGGCGATCGCCTGCAGTCCGGCGACGCCGACGCCCATGATGAAAACTTTTGCGGCGGGAACCGTGCCCGCCGCCGTCATCATCATCGGCATTGCCTGCTGAAACATGGCTGCAGCATCTACGACGGCCTTGTAGCCGGCGAGGTTCGCCTGGCTCGACAGCACGTCCATCGACTGCGCGCGCGTGATGCGCGGCATGAACTCCATTGTGAAAAGAGAAGCGTTGCCCGCCGCCAGCGCCTGCAGCGCCGCGCGATCGCCGAACGGATCGAGCATGGCGATGACGAGGGCCCCGGGCTTCAGCGCCGCAATGTCGGACGGGTTGGGACGGCGAACCTTCAGCAGGATATCGGCGTCACGCAGCGCCTCGGCCGCGGTGGGCGCGATCTCCGCACCCTGGGCGCGCAGCGCATCGTCGGAGAAGCGCGAGCGGGCGCCGGCGCCCGCCTCGACCTTCACCTTGGCCCCGAGGGCGACAAGCTTCTTGACCGTCTCCGGCGAGACCGCCACGCGCGGCTCGTCCGCAGCTTCGGCCGTAACCGCTATGGTGACCATGCACTCGTCCGATCGCGTGGAGGTTTCTCACACCGCCGGACCCGAGCGCCCCGTGACCGGCGCCGAGCATCCAGCGCGCGGCGCGGTGTCCTTAGACCAGGAAGAAGGCCATGCCGGCCAGCAGGACGACAAGGAAGACGATCGATATCTTGGTGAAGGAAATGAACGTCTTATAGGTCTGCTCGGCTTGGGCGTAGTCCATGTTCGGATTGCCGCCAGACAGATCGATCGCCACCGTTTCCTCCCAAGGGTTTATTGATCCTTGGTTTCCCTCCTACCTCAACCCCGTCCGCCTATCAAGCCGCCTTACGGCCAACGGCAGGCGATCTCCCCCCAACCGCAGCCGCCGCGAAAACTGATAGTTTGAGGCTGTACTTCGGCTCACCGGCATTGCTCATGGATACGATCGAACTCATTCGACGACTGAGCGTCGCCCTCGCCATAGGGCTGATCATCGGGGTTGAGCGCGGCTGGAAGCAGCGTTCCGAACCGGAGGGCGAGCGCACAGCCGGGCTCCGCACGCTATCCCTCGCCGGCCTGCTCGGCGGGGTGTGGGGGGCGTTGACCCTCAATGTCGGAGCCGGCGGGCTGATCGGTCTGGGAATTGCCTTTGCGGCCTTCACGACGGTGATCGCTTCCTTCCGCTACCGGGAGATGCAGCACGAGGGAAGCTTCGGAGCCACGACTGTCGTCGCCGGCATGGTCGCTTTCGCCCTCGGCGCGCTGGCGGTCATGGGTGACCCGAAAGTGGCGGCCGCGGCAGCCGTCGCCGCGACAATCCTGCTGGCCCTCAAGTCTGTACTGCACGCGTGGCTTGCGCGACTGACCTGGGAAGAACTTCGCTCCGGGCTGGTCCTCGCGGCAATGACGCTGATCTTGCTGCCGCTGCTCCCGGATCGTCAGCTTTCGCCGTGGTTTCCAGTTAACCCGCGCGAGGTGTGGCTATTCACCATTGTGATCGCGGCGCTCTCTTTCGCCGGCTATGTCGTGATCCGCGTGGCTGGAGCGCGGCTCGGTATCCTGCTGTCGGGCCTGGTGGGCGGTCTCGTCTCGTCGACGGCGGTGACGCTGAACATGGCGCAGCTCTCCCGGCAGCATCCGACACACATCCGAGCTGTTTGCGGCCGCCACTTTGCTGGCCGGCGCGATGATGATGGCGCGGGTAGTCGTGATCGTCGGCGTGGTAAATCCTACGCTGTTACCGCGCTTGACGATGCCGCTACTTTTCGGTGCGCTGGCCCAGGCCGGCATCGCTGCATTGGTTACGATACGGGCGCGAAGCGAGCTCGAAGCTGAGCAGCTCGCGCTAAAGAACCCCTTCGATCTCGTCGCGGTCTTGAAGTTCGGCGCCCTGCTGACGGTGATCATGGTGCTCGCCAACGGCATCGCGACTTGGGGCGGATCTCTAGGAGCCTTTGCGCTGGCCGCAATATCGGGTGCGGTCGATGTCGACGCGATCAGCCTGTCGATGGCACGCTTGGCACCCTCTCCGCTCGATGCGATAACCGCCGTCATCGCAATCCTGATCGCTGTCGCTTCCAACAGTGCGGGAAAGGTCGTGCTGGGTTCAATAGCCGGCAGCCCGCAGTTCGCGAAACTCCTCGCACTTTCGCTCGCTGCGGCATTTGCCGCCGGAGCGGTGGGCCTTTGGCTTTCACTCCAGCTTGGATGATCGCTCGTTCACTTCGCGCGCGCATTTGATTCAGATCAGTGCGCTTGCCTGCGCCGGCACGCAGCTTTCCCTCCTCGGTTCGAGGCAACAGGAGGCGCGCCATGGAACTCAACGAAGGAATGCTGGATCGTACTCTGCGGGTCATCGTGGGGCTGGCGATGCTCGCCTTTCCGCTCGGTGTTCTGGGGATCGAGCATGCGTACGCATGGGGCTGGTTCGGACTGCTGCCGCTGATGTCGGGCCTGACCGGAATCTGCCCGGCCTATGCGCTGCTTGGCATCAGCACCAACTCGCGCTGACCGACTGCCACCGAGACCCGGGTGCCTCACGCGCCTTCCGGCAGCGGGACACCGGCGGTGGTGAAGGCCTTGGCTTGCCGGGCCGCCAGGGTGCCGGAGTCGAAGTCCTCGATCAGCTCGTTGAACAGCCGGTACCAGTTCTGCCGCGCGCCGAGGTGCAGGAACACCCCGCCGAGGCCGATGGCCGCGCGGTCCATGAACACGAACTCGCGCGGCACGGCGACCGGACCCTTCTCGCGCAGGATGCGGTGCACGGTGAAGGCTTCCTTGCGGCCGTACTCGCCCGGCGTCGTGCCTTCGGCGATGGCGCGCTCGCGGTCGTCGAGCAGCGGGCCGTAGATGAAGCGCGCCCAGATGCTCAGCGCCTCGATGAGATCGTCCGACAGCCCGCGGAAGCCCCAGGTCTCGAAGGCGTGCACGACGCGGTCGCGTTCGCCCTTGAGAAGCCCGTTGTAGAGATCGATGACGCCCTCGACGAAGCGCGGCGCGAAGCTGCGGATGCAGCCGTAGTCGAGCAGGTTGATGCCGGCCGGACGGCCGCCCTCCTCGAACACGCTGTAATTTCCGAGATGCGGGTCGCCGTGGATGACGCCGTAGTGGCTGAACGGAAACCACCAGGCGCGGAACATCGCCTGCGCGATGGCGTTGCGGTCTTCCAGCGGCGCCGGCTTGTAGTCGAGCAGCTTGTTGCCGTCGAGCCAGGTCATGGTCAGCAGGCGCTTGGTCGACAGCTCGGGCAAGATCTCCGGCACGCGGATGCGCGGCTCGTCGGCGAAAATGCCGGCGTAGAGATTGGTGTGGCGCGCCTCCAGCTCGTAGTCGAGCTCCTCGCGCAGCCGCGCCGAAATCTCCTTCAGGATCTCGCCGGTCTGGATGGCGGGGTTCATGCGCGCGTGGATGGCGAATACGGCCTTGAGCTGCACGAGGTCGGCTTCGACGGCCGACGGCATGTCGGGATACTGCAGCTTGACGGCCAGCGCCCGCCCGTCGTGGGCCGTGGCGCGATGCACCTGGCCGAGGGAGGCGGACGCGGCGGCCGTGGTGTCGAAGGCGGCAAAGCGCGACGGCCAGTCGGGGCCGAGCTCGGCCTGCATGCGGCGCTTGGCGAAGGCCGGGCCCATCGGCGGCGCGGCCGACTGCAGCTGCGCCAGCTCGCTGCGCGTATTCGGCCGGAATGCGCCTCGGGGATGGTGGACAGCAGCTGCGCCACCTTCATCAGCGGGCCCTTGAGGCCGCCGAGCGCGGCGGCGAGATCGGCGGCGCCGCGGGCGCGGTCGTGCTCGACGCCGAACAGGCGCTCACCGGCAACGCGCGCCGCCACGGCGCCGACATTGGCGCCGACCTTCACGTAGCGCGCGGCGCGGGCGGAGAAGCGGTTCTCTTCGTTGGTCATGGTGAACCGCATATCGGGACGCGACCGCGCCACGGCAAGTCATGCCGAAGGCGCGCGGACAAAGTCGTGCCGGAGGCGCGCAAAAAAAGTCGTGCCGGAGGCCTCAGACGGCGACCTGGGTGCCGACCTCGACGACGCGGTCGGTCGGGATCTGGAAGTAGGTCGTCGCGTCCTGCGCGCTGCGCGCCAGCGCGACGAACAGCCGTTCCTGCCAGCCCGGCATCTCGGACTTCGGCGTCGGCTTCAGGTTGCGCCGCGACAGGAAGAACGACGTCGCGCCGATGTCGATGTTGAGATCCTTGCGCCGGCAGACCTCGAGGATCTTCGGCACGCTCGGCGTTTCCATGAAGCCGTAGCGCGCGACGACGCGAATGAACGTATCGGTCACCCGGTCGACCGTGACGCGCTCGTGGCGCGGCACGCGCGGCATCTCCTCGGTCTTGATGGAGAGGATGATGTTGCGCTCGTGCAGCACGCGATTGTGCTTCAGGTTGTGCATCAGCGAGGTCGGCGCCGCGGTCGGATCGCCGGTGAAGAAGACGGCCGTGCCCGGCACGCGATGCGGCGGCTTGGCCTCCAGCTTGCGCACCAGCCAGTCGAGGTCGGCCTCGTTCTTGCGCGTCTGCTTGACGAGCAGCCGCGAGCCGCGCACCCAGGTCACCATGATGAGGCCGATGCAGGCGGCGAGCAGCAGCGGCACCCAGCCGCCCTCGAACACCTTGAGGACGTTGGCGGTGAGGAACACCTGCTCGAGCAGCAGCAGCGGGACCATGATCAGCGCCGTCTGCCACAGCGGCCACTTCCAGTAGCGCCACACCACGAAGAAGGCGATCAGCGTGTCGATCACCATGGCCGCCGTGACCGAGACGCCGTAGGCGGAGGCAAGGTTCGACGACGAGCGGAAGGCGAAGACGACGAGCAGCACGCCGACGAGCAGCATCCAGTTGACGCGCGGCAGATAGATCTGGCCCAGCATGACTTCGGACGTGTGCGTGATGCCGAGGCGCGGCAGCAGGCCGAGCTGGATCGCCTGACGCGTGAGCGAGAAGGCGCCGGTGATCACGGCCTGGCTGGCGATGATGGTGGCGACGGTCGCCAGGATCACCATCGGGATCAGCGCCCAGTCCGGATAGAGCAGATAGAACGGGTTCTCGAGCGCCTCGGGATGCGCGAGCACCAGCGCGCCCTGGCCGAAGTAGTTGAGCAGCAGCGCGGGCAAGATCAGCCAGAACCATGCCGCCTGGATGGGCTTGCGGCCGAAGTGGCCGAGATCGGCGTAGAGCGCCTCGGCGCCGGTGACGGCGAGGAAGACGAGGCCGAGCACCGTCAGGCCGACGAGCCCGTGGTTCAGGAGGAAGCGCGCGCCGTACCAAGGGTTGAGCGCGACGAACACGTCCGGATTGTCGACGATGTGAATGAGGCCGCCGACGGCGAGGGCGATGAACCACACGACCGTGATCGGGCCGAAGTACTTGGCGATGTGCGTCGTGCCGCGCGACTGCACCGCAAACAAGCCGACCAGGATGATGACCGAGCAGCGGAATGACGTATTGCCCGAAGGCAGGCGAGACGAGCTTCAGGCCCTCGACCGCCGACAGCACGGAGATCGCCGGCGTGATGACCGCGTCGCCGTAGAAGAAGGACGCGCCGGCGATGCCGAGGCCCATGATGACGGGCGTCGAGCGCTTGGCGACGGACTGGCCGAGCGCCATCAGCGCGAACATGCCGCCCTCGCCCTTGTTGTCGGCGCGCAGCAGGATCATCACGTACTTGAGCGTGACGATGAGCAGCAGCGTCCAGGTGATCAGCGACAGCACGCCGAACACGGCTTCGCGGCCGGCAAAGCTCGCCGCCTTCGCCGCATGCACGGCCTCGCGGAACGCGTACAGCGGGCTCGTGCCGATGTCGCCGTAGACGACGCCGATCGAGCCGATGACGAGTGCCGCAAATTTCTGGTTGGGGACGCCGTCAGGCGGACCCTGGTCGGCGCCCTTCGCCACCGACTGCGATTGTGCCACGTCGGCACCTCACGTTGAGCTGGCTGCAGTGCAGCAAATGGCGGGCGCTTCTAACCCCAACGCCGCTTAAGGGAAAGCCCTTACGCGCTTGAGGCATCCGTTCATAGCCTTGACAGTAACCCAAGATTCTGAAGCTGGAGCAAAGGGGCGGCAGCTGGCCCGCGGCCCAATTCGCACAGTTATTGCCGTGCGGTAAGCTGCCGCCTCTTTATGGGTAGGTTCGCTGCTGCCGATCAAGCCGCGCTGTCGGCTGCGGCGAGCTCGTCGATCATGCCCTCGATGACCTTCAAGCCCTTGTTCCAGAACTCGGGCTTCGATGCATCGAGGCCGAACGGCGCCAGCAACTCGGAGTGGTGCTTGGAGCCGCCCGCTTTCAGCATGTCGAAGTACTTGTCCACGAAGCCCGGGTGCGCCTCCTCGTAGAGGCCGTAGAGCGAGTTCACCAGGCAGTCGCCGAAGGCATAGGCGTAGACGTAGAACGGCGAGTGGATGAAGTGCGGCACGTACGCCCAGAACACCTCGTAGCCTGGCTTGAGCTCGATCGCCGGCCCGAGGCTCTCGCGACTGCATCTCGAGCCAGATGGCGCCGAGCTGGTCGGGGGTCAGCTCGCCCTGCCGGCGCGCCTCGTGCAGCTTGCGCTCGAAGGTGTAGAACGCGATCTGGCGCACGACCGTGTTGAGCATGTCCTCGACCTTGCCGGCGATGCAGCGCCTTGCGCTCCTTCGGCTCGTGCGTCTCCCGCAGCAGCGCCTTGAAGGTCAGCATCTCGCCGAACACCGAGGCGGTCTCGGCCAGCGTCAGCGGCGTCGGCGCCAGCAGCGGGCCCTGCGGGCGCGCCAGCATCTGGTGCACGCCGTGGCCGAGCTCGTGGGCGAGCGTCATCACGTCGCGCGGCTTGCCGAGGTAGTTCATCAGCACGTAGGGGTGCACCGAGGGCACGGTCGCTGCGGCGAAGGCGCCCGGCGCCTTGCCGGCGCGCACCGGCGCATCGATCCAGTGCTGGTCGAAGAACTCGCTGGCGATGGCCGCCATCTCCGGGCGCGAAGGCGTCGTAGGCGCCGAGCACGATGCGCTGCGCCTCCGGCCAGGCGAACGTGCGCTCGGGCCGGTCGGGCAGCGGCGCGTTGCGATCCCAATGCGACAGCCGCTCCTTGCCGAGCCACTTCGCCTTCATGGCGTAGTAGCGATGCGACAGCCGCGGGTAGGCTGCGCGCACGCTCGAGACCAGCGCGTCGACCACCTCGGCCTCGACGCGGTTGGCGAGGTGGCGGCTGTCGGCGACGTCCTTGAAGCCGCGCCAGCGGTCGGAGATCTCCTTGTCCTTGGCCAGCGTGTTGGTGATGAGCGTGAACAGCCGGACGTTGTCCTTGAACACCTTGGCCAGCGCCTCGGCGGCGGCGCCGCGCTTGCTTCTCGTCGGGATGCGACAGCAGGTTCAGCGTCGGCTCGAGCGCCAGCGGCTCGGCTTCGCCGGCGACCTGGAAGCGCAGCGCGGCCATCGTCTCGTTGAACAGCCGGTTCCAGGCGCCGCCGACCGGTCTGGCTCTTCTCGTGGAACAGCCGCTCGATCTTCTCCTCGAGCTGGTAGGGCTTCTCCTTGCGCAGGTCGTCGATCCACGGCTTGTAGCGCGCCAGCCGCGGGTTCTTCAGCGCGTTGCGCCATCACCGCTTCGTCGATCTGGTTGAGCTCCAGGTCGAAGAAGATGAGCTCGGTGGAGATGGCGGTCAGCTTCTCGGAGATGTCGCCGTAGAACTTGGCGCGCTCGGGATCGGCCTGTTGCCGGCGTAGAGCAGCCCGGCGTAGGAGCCGAGCTTGCCCATCAGCTCGACGAAGCGCTCGAACTCCTCGATGGCCAGCGCCAGCACGGCGCCGTCCGACGCCAGCCCGACGAGCTTGCCCTGATAGGCCTCCTTGATGCGGCGCGCCTCGGCGGCGGCGGCCTTGCAGGTCGCGGGCGATCTCCGGTGCCGTCGGCGAGGGATAGAGGTCGGCGAGGTTCCACTCGGGCATCGGGCCCAGCGCTTCGGCGGCTTCCGCCGCCGCACCGTCGGCCGCGATTGAAATTGCGTTGCAGGTCGTTGCCGCGTGCATTGGATCGCATCATTTGCTCCGGTGAAACGAGGTAAATCAGGGGTTTGCGGTGCCGCGCTGGCGGGCAGCGCGCGTGGCTCTCGGGACGCGCTGTGCCCAAAAAAGGCTCAACCTGGGCTTTGTCGCAACAGCTTATTTACCCTTGTTGGGCAGTCTTGCCTTGTTGAGTGAGCTACCGGTGGCCGACTGTCCAATCCTGGAGCAATTCGGGGGGTCCGACCGGGGCAGGTCCGTTCAGGTTGAGTTCGAGTGCCTCATGGTCAAGCGTTCTTCTAGTCGTCGATGACGATCCCACCCAGCGCCGCATCCTCGAAGAAACCATCAAGCGCCTCGGCTTCGATACCAAGACCGCCAGGCTCGGCGAGCAAGCCCTGCAGATCCTCGAAGGACCCGAGCGCGGCGATATCGCCCTCGTGCTGCTCGACCTTGTCATGCCCGGCATCGACGGCATGGACGTGCTCGACAAGCTCAACGGCAAGCCGGGCATTCCCCCGATCATCGTGCAGACCGCGCACGGCTCGATCGATGCCGCCATCAACGCCATGCGCGCCGGCGCCGTCGACTTCGTCGTCAAGCCGGCGTCGCCCGAGCGCCTCGAAGTGTCGATCAAGAGCGCCCTCAAGATCGAAGCGCTGGCACGGCGAGATCTGCCGCATCAAGAAGAAGGTCGAAGGCACGCTGACCTTCGCCGACCTCGTCGTCCGCGGCGAAGGCATGCAGCGCGTCATCGCGCTCGGCAAGCGCGCGGCCGCCTCCAACATCCCGGTGCTGATCGAAGGCGAAAGCGGCGTCGGCAAGGAGCTGATCGCCCGCGCCATCCAGGGCGAGAGCGAGCGCGCCGGCAAGCCGTTCGTCGTCGTCAACTGCGGCGCCATCCCCGAGAACCTGGTCGAGAGCATCCTGTTCGGCCACGAGAAGGGCTCGTTCACCGGCGCCGTCGACAAGCGCATCGGCAAGTTCCAGGAAGCCGACGGCGGCACGCTGTTCCTCGACGAGGTCGGCGAGCTGCCGCTCGACGCGCAGGTGAAGCTGCTGCGCGCGCTGCAGGACGGCGAGATCGATCCGGTCGGCTCCAAGAAGCCGGTCAAGGTCAACTTCCGCCTGATCTCGGCGACCAACCGCGACATGATCCAGCTGGTCAAGGACGGCAAGTTCCGCGAGGACCTCTACTACCGCCTCAACGTGTTCCCCATCTGGGTGCCGCCGCTGCGCGAGCGGCTCGACGACGTGGCCGAGCTGGCGCTCCACTTCCTGGCGCGCTTCGCCGCCGAGGAAGGCAAGCGCATCAGCGGCATCAGCGACGACGCGCTGCGCCTCATCAAGAGCTATCCCTGGCCCGGCAACGTGCGCCAGCTCGAGAACGCCGTGTTCCGCGCCGTCGTGCTGGCCGACGGCACCGAGCTGACGGTCGCCGAGTTCCCGCAGATCGCCGCCCACGTCGACGGGCTTCGACACGGCCGTGCCGGCTGCGCCCGCTCCGGCGACCGCGCGGCCGGTTCGTTCAAGGGCCCGGCGTGCTCGGCGCCGAGGACACCATGCCGCAGACGATCGAGATCCGCGCCAACGGCGGTGCCAGCGCGCTCGGCATTCCGGCCGTCACCGAAGCCGGCGAGATCCGTTCGCTGGAAGAGATCGAGGCCGACATGATCCGCCTGGCGCTCGGCCGCTATCGCGGACACATGACGGAAGTCGCCAAGCGCCTGAAGATCGGCCGCTCGACGCTCTACCGCAAGATGCAGGAATACGGTCTCGAGCCGCGCGCCTGATAGGCGAGTAGCTCCCGACCGGAAGCACGCCGCGCTGCCTCCGGGCAGCGCGGCGTTCTTGTTTTTGCGCGGGCTATGCTCGTCTTGGCGCTTCACGTCGACGGCACTTGCGGGCCGCTTTACGGGTAAGAGGCGGCTGCCCTCTGGCGAGCATCGCGGCGTATCTCTTTCAACGATGCGTCGATAGCTTCCTGCTATCCCCTTACCGACACTTCGCGCTGCATCGAGTTCATCCTGTAGCGCACGCCTCAAGTCTGGTCTCCATAATAGATGTCGATCAGGTCGCTTGGCTTGCTTGCAGGTCTTTTTGCCCTCTTGGCCGAGTCGGTGCATCTTGCGCTCGCTGCGCCATCAGCAGCTTGTGAACTGGCGTATCGCAGTCGGAGGTGGGCACGCTGAACAAGTACCCCAGTGCCGTACAAGGCCACGGTCTTCATGCTTTGCGCTCGCCAAGGTACTCCATGAATTTCAGTGGACTTCGGCTGAGCAGCGGAGACTCATCGATAAGCAGCGGCGATTCTTCGACCTCTGCCGTAAGTCAGTAATGAATATCGACTGTGGAAGTCTGTTCGATGCTCTGAAAAGCCTTCGGCAACTTTCATCTGCGTGCTCGATCTGGACCGAAAGGTCGGATCAGCACGTTTCAAGTATTTTGCTCTATGTCTTGCGGCTCCTCGTTTCGCGAGCGAACAAATTCAGCCAGCGATGGTCGGCGTCGTTTGTCATCAATGTTGCTGGTCAGGCGCGTAAGTAGCCCAATATGCCCGCGTACGTCTGATAGGCCGCTGTCCCGACAAGCGTTACACCCTGCTTGAACAGACCTTCGTTCGCGACGACCTCCAACATTCGTCCTAGGACAAGAGATGGATGCTGGAAAACGCGCCTTGCTTCAGCAGCGACACTGTGGTTCTGAGGGACTTTGGTGCGCTCGGCGGCATGTCTGAAACGCTCGACCTCTTGCTTGAACGCTTGGATCGTCGGCACGGCCAAGCGATATTTCTCGACGTCTGACGCTGCCGTCCTTGGTGGTCAGCATACAGCATATTTTTTGTCTTGCGGACGGTCTTCGTGCGCCGAGATCGACGCAGCAGCGCATGTCGGCCAACTCCGAACTTTGGAGCAAGTCGGCGTACATGGTCTGGAAGTTTAGCGGTATGGGGCGCATGTGTTATCTACAGTTTTCATTTTCTGTATCTAACTGACGTCAAAACGCCGATGTCTAGTTATCTACATTTTCCAACGAAGTGTACGATCAACCGGCAGCCGCGTCACTACTGTCATCGGCATTATCCCCGCCGCTCCCGCGCTCGCATAAAATCCCGCCAGCCCATTTCGAAGGCCGGGGTGCAGACGTGCGCTGACGGAACTGCAGGAGATGGGCCGGCACAAGAACGCCGGGGCCGTAAGCGTAGCCCCATGATCCTCTGTCGCTGGCGCGAAAATGCCAGTGGGCCCCGGGCAGGGATGCAATCGCGGGGAAGGCGGTTGGTCAGCGCTTGTGCCTGGGTGGGGCGGCGATGGCTGCATCCAACCAAAACAATTTGAGGGCCAGGACCGCCCCGCTCCCCGTTCGCAAAAACCTCGGGCTTAAGGCCGCGAGGCGCGCACTGCGTACAAAGCCGACGCTATTGCAGAGGAGCCTGATGCCTTTCGCTCAGGAGCGTTGCCGGCGATTGCCGGTGGATACCAACATGACGCACGAATGACGTCGCAATTGCGCAACAGTCGTCACCCACGTTAGCGCCCGCGCGCCGCAGGCCGGTGTCCGCTGTGGCGGCTGCGCCATGGCTCGGCTAGCGTGCCGCAAGTTGTATGTGGAGGAAGCGTATGTTGCGTTGGGGTTCGTCCGCTCGCGGAGCGATTGTCGGCTTGGCTGCGAGCTTGGCGTTGATGGCAACGGCGCACGCCCAGCAACCTGGCGCCAAGCGGGTCGCGAACGCTGAGCCGCCGCAGGCGACGGCACCGGCCGCCGTCGCGCCGGCACCGACGCCGCAGGATCCCATCGGCATCGCCCTCCAGCAGAAACTCGCGGCGCCCGCCAAAGAGCCGTGCCGACGATGCCGACGCGCAGGATCGCGCCGCGCTTGCCGGTTTCTACGTCGGCCGCGTCTACGCGCCGGTCTGGGTGTCGAGCAACGGCCTCAATCCTAAAGCCGCAGCGATCGTCACCGAATTCGGCAAGGCCGCCGACTGGGGCCTCGATCCCGCCGATTTCCCCGCTCCCGCCGTCGCTGCAGCGCCCGGCGACGTCCCGTCTCCCGAACGCCCTTGCCGATGCCGAGATCGCAACCTCGCTGTCGGCGCTGAAATACGCGCGCTACGCACGCGGTGGCCGCATCATCGATCCGGCGACGCAGCTCAGCTCGTACCTCGATCGCAAGCCGCAGCTGCTCGAGCCGAAGACCGTCCTCGATCAGCTGGCCGCGGCCGGCGAGCCCGACAGCTATCTGCGCGGACTCAATCCCAAGCAGCCCGAATTCGAGAAGCTGCGCCAGAAGTACCTGGAGATGCGCACCGCTGCCGCTGCAGCGCCGCCCGTCACCCTGCCGCCGGGCAAGGTGCTGGTGCCCGGCCGCGCCGATCCGCAGGTGGCGCTGCTGCGCGAGCGCCTGAAGGTCGCTTTGCCCACCGCTACCGCAGACAAACCGGCCGACCCGAATTTCTACGACGACACGTTGAAGGCTGCCGTGATGGCCTTCCAGACCGAGAGCGGCACGCGCGCCGATGGCGTCGTCGGCAACGCCACGCGCGGCCTCCTCAACGACGTCGAGGTGCTGAGCCCGGCCAAGCTGCTCGCCAACATGGAAGAGTGGCGGTGGATGCCGGAGGACCGCGGCGACCTTTACGTCACCGTGAACATCCCCGAGTTCACGCTGCGCATCGTCAAGAACGGCGCGGTGATCCACACCGAGCGCGTCATCACCGGACTGCCGAGCAAGCAGACGCCGGTGTTCTCCGAGACGATGAAGTCGATCGCCTTCCAGCCGCGCTGGAACGTGCCCAACTCGATCAAGGTGATGGAGCTCTATCCGAGCCTCGCCCGCGGCGGCACCAACTTCCGCCGCCAGGGCCTGCGCCTGTCGAAGAACGGCCGCGACGTCGACCCCGAGAGCGTCGACTGGGCCTATACCGACATCCGCAACTACGACGTCTACCAGCCGCCGGGCGCCAGCAACGTGCTCGGCGAGTTGAAGTTCAACTTCCCCAACAAGCACACCGTCTACATGCACGACACCAACGCCCGGAGCCTGTTCGAGGAGGTCAGCCGCCCGTTCAGCCACGGCTGCATGCGCGTGCGCGACCCGCGCCGCATGGCGGAGATCCTGCTCGACGAGGACAAGGGCTGGGACGCGGCCAAGATCGCCGACCTCATCGCCAATGGGCCGCCCGAACAACGAGGTGCCGATCGACCGCAAGATCGGCGTGCACGTCACCTATTTCACCGCCTGGGTCGACGACCATGGCCAGCTGCAGACGGCGCGCGACGTGTACGGCCACGAGAAGCGCATCCAGCAGGCGCTGGAAGGCCGTTGGCAGCAGATCGCCAAGGGTCCGGACCATCTGGCGCCCGTGCGCGCGCCCGAGAGCGTTTCCTACGCCTCGGCGGCGGCTTCAAGAGCGTCGGCGACTTCATCAACTCGGCGCTCGGCGGCGGCTTCTGAGGACCAAAGTGATTTGCCGCACGGCGCCAATGCCTTAGCGATGCGCCGTGCCCTGATGTTGCCCCATCGGAGCCCCCTTCTGCCCCCATTCGCGGGCTACCAAGCCTAACCGTGGTTACCAACCGTTAATGGTTGGCGGTTAACCCTTAGGGAACGTGAATGCCGGTCGCATACCGGGATGCCTGTAAGTCGCTTCGCGCAAGGCTTACCGCGACCGGTCAGGACACGGGGTGGCACGTTGGTATCGCGTAAAAAGGCTATCCTCGGCGGCCTGGCCGCTGCAATTCTGGGCATGAGCGCAGGCTCGCCCCATGTCGTCGCGGCCTTCGGCTCGACGCGCACGATCTCGTTTTTCCACATCCACACCAAAGAGACGCTGACCATCACCTACAAGAAGGATGGGAAGTACGACCGCCGAAGCGCTCAAGAAGATCAACTGGATCATGCGCGACTGGCGTCAGAACAAGGCGATCGAGATGGATCCCAAGACCATCGATCTGCTTTGGGAAATGCATACCGAGCTCGCGCAGCAAGGAGCCGATCCACATCATCTGCGGCTATCGCTCCGAGGCCACCAACAGCATGCTGCGCAGGACGGTCGGCGGGCAGGCCAAGAAGAGCAAGCACATGACGGGACAGGCGATCGACGCCACGTTCCCGGACGTGCCGCTGAAGCAGCTGCGCTGGTCGGCCGCCATCCGCGAAGTGGGCGGCATCGGCTACTACCCGACCTCCGGCATTCCGTTCGTGCACGTCGACACCGGTCCAGTGCGTGCCTGGCCGCGGCTGCCGCGCAACGAGCTGGCGCTGCTGTTCCCCGACGGCCGGACGAAGCATCAGGCGGCCGACGGCGGCTCCATCTCCAAGGACGACGTGCGTCAAGCGCGCGCCAACAAGGATGTCGCCACGCAGGTCGCCGCCTACTTCGACGTGCGCAACCGTCCCAAGTCCGAGGTCGAGATCGCCGAGGCCGAGGCCGGCGTCTCGCCGCCCACGCCGATGCTCAAGTCGCCTCCGGCGCAGGTCGCCCGTCCGGCTCCTGAGACGCGCGTCGCCGCGCTCGAGACCGAAGTTTTCGAGGTTACGCCCGCCGAGGCCCCGGTGCCCGAAGCTGGTGCAGGCTCCGCGCCCGGCAACGCCCCCGCCGTCCGACGCCGAGCGCGGCAAGCTCAACCAGCTCGTGACGCTGGCATCGCTGGGTCCGACTGAAATTCCCGCCCAGCGGCCGCAGACCGCCGACGCCGACCGCCAGCAGCTCGACGCCCTGGTGAGTACCGCGTCGGCCGAAGGGCCCGCCCCGGCAGCCGCGCGCGCAGGCGGCAGCGATCGTCCTCAAGAAGGAAACGCAGGTCGCCTCGCTCGATCGCGGCATCCTCGATCCGCCCAAGCTCGCCGCCGATCAACCCGCAGCCCGCAGGTTGGGCGCCGGCGACCGAGTTCGATGAAGATCACCCCGAGGAGCTGTCGTACCGGCCGTTCCCGGTGGCGCCGCTGCTGACGCAGTCGGCCTCCGCGGACGACGAGGCGCTGGTGAAGATCGTGCACCCGAACCTGCAACGCACGCTCGACCTGCTGGACGACAAGCAGATCGTGTTGCCGATGCGGCTGCGGCCCGGCGATCAGATTTCCGAAGTGCTTTGGGCGCAGCAATTCCAGGGCAGCGCGGTCGATTTCCAGGCGCATGAGGCCGACCAGGCGCGCGCAGCGGCGGCCAGCGGCCTCACCTCGCGTACGGTCAAGACGACGGGGCGTTGAGCGGGCGCGTGTGCCGCGGATTCTTGCGGCCCGGCGGCACGCAGCCTTTCGACCAAGCAACTTTGATCAGCCGGCCAAGCTCGCGGAAATCGTTGGCGCGTGGCGACGTTGCGCGCCATGCCAGCCCCACTGTGCGGAAAGGCTCCGGATCGACGAAACGCGTGACACCGATGTCGCGCCCGCGAATCTCGACGTTGAGGCACATCTCGGGAAGCAGCGTAATGCCGTAGCCGGCCGCCACCATCTCGACGATAGTCGACAGGCTGGAGACGCCGAACGTGTTGACGGTGGAGACCTGCTGCAGGCTGCAATAGGTCAGCGCCTGCTCGCGCAGGCAGTGCCCTTCCTCGAGCAGCAGCAAACGCTCGTGCTCGATCAGATCCCGGGTCGCGCGCACGCGGCTCGACAGGCGGCGCGAATTCGGCAGCGCCAGCAGGAAGCGATCGTCGAACAGCGACATGGTCTCGATCTCGGCCTGCACCATCGGCAGCGCCAGCAGCAGCACGTCGAGCTTGCCGTCGATCAGCTCCTGGGTGAGCGGCAGCGTCTGCGTCTCGCGCACGTGCAGCTCGAGCTGCGGGTAGCCCTCGCGCAGCAGCGGCAGCAGCGGCGGCAGCATGTAGGGCGCGATCGAAGGGATGACGCCGAGCCGCAACGAACCCGACAGCACGTTTTTGCAGTGCTGCGCGAACTCGACCATCTCGTGCACGTCGCCGAGAATGCGGGCGGCGCGCGCGGCGATCTCGCGCCCCTTGTCGGACAGCAGCACGCCGGCGCGCGTGCGTTCGACCAGAATGAGGCCCAGTTGGTCCTCAAGCTCGTGGATTTGCATAGAAAGGGCAGGCTGCGTGACCGAGCAGGTTTCCGCCGCACGGCCGAAATGCTGCTCGCGGGCCAGCGCGTCGAAATAGCGGAGCTGCTTGAGCGTCACATGCGGGGGCATAAGAAACTCTGATCCAACGCCGAACAATATACGATTAGAACTTATGTCTCCGGCTGTCTATATCCGGTGCCTGGGTTCTTGGCGCATAGCCCGTTAAGCGGGACTGCGCCGCTCGAGACCGGCGGGGAAGGGGCAACCCTTCCCCTCAGCCGCGGGCGCCTCGGCCGAGCGCCGAATCGGACCGGGGCGCTCTCTTCATTCTTTCTCGTCCTGCATGGTGTTGCGCGCTGCCTGTCCCCGGCAGCGCGCAAGCATCTATCATTCCGCTGCGATCATCGCCTCGACGGCGGCATCGTGCGAGGTGCCATTGAGTTGCTCCAGCATCCCCAGCGCGTGCAGGTAGACCTCAAGGACTGCATCCTCCTCCTCCCGCTCGGTGGCGCTCTTCTTGCGCAACCGCACGACCTGGCGCAGCACCTTCACGTCGAAGCCGAGGCCCTTGGCCTCGAGGAACTTGTCGCGGATGTCGCCGGCAAGCGCCTTCTTCTCTTCCTCAAGCCGTTCGATCTGCTCGACGATCTGACGCAACTGCTTTTGCGCCGAGGCCTGTAGCGTCGTCATCGCTCTTCTCCCGTCGTAATGATGAGAGGTGACGCTATCGACGCCGCCTTGCCGCTTCAAGGCGAGCGGGAGAACGATCCAGAGGATTCTTGTCGGCTGACCTGCGGCGCGCGCGTCACACTCGGCGCAAACAGGCGCTTACGGCTTGTGCGTCGTGAGCCGCCCTGCTTGGCGAAGGCGGCCTGCGCATCCGGCGAGGCGTCCGTCTGATGGCGCTGCTGCCACTCCTTGTAGGGCATGCCGTAGACGATCTCGCGCGCTGCGTCCTTGCCGAGATCGATGCCGCGCTCGGCAGCCGCCTCCTGGTACCAGTTGGACAGGCAGTTGCGGCAGAACCCGGCGAGGTTCATCAGGTCGATGTTCTGCACGTCGGTGCGCGTGCGCAGATGCTCGACCAGGCGGCGGAAAGCTGCCGCCTCCAGCTGCGTCGTCGTCTCGCGATCGATGTCCGTCATGCGGGATTCCTTTCCGCCGGGCTCGTGAAGGGCGGCGCGCCTTCGGTGTCGGTATGCGAGCCGAAGTACTGCACCTGATGCATCGCTTCCCAGAGATCGGCGCGTGCGAACACGGTCTGCACCGCGGCGGCGATGCGCGCGGCCCACGCACGCTGTCCTTCGGGCGAAGCGATGAGATCCTGGCGCACCTCGAGGATGGTGTGCGCGAGGCCGCGCCGCGTGCCGTGCTGCCACATGCAGTCGCCGGCGAGCTTGCCGTCGTAGGGCTCGTTCTCGCCGACGACGATGCCGTCCTCGGCGCGCAGCGCTTCGAGCAACGGCACCGAGAAGCGATAGTCGCGGTCCCACAGGATCGCCGCGTGCCACGGACGCGGCACGCCTTTCCAATTGTCGGTGAAGCTATGGACCGACAACAGCACCGGCGGCACGCCGGCGGCAACGCATTGCTCGATCAGGCTGTCGATGCGCTGATGGTAGGGCTCGTAATACTTGCGCACGCGGCGCTCGCGCTCGGCGGCGTCGAGATGCCGGTTGCCGGGCACGACCGCGCCGTCGGAGATGCGCATGATCAGCGTCGGGTCGTCGAGGCCGCGGTTGGGATCGATCAGCAGGCGCGAGAAGCGCGTGCAGATGGCGGGCGCGCCGAGGAGCTGCGCCACGTGCCGCGTCACGGCCTCGGCGCCGATATCGTAGGCGATGTGGCGCTGCAGCTGGTCGGCCGCCAGTCCCAGGGTCCCGTAGTCGCTGGGAATGGCGTTCCTGGCGTGATCGCACAGCAGCAGCAGGCCGGCATCGCGCCGGCCAGGGATCACTTCATAGCTGTCGGTTACGAGGGGTTCGACCAGCGAGGAGACCTCGCGCCCGTTGGAATCCGGCATACCCGTCATATAGCTTTTCGCCCCTTCCAAGACCACCCGCGTCGGTGCGGCGCTTGACGGCCGAAACGCGATTGCGCAAACCAGCCCCCTGGCAGGGAGCCGTAAAGAGCAATGGCCGCACCGGACGTATCGGCGATCGCCGCTGACACCGAAGGCATAGGCTGGCGTTATCCCTCGCCCCGCACATTCCTCTTACCTGCCCCGGCTCATCCGCAATGCCGCCAAGTTCCTGGAAAACAACACTCGCGCCCGCTTTTTCCGGGCGAATGGCGATCGCGCATGCGCCTTCCATTCAGTTTCCCATGGTATCCGACGCCTGCTCGACGGCGAAGGCGAGCCCGGCCGGCGGCTTATCCGCCGCGGCCAGTGGCATGGCTCGAATTGCATAGGCGAGCGGAGCGAACCGGCGTGTTGGCGCAGCTACGTAACTGGGTTTGGCAGAGGGCGCGGCAGCATGCCGCCGCTATCATGATGCTGCCATTCCTCGCCCTGTCCGGCGCCAGCGCCCGCGCCGATCTCAAGCTGTGCAACTCGACCGCCAGCCGCATCGGCGTCGCCGTGGGCTATCAGGACGCCACGGGGTGGGCCACCGAGGGATGGTGGAACATCGCCTCGCAGACCTGCGAGACCCTTCTTAAGGGCGCCGTGCCCAGCCGCTTTATTTACATTCACGCCCTAGACTACGACCGCGGCGGCGAATGGGTCGGCACGAACTTCATGTGTACCGACGACAAGTCGTTTGCCATCCGCGGTGTACAGGATTGTCAGCAGCGCGGCTTCAAACGCACCGGCTTCTTCGAAGTAGATACGGGCGAGTTGCAGGAGTGGACCATCCGCCTCACCGACCCCGAGGCGAGTGAAAAATGAGACGCCAACGAAGGGTCAAGGTCGTCGCGACCTTAGGCCCTGCCTCGTCCGCAACGGAAATGATCGAGCGCCTGTTCCTGGCGGGCGTCGACGTGTTCCGCATCAACATGAGCCACTCCTCGCACGAGACGGCGCGCGCGCTGCAGAACTCGGTGCGATGGGTCGCCAAGCGCCACCGCCATCCGATCGGCATCCTCGCCGACCTGCAGGGGCCGAAGTTCCGCGTCGGTGAATTCGCCGGCGGGCGCGCGTTCGTCAACGACGGCGCCATTTTCCGCTTCGAACGCACCGAGAAGCCCGGCTCCTCCGAGAGCGTTTATCTCCCGCATCCGCAGATCTTCGCGGCCGTCGAGCCGGGCCACATGCTGCTGCTCGACGACGGCAAGCTGCGCATGCGCGTCATCGAGAAGAAGAACAATTCCATCGCCGCCGAGGTGCTGGTCGGCGGCGCGCTGTCGAGCCGCAAGGGCGTCAGCCTGCCGGACACCGTGCTGCCCATCGGGCCGCTGACCGAGAAGGACCGGGCCGATCTCGCGCACATCCTGAAAATCGGCGTCGACTGGATCGCGCTGTCGTTCATTCAGCGCGCCGAGGACATGCACGACGTGCGCAAGCTCGTCGGCGATCGCGCCGCCATTCTCGCCAAGATCGAGAAGCCGTCGGCCATCAGCGACCTCGACGCCATCATCGCGGCATCCGACGGCCTGATGGTCGCCCGCGGCGATCTCGGCGTCGAGATGCCGGTCGAGCGGGTGCCCGGGCTGCAGAAGCAGATCACGCGCAAGGCGCGCGCCGCCGGCAAGCCGGTGGTCGTCGCCACGCAGATGCTGGAGAGCATGATCTCCTCGCCGGTGCCGACGCGCGCCGAGGTGTCGGACGTCGCCACCGCCGTGTTCGACGGCGCCGACGCGGTGATGCTGTCGGCCGAATCCGCCATCGGCCAGTTCCCGCTCGAGGCCATCCAGATGATGGACCGCATCGCCATCGAGGTGGAAGCCGACCCGAGCTACGACGCCATCATCCACGCGACGCGTATTATGCCGCAGGCGACCGGCGCCGACGCCATCGCGTCCGCCGCGCACGCCATTGCCGACACGGTGAAGCTGGCGGCCATCGTCTGCTACACGGCGACCGGCTCGACGGCGCTGCGCGTCACGCGCGAGCGGCCCGGCCTGCCGATCATGGGGCTGACGCCGGTGGAGGCCACCGCGCGCCGGCTGTCGCTCGTGTGGGGCATCCAGTCGGTGCTGACGGGCGATCCGGCGACGCTGACCGACATGGTGAGCAAGGCCTGCCGCATCGCCTTCGACGAGGGCTTCGTGAAGCCGCAACGACGGCATCCTGATCACCGCCGGCGTGCCGTTCGGCTCGCCCGGCGCCACCAACATGATCCGCATCGCCTTCGTCGATGAGAACGGCGCGCCCGTCGCCGAAGTGCGCTAAGGCGTACTGCGGGGCCGCATGCCTAGATGCCCTGGCCTTCGACCTCGACCGACAGCTCGTCGACCGCGCTCTTGGCGCCTTCCTGGTAGGGATTGATCTTGAGGATCTGCTTGTAGGCCTCCAGCGCGCTCTTCTTCTGGCCGGTGTCGCGCAGGATGCGGGCGAGGCCCTCGAGCGCCTTGAAATGATTGGGCTCGAGCGCCAGCGCGCGGCGCAGGTCGCCGACGGCGCCCTCGTAGTTGTTCTGCAGGAAGTAGACGTAGGCGCGCCGGTTCCAGCCCTCGGCGTAGTCGGGGGCCAGCTCGACGACGGCGTCGAGCAGCTGCAGCGCCAGGTCGTTCTTCTGCTCGTTGATGGCCTTCGCGGAGCGGCCCATCAGCACGCCGATGGTGTCGCTGCCGGACTGCAGCCATAGCCTCTCGATGGTCTCGGCGATGGGCGCCGCCTCGGTGGCGTCGTGCGTCTTGGCGAGATGCGTGTAGAGCTCGGCCAGCAGCGAGTCGCGATCCTGCGGGATCGGCTTCTCGGCCTTCGCTTGCGGCTTAGCCGAAGGGAACACAGCGCCCGGCGGCGCCGGCACGGGCGGAAGGTCATGGTGCGGGGCGGGCAACTCGCCAGGCTTCCTGCCCTCGGCCCGACCCGGCGCCTGAAGCGTGCGGGTCATCCTGGGCCGAAGACGGCATCGCCGCGGCAATGAAGCTCGCGGCGGCGAAGAGCAGGGCGAAGCGGGGCATCATTCTGCGCATCCTCGAAACATAGGATGCGGTCAGGCAAGCGTCAAAGCGTGGCGGAAGTGCGCCTCAGCCCTGACGCGCCTTGAAGCGCTTCTGCACCTTGTTGATGATGTACACCTTGCCCTTGCGACGGACGAGGCGGTTGGCGCGATGGCGAGCGCGCAACGATTTCAACGAATTCCGGACTTTCATCTCAACACCGATTGGCAAATGATGGTGGGCGCGACAGGGATCGAACCTGTGACCCCTACGATGTCAACGTAGTGCTCTACCGCTGAGCTACGCGCCCCAGAGGCGCGGTTCTATGCGGTCGCCCCCGCCAAGGTCAACAGTTGATTGAGCGGACCGCGATTTATGCGCCCTCAGGCCGCCAGCAGGCGGTCGACCTCGCGCACCAAGTCCTTGAGGTGGAAGGGCTTGGACAGCACCCGGGCGTCCTTGGGGGCGGCCGTGTCGTTGTTGAGGATGACGGCGGCGAAACCGGTGATGAACATGATCTTGAGGTCGGGATCGAGCTCGCTCGCCCGCCGCGCCAGCTCGATGCCGTCCATCTTGGGCATGACGATATCGGTCAGCAGTAGGGTGAACGGCTCCGATTTCAGCCGCTCGAAGGCTTCCTCGCCGTTCGGAAAGGCGATGACGTCGTAGCCCGCCTTTTTCAGGGCCCGAACCAGAAAGCCGCGCATCGAGTCGTCGTCTTCGGCGAGCAGAATGCGGGAGATCGTTACGCTTGATGGCTTTGCGGTCATGGCTACTCTGGAACTATCGGTTTGACGCGTCTGCCGGCGCCGGGCGCAGATCCGACTGTGGTGCGACTATGGTAAACGGGAGGTGAAGCGTGCCCCGGCAAGCCGTGGTGCCCTCGCATTTCTCCCCAACGAGGTTCCAGCCTTACCGTCCCCTGATGGACATATTGAGACGACGTTGGCACAGTGAGCAAGGGCGATGGTGTGCATTGAGACGCATTGTCCCGGCGGTGCGTTTTTTTAGTGCCCTGCCGCTCTCCAGCGAGCCACATTGAGCGGCTGTTAAGGTCAGTTGTCGGGCGTTCCTCACGCAAAGGCTTCAACGCAGAGAGTCATCGCAAAAAGCATGCCCGCGCGCGACAATCCTCCGGTTCCTGCCGAGCTCCTGCCGCCATACGTCGTCAGCACGCCCGAGACGCAGATGGCGCCGTTCGTGCTCTGCTCGCCGCATTCGGGACGCATTTACCCGCCGAGCTTCGTCGAGCTGTCGCGCTTGAGCCCGTTATCGCTGCGCAAATCGGAAGACTGCTTCGTCGACGATCTGTTCGCGCCGGTCGCAGCGGCGGGCGTGCCGCTGATCGCGGCGCGTTTCCCGCGCGCCTTCCTCGACGTTAACCGCGAGCCCTATGAGCTCGACCCGGAGCTTTTCTTCGAGCCGCTGCCCGATTTCGCCAACACGCAATCGGTGCGCGTCGCCGGCGGCCTCGGCACCATCGCCCGCATCGTGGCCGACGGCGAGGAGATCTACCGCCACAAGCTGCCGCTCGCCTCCGGCCTGCGCGCGTCGAGCAGCTCTACATCCCGTTTCATGCGGCGCTGTGCGATCTCATCGAGACGACGCGCCGCCGCTTCGGCTATGCCATCCTGATCGACTGCCACTCGATGCCCTCGGCTTCGATGGCGCCGGCCGGAGGACCACGTCCCGACATCGTGCTCGGCGACCGCTTCGGCGCTTCGGCCGACTGCAAGATCACCCGCTTCCTGAAAGACGCGCTGAGCGGCCTCGGCTACGAGGTGCACATGAACCGCCCCTATGCCGGCGGCTACATCACCGAGCACTACGGCCGGCCGGCGCGCGACGTCCACGCGGTGCAGATCGAGATCAATCGCGGGCTCTACCTGGATGAGCTGACGCTGCGTCCGACAGCCGGGTTCGCCGAGTTGCAGCGGGATCTGCAGAGCCTGGCCGGGCCGCTGTTCAACGACCTGCCGGCGCTGTTGGAGCGGCGCGCCGCAGCCGAGTAGCAGGCCGACACTGCCAAAATTGCTAAGCTATGCAAGAATGTCATGCTGCAGCGCACAACCGGCGGGCAAAATTCGCTATTTTTGGTTTTGCGGTGGCCCGGCCGAAGCCATGTACGAATGCGCAAGCACTAACGACGACCTGCCCGGAGGGCGGCCTGAAAGAAAAAAGGGCCGTTCGGGTCAACGAACGGCCCAAGTCTAGGGAGGAAACGCCCAAGGAGGGCTACGACACACGAGCCGGGCTCGCGATGTCGCATCGCAAAAGCTACTGGTGCGCCGCACCATTTTCAAATGCATTTTTTGCAGAGCTGCCCTGACTGAAATCGAGGGGCTGCCCACGGGGTGGCCTCTACCACGAAAAAAGGCCGTTCGGTGGACGAACGGCCCAAGTCTAGGGAGGAAACGCCCAAGTGGGCTAACGGTAGCGTGGATCGACCAACGCCACCGCGCTATCGAGGTATGAGCCTGTTCGACGGCAGCATCAACCGACGACAAACGTTCGCGCCCGCATTGGATGGTATACTGTCGCCAGCCGGCAACACTTGTTGAATCGGGCCACATTACTGAACACGTACATCATGTGATCGACATATGCCCAGTTTGAGCCTGCTTTTACTGACCGCCGACTTCACCCGAGCGAGTGCAATACTGTGACAAACCAGCCGCAGGCCTCTTTGGACGACCTCATCGATTTCGCCCACACGCTGGCCGACGCCTCGGGCGAAGTCATCCGCCCCTATTTCCGGCAACCGCTCGACGTCGCCAACAAAGCAGGCGCTGGCGCCTTCGACCCCGTCACCGAGGCGGACCGGGCGGCCGAGCGGGTCATTGCCGCGCCGTCGCCGAGCGCTGGCCCGATCACGGCTTCGTCGGCGAGGAGCACGGCACGACACGGCAACCGGATGCGCGCCTACGCTGGGTTGTCGATCCCATCGACGGCACGCGGGCCTTCATCATGGGATGGCCGATGTGGGGCACGCTCATCGGCCTGCTCGACGGCGGCACGCCGGTGCTCGGCCTCATGGACCAGCCGTTCACGCGCGAGCGCTACTGGTCGGCGGGAGACCGCTTCCTACCTGCGCATCGGCCGACGGCGGCCCGCCAGCGCATGCAACACGCCGCATGCCCGCGGCTCGCCGACGCGATTCTGTCGACCACGCATCCCGACCTGTTCGACGGCCGGGGACGAAATGGACGGCTTCGGCGCGGCTCAAGTCGCAGGTGCGCATGACCCGCTACGGCGGCGATTGCTACGGCTATTGCCTGCTGGCGGCGGGCTTCGTCGACCTCGTCGTCGAGGCCGGCCTCAAGCCCTACGACATCGTCGCGCTCATCCCCATCATCGAGCGGGCGGGCGGGCGCGTCACGACGTGGGACGGCAAGCCGGCAACCGACGGCGGACGCATCGTCGCCGCCGGCGATCCGCGCGTTGCACGAGCAGGCGATGGCAATCCTGTCGCGCTAGTCTGCCGCTCAGGCGACCTTCACGTCGACGCCGAGATAGGCGTCGAACGCCGCCCAGAAGCGCGTGCGGACCGCATCGTTCTCCTGCAGGATCTCGTGCTGCGAGCCCGGCATCAGAATGCAGGAGGAAACCTTGGCGCGCACGGCGAAGTCCTCGATGGCGCGTGTCGAAACGACGGAGTCGTTGCCTGCGGCGAACATCAGCAGCGGCACATTGATGCGCGCCGGAAAATCGGTGGCCCCGAGCATGGCGGCAGGAACGCAGCGCGCCCTTGAGCCAGCCGACCGTCGGCGAGCCGAGGCCGAGCGAGGGCGCGAGGTCGAGCACCGCCTTGGTGCGCATCCAGCGCTCGTAGTCGGAGGTGAGGCAGTTGCCTTCGAACTTGGCGTTCGAGACCGAGCTCGTCGGAGCCGCCGACGACATAGGCGGTCGACATGCCAAGCAGCGAGGCAACCTCGGCGTAGACCATCGCGCGCGACGGCTGTCGTGCCGAGGCAGCTTTCCGGAATGGCGATCATCGGCGCCGTCAGCACGATGCGCTCGAACCACAGCCCGGGCATGGTCGCGTTGCGCAGCAGGATGTTGCCGCCCATGGAATGCCCAAGGCCGATGAACGGCGGCGGGCAGTCCGGCAGCACGATGTCCTTCATGAAGCGGATGAGGTCGCGGTCGTACTCCCAGAACCCGCGCACATAGCCCTTGCGCGGGTTGGACAGCATGCGCTGCGAGCCGCCCTGGCCGCGCCAGTCCATCGTGGCGACGGCAAACCCGCGTCGCCGCAGGTCGGCGATCACCTCGAAGTATTTCTCGATGAACTCGGCGCGGCCGCTGAACAGGCAGACGGTGCCCCGGCGCGGCATGCGCGTAGCATCCCAGCGCGCATAGCGCAGCTCGGCGCCGTCGTATCCCCGGAAGGATCCGACGGTCCCGCCGCTCGGAACCGGATTCTTGGCGAGTGATACCAGCTCCATCGCGCCCCCAGGCGTTGGCCGACTCTTCGCCGCCATCATACAGACGGCGAAGAGTTGCGGCCACGTCGGAGCAGGGAAGCTGTTAGCTAGCCTCAGTAGTACGGCCGCGCCGCCCAATAGCGGCGGGGACCGCCGCGCGAAACCGCCATAACGCGGCCGTAGCCGTAGATAGGCTTGGCGTCGACGACCTCGCCCGAGCAGCGGTCGATCGTCAGGTCGAACAAGCGGCCCGATGGACGGCGCGCTTTGACGAGAACGACGTCATCGCGCGGCTCGACGGCATGGAAGCCACGCCAGCCGGCGGCCCGCAGGCGATCGCGCGCAACCTCACGCGGCACGCAGCGGTCGCGGCCGGCGTAGGCGGGCGGCGGATAGGGCGGCTCGAAATCGTCCGGTACGTCGGCATACCGATCCGGCGGCGGGGGCCCCTCGCCATAGCCTTCGTAGGGAGGCTCGTAGAGGTCGGCGGCGGCGGCCGGGCAGGGCGAACAGGGCTAGTGACGCGGCAAGCGCAGATGCCGCGGCAAGACGGACGTACGCTGGCATTGTGGAACTCCTCGTAACCGGGTTGTGGCTACTTTCGCAAAGCGCAGCGAAGTTGATGGTCCCGAACATGAACCGCAGCTGAAAGGCGCATCATTTTCCGTTGCAACGGAGCAACTTGGCTAGCCCTCGCAGCCGGCGGCCACCGAGCCTTGAACCGTTGCTCGCCAGCGCCTAAATAACTCGTGCGCACGCCCGTGCGGGGGTGCGCACCAAAGACCGCCTGGCCGTTCCGGCAGGCGCACCGCATGTCGCTCAATCATGGAGGATATGTTCATGCGACAGTTCGACTTTGCTCCCCTCTACCGTTCGACGGTCGGCTTCGACCGTCTCGCCCAGCTGATGGACAGCGTCGGCGGCGTCGATGCCGACGGCTACCCGCCCTACAACATCGAGCGCCTCGGCGATAACGAGTACCGCATCACCATGGCGGTCGCCGGCTTCAGCAAGGACGAGTTCAAGATCGAGGTCAAAGAGAGCACCTTGGTCGTTTCCGGCGACAAGAAGCCGAAGACAAGCAGCGCGTCTTCCTTCACCGCGGGATCGCCGCCCGCAGCTTCGAGCGCCGCTTCCAGCTTGCCGATCACGTCGAGGTCAAAGGCGCCGACTTCAACGACGGCCTGCTGCACATCGACCTCGTGCGCAACATGCCCGAGCGCATGAAGCCGCGCACGATTTCGATCGGCTCGCTCCACTCCCAAGCAGATCGAAGCGACGGCCTAAGCGCCCGAGTAAAGGCTGCGATACGAGAGGCGGTCGCCGTGCGTACGGCGGCCGCCTTTCGCGTGTCCGCAATGCTCTGAAACGGCCGTTGCGTTGATACTTGTGTGCGCACCGGAAATCTGCGAAGCTCAGCGAAAGGTCAGTACTCCTGTCCTTTATGGACCGACGGCCAGGGAACGCACCGCGCTGCCCTGGCCAAAGCCGTGACCGGCAGGAGCGAGCGAGGTGTTTCGTCGAGATGCGGCGCCCTTTGGTCAGCCCGAATAACGCGGCCGGCGCAGCAAAGCCGCAGCGCGGCTGCAAGCGCCGCCAAACTCCGCTTCGTTCTGACGTTCTTGACTAACGCCGCCTGAGGTCGATCAATCGGCCTCTTGTGGCTCCGCCGATCCGTCCGATTTGAGCAAAGTTCACGCTGCAGCGTCCCCGCACCGAGGTCCGCAGTATGACGAAGAGCCAAGAGAAGAGCCAAGACATGAGCGAAGCCGAGGCATTCGAAGGCTTCGAGACGCCGCCGGCGCAGGGTCTATACGATCCGGCGAACGAGCACGATTCCTGCGGCGTCGGCTTCATCGCCGACCTCAACGGCCGCAAGTCGCATCAGATCGTCTCCGACGCGCTCAAGATCCTCGCCAACCTCGAGCACCGCGGCGCGGTGGGTGCCGACCCGCTGGCCGGCGACGGCGCCGGCGTGCTCATTCAGATCCCGCACGACTTCCTCAAGGACGAGTGCAAGAAGCTCGGCTTCACGCTGCCCCCGCCCGGCCGTTACGCGGTCGGCCACATCTTCATGCCGCGCGATGAGCGCCTGCGCGCCCATTGCGAGCGCGTGTGGACGCGCGTCCTCAAGGAAGAAGGCCTCGAGCTGCTCGGCTGGCGCACGGTGCCGGTCGACAACTCCTCACTGTCCGAGATGGTGAAGGGCACCGAGCCGGTGCATCGCCAGGTGTTCATCGGCCGCCCCTCGAGCATCCTCGATCAGGAGGATTTCGAGCGCGCGCTGTTCCTGACGCGCAAGATCGTCTCCAACTCGATCCTGCAGGCCTACAAGAACCGCGACATCGGCCACTACACGGTGTCGCTGTCGAGCCGCACGCTCGTCTACAAGGGCATGTTCCTGTCGTACCAGGTGAAGGCCTACTACACCGACCTGTCCGACCCGCGGCTCGTGTCGGCAATGGCGCTCGTGCATCAGCGCTTCTCGACCAACACCTTCCCCTCGTGGAAGCTGGCGCATCCCTATCGCTTCGTCGCGCACAACGGCGAGATCAACACGCTGCGCGGCAACGTCAACTGGATGGCGGCGCGCCAGGCGTCGGTGTCCTCGCCGCTGTACGGCGACGACATCGCCAAGCTGTGGCCGATCTCGTACGAAGGGCAGTCGGACACCGCCTGCTTCGACAACGCGCTCGAGTTCCTCGTCATGGGCGGCTACTCGCTGACCCACGCCGCGATGATGCTCATCCCCGAGGCGTGGGCCGGCAATCCGCTGATGGATCGCAAGCGCCGCGCCTTCTACGAGTATCACGCCTGCCTCATGGAGCCGTGGGACGGCCCCGCCGCCATGTGCTTCTCCGACGGCCGCCAGATCGGCGCCACGCTCGACCGCAACGGTCTGCGTCCTGCCCGCTATTTCGTCACCAAGGACGGCCTCGTCGTCATGTCGTCCGAAGCCGGCGTGCTGCCGGTTCCGGAAGAGACGATCGTCCAGAAGTGGCGCCTGCAGCCGGGCAAGATGCTGCTCATCGACCTGGAGAAGGGCCGCATCGTCTCCGACGAGGAGCTGAAGGCCGAGATCGCCGCCAGCAACCCGTACGAGACGTGGCTGAAGCGGACGCAGATCCTCGTTTCCGACCTGCCGCTGCCGAAGAGCCGCGCGCCGGCGAAGAAGTCGAACGTCGGGCTGCTCGATCTGCAGCAGGCCTTCGGCTACACGCAGGAAAGCGTCAAGCTGCTGATGACGCCGATGGCCGAGAGCGGCCAGGAAGCCATCGGCTCGATGGGCACCGACACGCCGATCTCGGCGCTGTCGTCGAAGTCGAAGCTGCTGCACACCTACTTCAAGCAGAACTTCGCGCAGGTGACGAACCCGCCGATCGACTCGATCCGCGAGGAGCTCGTCATGAGCCTCGTGTCGTTCATCGGCCCGCGTCCGAACATTCTCGATCTGGAAGGCACCTCGAAGCAGAAGCGGCTGGAGGTCTATCAGCCGATCCTGACCAACGAGGATCTGGAGCGCATCCGGCAGATCGGCGAGGTGAAGGACAACGAGTTCTCGTCCATCACGATCGACATCACCTACCCGGCCGAGAAGGGTGCGTCGGGCATGGCATCGGCGCTCGACTGCGTGTGCGCCGAGGCCGAGGAGGCCGTGCGCTCGAAGGAATACAACATCATCATCCTGTCCGACCGCGCCGTCGGTCCGGACCGCATCCCCATCCCCTCACTGCTGGCGACGTCGGCGGTGCATCATCATCTGATCAAGCAGGGCCTGCGCACGTCCGTCGGTCTCGTCGTCGAGACGGGCGAAGCCAACGAGGTGCATCAGTTCTGCACGCTTGCCGGCTACGGCGCCGAAGCGATCAACCCCTATCTCGCCTTCGAGACGCTCGAGCAGATGCTGCCCGACCTCGGCGAGGAGTTGACGGCCGAGGAAGTCAAGAAGCGCTACATCAAGGCGATCGGCAAGGCCATCCTCAAGGTCATGGCCAAGATGGGCATCTCGACCTACCAGTCGTACTGCGGCGCCCAGATCTTCGACGCGGTCGGCCTGCGCACCAGCTTCGTGAAGAAGTACTTCACCGGCACGCACACGCAGATCGAAGGCGTCGGCCTGCGCGAGATCGCACAGGAGACGGTCGACCGGCACGCGGCAGCCTTCGGCAACGTGCCGGTGCTCGAGAACGCGCTCGATGTCGGCGGCGAGTATGCCTACCGCGTGCGCGGCGAAGCGCACGTGTGGCGTGCCGGCGTCGTCGCCGACCTGCAGCATGCGGTGCGCGGCAACCTGCCGGAGAAGTACCGCTCGTTCGCCAAGCAGATCAACGACCAGTCCGAGCAGCTGATGACCATGCGCGGCATGTTCCGCATCCGCTCGGCAGAAGCGCTCGGCCGCACCCCGGTGCCGATCGAGGAGGTCGAACCCGCGGTCAACATCGTCAAGCGCTTTGCTACCGGCGCCATGAGCTACGGCTCGATCAGCCGCGAAGCGCACACGACGCTCGCCATCGCCATGAACCGTATCGGCGGCAAGTCGAACACCGGCGAAGGCGGCGAGGAGACGGACCGCTTCAAGCCGCTCCCGAACGGCGACTCCATGCGCTCGGCGATCAAGCAAGTGGCCTCGGGGCGCTTTGGCGTTACGGCCGAGTACCTCGTCAACTCCGACATGATGCAGATCAAGATGGCGCAGGGCGCAAAGCCCGGCGAGGGCGGCCAGCTGCCAGGCCACAAGGTCGATGCGAGTGATCGCCAAGGTGCGCCATTCGACGCCCGGTGTCGGCCTCATCTCGCCGCCGCCGCACCACGACATCTATTCGATCGAGGATCTGGCGCAGCTGATCTTCGACCTGAAGAACGTAAACCCGAAGGGCCTCGTCTCGGTGAAGCTCGTCTCCGAGGTCGGCGTCGGCACCGTTGCCACCGGCGTCGCCAAGGCGCGTGCCGACCACGTGACGATCTCCGGCTTCGAGGGCGGCACGGGCGCTTCGCCCCTGACTTCACTCAAGCATGCCGGCTCGCCGTGGGAGATCGGCCTCGCCGAGACGCATCAGACGCTGGTGCTCAACCGGTTGCGTGGCCGCATCGCCGTGCAGGTCGACGGCGGCGTGCGCACGGGGCGCGATGTGATCGTCGGCGCGCTGCTCGGCGCGGACGAGTTCGGCTTCTCGACGGCGCCGCTGATCGCCGCCGGCTGCATCATGATGCGCAAGTGCCACCTCAACACCTGCCCCGTCGGCGTCGCGACGCAAGACCCCGTGCTGCGCGCCAAGTTCCAGGGCAAGCCCGAGCACGTCATCAACTACTTCTTCTTCGTCGCCGAAGAGGTGCGCGAGTACATGGCCGCGCTCGGCTTCCGAAAATTCGAGGAGATGATCGGGCAGACGGAGGTGCTCGACAAGGATCGCGCCATCGACCACTGGAAGGCCAAGGGCCTCGACTTCTCGAAGATCTTCTACAAGCCGCGCATGCCGAAGTCGGTCGCTCTTTATCATAGCGAAGCGCAGGATCATGGCCTCGACAAGGTGCTCGACAACAAGTTCATCGAGTTGTGCCAGCCGGCGCTGAAATCGAAGAAGCCGGTCAAGGCCGAGCTGCCGATCAGGAATACCGATCGCAGCGCCGGCGCCATGCTGTCGGGCGAGGTCGCCATGCGCTACGGCCATGCGGGGCTGCCCGAGGATACCATCTGGCTGACGCTGTCGGGCACCGCCGGACAGAGCTTTGGCGCCTGGACCGCGCGCGGCGTGACGCTCGACCTCGTCGGCGAAGGCAACGACTACGTCGGCAAGGGCCTGTCGGGCGGCAAGATCATCGTGCGCCCGAACGCCATCTCGAGCATCAAGCCCGGCGAGAGCATCATCGTCGGCAACACGGTGCTGTACGGCGCCATCAACGGCGAGTGCTACTTCCGCGGCATCGCCGGCGAGCGCTTCGCCGTGCGCAACTCGGGCGCCACGGCGGTCGTCGAAGGCACCGGCGATCACGGCTGCGAATACATGACCGGCGGCGTCGTCGTCGTACTCGGCCCGACGGGCCGCAACTTCGCGGCCGGCATGTCTGGCGGCATCGCCTACGTGCTCGACGAAAGCGGCAAGTTCGAATCCAGCTGCAACATGGCCATGGTCGAGCTGGAGCCGGTCGAGGCCGAGGAAGAGCTGATGCAGCGCCTGATGGGCCAGCAGGGCGACCTCGAGAGCCACGGCCTGGTCGAAGTGATGAGCGACATGACCAAGCACGACGCCGAGCGGCTGTATGCCCTCGTCGCGCGGCATGCGCACTACACCAACTCGGCAAAAGCGAAGGCCATCCTCGCCGACTGGCGGACGTACATGCCGAAGTTCAAGAAGGTGATGCCGGTAGAATACCGCAAAGCGCTGGTGCAGATGGCCAAAGCGCAGGCAGCCGACAAGGATGGCCTTCAGACGATCGACATCGGTCTCAAGGCAGCCAAGGCTTGAAGGACTTCGCCTCTCCATGAAATGATGGCCGGGGCAACGGCGTCGGAGCCAGCGGGCTCTCTCGCCGCTGATAGGGAACTGGAATGGGCAAGGTTACCGGCTTTCTCGAATTCAAGCGCGCCGAGCGCAAGTACGCGCCGGTGGGCGAGCGCCTGAAGCATTGGCGCGAGTTCGTGCAGGCACTCAGCGAAGAGGACACCAAGGTCCAGGCAGCGCGCTGCATGGACTGCGGCATCCCTTATTGTCACACCGGCTGTCCGGTGAACAACCAGATCCCCGACTGGAACGACCTCGTCTTCCACTCCGACTGGAAGCAGGCATCGCAGAACCTTCACTCGACCAACAACTTTCCCGAGGTGACCGGCCGCGTGTGTCCGGCGCCGTGCGAAGCCGCGTGCACGCTCAACATCGACGACGTGCCGGTCGCCATCAAGACGATCGAGTGCGCAATCGCCGACCGCGGCTTCGAGGAAGGCTGGATCGCGCCGGAGCCGCCGGAGAATAAGACCGGCAAGCGCATCGCCATCGTCGGCTCGGGGCCTGCTGGCCTGGCTGCCGCGCAGCAGCTGGCGCGCGCCGGTCACGACGTGCACGTCTATGAAAAGAATGCCAAGCCCGGTGGCCTGCTGCGCTACGGCATTCCCGACTTCAAGATGGAGAAGGGGATCATCGACCGGCGCGTGAAGCAGATGGAAGCGGAAGGCGTCACCTTCCATTGCAATGCGCACGTCGGCAAGACGATCTCCGCCAAGGAGCTCGAAGACGGCTATGACGCGCTGCTGATGGCGGGCGGCTCCGAGCAGCCGTTCGACTTCTTCGCCAAATCCACTGGGCGCGATCTCGACGGCATCCACTACGCCATGGATTTCCTGCCGCAGCAGAACCGCCGCGTCGCCGGCGAGGTGCCGCCGGCCATCACCGACGCCAAGGACATCCTGGCGAAGGACAAGCATGTCATCGTCATCGGCGGCGGCGACACGGGCTCGGACTGCATCGGGACCTCGTTCCGGCAGGGCGCCAAGTCGGTGACGCAGCTCGAGATCATGCCGATGCCGCCGGAGCGCGAGAACAAGGCGCTGTCCTGGCCGAACTGGCCGCTGAAGCTGCGCGTTTCGAGCAGCCAGGCCGAAGGCGCCAAGGTCGAGTACTCGGTCTCAACCACCGGCTTCTCCGGCGAGGGCGGCAAGGTGAAGAAGCTGCATTACGTGCAGGTCGACAACAAGATGCAGCCGGTGCCCGGCACGGACGCCGCGCTCGAAGCCGACCTCGTGCTGTTCGCCATGGGCTTCTCGGGGCCGATCGAGGACGATGTGGTCCAGGAGCTGGCGCTGCCCGTCGTCCCGCGCGGGCGCTTCGCCGGCGTCGAAGCCGACGAGCGCGACTATCGCGTTCCCGGCCGTCCGAAGGTGTTCGCCGCCGGCGACATCCGGCGCGGACAGTCGCTCGTCGTCTGGGCGATCCGCGAAGGCCGCCAGGCCGCGCAATCGATCGACAAGTTCCTGATGGGCAAGAGCACCCTGCCGCGCTGACCACGCAACCTGTCATCCTCGGATTTATGCCGAGGACCTAACTCTGCGCTCGCTCCGACGATCGCCGTCAGTTGAAGACGCGGCCACGCTTCGACACCTGAGATTGCTGTGGGCTGGTCCTCGGTCATGTCGAAGGCATGCTGCCAGCAGGAGCCCGAGGATGACAGTGGGACGGCGTCATCGCCGTTACATCGTTGCTCCAAGGGGCACGGTCCCGCGACAAGCGGCGGCGCGTCCCAAATTCTGGCCAAGTGTCCTGATCAGCTTGGCGAATTGCCAACGTCGCAAGGATGATCTCAATGAGAACGCTTGGTGGATTTGCGGTCATCGCGGCCGTTGCCGCTGTCGTCGCCGCGACCTCGGCCGCGAACGCAGCCGGACGGGCGACGCACACGGCTGTGGGCGCCGTTGCGGGTGGCCTCGTCGCGGGCCCAGTCGGCTTCGTCGGAGGCGGTCTCATTGGCTATGTTGGTGGCCGTCGGATCGGGTGTGATTTGGGCCTTGAGCGCTGTCATCGCTACAAGCGCTACAGGCGTCGGCGCTAGTAGCAATTGAAGTGACGACTACGGTCATCCGGCCCAAGCTGACGATGGAAAGGCGTCGCTGCGAAGCTACGGCGTTGAGCCGGTGTCGCCGCGAGCGGCCGGCATGGGCGGAGGCTCGCTGCGCACTTCGGCCGTCGTCTGCTGACGCGGCCAAGCGAAGTCGTCGGCGCGGCCGGGTTTCGAGGGCAGGCGCTCGCCCTTCTCCAGCACGCGGAAGTAGGGGCTCTGCGTCGGCGACATGCGCCGGCGGCCACCGTCGGAGCCGCGCGGCGGGACGATCGAGCTCATCACCGTCAGGCCACCGGGGATCTGATCGACGAGCACGTCGCCCATTTGCGCAGCCTTGTCGTCGCTCGTCTTGCGCGTGACGAGCGCGACGACTGAGGCCGCGATCGCCGGCCGCACGATCTCGACGGTGAGGACCTGCTCGGTGCCTTCGGCGCCCGTGACGCGGATGTCGACCTTGCCGGTCTCGAGCTTTTGGTCACGCGCCCCGTCCGCTGAACCGGCGTTGGCGGGCGCCGCAACGTCGCCGCTGCTGCTACCGCCGCCCTTCGCAGACTTGGCCTGCGCCTGCGCGCGTTCCGATTCCGCCTTCAGCCGCACTTTCTCGGGGTTGACGCGCGATTGCTCGGCAGCGTCGCCGGCCAGCGGGATGGAGCGTTCGGTGCGCGCCTGGGCAATGTCGCGCTTCAGCTCTCGCTCCACGAAGTGGGCGAGCTTGAGGTATCCGGCTTGGGTGAAATGCACGCCGTCGCTATCGCGTAGCCGGCGCACCTTGCCGGTGATATCTGGACCCCAGTCGCTATAGCCGCCGCTCTCGTCGATGAAACTTGCGTACGCGTCGATGTACCGGGCGCCGTTGAGATAGGCGCGCTCGCGGATGACGTCGTTCATGCGTTGCGCGCGCTCGTTGTCTTGGAAGCGGCGCATATTCGGCAGGCCGACCCAATAGACGGCGCGATTGCCCTTTTTGAGAAGCTTCATCAGCCGATCGACGCGCGCGCCGTACTCGCCGCGCCACTCGTCGTTCTCCGCCTCAGCGCCGCGGCGCCGGCCGATGCTGTAGCGATCCTGGGCGCCGAGCATGACGATGGCGATGTGGCTGGGATCGGTGCCGAACGTTTGCTCGAGTTGGGCCAGATCGTTGGCCGAGTCGCTGCGCATCAGGCCGGAGAGATCGTAGCGCTTCTTGGAGATCGATACGCCCGGCCCGACGGTGAACGCTTCGACGAGACCACCAAGGAGTCCCTCGGCAAGCCAGTCGCCGACGACCTGGACTTGGTAGACGTCGTTATCAGGGAACGGCGTGATGAAGCTGCCGCCAAGGCCCTGCTCCTGCGCAGAGGCAGGCAGCACCCTCACGATGAGGAGGGCTGAGAGGACAATGGTGAGAAGGGCGCGAACCACTCGATCGTTCCCTGCGCTATTCCGGTCGCGCCGAATCCGGGCGACGCAACGGCATTGTTGCCACTGCGTCGCCCAAGGACAAGGCGGAAACGTGACCGGAAAGGCGGGGAGGGCCAGTCGCGGGGCTATTAAGCCGCGCGCTTCGACCGCTTCACGCCTTTCAGACGCACCGGCGCTTGTTTAGAGCGCGCGGCCTGCCACTTCAGATCCTCGAGTTCCGAGCCGCGGTGGTGAGTTTTCACCACGACGTCACGGGCCCCGAAGGCTTCGCGCAGGACCTCGATGCACTTCTGCGGCTGAGCCTCTCCACACATGAAGACGTCGAGGGCCGCGTAATTGGCCTCGGGCCAGCTGTGAATGGAGATGTGGCTCTCCGACAGAACGGCAACGCCCGACACGCCACCATTGGGCGTGAAGTGATGCAGATGGATATGCAGCAGGGTTGCGCCCGCTACCTCCACGCATCGCTTAAGCGTGCTTTGGATGTGCTCGATATCATCCAGACGACGGGCACCGAACAGATCCACCAGAAGGTGGGTGCCGGCATAGCGCTGCCCGTCGCGCTCGATGAAAAAGTCCTTCCTGTCGTCATGCGCAACCTGCGCATAGTCGTTATGCGCAACGTGCGCATAGTCTTCGTGCGCCACTGGCGCAGCAACACGACGATCTTCCTCTTGGGCGGTGCTTGAACGAGTTAAGTCCATCCCCAATTGGAAGAGGGTGTCATTAAAGGCCATATGACCCTCCCCAACCAGCAGATAGAGGTGACCCGTCCGCTCCTTACCTTTGGGGTTTTTGGAAAACCTCGACCTTAAGGGCAGGTGGACGAACGGAGAGGGGTCATATGAGGCACACCCCCCCCCTACGCAAGAAAAATTTTCCCCTCGGGGCAAAAAAATTCGCCAGCGCGCTCAGTGGGATTCACCCAGCGTTTGCTGCGCGCGCCGTCGACGGGCGATCTGCAGCCGCTGCGACAATCGCGCGACGCTCCGCGCTAATCTTTTCCGAAAAGGTTATCGAGGAGCTTCTGCGCCTTCGACGGCCCGCCGTCTTTGCTCTCACCGAAAAGATCCTGAACCACCTCGCCGGCGTTTTTGCCTTTGAGCTGCTTGCCGATCTGCTTCACCGCGTCGACGGTTCCCGGCGCGTTGATGGCGCCTTCGATGTCAGGCGAGATGTCGGGCTGCTCCCACGAGCCCTTGATGTGCACCGGAACCTCGATGCCGGCGGCGTTTGCCTCGCCGCCGTCGCCGGAAAGCTTGGCGACGAGTTTCGGGCGCACGGTGTAGTCGAGGCTGCGCTGCGGCAGATCGACGGAGCCGTCGCCTGACGCGTGCAGATGCTGGCTGTCGAGCTTCAAGTCGTTGTTGGTGGCGATGCCGTTGGCGATGACGAACGTGCCTGTGAGACGGCGGAAGTCCGTCTTCTTCGACGGATCGATGGCGAAATTCGGAATACTGCCTTCCGACAGCTCGTTGATAGCACCACCGAGATCATAGCCGATGACGGCCCCGTCGCTTACTGCGACGTTGGAGGTGCCGTTCAGCGACTGAACCATCGCCGCCTCCGTCGCGCCGCGGCCCGCAACCTTCCAGGCGACATCTGCATTGCCGGCCAGCCAGTCGACTTGCGCCGAGTTCGCGCAGCAACGGCCGCGCAGCGATGCCCGACAGGGAGACGTCGGCCGTGAACGCAGGCTGGCCGGACGAGGCATCGAGCGTAACGACGCCACGGCCGCTACCGTCATAGAGGCGCAGGTCGGCCAGGGTCACCTTGGCGACCTGGTCCTTGACGACGACAGAAACCTGCGCGCCGTCAATGCGCGTGCGCCCATAGGTGACGTCGGCGAGCGCGACGCGCGCGTCCACGTCGGCGAGGCCAAGAGCCTTGATATCGATGGGCTCGGTGCTCCAGCCGGCACGCTGCGTGTAGCCCTTGACCTTCGGACCGGGCCTGTTGAGCAGGTCGTCGATGGAGTCCGGCTGCGAGGGCTGTGGCGCTGCGTCCGGGCCGTCGATGCTCAGCGGTGACGGAGCCGGAACGGCGGAACCGGCGCCCCTGCCGGCGCGTACGTCGGCCCCAAGCGGCAGCTCGGCGACGTTCAGGCCGGAGATCTTGAGGTCGGCGGCAACATGCGGGCGCGCGCCCTCACGCTCCTCAAAACCGACCGTCCCACTGGCGGAAGTCTTGCCCGCCTTCAGATCGAGGTTGGTGAGATGAACGCTCTTGTCTGTGGCGTCAGCTGCGCCGTCAAGGCGACTTCTCCGGCGCCGACTTCCGGCGACACGTCGTTGCCCCACCAATGCGCCAGCGCGCTGAGCGAGGGCGAACTGGCGGTAATGGTCCCGGCGCCGTCGTTGGGCCCGACGGTCCCGTCGTAGCTGAACGTGAGCGGCATGCCGGAAACGGTCAGCGCCAGCTTGGCCTGCCGCTGCTCGGCAACATCCTGCGGTGTCGTCAGAGTGCTCTTGAACTCGAACGTCTCGCCTTCGGCGACGAGGCTGCCGCTTCCGGTGAGTGGCTGGTCCATCGCGGTGAGCGAGAACTGCGCGTTGAGACCGTCGAAGCGGCCCCAAGCGCCATTGCGCTCGTCATTGTAGCGCACCGCGCCGTTGGTGATGCGGATGTCGTCGATCGACAGCGCCGCGACCTCGCGGGACTGGGCGGCGGCCGGACTGATGATCAAATCTGCTAGCCGGCCGCTCCCGGAGACGCCTGCAAACCGCACAGGCAGATCGATACCGGCCATGTCCCAGCTCCGCCGCCCGTCAGCGTCGACGCGCAGCGAGAAGACCGGCTCGTTCAGCTCCAGGCGATCGACGACGATCTCCTGGCGCAGAAGCGGCAGCAGACGAACGCCGACGTCGAAGTTGGCCGCCTTCAGCAGCGGCTCGCCGCCCATGCTCGGCGGTGCCGACAGCGACACTTCATTGAGGCGCAGCCCGAGCGAGGGGAAGATGGTAAACGAGGCGCCGCCGCCGATGGTCAGATCGCGGCCCGTCTCGGCCTTCACGGTGGCGATGATCTCGCGGCGGATGTAGTCCGTCGGCGGCGACATGACTAAGAAGGTCGCCGCGCCCACGCCGAGGCAGAGCAGCGCCACGCCGCCATATAAAAGTATGCTGAACAGCGGCGAAGAGCGGCGCGGCGGTTCGACGTACCGGCGCTCGGCGCCGAGGCTCGGCTGCGGACCGGGTGGATAGCGCCCAGGACTGGGCGAATCACGGCGCGGATTTGGGGGTAAGTCCCTACCGGGCGGCCTGGTGTTGGTCATGTCGACCTCGAATGGCTCCTCTGCGCCGGCGGCCGGAACCCGACGCCACCACCCTAAATGGAGGAGTGGGACCGGTTGTTAAAGGCCGTTTTCGGTGCATTGCAGCGGAGTAGCGGGCAATTTCGGCGGTCTGGAGGTTGCGGATACTCTGCCGCACGCACCAGCGGGACGTGTCTGAAAGGGAACAGCATCGCTAGCGAAGTCTTATATGATGGGCTTGGCTCCTGGAGCAGTGTGGTAATTTGTAGTCGATGCTTTGGCTCTAACCTAGAGGTCGTACTGCGCACCGCAACTGCTGCGATGCAGCAAAAGGAACGGCGATGCACTACTACGCATACGAATTCGCTCACTCGGTCCTTTCTCCGATGCGCTTTGGCGTAAGCGGTCTGCGTAGCATGCTCGATTGGCCATTCAATCCGCTTACCAACACGCCGTACGGCCGTCACCTCGCGGCCGCTTGCGAGCTGTTCGAGAACGTCACGCGGCGCTACGGCAAGCCCGAGTTCGGGCTCAAGACGACGCGCGTCGGCAACGTCGAGGTCGGAGTGCGCGAGCAGATCGTGGCGTCGACTCCGTTCGGCCGTCTGCTGCACTTCAAGCGCGACGAGACTGCGCTCACCGGTAAGCGCTACGACCCCAAGGTGCTGATCGTGGCGCCGATGTCGGGCCACTATGCGACGCTGCTGCGCGGCACCGTTGAGGCGATGCTGCCCGAGCACGAGACCTACATCACCGATTGGACCGACGCCCGCGACATGCCGCTCGCCATGGGCCGCTTCGACCTCGACGATTTCATCGACCACGTCATCGAGTTCGTCCGCTTGCTCGGCCCCGACACGCACGTCATCGGCGTGTGCCAGCCGGCCGTCCCGGTGCTCGCCGCCGCGGCGCTCATGGCGCACGCGACGATCCGTGCCAGCCGGCATCGATGACGCTGATGGGCGGCCCGATCGACACGCGGCGCAATCCCACCGGCGTCAACAAGCTTGCCGAGAGCAAGCCGATCGACTGGTTCGAGAACAACGTCATCAGCACGGTGCCCTTCCCGCACGCGGGCTTCATGCGCCCCGTCTATCCGGGCTTCATGCAGCTGACGGGCTTCATGACGATGAACCTCGAGCGGCACATGAATGCCCACGTCGATCTGTTCAAGAACCTCGTCAAAGGCGACTGCGACAGCGTCAAGCAGCACCAGGACTTCTACGACGAGTACCTCTCGGTCATGGACCTGACGGCCGAGTTCTACCTGCAGACCGTCAAGACCGTGTTCCAGGATCACGCGCTGCCCGAGGGCACGATGATGCACCGCGGCGAGCGCGTCGATTGCGCGGCCATCGATGACACGGCGCTGATGACGGTCGAGGGCGAGCGCGACGACATCTGCGGCATCGGCCAGACCCAGGCCGCGCACGACCTCTGCACCAACTCCCCGACGACGAGAAGGTCCACTACGTGCAGCAAGGCGTCGGCCACTACGGCGTCTTCAACGGCACGCGCTGGCGCACGGAGATCCAGCCGCGCATCCGCGAGTTCATCCGCACCATCGAGTACGAGCGCGGCGCCATCCCGACCGGACGCACCGCGCGGCGCATGCACCACCCGTCGGTGGCCGTCTCGCCGGTGTAGTCGCCTTTCGCGATATGGTGACGGCCTACACGCAGCCGCCAAAAGCAAACGGCGGCCCGTGAGGACCGCCGC
>CAVRND010000002.1:0-100151 GCA_963722495.1 uncultured Alphaproteobacteria bacterium | reverse complement strand
TGCACCGACGTCGCCGGCCTCGGCAGCCTCTCGCAGCGTCGCCATATCGACGGAGACAGCCTCGTCGAAGCCGCCAACGCGGGTGCGGCGCAGGCCGATGACGTGTGCGGCGCTGCCCAGCGCCCGGCCCATGTCGCGCGCCAGGGCGCGCACATAGGTTCCCTTGCCGCACTCGGCCTCCAGCACTGCCGTTGACGCGTCAGGCATCTCGATGAGGCGCAAGTCCTCGACGACGATCCAGCGCGGGTCGAGCACGACCGTCTCGCCGCTGCGGGCAAGGTCGTAGGCGCGGTTGCCGTCCACCTTGATGGCCGAGAAGGCCGGCGGCACCTGGCTGATCTCGCCGGTGAAATCAGCAAGTACGTCGGCGATCTCGTCAGCAGAGGGGAGACGCTCAGAGGTTCGTACGATCTGGCCCTCGGCGTCGTCCGTGTCGGTCTCGATGCCAAAGCGCACCGAGAAGCGGTAGGCCTTCTCGCCGTCGACGGCGAACGGGACCGTCTTCGTGGCTTCGCCGAGCGCGATCGGCAGGATGCCCGTCGCCAGCGGATCGAGCGTCCCGGCGTGGCCTGCCTTCTGCGCTTCGAATAGCCGGCGCACGGCACCGACAGCCTGCGTCGACGTCATGCCGAGCGGCTTGTCGAGCACGACCCAGCCATGGACCGGGTTTCCCTTCTTGCGGCGGCTCATTCTTTTTCGATGTCCTGGCGGACCTTGGCGCTGGCCAGCAGCTGATCGATGCGGCTCGCCTCCTCGAACGTCTCATCGCGCAGAAAGCGGATGTCGGGTGCGAACTTGAGGTTCACGGCCTGCGCGACTTGCGCGCGGATGTACTTCTTGTTGCGATTGAGCGCCTCGATGACCACCGCCGTGTCGTCGCCGCCCAGCGTAACCACATAGGCGCTGGCGAGCTTGAGATCGGGCGACAGCCGCACTTCCGGCACGGTGATCACGTGCGAGGCGATGATGTCGTCGTGGATTTCGCCGCGCGCCAACATTTCCGCCAGCTTGTGACGGACGAGTTCGCCGATGCGCAGCTGACGCTGCGTTGGCGCCGAGCGCGACGATTTTTTGGATCTGGTCACTGGATTGTTCGTTCGATTGGAATCCGCCGCGGGATTGGACCGCGGACGGTGCCTGAATATGGTGCCAGGCCCGATGGGCCCGGCACCGCTAACTTATTGGCAGCGAGCGCTTACAGAGAGCGCGTCACCGTCTCGACGTTGAAGCACTCGATGGCGTCGCCGGCACGGATGTCCTGGTAGTTGGCGAATGCCATGCCGCACTCCTGGCCAGCCGGAACCTCGCGCACCTCGTCCTTGAAGCGCTTCAAGGTCGACAACGTGCCCTCGTGGATGACGACGTCGTCGCGGATGAGACGCACCTTGGCGCCACGCTCCACCTTGCCGTCGACGACCCGGCAGCCGGCGACCTTGCCGGTCTTCGAGATGTTGAACACCTCGAGAATTTCCGCCTTGCCGAGGTAGATCTCGCGGATGGTCGGCGCCAGCAGGCCCGACATCGCCGCTTTCACGTCGTCGACGAGATCGTAGATGATGTTGTAGTAGCGGATCTCGACGCCGTCGCGATCAGCCAAGGCCTTGGCCTGGACGTTGGCGCGCACGTTGAAGCCGACGACCACCGCCTTCGACGCATTGGCCAGCGCCACGTCGGACTCGGTGATGCCGCCGACGCCCGAGTGCACGATTTGCGCCGCGACCTCGTCGGTATTGAGCTTGCGCAACGAGCCGGCGATAGCTTCGACCGAGCCCTGCACGTCGCCTTTGACGAGCAGCGTGAAGTCCTTGCGGCCCGTCTCCTTCAGCGACTGCATCATCTGCTCGAGGGTGCGCGGCGTGCCGGCGGAGCCCATCGTGTCGCGACGCTTGCGCACGCGATAGTCGGTGATCTCGCGGGCACGGCCCTCGCTCTCGACGACGGCGAACTGGTCGCCGGCTTCGGGAGCTGAATCGAAGCCGAGAATCTCGACCGGGATAGACGGCCCTGCCTCGGCTACGTTGGCGCCGAGCTCATCGATGAGGGCGCGAACGCGGCCCCATGCCTTGCCGGCGACCACGATGTCACCGACGCGCAGCGTGCCGCGCTGCACGAGCACGGTGCCGACCGGACCGCGGCCACGCTCAAGCTTCGCCTCGACGACGATGCCTTCGGCGGAGCGGCTACGGCTGGCCTTCAGGTCGAGGATTTCGGCCTGCAGATGGATGGCTTCCAGCAGCTTGTCGAGGTTGGTGCGCTTCAGCGCCGACACGGGCACCTCGAGCGTTTCGCCCGACATGCTTTCGACGACGATCTCGTGTTGCAGCAGCTCGGTGCGGACGCGGTTGGGATCCGCCTGCGGCTTATCAATCTTGTTGATCGCCACGATGATCGGAACACCGGCCGCTTTGGCGTGATTGATGGCTTCGATCGTCTGCGGCATGACGCCGTCGTCGGCCGCAACCACGAGCACGACGATGTCCGTCACCTTGGCGCCGCGGGCGCGCATGGCGGTGAACGCCTCGTGGCCCGGCGTATCGATGAAGGTGATCTTGTCGCCCAGCGGCGTCGTCACCTGATAGGCGCCGATATGCTGGGTGATACCGCCCGCTTCGCCGGCGACGACGTTGGTCTGTCGGATAGCGTCGAGCAGCGACGTCTTGCCGTGGTCGACGTGACCCATGATGGTGACGACCGGAGCGCGCGGCTCAAGCGTGCCCTCCTCGTCCTTCTCACCGATGAAGCCGCTCTCGACATCCGCCTCGGACACGCGCTTGGGCGTGTGACCGAACTCCTGCACGATGAGCTCGGCGGTATCGACGTCGACCACATCGTTGATTTTGTGCATCGCGCCTTCTTTCATCAAATACTTGATGACATCGACGGCGCGCTCGGCCATGCGGTTGGCCAGCTCTTGGATGGTGATGACCTCGGGGATCACCACTTCGCGGACGATCTTCTCACGCGCCTGGGAGATTCCCATCGCCTTGAGCTTCTCGCGCTCGCGCTTGCGCTTCAGTGAGGCCAGCGAGCGTTCGCGCTGTTTCTCGTCGAAGGCGTTGTTGATCGTCAGCTTGACGCGCTCGCGCTTCTCGTCCGGCTTGGGCGTCGGTGTGCGTGCGGCGCCAGGCTTGCGAAGCCCCTTGGGACCGCCGCGGTTGTCATCTTCCTCGCTGGTGACGGGCGCGCGGGTAATACGCTTGGGCGCTTCCGCATCCGGCTTGGCGCGGGCCGGCGCCGGAATGTCGATCTCACGCGGGCGACCGCCCTCACGCGGCTGCAGGGCCGGGTTGTAGGACGTGCGCGGACGCGCGCCGCCGTCGCCGGGGCGCGAGTCGTTGGAGCGTGGCGGGCGGGCCGTCGAAGGCGCAGACGGTGAAGTTGAAGGTGAAGGCGCGCGCGCTTCCGGTGCGCGGGCCGCAGCAGGCGCAGCGGCCTCGGCAGCGGCGGCCGCCGCGGGGACAGGCGCGGGCGGCGGCGCGGCAGCCGCAATCGCGGCTTCGCGCTCGGCGCGGGCGAGTTCCTCGATGCGCTCAACGTCATTTCGCTCGCGGGCGGCGGCGAGTGCGCGGGAGCGTGCGTCGCGCTCCTCGTTGGAGAGGCCGCGGCCAGCAGCAGCGGGGCTGGACTTTTCGACAACGGGCGGCGGTTGCGGCTGCGCGGGCTTGCGCGCCACGGCAGGCTCGGAGACGGGAGCGGCGACGCTCGCGACTTCCGGCTCGGCGCCGCCCGGACCTCCGAGCTTACGTGTCTTGCGCTTCTCGACGACAACCGACTTGGAACGGCCGTGGCTGAAATTCTGCCGGACATGGCCGCTCTCGACCGTCCGCTGCAGCGACAGCGGCTTGCGCGCGCCTCCGCGGAGGGTCTTGTCGGTGGTGTCCTTGGTCTCTGTCATGCTCTCGATCAAACTCCGAAATTCTTCGCACATCCTGCCATCAGGATGCACTTAAGCCCGACCGATAGCGCCTTACGCGCTCGGCCCCGCTTAGAAACCGCTTAGTGGCTCCGCCTTGTATGAGGCCAGCATGTACCACATTTGACCGGCCCATGGCCAAGCTCAATTCTTCGATGGTGAGCCAATCAACAACGGTGGCCGGGAGCCCCTTATCCCGTTGAATTGCCGTGAACTTGCGGTCCAACTTACGCCTCCCCTCGGCGGTTCCGTCGGAGCCATGCAGAAGTGCCACGGCACGTCCACCGTCGAGCAGCTTCTCGACCTTCTCGGCCCCGGTATGGACGAGACCGGCCTTGTTGGCGAGCGACAGGGCGTTGAGGAAGCGCTTTACAAATAGTGCGTCGATGACCTCCGGCAAGTCCGGCGGAACGGTCACCTGCCGCTTGAGGCTCTTGGCGAAAGCGTTGCCCTTGACGGCAGCCTCGACCGCCGATCGCTCGGCCGTCACCCACACACCGCGACCCGGCAGCTTACGGGCGACATCGGGAAAGATGGTGCCGGAAGGATCGGCAACAAAACGGATCAGGTCGTCGGGCGGCAGCTCTGAGCGCGTGACGATGCAACGGCGGAGCGAACCCCGCGCGTTCCCGTCGTCTGCGTCTTCCAGCGGCTGCTGCTCAGCGCCCAATCCGATGTTCCTTTCGTCCCGGCCATCACCGACTAGCTTTCGACGGCGGCGTCTTTGCCACCCTCGGCCGGTTCTTCGCTAGCCTCGGTTTCCTCCTCGGCGACTTCCTCAGCCGGTTGCTCCAGGTCCTCGGCCTTGATCCAGCCGGCGAGCACACGCGCCGACATGATCATTTCCTCGGCTTCCTTGCGGCCGATGTCGAAGCCCTCGAGCACGCCCTTGTGGCGCACTGCCTCGGCATCCTTTTCCTTTTTGCGTTCGGTCCAGCCGACGAGGTCGTCGGTGGCGCAGTCGGCGAGATCCTCCAGCGTCTTCACGCCGTTCTCGCCCATGGCGACCATCATCGACGTGGTGACGCCCTTGACCTGGGCGATCTCGTCGGCAACGCCGAGCTCACGACGCTTGGAGTCGCGATCAGCTTCCTGCTTCTCGAGGTATTCGCGAGCACGTGTCTGAATCTCGTTCGCGGTGTGCTCGTCGAAACCTTCGATATGCGCGATCTCTGACAGGTCGACGAAAGCAACTTCCTCGATCGAGGCGAAGCCTTCGGTCACCAGCAGCTGGGCGATGACCTCGTCGACGTCGAGAGCCTCCATGAGCATGTTCGAGCGCTCGGAGAATTCCTTCTGGCGGCGCTCGGACTCTTCCTGCTCGGTGACGATGTCGATGTCCCAGCCGGTCAGCTGCGAAGCAAGGCGCACGTTCTGACCGCGGCGGCCGATGGCCAGCGACAGCTGGCTCTCAGGCACAACGACCTCGATGCGGTTGGAGTCTTCGTCGAGCACAACCTTAGTCACCTCGGCGGGTGCCAGGCCGTTGACGATGAAGCTTGCCGCATCAGGGTTCCACTGGATGATGTCGACCTTCTCGCCCTGCAGCTCGTTGACCACCGCCTGCACGCGCGATCCACGCATACCGACGCAGGCGCCGACGGGGTCGATCGATGAATCCTTGGAAATAACGGCGATCTTGGCGCGGCTGCCCGGGTCGCGGGCGACCGATTTGATCTCAACGACGCCGTCGTAGATCTCCGGCACTTCCTGCGCGAACAGCTTCGACATGAACTCAGGCCGGGCGCGCGATAGGAAGATTTGCGGGCCGCGCGGCTCGCGGCTGACGTTGTAGATGTAGGCGCGGATGCGGTCACCGTAGCGCACGTTCTCGCGCGGGATCATCTCATCGCGGCGAATGATGCCCTCGGCGCGGCCGAGATCAACGATGACATTGCCGTACTCGACACGCTTTACGGTGCCGTTGACGATCTCGCCGATGCGATCCTTGTACTCGCTATAGTGGCGCTCACGCTCGGCCTCGCGCACCTTCTGCACGATGACCTGCTTGGCGTTCTGCGCAGCGACGCGGCCGAAGTCCAAGGGCGGAAGCGGCTCGGCGATGAGATCACCGACCTTAGCGTCGGCGTTGCGGCCCTGCGCATCGGCAAGGTTGATCTGCGTTGAGTCGTTCTCGACCGTCTCGACCACCGCCAGCACCCGCGACAGCCGCGCCTCGCCCGTCTTCGGGTCGATCTCGCAGCGGATGTCGTTCTCGGCGCCGTAGCGCGACTTTGCCGCCTTCTGGATCGCGTCTTCCATCGCCTCGATGACGATCTTGCGATCGATCGACTTCTCACGTGCCACCGCCTCGGCGATCTGCAGGAGCTCCAGCCTGTTGGCGCTGATGCCGGCCATTGCCATGGTTCTCAGTCCTCCTCGATGTCCGTATCGGGGGCTTCTGCCCCGTCGGACAATGCTTTGCTCTTCTTTGCGCGGCTCAAGGCCTCGCGGATCAATTCGTCTGTCAGGACGAGCCTGGCTTCGGCGACGAGCCCCATCGGAATACCGATGACGGACTTGCCTGCCGCACCGAGATCAACCTCGATGCGCACCTCGCCGTCCTCGAAGCCCTCGAGCATGCCGCGGAAACGCCGGCGCCCGTCGATCAGCTCCGTCACTTCAATCTTCGCCTCGTGGCCCGACCAGTCCTCGAAGTCCGAGGGCCGCACCAGCGGCCTGTCGATGCCGGGCGATGAAACCTCCAGGCGGTAGGCGCCAGCGATCGGGTCGTGCACGTCAAGCAGCGGCGAGATCTCCTTCGAAATGATCTCGCAGTCCTCGATGGTCATCGTGCCGTCCGCGCGCTCGGCCATGACCTGCAGCGTCTTGCCTTCCTGGCCCGACACGGCAACGCGCACGAGTTTAAAGCCGCGATCGCTGAGCGCCGGCTCAATGAGTTCGGCAACCCGCGCGGCGGCGCCGCTTTCCACGATAAACCGGTCGCCGAAGGCAACCTCGTCGCCAGCGTGCATATTCGAAGAGTTTCCGGCCAGCTTCGCTCGATCCCCTACGCCAATACAAAAAGAGCGGACCCAGAGGGCCCACTCCCGATAGTTGAGATGATCATGAGCAGCAGGATATTACGGGATCGTGACCACGGTTTCAAGGGGCACCTGCCCGCTCGATGGCGGCCGTCCGCACAAAGCGTAAAAAATAGCATCCGCGGCCCTCGCGGCCGGCCTTCGCCTCGTAGCGCGTTTGCGGCCAGTCGGTCGGCCGAACCCGCCAATCCTGTGGCCCTTGTACCTGCCAGTCGAAGCCCGCGTGCCCCCTCATGGCGAGCATGATGGTGCGCAAATAGTCGCCGATATCGGTGCCGATGCGCAGCTCGGCGCCAGGCTGCATGGCACGAGCGAGCTGGTCGATCAGGGCACGGTTGATGAGGCGTCGTTTGACGTGGCGCTTCTTGGGCCACGGATCGGGAAACAGGATAAACACGCGGTCGAGGGAGGCATCCGGCAGCCGGCGCAATACCGCACGGGCGTCCTCGGTGCTGAGGCGAACATTGCCGAGGCCCCCCTCGTCGATCGCCGAAAGCGCCTTGACGACGCCGTCCTCGAACACCTCGCAGCCAATAAGTCCGACGTCGGGATTGGCGCGGGCCTGCCAAGCCAGGTGCTCGCCGCCGCCAAAGCCGATCTCCAGCCACGTGCGTGCGACGGGCACCGAGAACAGATCGAGCAGCGATCCCGCAGGTGCTTGGCTCGGCACCAGCGCCACACGCGGCAGCACCGCATCAAGCAGATGCTGCTGTCGTGCGCTCAGCTTGCGGCCGCGCCGGCGACCGAACGAGCGCAGCTCCTGCGCATGCTCGGCCTGCGGCGCGTCGGCGCTCTGATCAGCCGGCGGCCTTCTTGATGGCATCGGCAAGGTCGGTCTTCTCCCAGGAGAAACCGCCGTCCGCATCGGGGGCGCGACCGAAATGGCCGTAGGCCGCGGTGCGCGCGTAGATCGGCTTGTTGAGATCGAAGTGCTTGCGGATACCGCGGGGCGACAGGTCCATGACCTCGCCCAAAGCCTTCTCAAGCTTCGCTTCGTCGACCTTTCCGGTGCCGTGCGTGTCGACGTAGATCGACAGCGGCTTGGCGACGCCGATGGCATAAGCGAGCTGAATTGTGCAGCGGTCGGCAAGGCCGGCGGCGACGACGTTTTTTGCCAGATAGCGGGCGGCGTAGGCGGCCGAACGGTCGACCTTCGTTGAATCCTTGCCGGAGAAGGCGCCGCCGCCGTGCGGAGCCGCGCCGCCGTAGGTGTCGACGATGATCTTGCGGCCCGTCAGGCCGGTGTCGCCGTCAGGCCCGCCGATGAAGAACTTACCGGTCGGGTTGACGTGCCAGATCGTGTCCTTCGTGATCCAGCCTTCGGGCAGCGTCTTGCGCACGTACGGCTCGATGATGTCGCGGATTTTCTTGGAGGAGAGGTCCTCCTGAACATGCTGGTGCGAAACGACAATCTGCGTCACGCCGACGGCCTTGCCGTCCTCATACTGCACCGTGACCTGGCTTTTGGAATCCGGGCCGAGCAAAGCGGCGCCGCCCTCCTTCTTATGCCGGGCAATGGCGAGATCATGCAGGATATTATGCGCGTAGTAGATCGGTGCCGGCATCAGTTCCGGCGTCTCGGTGCAGGCATAACCGAACATGATGCCCTGATCGCCCGCACCTTCTTCCTTGTTCGTGCCGGGCTGCAGCGCATCGACGCCGGCAGCGATATCGGCCGACTGCGGATGCAGCAGGACCTCGATATCGCACTTGTCCCAGTGGAAGCCGTCCTGCTCGTAGCCGATGTCACGGATCGCCATGCGCGCGACGTGCGCGATCCAGTCCTTGGTCACCGTCTCGGGTCCACGCGTCTCGCCGGCGATGACGACTTTGTTGGTCGTCGCCAGCGTCTCGCAAGCGGCGCGGATGGCCCACGGGTCGATGCCGGCCTTGGGTCCCTCGCGGAAGAAAAGATCGACAATCTCATCGGAGATGCGATCGCACACCTTGTCCGGGTGACCCTCAGAAACGGATTCGCTCGTGAACAGGTAGGATTTACGTGCCACTCGGGCCCCCGTGCGCTTTTCGGCATCTCTGGAAACGCCGGGTTTGTCTCAAGCTTTGCCTACGGGGTCAAGAACGACCGGGGTCAACCCAACCATCCCTGACCGCCGGCAAGTGCGGCGCGTTGGCACGCAAGCCCGAAATGTGACAGTCGGCGTCCTAGTCGGCGGCGGCGGCGGCTTCCCCGGCGAAGGCGCGCACGAGATCGACGATCGAACGCCGCACCCGCGGATCGGTAATGCGGGCGAAGGCCTTGTTAAGCTCTAGGCCCTCGCGGCTGCCGAGGAATTCGACGGCATAGCTCTCCGCCGGGCGCTCGGCGAAGCCTGCGGCCCCACCAGCGCCGCTCACCGGGAGTTCTTCGTAGAAGAACTGCACGGGGACACTGAGAACTTGCGAGAGATCGAACAGACGGCTGGCGCCAATTCTGTTGATGCCCTTTTCATACTTCTGGATCTGCTGGAAGGTCAGGCCAAGCTGCTCGCCGAGCTTTTCTTGGCTCATACCTAGAAGCATTCGCCGCAGCCGCACGCGAGCTCCGACATGTACATCGACAGGATTGGCGCGCCGCGAGCTACGATCTTCTACTTCGCCATCGCCCAGCGCATTTTCTCTCGACATTCCTGCTTACCTAAGCCCCTCTACATCGTTGATTATGCACGTTTTGATTGTGATCGAGGGCCGATCCAACCTATAGAAGTAAGACTGTGCGTGTACCGCGCAGCTGCCGCTCGAACCTTATGACCGCTGCTCTGCGCCAGAACAACAAACAAATTGTCTTTAATGGCGGCTGCGACGAACTAGGACTACAGCGGCCACCAGGAAGATGAGTGCAAGGACTACGAAAGTACTATCACCGGCTGTAGCGTAAACAGGCGCAGCAACGGGGCCCGGTATTCCGGCATCGACGACGCCACGCGCGTTAAGGTTGAGCATTGCGACAACGCGACCTTGCCCGTCGATAATAGCTGAAACACCGTTATTTGCTGAACGCACGATCGGCAAACCTTCTTCGACCGCGCGCACGCGCGTCTGGTGGAAGTGCTGCCGCGGACCGGTCGTATCGCCAAACCAGCCATCATTGGTGATGTTGATCAGTAAACCCGGCCGCGCCGAGCCCTGCACGATCTCGGTGGGAAAAATTGCCTCGTAGCAAATGAGCGCCGCCACCGGCGGCAGGCCGGGGATCGATAGCAGCGGCCGTGGCACGGGGCCGGCCGCGAACCCGCCGCGCCAACGGGTCAGCTGCTCCAGCCCGATGCTCTCCAGGAGGCTCTGCATCGGCAGGTACTCGCCGAACGGGACCAGATGGATCTTGTCGTAGGTCTGCTCGAGGTTGCCCTGGTCGCCAAAGACCATGAGGCTGTTATAGGCCTCGCGTGCGCCGGGGCCGGAGACGGGCTTCTTCAGCCGCAGTCCACCCGACAACAATCGCGTGCCGTTCGGCAGCAGCGCGCCGATGGCGGCCAAGGCTTCCGGGTGCTCCAGCGGCAGGAACGGCATTGCAGCCTCCGGCCAAATGAGGTGCGTGATGCCGGCGAGGTCGTCCTGCCGACCTGCATGGATCGTGGCGCGATAGGGCCAGTTGATCCTCAAATATCTGGCGCTGCTTTTCGGGGCGCCACTTGTCCCGCTGCGGCACGCTCGCCTGCACGATGCGGAGGCGGACGTTGTCGAGCATCGCCGTCGGGCCTGTGGATAACCGCCAGACGCCGAGGCCGTAGAGCATCGCCAGCGGCACGAGCGCCAAGGCGACGGCGCGGAAGACAGCGCGCTCTCGCGACGTGACCGGGCCGGGCGTCTGCGATGAGAACGATCGGCCCGGCGAAGATGGCGACGCAAAGCAGCGTCAATCCGTAGATGCCGAACACCGACGCGGATTGCATCATCGGCAGCGGCCACGTCAGCGCGTAGCCCAGCACATTCCAGGGAAAGCCAGTGAGCACGTGGCCACGCAACCATTCGGTCGCCGCGATGGCCAGCGCCAGAATGAGGATGCGTGCCGCGCCGCGCGACCAGGCAAGGCGCGCCGCGCCCGCCGCCAAGGCGGTGAACAGCGCGAGTCCGGCCGGCAGCATCAGCACTGCGAACGGCAGTAGCCAGGCGAACACCTCCGCCTCGACAAGAAACGCCTCGCCGATCCAGAACAGGCCGAGCAGGAAATAGCCGAAGCCGAACCACCAGCCGGCGCCGGCGGCGCGCAGAAATTGGCGGCGGCGCGACGGCCCTGCAGCTCCCGCACCATCGACGAGCCAGACGAGCACTGGAAGCGTGAAGAACAGCACCGGGGAAGCGAAGAACGGCGCCATGGCGGCCGCCGAAAGCGCACCGGCACCAAACGCGGTCAGCGCGCGTCGCCATCCCGACAGCTCCGCAACCGATACGGAAACGCGAGCTATGAAATCGGCGAAGCGTGCAGTTGCGGAGGCAAAGCCCGAGCGCTCACGCTCTACGGATGCCGCGGCGGGCTTCACGCCTTTCCCGTCTCGGGCGCGGCAGCGTCAACGGCACGCGGCTGGTGGATCTTCACTTTCTTCAGACGGCGCGCGTCGGCGTCGAGAACCTCGAGTTCGATCCCGCTCGGATGGCGCACCAGCTCGCCGCGCGCCGGCACGCGGCCCAGCATCGAGAACATGAGGCCGCCGAGGGTGTCGATGTCCTCTTCCTCTTCGGGCTTCAAAAGCTTGATGCCGAGGTGCTCCTCGAGTTGCTTGATCGGTGTGCGGGCGGACGCCACGAGCCCCAGCTTCGGCTCGGTGAAGATGTGCGCCGCCTCGGCAACGTCGTGCTCGTCCTCGATGTCGCCGACGATCTGCTCGACGAGGTCTTCGATGGTAACGAGGCCGTCGGTGCCGCCGTACTCGTCGACCACAAGCGCCATATGGATGCGCGTCGACTGCATGCGGATCAGCAAATTCGTGGCCGGCATTGACGGTGGGACATAGAGCACCGGACGGCGGATTTTCGCCGATGCGATCGGTCGCGAGAGGTCGACGCGGCCGAAATCGAGCTGCTGCGAGGGCGGCGCGTCCTCTTCCGGCTCTTCGATGCTGCCGGCCGGCGGCGCCACGACGATGCGCGTGTTGACGGCGTCGGCAGCGGCCTCGCGCGTCAGCCAGCGGAACAGATCCTTGACGTGGATCATGCCGCGCGGGTCGTCGAGCGTCTCACTGAACAGCGGGATGCGCGAGACGCCAGCCTCGCCGAACGTCCGCAACAGCTCCGCCAGAGTGTCGCTCTCTTCAAGCGCGATGATGTCGGCGCGCGGCACCATGATGTCGTCGACGCGCGAGCCGCCGAAACGCAGCAACCGGCGTAGCATCTCGCGCTCTTCATTGGAGAACGCCGCGGCATCGTCGGCTTCGGCACCGCCCTTGAGGTCGGCCTCGAGCAATTCGCGCAGGCTCGGCGAACGCAGTCCGATGCGGCTGAGAAGTGCGTTAAGCAGGCTCTGTGTGCCGCTTAACTGTTCGCCGCCGCTCGCCGGTGACGGCTGCTCGCCAGTGTCTTTGGGTAGATGTGCGTTGCTCATGACTTCGTGGGCTGACTCGTTTGCTCGGAGATTTTGACGGGCTCGCCGGCCGCTGCATAGGGATCGGCGATGCCGAGGCGCCGCAGAATGCGCACCTCGAGACTTTCCATGGCCTGCGCCTCCTGGTCCGTCCCGTGATCATAGCCCAGAAGATGTAGCAGTCCGTGCACCACCAGATGTTGCATATGATGCTCGATCGGCAGCCCGAGTTCCGCGGCCTCGCGCTGCAGCGTTTCCAGTGCGAGCACGACGTCGCCGAGAAACCGCGGGTCGTCGTCATCGATCGGAATGTTGGGTCCGGCGGGAAACGACAGAACGTTGGTCGGCGCCGGTTTGCCGCGATAGTTGGCGTTGAGTTCGGCGATCTGCGCATCGTTCGACAGCGCTATGCAAACCTCGCTGCGCCCCAGAAGCAGTTCTGCGGCAAGCGCTGCGGCAGCGGTGCGCACGAGGGATTCCGCGCCGGCGACCGTTTCCCAGTCGCCACCGTCATGTACGACATCGATGTCGAGACTTAGCGGAGGCTCGTCGGGGCCTGCGTGCGCATCGCCGCCTTCGGCGACAATTGCATTCGTCACTGGAACATTATGCGGCATCGCACCAAGCTACTTCTGCTTGTCGTAGGCTTCGACGATGCGAGCGACGAGGTCGCGGCGCACGACGTCGGCGTTGGCGAAGCGGATCGCTTCGATGCCGGCGACGCCGTCCAGTAGCGAGATCGCCTCCTCAAGGCCCGATCGCATCCCGCTGGGCAAGTCGATCTGGCTCGGGTCACCGGTTACCGTCATCTTCGAGCCCTCGCCGAGGCGAGTGAGGAACATCTTCATCTGCATGCTGGTGGTATTCTGCGCTTCATCAAGAATGACATAGGCGTTGGCAAGCGTGCGCCCGCGCATGAACGCCAGGGGCGCGATTTCGATGACGCCCAATTCAAGGTCGCGTTCGACCTTCTCAGGCGGCAACACGTCGTAGAGGGCATCGTACAGCGGACGCAGATAGGGATCGACCTTCTCGCGCATGTCACCGGGCAGGAAGCCGAGGCGCTCACCCGCTTCGACGGCCGGACGCGACAGGATGATGCGTTCGACGACGCCGCGCTCGAGGCAATGGGCGGCATAGGCGACAGCGATATACGTCTTGCCGGTGCCGGCGGGGCCGACGCCGAACACAAGGTCTGATTTTTCAAGAGCGCGCATATAGCTGCTCTGCATGCGCGTGCGCGCCTTGACCACGCGGCGGCGCGTCGTGATCTGCGCTTGGCCGTCGCCTGGGACGCTTTCCTCGCGAGCATGACGAATGAGGCCGTCGAAATCGCCCGGGCCGATGGGCTCGCCGGCCGCCGCGCGCTTATAGAGCTGTTCGAGCACGCCGCGCGCGATGGTCAATGCCGCTTCGGGGCCATTGAGGGTGATGACGTTGCCATGCGCGTGGGCTTCGATGCCGAGGCGGTCCTCGACCAGCGCAAGATTGCTGTCGTACTCACCGAGCAGCTGCGGCAGGTGGCGGTTGTCCTCAAAGGGGATGACAACGCGCTTATTCGGAACCTGAGCTTTGGGAGCTCTGCCCGCCCCGGCCACGGGGCTTCCGCGAAATGCTGCCAATCGGCGCTCCAGACGTCGTTCGCTGCGAATTGTCACTCTAGTTGCTTAACCTATCATAACGCGGCGCCGGCCCGAACGGCGAGTCGGGCTGCGGGCCCGCAATAGCGTTACCCGATGGTCACTCCGGCCGTATGACACCAGCTAGACTATTGGGGCCAAAGGCGGAAATTTCAACGGGGACGATCTTGCCGAGCAGGTCGGCAGGCGCTGCCGCGTGCACCGATTGCAGGTAGGGAGAGCGGCCGATGAGCTGCCCGGGGCGGCGCCCGGCCTTCTCGAACAAGACCGGCAGCGTGCGGCCAATGCAGCGCTGCGCGAACGCCAGCTGCTGGCGTTCCACGAGCTTTTGCAGTCGCGCCAGCCGCTCGGCCTTCACCTTTTCGGGGACCTGATCGCCGAGCTTCTCGGCCGGTGTGCCGGGCCGCGGGCTGTACTTGAACGAATAAGCGGCGGCGAAACCGACCTCGGCGAACACCGCCAGCGTTTCTTCGAACTCGGCGTCCGTCTCGCCGGGGAATCCGACGATGACGTCGGTCGACAACGCCAACTCCGGCTGCGCGGCGCGGACACGGGCCACAAGGTCGAGGTATTCGCGCGCCGTGTGCTTGCGGTTCATCGCGGCAAGAATGCGATCGGCACCCGACTGGAACGGTAGGTGCAGATACGGCATTAGCTTTTTCTCGTCGGCATGCGCGGCGATGAGATCATCGCTCATATCGCGCGGATGGCTGGTGGTGTAGCGCAGCCGCTCGAGCCCATCGATGCGCGCCAGATGCCGGACGAGATCAGCCAGCGAGTAGGTGCGTCCGTCGGGGCCAGCGCCGTGGTAACCGTTGACGTTCTGGCCCAGCAGCGTCACCTCGCGCACACCGCTCGCAACGAGGGCGCGCGCCTCGCGCTCAATGTCGGCGACGCCGCGCGAATATTCCATGCCGCGCGTGTAGGGCACGACGCAGAAGGTGCAGAACTTGTCGCAACCTTCCTGCACGGTGAGGAACGCCGTCACCGCGCGCGTAGGCGTTCGCTGCGGAAGATGGGCGAACTTCTCTTCCTCTGGGAATGTCGTCTCGACCAGCGCGCGGTTTTCGGCACGGGTGCGGACAATAAGCTCCGGCAGGCGATGGTAGCTTTGCGGACCTATAACAAGATCGACGGCCGGCATGCGGCGTACGATCTCGGCACCCTCGGCCTGGGCGACACAGCCGACGACGGCGATCACCGTGTCGTTGCCGGCGGCGGCGCGCTCATCCTTCAAGACGCGGATGCGTCCGAGGTCGGAGTAGACCTTCTCCGCCGCCTTCTCGCGGATATGACAGGTATTGAGGATGACGAGATCGGCGCTCTCGATGGCGCTGGTTTCCGAATATCCCTCCGCCGATAGCGCTTCGCTCATGCGCTCGGAATCGTAGACGTTCATCTGGCAGCCGAAGGTGCGATGAAAACCTTCCGCCCGCCAGACGGCGTGCGCGATGGCGCCGCGAACGCGGCTAACGCCTCGCCGCCGTCACTCTCCGCCGCTTCGGTCGTCAGCCGATCGTCCATCAAGCTCGCATACCCATGGCGTTTACCGGGCGCCAACGTCAGCCTTATCGGGCAGGCTTTGTCCAGCCCTTAAGAATTGCGTCGAGATTAAACCCACTTTTGCCCGGGCTCGGCCGCAGCCCGGGTTCTGACCGCCGATGGCGCGTCTTCGGGCGCCGCGATCGCAACTGGCTCCGCTGCCGGGCGCGCGCGCAGGATGCGGACGACATGCTCGCGCACTTGTGCTTCGCTATGCCGCGCCAGCTCCTTGCGGTCGGCGAAGCTCGCCAGCGGTACCGGCGGCCCGACGCGGATCTGTACGTCGAGAGGGCCCGCCTTCAACAACGACCAAGCGTGGCTGCGCATTTCCATGTCGCCATACCAGGCGACGCCGGGGCGCTCGGCGCGGCCGAGGGGTATGCCGTGCAGGCGCGTGTAGACAGCCGATAGCGTCTGCACGACTGCGTCGGGTGCCGCGTTGCTCTCCCCCGAGGGCTTCGCTGCCGCGAACAGCGAGGTCATGAACGGCAGCACGCGGTTACCGTCGCTGGAGGTGCCCTCGGCGAACAGCACGATGGTGTCGCCCTGCCCTAGCCGCGTGAGGATCTCGCCCGCCGCCTGCCCCACCGCCGTGCGTCGCGTGCGATCGACGAACACCGACCGCTGCAGACGCGCCAGCGCCGACACGAACGGCCAGGTGCCGACCTCTTTCTTGGCGACGAACGACACCGGGGCCACGGCCGATAGCACGGGAATGTCGAGCCACGTGGTGTGATTGGCGACCAGCAGCACCGGTCGGTCGCGCACCACCGCGCCATCGAGATGGATGCGGATGCCGAGCAAGCGGCAAACTTGACGATGGTACCAGTGGGGAAAAGCTCGTGCGCCCCGCGACCCCACCCGCAGCAAGAGAGCCTGCACCGGCATCAGCGGCACGGTGAGTGCGAAAAAACCCGCCAGAACCGCCGCACCGCGAACCGAACTCATACGCTTTGAGGCCTTGTGGATCACGCTTTCTTGGCCGGCTTCATCCGCACGCCGTAAAGCTCGAGCCGGTGGCCGACCAGCTTAAAGCCGAGTTCGCGTGCGATGCGATCCTGCAGCGCCTCGATCGCCTCGTTGCTGAACTCGATCACGCGCCCGCTTTCAACGTCGATGAGGTGGTCGTGGTGCCCCCGCGAGGCTTCCTCGTAGCGTCCGCGCTTATGGCCGAAGTCGTGGCGCTCGAGGATGCCCTTCTCGGCGAACAGTTTCAGCGTACGATACACGGTGGACAGCGAGATGTGGCGGTCGATCTCGTTGGCGCGCTGATAGACCTCCTCGACGTCGGGATGATCCTTGGCGCTCGACAGCACGCGGGCGATCACGCGCCGCTGTCCGGTCATGCGCAGTCCTTGCTCGGCGCACAGGAGCTCGATGCGGCTCAAGCCGGAATTTGCAGTCTCGACCATGCGGCGGCGAGTGCTCCGCTCTCGCTATGTGAGCGCTTTATAGGAGCGCGGCGGAACCCCGTCCACCGCCAGCGGCCCCTCCGGACAGGTCATCGACCTATAAATCAAGCGCAAGAATGACGGCATCGACGCTGTCGCTGCCTTTGCGCTGGTAATAGGCCTTGCGCGCACCTGCGATCTTGAAGCCAAGTCCCTCGTAGAGGGCGACGGCCGCGTCGTTGTCGGCGGCCACTTCTAGGAATAGCCGCTTCACCTCGGCCCGACGTGCGGCGCGTACAAGACCCTCCGCCATGCGCCGCCCGATTCCGCGCCGCTGCCATTCCGGGGCAACGCCGATCGAGAGGATCTCCGCCTCGTCGGCAGCGATGCGGCCGATGACGAAGCCAGCCAGCACGCGCGGCTCGCGTATTTGGGCAATGAACGATGATGAGGCGGGGTGCTCGATCGACTTGGTGATGCTTGCGGCGTCCCACGGCGGATCGAAGAGGCGCGCGTGAAGTGCCGCAATCTCCTCAGCGCGTTCCGGGCTCGCCCACAATAAGCTCAGATTCTTCGGATCGAGAGGAATGGCCGCGGGCTTCATGCTCTAAGCTCTCGCTATCGCCTTGCCGGCCTGCGGTTTGGCGTCCGGCGGCCGCAGGTAGAATGGAATGAGGGGATCATCGGTCGCCCGAAGCGCCGCGGCGATGAATGCCAGGGCCATCGCGTCCGGTAGCAAATCAGGGAAATGTGAACTCGCATCACGGGCCTGCCCGCTCGCCACTGTTGCGACCGCTGCGGCGCCCGAACCTACAAACACGACGGGCGCATTGCCGCCGAGCTGCGCGGCCTCGTCAATCGACAGAAGCAGCGGCGGCGACCTTGCGTCGAGACCGCCATCGGATCCGAACAGCTGCGCGTAGACTTCGCCGCGCCGCGCATCGACGACGACGGCCAGCTGCTCAGGTGTGATCTCGCGCTTGGCAACCTCGGCCATGACGGCAAGGCTGGAAACGCCGACCGTTTTTGCGCCGCATGCCAGCGCCAACGCGCGCGCGGCTGCGACGCCAATGCGCGTGCCGGTGAACGTGCCAGGCCCCGTCGTCACCGCGATGCGATCTAGCCGATCGAAATCAAGACCGGCTTTGGACATTGCATCGCCGATCATCGGAATGAGCCGCTCGGCATGGCCAGTCTCGAAACGCTCCATCATGGCGCTGAGCTCGACCACGGCACCGCCGGCCCGCTCGGCAACGCAGACCGAGCAGCCGTCAAAGCAGGTGTCGAAAGCCAGAATGTTCATGGGCCGCAACCCTATACGCAGAGCCCGGCGGATTCACCATCCGAAAATGAAAGGCGAATCTCAGATGATCTTCGCCATTTCGTCGAAGCTGAACCTCGGCAGGCGCGCTTGGACAGCAGACGCATCGCCATAGCCCAGGTTGCAGAGAAAATTCGACTTTACGGTCGTGCCGGCGAAGAACGCCGTGTCGACACCCGCATTGTCGAAGCCCGACATCGGCCCGCAATCGAGCCCCAAAAGCCGCGCTGCAATAATGAGATAGCCGCCCTGAAGGGTTCCGTTGCGAAATGCCGTGTCCAGGATCTTGTCGGGCTTCCCGGCGTAGTTGCTCTTCATGTCCTTGTGCGGAAACAGCTTCGGCAGGTGCTCGTAGAAATCGAGGTCATAGCCGATGATGGCGCACACCGGCGCCTGCATGGTCTTGGCGCGGTTGCCCTCGCTCAGGAACGGCTTGAGCTTCTCCTTGGCCTCCTGCGACTTCACGAACACGAAGCGCGCCGGCAGGCAGTTGGCGCTGGTCGGCCCCATCTTCACCGTGTCGATCAGCTGCCGCAGCAGGCTGTCGGGCACATCCTTCGGAAGCCAGGCGTTTTGCGTACGCGCATCGAGAAAGGCTTGGCGCAGTGCGGCGTCATCGGCTTGCGGCATGGTCGGCTCTCATCCGTCTCAACAGGTTGATTCAAAGGGCTGAAAAACAAAAACCCCGCCAGATATGGCGGGGTTTCATCGAGCTCGCGCTTACAGGCATCAAACCGCCTGCACCTGCTGCACTTCCGGACAGAAGTGCCGCAACAGGTTCTCGATGCCGTGGCGAAGCGTTGCCGTCGAGCTCGGGCAACCCGAGCAGGCACCGCGCATATGCAGATAGACGACGCCGTCGCGGAAGGCCGAGAAGGTGATGTCGCCGCCGTCCTGCGCCACGGCCGGGCGCACGCGCGTCTCCAGCAGCTCCTTGATGGTCGAAACGACCGCTTCGTCCTTCGGGTCGTACGACGTCGTGCCGGTGTCGTCGTTGGCCGTTTCCGCCACGACCGGCGCGCCTGACATGAAGTGCTCCATGATGGCGCCGAGGATCATCGGCTTCAGGTGTTGCCACTCCTCCTCGCCCTTAGTCACCGAGATGAAGTCGGAGCCGAGGAACACGCCGCGCACGCCCTTGATGTCGAACAGTCGCGAGGCGAGCGGGGAGGCGCGGGCCTCACCCTTGTCCGTGAAGTCGGCGGTGCCGTCGGCAAGCACCGATTTTCCGGGGATGAACTTCAGCGTCGCCGGGTTAGGGGTCGCCTCGGTCTGGATGAACATCGGGTGGCCTTTCCGTGTTGGCGTCGCCAGCCCTTAAGGCCTGGCGGTATGATCTCTTTAGAATAGCTCTAAGATAGGCGATCTTCGACCGGATATCGAGAGCCCGTTAGCCCTTTTAATCCAGGGATCTGACCTCCTCCAGGGCCAGTGTGCCCGGAACGATGGTTATTGGGATCGGGAAGCTGCCCATGGCGCTGCCGGCGGCGAGGGACGAGACGAGCGGCCCGGGGCCAGAGGCGTCGGCGGAGGCACCCAGCACCAGCACCGCGATGTCCTCGTCCTCGTCGATGAGCTTACGGATTTCCTCGCCCTTCGACCCTTCGCGGATGATCTCCTCGCAGGCGACATTCTCGTAGCCGACGAGATTGAGCTTTCGGCGCATGAGGCGGAACAGCGCCTTCGCCTTGGCCGTCTCCTCCTCGACCTGCTGCTGGCGCACGTTGATCCAGTGCTGGAATTCCTGCGGCACGATGACGTACAGCATAACCAGGGCACCCGATGAGCGCTGCATGCGGTTTGCCGCGTAGTAGAGCGCGGTTTCCACCTCCGGACTCTCGTCGACGACGATGAGGAACTTGCGGAAGTGATCGGCCTCGAAGGACCGGCGCTTCTTTATGGTTTCCATGGGCGCATGCTGCCACGAGGCCGGCGCGCTAACAACAACGCGAGCATTAAGAGCGCACGAAGCCCACGACGTCCTTCACCTCGGCGAGGATCGGGGAGGCGATGGCGCGGGCGCGCCTCGACCCGTCGGCAAGTATACGATCGATCTCGGCCGGATCGGCCATGAGGCGCTTCATTTCCGCCGCGATGGGCCCCAGCTTTTCCACCGCGACCTCGGTCAAGGCGCGCTTGAAGTCCGGTGAAGATGCTCGGCCCCTCGCCAGTGGTCGAGATAAGGAAATTGAGCCCCGCTTCCTTGGTGGTCCCGGCCAACGCAGCATAGATGCCGACCAGGTTGTCGACTTCCGGCCGCGCTCTGAGTTCGTCAAGGGTGCTTGGCGGCGCAGGCTCCATATCGGTTTTTGCACGCTTGATCTTGTCGGCGATGACGTCTGCGTCGTCCATGAGGTTGATGCGCGACATGTCGGATGGCTCGGACTTCGACATTTTTTTTGTGCCGTCGCGCAAGCTCATCACGCGCGTCGCCGGCCCGGTGATCACCGGCTCGGGCAGCGGAAAGAACAGGCCGTCGGCGTGACCAGCCTTCTCGATCCACGGCTTGAAGTCGCTGTTGAACTTCTGCGCGATGTCGCGTGCCAGCTCGAGGTGCTGCTTCTGGTCGTCGCCCACCGGCACGTGCGTGGCGCGGTAGGCGAGAATGTCGGCAGCCATCAGGTTCGGATAGACGTAGAGGCCCACCGAGGCGTTCTCACGGTCCTTTCCGGCCTTCTCCTTGAATTGCGTCATGCGGTTGAGCCAACCGAGGCGCGCGACGCAATTGAACACCCACGCCAGCTCGGCGTGCTCGGGCACCTGGCTCTGATTGAATAGAATGCTCTTCTTGGGATCGAGGCCGGAGGCGATGTAGGCGGCGGTCACCTGACGAATCGCCTGTTTGAGCTCTGCGGGATCCTGCCAAACCGTGATCGCGTGCATGTCGACGACGCAATAGATGCACTCGTGCGTCTTCTGCATCTCGATCCAGTTGACCATGGCCCCGAGGTAGTTTCCCAGGTGCAAGCTGCCGGTCGGCTGCATGCCCGAAAAGACGCGCTCTTTGAATGCCATCGGTGCCCCTCCGCAATAGGCGCGGGTTTATGGCGCGGCGACGCGGCACTGCGCAAGGCCGGCCCGTCCAGGCGGCCTCAGAGTGGCCCGGGCGGCGGCGTGCGGCGGCTGAGGAAGCTGCGGGCCTGGCGCAGGTCGAGCGCGCCCGTGGCGAACACGGCGATCACGTAGGCGAGGAAGCCGGAGCCGATAAGAACCGTCAGGGCGCCGGCGCGCACCAGCTCCGAGGTCGGTGGCTTGAACAAGCCGTCCAGCGCGGTGGCCACGGCCCACAGCACAGCACCCATGATGGCGCTGGCCAATAGGATGCGCGGCAAAGCGCGCTTCAGGCGGGCGTCGGCGACGAAGAAACCGCGCTTGGCGAGCGTGGCATAGAGCAGCCCGGCGTTGAGGAAACCGCCAAGCGTCGTCGCCACGGCAATGCCCAGATGCGGCATCCACCCGTAGGCGCGGAAGATGAAGAATAGCGCGATAGAGCCGATGGTGTTCGCCGTCAGGCTGATCGTTGCGTAGATCATCGGCGTGCGCGTGTCCTCGCGGGCGAAGTACGCGGGCGAGAACACTTTGATCAACACGAAGCTCGGCAGGCCGATGGCGAAGATCGCCAGGGCCCAGGCGGTGGCTGGCGTGTCGCTGGCACTGAAGGCGCCGCGCTCGAACAGGGCGGCAACGATGGCGGTCGGAACGATGGCTAGCGCGACGGCCGCCGGCAGCGTCAGCAGCGCGGCGAACTCGAGCGAACGGTTCTGGCTGTCCATCACCGCTTCGTGGTTCTCGGCCCGCAGGTGCCGCGCCACGTCGGGCAGCAGCACCACGCCGATGGCGATGCCGACAATGGCCAGCGGCAGCTCGTACAGGCGGTCGGCGTAGTAGAGGTACGACACCGCGCCGTTTTGCATCGAGGCGATGACGGTGCCGATGACGATGTTGATCTGTGTGACGCCGCCGGCGATGACACCGGGAATGCCGAGGCGGATCAGCCGGCGCATGCCGTCGGTCATGCGCGGCCGGCGCAGCTTGAGCCAGATGTTGTTGCGCCTCAGGCCATCCATCAGCAGCCACAGCTGCAGAATGCCGGCGGCGAAAACGCCCCACGCCTGGACGACGCCCGCCATCGGCTCGTTCTGGTAGCCGAGCCACATGCCGATGAGCGTCGCGATCATCATCACGCCGTTGAGCACGATGGAGACCGACGAACTCTCGACGAACTTGCCGAACGAGTTGAGCACGCCAGACATCAGCGCGACGAGCGACATGCACAGCAGGTAGGGCATGGTGATGCGCGTCAGCAGCACGGCGAGGTCGAACTTCTCCGGCGTCTCGCTGAAGCCCGGCGCCAGGCCGTACATCAGGAACGGCATGGTGATTTCGGCGACGATGATGATCGCCAGCAGGATGAACACCAAGCCCGCCAGCGCTTCCTCGGCGAACGCGCGCGCCGCTTCCCGGCCCTCGCCCTCAAGCCGCTTGGCGAACAACGGCACGAAGGCGGCGTTGAAGGCGCCCTCGCCGAACAGCCGGCGGAACAGGTTGGGAAAGCGGAAGGCGACGAAGAAGGCGTCGGCCACCGCGCCGCTACCCAGGATGGCCGCAATGAGGATATCGCGCAGAAAGCCGAACACGCGGCTCAACAGCGTGAGCCCGCCGACGGTCGCGAAGGAGCGGTAAAGCTTCATGGGCGGTGAGCGGTAGCGGAGGCTTGGCTCCGGGGCAAGCGGCGAGATGCAGCACGCCGCCGGTCGGCAGCAGTGTCGTTGACATCGCAAGGGCGATTGCGGACAAGTTTTGCCGGACAGGTGGAGGACGGACGAATGTTTCCCCTCGGCGACGACAATTCCATGCGGCGCACGACGCCGTACGTCACCTTCGTCCTCATCGCCATCAACGTGCTCGTCTTTCTGCTGGAGCTGCAGAACGGCGACGGGTTCATCCAAGAGTGGGCGTTCGTGCCCGGCCGCTTCTCGGACAACCCAGGCGCCAACATCGCGACCGTTTTCACCGCCATGTTCATGCACGGCGGCTGGCTGCACCTCGGCGGCAACATGCTCTACCTGTGGATCTTCGGCGACAACGTCGAGGACCGCTTCGGGCACGTTAAGTTCCTGATCTTCTATCTGCTCTGCGGTATCGCGGCGACGTTTGCCCAGTACTACGTCAGCCCGGGCTCCAACATCCCCAACGTCGGCGCCTCTGGTGCCATTGCCGGCGTGCTCGGCGCCTATCATCCTGATGTTCCCGCAGGCGCGCGTGAACGTGCTGTTCGGCAACCAGATGGTGGCCATGCCGGCCCTCATCGTGCTGGGTTTCTGGATCGTTCTGCAGCTGTTCAGCGGCGTCGGCTCGATCGCTTATACGGATAAATCGACCCGGGACATGGGCGGCGTCGCCTATATGGCGCACGTCGGCGGCTTCGTGGCCGGCTTCCTGATGACGTTCCTGTTCCGCGGCGGCAGCGGGGGCAACCCGCGCATCTCGGCTTAGGCGAGAAACCACGTCCAAAAGCTGCGGCATCCGCAGGCCTTGAAGGGCGTGCTCAATTGCCCGAAAATGCCCCGGTTGCGCGGGCCGGGGGGCCTAAAGCTCGGGACGGTCTCCAATGCTTCGCCTGGCAGTGATGCTCATCCTTTTGCTGCTCGCGCTGTTCGGCGGGACGGTGTGGCTGCTCGACATGCAGCCAAATCCGCTCGAGTCCGGCCGATAAGCAGGCCAAGACAAGTCCGCCATCCGACGCAGGAGGCGAAGGCGACGCCGGAGCCCGGCAAGAGCGACATCGATGCGGTGCAGGACGCGCTCACGCCGCAGAAACCCGGCGAGGGCGCGCCGGCGTTCGACATCGCGCGCATCGATCCTAATGGCACGTCGGTGTTCGCGGGCCGCGCCGAACCCAACTCAGCCGTGACGATCACCGCCGACGGCAAGGAGCTCGGCACCGCACAGGCCGACGAGAACGGCGAATGGACGTTCACGACCGACGAGAAGATCGCCAATCCCGGACGCCAAGCTCGCGCTGTTCAAGGCGCCGCCGGGATCGGCCGCGCGCGTCGCCGATGCCGCAGCGAGGGCGCCCGACGTCAAGCCGCAAGCCCCGCCCGTCCCGACGGCGAAGTCGGCCCAAGCCGTGACCTCGAACATGATCAAGAACCTTGAAGGCATGGTCGCCGAGGCGCGCACCGAGGAGGGCAAGCAGGCCGCCGCCGCCGCTCCGCCTCCGCCGGCTGCCGGCCAAGTGGCGGAGCCCGGCACCGTCAAATCAGCGACGGCGCCTCCCCAACAGGCCGCAATCGCCGCGCAACCCCGTATCGAGGCGACGGCGGTGCCGGTGCCCGTCACCTTCGTCTTCAATGAGGCGAACCTGACCGGCGACGGCCGCAAGGCCGCGGGCCTGCTGCTCGAATACCTGCAGATCAAGCGCTTCCCCAAGATCACGCTCACCGGCCATGCGGACGAGCGTGGCACGGATGCGCTCAACCTGGCTCTGTCCGCGCAGCGCTTGCAGACGGTCGCACGCTTTCTGCGTGAAGGCGGCTTCAACGGCCGCTTGGACCTGGTGCCCAAAGGCAAGACGGAGCCGTATTCGGGCGTCGTGCGCGGCGACTTCAGCCAGGAAGACCTGTACCAGCTCGACCGCCGCGTCGAGCTGGTCGTGTCGCGCTTAGGTCGGGCGGGTCGCGGCCCGGCTTCTCGCTGCCGTCGAGCACCGCTTTCCAGCCTCTTTCGGATCGTCTCCTGGCGCGTGTCGCTGATGACCTTCTTGCCGGTCAGATCCGTCACGTAGAACACGTCGACGGCCTTCTCGCCGAAGGTGGTGATGTGCGCCGAGGTGATGTCGAGCATGAGGTTCGACAGCGTGCTTGTCAGCTCATACAGCAGGCCGGGCCGGTCGCGGCCGGCGACCTCGATCACCGTGAACTGATCCGACAGCGCGTTGTTGATGATGACGTCCGGCTCGACCGTGAAGGCCATCGACGCGGCGCGGCGGCGGTCCGCGCTCGGCGATCAGCGTCTCGAGCCAAGCGTCGCCGCGCAGCAGTCGGCCGATAAGTTCGCCGATGCGCTTGCCGCGGCGCAGCTCGTCCTCGTCGTCCTTGAACGCGCGGTTGAGCAGGAACGTGTCGAGCGCATAGCCGTCGCGCGTCGTCATGATGTGGGCGCCGGCGATGTTGGCGCCGGCCGCGGCACAGGCGCCGGCGAACAGCGCCAAGCAGCCGCGGATGGTTCGGCGCCACGACGGTCAACTCGGTGATGGCGGTGAACGCGTCCGTGCGCGTATCGGTGGCGACGTGCAGCCCTTCGCTCTCGGCGCGCCGCAAGAGCTTGGCGTGCTCGACGCGCCGCTCTGCGTCGGTGCGCAGCCAATAGTCGGGGTAGTGCCGGTCGATGTAGCGGTCGACCTCGTCCCGCTTCCAGTCGGCGAGATCGTGACGCAGCGTCTCCTGCGCCTCGGCCGTGCGCTGGCTACGCTTCACCTGCGTATGGCCGCCGGCGACCAGCGGCTCGGTCTCGTAGTACAGCGTGCGCAGCAGCTGGCCCTTCCAGCCGTTCCACACGCCGGGGCCGACGGCGCGGATGTCGGCGACGGTCAGCAGCAGCAGCAGCTTCAGCCGCTCCGGGCTTTGCACGACGTCGGCGAAGTCGCGGATGGTTTTCGGATCGGACAGATCGCGGCTCTGCGCGATGTTGCTCATCGTCAGATGCTGCTCGATCAGCCACACGACGGTTTCGGTCTCCGCCGGCGTCAGCCCGAAGCGCGGGCACAGCTCGCGGGCGATGCGCGCGCCGACGATCGAGTGATCCTCCGTGCGGCCCTTGCCGATGTCGTGCAGGAAGGCGGCGACAAACAGAGCGCGCCGGTTCTTGATCGTGCTGATGATCTCCGTCGACAGCGGCAGCTCGTTGGTGGCGCCGCCGCGCTCGATGTCGGTCAGCATGCCGACCGTGCGCACCAGGTGCTCGTCGACCGTATAGCTGTGATACATGTTGAACTGCGTCATGCCGACGACGCGGCCGAACTGCGGCACGAAACGGCCGAGCACGCCGGCCTCGTTCATGCGCCGCAGCGACATCTCGGGGTTCGTGTCGCCGGTCAGCAATTCGACGAAGATGCGGTTGGCCTCGGGATTGTCGCGCAGCTTGTCGTCGATCAGTCGCTTCGACTGGCGCAACAGCCGGATCGCGTCGGGATGCAGGAACGAATTGGATAGGTGCGCCTCGGCGAAGAAGCGGATGAGGTTCACCGGATCGCGCTTGAAAACGTCCTGGTCGGCGACGTTCAGCCGGTCGTTGTCGATGCGGAAGTCGGTGCGCGTGCGCAGCTGCCGGCGCTGCTTCCAGTTCAACGGCCGCAGGAAGCGGCTCAGCCCGGGAGCCGACTTGAGCTGCTGCATCTCCAGCGCCGAGCAGAGGATGGTCGTCAGGTCGCCGACATCCTTGGCGACGAGAAAGTAGTGCTTCATGAAGCGCTCGACGGCGATCAAGCCGCCACGGTCGTGGTAGCCGAGCTGCGCGGCGAGCCAGGGCTGCACGTCGAACGTCAGCACCTCCTCCGGTCGGCCGCTGAGAAAGTGCAGGAAGCAGCGGATGGTCCACAGGAAGTCTTCGCAGCGGCGGAACGTTGCCACTTCCTCGGGGCGGAAGATGCCCGCGGCGACCGTCGCCGCGCCGACGCCCTGGCCGTAGAGGTACTTCGACAGCCAGTGCAGCGTATGCAGGTCGCGCAAGCCGCCCTTGCCGTCCTTGACGTTGGGCTCCACCTTGTAGCGGCTCTCGCCTGCTGTCCGGTGCCGCGCGTCGAGTTCCGCCATCTTGGCGTCGATGAAGGCGCGCGCCGTGCCGGCCACCACCTCGGTGCGGAAGCGCTCCTCGAATTCGCCATAGAGCTGCCCGTCGCCGTGGATCAGCCGCGCGTCGAGCAGGGCCGTGCGCACGGTGATGTCGGCGCTCATCTTGATGCATTGATCGACGGTGCGGGTCGCGTGCCCGACCTTGAAGCCGAGATCCCACAGAATGTAGAGCATGTACTCGGCGACGCTCTCGCCCCATGCCGTCTTCTTGTAGGGAAGCAGGAACAGCAGATCGATGTCGGAGCCAGGCGCCAGCAGCGCGCGGCCGTAGCCGCCGGTGGCGACGATCGACATGCGCTCGGCGTCCGAAGGGTTGGTCGCCCGGTACACGTGCGCCACGGTGTAGTCGAACAGGACGCGGGTCAGCTCGTCCTGGAAGTGCGACAGCCCGGCGGCACAGCGGCGGCCGCTGTGATCGGCCTCGAGGCCGCGGCGGGCCGCGGCGCGCGCATCGGCGACCAGCGCCTTCAGGCGCTCGATCATGGCGCCGCGCGCCTTGGCGGCATCGTCGCCGTTGGCGCGGAAATTCGCCGTCAACTCCGCACGCAGCTGGCGCGAGTCGAAATACGGCGCGGTCTTTTGGATCGCTCTGTCCATGCTGCCTTTAGGCGATGCTCTCCAACGCCCTAACCGCGGTCCTATTAATTAGCGTTCCGGCTCCGAGCCGCCCTGGCGCAACGCCTTGAGGCGATAGACGGCGTCGAGCGCGGCGCGCGGGCTCAGGTCGTCCGGCTTCAAAGCATCGACGGCCTTCTCGACGGGCGAGGGACCGGCAGGCTCGGCAGGAGCCGTCGTGCGGCTTACCGCAAACAGAGGCAACTCGTCGAGACCGCCGTTGCGGGCGTTCTTGCGGCTCTCGGTCTTCTCGAGCAGCGTCAGCACCTCGCGCGCCCGCCCGACGACCTGATCCGGCAGACCGGCCAGCTTAGCAACCTGGATACCATACGAGCGATCGGCGGCGCCGGGCTTCACCTTGTGCAGGAAGACGATCTCGTCGTGCCATTCGCGCACGTCGATGGTCACGTTGGCGACCCCGGCGAGACGGCGGGCGAGGGCGGTGAGCTCGTGATAGTGCGTGGCGAACAGTGCGCGGGTGCCCAGCACATCGTGCAGGAACTCGACCGTCGCCCAGGCGATCGACAGTCCGTCGAAGGTGGCCGTGCCGCGGCCGATCTCGTCGAGAATGACCAGCGAGCGGTCGCTCGCCTGGTTGAGGATCGCCGCCGTCTCGACCATCTCGACCATGAAGGTCGAGCGGCCGCGCGCCAGATCATCGGAGGCGCCGACGCGGCTGAACAGGCGGTCGAGCGCGCCGATGGTCGCCGACCGCGCCGGCACGTACGAGCCCATCTGCGCGAGGACGGCGATGAGCGCGTTCTGGCGCAGGAACGTCGACTTGCCCGCCATGTTAGGGCCGGTGACGAGCCAGATGCGCCCGTCGGCGGTGTCCTCGCCCGCCGCAGCTTCATCAGCGCCGAGGACGCAATCGTTCTCGATGAAGGCGCCGGCCTTGGCCGCTTTCAGCGCCTGCTCGACGACCGGGTGTCGCCCGCCTCTGATCTCGAATACCTGGCTGCCGTCGACAACGGGACGCGTGTAGCTCTCGGCGCGCGCCAGCTCGGCGAGACCGGCCGTGGCGTCGAGCTCGGCGAGCGCGGCAGCGATGCGGCCGAGCCCGCGGTGCTCGCGCTCGATGGCCGTTGCCAGCTCGGCGAAGATGTCCTGCTCCAGGCTCAGCGCGCGTTCGGTGGCGGAAGCGATGCGCCCCTCGATGTCGATCAGCTCGACGGTCGAGAAACGCACGGCATTGGCCATCGTCTGTCGGTGACGGAACTCGTCCGAGAGCGGCGCTTCCAGCAGCGGCTTGGCGTTGCCCTGCGTCACCTCGATGAAGAAGCCGAGGATGTTGTTGTGGCGCACCTTCAGCGATTTTACGCCGGTGCGCTCGACGTATTGCGCCTCCAGCCCGGCCATCACGCCGCGCCCGTCTTCCTTCAGGCGGCGGGCCTCGTCGAGCTCCGGCCGATAGCCCTGACGCACGAAGCCGCCGTCGCGCTTGAGGTGCGGCGGATCGTCGACGAGCGCCGCCGCCAGCGCCGCGCCTAGGGCGCTATCGACCGCGTGCAGCTCGCCCGATATGCGGCCCAGCTCCTCGGGGAGGCCCATCCCGGCGCCTTCGCTGGCCAGCAGGTCCGCGCAACGCAGCGCCGCGGCCAGCCCATCGCGCACCGCCGCCAGATCGCGCGGCGAGCCGCGCCCGAAACCGAGGCGAGACACCGCACGGGCGATGTCCGGCGCCGACTTGAGCGCCGCGCGCAGATCGCTGCGCAGCGTCTCCTGATCGATGAGAAAGCCGACGGCATCGAGCCGGCAATTGATGCGCGTCACGTCGCGCAGCGGGCTCGCCAGCCGCGCTGCCAGCTCGCGTGCGCCGGCACCCGTCACGGTGCGATCGATAGCGGCGAGCAGGCTGCCCTGCTTCTCGCCCGAGACGGAGCGCACCAATTCGAGACTGGCGCGGCTCGCGGCATCGATGAGCAGAATGGCGTCGGAACCGGAGCGCTTCGGCGCGCGCAGGACCGGCGCGCGACCCATTTGCGTCAGTTCGACGTATTTGAGCGCCGCCCCGATGGCCGCCAGTTCCGGCCGCGTGAAGCTGCCGAAGCCACCCAGCTCGGAAACCTTCAGTTGCTTCTTGAGATTGGTCTCGCCGGCGAGGCTGTCGAAGTAGGCGCCGGGCACGGGCGTCGCCGAGGCGCCGACGCGCGCGATCCACGCCCGCAGCTCCGCGTCGGCCAGCAGCGCGTCCGGGACGATCACCTCGCCGGGCGACAGCCGTGCCAGCTCGCCCGGCAAGTCGGCGCCCGTGACCTCTCCCACCTCGAACTCGCCGGTCGAGATGTCGATCGAGGCCAATCCCAGCGCGGCGTTCGGGATGCAGCACGGCTCCCTCGCCGCTCACCTCCGGCGCGAAACAGCGCGGTGAGATAATTGCGCGCCTTGGAATCGAGCAGCGTTTCCTCGGTGATCGTGCCAGGAGTGACAAGGCGCACGACATCGCGGCGCACGACTGCCTTGGCGCCGCGCTTGCGCGCCTCAGCCGGATCCTCCAGCTGCTCGGCAACGGCAACGCGATGGCCAGCCTTGATCAACCGCTGCAGGTATTCGTCGGCGCGATGGATCGGCACGCCGCACATGGGGATGTCCTGCCCCAGGTGCTTGCCGCGCTTGGTCAGCACGATGCCGAGCGTCGCCGAAGCCGCGACCGCGTCGTCGAAGAACAGCTCGTAGAAATCGCCCATGCGGTACCAGAGCAGGCTGTCCGGATTGGCCGTCTTGATCTCCAGGAACTGCGCCATGGAGGGGGAGGCCTCGCCGACCGGCGCAGGCACGGCCGGCAGGTTCGGCGACTGCTCAGCTGTTTCCGCCACCCACGCCTCATCGACCGCGCGCTCCTCGGCGGGCGGATCGATGGGCTCATCCACCGGCGGCGCAGCTTGTTTGGCTCGTGTCCGTTTACCCGCCATCGGCGGCCGTCCCCCACTTCCCATGCGCTTTGCAGCGGCTGCATCAGCGATAGTCGCCCCGCCCACCGGGGTCACCACACGCGCCGGCCATGTGGTACCGATTCTAGCTGTCGCTGTCTGCGCGCCAGCTCGCGTGCAGATTTGACGGTTTTCTGGGCGCCAAGGACAGGCCGACCAATATTGTCAGACATGGCGGCTCATCTGCCGCCTGCGACGACGCGGGACGCTAGTCGCTGGCCAGAATGAGATTGCGCACGATCGGGTAGATCTGGCCGTCCCACTTGCGGCCGCTGAACACGCCGTAGTGGCCGACGCCGGCCTGCATGTGATGCCGCTTCATATGCGGCCGCAGGCTGGTGCACAGATCGTGCGCCGCCGCCGTCTGGCCGAGCGCGCAAATGTCGTCGCGCTCGCCTTCCACGGTTAGCATCGCCGTCTTGCGGATGGCCTTGAGATCGACCGGCTGGCCGCGAAACGTCAGTTCGCCTTTCGGAAGCCGCGATTCCTGGAACACCCAGCTGACGGTCTCGAGATAAAACTCGGCCGCCAAATCCAGCACGGCGAAATACTCGTCGTAGAACGCCTTGATGGTCTGCGCCTTCTCGTGCTCGCCGTTGCGCAGGTGCTCGTAGAGCTCTTGGTGAGCATTGTAGTGCCGGTTGACGTTCATCGACACGAACGCCGTCAGCTGAACGAAGCCCGGGTAGACTTGGCGGCCGGAGCCCGGATACTTCCACGGCACGCGGGCAATGAGATTGCGCTCGAACCAGCTCATCGGCTTGCTGGTCGCAAGCTTGTTGACCTTGGTAGGGTTGACGCGGGTGTCGATGGGCCCCGCCATCAGCGTCATGCTAGCGGGCTGCGCGGGGTTGCCGTCGGCGGCCATGATCGCAACGGCGGCAAGCGCTTGGACGCAGGGCTGGCAGACCGCCACGAGATGCGCGCCGGTACCCAGCGTCTCCATGAACTTGATGAGATAGTCGACGTAGTCGTCGAAACCGAAGGCGCCCGCGTCGAGCGGTACGTCGCGCGCATTGTGCCAATCGGTGATGTAGACGTCGTGATCCGGCAATAGCGTGCGTACGGTATTGCGCAGCAGCGTGGCGAAGTGGCCCGACAGAGGCGCCACCACGAGCACGCGCGGCTGCTCGATGTCGATGTCTTTCTTGAACCGCAACAACGTACCGAAGGGCAGCGTCAGCACTGGGACTTCGGTGACCTCGACCTCGCGGTTGCCGACCGTGACGGCCGGGATGGCGTAATCGGGACGCGCGTGCGTGAGCCCGGCGCGGGCAATCAGCTCATAAGCGGCGGATAGATTGCGAACGACCGGGACATTCGACTGGACGCCCCAGGCACCGAGCATTTCCAGCGACTGGCGGGCCAAGGTCTTGGCCGGCTCGATCAGGTCGTTGTGGGCTTGATAGGCGAGATAGAGCATCTAGTCTCATTCAGCGGAGCCCCGCAGCAGGCCGAAACTTTGCATCAGCCTATTGTGCGGTGCACAAACGCTAGTGCATCCTAGGGCGGTGAGCGAGCGTTTTTTTGCAACACCTCCACCGGGACCCCGGCGGGCGGGCGATCGAGGACAGGCAGAATGGCAACGGCCGTACTTACCATCAGCAGCAAGAACTATTCGTCCTGGTCCCTGCGCGGCTGGCTGCTCTGCAAAATGGCCGGTCTCGACTTCCATGAAGAGGTGATGTCATCCGACGATCCCTCGACCCGGGCCGAGCTGCTGCTGCTGTCGCCGTCCTTCCTGGTGCCATGCCTGGTACACAACGACGTCAAGGTGTGGGACACCCTGGCCATCGCCGAGTACCTGGCCGAGATAAACCCCGAGGCGGGCATACTGCCCAAGGACCTTGGCCCCAGGGCCCACTGCCGCGCGGTGGCCGGCGAGATGCACTCCGGCTTCCATAATCTGCGCTCGGCGCTGCCGATGAACCTCAAGGCGCATTTTCCGGGCTTTTCGGTATGGACAGGCGCCCAAGGGGACATTGAGCGCGTCTGCACGATCTGGCGCGAATGTCTCGATACCTACGGCGGCCCGTACCTGTTCGGCGGCATTTCGCTGGCCGATGCCATGTATGCGCCGATGGCAACGCGCTTCCTCACCTATGACGTGAAGCTCGATAGCGACTGTGCCGGATATTGCGAGACAATCTCTAATTGGCCGGCGATGGTCGAATGGACCGAGGCGGCCAAGCTCGAGCCCGAAGAGCTTGAGGAGCTCGACGTCGAGTTCTGAGTTTTGCGTAGTAACGCGCGCCTTACGCGACCGGCGATAGCCCGATAGCCCCTTTGTCGCGCTTCGACTACCCGCGCGGGTAGTCGCATTTCTTTCCGCCTACCGATTGATGCTTTTCGCCGCAGAGCCCCGCGGACTCCTTGCATGGCGGCATTTGTTAATTATCTTTTAACGGCGGTCCCAATTCAGCTTGAATAGCATCTAAAGATGCAACTGCAAGCGAACGAAGCGCGATCTTTGTTTGAGATCCGCTGTCGTACAGCTGAATTGAATTGAAGTTAACCTTTTCTTCTCGTTAATTAAGGTCTCATTAAGCGTGGGGTTTGTCAGTGCTGTTTCGCGTCGCCGATAAGCGAACCAATTTCAAGAGGCAGGAAGCGTCGGTTCTATCGGAGCCGGAGTTCATCCGTGCTCGCGTCGATGATTATCATGTTCGCCGCAAGGTCGAGTTGTGGCAGGGCCGCCATCCCTTGCAGGGCCGCACACCGCGCGACGGCGACATCAAAGTCCGCAGCAACGACTATCTCTGTCTCGCGGGGCATCCGCATGTCATCGACAGCGAAATCGCCGCGCTGCGTGCCGGCGGGCACGGCGACGCCGTTTCTCGCGTATGGGTGCACCACGAGCGCGACATCACGCGTGACTTCGAACAGCGCGTCGCGGCCCTGATGCTGGCCGAGGATTGCGTCGTCTGCTCATCGGGCTACACCGCCAACGTGGGCCTCATCCAGTCGTTTGCGACGCGTGGCAGCCCCGTCTATCTCGACATGAAAGCGCACATCTCGCTGCACGAGGGCGTCGTGAGCGCCGGCGCGCGGCCGGTACTGTTCCGTCACAACGATCCACAGTCGCTCGATCGCATGCTGGCCCAGCACGGCCCCGGACTTATTGCCGTTGATGCCCTCTACAGCACCGACGGAAACATGGCCCCGCTCGCCGAGCTCGTTGAGGTATGCGAGCGCCATGGCGCCGCGCTGATCGTCGACGAAACGCACTCATTCGGGGCGCACGGGCCCAACGGTGCCGGACTCTGCGTCGCAGCTGGCCTTGCCGAGCGCGTACACTTTCGGACCGTCGGACTGTCCAAGGCCGTCGCCAGCCGTGGTGGCTTCGTCGTCTCGTCTCGTCGCAACATCGAATACTTCCGCTACGAATCCCTGCCGACCATTTTCAGCACCTCCGTCATGCAGCACGAGGTCGCCGGCTTCGACGCCGTGCTGGACATCTTCGAGAAGGAGGATTGGAGGCGCGACAAGCTGCACGCCAATCACGCCTACCTGAAGCAGGGTCTCGACGCGCTCGGCTACAACGTCTCCGCGTCAAAGGCGCAAATCATCGGGCTCGAGCCCGGCGACATCCGCCAGGCGACGATCCTGCGTGACGCACTGGAGAAGCGCGGCGTGTTCGGCGCCATCTTCTTCCCGCCGGCAACGCCCGACAAACGCTGCATCATCCGCTTCACCGTGAACTGCGGGCTCAGCCGCCGCGAGCTCGACCGCATCCTCGCGGTGTGCGACGAGATCCGCGAAGAGGTTGGCATGTCCGAATGGCGCTCCACCAAGCGCAAACTCGCGGGCGGGGCGGGCACCGCGCAAATAGCCAAAAAGCAGGCAAAATCGGACTCGCGCCTAGGCCGCAGCCGCATTCTCAATAGCTGGCTGCACCGCCGGAAGCTCAATGGTGAAGCTGGTCCCGACGCCGACCGTCGACCGGCACGAGATCGTCCCGCCAGCGCCTTCAATAATCATCCGGCAGAATGACAGGCCGAGCCCGGTACCGACGCCTGGGCGCTGCGCCGACACGAACGGAATGAACACATAGTTCAAGATTTCCGGCGGAATGCCCTCGCCGGTGTCGGTAATGACGATGGAGTTGATGTCGCGGCCGCGACGCAACTCGATCGACAGGAAATTATCTTTGCCGTCGCGCGCCTCGATCGCACGCAGACCGTTCTTCAGCAGATTGAACAGCACGTGCGTCATCAACAGGTCCGATCCGCGGAACTGGAAGTCTTGCGTCAACTCCGTACGCACGATGCCGCGCTGGTCCGACTTGAAGCTGTATCGCTCAAGCGCCATCGACACGATTTTGCTCATGTTATGCAGCTCGGCCGTCGGGGCATTGCGGTGGTGCTGCGCGACGTTAGTGAGCAATAGATCGATCACCGAGTTTGCCGCGGTTATGTGCTGACGCACGCGACGGTGTGAAGCCGTCAGCTTGTCGCGAATGGCTGAATCGGGCAGTCGCGCCAGCAGGCGCTCGCAGCCGTCGGCCTCGAAACGTATGCCGGTCAGCGGCGTGCGGCATTCGTGCGCAACCTGGCTGGCCAGCGAGGCGGCGGCCTTGAGCTTCTCGCGCGCAATGACGTTGTCGCCGTAGGCCAGACCAAGGAACCCGGTAAGCGCGAAGATAAGAATCGGCAACGTCGTCCAATACCCCTCCGGGATGGGCGCGCCGTTGCTGATCAGGAGATAGGTGCCAATGGCGGCGAGAGAGCCGACGACCAGAACCACGATGGCATTGACCAGGTCATAGAGCAGCACGACGTAAATCAGCGCGGCCAGGGTCGACATCTCCCACGTAGCGTTGCTGCCGTTGAGCAGCAGCAGCAGCGTGAAGAAGAACGGCAGGCAGTACAGGAACGTAAAGTAGGAGAACGGGACGATGTAGCGCCGCCAGGCCACGGGCCACCATCGAGTGAGCGCCAGAACCAGGCAAAGTCCTGTGCCAATCCCGCGCAGCGTCAAGCTGTCGTAGGGCTGCGGCAGAACGTACGTCCACGCCATGTAGAAAATCGGGAAGCCGAACACGCCGATTACGGCCGCGGCCCAGATCTTTCGCTGCGCATGCGCATGGTATTCGATATAGCGGCGCGCAAGCTCATTTACGGCGCGTTTCAGTATGAACGGCCGCGCTCGCGCCGGCGCGTCCGTCGCCATGACGTTCGCACGCGGCTTTAACGTCAATAGATCTGACAATTGAAACATCTAAACTTTTAACCGTCGTCGTACCGGATCCGATACGAAACCGTAGTACGAAAGGTCCTTACGGAAAGTGCATTCGGCCGACGAGGGCTTAAGCTATCATGACCCCGTTTTACCACCCGACCTCGATCCTCGTTCTGGATGACGATCCGCTTTTTCTAGAAAGTCTGGATTTTCAGTTTAGCGAAGAAGTGTCCTGCCAGACGTTTACGCGTCCCGACGCTGCTCTGGAGCATCTGCGCGCCCAGGCCGGGCAGCATCCGAATTTCGCACGCTACTTCAGAGACGTTTCCGATATGGATCTGGGCTCCGAAGTGCGCTTCGGCGACCGTCTGCTGCGCCTGCAGTTGTCCGAACTGCGCTCCGTCATCGACGACCGCTCCCGTCAGCAGCGGGTCTCCGTCGCCGTCGTCGACTACGATATGCCGAAGATGACGGGAGTCGAGTTCTGCCGCGCGATCCGCGATTTGCCGGTAAAGACGATCCTGCTCACCGGAAAGGCCGGGCTTGAAACCGCAATCTCGGCCTTCAATGAGGGCGTCATCGACTGCTTCCTGCAGAAGCAGGACCAGAGCGTAACGTATGCCCTGCGGCGCGAGATCAAGCGCCTTCAGGACGAATACTTCATCGAGATCTGCGCACCCATCAACAGCGCGCTCGCGTTGCAGAAGCCCTCGTTCTTCTCCGACCCCAGCTTTGCAGAGCTGTTCAAGGAAGTGGCCGAGAAGAACGGCATCGTCGAGCATTATGTCTGCGCGGCGCCGCCCGGAGTCATGATGCGCGACGCCGACGGCAACGAATCGTTCCTGCTCATTTCTGATGTCGACGCCGTGAAGTCACAGTGTGAAGCGGCCGAAAACTACAGCGCCCCCGCCGACATGGTGCAGCTTCTGCGCACACGTAAGGCGCAGGCCTGGTTCCCCACACAGGAAGGCTTCTATCATCCGGACTACGAGTTCGAGCTGGGCCCGGTTCATCTGGCCGTCGCAGGTGCTGCCGGGATCTGGCGCATGGAGTTACAGCTTCATCCGCCACGACAGTCCAATGGACGAGCCATTGCGCAGCCAGCGCGCGTGAAGCCCAAGGGGTTGCCGGAACGCCCAATTTCTGTGGAGACCCTGTGCACGAACTGTGCACGGATCAAACAAGGTCCATCGCAGCCCTGCCGAAATTGCATAGACTTTTGTTGAGTGATTCGGGCCGCGGGGATATCGATGAATTCGTCACAATCGCGGCCGGGCAGCGTTGTAGTGGCCCTACTGCTGACGGTGTTGTTGGGGCAACCGGCGCAGGCGTTGGAAGGCTATTTCCAACATGCCTACGGCGCGCGGCATAAGGGCTTGGCCGGTGCAGGCGCCGCCGACGGCCGCGACGCCACCATCGCCATCATCAATCCGGCCGGCCTCGTGCATGCGCAGAACGAGATCGACAGCGCGTTCGGTTTGTTCAGCCCGACACGCGAGATGGTGGGCTCCGGTGCGCCCGGTCTGACGCCCACCGGCAAGTACGAAAGCAACACGCTCGAGTTCTTCATCCCCAACCTTTCGGCGGCTTACCGCGTGTCCGGCAATCCGTTCGTCGACGTGGTCGGCGTCTCGGTGTGGGGCAATGGCGCCAGCACCAATTACCGCAACTTCGATCGCGGCGGCGGATGCCTCAACGGCGGGTCGGGCATGTATTGCGGCGGACCGGCTGGCGTCGACCTACAGCAGATGTTCTTGACACTGTCGCTCGCCAAGCGGATCACGCCGGACCTATCGGTGGGCATCGGACCGACGCTTGCGCGCCAGCAATTCCGCGCCAAGGGCCTTTCGCTGTTCGCCCCGGTGTCGAACAGCATCGATCAGGAATGGGGCTACGGCGTCAGCGGGGGCGTCGAGTGGAGCGTCGCCCGTCATCTGCGCTTCGGTGCCGCGATTGCCTCGCGCACCTACATGGGCTCCTTCGAGAAGTACGCCGGCCTGCTGGCCGATCATGGCGACTGCGACATGCCGGCGTTCGGCCAAGCCGGAATCGCCTATGACGCCCAGCCAAATCTGACACTGATGCTGGACTACCAGCACATCGCCTTCGGCTCGGTGCCGTGCGTTGCTAATCCTGCAACCAACATGCTCTTTGCGCCGTTTGGCGCCGCCAACGGCCCCGCATTCGGCTGGCGCGACATCGACGCTGTGAAGTTTGGCATCGAGTGGCGGTATACGCCCAACCTCGCGCTTCGTGCCGGATACGCTTACAACACCCCCCTGTTCGGCTCGCGCGACGTGCAGCTCGATATCCTGGCTCCGGCCGCCACCCAGCATCATCTTACTGCCGGCGGCGAATGGCGGGTCGACAAAGACTGGGCGGTCGAGTTCGCCGGCATGTATGCGCCGGAGGCCACAGTCAGTGGCGTCGAGGTCATCCCCGGGCCGGGTCATGCCGTCGAGATTTCCACCCAACAGTACGAGATCACCCTCGGCGTTAAGTACTTCTACGGCGACGCCCCTTAGGGTTGAGCTGGTTGCTGCCTCAACCAGGCGCTGAGAGCGTTTACCGATTGCTAAGTCCTTTGGGGTTTACGCAGCATCTAATTAGGAATGTAGCGACTAACGCTCGGGTAAGTTGCTGAAACGCTGCGGCGATTTCAGGGAAGGCCACACGTGAGTCAGAGTGCGCTCAAGCTTGCCCTCGGTGCAGGAAGGCAAGGAAGCCGGCGTGGCGAGAAGGCTCAGGAGTCTTTCTCGGCTGACGAGGTTGCGCACCTTCGGGATGCCCTGGAGGAAAAGCTCGGCGCCGTTCTGGAGCGCAACGAGAAACTCGAACAGCTGAATTCCTGCTTCGAATCCGCGCTCAACCACATGGGCCGCGGGCTTTCGATGTTCGACAACGAGCAGACGCTGGTCGTCTGCAACAAGGCATACGCCGACATCTATTCGCTGCCCCCAGACCTTGCGCGCGCTGGCACGCCGTTTAGCGAAATCCTGCGCTATCACATGCGTCGCGCGACCGGGGAGGAAGCCTCCAAGGAGACGGCGAACGCGTGGATCAAGGACCATGTCGCCAGACTTCAGCAGACCGGACATCGGGAAGAAATCCAGAATCTGGCGGACGGCCGGATCATCCGCGTCACCTATCAGCCGCTGGCGGGCGGCGGCTGGGTGGACATGCAGGAAGACATCACCGCACAGCGGCGGTCCGACGAGAAGATCGAATGGCTGGCGCGCCACGACACGCTGACCGAGATCCCCAACCGTTTCCACTTCCGCGAGTGCCTCGAGCATCAGTTCGAGACGTACGATCCGCGCCAAGGCTTCGCGCTGCTGTGGCTCGACCTCGACCATTTCAAGCAGATCAACGATCGCCACGGCCATCTCGTCGGTGACGGCCTATTGAAGAGCGTCGCTGCGGGACTGAAGAGCACCTTGCGCGCCGGCGATGTCGTTGGTCGGCTGGGCGGCGATGAGTTTGCCATCCTTCAGGTCGGTGTCGATCGTGAGGATCTGGCCGATAACCTTGCACGGCGGATCCTGCAAAACATCCGCCGTCCACACGAGGTGCTCGGCCACTGCCTGCATACCGAGGCCAGCATCGGCGTGGCGCTCGCCCCGCACCACGGCCAGACGGTGGAGCAGCTGTTCGCCTGTGCCGACATGGCCCTCTATCGCGCCAAATCGATGGGGCGCGGCGTGCACGCCGTCTACAAGCCAGGATCGGTCGATTTACCCGCCGCCCCCAATCCGCTGCGCGCCGAGCTGATCGAGGCCGTCGAGCGCGGCGAGCTGGTGTTGCATTACCAGCCCATCGTCGACCTGCGCGAAGGCAAGGTGTCGAGCTTCGAGGCGCTGATGCGCTGGAAGCATCCGAGCCGCGGCATGATCCCGCCGTCGGAGTTCATTCCGATCGCGGAGGAGACGCGCCTCATCGTCACGCATGGGCAGCTGGGCTCTGAAGCAGGCGTGCACGGATGCCATGGACTGGCCTGACGGAGCCAAGGTGGCGGTCAATCTTTCAGCCGTGCAGATCGAATGCTGCGACGTCTACGAGATCGTCATCGAGGCGCTGAAGGAGACGGGGCTGGAGCCGCAGCGGTTGCAGCTGGAGATCACCGAAACCGTCCTGATGCGGGACCAGGCGCGGACGCAGGAAGTGCTGCGCAAGCTGCACGATCTCGGCGTGCTGATAACGCTCGACGATTTCGGCACCTGCTTTGCGACGCTCAACTACTTGCGCAGCTTCCCGTTCAAGAAGATCAAGATAGATCGCAGCTTCGTGCGCGATATCCCGGAGCACCACGACTGCGTCGCTATCGTCAAATCGGTTGCCGACCTGGCGCGCGAGCTGAATATGCGGTCGGTGGCGGAGGGCGTCGAAACGGCAGCCAGCCTCGCCGCCGTGCGCGCCGCGGGCTACAACGAGGCGCAGGGCTTCTACTTCAGCCCCCCCGTGCGGGCGAGCGGCGTGAAGCGCGCGGTCAAACAGTGCGCGCTACGTCTTGCCGCCCTCGACACGGCAATCGCCGGCGACAAGGCCGCCAAGGGCGACGCGCAGCGCGGCTGATCGGTCTCAGGCGTCGACGGCTACGCGGCTCTTCACTTCGTTCGGCGTGCCGAAGTGCTCGAAGTAGCGCGGATCGATCTTTTCGACAGGCAGGATGATCAGCACGTCGGTGGTACCGAATTGCCGGTCGATGACAGCGCCGTCGCCGACAAAGGCGCCGAGGCGCAGATATCCCTTGATCAGCGGCGGCAACGCTTTGAGAGCGGTCTTGGCGTCGACCTTCTCCTTCGGCAAGCGATCCATGCCGACGTACAGCCGGTCGTGCGCGCGGCATCGCCACTCGGGCGGTGCCAGGGCATTGTGGTGCAGGAAGCTGAGGGCCATCGCGTGCCGGTCGGGATCGGTGCCGGCCAAGCTGGCACAGCCGATCATCACGTCGACCTTCTGCTCGCGCACGTAAGTCCACAGCCCGTGCCACAGCAGCTCGACCGTCCGCTTGTTGCGATACGGCTCGAGCACGCAGGAGCGTCCGAGCTCCATGAAGCGATGGTGCGGCTTGGCGGCGATCAGCGGCGCGATGTCGTATTCGCTTTGCGTATAGAACCCGAGCGTGCGCTCGGCGACGTCCTGGCGCAGCACGCGGTAGGTCCCGACAACCTTGTTGCGGCGCAGACCGCCCCATGCGTCGTTAGCCGGCGCCGCCGCTTCGTCGACGACGAGCAAATGATCGCAAATGGCGTCGTAAGGATCCTCATCCCGGCGACGCAGTTCGGCGCGCAACGTCGGAATGGCGGACATCTCTTCGTAGAAGACTTTGTAACGCAACCGCTGCGCGAGCTTTATGTCGCGCCACCGGCGTGTGAGCCGCACTTCGAGGCTGCCGATCTTGCCGTAGACCTTGTCAGGCTTGCGGAGAGGGAAGGTGGCACCGCCTGCGTCGCTCAGCGCGCGTAGGGCCAGCAACCCGCCGGGGACTGCCTGCCACTTCGGACTACTTGCGAGCCGAGTGGCCATCCGCCGCGCGGTATACTTCATTGCTCCGTCTCTCCCCTGTGCACCCGAGACTATCTTACGGTGCGTCTCGCGTTGCTTGAAGCAGCCTGTTGCCGCTCGTCCGCACCGCTGTGGCTTAGGCCATTTCCCCAATAGCCGCGGGTGGATAGCACGATTCCATGACAGACTTTTTACCCGCGGCCAATGGGCCACGGGCAGGTTACACTCAGCAAATGCCCATGAAATTGGGCGCGCTCAAGGGCGCCGCTCAAGCGGCCGCGTCGGTATTTCCGCCGCCGCGCTGGCCAAACCACCTCAGGAGCACAGCCTGCAAGCCGGCTTTGTCGAACGGCTTGGCGAGATAGTCGTCCATCCCGGCATCGAGATAGCGCTGCTTGTCCTCGGCAAACGCGTTTGCCGTCAGCGCGACGATGGGGGGTGCGACCGCATGGCCGGGGCTGGTCGCGTACAACTCCTTGATCGCGCGGGCCGCCTCCAACCCGTCGAGCTGCGGCATGAAGATGTCCATCAGGATGAGGTCGACGCCGCGCATCTCGCCCTGCAGCATCTGACGGATCACCGCCACGGCCTCGGCGCCGTTGGTCACGGCGACGTATTCGCAGCCGCACTTCTCCAGCACGCGCTTGGCCAGCAACGAGTTGATCTCGTTGTCCTCGGCAAGCAGAACGCGCCGCACGCCTGCGCCCCCCAAGACTAGAGGTTGCGTTCCGGTCGCGTCGATGCGGCCGGCCTCCGGTGACGTCGGGATCTGGCGAAGCCCTAGGTGCATCATCATCGAGGCAGGACGAACGGGGCGCACGAGGTAGGCATCGAAACCCGGCGGCGCGGAACTCCGACAGGCTCGCACGCGCCAATGCATTGACGAGCACGATGCCTCGCACCCTGCTTCGACGATTGAGGTCACGCGCCTTGGCGAGCAGGTTGCCGGCGGCAGCCGGCCCCTCCGCGCCGTCGATGACGACACGATCGAAGGGCGCTCCTTCGCGGAGTGCCGCTTCCAAGGCGCCCTCCGCGGCGGAGAAGTCGGATTCCGTCGTGGGCACTCCTGCAGACGACAGGGCATAGTTCAGCGCGCGTCGCTCCAAGGGCCTATCGAAAGCCAGGAGCACGCGCCCATTCTCGCTGATCGCGCCATCGCGCGCGTCTTGCTCGGCGGCATCAGCGCCAAGAGTTACGCGTTGCAGAACAAGACGCGCGATGAAGATAGAACCTTTGCCCCGCTCGCTGACGACGCGGATTTCGCCCCCCATGGCGCGCGCCAGCTGCATGGAGATCGCGAGGCCAAGCCCCGTGCCGCCGTCGCGTCGCCGGATCGCCGTCTCGGCCTGCTCGAACTCGGTGAACAGCCCGCGCATGTCCTCGTTCGACAGGCCGATGCCCGTATCCTCGACGACGATCTCTATCCCGATGTCGTCCGCCGCAGCACCCTGCGTCTCCATTTCGGCGACCTTGACGCTGACGCCGCCCGAGTCGGTGAATTTCACGGCATTGGAAAGCAGATTGAGCAGTATCTGGCGCACACGCGCTTCGTCGCCGAACACCAGCCGCGGAAGGTGCGGGCTGACCGACCACGCCATTCGAGGCCCTTGTCGTGCGCGCGCGGCGCCAGCAGCTCCACGGCGCCCTGGACGCATATCTCGAGCGAGAACGGTTCCTCCGTCAGCTCCAGCTTGCCGGCCTCGATCTTTGAGAAGTCCAAGATCTCGTCGATGAGCGCGAGCAGCGTGCGCGCCGATTGATCGATGGCGCGCGCGTAGGTCTGCTGCTCCGGCGTCTGCGGCGTTTCGAGCAGCAGGCTGGCCATACCGAGGATGCCGTTCATCGGCGTACGTATCTCGTGGCTCATGGCGGCGAGGAAGCGGCTCTTGGCGCGATTGGCTGCCTCCGCCTGGTCGCGTGCCTCGGCCAACTGCGTCGCGACCCCGCGCTGCTCCGTGACGTCGCGTCCGACGCTTTGCACCTCGAAGCCGCCACCACCGGCGGCCGGGACGAGCTGCTCCTCCCATTCGATCCAGCGCGGACCCGCGGCGGTGAGGGCATGCTGCTCGAAGCGTTGATGGCGAATATCGTCAGTCACGGCGAGCGGCCGCGGTGCCGCCTCTCCTCGCACACGTCGATGACGAACGGCTTGCCGAGCACGGCAGTCGCCCTTGGCGGCGAACATGTCGAGGAACGCCTTGTTGGCGAACGTCAGGTTGCCGGCTTCGTCGCGGCGGACGATCGCCTCGTCCTGAGTATCGAGCAGCGCGCGATAGCGCGTCTCGTTCTCACTCAGCTCCCACCGCGCATCCTGCAGCTGCTCAAGCCGCCGTTCGATGCGCGCGCCCATGCTGGGCATGCCATCGCTGCCGAGGTGGGGCGGTTTGGCGAGCCGGAGATGAAGCGAGATGAGACTGAAACCGACGCCAAGGGCGATGAGGAGCCGCAGTGTCGTGAGCGGACCGGGCAGCAGCAGGACAGCGGCGAAGAGGCACACCAATCCCGCGAATGAGCAGCACCGACGACGGCGCAGGCTGCGACGCTGCGCGCCACAGGTCTTTGCCGACGGCCCGCGTGGCGCGCGTCGCGGCTGAGAAATCCAAACGCTTGTCGTTCACGCCCAACGGACCCGCTACACAACACTAAAGACGGATGCGCGAAGCAACCACAGGCGCGTTTCGAAACGCTGAACTGGTTTGGTTAATGCTAACCATGATCGGCTTAAAGCCGGCGTGGACCTTCGTCCAGACGGCGCGCGTCTTCGAGACGCATGCGCGGGATACCCTCGATGATCGGAAAGGCGAGCCCGGCGGCGCGGCTGATCAGCTCGTGTGCAGCAGCGTCGTACTCGAGCATCGTCTTGGTGAGCGGACAGACGAGAACCTCGAGCAGCTTGGCGTCGACCTTCTCTTCGGGCGTCGCTCATGGCGGCATCCTTGACGTCACTGCAGCGTCGTGCCGCTGCTGCCGCTGGAGGCTAGCTCCATCTCGGCAAGTGCCACCAGCACGTCGGCGCGGCACTTCAAGTCCTCGGCTTCGAGCAGCGCCTGCTTCTCCTCGGGGCCATAGGGGCACATCACGCACAGCGCATTGATGAGAAACTCGCTGGAGGCGCGCTGGATCGCCGCCCAATCCGCTTCGAGCTTGTTGGCGTCGAGATAGGAGCGCAGCACGCGCAGAAGGTTCGGGCGGTCGACCTGCTCCTCGCCGAGACCTTCGTTCAGATCCGATGCATAGCGATCGTAGCTTACGCTCATCACGCGAAACGGCAGATCCGTCAGCGCTTCATCGATGATGTCGTAGCGCATCACCCCGGTGAGAGTGATCATGCGGCGCGCGTGGTCGACCTCCTGATAGCTCGTGACGCGCCCGACGCAGCCGACGTTGCGCAACCCAACCGGACCCGGTGGGCTCTCGTCGTCCTCGCCCCCATCGCCGGTCGCCGGCTGCACGATGCCGATCAGCCGGTCGCCGGACATCACCGCATCCAGCATCTCAAGGTAACGCGGCTCAAACACGTTCAAGCGGCAGCGTGGCGCGAGGAAGCAGGATGGCGCCGCGCAGCGGAAACACGGGGATGCGTGGCGGAAGATCTGCCGGACGCCGGTAGCGATCGGTCGGTGACACTTGCCCTAGATCCTTCCGCCTCGATGGGCTCTGAAACCTACGAAAAGAGCAAAGAAGAAAGTCTGCGCCGGCCGTCAATGGCTGCCGCATCTTTGAAGCCCCAAGCCTCGAAGAACTGCACCAGTTGCTTGCGCGCCGCTTCGTCGTTCCACTTGCGATCGCGCCGCACGAGCTCGAGCAAATGCTCCACCGCCTCCGCCTTGTTGCCGCGCGCAGCCAAGGCGACGGCGAGATCGAAGCGCGCCTGTGGATCGGCCGGGTTGGCGGCAAGCTTTTTCTCGAGCTCGCCCTGCTGATCCGCCTTCGGGGCTTTGCGCGCCAGCTCCAGCGCCGCCTTCACCTGCTCAACGGCGGCAATCTTCTTTTCCTCGGGCGAAACGAGGGCGATCATCTGCTCGGCGCGATCGATATCGCCGGTCTGCAGGTAGCAGCGGGCGAGACCGGCCAGTGCGATCGGATTCTGCTTGTGCTCCTGAAGCACGGCCGCGAAGATTTCGGCAGCCGCCTGCACATCACCTTCCTCCAGCGCCTGCTCGGCGGTGGCAAGCACCGTGGCGACGTCGGCCTCGGCCTCCTCGCCCACGAGACGATCGACGAAAGCGCGGATGGCGCTTTCCGGCTGCGCGCCCATAAAGCCGTCGAGCGGACGACCGTCGCGGAACGCATATACCGTCGGCAGCGACTGCACGCGCAGCTGCCCGGCGATGTCCGGGTGCTCGTCGACGTTGATCTTCACCAGACGCACTTTGCCGGCGTAGCTCTTGACGACCTTCTCGAGCATCGGCGTCAGTTGCTTGCATGGACCGCACCACGCCGCCCAGAAGTCAACGATCACCGGGACGGCGCGCGACGCTTCGATGACGTCCTTGGCGAAGCTGGCCGTCGTCGAATCTTTGATGATGTCGGCATCGCCTGGACTAACCGGCGTTGCCTTCAGCCCGAATTCCATATCCGTCTCCTCGCGGCGAGAGCCTTGAGCTTACTGTGGCGACCGTTCAATAGCAAAAATGCCATTGCCGGCCTAATTTAGTCATGCAGCGGCAGGGCGGAACGGCCCACTCACACCCGCACATCGTGACGCTCGGCACGGGCTGCAAGTCATGGCGCTAGTGTGATGATCGAGAAATTCGCCACATCAGCGGCGAGGTCCAAAGCGAATTTCTCGATCTGAATCGCACTAGCAAGTCCATGTTTCTAGTGTCCCTTATGATTCCGAAGTTCGCTCCCGATCCTAGCCGCGAGCTCTGGCGAACTTCGGAATCGGGACACTAGCGGTGATTTTCCGCAGACCACCGCGCGCCCGGCTAGGAAGCGACCGCGGTACCGCCGCCCAACACGGCAATTCTCGGCTCATGCCCGCAAGCGCGAATGAACCGCAAAAGGTCCTCGCGTGCAATGTTCGTCGTCGCCGTGTTCTCCAGCGGGTGGCAGTTGATCGTGTCGTATTTCATCAGCTCGGCATCCATGATGAGACGCACGCGGCGTGACGTATCGTTGATGACAGCGAACACGGTTACGGACCCCGGCGGTACGCCGAGCGCATCGAGCAGCAGCTCCGGCTTTCCGAAGCTGAAACGACCGGCTCCCAACGCCTTCGCCAGCGCCTTCAGATCCACGCGGGTCGCGGCCACGGCAACGACGAGAAAAAGCGAGCCGGCCTCGTTCTTGAGGAACAGGTTCTTGGTGTGCGCTCCGGGCAGCTCGCGTTCGAGGCGGCTGCTCTCGGCGACGGTGAACACCGCCTCATGCTCGAGCGTCGTCGTTTCGATGCCGAGTAGGGCGAGCCGGGCGAAGAGATCTTGGCGGGATGCAGACATTTGTCAGGATTCGGATAAGGAGGCTGCGTTCTACTTAGCGACCGCGCCATGTGTCGCCAATCGGCTTCGCCCGCGAATTCCTCACTTTCTCACCCGGGCCCCGCTTGCTGGCGGTTCAGCGCGGCGCTAGCATCCTCGCGCCGTGACTGCAGGAGATCAGATGCCCGCCGCTGCCTTCGTGCGCCTAGCGACCACCGCCATGGCGCTGATCATGCTGGCCCTCGTTCCGGGTCAGGTCCACGCCCAGGATCGCTGGGCGGCAATTGCCCCCAACCTGGAGAACTCGTCGTCCGTCGTCTGGGCAACCAGCAAGGATCAGGCGAAGAAGCTTGCCGTACTGGCCTGCAAGCAGGTCTCATCGACTTGCGCCGACACGCCCGCCAGCACCAACGGCATGGACCACATATTCGCGGTGATGTGCTGCACCGATCCGAAAACCGGTTGTGCCGCATCCGTCGGCTCCAGTCGCGAGGTCGCCCTGCGGGAAATCAAAAAGCTGTTCTCGGACGGGGGATACTCACAGTGCAGCTTGAAGAGCTACTTCAAGGCTGGGACGGGCGAGAAGGGCTGACTTGCGCGGCCTGCGCCGGCAAATTTGCGCAGGCCGATCAGCCGCCTTGCAAAGGGCACGCACTTGAGCCATAAGGCGGGTCCGTCGCCTTCGGGCGACGTCGTTACCCCAATGGATGCGGGCGTAGCTCAGGGGTAGAGCATCACGTTGCCAACGTGAGGGTCGACGGTTCAAATCCGTTCGCCCGCTCCAATTTCTCAAAGCAGGCCGGACATCGGATCGCGCGCTCGGCCTTTGTCGGGCCGCCGGTCATGGCCGGCCGCGGCGGGCGCTCAGCAGGCGACATGCACGTCAGCCTGAGCGATGGCTTTAGAGCGCAGGCTCTTCTCGCCCAGCTCGCGGATCAGCTCCATCAGCTTCAGGCGTTCGAGGTGCAGCTTGATCTCGAGCGGTAAGATGGGCTGTACCCCGCACTCGCCTTTCAGCGCGGGCGCGACACGACGTATGAACTCTGCCGCATACGTCGGGTTCATGATGGGCCCAGAGATTTTCACAATGATCTCAAGGAGAACCGGGCGAAAAGATGAAAGTTCCTGCTAACGAAGAATTATCTCGACTTGCGGGTAAAACCACCAAAAGCAGGCGTCATTCGTTTCAGTTCGGAATTCCAACTATTCGAGGATTAAAGTGCCCTTCTCGACATTGACGCGCAGCTTTATCGGCGCACCCGGCGCCGAGTTCGGCCGCCTCGTTGAACACCCGTGTCGGGATGGTGATCAGCAGGCCCTTGGCCGGGTCGTCCTCGCTCGCGGCCTCGTCGAGCTGAACCGAGGCGACGCCGACGACAGCCAGACACTTGTTGCCGCCCAGCTCATCCTCGACATCGGGAATGACCACGGCGACGCCGGCCGCACAGCACACCGGTTCGACCATGTCGATGATGTAGAGGCTGACTTTGTCGTCGTTGTAGGTGCGGCTGTTCTTGCCGACGGGCGCGATCAGCTCTGTGAGGCCGACGTTGGCGTCCTCGCAGCTCTTCACTTCGAGGGCGCTTGCCGGCTCCACCAGGAGGAGGAGAGCGGCCACGGGGATGCATGCTCGCAACATGCTAGACCCTTAGCATCCTACCAAAACACTGTCGCCCCTCAGGCGGTGGCGGCGGCTGGCGTCTTGGTCTCAGCCTTAAGGGCGCCGTGGCCATTGAGGCGCGACATCACCTCGTCGGTCAGCGCGCGCACGGCACTGCCCACCTGGCCAGGATACTTGGCCAGATAGCTGCGCTCGTAGCTGTGAAAATTGGCGGCGTCCTGCAGGGCAGGCATGCGCGGGATCGCCTGCGAGAAGCAGGCATTCTCGGCATTGTCCTGCAGCCAGCGGTGATATTCCTCGTCGGAGACCGAGTTCGTCTCCTTCATATTGACGATAACGCCCAGGTTCTCGGCAAAACCCATCTCCGGGTTGAGCCCCTTGAAGCGCCGGAAAACCTCCAGGCCGCACACCGAGACGTAATCGGCTTTGGTCGGCGAAATGTGGAAGTCGGCTTCACGAAGCCAACACTCCGTGAGCACGGAAAGGCCGGGTGGGCAGTCGATCAGCACTAGATCGAACACGCGGCGCACACCGTTGAGCAGCTCGCCGATCACCTCGCGCAGCTTGCCGTGCAGGTTCTCCTTCGAAACCTCACGCTCGAGCAACGTGAGTTGCATGTCACTCGGAAGTAGGAACAGCGAGCGCGCGTCGTCGACGTCGGAGACATTGCGGACGATGAATTTGGGCCAGTCGATCACCTGGTTCTTGAGCACGCGCCCGTGCAGGTAGTCGACGATGGTCGCGCCTTCGCTCTGCAGCTTGTACAGGCTCGACACCGACATCAGCATGCTCGACACGCTGGCCTGCGCATCGCTGTCGATGACCAACACGTTCTTGCCGTGATAGGCCGAGATGGTCTCGGCAAGCGCCAGCACCAGCGTCGACTTGCCGACGCCACCTTTGGTGTTCATTACCGCAATCGAATTCCGCATGCCGTCTGGACTTCCCCACCGCGCCCAATTTCAAGGTTCTTCGATGCCTCGAAAGAACCGCATGCCCCTGCATGGCCCGCGAATATGGCAACCATGGGAACGCACCACAACCACGCGCACCGACGCACGCAAATTCGCCACGAATAATAGCGCCGCATAAACCTCGATCCCAACGAACGCCCACCTTTCTGCGGCCCTTAACCGTTGCTAGACCAGGATCGCCGCGTCGCATTTCCCCCTCTGGAGGCCCCTTGGCCATGGCTTACGTGTCGACCCACACGCTCCGCCCCATCACCGCGATCATGCTGTCGGCGTTCTGTCTTGCGCTCGCGGGCTGCGGCATCAACACAATTCCCACCTACGAGCAGAACGCCAAGGCGGCGTGGTCCGAGGTGCTGAACCAGTACAAGCGCCGGTCCGACCTCATCCCCAACCTCGTGGAAACGGTCAAAGGCTTCGCCACCCAGGAGCGCACGGTGCTCACTGACGTCATCGAGGCGCGTGCCAAGGCGACGCAAGCTCAGATCAACGTGCCGCCGGACATCCTCACCAACCCCGCGGCGATGAAGAATTTCCAGGACGCACAGAACCAGCTGGGCGGCGCGCTCGGCCGGCTCATGGCCGTCGTCGAGCAATATCCCGACATAAAATCGGGACAGAACTTTCTCACTCTGCAGAGCCAGATCGAGGGCACCGAGAACCGCATTGCCATCGCGCGACGCGACTACATCCAGGCGGTGCGCATCTATAACACCGAGATCACCACCTTCCCCGGCCGCATCTGGCGCTCGGTCATGTATCCTTCGTCGAAGGAGATGGCGGCGTTCGACATCCCGACCGAGGAAATGAAGGCGCCGAAGGTCGACTTCGACACGAAGAAATAGCGCTGCTCCCTAAAGGAGACGACGAACGATGCCTGCGGCGCGGTGCGCTTCGCCTTTGAGCTGGGCGCCTCGCGCGGCAGCGGCATTGCTCGTCGCGCTTCTCTGCTTCGTCGCGGCCGCCGCGGCGCATGCCGAGCCGAACTTCCCAGTTCTCACTGGCCGCATCACTGACCAGGCCGGTCTTTTGACGGCAGACGATTACACGGCCATCCAGGCCGAGCTGGCCGCACTGGAGCAGAAGTCGACCGATCAGGTCGCCGTGGTCACGGTCAAGTCGCTGGATGGCTACGCGATCGAGGACTACGGCTACCAGCTCGGCCGCAAATGGGGCATCGGCCAGAAGGGCAAGGACAACGGCATCCTGCTCATCGTGGCGCCCAACGAGCGCAAAGTTCGCATCGAGGTCGGTCGCGGGCTCGAGCCGGTGATGACCGACGCCATGTCGAGCCTCATCGTTCAGAATGCGATCCTTCCAGAGTTCCGCCGTGGCGACTTCTCCGCCGGCATCCGCGCCGGCGTCCGAGATATCAAAGCCGTGTTGCTCGGCGACGCCGAGGGCGTCAAGGAGCGTGCCCGCCAGGCTAGCAACGACCTCGACTTCTGGCAGATCGTCACCATCGTCTTCTGGATTTGCATCGTTCTGTTCGTGCTGTTCTCCGTGGTGCAGTCGATCAACAATTCGCCGCAAGCCGTTGCCGGGCGGCGCGGCCGGCGCGGTGGCCCGGTATTCGTACCGACCGAACTCGGGGAGTTGGGGCGGCGGGTGGGGCGGCGGCGACAGCGGCGGCGGCGGTTGGTCAGGCGGCGGTGGCGATTTCGGCGGTGGCGGATCGTCGGGGAGCTGGTGATGAAAGATAGGGCCCGAAAGGCGCGGGAGGCACTCGCATGAGATTATTCTCGGCAGACGACGAAACTCGCATCGCCGACGCTATCTCCCGTGCAGAGCGGCAGACGTCGGGCGAGATCGTTGTCGTCGTCGCCTCCCAGAGCGACGGCTACTACTACGTGCCCCCTCTGATCGGAGCGATCGTCAGTCTGCTCGTCCCGTGGGTGCTGATCTATTTCACCCATCTCGGACTCGTAGCGATCTATCTCATCCAGCTTGCGGTCTTCGCCGTCGTTACGGCGGCACTCATTCCGATTGTGACCCGCACGGCGCTGGTGCCGATGGTCATCAAGCACCTGCACGCTCACCGCGCCGCGGTCGAGCAGTTCCTGGTGCAGAACCTGCACACGACTTCCGGACGCACCGGCGTGTTGCTCTTCGTGTCGGTCGCCGAGCGCTATGCCGAAATCGTTGCCGACAAGGCGATCGATGAGCGCGTCGCGCCGGGCACCTGGAAGGCCATCATCGATGAGCTCACCGGCGCCATCGGCCGCGGACAGGCAACGGACGGCTTCGTCAATGCCATCACCGCCATTGGCGACGTCCTGGCCGCGCACTTCCCGCCCGGGCAGCGGCCCCCGTGACGAGCTGCCAAACCACCTGATTATCCTGCGATAGTCCGCGAGAAGCGGGCCGAGACGACGCAACGCCGAGCACGGCCATTTTTCCGTGCTATAGGGCGGGCGCCGGGGGCTCGATATCGGGGATCTAGATCGTGGATATGGCTACGTCCGCTCAACACGTCGCGCCGGCGGAGCGCGCACCATTGTCGGCGCGCATCTCGTGGATGCTGTTCGACTGGTCGGTGCAGCCGTTCTACACGCTGATCCTGACCTTCCTGTTCGCGCCCTATTTCGCCAACGTGGTCGTCGGCAACGGGCCCGAGGGTCAAGCGATGTGGGGCTATGGCGCCGCCATCGCTGGCATTTTCATCGCGGTCGGCAGCCCGTTCCTCGGCGCCTTTGCCGACGGGCGCGGGCAGCGCAAACCCTGGATCGCACTGTTCTCGGCCGTTCTCGCCGTAGCCATGGCGTCGCTCTGGATCGCGACGCCGGCAGCGCCGTCCTCGACCATCTATCTCGTGCTGCTCGCCTTCGTGATCGCGACAGCGTGCGCCGAGTACACCGCCGTGTTCACCAACGCCATCATGCCGAGCCTCGTGCCGCCGAACGAGCTGGGACGCCTGTCGGGCGCCGGCTGGGCGTGCGGATATTTCGGCGGCCTCGCCAGCCTGTTCCTCGTTGCCGGGCTGCTCGTTCCGGCCGGGGACAGCGGCACGACGTTGTTCGGCCTCGCAGCCGCTGTTCGCGCTCGACACCGCGAGCCGCGAGGGCGACCGCCTCGTCGGACCGCTGTCGGCGGTCTGGTATCTCGTGTTCATGATCCCGTTCTTCCTCTTCGTGCCGGACGTTCGCCAGAAGCGTGCACACGATGGCCGGTCGCCGACGGCGGAGCTATGGGACACGATCCGCTCGCTGCCGGGCAACCGCGACATGCTGCTCTTCCTCATCGCGCGCATGATCTACACCGACGGCCTCACCGCCATCTTCACGTTCGGCGGCATCTACGGCGCCTCGGTGTTCGGTTGGGGCGCTCTGGAGCTGGGCCTTTTCGGCATCGTCCTGACCCTGGTCGGCGCCTTCGGAGCCTTGATCGGCGGCTGGCTCGACGATCGTATCAGCGCCAAGTTCGTCATCGTCTCGGCGCTATTCATTCTCCTCGTCGGTGCACTCGGCATCCTGTCCGTCGACGCGAGCCACGTGCTCTACTTCATCGATGTGGATCCCAAAGCACCGGGATCGGCGCCGTTCTCATCGACCGGCGAGCGTGTATTCCTTGCCTTCGCGATCGTGGTCGGTCTCGTCTCGGCGCCGGTGCAATCGTCCAGCCGCTCGTTGCTGGCAAGGTTGGCGCCGCGCGATAAGATCACTCAGTATTTTGGGCTGTTTGCATTCTCCGGCAAAGCCACCGCCTTCCTTGCCCCATTGCTGGTTGCGCTGGTCACGACCGTGACGCAAAGCCAGCGCCTCGGTATGTCGGCGATCACGCTGTTCCTGATGGCCGGCATCGCGCTCATGTTGCCGGTCCGCATGCCGGCGCGGGAGGCCTAGTGTCCCGATTCCGAAGTTCGCCGGATCTTGCGGCTACCGGCTGAGGTGGCGAATTTCTCGATCATCACACTAGTCCGCGAGGGCTGCGCCTTCCCATGTTTCGGCGTAGGCTTTCGGCAGCCGTTGTTCTGCTCGGGTCACGAAAGGAGTGATTTCCGATGAAGCGCATACTCCCCCTGCTCGCCGTCTCAATGCTAATGCCCGCCACTGTCTTGGCCGCCGAGAAGGAGACGGCAGTCGTCGATCCTCCGCGCGCCGAAACGCCTGATCTCACTCAGCCGCCCGCGCCGCCGCCACGCTCTGCCGGCGAAGTCATCGACGACGCCAAGGATGCGACCAACGCCGCTATCGAAGCCGCCAAGCAGGCGATCCTCGACGCGATCGACAAGGCCAAGGAGAATACGGGCGCCAAGCTCGAGGACGGCAAGAAGGCGAGCGAGGAGGCCCTCGATCAGGCGCACGACGCGACCAAGCTCCTCGACAAGGCAGCCGAGGCAGCGCGCGAGGTGCTCGACAAGGCCAAGCAGGCGACGTCGGAAGTGTTCGACAAGGCCAAGGACGCCGCCGCCGAACTCGGCAAAGGCTCCACGAAGTCGACGGAAGCCCCACCCGCCCCTAACAGCACCACGCCAAACGAAAGGGGCCCGCGCGATATGCACGAGCCCCAGCCAGATCCACGGAAGTGGCACTAACTATTTAGCTGCTCACGGAGACGGAGCAGGCGGCGTGGCCGGCGGCGTCTCTGCCGGAGGGGCCATCGGCTCAGCAGCCGGAGGCGCCGGAGCAGGCTCGGCAGCCGGCGGAGCGGCTGGAGCAGGCGCGGGTTCGGCGGCAGGCGGAGCGGCCGGAGCCTCGACCGCAGCGGGTGCCGCAGCCTTCTCGGGCAACGGCGTGTAGACGTAGACCACCCCGGCCACGATGGCGGCCAGAATGACGATGAAGATAATTGCACGGACGACGGTGTTCACAGCGGATGTCCCCCAACTCAAGACTATCGAACGGCTATCTTAGAACCTTTGGGCCAAATCGACAATAAAGTGCTGTGCGGCATGGCGGGCTAGCGCCGCGGGCGCTCGGCGACCATGAACCAGGACGGCCCCATGTGCGGGTCGTTCCAGATGCGCTTCCAGCGGAACCCGGCCTTCTCGTAAGCCCTTACGGCGCGCTCGTTTTTCACCGATGGAAAGACGCAGACCGCCACCGCGAACGTGGTGCCGAACACCTCGTCCTTGAGTAGCGCCAGCGCCGCCTGTCCGACGCCTTTGCCGCGATGCTCTTCGGAGGCGATGAAGAGGTCGAGGTCCCAGGTGCCGGGCTCCAGATCCTGGGGCAGCTCCTCGCCCCACATCGTCGCATCCACCGCGTGGGCGTAGCCGACCGGTGCGCCGCCCGCCTCGATGATGCGGCACAGCGCGTGCTCGGAATTGAGCGCGATGTTGACCTCGGCTTCCGTGGCCGACCGCGGGCCCCACCAGGCCTCGATGTCGTCGCGGGCCAGCCAGCCGCGGATCAGGTCCCAGTCGGTGCGACGCGCCGGGCGCAGTCGGACGGCGCCGTCGTCAGCCATGCTCAATGCCGGAAATGGCGCATGCCGGTGAAGACCATGGCAAGGCCCTTGTCGTCGGCGGCGGCGATGACTTCCTCGTCGCGCATCGAGCCGCCGGGCTGGATGACAGCGGTGGCGCCCGCCTCGGCGGCGGCCAGCAGACCATCGGCGAACGGGAAAAAGGCGTCCGAGGCGACGACGGAGCCGCGCGTCAGCGGCTCCTTGGCGCCGCTTGCCGTAGCGGCGTCCGCGGCCTTCAGCGCGGCGATGCGCGCCGAATTCGACGCGGCTCATCTGCCCGGCGCCGATGCCGACGGTCGCGCCGTCCTTGGCATAGACGATGGCGTTCGACTTGACGTGCTTGGCCACCTTGAAGGCGAACAGCAGATCGGCCAGCTCGGCGCTTGGTCGGCTGGCGCTTGCTGACGACCTTCAGATCGTTGGCCGTGATGACGCCGTTGTCGCGCGACTGCACGAGCAAACCGCCCGCGAGCGAGCGCACCACGACACCGGCGGCGCGCGGATCGGGCAGGGCGCCCGTGGTCAGCAGGCGCAGGTTCTTCTTGGCGGCGAAGATCGCCTTCGCCTCGTCGGTCGCATCGGGCGCGATCACCACCTCGGTGAAGATCTTGGCGATCTCCTCGGCCGCCGCAGCGTCGATCACGCCACTGAGGGCGACGATGCCGCCGAAGGCGCTCACCGGATCGCAGCGCAGCGCGTTGAGATACGCCTCCTTGAGCGTCGCGCCGGTAGCGACCCCGCAGGGGTTGGCATGCTTGATGATGGCGACCGCCGGGCCGACCGCGGCCAGCTCGGCGACCAGCTCGAACGCCGCATCGGTGTCGTTGAGGTTGTTGTAGGACAGCTCCTTGCCTTGATGCTGCACGGCTGTGGCGACGCCCGGACGCGCGTCACCCGAGCCATAGAAGGCGGCGCGCTGGTGCGGATTTTCGCCGTAGCGCAGCGGCAGCTTCAGCTTGCCGCCGAAGGCGCGCCATTCGGGCAGCTCGTCTCCTAGCGTCGCGGCGAACCATTGGCTGATCGCCGCGTCGTAGGCCGCCGTGCGCGCATACGCCTTGGCGGCGAGCGCCTTGCGCGCTTCGAGCGTCGTGGCGCCATCGTGCGCGCGCATTTCCGACAAGCACGCGTTCATAGTCTGCAGGGTCGACGACGACCGTCACGCCGGCATGGTTCTTCGCCGCGCCGCGGATCAGCGCCGGGCCGCCGATATCGATGTTCTCGATGCAGTCGTCGTAATCGGCGCCCTTGGCGACGGTCGCCTCGAACGGATAGAGATTGACGACCAGCAGATCGATCGGCGCGATGCCGTGCTTGGCGGCTTGCGCATCGTGCTGTGCGTTGCCGCGTACGGCCAGCAGCCCGCCATGCACCTTCGGATGCAGCGTCTTCACGCGCCCGTCCATCATCTCGGGAAAGCCGGTGAGGTCGGACACGTCCTGGACGGCAAGCCCCGCGGCCCGCAAGGCAGCGGCCGTGCCGCCGGTGGAGATCAGCTCGACGCTCATATCCGCCAGGGCGGTGGCGAACGCGATGAGACCCGTCTTGTCCGATACCGAAAGCAGCGCACGACGAATGCGCGGAACGCTGGTCATCTAGGTCTTTTCCTCGGCCATGAACGCGGCGACCCAATTGACTTCCGTTTCGCCGTAGGTGACGCCGCGTAGCACGATCTGCGAGGCGCCGCGCGGACCGGCGCTTTCAGCGAAGTAGGCGCTCTCCTCGATCGAGACAGCAGCACCCTGTGCGGTAAACACCCAGCGCTGGCCGTCGGCAAGGGTGATGATCGCTTCGTTCGGCGCAGCACCCAACGCGCAGCTAACGCCGGGCAGCAGATGAAAATGGATGGCGAACGGCAGATCGGTACGCAGGCGGATCTTGGTGCTCAGGCCGTCGATCCGGTCACGCCCCTCGAGCCGCAGGCCGTCGGCGGCCAACTGCAGCCGCCGGCTGTGTATCAGCTCGTAGCGCCGGTGATACCCGTCATGGCTGGCCTCGACGACCGCCGCGCCCTCGACCTCGTGGGTTTGCCAGTCGACGCGATCGGGATAGCGGATCGGCGGCGCGCCCATCAGGGCTTCGAGCTTGCGGTGCGCGATCAGACGCGCGGAGGACTTCTCCGCCAGGGTCAACGTGTTGTGGCTCGCCGTGGCGCGTGCGACCGCGGTCCAGTCGCCGGAGGCCGCAGTCGGCACGCCGCCGTTGACGAACAATAGTTGCCGACCGGCACTCATTTCGAATGACAGGCAGCCGGCTTGCGCGGTGGCTGAAAACGCCAACGTCGGCGGGCGTCCAACATCGACGATGATGACGGCGCTGCCACGCTCCAGCCGTGCGTAGTTCGACGCGCGCGCCTCGGCCAGCGGCGGCAGCGAGCCGTCGTCATAAGCGAGCACCGTGGCGAGGCCGGCGGCAGGAGCGCCGCCTACGCCGTTGAAGCGTGCGACCATACCGTCGCCGAGCCGCAGGTAGCGCAGCATCGGCAGCATGTGCTCCAGCGCCTCGCCAAGCTGCTTGGGGAACGTGCGGTCGCGCGCCGTAAAACATTGGCTGAGCGGCAGCAGATCGAGCAACAGCTCGACAAGCAGCGCCGAATTGCGCGTGACGTGTCCGCCGTCATCGAGCACCTGCCAGGCGAGTTCGGAGGCGAGGTCGGCCTCGATATCCTTGATCTGCCGGTCATGCCCCGCGAGGGACAGCGCCGCGAAAGCCAGGGCCATCAGCGACAGCAGCCGCGGATATCCGGCGGGCGCATCGCGCCACGAGGCGGATAGGTGCGCCAACTGGCGTCCGAGGCTATGGGTGATGGCGCCGTAGGATTCCTTGTCGGCGTCCTCAAGCAATAGGTTGGCGTGCGACAGCCAGGAAATGAGCCGGCGCGCGGCAACGGCCGGTTCGGAGGCGACGCCACGGTCGGCACCAAAGCGTACGGTCCACTCGAGCGCCAGCCGTCTGCCGGTCTCGCGCGCCGCATCGCTGCCCGCCGCATCGAGATTGCGCAGCCAGCCGAAGCCGTGCAACTCGCGCGCCCAGGCAGCGCTCGGCGGCTCGATAACGAAGGGCGAGTTGCCGCGCAAAAAGGCGATGCTCCCGGCCAGCCCGAATTGGCCGTACTCCATCTCGTTCCAGAAACTCGGGTCGGCAGTGCGTAAATCCGGCGGGACGATGAGCAGGTGATCAACCGGGGTCGCCGGCTCGACCCAGCGCCGCAGTGGGCCCGCGAGCACGCCGACGAACGTCGACCGTTTGCCGGGCTCGTCAACCGTGCGCGCCGCCTTGCGCAACCGTTCCTTCAGCGTCAGTTCCGCCATGAGGAGCCCCTCGACGCCCTTGCGCCATTGGTCCGGACTACCCCCGCCGACGGGCCAAGACAAGGCGTCGGAGGCCCGCGCCTGTGTGCAGATCGAACACGGGCCGGAATGTGCGGCGAATCAGTCGCGGCGGACAAGCCGAGCAGCGAAAAAGCCGTCCATTCCCGACAGCTCGGGCCGCTCGTTGGGGAGGTGGTGGGGCAACGTGCGCAGATCGCCCTCGGGGGTCAGCCACTCGGCGGCGATTCCACATTCTCCGGCGACGATCGGCGCGCGCGAAAACGCCGGGTTGAGCGACAGGAACCGCTCGACCTGCGCTTGGCCCTCCTGCGGCTCGAGCGAGCACGTGCAATAGAGCAGCGTACCACCCGGCGCGACGAGACGGGCCGCGTTGTCGAGCAGCGCCGCCTGCACATCCACCAGTGCAGCTAAGTCATCCGATCGCTTCAAGCGCAGAATGTCCGGGTGACGGCGGATCGTTCCGGTCGACGTGCACGGTGCATCGAGCAGCACCGCGTCGAACGTGCGGCCCGGCGCCCATTTCCCAGCATCGGCCTCGACGAGCTCCGCCTTGAGGTGAAGGCGCTCGAGATTGCTGCTCAGCCGCTTGAGGCGCCCACTGGAAAGATCGACAGCTGTGACCTCGGCACCGGCTGCCGCGAGCTGCGCCGTCTTGCCCCCCGGCGCCGCGCACAGATCGACGACGGACTTGCCCTTGACGGCGCCCAGCAACCGCGCCGGTAATGCCGCCGCCGCGTCCTGCACCCACCACGCGCCGTCGCTATAGCCGGCCAGATCCTCGATACGGCCGCCGGCGGCGAGGCGCACCGATCCCGTCGGCAGCACCTGCCCGCCCAGTCGCTCGGCCCACGTCTCGGGCGCATCCTTGACGCTGATGTCGAGCGCCGCCTCGGCGAGCGAAGCGGCCGCGATGCGTCGCGCTTCCTCGGCGCCGTAGGCTTGCGTCCATCTCTGGAAAAGCCAGGCCGGAATGTTTAGCGCCACGCCGTCAAGCGCTTGCAGCGCAGCGGCGCCCTCGCGCGAAACGCGTCGCAGCAGTGCGTTGACGAGCTTGTCGTAGCGCGCTGCGTAGCGGTCGCGCCGCGCCTGATCGACGGCGAGACCGACGGCGGCATGCGGCGGCGTCTCCAGAAACAGGAGCTGCGCGGCGCCGGAGAGCAGGATTGGCCACAGCGCGCCCTTCTGCTTCGGCAGCGGCTTCTCGAGGTAGCCGTTCAAAACCGCTTCCAGCTCGCCGAGGCGGCGCAGCACGGTGGCGGCGATCATTCGCGCCAGCGCCCGGTCGCGCGGCTCGAGCGCCGTGCCCTTGAGCTCCTTCACGACCGCGCCGTCGAAGGAGTGCCCCTCGGCCAGCACGGCCATCAGCAGCCGCACGGCCGCCTCGCGAGCCGGCAGGCCGGGCGGCGGCGGAGCGACGACAACAGCTGCAGGTTTCGTGTCGGTGCGTGGTGCGCGCGATGACTTATGGGATGAGCGCGTGTCGGGCTTTACCACCTGCTATGCGCCCCACGGGCCGCCGGCGTCGCGCGAGCGCGGCGCCTGCTGCGACCAGGGACCGGGATCCGAACCGGGCACATCGCCAACGCCGCCACTCTGCGGACCGACGGTCTGGCCCATCTCGCGCGCCAGCGCATCGAGCGCGGCAATGCGGTTCTCGGTGTTGGGATGCGTGGAGAACAGGTTGTCCATGCCCTGGCCGGACAAGGGATTGATGATGAACATGTGCGCGGTGGCCGGAGCGGCCTCGGCCTCCTCGTTGGGAATTCGTTGCGCGTAGTTCTGGATCTTGGCCAGCGCCGAGGCAAGCCACAGCGGCCGCCCGCTGATCTCAGCGCCCATGCGGTCGGCGCCATATTCACGCGAGCGGCTGATGGCCATCTGCACCAGCATGGCGGCAAGTGGTGCGACCAGGATCGCCAGCAGCGAGCCGACCATACCCATGGCGCCGCCACCGCGGTTATCTTGCCCGCCGCCGCCGCCGAACATCATGCCGAACTGCATGTACTGCGCCAGCATGGAGATGGCGCCGCCGATGGCCGCGGCGATCGTCATGGTCAGCGTGTCGTGGTTCTTGATGTGCGCCAACTCGTGCGCCATGACGCCGGCGATCTCGTCACGGTTCAGCGCCTGCAGGAGGCCCGTCGAGGCGCATACGGCCGCGTGCGAAGGATTGCGCCCGGTGGCGAACGCGTTGGGCTGCGGGCTGTCCATGATGTAGACGCGCGGCATCGGCAGCCCGGCCCGCTGCGCCAGATCGCGCACGACGCCATAGTATTCGGGTGCCGAGGTCGCATCGACCTCGCGCGCGCCGTACATGCGCAGCACCATCTTGTCGGAGTTCCAATAGCTGAAGAAGTTCATGCCCATGGCGACGATGAAGGCAACGACCATGCCCGTGCCGCCGCCCACCAGGCCGCCCAACGCCACGAAAATCGCGGTCAGGACCGCGAGCAACATGGCTGTTTTGACGTAATTCATGATTTGTCGCAGCTCCGCCTAGAGGCAACCGAGGAATGGTATATGGAGGTAACACTTTGCAACAACCAGTCTTGATCTGCGATGAACGTTGAGCCGAAAAATCGTCGTGTTTCGCCTGCCGCAGAGCGCGCGCTCGCCGAAGCGGAGGCGCGACGCAAGGCCGAGAAGGCGAAAGCCGGCGGCACCGCGGCCGAGGTCGGCGGCCGCGATGGACCCGATCCAATCCGCTACGGCGATTGGGAGAAAGCCGGCATCGCCTCGGATTTCTAGTCAGCACGCGCAAACGCCTCCGCGGCGGCGAGCCCGGAGCGATGCACGGGGAGCGGGGCGGTCCTGGCCCTCATATTTGTTTGGTTGGATGCGGCCATCGCCGCCCCACCCAGGCGCAAGCGCCGACCAACCGCCTTCCCCGGATGGCATCGTCATGGCGGAGCCATGCTTCGCATGGACGTCCGGGGCCCACTGGCATTTTCGCGGTCATGCCGAAGGCGTGCTTCCAGCACAGCGACAGAGGATCATGGGGCTACGCTTACGGCCCCGGCTGCCTTGCGCCGGCCCATCTCCTGCAGTTCCGTCAGCGCACGTCTGCACCCCGGCCTTCGAAATGGGCTGGCGGGATTTTATGCGAGGCTGTGCCGGCAGGGATAATTCGGCGCATGTCCGAGGTGACGGCGCCGCCACGGTGCGCACAATTCGTCGGACATGCACCATGGCGCGCGCTTGGCGCGCCAACGGCGAACCTATACTGAGGGCAGAACAGCTTTCGGAACCATCCCATGCGCCGAGCCGGCCGGAACTTTCTGCGCGCCCTGCTTGCCCTGCTGCTGGTCGCGGTGGTCTTCGCTGCGTTCTGGTTCGGCTTGGTACCGCAGCGCTACTCACCGTTCGCCCCGATCTCGCTCGACGATCCGCCCACCTGGTTCATCGACCCGCGCCTCGCCGCCATGCGCAACGATCCCGCGCTGTGCCGCGCCGTGCTGCGTGCCCCGCACATCGTTGCATCGCCTATCCCAGACATGGTGCAGCCCAACGGCTGCGGCTGGACGAACGCGGTGCGCATCAGCCAGGTCGGCGGCGCCGAGATCGGGCTCGAGCAATTGACCTGCGAAACGGCCACCGGGCTCGCGCTGTGGGTGGAGCAGGACGTGCAGCCGCTCGCCGTCGCCATGTTCGGCAGCCGCGTCGTGTGGATGCAGGACATGGGCACCTATTCCTGCCGCAACATCATCGGCAACAAGCGGTGGGTGAACATGCGCAGCCAGCATTCGCTGGCCAATGCCGTCGACATCGGCGGCTTCCGGCTCGCCAACGGCAAGCAGATGAGCATCAGCAGGGACTACAAGGCCGACAGCCCGGAAGGGCGCTTCCTGCGCGAGGCGCACATGCGCGCCTGCCGCTATTTCCGGGTGGCCATCGGACCGGAGTTCAACGCGGCGCACCGCGACCACCTGCATTTCGATCGCGGTATCTTCACGCGCTGCAAGTGATCGGTCGCTTACGTCTTCGCCTGCCGCAGCGCGAATTGCTCGATGGTCGTCTCCGGCGCGCCCGAGGTCTTGCCACGTGTCCGCGGCCTTGAACTGCTCGGGATAGCTCAGCACCGCGTGCATGATGTTGGCGTTGAAGTTGAGGCTATCCGAGAACACGCCGCCGATGCGCGCCATCCAGATGGGCACGCGCACGACGAATGGCGATCTGCGCAGCGCGCTCGCAAAGCGCACCGCAGCGCCGTCGTAGGTCATGGGCTCCGGTCCCTGGATGTAGTATTCGCGGTTCGCGGCCTGCGGCAGCGCGAACGACTTCGCCACCTGCCGCCCGAAGTCGCTGCCGGCGATCCAGTAGTTGGGATGGCGGGCGCGCCCCAGCATCACGAACAGGCGACCGGCGCTGTGGCGCTGCGCCAAGGTTTCCATGAAGTTGGTCGGATAGAAGATCGTGTAGGGGATGCCCGACGACTTGATGCGCGCCAGCGCGTGGCGCCACACGTCGAGCACCCACCAGGTGTTGCTCGGCGGCGTATCGTGGATCATCGCCGACAGATAGGCGATGCGGGCGACGTTTGCTTCGCGCGCCGCGGCGAGGATGTGCTCGAGCCCCTGCACCTCGGTATGGAAGTCGCCCTTGCGCTGGCCGGGCGCAACGGACAAGGCTCAGGTAAACGCCATCCTGTCCGCGCAGGCCCTGGCGCAAGCTCTCCTCGTCGCGCACGTCGGCCTGCACGATGGCGATGCCCGCCGGCAATGAGCGGCGGGCGCTCTCCGGGGTGCGCGCCAACGCCGTCACCTCGAAGCCGGCTTCCATCAGCGCGATGGCGACCGGAATGCCGAGCATGCCGGTGGCGCCGATCATGGCGATTTTCTTGATCGGTCTCATGGCTGCGGCATTCCCCGATCGCACCACCAATCGTCGAGCGCCATTCCGGCCGTGACCGCCTTGGCGCCGAGCGAGCGGAACGGCTCGGGCGGCAGCGGCATGGAGCGGCGGTTGACGAACCACAGCTCGCTGAGCTCGGTCTTTCTGCCGAGCACGAGATCGCGGATGATGCTGCCCGTTCATGTGCGTCATGGCGACCCCGTGTCCGGTGCAGCCGACGGAATAGACCGCGGCGCCGTCGTGCATGGTGCCGATCTGCGGGGTCGAGTTCGCCGTGACCGAAAACCCGCCGCCCCAGCGATAGTCGATGCGGATGCCGCGCAGGGCCGGGAACGTCGTGCCGATGAACTCTTCCAGATGCTGCCATGCGGCCGGATAGGCGTCGTGGTCCATGCGCCCGCCGAACGGCACGAAGCCCGGGCCGCCGCCCATGAGGATGCGGTTGTCCGGCGTCAGCCGGTAGAAGTGCATGAAGTTGCGGCCGTCCTCGATACCCTCGCGGCCCGCCCAGCCGATCGCGGCAAGCTGCTCCGGCGTCAGCGGCTCGGTGACGACGATGAAGGCGAAGGCCGGCATCTGCTTGTCGCGTATGCCGGGAATGAGGTGCGAGTAGCCGTTGGTGGCGAAGACGACTTTGTCAGCCGTGACGGTGCCGCCGGGCGTCGTCAGCCGGAACTTGCCGCGCAGGCGTCGCACGTCGTCGACGGGCGTCTTCTCGTAAAGCTGCACGCCTTTTCCGAGCGCGAGACCGGCGAGCGCGTCGACCCACTTGCGCGGGTTGATGGTGCCGCACACCGGCTCCAGGCATGCGCCGAGATAAGTCGGCGAGCGGACGCGATCGGCCAGCTCGCCGGCGTCCAGCCATTTGTAGCCTTCGACGCCCAGCTGCTCGAACAGCGCGATCTCGTCGCGGATGCGCTTCGCGTAGCGGGGCGACGTCGCCACCTTGAGGAAGCCGCTGCGCTCGAAGTCGCAATCGAGGCTGTGCTCGGCGATCATGGCCGCGAGCCCGTCGATCGACTGCACCATGTAGTCGTGCGCCTCGCGCACGCGCGCGCCGCCGTGCAGCGACTTCATCATGCCGACCGAAGCGCCGAACAGGGTCATGACGAACCCGGCGTTGCGTCCGCTGGCGCCGAAGCCGACCGTTTCGCCTTCGAGGACGGCAACGTTCAGCGAGGGATCGGCCGACCTTCAGGTGATAGGCAGTGGCAAGGCCGGTGTAGCCGGCGCCGATGATGGCGACGTCGACGGCGATGTCGCCTGCAAGCGCGGGCGAGACTTTGCGCGGCCGCTTGCTGCGGTCCCAGTAGTTGTCCACGCGCGCGTGCGGGTCGGCGTTCATGTCATCGCTCGCGGGTTGTTGATGCGGGGCAAGGGCTACGACGGCGGGCACCAGGGAGCGCCCAACTAGTAGCACACTCAATTCTTTACGAGCGATCACCGGGCCGCGCTTCCAGAGAGGTCAACTCCGGAGAAGCGCGGCCCCGGCGACTGTGCGATTAGGCGGCCATCGGCAGGGCCGGCGTGGCCAGCAGGCGGATTTCCTCGACGATGCGGGCGACGAAAGCGCGGGTGCGATCGACCACCACCTGACGCTCCTTGTCGAGGGTCACCATGTGGTAGCTGTCCTCGAGGACGACCATGTCGACGTTGCCGGCGATCTCGCCCTGCAGGTAGTGGGCGTTGTTGATGTTGGCGTAGTCGTCCTGCAGCGAGTGAACGATCAGGGTCGGCTGCTTGACGCGGGGCAGCATCTTCATCGCGGCGTCGACCATGCGGCGGTGCTCGAGAACCATCGTGGCGGGCACGCCGGCGCGGCCGTACTCGGAGCCCTGCTCGCTATCGAGAGCCGACTTCACGAACGAGCGAACGCGCGGGCACTTGATGCCAAGCGACTCGGCATCCGGGAAGGTCATGAAGCCGGCGAACCAGCGCGAGCGCACCAGCTTGAACAGCTTGGTGTACCAGGGCATCGCCCAGCCGTTGATCCAGAGGGTCGGCGAGAAGAGCGACACGCCCTGCACCTTGCCCGGGTTGCGGGCGGCGAGGTGCAGACCGAGGATGGCGCCCATGCAGAGGCCGCCGACGATGACCGTGTCGCATTCCTTGCGGATCTCGTTGAGGGCCGCGCGGGCCGAAAGGTACCAGTCCTGCCAGCGGCCGGAGTTCTCGGCGCCGTGGCCGGCGAGCTGGGGGGTGTGAACCGTATAGCCGGCGCGGGCGAGGCCCATGGCCACGAAGCGCATCTCGGCAGGGGTACCGCACAGACCGTGCAGCAGCAGGACGCCAACCTTGCCACCGGCGATGCGGTGGGTGGTGTCTGCCTTGGCGGTGTTGGTCTGGGCGGTCATGACTGGGTGCTCCTTGTTCCTGGAGCCCAACCTAGGTTTCAGACCGAATGGACGCTGTTCCGCGCGGGACAAGGACGAGAAGGAGTCGAAAAAATTTCGCGACGCAGCATTAAGCTGCTGAAATCACTGAACATTATTCGAAATAAAAAGGGCGCCGCCGTTTCCGGCCGCGCCTCTTTTTGAATGCGTATGTGAGCCGGCTTAGTCGGACAGGGCAGGCGTCTCGGCGACGACCTTGGCATGGGCCGCCCAAATGAGGCGGCGGATGACCTCGACACGCGAGGGCACGTTGGGGTGCGCGCGGCGCAAATTGTCCAACTGCTTCAGAGTATCGACGTCCATTCCGACGCTAACGATGTGTTCCATAGGCGCATGCTCCTGGCTCTGTCTGACGAATTGTGGCGCCGACATACGCCAGGGATGTGGCGGCGGGCTGTTCCCTCGCGTGACCCGCCCGCCAGATAAGCCTCTAGCTTACCCGGCGATTTTGGCGGTTGTCGATCAGATCCTGCACCACAGCCGGGTCGGCGAGGGTCGAGATGTCGCCCAGATTGGAGAACTCGTCCTCGGCGATCTTGCGCAGGATGCGGCGCATGATCTTGCCTGAGCGGGTCTTGGGCAGCCCCGGCGCGAACTGAATGAGGTCCGGCGAGGCGATCGGCCCGATCTCCTTCCTGACGTGCGCCGGTGAGTTCCTTGACCAGGTCGTCGCTCCACGTCTCGCCCGAGATCAGCGTGACATAGCAGTAGATGCCTTGGCCCTTGAGGTTGTGCGGGTAGCCGACGACCGCCGCCTCGGCGACCTTCGGGTGCGAGACGAGCGCACTCTCGACCTCCGCCGTGCCGAGCCGGTGCCCCGACACGTTGATCACGTCGTCGACGCGCCCGGTGATCCAGTAGTAGCCGTCCTCGTCGCGGCGGCAGCCGTCACCGGTGAAATAGGTGCCGGGATAGGTCGAGAAATACGTCTGCACGAAGCGCTCGTGATCGCCGTAGATGGTGCGCGCCTGGCCGGGCCAGCTGTCGAGAATGACGAGATTGCCGGCCGCCTCGCCATCGAGTTGCTGGCCTTTGTCGTCGACCAGCGCCGGTTGCACGCCGAAGAACGGCAGCGTGGCCGACCCGGCCTTCAGGGCGGTCGCGCCCGGCAGCGGCGAGATGAGGATGCCGCCCGTCTCCGTCTGCCACCACGTGTCGACGATGGGGCAGCGATCTTCGCCGACGACGCGATAGTACCACTCCCAGGCTTCCGGATTGATCGGCTCGCCGACGCTGCCGAGCAGACGCAGCGAGGAGCGATCGCTGCTTTTGACGAAGTCGTCGCCGGCGCCCATCAGCGCGCGGATCGCCGTCGGCGCCGTGTAGAAGATGTTGACCTTCCACTTGTCGATGACGTTCCAGAAGCGCGCCATGGTCGGGTAGTTCGGCACGCCTTCGAACATCAGCGTCGTCGCGCCGTTGGCGAGCGGCCCGTAGAGGATGTAGCTGTGGCCCGTCACCCAGCCGACGTCGGCGGTGCACCAGTAGATATCGCCGTCGTGATAGTCGAACACGTACTGGTGCGTCAGCGCGGCATAGACCAGGTAGCCGCCCGAGGTGTGCAGCACACCCTTAGGGCTGCCGGTCGAGCCCGACGTGTAGAGGATGAACAGGGCGTCCTCGGCATTCATCTCGACCGGCGGGCAATCGGCCGAGACCTTCTCCAGCTCCTCGTGCAGCCAGAGATCGCGGCGCGCATACCACGGCACGGGGCGGCCGGTTCGGCGCACAACCAGCACCTTTTCGTCGCCCTTCGCCACCCGTTGCAGGGCCTCGTCGGTGTTCTTCTTCAGCGGAATGAATTTGCCGCCGCGCATGCCCTCGTCGGAGGTGATGATGAATTTGGAACTGGCGTCCTCGATGCGGCCCGCAAGGCTCTCCGGCGAGAAGCCGCCGAACACCACCGAGTGAATGGCGCCGATGCGCGCGCAGGCGAGCATGGCGTAGGCCGCCTCAGGGATCATCGGCAGGTAGATGGTGACGCGGTCGCCCTTCTTGACGCCATGCGCCTTCAGAACGTTGGCGAACTTGCAGACACGCTCATGCAGCTGGCGATAGGTGATCTGCTCTTCCTGGGTCGGGTCGTCGCCTTCCCAAATGATGGCAACCTGGTCGCCGCGCGTCGCCAGATGGCGGTCGATGCAGTTGGCGGCGACGTTGAGCGTGCCGTCCTCGAACCACTTGATCGAGACGTCGCCCGGACCGAACGAGGTGTTCTTCACCTTCGAGTACGGCTTGATCCAGTCGATCCGGCGCCCGATCTCGCTCCAGAAACCCTCGGGGTCGGCGACCGACCTGTCGTAGAGCGCGTGATAGCCCTTATCGTCGATCCACGCGCGGCTCGACCACTCGCCACCCGGTACCGGATGCAGCTTCCCCGACATCGGCGTTCTCCCACGATTATTCGTTGTTGGCGCCATTATGGGCGCCCGCGTCGGCAACGGCAATTTGGCTCTTGGGCGGATGCCGGCCTGAGCGGCGTCAGACGCCGAACCAGCCGATGACGGCGCCTTGCAGGATGAGGACACCCAGCCAATGCCCTCCGTCAATAAGGGTTAGCGAGGGTTTGGCCCCCCGGAAGGCATTGTTGACGCCCATCGTGGTGATGACGAAACCCAACCACATGAAGACGCCGGTAATGATGCCACTGCGAAGTGTGACTTGATCGGCGCCGAGGTGGCGCAGGACGCCCGCCAAGACGCAGGCCATAACCACCAGCCCGACGAAGCTGATGATGAACGGAGTGGGGCTCGGCGTGTCGCCCTTCATCTCCTCGCGAGACTTTCCGCACGCTTCGAGCCAAGCGTCGGAAAACAAGACGCCGTACCACAACCACCCGAACATGAAGCTCACGATGGCTGCCAACACGATGGCGTATGCGTTCATACCGACGAGTTGCATGGTTCTGCCCCCTTGCCGATGTGGAGGGCGCGGAGACTAGCAGATGCGCGGCGCGGCGTCCGCGGCTCCGGTGCTAACCGAGGCGCCAAACGGCCGTCAGCTTGATCTCGGCGTCCTCGAGCTCGCGCGTCACCGGCACGCGGTACTGGGCGGCGGAGATAAAGCGACCCTTGGGGAAATAGTTGCGTTGCGGATCGCCGATCAGCACGAGGGCGCCCTGCGCGGCCGCCTGATCGATGTAGCGAGAGACGAGATCGGCCAGCGCGCGCTCGTAAAAGAGGTCGCCGACCAGCACGACGTCGAATGGCTCGGGCGGCCTGGCCAAGAGATCATCGGCGGTCGTCGCGACATCGACGCCGTTCAGCGCCGCGTTGAGGCGTACGGCGGCGAGCGCCATGCGGTCGATGTCCGCGGCGAGCACGCTGGCGGCGCCGGCCTGCATCGCCGCGATTGCCGTCAGCCCCGAGCCGCAGCCGAGATCGACGACGCGCTTTCCGGAGAGCAGCCCGGGATTGTCGAGAATATACCGCGCAAGTGCCTGGCCGCCCGCCCAGGCAAACGCCCAGTAGGGTGGCGGCACGTTCATCTCGCCGAGCTCTTCTTCCGTCTTTTGCCAGATCGGCAGCGACTCTTCGGCCAGATGCAGCAGGATTTCCGGCACCAGCGGCGGGGCGAGCGCGCGCGTGTTGGCGGTGATGAAAGCTTCGGCGGAGCTGCGCACATCAGGATTGAGCAGCGGGGGCTGTGCGATCACTTCTTTTTGGCCGCCTTCTTGGCTGCATCGGAGAGCCCGCCCATGCGGCAAACCTCAGCCCACTCCGCTGCGGTCACCGGCTGCACCGACAGGCGGAACGAATTCACCAGCGCCATTTTAGCCAGCTTGGGGTTCTCCTTCGCATCGGCGAGCGTGACGGGCTTGGGCATAGGCTCGACCGCCCGCACGTCAACGCACTTCCATTTGCCGGTGTCGTCGGATGGGTCGGGATGTGCGAGCGCAATCACCTCGCAAATCCCAACGACCTCCTTGCCGATGTTGGAATGGTAGAAGAAGACGAGGTCTCCAAGCTGCATGTCCTTCATATTGTTGCGAGCGGTGAAATTGCGCACACCCGACCAGGGTTCGCCCTTGGCGCCCTTGGCGACGAGGTCATCCCAGGAGAATGCATCGGGCTCTGACTTCATCAGCCAATAGGCAGGCATCGCGTGCATCCCGTTGAATTGATCAACTGGGCGTCGCGCACCATGGCGGACGTGTCAAGCGAAGACGACGACGGGAACGAGGAGGCGCTCAGTCCTCGGCCTTCAGCGGTCGCTGCATCAGTTGCTCGATGGCCTCCTTCACACCGATCCGGCCATCGACGACGTCGCACACCGCAGTGCTGATCGGCATATCGATGCCCTTCTCCTCGGCGATGCGGCACACGGCCGTGGCCGTATAGACGCCCTCGGTCACCGCCAACTTGCCCGCCAATGCCTGCGAAAGCGACTCGCCGCGACCCAGCGCGCGGCCCAACGACATGTTGCGCGACTGTGGGCTCCCGCACGTCAGAATGAGATCGCCGAGGCCCGACAGCCCGATCAGCGTCTCGGGACGCGCGCCGAGCGCTTTGCCGAAGCGCCGCATCTCGGCGAAGCCACGTGTCACCAGCGCCGCGTGTGCGCTGGCGCCGAGCCCTTGTCCGTCCACGATGCCGGCAGCGATGGCCAACACGTTCTTCAGGGCGCCGCCCAGCTCGACGCCGACGAGGTCGCTCGTCCAGTAAAGCCGAAACATGGGGCCACCCAAGCGCTCGGCGAGCACGCGGCCCACACCTTCATCGGCGCAGGCGATGGTCAGCGCGGTCGGCATCCCCCGCGCCACGTCGGCGGCAAAGCTCGGGCCCGACAGGGCGGCAAGCGTCGCGTCGGGGAGTTCGGCGGCGATGACATCGCCCATCATCTGGCCGGACGCCTGCTCGATGCCCTTGGCACAAATGACGACGGGCACCGCCTTGGGCAACGACGGACGCAGCGCCTTGGCTACGCCCCGCACATGCTGCGCCGGCGCGACCAGCAGCAGCGCATCGCACGTCGCGACGTCGGCCAGTTTGCCGGTGGCGCGGATATCCTCATCAAGCGTCACGCCGGGGAGGAACGTCTCGTTGACGTGCCGCTCGTTGATCGAGCCGACGATATCTGCTTCGCGCGCCCACAGCACGACATCGCGGCCCGCGCGACGCATGGCCTGCGCCAGCGCCGTCCCCCAAGCGCCGCCTCCGACGATGCCGACGCTGTCGATGTTCACGCGTGTTCCCCGCCGCTGATCGGTCCGAACATGTCTAGCACGGCATTATGCCTTCACACCCGCGCCGATGGCCGGCGCCGCGTCGCGGTCGAGGGGCCAGCGCGGATGCACCGGCGCATCGAGCGGGTCGATCATTCCCTGTGCCAAGCGCTCGGCCCCAGTCCAGGCGATCATCGCCGCGTTGTCGCCGCACAGCGCGACCGGCGGAACGTGAAAAGAAAAGCCGCGCGATTGCGCCAGCTCGAAAAGAGTTGACCGCAGCCGCTGGTTGGCGGCCACGCCGCCGGCGACCACGAAGCGCAGCGGCGCCAGTCGTCCAAGGCGCGCTACGGCCAGATCCATGCCCCGCGCGCAACGATCGGCAACGACATCGGCGATGGCCGCCTCGAACGAAGCTGCAATGTCGGCGACATCCTGGTCCTTGAGCGGGCTCAGCTTCTCCGCCGTGCGCCGCACAGCCGTCTTCAGTCCGGCGAAGGAGAAGTGCGGCTCCTCGCGTCCGAGCATCGGCCGTGGCAAGTCGAAGCGGCGCGCGTTTCCGCGGCGCGCGATCTCCTCCACCGCCGGTCCGCCGGGGAGACCGAGCCCAAGCAGCTTTGCTGTCTTGTCGAAGGCCTCGCCCAGCGCGTCGTCGATGGTCGTGCCGAGCCGCTCGTATTGGCCGACGCCGCGCACGATCAAGAGTTGCGTATGCCCTCCAGAAACGAGCAGCAGCAAATACGGTGGCGCGATGCCTTCGGTGAGGCCCACCGTGAGCGCATGCGCCTCGAGGTGATGCACGGCGATGAACGGCAGGCCGCGCGCCAGCGCGATCGCCTTGCCGGTGATGGCACCGACGATCAGCCCGCCGATCAGACCCGGGCCCGATGTCGCGGCGACGGCGGCGAGATCATCGAAGCTCGCGTCCGCCTCGCGCATCGCCTCCCGTATGAGGACATCGAGGCATTCGACGTGCGCCCGGGCGGCGATCTCCGGCACCACGCCGCCGAACGGCCGGTGGCTCTCCCATTGTGAGCGCACGACGTTGGAAAGGATGCGCCCCGAGCCGTCCGGCTCGCGCAGGACGACCGCGGCAGCCGTCTCGTCGCAGCTCGTCTCCAAGCCGAGCACCAAGCTTGGCCGGCCGCCAGTTTGCTCTGTATTTGCCATGGGTTGTGCTGGCGATACCGCGTTTGCGTTCAAAGGCCGGCGCGGGCATTAATGGCGCCGCATCGAGGCCGGCATCCTGGCCTGTCGCCTAGCACCCGGAGAGAACAGCTTGCAAGCAGCGAAGATCCGCATCGGCACGCGCGGCTCTCCTTTGGCGCTGGCGCAGGCGCGCCAGGTGGCCGCCCGGCTCGCCGCCGCGCATGCGCTTGCGCCCGAGCAGTGCGAGCTCGTCATCATAAAGACGACGCGGCGACAAGATCACCGACCGGCCGCTGATCGAGGCCGGCGGCAAGGGATTGTTCACCAAGGAGCTGGAGGAGGCTCTGTTCGCCGGCGACATCGATCTCGCCGTGCATTCGATGAAGGATATGCCGGCGGTTCTGCCGCAGGGCCTTGCCATCTCCGCCATCCTCGAGCGCGAGGATCCGCGCGATGCGTTCGTCAGCCTTAAGTACGCCGCGCTCGATGCACTGCCCGAAGGCGCCGTCATCGGTACGTCGTCGCCCCGGCGCCAGGCGCAGGTGCTGCGGGCGCGGCCGGACCTGCGCGTCGTCGGGTTTCGCGGCAACGTCGAGACGCGGCTGCGTAAGCTCGAGGAGGGCGTCGCTGACGCGACGTTCCTCGCCTGCGCCGGCCTCAACCGCCTCGGCCTGTCGCAGCACATCACCGCAGCGATGGCGACCGACGTGATGCTCCCCGCCGTAGCGCAAGGCGCGATCGGCATCGAGATCCGCGCCGACGACGAAGCGACGGCCCGGCTCATCGCGCCGCTCAACGACGCGGCGACGGCACTTTGCGTCGACCGCGGAGCGGGCGTATCTGGCGCAGCTCGAAGGCTCGTGCCGCACGCCCATCGCGGGCCTTGCCGAGCTGAACGGAAATACGCTGCGCGTGCGCGGTGAGATTCTCACGCCGAATGGCGTGCACGCTTACGCGGCGACGCGTACCGGCAGCGCCCAAGAAGCGATGCGGCTCGGCGAAGCCGTCGCGGCGGAATTGCTGCAGGCGGCCGGCCCCGACTTTTTCCACGCGACCGCCTGATGCATGTGCTGATCACCAGGCCAGAGCCCGATGCCGCTGCGCTACGCGCGCAGCTCGAAGCGCTCGGCCATGAGGTGACGGTCGAGCCGCTGCTGAAGATCGAGCAGCTGCCGATCGCCGCGACTGCCCTCGACGGCATGGCCGCGGTGATCGTCACCAGCCGCAACGGACTGCGGGCTCTTGCCGAAAGTGCCGCGATCGAGGTCGCGCGCGAGTTGCCGCTCATCGCCGTCGGGCCCGGGACGGCGCAGCTCGCCCGCGAGATCGGATTTGCTCATGTCATCGAAGGTCCCGGCACGGCGAGCGACCTCGTGCCCCTCATCGTCGAGACATCCAGCTCGCTGCCCGGCACCCTTGCCCACGTGCGCGGCGAGGACGTCGCCTTCGACCTGCATGGCGCCCTCGGCGGCTCAGGGAATAAAGGTGCGCGAAGTCGTCGCCTACAGGGCCGTTCCGGCTAGCGGCTTTGAGCCGCGCACCGCGGCACTTCTGGCCGCCGGCGCGATAGACGCCGTCATCTTGATGTCGCCGCGAACGGGGGCAATCTTTGCCCGCCTTCTTGACCGCCGGCGGGCTGCGGGAGGCCGCCAGAAAGCTCGTGTTTCTGTGCCTTTCGCCGGCCGTGGCCGCCTCCGTCGAACCTCTCGGCCCGGGGCGAGTTGAGGTGTCCGAAAGCCCGAATTCCGCGGCCATGCTGGCCGCCGTTACCCGAGTAGCAACGCTATGGTCAGGAGTGTAGGTTAGCTTCCGACCCGCGTGCTAAAAGATCGGGCCCTTCAAGGGCCTGAGCGAGATCAGGTCCGCAGCGAGGTACATTGCACACATGACTGCGAACAAGAACGAGCCCGATAAAAAACCGGCGGGTTCCGCCTCGGCTCAAACGCCAAGCCGCCCGCATGCGACGCTCGACCTGAAGGCGACCGAAGTGACGCCTCCGTCGGGCGCCAAGACCGAAGCTGCCAAAGCCGAGCCCGGCAAGTCCGAAGGCGTGAAATTTGACAAGCCGGAGGTTGCTGAGGCATCCGCCAAGGCGCAGGCGAGCGCCAGCTCGGCCAGCGCGCCCACCTCGTCCGCGGCGGCCGCCAACAGGACCGGAGCAGCTGCATCGAAGCCCGGCCCCACCGTTGGCGGGCCGACGCCTTCAGCGAAGGACTCCAAGCCGGCCGGCACGCCGCCGCCTCTGCGCCCCCGACCGCGCGGCCGGCACCGCGCGGCTACGGCGGTTTCTTCACCCACGTTGCGGCTGGCATCGCCGGCGGCCTGGTGGCGTTGCTCGCCGCCGACATGCTCGCCCAGCAGCTCGGGCTTCGAGACAGCCGATAATCCCGATAAGGTCACCGCGCTGGAGCAACGCCTGGCGGCGATCGAATCCAATCGCAACCAGCGGTCCATTCCGCCCGACGTCGCCAGTCGCCTCGCGGCCGCCGAAACCAAGCTCGGCAAGCTCGAGCAGCTCGACGCCAACATCGACGGCATTGCGAAAAAGCAGGGCCAGCTCGACGAAGGACTCAATGCGGTCAAGGACAAGCTCGGCGCCGAAACCGGCGACACCGCAGACGCCGGCGCGTGTCGCCAAGCTGGAAGAGCAGCTGTCGCTCATGTCGTCGGCCGCCGAGCGCGATCCGCAAAGCGGCCGCCTGCCGCAGCTCGCCGCCATCAGCGGCAAGCTCACCGATCTCGAGCTGACGATGGCCAACCAGCTCGATGCGCTGCGCAAGAGCGTCACCCAAGAGATCGACCTACGGCTCTCCTCCGCCACCGAGGCCGGCCAAGCGGCGCGCTCGGGCACGCAGCGCATGGACCGCGAGCTTTCCACCCTGAAGGCCGAGAGCGCCGAGATGTCGTCCGGGCTGACCGCCCTCAAGACCGACAGCGATCGCGCCGCGGCCAGCCTCAAGACGACGCAGGAGGAGATCAAGCGCCTCAAGGCCGATCTCGACTCCCGTCTCGCCACCTTCGCCAAGCCCGAGGATGTGTCCTCGGCTGTCAATCCGATCAACGGCAAGCTGACGGCGCTGCAGCAGGACGTGCAGGGCGTGATCAAGAGCGAGGGCGATCGCCGCACCACCGCCGAGCGCATCGTGCTGTCTCTGGAGCTCGCCAACCTGAAGCGCGCCATCGACCGCGGCAACGCCTACGCCCCCGAGCTGGAGCAGGCGCGCAAAGTCGCCGGCGCCAACGTCGACCTAGCGCCGCTCGAGCGGTTCGCGCTCGATGGTGTTCCGACGTCGACCGAGCTGCGCGCGCAATTCAAGCCGGTCGCCTTCAAGATCATCGACGCCGAAGAGCAGCCCGCCGACGCCTCGATCGTCGACCGCCTGCTCGCCGGCGCTTCCTCCGTGGTGCGCGTGCGCAAGACGAGCCACAGCCCTGACGACAAGAGCATCGAGGCCGTCGTCGTCGCGCATGGAGACCGCGCTGAACGAGGATCGCCTCGGCGACGTTCTGCAGGAGGGCAATACACTGCCCGCTCCGGCGCAGGATGCCGCACAGGACTTCCTCGCCAAGGTGCAGGCGCGCGACGCCGTCGACCGCGCCCTCGCCTCCGTCGAAACCCAGCTCAAGGCATCGCTCGCCACCGCGCCGGCCGACGCCAACGGCAAAGCTGCAGAGTAGAGACACCCCGGCATGTTGCGTCTGATCGCATTCCTGATCGCCATCGCTCTCATCGCGGCCGGCCTTGCCTGGCTGGCCGACCGCCCCGGCGATCTGGCCATCAATTGGCAGGGCTACCAGATCGAGACGAGCGTGTTTCGCGCCATCGTCCTGCTGGTCGCGCTGGTCGCCATCGCGCTCCTCATCTGGTCGATCCTGCGCAACATCTGGTACAGCCCGGCGGCCGTCGGCAACGTGCTGAGCAAGCGCCGCCAGAAGCTCGGCATCGACGCCTTGTCGAGCGGCATGATCGCGCTCGGCGCCGGCGACAAAGCGGCCGCCATGCGCGCCGCGATCCAGGCGCGCAAGTCGCTGCCCAACGAGCCGCTGACGCATCTGCTGCGCGCCCAGGCGGCGCAGCTGACGGGCGACCGCACGACCGCGCGCCGCATTTTCGAAGCCATGCTGGGTTCGCCCGACACCGAGCAGCTCGGCCTGCGCGGGCTGTTCCTCGAGGCGCAGCGCGAGCGCGAGACGGAAGCCGCACGACACTTCGCCGAGCGCGCCGTGGCGCTCAATCCGAAGCTTCCCTGGGCCGTCGATGCCCTGTTCGACCTGCAGTGCCGCGAGGGCGATTGGCCCGGCGCGCTGGAGACCATCGCCGTCGCCCGCAAGAACGGGCACATCGAACGCCCAGCCGCCGATCGCCGCCGCGCCGTGCTGCTGACCGCGCAAGCGCAGGCCGCCGAGGAGGCCGATCCCGAGCGCGCGCTTGAACCTTGCCCTCGAGGCGCATGGCCTCGCACCCAACCTCGTTCCCGCCGCCGCCATCGCCGGCCGGCTGCTGGCCTCGCGCGGGAACACGCCGCGTGCCACCAAGATCCTGCAGCGCACGTGGAGCCGTTCGCCGCATCCCGATCTCTCTGCCGCCTACGCTTACGCCCGCATCGGCGACAGCCCGCGCGATCGTCTCGACCGCGTCCGCCAGTTGGCCGCGCTCAGCCCCAACTCGCTCGAGGGCCCGATCGCCGTGGCGACCGCCGCCATCGAGGCGCGCCAGTTCGACGAAGCGCGCGCGGCTCTGGAGCCGCTCCTTGCCTCGCGCATGACGCAGCGCGTGGCGACGCTGATGGCGCGCATCGAAGGCGAGCAGTTCGCCGACAAGGGCCGCGTGCGCGAATGGCTGGCGCGCGCCGTCAATGCGCCGCGCGATCCGGCATGGACCGCCGACGGCTTCGTCGCCGATCGCTGGATGCCGGTGTCGCCGGTGTCGGGCGCGCTCGACGCGTTCCAGTGGCGGGTGCCGGTCGAGGCGGTCGAGAAGAGCGAAGCCGACGTGCTGGCCAGCAAGCTGGAAGAGCTCGTGGCGCTCGGCATGGCCCGTCCCGATGTCGAGCCGGACGAGGAGCCGGCACCGGTGATCCCCGCGCGGACCGTTGAGATCAAACCGGAGCCTAAGCCTGTGCCGGCGAAGGAAGTGGCGCAGCGCATCGAGCCGCAGATGCCGGAAGCCGAAGCAGGCAAGGAGGCGACGGCGAAGCAAGGCTCGGTCCCCAACACCGCCAAGCCTGCGGTCAAGGGCCATGCCGAACCGCTCGCACCGGCGACCGCGGAGCGGACACGTCCCACGGAGACAAAGGCCAACCCAAGCCGCGGCAAGAAAGCCGAGCCGGCCGACGCGCGCATCTTCACGCCGCCGCACGCGCCCGACGACCCGGGCCCCGAAGCGGTCGAGGCGGAAGACGTGACGATCCCCCTGCGTCCGCAGCGCGCCTGACATCGCCGATTCCGCTCTGCTAGCGCCAAGGACGTGCCTGGCGTAGCCTCGGCCTGGCCCGGCATATCGCGCGCCGGCACAACCGGAGATCAGCAATGTTGCGCTACGCCCTGCTGCTTGCCGGATGTTTCGCAGCCGTCCCGATAGCTCTCGCTCAAGCCCCCGACGACGGCTACGCGTGGCTCAACGCGTGCATGGCCGACAACATGAAGAAAGGCGCCAGCGACGACGCCGCGCACGGCTATTGCGCCTGCATCGACAACGAGATGGGCGATGCGGAAGTAAACGACCGGGACGCATGGGAGAAGGCCCACCCCGGCCCTGCCGAAGAGTGCAGGGAGATCGCCGGTTGGAAGTAGGGACCTGTCAAACCCGCCTTCGTGCTTCGGCGCCGGCTTCGGTTGCTCGACTTTCCACAAGGATTGCACTCGCCCCACTAACGCTTTGAACTTGCGCGGCGTAGCTTCCGCGCGCCCGACCGCATCCTGCGGCCGGAGAGAAACGGAGACGTGTGATGTCGCACAAAGCCATCGCGCTGATCGTCCTTGCTGCCTCGCTGATGTCCAGCGCCGCCGCATTTGCCGACACCACCGAAGACGATGTCACCTGGATCAACCAGTGCATCGCCGACAACAAGAAGGAAGGCGCCACCGAGGACGTGGTGCGCAAGTACTGCGTGTGCATGAACAACGCCATGGGGAACGAGGAGACGAAGTCCGTCACCGAGTGGGAGAAGTCTCATCCCGACGAAACCAAGGCTTGCGACAAGGAAGCCGGCTGGAAGTAGCTGCCAACCGATGCCTCACCCGACGGCCCGCATGGATGCCCTCCGTGCGGGCCCTTTAATTTGGGGGTGGAGGCGGAAATCGCGGGCTTCGAGTGTCTGTCGCCTTGCAGAAATACTTGCCGCAAGCCTGGGATTGGCACGGCGGCGGCGTAATTCTACCTGCGGGGTTCCCCAGGACGCCCGCAAGGCCTTGAACCGACCGCCAACTTGGTCTATTCGGCTGGCTCCCGCGGCTGCCTGGCAGCCGCTGAGGACAGTTTAAGGCCTCGCCTGTAAGCTGGCCGTCATGGTCCTGCTGACGCACAGCAAGCCGCAATAGCTCAGTCGGTAGAGCACGTCATTCGTAATGACGGGGTCGGGGGTTCGATTCCCTCTTGCGGCACCAGTCTTTTCAACGCTTCCACTGATGCGCGCGTCTTTAGGTTGCCCGCAACTGGCCCGCAACGCACTATTTCTACCAGCTGCGACAGTGCCCGCACTGAATTCGCCAAGTACCCGGGATCGTGGGCCGCGTAACGCTCGGTCACGGTAAATGTCTTTCCGGCACTGTGACCGAGTTGAGCCGCAACCTCCCACGGTGGGACCCCGTGCTTTCGCATCCAGCGTGCGGCGGTGTGCCTGAAGCTATAGGAGGAGCACCGCTCGACGCCTGCGCGATCACAAGCGCGCCACAGCGCCTTCTTCACACTCTTCACCGGTCCCCCGTCGTATGAGATGGCAAACCCCGAGAAGCGAGTTCTTAGGCAGTCCGGAAGTTTTACGACTGGCCTGTGTTTTCGCGCCAGTTGCTCACGCCCTTCAGGCAGCAAATCCACCAGGCCGTCTTCCCAGTCGATTTGCCCGCTGGTCAGCTCCAAGACTGCCTGGGGTCTGGCAGCCGTGCCCAGCGCCCATTCAATAAATTGCCTCACATGGGGAGCCGCTTCTTCGTAAATCGCTTTCAGCTCTGAGATACTCAGTGGTCGACCTTTAGGAGCGGTCTTAGTGACAGCAACAGTCAAGAGATGCGGCACGCCCTCGAGTTCGTGCCGCTTGTAGGCCCGGTTTAGCGCGGCCTTCCCGACATTTATCACTCTCATCATACTCGAGGGTTTGTGGCCCCGAGCACGAAGGTGGCCGTGAAACCTTTCCTGGCGAGCCACGTCACGTAAGTCGGCAACAGTTGCATCGCCCCAATAGTCGAGCCAGCGATTGATGGCGTCTCTTGCGCTACCAGCACTTCTCAGGTTCTGAGCGTGTTGCTCGTAGTAGCGGCGAAGTATGTCGGCGAGCGACGCCTCCGCCACCTTTTCGTCGAGGACTATGCGGGTCTGTAAGTAGAGATTCGTCAGCTCTACTTTGGCTTCCTCAAGGCATCCCGTGCCAAGGCTACGGCGTTCGTTGCTGCGCTTTTGGGCGACGTATCTGATAGCGTAATACGCTGCGCCTCTTTTCTGCAGCCACCACTCGCCGCATGCAAACTCACGCTTTGTGTACTTGGCCATTCGATCGCCCTCACGCCGAGAATGATAATGTCTGCAACTTGCCAGCCCAGGTAGCCTACCGAGCCATCGCCTCGATCTACGAACGGCACCCGATTCTTACGGCGTTTCCGCCTCAGAGTGTTGATCCCAACTCTTAGGAAACGTGCAGCGTCCTTCTCAGGATAGAGACGTGCCAACCTGAAGCCGTACTCACTAGCCACCTCTTCTCGAAGTTTCCGGTGCTCCGGATCAATCTCTCGTCTTACTATCGGGAAAGCGCTCGATGGAGGCCGACTCCTGGACAGGTCGATAAACGCCTTCTCGCCGATGTAATTCGCCATGGCTTATGCTCCTTTGCAAGCAGAGGTTACCGCCCGCCGGCGGTTAGCCAGAGCGGGCAAAGGCAGAGTTGCGATCTGTGGGTGTTGGGTTCGCGTCGCTAAGCGCGGCGCGTCCTGGGGGCTTCGACGGCAACGCAATGCACTCGCGTCAGCGCGTCAGCATGACACAACTAAAAACCAGGCGACTGGTCGCATCACATGCGCATAACGCGCGTGCGCGCCGCCGCATTCGAGAACTCGAACGCCAGAGCGGCGCTTTCTGCTATGTCGGAAACGCCCGATAACAAAAACGCCCGCGGCTTATTCAGCGGCGGGCGTACGTCTCCTCGAGACTAGATATTCGAATCGCTGGATTCGGCTAACTTGTAAACAAGTTTTCTGAAATAGTGCTCACGTTGCACTCTGGCATCGGTCACGCGCAACGGGGATAAGATCTTGCCTCGTGTCCGCTTGACGGGAGCTGTCGGAATTAGGCGGTCGGAAATCGCGCTGCCCTCGAGATCGTTCCGACAGTTGCCATTGCCATCGCGGCGCCCCGCGAAACTATCGTCCCGTTATCTCGCGCGGCACCCAGCGCTAAATGCTGACATGGGCAAACTCGCGTGCTCGCGTGGGGCCGCGCTCTAGGCCGGCGCATTACCCACGGCATCCTGCGTGGAGATGATGGAATGACGCCTCACGCAGGGCTGGCGCTACATGGCGCATCTCCTGGGTTTGAGTGACGTCCGAAACGCAAACGCCCGCCGGCTTGTTCAGCGGCGGGCGCACGTCTCGCAGAGAGTAGTGATCGATTTCCCCGATTTGGGGGTATCTGTAAACAGCTTTTTTGAAATAGATGCCCGCGTTGCAATCAGGCATCACCCGCTAGGCAGCGGGCTTGAGCGTTGGGATGGCGCTTACGTCGATCTCGCGGGCCGCGTGCCAGGTGTCATACGTGGCCTGCATGCGCACCCACAGATTGGGGCCGTTGCCGAGTAGCTTGCCGATGCGCACGGCCATCGCCGGCGTCACGGGCTTCTTCTCGCTCAAGATGTCGTTGAGGTGCTGGCGCGAAATGCCGAGCAGCGAGGAAATCTCGACCTTCGAGCGGCTGAGCGCTGGCAGCGCGGTCTCGCGTAGTATCTCGCCCGGATGCGTCGGCGGACGCTTCGGGTCGCGCTTGGCGGCGTAAGACATTGCGGTCGCTCCTTGCGTTCTAACGCGGCGAGTGCGGTCGCGTCACGTTCCCATAACGTGCATGTACGCGAACTCGAATGCCCAGACCGAATAGCGATAGAATTCCGAGTTTGCTGTTCTGGAACGCCCGAAACGAAAAAGCCCGCCAGCTTGTTCAGCGGCGGGCGCACATCTCGACAGAGAGTAGACTTGCGAATCGCAGAATTCGGCTAAGTCGTCAACACGATTTTTCAAATAGATGCCGCGTTGCAATCGGGCATCACTCGCTAGGCGGCGGGCTTGAGCGTCGGGATGCGGCTTACATCTATCTCGCGAGCCGCATGCCAGGTGTCAATGGTGCGAGAGAACCGCGCGTCCGCTGGGTAATATAGTCAGTCCCACGCCGAGGCCACTTATAGGCAGAGCGTACAGTGCTAGCGGGTACGTCATCGGCGCTCATATACAGAAGCCGACCTAGTCGCCTTCTCACTCACCGTGATGGTCAACGTCTGCTTGGTCCCACTTGCAGAAGTCGCCGGCCGATGATCGCCGAGGCCGCGGCCGTCGCTGACCAACGTCCGCTGACCGGGGAAGACCAGCCAAGTTACCGAAGAAGGTGATGCGCCGTTCTGACCTTAGCTGGCGTCCCGAATTCGCATCGTAAATTCTGCTTCTGGATATGAAGCGCGCGTGCAGCGAACGATCCGCCGAAGGCAGCCCCTGACCTCGAGCTGACGTTAATGCTAATGCCCCGGCAGGCCGAGGTCCGCCAATGCGGAACGGCCTCGCAAATATATTGGAATAGTTTTTATTCAATTTGATGCTGTTCACCTAATGGGACTGAGAGGGGCACGTGAGAACGTGTGGGTAACCCTCGAGGCTCCCAAAAAAATGGCAAGACTTCCAAACATCCGCTCAATCATCAGTGCACGTGGCGTCCGCGTGGCAGTGGCTCTGCTGCTTATCGGAGTGGGCGTCTGGGCCTTTGCCCCTTACGTCGCTTATCGTGTTTCCTCTTCCGCGTTCGTCAACTCGGAGATCAGCCGCGTTCGGGCGCCAATCGAGGGGTATCTTTCAAGCGAGCTTCCTCGCAAGGGGAAGTTCATCGATCTTCCTTCTACGTTGACCCTTATCAAATCCGATTCCGCCGATCGACGGCGCCTTCTCGAGCTAGAAGGTCAACAGGCGGAGGCGAAGGACCGATCGGAACTAGCCCTTAAGCAGCTTGCGGATATCGCGAAATTGGATCGCGAACTCGAGCAGCGCATGGAGGCGTATCGAAGTGGGTTAGTCGAGCGTCTTGGCCTTGAGATCAAGGAAGCCGAAGCAGAGAGGACCGGCTGCCTCGCTGAGGTTCTCCAACGACGCGATATCGGCACGCGCATGCAGGGCCTTGCAAAATCAGGCGCAACCTCGCAGATCCGCTCAGCAGAGGCATTGGCCAAACAAGAGGCGACCGCTGCGCTGTGCCAGATGGCGGCGGCCCGGGCCGAGCGTTTGAAGGCGGAACTGAGCTCGCTGCAAAAGGGAGTCTATTTACGCGATTCCAGCAACGACGTGCCGTACTCGCAGCAGCAGCGTGAGCGGCTATTTCTTCGGCGCCAGGAGCTCGAGACCGAGGCGCACAGGGAAGGCGCGCGCGCGCTGCAGCTTACGGCGGATATCGATGAAGAGCGCGGTCGCGTGGAGCGACTTGCACAATATAACTTCAACCTTCCTCCAGACCATGTCGTTTGGTCCGTCCCAGCTAGCCCGGGATCGGCCGTAACCCAAGGTCAGACCGTCATCGACTTTGCCGACTGCGACGACAGGTTCGTCGCCGTGGAATTGCCGGAGCGGGAATTCGAGTCGATTAAGCCTGGTGATATTGCATCCGTGCGTCTGATTGGCAGCGAGATCTGGAGGCCGGGTATGGTCCGCCAGGTGCGCGGTTCAGCGGCTCACGAAGACGATCGACTCCTGGCGGCAGAGGTCCCTACGCCCACGCGGGGCAACATCACCGTTGAAGTCCGCCTGCCGCGGGAAAGCGGCAAAGCCGCAAGCAGCAATTTCTGCGACATCGGTCGCCTGGCTGACGTGCGCTTCCACCGGGAACGGCCCGCGGTCATGAAAACGGCAAGTATGCTTTTTTGGTCATTCGTCGATCTCTTCAGGCCGGCGCAAAAGGTAGCGAGCAAGTAACGTGCTACTCGATGCACCGTTGCTGGAGGTTCTTGCCCCCGTCATGATCGTTGTGGGGGCCTTGTATATATTAGGCCCGGTATTGCCGATCGTCCGGCCATGGGCCCGAATTCTGGTTTTCGCCACCGTTTGGACGGTCGTTGGTTGGTACCTGCATTGGCGGTTTTTTACGACCGTCCTGCCCGCCGACGGACCCTGGTACGAGCTTGGGTGGATATGGTTTTGCTTCACCGTCGAGCTGTTGGCCATCGGCGATGCGCTGATCCTCTACATCGTCTTCCTGCGAAAGAGCAATCGGAGCGCTGAGGCTGACGTTCATGAGGCGCGGCTGAGGTCGATGCGAGCAGAGAACCTGCCTTTGGTCGACGTCTACATCGCGACTTACGACGAGCAGCTGGAGGTCTTGGAGAAGACGATCGTCGGCGCCCTTTGCCTTGACTATCCGAATTTCAATGTCTGGGTCCTAGATGACGGGCGCAGGCCCTGGCTCAAGGAGTTCTGTGAAGCGAAGGGCGTGGGCTACATCACCCGTCCGGATAACGCGCACGCTAAGGCCGGCAATATCAATCACGCCTTGACGAGGACAAACGCCGATTATTTTGCGCTGTTCGACGCTGACTTCATCGTGCAGCGCAATTTTCTGATGCGCACCATGGGATTCTTCGCCAACCCGGCCATAGGTATCGTTCAGATCCCCCATACGTTTTACAATCATGACCCGATGCAGACTAATCTTGCCCTACGCAAGACGCTTCCTGACGACCAGCGCTTCTTTTTCGAAGCCATCATGCCAAGTCGCGACGGCTGGGACGCCGCCTTTTGCTGCGGGTCAAATTCGGTGACGCGCCGCGCAGCGATGCGCTCGATAGGCGACGCGCTGCCCACGCAATCGATTACCGAGGATATGTTGCTCAGCCTGATGCTGCTGCGGAAGGGTTACATAACGCGCTATCTGTGTGAGCCGCTGGCTTTCGGCTTGGCGCCGGAAGGCATCCAAGCCTTTTTCATCCAGAGAAGCCGTTGGGCACGTGGCGCCATGCAGATTCTCTATCTGGCCGCCGGCCCCTTGGGCGAAGGCCTGACGTTGTTGCAGCGTTTGCTATTTTTGCCGACGCACTGGCTGACACAGAGTCTGACCTTCTTCCTCTCAAGCGTGGTTCCGCTCGTATTCCTATGGACGGGCGTATTGCCGATGGTGAACGTCACCATTGAGGGATTCCTGCATTACCTCGTCCCGATGGTCCTGGCGATGGTCGGCGGCATTTGTCTGTACGCGCCCAAGGAATATTTTCCGCTGGCGGTGCAGGTGTTGGGCACCTTCCAAAGCTTCAAAATCCTGCCGAGCCTTCTATTCACTCTCATCAAGCCCTCCGGTCTCAAGTTCAAGGTCACGCCAAAGGGCAAGGCGGCGAGGGGAGCGGGTTACGACCGGAAGGTTTTCTGGACGGCCGCAACCCTTATGGGACTTACCGCCGCCGGCATCCTCGTCAACGTCCTTCCCGAATGGCGCATCATTTCAGAATTGGCGCTGATCCCTGTCGTCGCGATTTGGGCAGCCTTCAATATTGTGGTGCTGTTTCTCGTCTGCATGTTGTCTCTGCAGGGAACCGGAAACCGCATCGAGGAACGCTTCTCGAGTGATGAACCGATCTGGATCATCGGCCCCGGCGATGCACGAAGGATGGGACGCCTCAAGGATATATCCTTGTCGGGGGCCGGGCTGCTCAGCAAGCAAGACGAATTTGTCGTCAGCAAAATAGGTCAGGGGCTCAAAGTATTCGTCCCGGAGGTCGGCTTGATTCCGGGCCACATCGTCCGGCAGGACCAGAAATTCCTCGGAATCAAATTCGCCTTGGAGCCGGGTCTAGAGCGCGATCTGCTAATTCGCAAACTTTTTACATCAGGGCGCGTCGCAACGACGGTGAGCGCTACGGCTTGGTCGGCTACGACCGCCGTCCTCAAGAGCGTCTGGTCGACGCCTTCTGCCAGACATGATGGAGAGGCGGAGGGTGCGATTCCGACCAAAGCTATCGCTGCACCGGCAAAACTCGCCGCTCAAAGCCTCGTCGTACTTCCTTGTGCCGCACTAAGCGATTGGACCGATCACGCGCTCCAGCGTCGGGACGTCGCCTGAGTGTCCGCACCCAACCGGGAAAGACGCGTGGCTCCGACAAATAACGTCGATCGAGCGCTTGAGCTCCAGCTCACAAGACGCTCCTTGGCAGGCGCCGGCTTGGCAATCGCCGCCACGGGGGTTGGCTGGCGCGCATCCCACAGTGCGCACGCCGCGAGCGGAAAGTTGCTGTTCGCCGGTGTCAATCTCGCCGGCGGAGAATTTGGCAAGATGCCCGGAACGTATGGCAGGGATTACACTTACCCTGCTCCCGCAGACATTGATTACTACGTCGAACTCGGTTTCAACCTCATCCGCTTGCCTTTTCGCTGGGAGCGATTGCAGCCAAACCTAGGAGCGCCGTTCGAGGCCGGCGATCACGCGCTCCTCGCAGCGGCCGTTGATTACGCTACCAGCAGAGGCCTTCACGTCGTCCTGGACACGCACAACTACGCGAGACGTCGATTGGCGGATGATGGCTGGGCCGCAGACCACCTTATCGGATCAAAGTTGGTGCCGAGCGCGGCGTTTGCGGATTTCTGCGCGCGACTTGCCGGCGCTTTCAAAGGCACTCCGGCGGTGATGTTCGGCCTCATGAATGAGCCTTGGGGGCTTGAGCCGGAGGATTGGCTCGCCATCGCCAATGAAGCCATCGGAGCCCTTCGCCGCGAAGGGGCGTCCCAATTAGTTCTCGTGCCGGGGATTGCCTACACGGGCGCCCACTCCTGGATGTCGGCACGCAACATCGTTATGGGCAACGTCGTGGATCCCGCGAATAAATTTGCGTTCGAAGTGCATCAGTATTTCGATCCGGACTCCTCTGGCACCTCACCCACAGCAGTCGGAGCGAGCATCGGATCGGAGCGCATAGAGGCCTTTCAACGCTGGTGCCGTCAAAACGGCTTCAAGGCCTTTCTCGGCGAGTTCGCCGCCGGCGCCGACGAAACCTCACTCGCGGCGTTGAAAGGCATTTGCCACACTATGGCGGCTAACTCGGACGTGTGGCTGGGCTGGGCGGCTTGGGCCGGCGGTGCGTGGTGGCCGGACGACTACATCTTCACACTCGAACCATTGAGGGGCGGACAGATGCGTCCGCAGACCCAGATGCTTGCAAGTTATGCGCAACACACAGCGACTGGGCGCAATTGAGGTGAGCGATTGTCTTCGCTGCGTGACTGCGCCGCAGCGGAGCAAGCTGCGCGTCCGTTAGGATTGGAGAGGTGGGGGACCGCCTCAGGCTATCGCCTTCTCTTTGACGGCCGTTGTCTGGCTAAGCCAGCGGGCCGGTCCGCGCTTGGCTGCGCGTGGTGGCGTATACCTTGATCCAATGCAGCCCTTCAACGTCATGCCCTTAGTTGCGCGCCATTTCCGGCATTGACGGGGGGATAAAATACGTACCCTGCCCGCCCTGAGGTTTTGGCCTCGTACATCGCGGCATCCGCGTTTGCCAACAGCTCCTCCGCCGAGCGAGCGTCTTCGGGATAGAGGCTGATGCCAATGCTCGCCGTTACTAACACCTCGCGTCCATCGATCGTGTGCGGTTCGCTCAAGCTCTGCAGGATGCGGCGCGCAGCCGTTGCAGTATCCTCAGGTTGATTGACCTCGGGGAGGAGAACGACGAACTCGTCGCCACCCATGCGGCTGACCGTGTCGCAATCCCGCAGGCAGGCGATTAGCCGCGCCGTGACGGATTGGAGCACTTGGTCGCCGACGGCGTGCCCCTGCATATCGTTGATCAACTTGAAACCGTCGAGATCGAGATACAGCACCGCAACCCTGCTTGCAGAGCGGGCCGCCGCCGCAATCGCTCGGTTGATGCGGTCGTCCAGCAAGATCCGGTTCGGCAATCCGGTAAGGGGATCGTGGTGCGCCACGTGGCGGAGACGGCGGGTCGCTTCGCGCGCTTCGCTGACGTCGCGGAATACGTTAACCGCCCCGGTGAAATTGCCCTCCTTGTCGCGGATAGCGGCCACTGTCTCCTCGATCGGAAGCTCCACTCCGTCGCGGCGAACCAAGAGTGCCGTCTCCGGCAGCGGCATCACTCCCCCCTGCTTTAGCGCGCTATGCATACGATGCACTATCGGACTGCGTGTTGACGCGTCGATAAGCGTGAAGACGTCGCCGAGCGACTTGCCCACGGCCTCGTTCTCCGGCCAACCGGTTAGCTCCGTTCCAGCGCGGTTGAGGAAGGTGACCACGCCGCCGACATCAGCGCGCATGACGCCGTCGCCGATCGAGGCGAGCGTGACTTGGGCCCTCTCTTTCTCGAGGAACAACTCGGCCTCCGCCTTCTTACGCGCACGGATGTCTCGAATGGTCCCACCCCCCGCACAGGCGGTAAGGATCAGAGCGACGATAGTGGCAATGCCAAGCGCATATTGCGTGCGTATAAAGTCCCTGTTGGCTTGCTGCTCGCGCAGTTCAAGTAAGCGTAGCTCGCGATCCTTAAGTTCACCGGCAAACGTGCGAAACTGCTCGAGTGCGCGTGAGCCTTCACCTGTCCGCATAAGTTCGATGGATCTTTCGGCGCCGTAATCGCGACGTCCCGCGATGACCGTATCGGCGCGCCGCAGGACTCGGTTCGCGAGACTACCGACACTCTGGCATACGCTGCTGCTGTTCGGCATTGTCGCGGGTGAGGGTCTGCAGTTGGAAGCGAGCGGCTGCCACGCGCTCGGCGCCTATACGGTTGGATTTAAGGTAGCGTTCGTCGCCGGTGAGCGCGAAACTTCGGGCGCTCGAATGGGCGAGCGCCAGCGATTGGAGCATCTCGTCGATGGCGCCGATAACTTGATAAGTATGGCGCACCCAGCCGACGCTGCTTTTGGCGGATTCGATCGCCCGATAGGAACTAAGCCCAGCAACCAGTAGGACGAGTAGGGCGAAGATGAACGCGATTTCTACTTGATAGCGCCGGAATAGACCGCGATGAGACATTGGCACCACCGACATGGGTTCTCGTCCGTGTACACCGCTATCTCTTACGACCCGCCCTCGCAGACCCCGACAATTTTAGGCATTCCGAATGGGTTGCCATCAGTGCCCCAGCCTAGGCCGGTGGCGCCGCGTGGGGGTTGCTTCGGAGCAATCGCCTTTCACAGTAGGTACGGTCCCTTCTCGGACGTCGTGCGTATCGGCATCGGCGTCTGCTCATGGTGATCACGGCACCGAACGAGCTTCGCTCTGCATGTCGTCAACTGGCCCTAAGCGTCGAGAGGCTCACGTCGGCTCTCGAAGGTAGAGCGGCCTTAGGCAGAACAAACGAAGCTGCCTTGCGCTACTTGGCCTCCATGTCCGCATTCTCGGCATCTCGGTCATCGGTGGTTGGGCAATGCTGCACCTGCACTGGACCGCTCAGGGCCAGAAGCAGACATCGCGGTGCGACTTGAATGGCTCCGCCGCGCCTAAGACCAATAGTCCCGCACGCACCGGCCGTCGCGGCCGAGGTCCTCGAAGGTTACCAAGCCGTCGAAGTGCTCGATGGCGATATCCGCTATCGCCTCCGGCGCGGCAAGGCGCAGGTTGACAGCCATGCGGCGCCGACCGTCGGCCTCTGGGCGCATCAAACGCCAATAGGCGACGCAGCCGCACGTCGCGCAGAAATGAAAGCCCAGCGTACCCTTGGTCGAATAGAAGCGGGTCGGCCCGGTCACGGCGATTTTTTCACCTTCGTAATCGTAGGCCCACAGCGTCCCGTAGCGGCGGCAAATCGTGCAGTTGCACGCAGTGGCATCGGGCGGCACGCCTTCGTATTTCCAGCGCACGGCGCCACAGTGACAAGCCCCTTCGAGCATCTGTCTCGCATCCCCCAAGAATCAGGCCTCGGGCATGGTTCGTGGACGGCGGCTGCGTCTCGGACGCCGCAACGTGCGTGCCAAGAAGCCATCGGTATCTTCGATCGCCTTTTAGGCGCAATGATAGCGAGACAGTTTGAGGCGGCCTACCCTCGTTCCTGAGATTGGATTTTCAATGGTACTGGCTCATGAGGCCCCGACGATCGCAGCAGAGCGCGCCTTGCTAGCTAAGTTGGCGGAAGCGGGCATGCCGACCGAAGTAGACGCGGATGATTTGGCGCTTGGCAGAATTTTGGAGACTCGAGGACTTGTCTTCTTCGTCCGTAACGGCGCCTTTGCGATCATCACGCCGAAAGGGCGCAACGCGCTCGGTAATGGCGAGCCCAAATCACGCCAGCCATTAGGATATGTCACCTAAGGTTGCGTCTGGCTCGCGGGCGTCTCAGTTCGGCGTCGGAACGCGTTCAAGCTGGCGCGCAGTTACGCTGCTGAGCAGATGCGTATCGTACACTGCCGAGCGCGAGGACATGCTAGGCGCTACGCCCAATAACTCGGCACCAACCCTCCTATGACCGAGGGCCGACCCGCAGCCCAAGGCAGCCGACGTTCGGCCCTGGGAAGCTGGAGCACGGCCACTGCTAAACCCAGCTTATGACCCACCGGCGAACCTGCCATCCTGAAATCTTGGAAGCCGCGCTGGCCCAACGCTTTTTTGCAACGTCATACCAGCGTGTTTGACGCGTCGGCAGATACGTCAGCTCGACGATCTCCTCGTCGCCCATGGGTTCCGGGCTCATCGCTTCGGAGAAGAGCGCGGCGAGACTGGTTCAAGAAGCAATAAATTAGTTCAGCCAATCATATCTCCGCTTAACGCCCGTCAGCCAGATTGGCGCCGTGGTCTGGGATCAGGCATGGGGCCTGTTGTGAGACTTGTCGGTCTCTGAACAGGCTTTGATCACTTGTCGGATCTATCACGCTCTGCGGTGTGCTTGTCGGTCACCGCGGAGCGTCTTTCGTTGATCATCGGCCGGTCCCTTCGAGCTCCCGCCGAACCGCCTCGCGAAACTCGATCATCTCCTCCAAACTCCGTTGAAGCTGCGCGAGCAGCCTCAGAGCGTCCTCAGTATTCTCGCCCTCCTGTTCCATGAGGCGGAGCAGCGAACGCCGCTCGTCAATTGCGAAACGAGCGTGTTCGATCTGGCTGTTCAAGATATCTAGGCGCTGGCTGGCGGTCGGCATGGCCGTGGCAATACGACCAAAGTCGCCACACGGTTCCGAGACAGGCCCGGTAAGCTGCACACACGAAACGCGTCGCCGAGGAACGTAGATGGCAGAGATCGCAAGATTCCCCCGCGACAGTGAAGGTGCCTTGCCGCCGGAACTGGAGCTTGCAGCGCTTGGCGTACTGTCGAGGCTTGCGAAGGAGCGCGGACTGTTGATCGGCAAGCCTTTCGAGATCGCAGACGCGCAGGCGCTACTCACGCTGATCGAGGTTGCGCTTCCAGGCGTACTGACGAAACTCGCTCAGCGTGCAGAGGACCGCGCGAAGGATGCCGACGCGGACAAGGGATGATATCGCCTCCCACCGGCCTTCCTCCGCGCTTGCGAACGTCGCTTTGCAGAGAACGTTAACGCCTTCCCGCAACGAGTTGGAACGACATTGGGTCTGGCGGAATTGCACCCCGAAGCGGCTAACCGTTCGAGGTGAAAGAAATGAACCGCGTCCCATCTCACTTCCCCACCTCCCTGATGCTGTCAGCTGCACTGGCGCTAGGTACGGTTACGGCGTTTGCGCAATCATCCGGCGGTTCCTCCGGAGGTTCTTCGGGAGGTTCAGCAGGCGGGGCTTCTAGCGCGGGCGCCAGCCGCGGCGGTGGATCAGCCGGTTCAGTCGGACGAGCCGGCGGCACCGGGGCAGGAGCACCTGGCGTAGCGGCCCCGCGCGTCGGCGGGACGGCGACCGGCGTCAACAGGGGCACCACGGAATCAAACCCCATGCTGAGATCCAACTCACCGAGCGCGAGCGATCCGCGCAGTCTCAGCAACCAACCAGCAACCACGACAGCTCCGGGCAGTACTGCGCCGGGCACTTATTCCGCAGGCGGGACGCCGGCACCGTCCGGCACGACGACGCCTTCAGGCACAGCCTATCCGTCCGGCGGAGCGCTTGAGGGCGCGCGTCAGCGGGCGCTGCAATCCCCCTCTGGAACCGCCGTGCCGCCGGCAGCGGCGGGTTTAGGTACGGATAGCAGCGGCAACGCCACCACCCAGCAGGGGACGCCGGGGCTTCCGAATACGGCAGACCCTGGTCGCGGCGGCGCCAACACAAGCGGCGATCCTAGTCGCCTCGCTGGCGGGGGCCGCGCCAATCGCGAAGGCGCAAGCGGCGCCAACATGAAGGATTGCGAAGCGGCGTGGGACGAGAAAACTCACATGTCGAAGGACAAGTGGCGCAAGACGTGCAGCAGGACCCTCACAGACCCTCACCTCTGAACGTGCGGGAGCGCACAAGCAACGACATCCCGAGAAACGCGGCCCCGGCTGCGACAGTTGTTCCGCAAAGGAGAACCCGCATGAAAACCCCAACGGTCGATGATTTCAAAGCCGAAGCGTGACAAATTGGGTCCAACGGGCCCCGCTAATATTACGGACGAGGAGACAAAAAGGGGCGAGGAGACGAGGCCCAAAAGACTCCAGTTACGAGTCCGACATCGAGAACATTCTTGACCGCAAGCGTGCGCAGACACCGCCCGGCTAGAGGCGGCGCGCCCTCGTAGTCACTGCAGCCGCCGTCCAATCGCAAACACTGAAACTACGGCGGCGTTCAGCGCAGAAGCTGCCTTACCGACGGTTAACCGGATCTACGCGCGCGGAACAAAATCCCGCGCCCAGACTTGATATGGAAACTCCATAAGGGCCAGGAATGCTCGTCGATTCCGAGATTTATGCGGTTCGCTCCTGCGATAAGATCAAAATTGCCTCCGAGCTGCGAGAGTTCGTCGCGTCCTCCAATTTTCCCTGTGTCGGCGCCAAGGCAGCGCTGCGCCGGCATCAGCTCGAAATACTGGTCGCGCCCGACATCCGTCACGGCGGATCGGACAAGATGATCACGCGTCGGCTGCAGGACTTCGCCATCCGGCATGACGCCGACGACAAGATGTTTGTGAGCCAGGCCGTCATCTTCCAGAACGATGCGGACTTGAGCGAGGCTGCGTTCGAAACCCATCTGTGGCAACGGCTGACGTCCCTGCACGCCATCGATCGGCAAGACTACCAATGGGACCCGAACGTCGATTCCGACCCGCAAGTCCCCGCATTTCAGTCTCAGCATCGGCGGCAAAGGCTTCTTCGTCGTCGGCCTGCATCCCAATGCCAGTCGCGCCGCGCGCCGCTTCAGGCATCCCACGCTGGTCTTCAATCTGCATGCGCAGTTCGAGAAGCTGCGGCAGGAGGGACGCTACGAAACCATTCGCAACAAGACGATCGAGCGCGATATCGCTCTGCAGGGCTCGGCCAATCCCATGCTCGCGCGTCATGGCCAGGACTCCGCCGCAACGCAGTTCAGCGGCCGCGCCGTGAGCAGCGATTGGAAGTGTCCGTTCAAACATGACTGAGCGCATCGCGCCGCGCAGCGGCGTCGCATTCCAACTGCGCCAGGGTCAGACGCTCAAAGTCATCGACCCGACCGGCGAGCAGGTTTCCGATCTGCTCGCGTTTTCGTCCGCGGATCCCTCCGAGGTCATCTCTTCGGGGCGGTCCATCGACTACGCGAGCAAGATCTACCTGACCACCGGCGACAGCCTCTATTCGAACCGCAGCCGCGTCATGTTGCGCATCGTCGAGGACACCGTTGGGCGGCACGACTTCCTGCTCACCCCGTGCTCCGCCGATACCTTTCGCATCATCTATGGCGATGAGCACCCGCACCACGGCTGCCAGGGAAACTTCGAACGGGCGCTCGCTCCCTACGGAATCTCCGGCGACCAGATACCCGTCGCCTTCAACGTTTTCATGAACGTGGAGTTGGACGCCGACACGGGCGCCATCGCCGTGCAGCCGCCGCGCAGCAAGGCCGGCGACTACATCGTGCTCGCGGCAGAGATGGATCTGATTATTGCGCTGACGGCGTGCTCGGCGCCGCAGAGCAACAACGGCTCATTCAAACCGATTGATTTTGAAGTCGGGCCTCTGCTCGCATAGGCCAGTCCTTAGGCCGTCGAGGTCGCCCGCGGTGGGTAGGCTGAAGCAAATTTGGAGGATTTTTGATGGCACAGCCGCTTATTGACCGCGTGCTCGCCGACGCGCCGATCGTCCAGCGCCGAGCCTGACCGTGTGCAATCTCTACTCCATGACGCGATCGCGTGAGGCGATGCTGCGGCTATTCCGCGTCAGTGACAATCGCTCTGCCGCGATCGAGCCGAAGCCGGCAATCTTCCCCGGCTACGTTGCGCCCATCATTCGCATGGCCGACGACGGCGAGCGGGAACTCGTCAACCTCAACTGGGGTTTCGTTCTGCTGCAGAAGGGTCTTGCGCCACGGCGCGTCACCAACGTGCGCGACGACAAGATTCTCACCAGCAAGTTCTGGCGGCCATCGTTTGAGCAGCGGCGCTGCCTGGTGCCTGCATCATCGTACTGCGAGCCGAAGGGCGTGAAGCCGGCCGTATGGCACTGGTTCGCCGTCAACGGGGAGGATGAGCGGCCACTGTTCGCCTTCCCAGGCGTGTGGACACGCTACCGGGGCCCGCTAAAGAAAAACGGCGAGAACGTCGACCAGGAGGTGTTCGCCTTCATGACGACGGAGCCCAACGAGCTGACGCAGAGCATCAACCACGAGCGCATGCCGGTGCTGATGTCAGACCCGGCAGACTTTGAGACGTGGCTGTCGGGTTCGGTCGACGATGCATACAAGCTCGCGCGCAGCTACGCAGCCGAGCAGATGCGCATCGTGCAGTCGGGCGCCGACAAAGAGGATCTGCTTGGTCGGGCGCAGACGTCTTCTGCACCGACGCTGCTTTGAGGCGCGCCCACGTAGCTTGAGCGGGCTGCTTTCCCTTCGATGCTGGAAAGAGTTCCCGACATGAGTGCGAGTGGGAACGGCGCTCGTGCGGCCTCGTTGGAGTAGCACTAATAATGAAAACTGGAGGAGACCCAATGAAGTCGCTTATCGCAGCTACCGCTGCCATCGCTCTACTTGCCTTGCCGGCATTCGCCGCCGACAACGCCGCGCCGAACCCCGACTGCGGCAGGCAAGAGCACCAACTCCGACGGAACGACTGGTCGAGGAGCTGATGGCGCCTCGACTGGCACGGCCGGCAGCGAGGCTCCGGGCAAGAGCACGAACTCTGATGGCTCCGGGGGGACCAACGCCAACGCGCCCGGCACTTCCATCAACGACGGCGCGGGTAGCACCGCTGATCAAAAACCGGCATCGGGCGCCGGCAGTGAGTAAAGAGCGCTCGCCGTTGGTTGCTGGCCCCGCTTTGGCGGGGCCTTTTCGTGTAAGCGGCCGGGCCCGAACACCGCCGAACCCTCCACCTACTCTCGCAACACGATGACCCGCAGCACCAGAGCAGGCCCCGCATGAGCGCCGCGCTCCTCGGCTGCGTCATCGATGGTGCCAGCCGGCTCCGTTCCCCGGCTTCATCGAGCCCTGTTGTCCCACGCCTCGCAAGGCGCCCCCAACGGGCGACGGTTGGCTTCACGAGATCAACATGACGGCTACCGGGTGCAGGCGCAGATCAGCGATGGTGCCGCGCATCTTTACGCGGCGTGGCTACGACTGGGCGGCGGCATGCCGACGGTCGCGGCGGCGGTCGCGTTGCCGGTCAAGAGCGTCATTCTCGATGGCGAGTTGGTGGCTGTCGACCCCAAGGGCCAGCCGGTGTTCTACGAGCTGCCGGCGGCGGTCGCCGCGAAACCTTCGCGAGTGACCGCGCGACTGTCTACTACGCCTTCGACCTGCTGTTCCTCTATGGCCCGACCTACGCGGATGGCGCTGGCCGAGCGCAAACGGTTGCTCGAAGCGTTGCTCGAGAACGCTCGCGGCCCGCAGCTCATCAAGAACGTCGAGCACATCGAGGGCGACGGTGCGCTGATCTTGGAGCACGTGTGCAAACTCCACCTCGAGGGCATCGTGTCCAAGCGCCCGGATGCTCCATACCGCTCGGGTAAGAGCCCGAGTGGATAAGACGAAGTGTCCGGCTTGGCGTGAGGCGAACAAGGATCGCTTTGAGAAGATGGGCCGCTAAACGACAAAATCATTTCTTCATCCCCTTGCACTTCGCGCCGTTGGCCCAACCCGTCTCGACGGCTTCCAAGCGCATCTTAAGCGGAGGTGACTGTCGCTTCCTCCGCGCTTCCTAGCGACGTTCTCGCGGCGGCCATAACCGTGGACTTCTGCAAGTTATAAAAACCGAGCCAGTCGGACTTGCTCAGGATAGCGCCGGCAACTTCGTCTGCCTCCAGCTCTTGCTGCCACGGCGTGCCTTCGTTCTTCGTCAAGTGCTCACACACATGGTGACCAATTTCGTGACCGAGCGTCAGTAAGGCGATGGCATTGGTCAGGAAGACCCGGTCGCCAGTCTCGATATCCGGTACTTCGAGCTCGTTCTCGTCCATTACTAAGACCTTCGTGTTGTTGATGACGTAGGCGACGACGTTCTTGAATTTCGGCGAGCTGAACACAGCGATGCCCTGTTCGTTGCCCAAGGCCTAAGCGCGTCTTCGACCATGTAGACGAAGTGCTCTTCGGACGGCTGGACGTCGACTTGTTCTCCGCCAACATTCAACGGATGCAGTGCCTTTGCGCCACGAAGGTCCAGCTGAGCAAACGGCCGCTCCTCCTCGTCTTCGTCTTCTGCCAACGACGGCAAGGCGCTCACCGCCAGACATAACAGAGCACTACGGCGGAGCAGATGCCTGGCTTCGGAATCGTTAAATCGTTCCCAAGGCAACGTTTCCAGTAGAGCACAATTCCAGCAAGCCGAGCAGCCCACGTCTAATGGTCGAGCAGGGTCGAAACCGTCGATGCGCGATCGCTAAATTGCGCTCGATGCCGGGAACCCAAGTGCTGGGGTAGCCATTGGGAAAGAAAGAGGAAATCCCAATGGAAATCATGGTAGTGGACGACGAGCCTATCCTGCGTTTCGTCTTCTCAGAGATCCTGCAGGACGCCGGTCATTCGGTTTCGGATGCGCCCACCGCCGATCAGGCGCTTGCGATGCTGGAAGATGGTTGTCCGGCGCGTGTGGTTGTGACTGACGTCCACATGCCAGGTGAGCTTAATGGTTTCCAGCTTGCCGAAGCGATCTGCCGTCGCTGGCCACACATTGGCGTTGTTATTGTTTCTGGCAGAATGCGCCCGGCCAAGGACGACCTGCCGGACAAGTCTCGATTTCTTGCTAAGCCTGTTTGTCCCGAAGCACTGACCTCGACGGTGGAGGAAGTCGCGGCACTGCACGGATAAGCATTCCAACGGGGTCCCTTCGGCCGACTCACCACTTCCTAAGTGCGCGGACTGCCCATAAACGGTGCAGCGCTGTCAGTCAGCCATGATGGACAGCACCCTCGACCCCGGCGGTAGAGAAGCCACCGTCGGGGTCGCCTTCCATCGGCGATGCTGCTAAACAGCAAGGCCTAGCGCCGGCTGCTGTGTCGTGATGACACTATCACCGGCCATATACAGCTGGGCGAGCCAACCGTCATGCTTCACCTCGTGAAGCCACTCTCGCCCGGTCGGCGGCTCACGTTTCAGAACGGGTGCGGAAGGGGTGATGAAGCTCGGCACAGTGCCAGATGTGGCGTTGGCTGTTATCGCCTTAAATGGAGCGGTCGCCGTCCGGTACCACCCCCAGTTAAATCCAAGTGCCTGCAGAGAACGTTGCAGCGTTCAATTGCCCAACATCTGCCCACGGATTGCAAGAGCTTGGATGTGAGCCGGCGACCGTCACGCTGGGAAGGCGGTTGGCTCCGGCACCCGGCGGTGACGCACCCCGCTGCCACCGCCGGGTGTTTGTCGTGGCCTCCTTAGATCGTCAACCGGTTGGCGCGCCGTGGGGCGCTGAACACTCCGGTGTATTGGTTGGAAAAAGTCAGCAGAATTGAGACGGCGCAACGAGGTGTCGGCCGCCCCATTCGTCACCTGGCCAAGCGTCGCGTGGGTGTTCGACAAGGCGGGTCAGCCGGCTGGAGTAGTTGCGAGGCGTCTTGCTTGAGCGAAATGCTGGCGTCGAGGTCCGCCAATCGAATGGTAAGCCGACGAAGTTCCTCGTTCGAATGAGCCGAGATGCCATTCAGCGCGCTGGCGCGTTATGTGCCCCGTCGCCAACTCTGTCTGCAGGCCGCGAGGCTGTTCTCGACATCGGCGATCTCGGAGACGATCCGCCGCCGCTCGACTAAGATTTTTTCTGGCAACGCTACGCCTCCCGCAAGCGTGGATCAGATCGCATGGAGGATTGAACGTTCTTTTATACCCAACGGAGTGCAATTGGTCTGCCTAAGGATTGGCGAAGCGGCCCACGACGTAGCCCAGCAACATGCAGGCCAGTCCGAAGAGACCGATGTGCACCCAAGTCTGGCGCGCCACATCCGCGAGTAGCGGATCAAGATCCCCGCGCAGATGCGCCATCAATTCGTGCGCAAGCAGGGACGAGCCGCGCGCCTCAACGAGCGGACGCGTGAACCAACCCAGGAGAAAACCTGCCACCCCGAAGCAAGCTGAAAGCCCCCAACGGCTCATCGCCTTAAATCTCAGCCAGCCGCGCCTCGATTTGCGCCAGAATGCGAAGGTGCGCTTCGGCAGCGGCACCCGCCTTTATCATGGCCTTGATCCGTTTGGCCGCGTCTCGCGCATTCCTGATCACATCCGGCGTCGGGTCGACCTTTTGGACCTTGCGAAGGACCACCAAGAAGTCATCGAGTTCGTTTCTCTGATCGGGTTCGTCGGCCATCAGATCGCGAATGAATTGATCTTGGTGCCCTTTTTCAGCGCATCGACCAGCCAGTTCGGCTTGCGACCGCGTCCGGTCCAGGTCTGCGAGGTGTCCTTCGGATTGCGGTACTTGACACTTGAGGGGCCACGCTTCCCGCCGCGTTTGCCGAACAGCTCATTGAGGTTGAAGCCGGCCTTCTCAGCCATCGCACGCAGCGCTTCTTTGGTGCTAGCGGCGTCTTCAACGCGCTTCTCAGCAATCGCCGCCTCGATACGCTCCTGCAGCTTCAGCAGCTCGGCATAAGACATTTTATCAAGGCCATTGATGGTCGCCACGCGGGATACTCCTGTTGTTCCCGGGGCGTATTACGCCGGAAAAGTTTCAGGAACAACCCCGGGTGAGCATCATGGCGGCAGCTTGCAGGCGTTGCTACGTTTGCCGTTACCTCTGGATGGGCACCACGGTCACCTTCAGCTGAGCCGTTCCTGCCTCGAGAAATCCAAGTTGCACTGCCGTCGCGCGTGACACATCCAGCAATCGCCCCTTAAAGTATGGCCCGGAGTTATTGATGCGCACCAGCGCAGTCGCATTGGTTACTGGGTTCACTAGCGCCAGTACTGTTCCGTTTGGATAAATGGGACTGGCGGCGTTGTCCGGCCGGTCGGCGTGGAATTCCTCGCCGGATGACAGCGGCGTGCAGGGATTGCCCGGGTCGGCCTCGCAATGATCATAGAACGACGCCCCCTGAATTACCTCAAGGCCAATTTCCGCTTTCACCTCATCGACCGTTTTGACCCGATGGCAAACACCGTTGATGCAGTACGTCGCCCCAGGCTTCTTTGCCAAAGCTGCGGAGGGAAGCGAGCTCACTGCGACTACAAGGGCGGCTAAAGTTAGGGCAAGCGTTGATGCGAGCCTGGCAGCGTTATTGATTTTGCTTTTCATACCGTCCTGGCTGGTTCTAGGCAGCACGGATGAGCAAGTTCGCGGCGGGTGAGAAAGTTCCTGGTGGTTCAACTGGTTGTAGGTCAGCAGCAATGCCGTAGCACAACATTTGCTCGTGGCACATTATGCTTGGGTGCAGACCTCGCTTCATGCTTGGGTGCAGACCTCGCTTCGCGCGTGGTCTGCGAAGTCTCGCGCTAATTGCTGGCGCGGCGATCATCAATGATCAGCGTCGCCACCATCAATCCCAAAAAACGCGGCAGTCACCCGCGGTGCTGGCCCACCTCTTCACCGCCGACCATCGTCACCAAAGGCGGCTGACACCCAAACCCATCCCGAGAGCAGCAACGATTGCCAAAAGGAGGACGGTACCGGTTAAGAACGAAGCCGTGGCAGTGGTCATTATCAGTTCCTCGTTGACTACAAAATTGGGTTGCCAATGCGGAGAGCTAATTCGTGTGGCCCCAATGCGACGTTGGCGGATGACCGCCGGTGCAATCGGCCCGACGACCGTCGCACCCGATGAAGTGCTGGCAACCATCGCATGGGCTTAGCGGCGAAATTGAGCGTCGGGTTTGCCGAACTGACGCAGCACCCGATGGGCCATGATGGCCAACAGGAACGCTCACGCCTCGTGTGAACCAGTCCAGCGTCGTCGCTGAGCCGTTGATCGCCCTGATCGCATAGACGAAGGCGAAGCCGCCAAACACGACGAGGACGGCCAATTGGGCAAATGAGATGCGCGGGGGAGATGGCTCGTCCATAGCGCGAAGGATGACGGCGCTTCGCAGGTCGTGTCGACGGCGCCAAGGAGCAACTGAAACAGGGGGATGAACGCCGGGATGTCAGAACTTACATGCTGCGAACCGATCAGGTGAGGAATGCATGGTAGAGATCTTAGTCCGGGCGGAGCGTCAACTCCTCGAGAAGCTTGCCCAGGCAGGCGGGCCAACCGAGCTACTACAAGAGGAACTCGTGCTCGCCAGATTATTGGAACATCGGGGCCTGCTCCATTTTCTGCGCAATAGCGCGACCGCGGCTATCTTGCCCGAAAGGCCGGCATGCCCTCTCTGGTGACGATCCCAATCCGCGCCCGCTAACCAAGAGGCCACTCGGCTTCCTTGGATGAAAGCAAACTCCTCACCCATGACGTGGAACGTCGGAGGGGATGCGGCGTTCGGCTGCTGATGACGCAGGTGGCTCGTATTGCAGTCCCGGAACTAGCGAGAGTTCGACCTATGGG
>CAVRND010000001.1:0-165949 GCA_963722495.1 uncultured Alphaproteobacteria bacterium | reverse complement strand
ATGAGCTGGTTCCACACGCTCGAGTTCGAAAGCTTCGAAGCCGGCACGGTGAGGTTCTCGGTCCCGGTCAAGTTCCTCAGGACTTGGATCCAGTCGCACTATTCCGAGGCCCTCCTCGGCTGCTGCCGGGCTGAGTTCAAAGGTGCGGAGAAGGTCGAAGTCACCCTGCGCACGCCGGGCAACAACATCGCTGCGCGCGCCGAAGTCGACACGGCAGAGGCTGCCGAGCCGGCGAACGGCGCACGCAATGGTGCCCATGCGGACGCCGGCCGCGGTCCCGCGTATGTGGCGTCCGTTCCGGCTGCCGGCCGCACCAGCGTCGGCGGCTTCGAGGGCTCGCCCCTCGATCCGCGCTATACCTTCGACAGCTTCGTCGTTGGCTCCTCCAACCGTATGGCGCACGCGGGTGCCACGCAGGTCGCCGAAACGGCGCTCGGCGAAGCTCCGGGCTTCAATCCGCTGTACATCCACTCAGCGGTTGGCCTCGGCAAGACGCATCTCCTGCACGCTATTGCCTGGGAGGTGAAGCGCCGGGCTCCCAACGCGCAGGTGCTGTACCTGACGGCGGAGCGCTTCCGTTATCAGTTCGTCGAGGCACTGCGCAGCCAAGACCCGCTGTCCTTCAAGGAGAAGTTCCGCGAAATCAACGTGCTGCTGATCGACGACCTGGAGTTCATGCACGGTGAGCGCACCGAGCAGGAGTTCGACCACATCATCAACTCGCTGCTCGACGGCGGGCGGCAGGTGGTCGTCGCTTCGGCCCGCGCGCCCAACCACGTGGAACGGCTCAACGAGCGCATGCGCTCGCGCCTGCAGCGTGGCCTCGTGACGGAGATCGGCACGCTCGATCAGGAGCTGCGCCTGAAGGTTCTGGAGAAGCGTCTCGCCGAGAAGCGGGCCAACGATCCGTCCTTCGCGCTCAGCCGCGATATCCTGGCGCTGCTTGCCGACCGTTTGACGGAGAGCGGTCGTGAGCTCGAAGGCGCCATCACGCGTCTTTACGCGACGTGGCAGTACATGCGCACGTCGATCACGCCCGACGTCGCCGAGACGGTGATCCGCGACCTCGTTCAGGGTCTGGAGCCGCGCCGCATCAAGATCGAGGACATCCTGCGCATCATTTCGCGTCACTTCGGGGTGTCGAAGGGCGACCTGCTCTCGCAGCGCCGCCATCGCTCGGTCGTGTGGCCCCGCCAGATCGGCATGTATCTCGCCAAGCAGCTCACTGCGCGCTCGCTGCCCGAGATCGGCCGCCGGTTCGGCAACCGCGACCACACGACGGTGTTGCATGCAATCCGCAAGATCGAGGGCGAATTGGCCGGTAATCCCCGGCTCAAGGAAGAACTCGAGGAACTGAAGCGTATCCTCAGCCATTGATGGTCGCCCAATACGGAACGGCCCGCCGTGCTTTGGGCGAGTGCGACGGGCTTTAGCGGGGAGGGGCGGCGTCCTTACGGCGCCGCTCCTTTGCCGTAGAAGGCTACTAGCTGCCAAGGACGGCAGAAGGTCTCGGCGGGCCCCAACCCGCCGAAACCGCCCCACCGAGCCCCCGCCTCTTGAAAATGGTCTCGGCATCAGGTCATGTTGACCGGGGGCGAATCCGTTAAAAGACCGCCAGTCTCTGGTCCCGCCACGCTCCCCCCTCTCAACAAGGCCGCCTTACCGCCTCGCCTCGAGGACGGGCGGCCCAAAGCAACTGGCTCCAAGAACCTGCCGAGGATCGTTCCATGCGGCTTGTGATCGAACGTGGTGAACTCTTGCGGGCGCTCGGCCACGTGACGAGTGTCGTCGAGCGACGCACGACGATCCCGATACTCTCGAACGTGCTGCTGCGCGTGCGCGAGTCGACGCTGGAGTTCAAGGCGACCGACCTCGAGCGCGAGGTGATCGAGAGCGTCGCCGCCGACGTCAACCAGCCTGGTGCCGTCACCGTGCCGGCGCACATGCTGCACGACATCGTTCGCAAGCTGCCCGACGGCAGCCAGGTCGACATCCGCAAGGACGCGGAGAAGGAGCGGCTGACGCTCGCCGCCGGCCATGCGCGCTTTGCACTACAGACGTTGCCGGCAGAGGATTTTCCCGACATCGGCATCGGCGAGATGGGGCAGGAGTTCGAGCTCACCGCGCAGGATCTGAAACGGCTGATCGACAAGACGCGCTTTGCGATCTCCACGGAAGAGACGCGCTATTACCTCAACGGCATCTACCTGCACACTGCCCAGTCGGGTGGCAAGCCCGTGCTGCGCGCCGTGGCGACCGACGGACACCGCTTGGCCCAAGTCGAGCTGCCGCTGCCGAAGGGCGCCGAGGGCATGCCCGGCGTCATCATCCCGCGCAAGACGGTGCACGAGCTCAACCGCCTCATCGAGGACAGCTCCGCGGCAGTGAAGATCGCCGTGAGCCCAGCCAAGGTACGTTTCGAGATCGGCAGCGTGACGCTGACGTCGAAGCTGATCGACGGCACGTTCCCCGACTACGGCCGCGTCATCCCGCAGGGCAACGACAAGGAGATGACCGTCTCGAACGCCGAGTTCATCAGCGCCGTCGACCGCGTGTCGACCATCGCCAGCGAGCGCGGCCGCGCCGTGAAGCTCAACATCAAGCCGGACAAGCTGATCCTGTCCGTCAACAACCCCGAAGGCGGCAGCGCCACCGAGGAGATCGGCGTCGAGTACAGCTCCACTCCCCTTGAGATCGGCTTCAACGCTAAATATCTGCTCGATATCGCCAGCCAGCTGGAAGGCGAGCGGGCGACGTTCAAGCTCGCCGATCCGGGCTCGCCCACCATGGTCAACGACCCGGGCGACGAGACGGCGCTCTACGTCCTGATGCCGATGCGCGTGTAGCCGTGGCGCTGATCGCCCGGCGCCCGCTCCACAACGCTGAATAGCTCATGCTTTGGGTCGAGCGGCTCACGCTGTCCAATTTCCGCAACTACACGCACGTGGCCCTGCAGGCGGGGCCCGAGCCGCAGGTGCTGATCGGCGCCAACGGCGCGGGCAAGACCAATCTGCTGGAGGCCGTGTCGCTGCTGGCGCCCGGCCAGGGGATGCGTCGCGCGGCGTATCCCGATCTGGCGCGCGGCACCGGCGACGGCGGCTGGACGGTCGCCGCGCACACGCACACGCACATGGGGCCGATCGATATCGGCACCGGGCTGCTGGCCGAGAACGCGGATTCGGAGCGCGCCGGGCGAATCGTGCGCATCAACGGCGAGACGGCCGGCGCTGGCGCGCTGGCCGACTACGTCGAGATGGTGTGGGTGACGCCGGCCATGGACGGCCTGTTCACCGGGCCGGGCTCCGAGCGCCGCCGCTTTCTCGACCGGCTGATCCTCTGCTTCGACCCCGGCTATCGCACGATTGCGGGGCGCTTCGAGCGCGCCATGCAGCAGCGCAACCGGCTGCTGGCCGACGGCGTGCGCGACGCTTCGCGCTTCGAAGGGCTGGAGTTGCTGATGGCCGAGACGGGCGTCGCCATGGCGGCGGCACGCGCCGAGGCGGTCGCCGCGCTGGCGACGATCATGGCCGAACGCACCGCGCGCGATCCGACTTCGCCGTTTCCCGCCGCCGGGCTGGCGCTCGAAGGCGCGCTGGAGGCGGACCTGGAACGCCTGCCTGCGGTCGAAGTCGAGGATAGCTACATCCAGCGCCTGCGCGCCGGCCGCGAGCGCGACCGGGCCGCGGGGCGCACGCTCGACGGGCCGCACCGCTCCGATCTCCTCGTTGCCCACGCGCCGAAGGCGATGCCGGCGCGGCTGTGCTCCACCGGCGAGCAGAAGGCGCTGCTCATCGGCCTGGTCCTCGCCCACGCCGAGCTTGTCGCCCGCCGCCGCGACGGCGCACCCATCCTGCTGCTGGACGAGATCACCGCGCATCTGGACGCCGAGCGGCGGGCGGCTCTGTTCGCCGAAATCCTGCGGCTGGGCGCCCAGGCGTGGATGACGGGAACCGACGCCGAGGCCTTCTCCTGGCTCGCCGGGAAGGCCCGATTCTGGCGCGTCGACGAGGGGCTTTTGAGCACTTTTGAAGGGCAGCCCGAACACGGTGCCGCAGCACCTTCTAACTAACGGAAATTATTCCTATTTTTGTTCAGGCCTGTGGAGGCGAAAAGGTGCCTTTCGCGGGCTTTTGTGATATACCTCTTAGACGCAGCTGAAAGACCCCTAGGACATTCCGGAAATGAGCGCTTCGCCCGCGAAGAAAATAACGGGCGCCGAGGAGTACGGCGCCGATTCAATCAAGATGCTGAAGGGCCTCGACGCCGTGCGCAAACGCCCCGGCATGTACATCGGCGACACCGATGACGGCTCGGGCCTGCACCACATGATCTACGAGGTCGTCGACAACGCCATCGACGAGGTTCTGGCCGGCCACGCCAAGGCGTGCGCCGTGACGCTGAACCCCGACGGCTCGTGCACCGTGCGCGACGACGGCCGCGGCATCCCCACCGGCATCAAGAACGACGACGACAACGATCCCAAGCGCTCGGCGGCCGAGATCGTGTTCACCGAGCTGCACGCCGGCGGCAAGTTCGACCAGAATTCCTACAAGGTCTCCGGCGGCCTGCACGGCGTCGGCGTGTCCGTCGTCAACGCGCTGTCGACGTGGCTGCGGGCGCGCATCTGGCGCGAGGGCAAGGAGCACTTCATCGAGTTCCACGACGGCGTGCCGGTGGCGCCGCTGAAGGTGGTCGGCGACGGCAAGGGCGAGCGCGGCACGGAAGTGTCGTTCCTGCCCAGCACCAACACCTTCACCCAGATCGAGTTCGACTTCGCCACGCTGGAGCATCGCCTGCGCGAGCTCGCGTTCCTGAACTCCGGCGCCAAGATCGTGCTGACGGATGCGCGCCACGCCGACATCAAGCGCGAGGAGATGTGCTACGACGGCGGCACGGCGGCCTTCGTGCGCTACCTCGACCGCTCCAAGCAGTCGCTGATCTCGAGCCGATCATGATCCGCGGCGAGCGCGACAAGGTCATCGTCGAGGCCGCGCTGTGGTGGAACGACAGCTACCACGAGAACGTGCTGCTGTTCACCAACAACATCCCGCAGCGCGACGGCGGCACGCATCTCGCCGGCTTCCGCGCCGCGCTGACGCGCATCGTCAACAAGTACGCGGACGAAAGCGGCATCGCCAAGAAGGAGAAGGTCGACCTCTCCGGCGAGGACGCGCGCGAAGGCCTGACCTGCGTGCTCTCCGTCAAGGTGCCCGACCCGAAGTTCTCCAGCCAGACGAAGGACAAGCTCGTCTCCTCCGAGGTGAAGCCCGTCGTCGAGAGCATCGTCGGCGATCAGCTGATGGCCTGGTTCGAGGAGCACCCGAAGGAAGCCAAGACCATCGTCGGCAAGATCGTCGAGGCGGCGCTGGCGCGCGAAGCGGCGCGCAAGGCGCGCGAACTGACGCGCCGCAAGGGCGCGCTCGACGGCTTGCGGCTGCCCGGCGGCCTCGCCGAATGCCAGGACCGCGACGCTTCGAACACCGAGCTGTTCATCGTCGAGGGCGACTCGGCCGGCGGCTCCGCCAAGCAGGGCCGCAAGCGCGAGTATCAGGCCGTGCTGCCGATCCGCGGTAAGATCCTCAACGTCGAGCGCGCGCGCCTCGACAAGATGCTGTCGTCCGAGCAGGTGACCAACATCATCGGCGCGCTCGGCACCGGCATCCGCGACGACTTCGACGTCGTCGAAGCTGCGCTACCACAAGATCATCATCATGACGGACGCCGACGTCGACGGCGCCCACATCCGCACGCTGCTGCTGACGTTCTTCTATCGGCAGATGGCGGAGCTGGTGGAGAAGGGCCACGTCTACATCGCCCAGCCGCCGCTGTACAAAGTGGCGCGCGGCAAGTCCGAGACGTACCTCAAGGACCAGCCCGCGCTGGAGGAATACCTCATCCACTCCGGGCTCGAGGAGGCCGTGCTCGTCACCGGCATCGGGCGAGGAGCGGGCGGGCCAGGACCTGCGCTCCATCGCCGACCAGGCGCGCGGCATCGTTTCGCTGATCGACGGGCTGCATTCGCGCTATTCGCACAGCGTCGTCGAGCAGGCGGCCATCGCCGGCGCCTTCGACGCCAAGCTGGTGCAGTCGGCCGCGCAGGCCAACAGCACCGCCGACCTCATCGCCAAGCGCCTCGATTCCATCTCCGAGGAGACGGAGAAGGGCTGGGAAGGCCGCTACGGCAACGACGGCTTCCACTTCAAGCGCGAGGTGCGCGGCGTCACCGAGGCGCACACGCTCGACCTCGCCCTGCTGGGCTCGCTCGATGCGCGCCGCCTGAACGAGCGCCACAAGCACCTGGCCGAGGTCTACGCCACGCCGGCCAAGCTGCGCCGCAAGTCCGAGGTCATCCCGGTGTACGGGCCGCGCACGCTGCTCGATGCCATCTACGAGGCCGGCAAGAAGGGCATCTCGATGCAGCGCTACAAAGGTCTGGGCGAGATGAACCCCGAGCAGCTGTGGGAGACGACGCTCGACCCGGATGTGCGCACGCTGCTGCAGGTGAAGGTCGGCGAGGTCACCGAGGCCGACGAGATCTTCTCCAAGCTGATGGGCGACGTCGTCGAGCCGCGCCGCGAGTTCATCCAGGAGAACGCCCTCAGCGTCGCCAACCTCGACGTCTGATGACGCTCGGTCCGGACTGGTCATTTCGGAGGGGTGGAGCTCGAGCTTGGCGGTTCAGCATCGTCTGCCCACGTGAGCCGATGGACCCTCTACCGCCGCCTCCCACCGCTTCCTCCGCTCAATGCGCGCCGCAAAAGGCGACTGCTGAGCTGGGCGACCGCCATCGCTTTGACGGGCGCGCTGGCGGCCGGCATCTTCCACGCCCTCGGCGCCAAACTCTTCGAGCGCGCGTGGACTTATCTCAATCTGCCATGAAGCCTACGCGACGCGGCGGTAGTCGCCCTGGATGACGGCGCCGGAGCCGGCGGCGGCCGTCTGGTAGCCCTGCTTCTCGAGATGGCGCTGCAGAAGGCGCAGGTTCTTCATGTTGGCGCGGAAGGCGATGTCGAAGGCGTCGCCGACCAGCGGCACAGCGCCGATCACCGTGTCGAGCAGCGTGTTGCCGACCATGCGCCATACCGTCAGCTTCGGCACGCCGAGCTGGCGCGCCTCCCAGATGAGATACGCCGCCACCGCCTGCGCCGCGAGGTCGCCCACCACCGGCACCAGGCCGAGCAGCGAGTCGACGCCGAGGCGGATCCGCGTGCCGGGGATGGCGAACAGCGAATCCATCAGCTTGGCCACCGCGGTGATGCGCGCCATCGCGGCTTCGACCTCGGCGCGCTCGAGCTTCTCGATGCTGCTCGTATGTGCCAGCAGCGCCGGGTTTCACGTAGGCCATCTCGTTCACGCTCCAGTTCCAGAACCGCGATCCCCAGCCAAACTGGCTGTGTGCGGAGCGGGTTCCATATGGGGACCATGTGGCCACAGCGTTAGGCCTGTTTCGTGGCGAATTGGGCGGTGGTAGGCTGCCGGCACTGGCCAGGGTGCCGTTCGAGGGGGGATTGTCTCGTGCTGCGTATGCTGCTCTCCGTCGCCAACATTATTCTTTCGCTCATTCTCGGCGCGCTGCTGATGGCGTTCGTCGCCATCTATTCGCCCGAGACGCTGTCGGCGATGCTCGACTGGGCGCGCAGCTTCAAAGCCCTGATCACCGGCACGGGCCTGGCTGCGAAGTACAACATTTGGCTGCAGCTGCTGCTCGAGGAGCGGCAGCTTTTGCTGATGTTCTTCACGGTGCTAGCGCGCATCATTCTGGCGCTGCTCGCCTATCCGATCGTGCTCCTGCGCGAGAAGACCTGACGCATCCGGCACTAGTGTGATGATCGAGAAATTCGCCATCATGGGCAGGCCAGGTACTCGAGCGAATTTCTCGATTAACACACTAGCAGTCCATATTCTGGTGCCCTTATGATTCCGAAGTTCGCTCCCGGCCCAGCATCGAACACCGGCGAATTTCGGAATCGGGCACTAGGTCGGTGCGACGGCAAGGTTTACTGCGCCTTAGCGGCGCTCGGAGTAGGGTGCGGCGGCGTGCCGCGCCAATAGCAGTCCATTCGACCGGGGGCAGGCCTGCCATGGGCCTCTTTTCGTCATCGCCGCCGAAGCGCAAAGGCTCGCCGTTGCGGCGCCTGTTTGTGCTGCCGCTCTATGCGCTGGCCGCAGCCGGCGCTCGGCGTCGGCGGGTTGATGGTTTATTACTCGGTGATCTATCCCGACCCGCTGTCGCTGCGGCCGAAGGAGAACGCACCTTTCGTGCGCATCCTGGCGCGTGACGGCTCGGTCATCACCGAGCGTGGCGGCGGCGATGATTACGTCCCGCTCGACCTGCTGCCGCGCTACGTCTCCAACGCGGTGATCGCCACCGAGGACCAGCGCTTCTACGACCATCACGGCGTCGATCCCTTCGGCATGATCCGCGCCGCGGTGACCAACCTGCGTGAAGGGCGCACCGTGCAGGGCGGCTCGACCCTGACGCAGCAGCTGGCCAAGAACCTCTACCTCAGCCAGGACCGCACCTTCGCGCGCAAGCTCGAGGAGTTCACCCTCGCCCTGTGGCTGGAGTTGCGGCTGACCAAGTCCGACATTCTCGAGCTGTATTTGAACCGCGTCTATCTCGGCAGCGGCGCCTACGGCATCGACGCGGCGGCGCGGCGCTATTTCAAGAAGCCGGCGCGTAATCTGTCGCTCAGCGAAGCGGCGATGATCGCCGGTCTGTTGAAGGCGCCGTCGAAGTATTCGCCGCTGGCCAATCCGGGCCTCGCCCGTACGCGCGCCCGTCTCGTGCTGTCGCAGATGCAGGACGCCGGCTTCATCACCGAGGACGAGGAGCGCAAGGCGGCCGATGAGGTCTCGCGCTCGTTCGACCGATCCGAGCGCGCCGAGCCCGCAGGCGCCGACTACGCGATCGACTACGTCATGGAGCAGCTGGCGCCCGCCTACGTGATGGGCGTTGCCGCCGGGGCCGAGGGGCTTATCGTCGAGACGACGCTCGACCGCACGATCCAGGCGAGCGCTTCGGCAATCGTTGAGCAGTACATCGCCTCGCGGGGCGCGGCGCTGGGCACCAGCGAAGCGGCAGCGGTGGTGCTCGATCGCGACGGCGCGCTGCTGGCGCTGGTCGGCGGCCGCTCGTACGCGGAGACGCAATTCAATCGCGCGGTGAAGGCGGCGCGCCAGCCCGGCTCGGCGTTCAAGCCGTTCGTCTATCTGGCGGCGCTCGAAGCCGGCTACACGCCCGACAGCATCGTCGATGATCTGCCGGTCAGCGTCGGCGGCTGGGCGCCGCGCAACGACAACGGCGAATACCTCGGCCCGATGGCGCTGCGCACGGCGCTGGCCAAGTCGGTGAACTCGGTGGCGGCGCGGCTGACGCTCAAGGTGGGACCGGCGCGCGTCGCCCAGGCCGCCAAGCGCCTCGGCATCCGCTCCCCGCTCGCCAAGGACGCAACGATCTCGCTCGGCACTTCGGAAGTCTCGCTGCTGGAGCTGACCGGCGCCTACAACGTGATCGCCAACGGCGGCCGCTTCGCCGAGCCGTATGTCGTGCGGCAGGTGCGCAGCCTCAAAGGCGAGGTGCTCTTTGCGCGCCAGGCGCCGCCGGCGGCGCAGGTGGTCGACCCGGCGCAGGTGGTCGCCATGAACGACATGCTCAACGGCGCGCTGGTGAGCGGCACCGGCAAACGCGCCGCCATTCCCCTGCACGCGGCGGCCGGCAAGACCGGCACGACGCAGAGCTTCCGCGACGCCTGGTTCATTGGCTACACGGCGCACCTGACGACGGGCGTGTGGGCCGGCAACGACGACGGCAGCGCCATGAACCGCGTGGTCGGCGGCAGCATGCCGGCGGAGATCTGGCGCGACATCATGATGGGCGCGCATGCGGGCCGGCAGCCGCTGCCGCTTTCCGGTGCCGCGCCGGCGACCGCCGACTATGCGCCGCAGGAGCCGGGCTACCCGCAGGATCGCATCGCCGATGACTTCATCGCCCGCGCGCTCGTCGATGAACGCCGCCGCCACCGGCTCCATCGACCAGCTGATGCAGCGCTGACGCCGTCCGCTGGCGCTGGCGGCTCATCCACCTGTCATCCCGGTTAGGCCGAGGATCCAGCTCGCCGCCTGTTCCTGCGTAGACGTCGATGTTGTGCCGTATCGGCCGATCATGCACCTCGGAGGGCGTTCGGGCACTGCGATCCTCGGGACGAGCCCGAGGATGACAGCTGGAGGCGGGAAGCCGGCTCGCCCTTAGTCGGCGCGGTCGGTGGGGCCGTAGCGGTGCAGGTCGAGGCCGTACACCTGCAGCCAGAGCTTGTCCTCTTTCATCGTCGGGATCAGCCGCTCGACGTGCGCCCAGAAGCGCGGGCCGTGGTTCATCTCGGCCAGATGGGCGACCTCGTGCGCGGCGACGTAGTCGAGGATGCGCGGCGGCGCCAGGATGAGGCGCCAGGAGAACGACAGCACGCCCGTCGTCGAGCAGGAGCCCCAGCGGGTCGCCTGATCGCGGATGGCGATGCGCTTGGCTTTGACGCCGAGCGCGCGCGTATGGACGAGCACGCGGGCATCGAGATCGCGGCGCGCTTCCTCGCCGAGCCAATCGCGCAGGCGGCGCGGAGCGTGCTCGGCGCGGCCGGAGACGCGCAGCTCTTTGAGGCTCTTGGTTGCTTCGGCGCGCACGACGCCGCTCGTCGCGCGCTTGCCGGTGAACACGACGGAATGAAATTCACCGCGCAACGGCATCAGCACGCCATCGGCGAGCGGTACCGGCATCGGGATGGAGCTGAGGCGCTCGCGCACCCATTCGATATTTCGATCGATGAAGGATCCGGCTTCGCCGAGATCGCACTGAACCGGAAGCGTGACGATCACCGCGCGTCGCGTGCGGCTGACGCGCAGCGTCAAACGGCGCGCGCCAGGATGCCGTCTAACCTCAACCGGGCAATCGAGCTCTTCGATGCGCGGACGCTTCAATGCTTTCCCTCGTACAGTCTGCCGCAACCGACCTTCCCCCTCGTGCACTACGACGTTGGTCGGAACAGCCCACTGAAGCCGATACGCAACATATGCGCTCGTGGGCGTCTTCAGACCTAATCGAAATTAAAACGTGTCGCCAGTGACAAAGCTGAAGTGCGGAGTCGATGAGGCAACACTGTGTCCTCGACGCCGCGCGCGTGTTGCGCTTTGTTACAATAGCTTGTTCAGTTTCTCGGCCATCGCGTCGACGGTGGTGGTCGGCGTGAAGTGCGTGACGTACTCGCCGTCGGGACCCATCAGATAAATGATCGAGGTGTGGTTCATCCCGTAGTCGGCCGGCGCCTTTTCGTTCGGCACCTTCTCGTAGAACACGCGGTAGGCTTTGGCGACGGCGGTGACTTCTTCCGGCGTGCCGGTGAGACCGACGATGCGGTCGTTGAAGTTCTTCACGTACGTTGCGAGCTTCTCGGGCGTGTCGCGCTGAGGATCGACGCTGATGAAGATCGGCGTGATGTTGTTTGCCTTGCTGCCCACCTTGTCGAGCGCCGCGGAGATCAGCTGCAGGCCGGCAGGACAGATGTCGGGGCAGCCGGTGAAGCCGAAGAACACCAGCATGTAGCGACCGCGATAATCTTTGTCGGTGACATGCTTGCCGGCGGTGTCGGTCAGTGTGAACGGCCCGCCGATCAGCGCCTTGCCGCTTGATTGCTCCGCGCTCTGCTGCGGGAACAGCTTCTCGCGCGCTTGCGGGAACACCGCGATGGCCGCGATGCCGCCGAGCAGCAATCCAGCAACGACACTCAAGATTAGCTTTGCGCGCATGCAGACGTTTTCCTTTTGCACCCGGGGCATTAAGCCGTAAGCGAGTTTTGCGCAACTTGGGTCCCGGCGCCCTAACGTCGCGTTGACCGTGTTAGTGTCGCCGGCGCCGCCGAGAATAGAGGGTTGAAGCGTTGCTGCAGACGTTCTTGCGTCCGAAGAAAAAAAAGAGCCAGCGCGTGCTCGCCGATCCGGTCAATAGCCGGCTGCGGTTGCACACTATCATTCGCCTGCGCTGGATAGCGGTGCTCGGACAGTTCGCGGCGCTGTGCACGGTCGCCTTCGGGCTCGGCTTCTACGTTCCGCTCGGCGCCTGCCTGACGGTCATCGCGCTGTCGGCGTGGCTCAATGTCTTCCTCGCCGTCTGGTATCCCTCGCGGCATCGCTTGAGCGTCGTCTATGCGACGGGGCTGCTCGCCTGGGACATCCTGCAGCTGGCGACGCTGCTGTTCCTCACCGGCGGCATGGACAATCCGTTCACCATGCTCATGGTGGCACCGGTGACCGTGTCGGCCGCCACGCTGCCATTGCGCAACACCGTGGCTCTCGGGCTTCTGGCGCTCGCCGCTGCTGCCGTGCTTGTCGTAGCGCACGAGCCGCTTCCCTGGTACCCGGGCGTCGAGCTCGAGCTGCCGGTGATGTACAAGCTCGGCGCTTTCGCGGCGCTTTGCGTCTCGACCACCTTCATCGCGCTCTACGCGTGGCGGCTGTCGAAGGAGTCGCGGCAGATGTCCGCAGCGCTCACGGCCACCGACATCGTGCTGGCGCGCGAGCAGAAGCTGCACGCGCTCGACGGCCTGGCGGCGGCGGCGGCGCACGAGCTCGGTACTCCGCTGTCCACCATCGTGCTGGTGACCAAGGAAATGGAGCATACGGTTAAGCCGGACAACCCGATGTTCGACGACATCGCGCTGCTCAAGACGCAGGCGCTGCGCTGCCGGGAAATCCTGCAGAAGCTGACGCGGCACCCCAGCGAGGAAGACCCGATGCACGCGCGCGTCAGCGTGCGCGTGATGCTCGAAGAGGCGGCGGAGCCGTACTTCTCCGAAAAGATTGCCATCAACATCACTGCCGCGCCGTCGGCCGAGACGACCCAGCCCAGTCGCCGTCAGGCAGAGCTCGAGCGCCGCCCCGGCGTCATCTATGGCCTGGGCAACCTGATCGAGAACGCCACGGAGTTCGCTAAATCGCAGGTTGACGTTAAGGCTGAGTGGAGCGCCGCTGGCCTCGTTATCTCGGTTGCCGACGACGGCCCGGGGTTCCCCGCCGAGGTGATGGACAACATCGGCGAGCCCTACGTCACCACCCGGCCCGCCGACAGCGAAAGCGTGCTGGAGGAGGATTCAACCGGCCTGGGCCTGGGATTCTTCATCGCCAAAACGCTTCTTGAGCGCTCCGGCGCGACGGTGAGCCTTGCCAATCGGACCGGCGGCCGGACCGGCGCCATCGTCACAATCAGCTGGCCGAGGTCGTTCATTCTCCCCCAGTCAGCCGATAAGCCGTTTTAATCTTTAGGCTTTCTGGTGCTCGAAAAAGGGCCTAGGGCTAATTCCGCATTGACAAATAAGCTATCTTCAGGCTGACAGACCTGCGACAAGGTGCGAGCTTGAGTGGGCGAGTCCCATTCCGGGCCCGCCATGGGTCGGCTGACATCGCCAAGCCGGTCTACCTTAAGCAACCCTCGCGTTGAGTATAGGAGGCGCTCGTGGAGGCGAAAAACGCTGCGGCCGATTCCAGTTTGGCCGGAGGAACAATGAATAACGAAACAGAAGATCTCTCCTTCCGTCAGGACGAGCTTCCAGAAGATCGCTCGCTGATCATCGTCGATGACGACCGCGCGTTTGCGCAGCGTCTGGTGCGCGCCATGGAACTGCGCGGCTTCGAGGTGCGCGGCGGACATTCGGTCGCCGAAGGCGTCGACCTCATTCGCGAGCGCGCGCCGGCTTTTGCAGTGGTCGACATGCGCCTCGAGGACGGCAACGGCCTTGACGTGATTGCCGAGCTTTCGCGCGCGCGCCCTGACGCTCGCGCCATCGTGCTGACCGGCTACGGCAACATTGCCACGGCGGTGACGGCCGTGAAGCTCGGCGCCGTCGACTATCTGGCCAAGCCAGCCGACGCCGACGACGTGACGGACGCGTTGCTCGCCCCTTCGGACGACAAGGCGCCGCCGCCGGAAAACCCGATGTCGGCTGATCGCGTCCGCTGGGAGCACATTCAGCGCGTGTACGAGCTATGCAATCGCAACGTGTCGGAGACGGCACGCCGGCTCAACATGCACCGCCGCACCCTGCAGCGGATACTCGCCAAGCGCGCGCCGAAGTAACCCGGCGCGCTCTTTCCTGCCTCAGGAGTTTTCCGAGCCCGGATCGGCCAGCCCTTGCAGGCTGAAGGCGGCTGCACGCGCAAAGCGTAACGTCATCGCCTTGCGCCGCGCGGCAGCCAGCCGCGTCTCCGGCGCCTGGCGCACGATCTCCGCCCCATAGCGGTCGGCCAGGATCAGACCGGTGTCGGCGGGCAAAATGTCGACCGGGAAGCCCGGCGCCACGGCGAAGAACAGCGCATCCGAAAAATCACGGTACTCCGGCCACTTGGTGTCGACGCGCAGATCCTCGAGGCACGACTTTACTTCGACGATCCAGATATCGCCCGACGGCGATAAACCGACCACATCGGCGCGACGCCCGTTGGCCAGCGATAGCTCGTTGATGACGGCGAACGCGTGCGCGCGCAAAAGCCGTCCGACGCCGCGGCAGACCTCGCGCGTCACCGCATCGCGGCCCGCGGCGCCCGCCGCTTCGTGGCATGCGGCATTCGCTTCCTCACCGGATGGCGTCTCCGCCACATCGATGCCAGTTTCCCCGGCTTTATCGTGGACTGCCGTCATTTGACCACCATAGGCCGGTGACACTTGCCGGCAAGGAATTGAGGGGGCGGGCGATCGGTGTGCAGGCGCCGCCACGACTGCCGATCGAGCTGGCCGAGGCGGGCTCGAATTCTGTTTCTGGTTGCGGGCAACTCATCGAGGGGACGAGCGCCTAGCTCCTAGCTCCATGTTCTTCAAACGCTCCAAGGTAGACAAGAAAATGGCCGCGGACGCCGCGGCCGAGCCGACTGCTGCGCCGGCGGAAGCAGGCCAGGCAGCGGTTGCGGCTGCGCCAACGGACGCCGCCGTGCCGCCCGAGCCCATCGAGCCGTCGCTGTCGCTCGGCGCCCACACCAATGCCGCTGGCGCCACGGATCCGGCCAGCCTCGGCTTCAAGACGACCGCCGATCTTGAACCGGCACATGGCCCCGTCGGCCAGGCGAAGGCCATGGACGCGGTGTCGTTCGGCGCCGGCATCAAAGGGTCCGGCTACCACATGCTGGTCATCGGGCGCGAAGGCACAGGCCGGCGCACGGCCGTGCGCACCAAGCTGCAGGAAATGGCCGCCAAGGCGGATCGCCCAGCCGATTGGGTCTATGTCAGCTCGTTCGATCCCACCGGCGGTTTCCGCGCCCTGAAGTTGCCGGCTGGAACCGCAAAGCCGTTCGCGGAGAAGATGGCGCTGGCCATCGATCAGCTCGCCGACGCCTTGCCGGCGGCCTTCGCCGCCGACGACTACGATCTCAAGCGGCGCACGATCGAGGAAGAGTTCCGCTTCAGCCGCGAGGATGCCCTGGAAGCGCTGCGCCGCGAGGCGGAGTCGCAGAATATCGCGTTGCTGCGCACGCCTGCCGGTATCGCCGTGGCGCCGGTGCTCGAAGGTAAGGTCGTCAAGACCGACGTTTTCAACAACCTGCCCGAGGGACTGCGCCGCGAGGTGGAGACCAAGATCGCCGCGCTGGAAGCGGAGATCGAGGCCATCCTCGCCGAGCGACCGGACGCGGAGAAAGAGCGGCGTGCTCGCTTGGTTGCGCTCAACGAGCAGGTGGCTGGCCGCCACGTGCGCGGCGCGCTCGACGACATCAAGGCGGAATTCGAGAAGGTCGCCGGCGTCGAGAGCTACCTCAAGGCGGCGGCGCGCGATCTCGTGCGCAATGCCGGCTTGTTCGTCGGCGCCAACGGCGCTCAGGGGAGCAAGCTGACGCGCGGCGCGGGCACGCATCCGCGCTTTTCCCGCTACGGCGTGCACGTGATGGCGACGACATCGGCCGCCGGCGGCGCACCCGTTGTGCAGGAACCGAACCCGACCTATGCCAACCTCTTCGGTCGCATTGAACTAGGCACCGGCGCCGACGGTCAGGCGACCGTGGTGCGCATCAAGCCGGGGGCACTGCATCGCGCCAACGGCGGCTATCTTCTGGTCGACGGCGATGCGCTGCTCGACAGCGCCGCGACGTCTGAAGCGTTGCGTCGCGCCCTCGAAACGGAGGAGATCCGCTTCGACCCCCCGTCGAGCGCCATCGGCGCCGTCGGCGACGAGGTGCCGGATCTGGAGCCCATCCCGCTGAACGTAAAGCTGGTCGTGTTCGGCGGCGCCGACACGCAGCGGCGCCTCGCCGCCAACAATGGCCAGCTGCGGCGCGTGTTCAAGGTCGAGGCTGTGTTCGAGGATGCCGTCGCGCGCACCAAGGAGACGGTCGCCGCATTTGCGCGCGTCATCGCCGGCATCGTCGACAAGCATTCGTTGCGGCCTTTCGATGTCTCGGGTGTCGCGCTGCTGATCGACGAAGCGGCGCACAAGGCCGGCGGCAACGGCAAGCTGTCGTTCGGCATCGCGGAGGTGACGGACGTCTGCCGCGCCGCCGACCACTGGGCCGCCAGCGAAGGTCGCGATGTGGCGTCGAGCGCCGATGTCGAGCGCGCGTTGAGCCAGCGCAAGCCTGGCGGTACGGGCGAACTCGCGGAGGCATCATGATCGCGCACGTCGCCGCCGCCGGAGAACGCAGCGGGCGCGTCGTGCTGTGGCTCGGCGGCTCGGCCGAAGCGAGCCGCTTCGCGATCGAGGCGGCGATGCTGCTCGGGCAGGCGTTCCAGGCCGAGGTCGAGAGCCTTTACGTCGAGGACAAGCAGCTATTCGATCTCGCCGACTTTCCGTTCGCCAAGGTGATCGGCGGCGGCGGCGAAGGCTGGCGGCCGTTGCCGCTGGCGACGCTGGAACGGGAGATGCGCTTTACCGCGGCGGCGCTGCACCGTCAGGTGGCCGAGGCGGGACGAGCCGCGTCGGTCCCGTGCCACGCACGTGTCGTGCGCGATGAGCCATTGCGCGCGGTGTCGCGCGCCTGCGCCGAGAACGGTCCGTGGAATCTCGTCATCGTCGGCGAGCCGTTGGCGCCGGGGGACGAGGCGCGGCTGTCAGAATTGTTCGCGCGCGTGCGCGACACGACCGGTGCGGTGATTGCCGGGCCATTGGCGCGGCGCACGCGCGGGCCCGTCGTGGCTGTGGTGGAAGAGTTCGAGCGGCTGGGGCCGATGCTCAAGTCTGCGCAGAGGTTGGCGACCGTCACCGGGGGCGATGTCCGACTGACGCTGGTCGGCGACCGGCGCGACGAGCTTGCCTGGATGGAAGGCGAGGCGCGGCTGCTGTGCGCCGACGGCGATGACGGCGAGTTCGCCAATTTCGAAAGCGTACTGGCTGCCAACGACGATCCGGCGCCGCTGGCCGCGGTGCTGCAGCGGCACAAGCCCGGCTTTGCGCTGGCGCAATACGGCGGCCGGCTGATCGCCCCCGGCGCCAGCCTGCGCCCTCTCACGGCCGCCCTCGAGTGCCCCCTCCTCCTGGTGCGCTGACGCGCTTTCGCACGACCTAGGCAGCCGCTACAGGGCGTCGTCACCATCTACCTGTGTAGTAGATGATGACGACGCCTCGATACCTTTGCAGATGTGCGAGACGTCACTCCGTCTGGAAATATTCAGGGCCGGTGCCGATGATCTTGGGGTCGGGGGTGCCGACGGCGCGCGCGTCCTTGTCGGGATAGTCCGAATGCGACAGTACCCAGCGTATGGTCTCCAGCCGCGCGCGGCGCTGGTCGTTGGCGCGCACGATTATCCACGGCGATAGCTCGGTGCTGGTGCGCTTGAAGATCTCGGATTGCGCCCGCGTGTAGTCGTCCCACTTGTCGATGGCGGCGAGATCGACGTCGGTGATCTTCCAGCGCTTGAACGGATCGTGGCGCCGCTCGTGGAAGCGCTCGAGCTGCATCTCGCGGCCGATGACGAGATAGAACTTGAACAGCCGGATGCCGTCGCGCACCAGCAGCGCCTCGAAGTCGGGCGCATCGCGCAGGAAGCGCTCTGTCTGTTCCGGCGTGCAGAAGTTCATAACGCGCTCGACGCCGGCACGATTGTACCAGGAGCGGTCGAACAGCACCGTGTCGCTGGCCGTCGGCAGGTGGCACACATAGCGCTGGAAGTACCACTGGCCGCGCTCGGCCTCGGTTGGCTTCGACAGCGCGACGGAGCGCGCATGGCGTGGATTGAGACGCTCGAGGAAGTAGCGGATGCAGCTGCCTTTGCCGGACGCGTCGCGGCCCTCGAAGAGGGCAACGAAGCGCTCGCCCGCGTCCTGGATGTGCGTCTGGAGCTTCAAGAGCTCGAGCTGCAGCTGCTGAAGCTCCTCCTTGAAGACCTTCTTTTTCATTGGCTCGTCGTACGGGTAGCCGCCGGAGGTGAGCGCCCGTTCCTCGATGGCCGGCGGCAAGATCGGGTTGTCGATGTCGAAGGCGTACTGCTTGGCAGCCTTGGCGGGCTTAGCTTTGACGTTCTTGCCGTTCTTCACGTTCATGACCGCTGTTCCGTCGTTACCCGGTGCATCATTGTAAGGTGAATCCCATGACGTGCGCCCGTCATGTTTGAATGACGTTATGATCCCGACTATCTAGCAACGATGGCGTTATCAAATGGCCCCGGCCCCAGGAGCAGAATGTCCCTAGGCACCGCGTTGAGCAGCGTGCGCTGGACGGAGCGCAAGGCCGGGGTGGAAGCCTGGGTAGGCGAGGCCTGGCTGGCGGCCAAGCGGCGATGGGCGGCGCGTTGGATGCCGATAGTGGCCGCCGTCGGCATCCTCATGATCCTCGTGCTGCTCGGCGCGTTGAACGCCGTGGCAGCTCTGGCCGCGATATTTGTGCTGCTGCTGGCGACAGCGACGTGGCCGCTCGACAGCAGCGCCATCATGGACGCGATCTCCGGCAACCCGACGCTCACGGTGTCGCGGATGTCCGACGCGGACCGTAAGAGCTGGCGCGCGGTCGTCGATGCCATTCCGACCGCGGCGCTGGCCCTCGATGCCGCCGGCACGCTGGTGCACCACAACCGGCTCGCCGCCGAGATGTTCCCCAAAATCAAGACCGGGCAGCCGATGAGCCAGGTCTCACGCAGCCCGGATCTACTGGTGGCCGTCGACCGGGCTCTGGCGTCGGAGGACCGCATCGACGTCGATCTGGTCGAGCGCGTTCCGGTGGAGCGGCGCGTCGCCGCCACCGTTTCGCGCCTTGCGCGCTCGGCGGCGCTGGCCTCGCCGAGCGTGCTCGTTACCTTCCGCGATCTGACCGAGCAGGACCGGCTGGCGCAGATGCGCGCCGATTTCATCGCCAATGCCAGCCACGAGCTGCGCACGCCGCTGGCCTCCTTGCGCGCCTTCGTCGAGACGCTGCAGGGGCCGGCGCGCGACGACGTCAACGCCCGCACGCGTTTCCTGACGCTGATGGCGAGCCAGGCCGAGCGCATGACCCGCCTCATCGACGATCTGCTGTCGCTCAGCCGCGTCGAGATGCGCGTGCACTTGCCGCCGCGCGGCATCGTCGAGCTGAACGAGACGGCGCAGTATGTATTCCAGTCGCTCGAGCCCGTGGCCGAGGCGGCGAAGGTGAAGCTATCCCTGGCGCGCGGCGATGCGGCGCGCATTCGCGGCGACCGCGAGGAGATCGTCCAGGTGCTGCAGAACCTGATCCAGAACGCCATCAAGTACGGGCGCGAGGACGGCACCATCGAGGTGCGCGTCGGCCGCGATGCGGCGCGCGGGGTCGGCGATGCGCGCGTGTGGGTGAGCGTCACCGACAATGGGCCGGGAATTGCGCCGGAGCACCTGCCGCGCCTCACCGAGCGCTTCTATCGCGTCAACGCCGCCTCGAGCCGCGAGAAGGGCGGCACTGGGCTAGGCCTTGCCATCGTCAAGCACATCATGAACCGCCATCGCGGCGACCTGCGCATCTCTTCGCGCCTCGGCGCCGGCTCGACCTTCACGGCGAGCTTCGAAGAACTCGGCGCCTCCGCCGCCTAGGGCTACGCAAGCCTTCGCCTATGCAACCTTCCGTCGTAGGCAGCATGGCACCGCAGTGGCGCCAGGATGACGGAATGGAGACAGCCGCTAGCAGGCTCTCGCTCCAGCAGCGCCCATCCGCCTGATTATGTATCAATTAAATCAGTGCGTTAACCTGTCACTAAAGTATCGCTGCGCTGGTCTATCTAACCGGCACGGCGCAAGGGCGCCGGAGCGGGGAGAGGTTGCTAGTGCGGTCATCCGCACGACCCCGCTGTCACCTCCATAAGGAGATCAGTGTGAGCACAAAGTTCATCGCCTGCGCGGCGGCGGCCGTCGCCGGCACGATTGCGTTCTCGGGCGCGGCTGTCGCCCGCGATCAGATCCAGATCGCCGGCTCTTCCACGGTTCTGCCGTACGCCAACATCGTGGCCGAGCAGTTCGGCAAGGCCAACAGCAACTTCAAGACCCCGATCGTCGAGTCGGGCGGCTCCGGCGCCGGCATCAAGCAGTTCTGCCAGGGCCTCGGCGACGCCACCATCGACATCGCCAATTCCTCGCGCAAGATCAAGAAAGAAGAGATCGCAGATTGCGCCAAGAACGGCGTGAAGGAGATCGTCGAGGTCCAGTTCGGCTATGACGGCATCGTCTTCGCCGTCGACGCCAAGTCGGCTGACTGGGCTCTCGAGCCGAAGGACCTCTACCTCGCCCTCGCCGCTGAAGTGCCGAAGGACGGCGCTCTCGTCCCGAACACCGACAAGACCTGGAAGGAAGTGAATCCTTCGCTCCCCGACTGGCCGATCGTCGCCTACATCCCGGGCGAGAAGCACGGCACGCGCGAAGTGTTCGAGGAGAAGGTCCTGCGCGCTGGCTGCAAGGCCACCGGCGGCGACAAGCTCTTGCTCGCCAAGGCCGAGGGTGCCGACGACGCGGCCAAGAAGAAGGCCGCCGAAAAGGCCTGCGTCGAAGGTCCGCAAGGATGGCGCCGCTGTCGACATCGACGGCGACTACACCGAGACGCTCGCCCGTCTTTCTTCCAACCCGAAGAGCGTCGGCGTGTTCGGTCTGTCGTTCTACGAGAACAACACCGACAAGCTGAAGGTCGCGACGATCAGCGGCGTCAAGCCGTCGGTCGAGACGGTCGCTGCCGGCAAGTACCCGGTGTCGCGTCCGCTGCAGTTCTACGTGAAGAAGGCGCACATCGGCGTCATCCCCGGCCTCAAGGAGTACGTGGAGTTCTTCTCGTCGGACAAGATGATCGGCCCCGAGGGTCCGCTCGCCGAGTACGGCCTCGTTCCCTCGCCGGACGCCGAGCGCACCAAGCTGCAGGAAGACGTGAAGGCCGCCAAGTCCATGTAAGGACTGCGCTGCTCACGACACTTGTGCGGTCCGGACCTCGCCATGAGGCCCGGACCGCATCTCCGAACGGCCGGGACCGGACCAAGGCCGTTGCTCACGCGGCATCCCGGAAAGTTAAGGTGCGGTGCCCTAGATGAGCGCCGTCAGCGAGGACCTCGAGTTGTCGACCTCCGTCATCATTCTGGGCCTGATCGTCGCGGCCCTGCTCGCCTTCGGTCTCGGCGTATCGCGCGCCAATGCGCTGGCCAAGAAGGGCGACGCCCAGCTTCATTCGCGCCCCGGCTACTACGGCACATACCTGGCGCTGTGGACGCTGCTGCCGGCGCTGCTCGTGACACTGCTGTGGAGTGCGGCCGAGCCCAGCTTGGTCCGCCATTTCGTCGCCGAAAGCCTGCCCGCGAACGTTCAAGCGCTCTCGCCGGCCGAGCAGTCGCTCGTCGTCGGCCGGATCGCGTCGGTGGCGCGCGGCCTGCCGCAGCTGTCGAAAGAAGACTTCGAGATCGTACGCAAGGCGCGCTACGGCTTCACTTCGCCCGCCGACGCGCAGCGCGTGCTGCAGGAGCGCGGCATCGCCCTCGGCTCGGCGCCGGAGCCCTACGTCATCGCCGCCGCCTACGACCAGGCCGACCTGCAAAACCGAGGCAAGCTGTATATAGCCTTCGCCGCCATTGGCCTCGCGCTGCTCGGCTTCCTCTACGCCAACTGGCGCGTGCATCCCAAGCTGCGGGCGCGCAACGGCGTCGAACGCGTCGTCCTTGCCGGACTGATCCTCTCGTCCACGGTGGCCATCCTGACGACCGTCGGCATCATCTGCTCGATGCTGTTCGAGAGCATCCACTTCTTCGGGATGGTCGACCCGCTGCGCTTCTTCTTCGGCACCGAATGGGATCCGCGCTTCTCGGCGGCGGGCAGCACCGGCGCCGGCGAAGGCCAGTTCGGCCTGTTGCCGCTGCTCTGGGGCACGCTGTACATCTCGCTCGTCGCCCTGCTCGTCGCCGTGCCGGTCGGCCTGTTCGCGGCGATCTATATGTCCGAGTACGCCAGCCGGAAGGTGCGCACGATCGCCAAGCCGCTGCTGGAAATCCTCGCCGGCATCCCGACCATCGTCTACGGCCTCTTCGCGCTGATCACCTTCGGACCGTTCCTGCGTGATGCCGGCGGCCATATCGGTCTCAGCATTTCCCCGACGAGCGTGCTGTCGGCCGGCCTGATCATGGGCGTGATGCTCATCCCGTTCGTTTCCTCGCTGTCGGACGACATCATCAACGCCGTGCCGCAGTCGTTGCGCGAAGGCTCCTACGGCCTCGGCGCCACGCAGTCGGAGACGATCAAGCGTGTCATCCTGCCGGCGGCGCTGCCGGGCATCGTCGGCGCCGTGCTGCTCGCCGCCTCGCGCGCCATCGGCGAGACGATGATCGTCGTGCTGGCCGCCGGCATCGCCGCCAACCTGACCCTCAATCCGCTGGAGCCGGTGACGACCATCACCGTCAAGATCGTCAGCCAGCTCACCGGCGACCTGGAATTCAACTCGCCGCAGACGCTTGTCGCCTTCGCGCTCGGCCTGACGCTGTTCGTCTTCACGCTCTGCCTCAACATCTACGCGCTCTACATCGTGCGCAAATACCGGGAGCAGTACGAATAATGGCTGTCGAGACTGTTCCAGGAGCGTTTTCCGGGCCGATGGCCGGTCCGTCCGGCCCGGCGCCGCAGCGAGCGCAGCCATCCAGCGCTCGATCAAGAAGCGTTATGCGGCCGAGCGGCGCTTCCGCGCCTACGGCATCGCCGCGATCCTGTTCGGCCTCACGTTCCTCGCCGTTCTGTTCACCAGCATCGTGTCGACGGGCTACACGGCGTTCGTGCAGTCATCGCTCGAGCTCGACGTCTTCCTCGACCGCTCCGTCATCGATCCCGACGGCAAGCGCGATCGCACCGCGCTGATGACCGCCGACTACACGCTGCTGGCCAAGAAGGCCCTCGCGTCTGCCGTCGGCGCCGACCCGGCCAACAAGCTGCAGATGCGCGAGATCGGTGCGTTGCTGTCGCGCGATGTCGACATCGAGATCCGCAAGGCCGTGCTCGCCGATCCAGCCGTCATCGGCAAGACGGTGCCGATCTGGGTGCTGGCCAGCGGCCGCGTCGACAACCTGATGAAGGGCACGCTCGACCGCAACCTTCCGGCAGCGACGCGCAAGATCTCCGATCAGCAGCTCGCGCTGGATCGACAAGCTCGTCGGCTTCCGGCGCGCTGGCCAAGAAATTCAATACCGGCCTGTTCACCAACGGCGCTTCGAGCAATCCGGAGACGGCCGGCATCGGCGTCGCCATGGTCGGCTCGCTGTTCATGATGGTCACCGTGCTGCTGCTGGCGGTGCCGCTCGGCGTTGCCGCCGCGGTCTACCTGGAGGAGTTCGCGCCCAAGAACTTCTGGACCGACCTCATCGAGGTCAACATCAACAACCTCGCGGCCGTGCCGTCGATCGTGTTCGGCCTTCTCGGCCTCGCCATCTTCATCAACTTCGCCGGCCTGCCGCGCTCCGCGCCCCTCGTCGGCGGCCTGGTGCTGACGCTGATGACGCTGCCGACCATCATCATCGCCACGCGCGCCGCCATCGGCGCCGTGCCGCCCTCGATCCGCGAAGCGGCGCTCGGCGTCGGCGCCTCGAAGATGCAGACGATCACCCATCACGTCCTGCCGCTGGCCATGCCGGGCATCCTGACCGGCACGATCATCGGCCTGGCCAAGGCGCTGGGCGAAACCGCGCCGCTGCTGATGATCGGCATGGTGGCCTTCGTCGTCGAATACCCGACGTCGCCGCTGGCACCGTCCACGGCGCTGCCCGTGCAGATCTACATGTGGGCCACCTCGGCCGAGCGCGGCTTCGTCGAGCGCACTGCCGGCGCCACCATCGTCCTGCTCGCCGTCCTGATCTGCATGAACCTCGTTGCCGTCATTCTGCGCCGCAAGTACGAGCGGCGCTGGTAAAGTCTCGTTCCCTTCAGGAGCCGTAGATGCTCAAGATGCCGACCCTGGACGTTCAGAGTTCTCCCGTCGATGCGCGCGCCGAGACCAAGGTCGTCGGCGAAGGACGTCAACGTGTTACTACGGCGAGAAGCAGGCGCTGCAGAACGTGTCCGTCGAACATTCCCGACCGCGCGGTGATGGCCTTCATCGGCCCGTCGGGCTGCGGCAAGTCGACGTTCCTGCGCTGCATCAACCGCATGAACGACACCATCCCGATCTGCCGCGTCACCGGCAAGATCATCATCGACAACCAGGACATCTACGATCCGAGCCTCGACGTGGTGCAGCTGCGCGCCCGCGTCGGCATGGTGTTCCAGAAGCCGAACCCGTTCCCGAAGTCGATCTACGAGAACGTCGCCTACGGCCCGCGCATCCACGGCCTTGCCACTCGAAAGCCGACCTCGACGAGATCGTGCAGTCGAGCCTCGAGAAGGCCGGCCTGTGGAAAGAGGTCAAGGATCGCCTGGACGAGCCCGGCACCGGCCTTTCCGGCGGCCAGCAGCAGCGCCTGTGCATCGCGCGCGCCATCGCCGTGAACCCCGAGGTCATCCTCATGGACGAGCCGTGCTCGGCGCTCGACCCGATCGCCACCGCGCGCATCGAGGAGCTGATCGACGAGCTGCGGCAGAACTTCTGCATCATCATCGTCACCCACTCCATGCAGCAGGCGGCGCGCGTCTCGCAGCGCACGGCGTTCTTCCATCTCGGCGAGCTGGTCGAGGAAGGCGCGACGAGCGAGATCTTCACCAACCCGCAAGCAACAAGCGCACGCAGGACTACATCACCGGCCGGTTCGGCTGATGCTGACGAGGCCTCTTTGCCCGCCCTCGTGCAGCCCCGTCGCCGTCGCGCCCGATCAGGAGAGCCATCCATGAACGAGCACACCGTCAAATCATACGAGGAAGAGCTGGCGCTGCTCGACAAGAAGATCGCCCAGATGGGCGGCCTCGCCGAGCAGCTTCTCGGTCAGTCGCTCGACGCGCTGGAACGCCGCGACCCGAAGCTGGCCGAGGAGGTCGTGCAGTCCGACCGCGCCGATCGACAATCTCGAGCGCGAGATCGAGGAGCAGGTCATCTCCATGATCGCCCGCCGTCAGCCGATGGCCGACGACCTGCGCCACATCATGGGCGCCCTGCGCATCACGACCGACCTCGAGCGCATCGGCGACCTGGCCAAGAACATCGCCAAGCGCGCGCTGGCCATCGCCGATGAATCGCATCCCAAGCCGCTGATGTCGGGCATCCGCCACATGGTGCGAGCTGGCCCTGCACCAGCTGAAGGAAGTGCTCGACGCCTACGCCGAGCGCGACGCCGACAAGGCGCTCGCCGTCTGGCGCGACGACGCGCAGATCGACGCGATGTACAACTCGCTGTTCCGCGAGCTGCTGACCTACATGATGGAGGATCCGCGCAACATCGGCATCTCCACGCATCTGCTGTTCGGCGCCAAGAACGTCGAGCGCGTCGGCGATCACACGACCAACATCGCCGAGACGGTGCACTTCCTGGTGCGCGGCTTCAACATCGCCGACGATCGTCCCAAGGACGACCAGACCAGCTCGACGCTGATCTCCGGCAACTGAGTGACGAGGATCGGCAAGGACGAATCGGTATGTCCGCCAAGGTTCTTATCGTCGAGGACGAAGCGCCGCTCGCCGAGATGCTGCGCTACAATCTCGAGGCCGAGGGCTTCCGCGTCGCGCACGCCGAGACCGGCGAGGAAGCGCTCATCCTCCTCGAGGAGGAGCGCCCCGACCTCGTCGTGCTCGACTGGATGCTGCCGGGCGTTTCCGGCATCGAGCTCTGCCGGCGCCTGCGCGCCAAGTCGGACTCGCGCAACGTCCCGATCCTCATGCTGACGGCGCGCGGCGAGGAGAGCGACCGCATCCGCGGCCTGTCGACCGGCGCCGACGACTATGTCGTGAAGCCGTTCTCGCTGCCGGAGCTGATGGCGCGCGTGAAGGCCATCCTGCGGCGCACCTCGCCCGACCGCGCTGGCCGAAGTCCTGAAGATCGGCGACATCGAGCTCGACCGCGCCGCCCATCGCGGTCACGCGCGGCCTGCGCCAGGTGCGCCTCGGCCCGACCGAGTTCCGCCTGCTCGAGTTCCTCATGGAAAGCTCCGGGCCGCGTCCTGTCGCGCACGCAGCTGCTCGACGGCGTCTGGGGGCGCGACGCCTTCGTCGACGAGCGCACCGTCGACGTGCACATCGGCCGCCTGCGCAAGGCGCTGATCCGCGGCAACGAGCGCGACCCGATCCGCACCGTGCGCTCGGCCGGCTACGTGTTCGGCGAAGCCTGACAGCGATCACTGCGATAAAAAAACGCGCCGGACGAGTGTCCGGCGCGTTGTCGTAGTTGAGCTAGTGCCGCGTCGTCCGCTTAGGCGGTTTCTTTGCGCGGAATGGCGAGCGTCGAGCGGGCACGGGACTTCGACGAGTTCGCGCTCGCGGCGGCGCGCCTGCGGCGGCTGGAAGGCACGGCGGGCGTGGAACTCGCAGTAGGGCAGGCCGGGGACCTTGTCCTTGCCGCAGAAGTGGAAGTCGGCCATCTGCGGGTCGCCGATCGGCCAGCGGCAGCTGCACTCGACCAGCGTCTGGATGGTTTTGCGCTCGGCGAGCGGGATGACGATCTCCTCGACGGGCGGGACGTAAGCCTCGGCCTCCGTGATAAAGCGCGCGGAAGGCGGGATTGCCGGTCGGCGAGAAACGGGTCTTCGCCATGCGCTTGGAGGCCATGCGCGGACGCGGGCGATGGCTCTTCATGCGCGAGGTGGTGGCGCGGCCGGAAAGCCCGAGCCGGTGCACCTTGCCGATCACGGCATTGCGGGTGACGCTGCCGAGCCGACCGGCGATCTGGCTCGCGCTCAAGCCCTCGCCCCAGAGCTTCTTCAACAGCTCTACGCGCTCGTCCGTCCAAGCCATTAAATTTCGCTCCCTGAGCATCAGGGGCGCGCGCCAGCTGAAGCGCACACCGATTGACATATCGGGACAGACGAAGAGGCGCGCGCGGAGCGTGCGGACACGCTACGACGACGCGACAAGCCAATGCCTGGCCGGTTACGGGACGCTTTACTGGGGTGACGCTGAACTGATCGACGCTTGACTGACGGCGCATATTCGACAGGGCGAGCAACTGCTTCGCCTACGCGCGCCGGGCCAACTCAGGACTGGGTCTCGATGACTACGCGAGACCTCGTGCTCGCGACGAGGAGCAAACCTACAACAGGCTGAATTGGGCCTACAAGATCAGAGTCTGGCGGGCCGGGCATCCGACGGAAGCGGTGGTATATTCGCAACACGCAACTGCGCTGCCCGTGGCTTCTTTGCCCGCCGTTGCTGGCGCCGAGCGCTGGGGACGCGGCTTCGCGGCGACCAATCCCCAGGTGTGAATACTGGCGAACAAGTTTGACAGGTCCACGGCCGAGGCCTAAGCCGGTCCGGATGCGGAAACGCCTTCAAAACTGCCATTCCGTTGACAGAAAACCACCTGCGCGCGTATCTACAGCGGCTCCATGGCCGCCGCGGAGGCGGCTTTTTTAGTTTCCAGCGAATGCTTCGCTGCACAGGGATGGGCTGACCGATGTCCGCATCCTTGGCGGCCTCGGACCCTCAGACCCAAGGCCGCCGCCCTACAACCGGCCCGTCACCGGCCGTCATGGGCACCTACGCGCGCCAGGACCTCGTGTTCGAGCGGGGCGAGGGCGCTTGGCTGATCACGGCGGCCGGCGAGCGCTATCTCGACTTCGCCTCCGGCGTCGCCGTCAACGTGCTGGGCCACGCCCACCCGCGCCTCGTCGCGGCGCTGACGGAGCAGGCGCAGCAAGCTCTGGCACACGTCCAACCTCTATCGCGTCGCGGGGCAGGAGCGGCTGGCCGCAGCGGCTCGTCGCGGCGACGTTCGCCGACCGGGTGTTCTTCTGCAATTCGGGCGCCGAGGCCTGCGAGGCCGCGATCAAGGCGGCGCGGCGCTATCACTATGTCTCCGGCCGCCCGGAGCGCTGGCGCATCGTCACCTTCGAGGGCGCCTTCCACGGCCGCACGCTGGCGACCATCGCCGCCGGCGGCAACCCGAAGTATCTCGAAGGCTTCGGGCCGCCGGTCGAGGGCTTCGACCAGGTGCCGTTCGGCGACCTCGCCGCGGCCGAAGCGGCGATCGGGCCGGAGACGGCCGGCGATCATGGTCGAGCCGATGCAGGGCGAGGGCGGCGTCAACGTCGCGCCGCGCCGAGTTCCTGCAGGGCCTGCGCGCGCTGTGCGACAAGCACGGCCTGCTGCTCATCCTCGACGAGGTGCAGTCCGGCATCGGCCGCACCGGCAAGCTGTTCGCGCACGAGTGGGCGGGCATCACGCCGGACCTCATGGCCGATCGCCAAGGGCATCGGCGGCGGCTTCCCGCTCGGCGCGCTGCTCGCCACCGAGGAGGCCGCCAAGGGCATGACGCCGGGCACGCACGGCTCGACCTTCGGCGGCAATCCGCTGGCGATGGCGGTCGGCAACGCCGTGCTCGATATCGTGCTCGAGCCGGGCTTCCTCGAAGCCGTGCAGCAGAAGGCGCTGCGCCTGAAGCAGGCGCTCGCCGCCGTGCAGGACCAGCATCCCCGATCTCGTCGAAGAGGTGCGCGGCCAGGGCCTGCTCACCGGCCTGAAGCTCAAGGTGCCGCCGGCCGACGTCGTCAAGGCGGCGATCGCCGAGAAGCTGCTCGTCGCCGGCGCCGGCGACAACGTCGTGCGCCTGCTGCCGCCGCTCAACGTCGCCGACGAGGAGATCGCCGAGGCGTCGCAGCGCCTGTCGCGCGCCCTCGACCGCGTCGCCGTCCGGCGACCTGAACCCATTTCGCATCAGCGGCGCGGAGCGCCCATGGCCCCCAAGATGCAGATGCACAGCGCCGCCCCGGCATTTCCTCGATCTCGACGCGCTCGACGCCAAGACGCTGCGCCGCATCATCGACATGGCGCACGCGATGAAGGCCGCCGGCAAGCGCGTGCCCGCCAAGCTGCGGCCGCGCGGCATCGCGGATGACGTGCTCGTCGATGATCTTCGAGAAGCCGTCGACGCGCACGCGCGTCTCGTTCGATGTCGCCATGCGCCAGCTCGGCGGCCAGACGCTGTCGCTCAACAACACCGACCTGCAGCTCGGCCGCGGCGAGTTCGATCGCCGACACCGCGCGCGTGCTGTCGCGCTACGTCGACGCCATCATGATCCGCGCCAACTCGCACGCGACGCTGCTGGAGCTGGCCACGCTACGCCACCGTCCCGGTCATCAACGGCCTGACCGACAAGAGCCACCCCTGCCAGGTGATGGCCGACATCATGACCTTCGAGGAGCACAAGGGGCCGATCAAGGGCCGCTCGGTCGCCTGGGTCGGCGACGGCAACAACGTCGCCGTGTCGTGGATGCATGCCGCCGTGCGCTTCGGCTTCGAGCTGCGCGTCGCCTGCCCCGACGAGCTGCGCCCCGACGCCGGCGGTCGATCGACTGGGTCAAGCGCGAGAAGGGCGCCGTCATCGATCGGCAGCGACGTCGGCGAAGGCCGTGCGCGGCGTCGACTGCGTCGTCACCGACACCTGGGTGTCGATGGGCGACACCGATGCGCGCGCGCCGCAAGAAGATGCTCGAGCCCTTCGGCGTCGACGCGGCGCTGATGGGCAAGGCGGCGCGAGGGCGCCATCTTCATGCACTGCCTGCCCGCCTATCGCGGCCACGAGGTCGACGGACGACGTCATCGACGGGCCGCAGTCGGTCGTGTTCGACGAGGCGGAGAACCGGCTGCATGCGCAGAAGGCCATCCTCGCCTGGTGCCTCGGAGCCGGGTAGATGACGGATGCTTCAGCTGCGCCGCCCGACCCTGACAGAGCCCGCGCGACGACATCGTGCTGCCGTTCCGCACGGTGCGCTCCGGCGTCATCGGGCGCCTCGTGCGCCTCGGCCCGGCGTCGACGACGATCCTGTCGCGTCACGACGTGCCGGTACCCGTCGCGCAGGCGCTGGGCGAGGCCGTGGCGCTGACGGCGCTGCTCGGCACCGCTCTGAAGTTCGACGGCAAGCTCATCGCTGCAGACCAAGACCGACGGCATCGCTCGACTTCCTCGTCGTCAACTTCGAGGCGCCGGGCCGCGTGCGCGGCTACGCCCGCTACGACAAGAAGCGCCTGTCCGCGCAGGGCGCGAGGCCAGCATCGACCAGCCGACGCTGCTCGGCGACGGCCATCTCGCCATCACGATCGACCAGGGCGAGGATATGGAGCGCTATCAGGGCATCGTCGCGCTCTACCGGCGAGGACCTCGGCGGAGCGGCGCAGGCCTATTTCCGCCAGTCCGAGCAGCTCCCCTCGTTCCTGCGCCTCGCGGTCGCGCGCCACTACCAGGCCGGCGCCAACGGCGGCGAGTGGCACTGGCGGGCCGGCGGCCTGATGATGCAGAACCTGGCGCGCTCCGGCGGCACGCAAGCGCCGAGGTCGAGGACGACGCCTTGCTCGGCGAGGATGACGACGACTGGGAGCGCACGCGCATTCTCGCCGCGACGGTCGAGGACCACGAGCTGCTCGACCCGACGCTGCCGCCCGAACGGCTGCTCTATCGGCTGTTCCACGAGGAAGGCGTGCGCGCCCTGCCGCCGGCGCCCGATCGAGGCCTTCTGCCGCTGCTCGCGCGAGCGTGTCGGTGCGTTCCTGCGCTCGTTCGGCGCGGTGAGCTCGCCGACATGCGCGAGCCCGACGGCGCCATCAGCGTCACGTGCGAGTTCTGCACCACGAACTACCGCTTCGCGCCCGACGAGATCGACTGATACTGGCGCTTACTTGCAGCGTCTTCAGGTAGGCGATGATCTTGCCGCGCTGCTTCGGCGTCGCGATGCCGCCGAACGGCTTCATGCTGTTGCCGTGCACGACCTGGTCGGGGTTGGCGATGAACTTGTCGAGGTTCGGCTCGTCCCAGATGATGCCGGAGGACTTCATCGCCGATGAGAACTCGAAGCCTTCCGAGCGAGCCGGCCTTGCGGCCGACGATGCCGTGCAGGCTCGGGCCGAGGCGGTTGTCGCCCGCCTTGAACGAGTGGCAGGTGCGGCAGGCGTTGTTGAAGGCGACCTATCCTGCCTCGCTGTCCTCGTTGCGCTGCCGAGACGGGCGCCAGAGATGCGAGCAAAGACAAGGGCAAGTGCGGTTGCGCGAAGTTCGGGCCGGTTGCACATGCGAGCCTCCATTGTCGTTCGGCTTAATCCAGTGCGGTACATAAGCACGCGGACGTGCCGAAAGTTCCCGGCAGACCTTGGATGGGCGATGAAGAAGATGTGATGTGGGCGCGATCAGCGATCGGCCGAGCCCTGCTCCGCCCAGTCGCCGAGCCGCGCCGAGAAATGCGCTGCACTTGTCGAGCTGTTCGCGCGGCGATCCATTCGTCGGCCGTGTGCGCCTGCGCGATGTCGCCCGGGCCGACGACGACGGCGGGCGCGCCCGCCGCCTGGAACAGCCCCGCCTCGGTCGCGTAGGAGACGGCGTGCGTCTCGTTCTGGCCGGTGAGATTGCAGCGCCAGCGCGACCGACCTCCGAGTCGGGCTCGGCGGCGAACGGCGGCACGCTGGTTGGCGATGGCGATGTCGATGCCGCCTCGGGCGCAACGCGGCGCATCTCCGGCAGGCAGCGTTTGCGGCGAAGGCGCGGATGCGCCGGTCGATGGCGGCGATGTCGACGCCGGGGATGGCGCGCACGTCGAAATCGAAGCGGCAGGACGACCGGCACGATGTTGGTGGCGGTGCCGCCGTCGATGCGCGTGACCTGCAGCGTGGCATAGGGCGGATCGAAGCGCGGATCCTGCGCGGCGCTGCTTCAGCTCGTGCTCGATGCGGACAGCTCGCGCAGCAGCTTGCCGGCGACGGCGATGGCGTTGACGCCGAGCGGCGCCATGCTCGAATGCGCGGCGCGGCCGCGTGATCTCGACGTGCCAGCGCACCGGGCCCTTGTGGGCGTCGACGACGCTCATCGACGTCGGCTCGCCGACGATCACGATGCGCGGCTTGACGAGGCGGCCGCCGAACTCGGCGATCATCGGGCGCACGCCGAGGCAGCCGATCTCCTCGTCGTAGGAGAAGGCGATGTGGATCGGCACTGTGAGCTGCGCGCCGCAGGAAGTCCGGCACGGCGGCCAGCACGCAGGCGAGGAAGCCCTTCATGTCGGCGGTGCCGCGGCCGTAGTAGCGGCCGTCGCGCTCCGTCAGCGCGAACGGATCGCTCGTCCAGCTCTGGCCGTCGACGGGCACGACGTCGGTGTGGCCCGACAGCGCGACGCCGGCCACGCCCGGCGGGCCGATCGGTCGCGATAGAGGCAGGCCTTGTCGCCGTCGGCGCGTCGGCACGAGCTGGCTGACGACGCCGTGCTGGAGCGAGATAGTCCTCGACGAAGCGCACGAGCGCCATGTTGCGACTTGTGGCTCGTCGTGTCGAAGCTGACGAGCCGCGCCAGCAGCTCGGTTGCGGAGTAGTCCGGGCCCTTCATCGGCTGGCGCTCGCCTCAGTTCACGCTGCGCACGGCGAACGGGCTGTCGAGCGAGAACGCCGGGATCTCCACGTCGAACAGCTCGCCCTTCTCGTCCGTCATCTGGTAGCTGCCGACCATGATGCCGGACGGCGTCCGCAGCGGACAGCCGGACGTGTAGCTGAACGACTGGCCCGGCGGGATGACCGGCGTCTCGCCGACGACGCCCGGGCCGCGCACTTCCTGCGTCTGGCCCGGCGCCGTCGGTGATGCGCCAGATGCGCGAGCGCAGCTGCACCGTCTCGTCGCTCTCGTTGGTGATGTCGATGGTGTAGGCCCAGAAGAACTCGCTCTCGTCCGGGGACGACTGGTCGTCGAGATATTGCGGGGTGACGCGGATGCGGATGCCGCGGGTGACAGCTTCGTACATTGCGGCGATGCTCCTTGCGCTCGCACACGCGGCGCAACGGCGCGGCGATTCTAAGCCTGCCGCGCGCCGGGTCAATGTCGCGCGACAGCGTGATTACTCAGGCTCGCCGCGCACTGCGGCGAGCGCCCGCGTCGAGATCGGCGTCCAGGTCCTCGACGGCTTCGAGGCCGACCGAAAGACGCAGCAGGCCGTCGCTGATGCCGAGCTCGGCGCGCGCCTCCGGCGCCGATGCGGTAATGCGTCGTCGTCGCCGGGTGCGTGATCAGGCTCTTGGCATCGCCGAGGTTGTTGGAGATCCTGATCAGCCGCAGCGCGTTCTGGAACGCGGAAGGCGCCGGCCTTGCCGCCCTTCGACCTCGAACGCGATCATCTGGCCGCCGCCGCTCATCTGCCGCTTGGCGAGCTCGGCCTGCGGATGGTCGGCGCGGCCGCAATAGAGCACGCGGGTGACGTTCGGATGGCCGGCGAGGTGATCGGCGATCGTGGCCGCCGTCGCCGACTGCGCCGTGACGCGCACCGGCATGCGTCTCCAGGCCCTTCAGCATCACCCAGGCGTTGAACGGGCTCATGGACGGGCCCGGTCTGGCGGAGGAATTCCTGCAGGTGCTTGGTGAGGAAGTCGTTCGATGCCGAGCACCGCGCCGCCGAGACAGCGGCCCTGGCCGTCGATGTGCTTGGTCGCCGAGTAGACGACGACGTCGGCGCCGTGCTGCCAGCGGCCGCTGCAGCATCGGCGTCGCGAACACGTTGTCGACCACGACGATGGCGCCGATCTCCTTGGCGATCTTGGAGACGGCGGCGATGTCGACGAGCTCGAGCGTCGGGTTGGCCGGCGTCTCGAAGAAGAACAGCTTGGTGTTGGGCCGCACGGCATCCCGCCAGGCGTCGAGATCGCGGCCGTCGATCAGCGTCGACGTGATGCCGAAGCGCGGGCACAGCGTCTCGACGATGTAGCGGCAGGAGCCGAACATGGCGCGCGCCGCGACGACATGATCGCCGGCCTTGAGGTACGACAGCAGCGCGGCGGTGACGGCCGCCATGCCGCGTCGCCGTGGCGCGCGCATCCTCGGCGCCTTCGAGCAGCCGCATGCGCTCCTCGAACATGGCGACGGTCGGATTGCCGAAGCGGCTGTACTGGTAGCCGGGGTCCTCGTTCTTGAAGCGCGCCTCGGCCTGCTCGGCGCTGGCGTAGACGAAGCCCTGCGTCAGGAACATCGCTTCGGAGGTCTCGCCGAACTGCGAGCGCAGCGTGCCGCCGTGCACGAGCTGCGTTTCGGGCGCCCACTTCGTTGGCGGGTTCGCCGCGTCGATCGTCTTGTTGCTCGCCATGCGCGCTCCTACGGGCTCGTTCGCCCAAGAAAAAACCCGGCCAGCCGACGCCGCTCGTAAAGATAGCCGGCGCTCAAGATCCGGGTGCGCACGGCCCTTTTAGCGACTTGTTTTACGTGGCTGCAAGCCGGCCGGCCAAATGACCACGAAGTGTGTCTCGGGGATTACTCCCGCATCGCGCTTGGCGTCAAGGCCCGCTTGCTCTAGAGCGACAAAGCTGCGCTTGCCGGCAAGGATGTTAACGACGATGGCTAAGCCCGAGGTCAAAGCTGCGAAGGTCGCGCCGCAAGGCGGCCTCTCGAGGGGCATCCTGCCGTCGCAGGCGATCCGCGACCTGATCGTCGGCGACGAGGTGCAGGCTCGCCGAGCCGCTGCTGCCCAACCAGCTGCAGCCGGCCAGCCTCGATCTGCGCCTCGGCAATGTCGCCTACCGCGTGCGCGCCAGCTTCCTGCCGGGCCGCGAGCGAGCGGGTCACTGCGAAGCTCGACGATCTGCAGCTGCACGCCATCAGCCTGTCGCAGGGCGCCGTGCTGGAGACCGGCTGCGTCTACGTCGTGCCGCTGCTCGAAAGGCTGGCGCTGTCCGACGGCCTGTGCGCTGCGACCAACCCGAAGAGCTCCACCGGCCGGCTCGACGTGTTCACCCGCGTCATCGCCGACGGCGTCTCCGCCTTCGACCAGATCCCGGCCGGCTATCAAGGCCCGCTCTATGCCGAGATCTGCCCGCAGACGTTTCCGGTCGTGGTGCGCAAGGGCTCGCGCCTGTCGCAGATCCGCTTCCGCGCCGGCGGCCCCGATGCCAAGCCGGTGCACGACATCCCGCTGTCGGTCGATCTCGCGGGCGACAAGGACGGCCTCGTCGGCTATCGCGCCAAGCGGCACACCGGCCTCGTCGATGTCGATGCGGTCGGCGCCTGCGCCATGCTCGACTACTGGGAGCCGATCTACGTGCGCGGCAAGAAGCGGCTGATCCTCGATCCCGGACCAGTTCTACATCCTCGCCTCCAAGGAAGCCGTGCACGTGCCGCCGACGCAGGCGGCCGAGATGGTGCCGTTCAATCCGCTGGTGGGCGAATTCCGCGTGCACTACGCCGGCTTCTTCGATCCGGGCTTCGGCCACGCGGAGGCGGGCGGCACGGGCTCCAAGGCGGTGCTCGAGGTGCGCTCGCACAACGTGCCGTTCATTCTCGAAGACGGGCAGATCATCGGCCGCCTCGTCTACGAGCAGCTGACCGAAACGCCGGAGCTGCTCTACGGCCGCGACCTCTCCTCCCACTACCAGGCCCAGGGCCTGAAGCTCTCCAAGCACTTCAAGTAGCGCTCGCAGCCTCGGGAGCTGCAGCAACTTACGCGGTTCTTTAAGGGTGGCCAGCTAGCCTGCCGGCGGCGCGACGGGAGCGCCGGTCGAGGGCCGCAGCATGCAGGGCATCCAGAACTTCGACATCTGGCTGGCGCTGGGCGTCGTGGTCGCCACCGCGCTCACCGACGCCGTCTACGTGATGTTCACCTCCTCGGTGATCGCCCGCAAGCGCGTGGCGGCGGCGAACTGGAGCAGCATCTGGTACACGCTCTCCTCGTTCGCGGTGATCAGCTACACCAACAACTGGATCTATGTGGTCTTTGCAGCCGTCGGCTCGTGGATCGGCGCCTACGTATCGATGACCTATCTGCACGGCGCCCCGAGCAAGCCGCTGACTGCCCCGCTTACACCGCCTCCCGACAGCGAGTAGCGCGCATCTCAATCGTGCCAGGCTTCGAGGATGCCGCGGAAGAACGCGTGCGCGCCTGAGCGCAGGTTGCCGAGCGAGTAGCCGCCCTCCTGCACGATCAGCGTCGGAACGCCGAAGCGCCCGATGCGCCGGCCGATGCGCTGCATGCCCTGGTTGGTGACGGCGAACGAGCCCGTGGGATCGCCGCGCATGATGTCGAAGCCGATCGACAGCACGAGATAGCGGGGACTGAAGGCGCGCACGACGGCGAGCGCCTTGTCCAGCAGCGTCAGGTACCGCTCGTCGTCGACCGGCGGCTCGGTCGGGAAGTTGTGATTGAAACCGAGCCCGACGCCTTCGCCGCGCTCGTCGCTGTAGCCGGAGAAGTTCGGATAGGCGTGGCTGGGGTGGCCGTGGATCGACACCGTCAGCACGTCGCTGCGGTCGTAGAAGATGTCCTGGCCGCCGTTGCCGTGGTGGTAGTCGATGTCGAGCAGCGCCACCTTGCCCTGTCGCGACAGGTAGTTCGCCGCGATGGCGGAATTGTTGAAGAAGCAGAAGCCGCCGTAGATGCGCCGCTCGGCGTGGTGGCCCGGCGGGCGGCACAGCGCGTAGACGAAGCGCTCGCCGTTGGCGATCAGCGTTGCGGCGGTGAGAGCGACGTTGGCGGCATCGCGCGCCGCCGTGAACACGTTTTGCGTCAGCGGCGTGAAGGTGTCGGCGCAGAAGTAGCCGGCGCGATCTTCGAGCGCGCGCGGAATGCGGTCCGGCCGCCGGATGGGGAACACCTCGGGGTAGATGATCGCCTTGGCGTCGAGGCGCTGTCCCATAGCCTTGAGGTAACCGACGAGAGCCGGCGTATGCACCGCCGTCAGATGATCCTCGGCGAAGTGGCGCGTCGGCACGCGCTCGATCGGCAGGCCCTCGAGGCCCTTGAGAATGGCCGTCACCCGCACCGGCCGCTCGACATAGCCCTTCTCGCGCAGGTGATGGATGGTGTGGCGCTCGGAGACGACCATCTTGATCGGCAGCAGGTATTTGGCGCGCGTTGGCGCAGCGCGCTCGGGCTGTGGGCTCAAAGCCTCGACCTTCACAGGGTCGGGGAACGATCGAACGATGCGGGTGACGAACGGGTCGTCCGGCTCGAAGGCGTACTGGTCGACGAGGATGCGGCGCACCACGCGGCGCGCGTCGCGCTGGCCCAGCGAAGGGCGGCGACCCAGCGGATCGTACAGCAGCGTCGTCAGGTAGCCGTCGTTGCGCGGGTTGGCTTCGACGTCCCACAGCGTGCCCACCACCTTCTGCGCGTCGTAGCGCGCATAGAAGCGCATGCGCTTGCGGTTGACCGGCACCAGGGAGCGGTCCTTGACCTTCTCCGGCTCCACCGGCGGCACGTCGAGGAACAGCCCGCGCGCCCCGCGCGCCGCCAAGAGCTCGCGCAGCGCCTCATACAGCGCCACGCCGATGCCACGCGCCGGCTTGCGCGGATCGCTGGCGAAGTACTGCAGGTAGCCGTAGTCGAGGTCGGAGAAGTAGTAGACGAAGGCGAGGCCCAGGATCCGGTCGCGCCCGTCGGTGGCCAGCAGGAAGATCGGGTCGAAGCCGATGGTGCGCCGGTTGAGCAGCATGTGGGCGATGCGGTCGATGGCATCGGCCTCGTGCGGGAAGGCCGCCCGGAACAGGTCGCTGGCCTCGGAAAAGCGGCGCCGGTCGACATCGGACGTCAGCTCGAAGAGCCGGCGGAATCTAATCATTCCGGTAGGTTATCCTGCATCGCTCAGCTCAGCACTCCGTGCATACCCGAGCGCCCGAGCTACGCAGAAGCGTCTGTTGTCCGGCATCGGGCCGAGGTTCAAAGTCGCGCCCATGAATGCTCCGCCCACCGGCTGAAATTTTAGCTAATGGGCGCAATCTACACCGCCATAACGCGCAAGGAGCCGCCTCGCAAAGAGGCGGGCAGCGCCGCCGGGGACCGCTCCGGCGGCGCTGTCGTCTCGGCTCGCCTCAGGCCTTCTCGTCGCCGGCGAAGACGCGGCCGATCCACTCCTCGGGGGATATCGTGCCGCCCGAGCGCGCCACCTGCTCCACTTCCTTCGGGCGCAACACATCCTGCACGCCATCGATGCGCTTCCACTCGCACAGCGGCGTCTCGACGTCGGCCTTTGGGACGTAGCGAGAGGTGTTCAGCCGCTGGTAGCGATGGATGTAGCGCGGGCAGTTCATCCAAAGCTCGGTGATCTTCACGCGCACGACGAGCTCGGCCTCCTTGAAGCAGGCGAGGTGCTCGGGAGCGGCGGAGACCTCCGCCTCACCCTGCACGCGCAGCCGGTACGGGCGCTCGAAGTCGATGAATAGGAAGCCGACGTGCGGGTTGGCGGTGATGTTGCCCATCGACAGGTACATGCCGTTGCCGTCGTAGCTGGGGAACATGAGGTGTGTCTGATCGACGACGCGCACGAAACCCGGGGCGCCGCCCTTGTACGAGACGGTCGGGCGGCCTTGGCTGTCGACGGTGGTCAGGAAGAAGAAGTCGCGGCTCTCGATAAAGGCCTGGTCCTCCGGCCCGATCTCGGTCTTCAGGGCGATTTGCTCGATGCGGTCGGCCATCGGGCGCGACTCGAAGCGGTCCTGCAGGGCGCGGTGCTGGTCCTCGTAAAGCCGGCTCATCGGTTCGTTCCCTCGTTGTTTTTTGGGTGGTTCTGGGGCGTATTCTGGCATGCGCCTGTTCTGTCGACGAGGGCATGGTGCCCGGCCTGTTGCGGGGGCGTTGGGGCACCCGGGGCATGAGCTTGCCGAGCTTGCGATCCGGCAACCCGCACGTAATCGACGTCCGGCGCCCCGACATTCTTCACCGCGATGGCGCCGGCGCCTTTTCTCCGCACCGGTCCGCGGCTATGAATTGGGGATTGGATCGGGCGTAAACTTTTGCCGGTGAAAAGCATGTCGCGGATTTATGGTTTGGTTCTGCTCACCGGTCTGCTGACGGCGCCAGTCGGGGTTGCCAACTCCCAGGACGTCGCCGGCTCGCTCAATGACGCCATCGTCGGCACCTGGGTCGGCGAGGTCTCGCAAGGCGAAACCAAATTCCAGACGCGGCTGACGTTCGTGTCGCCCAAGGGCGGCATAAGCCGCTATCCGACCTATCCCTGCGGCGGGACGCTGATCGGCGACCGCAAGGGCGACGGCTACCAGTTTGACGAGGTCGTGACCTGGGGCGGCACCGACGAGAAGGCCGACGGCTGCATCGGCGGCCTGGTCAAGATTACCGTCGACGGTGACAAGATGATCTATGACTGGTCCGCCACCTATAACGGTACGGATCATGCCGCGACCGGTGAATTGCACCGGGTCGGCAAGAAGCGGTAACCGCTTGCTACCAGCGGTTTTTATTCTTGCGAGGATGAGTGAGCGGGCAGGCACGGATCGACTGCAGAAATTGGCGCTGGTTAGTCGCCGCCGCAATTCTCGGGACCCTGGCAACCGGTAGCAGCGTGTCCGCGCAGGAAGATGTTGCGGGCGATATCGCCGGCCAGCTGCAGGATCCCATTGTCGGCTTGTGGGTCGGCAAGGCGGCGCAGCCGGAGAACGATCCGTTCGACGTGCGCCTGACGTTCGTGTCGCCCAAGGGCGGCGTCAGTCGCTATCCGTCCGAGCCTACGTGCGGCGGCATGCTCGTCGGCGATCGCAAGGGCGATGGTTACGAGTATCAGGAGACCGTCACCTACGGCGGCAGCGACGAAAGGACGGACGGCTGCCTCAACGGTACGATGAAACTATCCGTCGATGGCGACACGATGAAGTACGACTGGGCCTCGAGCTACAATGGGCAGGACTATTCATCGTCCGGCGAGCTCAAGCGGCAGAGCCGTCGGCAACGCTAGTCGGCACCTACTTCGCCAAGAGCCGGACTATTCCTGCTTCTGCTGCTCTTCCTGCTGCTCGACGAACTTCGCCTTGAGGCATGGCGCCAGCATTTCGGCCGCTCCGCCCAGCGAGAACGTCTCGTCGAGCGACACTTTCGGTTCCTCGAAGGTCACGACGCTCCCGACGCTGAACTTGCCGACCAGTTCCTTCAACCAGCCGCGCGTGTCCACCGTCTCGACGTGCTTCACCCCGGCGGTGAGGTCTGCGTCGGACGTCTTGAGGTCGAGGCGCAGCGGCTCGGCGTAGGAATCGATGGTCATCTGCACTGCGCGCGTGCCGGTCCACCGGTCGCGCTTGCCGGCGACGGAGCCGAGCAGGATGACACCTGCGCCCGGCGTCGATCCCGACACATCGCAGGAGACGACGAGCGCGGCGCCGCTTTCGTTGGAGACGGTTGCGGTCCAGATGCCCTTATCGGTTTCCGCGCCCCGCCAGACGCCTGGTGCCGATGCGGCCTTGCAGTCGGCCACGGCCTTGGTGCGCGCCCGATCGAACATGGCGCGCCTGTCCTTCATGCTGTCGGCGTCGAGCGCCTCCTCCAGCTTGGGGCCGCAGCTCTTCTCGAACTCGCAAGGCTGCTGGGTGTTGCAGCGTTGAAACTCGCTGACGGCCTCGGAATCCTTCTGCGATTTGCAGTTGGGCTCGGCCATGGACATGCGCACGTCGACGTCGGCTTGCCGGGTGCTTACCAACTCAGCCGAGACGCGGTTGCCGTAGCGGCTCTTGCAGATGGCGCGGTCGCAGGGACGCGATTTGATGCAGGCGGCGAAGCGATCGAACATGATGGCTTCGGCCTCCTTGGTGGTGGCCGGCACTACGTCGTTCTTCGTTTCCATGCCGGGCGAGCACGGCTTGTCCGCCTTCGTCGCCGTGACGACGTTGTCCTCGAGCAGCGTGTGCAGCTCGCGGATGTCGACAGCGAAGAAGATGCCCTGGGCGTAGTCGGAGTCCTTCGGCACCGTGCGCAGGGTGTTGATCCCGATGACGCGGCCGCAGTCGTCGAACAGCGGGCCGCCGCTGTTGCCGGGATTGATCGGCGCGGTGTGCTGGATCAACCGCTCGCCGCCGAGAAATTTCGTGTTCGAGAGGGTGCGCGCCACGCTGCCGACGGTGTAGGACGGCTCGAAGGCGATGGCCGGGAGATAGTTATTGTCGGCGACAAAGTCCGCCGCGACCGGGTAGCCGATGGCCGTCACCTTGGCGGGCGGGCTGGTGTCGTAGTCCGCCAGCACGACCGGCTCACCGTAGATGTCGATGACCGTCTCGATCAGCGCCATGTCGCCGACGGGGTCGGTGGCGATCAGGCGCGCGGGAATCGCGGTCGGTTTGCCGTTGGCGAGGAACGTCACGTAGATCGCCTTGGCACCTTCGATGACGTGGTTGTTGGTGGCGATGGTCCGCTTGTCGTTGATGATGAAGCCGGTGCCTTGGCGCGCCCCGCCCTGGTTCATCTCGACCTCGATGCGCACGACGCTCTCGCGCACCTCGTCGCGGTTGGAGATGCCGGACTGCGCGACGGCCACCCCGCTCCAGGCAAAAAGAAGGGCTGGCGCGAGAACCGCAGCCAGCCGCATGCGCCGCGTGCCGAAAATTGACCGTAACATCCCAAACCCCTGGAAAAAATCAGTCGTCAGATTGCTACAGTTATGGGCGTGCAACAAGCGTGGGCCATCAGTATTGACGGGCGAAAAGCGGGATTGGCTAACGCCGCTCCGCCGGTCCGCCCGCCGTGCGCATGCCCGGTGTGGCGCCGCGGCTAGGTCCAGCGTCTTCCGCTTGCCCCAGTTTTGGGCGTATCGTCCCGTCTACCCTGGAGACGGAATGCGCTTCTTTCGGCGTCGATCGAACCCCGGCCTGGTAGCGCTGCTCGCCATTGCGATGCAGGCGGCGCTGGTCTTGGCGCATATGCATGTCCATTCGCATGCGCACACGGGCGCCGGTGGCTATCGCGGCATGAGTGCCGCCATCAGCACCGGCGCGCGGGCATGGACCAAGAACGTCGCCGCCCTCAGCTGTCGCGCCGTGGTTCAGATGCGTTCCGGTTGCCCGCCGCTGGTTCCGCACGATCACGGCAATGACTGCCCGATGTGCTGGTCGGTCGCGGCAGCGGGCACCGGCGTTATGCCGGAGGCGCCCGCGGTGGTGCTCGATGTGCCGCGCTTCACCGTGCTGGCGCCAGTGCGCGTCGCCGAAGTCCGGCCCGGGCGTGCCATCCTCAACTTCCAGGCGCGTGCGCCCCCGGTCGCCTAACTCCTCACCCGTCGATCCCCCTTCCATGACATTTCCGCCGGCGTTGCAGTCCTCGTGGCTGCGCGCACGGTACGATCGAGGAGCACGACCATGCGCAAGCAACTCTCATTCACGCTCGCCATTGCGGCGATTTCCCTGCTGACGAACGCGGCCCGCGCCGAAGACGAGCACCGCGAGCTGGGCGCCCACGTGCACGGCCACGGCACGCTGAACATCGCCATCGAGGACAAGCGCGTCTCCATGGAGCTGGAGGTGCCCGGCATGGACATCGTCGGCTTCGAGCATGCGCCGTCCACCGCCGACCAGAAGGCGGCGGTCGAAAAGGCCACGGCGAAGCTGGAAAAGCCGCTCGGCGTGTTCTCGCTGCCGGCGGCCGCCGGCTGCACCGTCGCCGAGGCCAAGGTCTCCGTCGAAGCCGAGCACCACCACGACGGCGACGATGATGACCACGACGACCACAAGGACGGCGCCAAGGACGACGACGGTCACGACGAGCACGCCGGTCACAACCAGTTCCACGCCAACTACGCGCTCGACTGCACGAACCCGAACGAGCTGACGGCGATCAACTTCGACTACTTCACGCTGTTCGCCGGCGCGCACGACCTCACCGTCAACGTCGTCACCGCCAAGGGGCAGAGCAAGTACGAGGTGAGCCGCGACAAGCCCACGCTCGACCTCGCCGGCATCATGTGATGCAGCGCATCGCACCGGACATGCTCGGCGCCCGACGTCGTCAGGATGTCGGGCGTGCGCTTCCGCTGGCCGGGCGCGCGATCGTTCTCGCTGTCGATCGAGGACTTCGCGCTGCCGGCGCGCCAGCGGGTGCTGCTGGTCGGCCCGTCGGGCAGCGGCAAGTCGACGTTCCTCAGCCTGCTCTGCGGGATCGTGGCGCCGCAGGCGGGCAAGCTCGACGTGCTGGGCACCGACCTGACGCGGCTGTCGACGCGGCGCGCGACCGCTTCCGCGCCGAGCACTTCGGCATCATCTTCCAGATGTTCAACCTGCTGCCCTACGGCTCGATCCTCGACAACGTGCTGCTGCCGCTGAGCTTTGCGCCGCGGCCGGCGCGAGCGCGCCGCGCGCAACGGCCCGGCCGAGGATGAGGCGCGAGCGCCTGCTCGCAAAGCCTCGGGCTCGACGCCGCCGAGCTTGCGGGCGCTTCGGCCGCGAACCTCAGCGTCGGCCAGCAGCAGCGCGTCGCCGCGGCGCGCGCGCTGATCGGCGGGCCGGAGCTGATCGTCGCCGACGAGCCGACCTCGGCGCTCGACCGCGACCGGCAGCTCGCCTTCCTCGATCTGCTGTTCGCCGAGGCGGAGGCGGCCGGCTCGTCGCTCATCATGGTGAGCCACGAGGAGCAGCTCGGCTCGCGCTTCGACCGCGTGCTGCGGCTCGACGAGATCGCCGTCTCCGAGCGGAGCGCCGCCGCATGATCGTCCCGCCCGATCATTCCGCGCCTGGCGATGCAATCGCTGCGCAACCGCGCGCTCACCGCCTCGCTCACCGTGCTCGCCATCGCCTTCAGCGTCATGCTGCTGCTCGGCGTGGAGAAGGTGCGCACCGGCGCGCGCGCAGAGCTTCGCCGACACGATCTCCGGCACCGACCTCATCGTCGGCGCGCGCAGCGGCAGCATCCAGCTGCTGCTCTACTCGGTGTTCCGCATCGGCAACGCCACCAACAACGTCACCTGGAAGAGCTACGAGGACATCGCCAAGCGTCCCGAGGTCGGCTGGATCGTGCCGCTGTCGCTCGGCGACAGCCATCACGGCTTCCGCGTGCTCGGCACCACGCCGGACTACTTCGAGCGCTACAAGTACCGCCACGGGCAAGGCCTGACGTTCGCCTCGGGCGGCCCGTTCAGCGACCTGTTCGACGCCGTGATCGGCGCCGATGTCGCGCAAGACGCTCGGCTACAAGGTCGGCGACCCGATCGTCGTCGCCCACGGCCTCGGCTCGGTGTCGTTCGTCGAGCACGACGACAAGCCGTTCCGCGTCTCCGGCATCCTCGCCAAGACCGGCACGCCGGTCGACCGCACCGTGCACGTCAGCCTGGAGGCGATCGAGGCGATCCACGTCGACTGGCAGAGCGGCATGCCGGTGCCGGGCGAAGAGGTCTCGGCCGAGCAAGTCGCGCCATATGGACCTGAAGCCGAAGGCGATCACCGCGGCGCTGGTCGGCCTGAAATCGAAGCTCGCCACCTTCCAGCTGCAGCGCGCCATCAACGAGTACGCGCAGGAGCCGCTGTCGGCGATCATGCCGGGCGCGGCGCTGCAGGAGCTGTGGGGGCTCGTCGGCACGGCGGAGACGGCGCTGTCGGTCGTCTCGGCCATGGTCGTCGCCACGGCGCTGCTCGGCATGGTGACGATGATCCTGACGACGCTGAACGAGCGGCGGCGCGAGATGGCGATCCTGCGCTCGGTCGGCGCGCGGCCGACGACCATCCTCGGCCTGCTCGCCACCGAAGCCGGGCTGCTGACGCTGGCCGGCGTGGCGCTCGGCGTCGCTCTGCTCTACGCCGCGCTGGCGCTGCTGCGGCCGTGGGTCGACGCCACCTACGGCCTCAACCTCGACATCGACGCGCCGACGCAGCGCGAGTGGCTGATGCTCGGGACCATTGTCGTGGCCGGTTTCCTCGCCGGTCTGTTGCCGGCCATGCGGGCCTATCGCCTGTCGCTCGCCGACGGCATGACCGTGCGCACCTGATGGAGAGAACGATGACGAAAGCACTTGCTCGTGTCGTGCTGGCGTCTGGCCCTGGCGCTGCCGCCGCTCGGCGCGTCGTACGCCGTCGACACGCCGATGGACCTCAAGTGGGGGCAGCTCGTGCCGCCCGCCGAGGCGGTGAAGCCGAAGCCCAAGACGTTCTTCTCCGGCGCCGCGCCGGCGATGCCGGGCGGCGACAGCGGTCCGCCGCCCCCGCCGCTGGCCGAGGGTGGCTTCATGTCGATGAAGCGCCGCCAGCCCGGCGGCGACCAGCCGCCACGCGTGGTGGCCGAGCTCAACGGCAAGCGCGTGCGCATCGGCGGCTATGTCGTGCCGCTCGATTTCGAGGCGACGACCGATCAAGGAGTTCCTGCTGGTGCCGTTCGTCGGCGCCTGCATCCACGTGCCGCCGCCGCCGACCAACCAGATCGTCTACGTGAAGTCGCAGAAGGGCTTCCAGGTCGCCGGCCAGTTCGATCCCGTTTGGGTGACGGGCACCTTGAAGACCGAGACGGCCTTCACGGGCCTGGCCGATGCCGGCTACTCGATCGATGCCGACAGCGTCGACGCGCGCCCCGAGCAATAAGTAAATGCCCGCCGGAACAGTGCGGTAGCGAAGCGTTTGCTATGGGCGCGGGGTCGCAGGCGGCCGCTTGGCGGGCGTGTTAGACTGCGCTCGAGTTCAGATGGCCGATTGAGGATTGCCCGATGCCCCCCTTCATTTCCAAGAGCTACGCGGCGACGAGGGAATATCTCTCCGATACGGTGCTGGGCGATACCGGCTTCTTCTTCCACTTCTCCGCCTACGTGCTGGTCAACGCCATCCTCATCGCGGTCAACCTGCTGCTGACGCCGGACAAGCTTTGGTTCTACTGGCCGCTGCTCGGCTGGGGCATCGGCATCCTGGCACACGGCCTGGCGGTCCACTTCTCCACCGGCGAGAAGGTTCGCCGCCGCGCGCGGACACGCGGCGCCCGCAGCGCCTAGGTCTTCGGTCGCGGCGCCTGCATTTTGCGACGCACGCGCTCGGCCATCAGCTTCATGATCTGCAGCGCGAACTCCGGCTCCTCGGCGATGAGCGTGAGGAAGGTCGGCTTGTCGATGACGGCAACCTCCGTCTCGACGTTGGCGAGTGCGGCGGCTGCGCGCGGCGCATCGTCGATCAGCGCCATCTCGCCGAACACGCCGCCCGGTCCGACGTGCTCGAGGATCTTCCCGAACGTGATGACGTCGACGCCGCCGCTGCGGACGACATACATCGCCGCGCCGGTGTCCTGCTCGAGGAAGATGCGTTCGCCCGCATCGAAGCGCCGCACGGGAATGCCCCGGCGCGTAAACATGCTGAAGTCGAAATCGGTGTCCGTCACGGGCCGCAATGCCTTGAACATCCAATATGGCGACGAAGATAGTCGAGCAGCGTGCGCTTCGACAGCTGACACAACGTAGCGCTTGCTAAGCTTGCGCGAAGAACAGGGTGATGAAGCGCTCGTAGATTTTCGTCAACGTCTCGAGGTCGGCGACAGGAACGCGCTCATCTACCTGATGGATGGTGGCATTGAGCAGGCCGAGCTCGATCACCGGGCAATGATCCTTGATGAAGCGCGCGTCGGATGTGCCACCCGTCGTTGACAGCTTCGGCGTGTGCCCGGTCGTCTCCTGCACCGCAACCTTCATTGTTTCGACCAACGGCCCGGCCTCGGTGACAAACACATCGCCGGTGCCGGAGAATGAGAGCGTGAAGCGGGCGCCGAGCTCCGTCGCCGCCTTCTCGCAGGTCTCGCGCAGCACCGCTTCGAGCTTCGGACGCTGATGCGCATCGTTGTAGCGCACGTTGAAGCGTGCGCGCGCCTGGCCGGGAATGACGTTGGTCGCCGTGTTGGGCACCGAGATCACGGTAACGACGAGATGCGAGGGCTCGAAGTGCGAGGTGCCGTTGTCGAGCTTCAGGTTCGACAGCCGGTCGATGATGCGCGCCAGCTTCGGCACCGGATTGTCGGCGATGTGCGGGTAGGCGGCGTGGCCCTGCTTGCCTTCCACGATCAGGTCGCCGTTGAGCGACCCGCGGCGGCCGATCTTGATCTCGTCGCCCACTTCGTGACGGCTCGACGGCTCGCCGACGATGCAGGCGTGCAGCACCTCGCCGCGCGCCTTCAGCCAGTCGAGCACCTTGATGGTGCCGTTGACGCTGTCGCCTTCCTCATCGCCGGTGATCAGCAGCGAGATCGACCCGGGCACCCTGCCGCCCCCGGCCGCGAGGAAGCGCTGCGTCGCGGCGATGAAGCATGCGACCTCGCCCTTCATGTCGACGGCGCCGCGCCCATAGAGCACGCCGTCGCGGATCTGGGCGGCGAACGGCGGCGACGTCCACGCGTCGATGTCGCCCGGCGGCACGACGTCGGTGTGGCCGGCGAAGCAGAGGTTGGGCCCGGTGTTGCCGAGCCGCGCGTAGAGGTTCTGCACGTCGGGAAATCCCGGCTCCGAGAATGTCATGCGGTGGCACTCGAATCCGGCAGCGGAGAGCACGCCCTCGAGCAGCGTCAACGCACCGCCTTCGACTGGCGTCACGCTTTCGCAGCGGATCAGCGCCTGGGCCAGCGCGACGGGGTCGGAAGCGATCGTCATGCCGTCTGCGAAGCTCCTGCCAGTGGGTCGGGGCCGTAGCGGTTAGGGCCGCGCGTGCCTTTGATGAACCCGTTGTCGATGAACGCGGCGAGCAGAATTGCCGCCCAGATCCAGAAAGTCGCAGCACCGGCGCCGCCCGCTTCCGGATCGACGGGAAGCCCGAAGTGCGGCACCACGTGGCAGATCACGCCAACGCCGCCTACAGCATAGCCCAACCACCACGGCCAGTTGCGATCATTGAAGCGCTTGACGGCGATGGCCGTACTCGGAACGAGCCAAGCGAGCTGCCAAAAGGTATCGAGCCAGTTCGGCGGCGGAACTTCCTCGGCCGTGAATATCTCCGCGTTGAACAGCACCGTTCCTACCACGCTGCCGACGAATGTGATGACGAAGCCCAGCCACCATTGCCCGCGGCTGATACGGCCGTTGAATGTCGACAGTAACTGCACGATGTCATTCATGCCGGTTGTGCGCCCCCTGCCAAGGGATCCGGACCATAGCGGTTAGGGCCGTCGGTGCCGCGAACGAAGCCGTTGTCGATGAAGGCGAACACGAGGTATGCGGCGAACGCCCAGAACAAGACCATCAGGATCGCCGGAGACTGAGGCCCGATCGCCTGGCCAAAGTGCGGCGCAAGATACAGCACGGCGCCGATGGGCGCGAACGCATAGCCCAGCCACGCCGGCCAGTCGCGATCGTTGAAGCGCTTCACGGTGATCGCCGTGGCCGGATAGAGCATTGCGATTTGCCAGAGCGTATCGGGCCAGCTGGGTGGCGGGAGCGTGTCGGCGAGGAAGAAGTCGGGGTTGAGCAGCAGACCGCCGAGCACATTTCCGACGCAGACGATGACGAAGCCGATCCACCACTGCCGGCGGGAGATGCGGCCGCGGAACGAGGCGAGCAGTCGAAGCAGATCGTTCATCGTTGCACCGGGCGCGCCTATCCGTCTTTCGCATGGTGGGAGAACGAGAGCTCGCCGGCCGACACGGCCTTGGCGCCGCGTACGTCCTCGAGCTCGGTTTCGACGAGCGTGATCTTCTGCCAGATCTTCTGGCTGAGATTGGTGGTCAGCCGCTCGATGTCACCCACCGCGTCGACGACGGCCGGATCATCGATTTTCTCGGCGTAGACGGCCGCCGACTTGCTGGCCAGCGACAGCATCTCCGAGCAATAGCTGAGATACCGTACCAATTCGAACCGCGTCATCTCGCGGTCTGGCGAGGAGCTCGTGCGCGGGCCGCCGAGCGCGCTCGGATCCTTGGTGAGCTGGTGCATGTCGATGACGTGCGCAATTGACCGAAACTCGTGCAGCGCCTTCAACACGGCGCGGCGGCGCCAGCGGCTTTCCAGCGTCGACAGGTAGAAGGCGGCGCCGCCCAGCACGATGAGCAGGCTGACGCCGGCGTCGACCCCCTGCATGACGTTGGTGAGCTCGGTCGAGGCTTCCAGATTGAGCGCCTTGAAAGCGAGCCAGACGACGGTCCCGCCGGCCAGCGCCAGAAGCCCCGCGATCAACGCCAGCAGCGGAATGTTCCGCCGCGCAATTTTGTCGGCGCGGGCGTTCGTCTGCTCTGCCATGAGGGTCAGCTCGCGGCAGACGTTGAGCAGGCCGGAGTGGGGAAAGCGCTCGGCGATGCGCGAGGCGAGCGTCGCCAGCGTCTCGACGATCTTCTGGCTGGCAAGATTGCGATAGGAGTTCATGCGTTTTTCGCTCACGCGCCCCAAGCGTTCCCGTCGGCCACCTGCTGCATAAAGCTTAGTCCCGCAGCAGTTCGTTGATCGAGGTCTTCGAGCGCGTCTGGGCGTCGACCCGCTTGACGATGACGGCGCAATAGAGATTGGGGCCGGGCGCGCCGTCGGGCAGCGGCTTCTTGGCCGGCATCGAGCCCGACACGACGACCGAGTACGGCGGCACCTTGCCGAAGAACTTCTCGCCCGTGGCGCGGTCGATGATCTTCGTCGAGGCGCCGAGATAGACGCCCATCGACAGCACCGAGCCCTCGCCGACGATGCACGCCCTCGGCCACCTCGGCGCGGGCGCCGATGAAGCAGTTGTCCTCGATGATGACGGGGCCGGCCTGCAGCGGCTCCAGCACGCCGCCGATGCCGGCGCCGCCGGAGATGTGGCAGTTCTTGCCGATCTGCGCGCAGGAGCCGACCGTGGCCCAGGTATCGACCATGGTGCCTTCATCGACGTAGGCGCCGAGATTGACGAAGGAGGGCAGCAGCACGACGCCCGGCGCGATGTAGGCCGAGCGGCGCACGATGCAGCCCGGCACGGCGCGGAAGCCGGCGCGGCGGAAGTCGTCGGGGGTCATGCCGTCGAACTTGGAGGGCACCTTGTCCCACCAGGTGGCCCCGCCGGGCGCGCCGGAGATGGGCACCATGTCGTTGAGGCGGAACGACAGCAGCACGGCCTTCTTCAGCCACTGGTTGACCGTCCAGCCGCCGGCGCCCTTTTCGGCGACGCGCACCTCGCCCTTGTCGAGCAGGTCGAGCGTCGTCTCGACGGTGTCGCGCACCACGCCCGGTGGTGCCGGAGGAGATGCCCTGCCGCTCCTCCCACACCGCCTCGATCGCGCTCTGCAACTCGGAGGTGTTCACGTTCTGAGACATCGGGCTCCCCGGTTTTGTCTTTTTGCGGCTAAGGGCACGCGTTGTCGCGCGCGGAGTAAAATGGTGTCAATGCGAACGATTTCTTACGCCAGAACCGTCAATTAGATACGTCGCGTTAAACCGGTCTGTGCATGATCATCGAACATTCAGGTGGCGGATCGGTGCGGTCAGCAAGGGGTTGTGTCGTGTTGCAGAGCGACAGGGTAGTAACGGTTTCCCCATCGGGTGCCAACGGCAAGTGGGTCGGCCGGGACGGGTTCGTCGCCGAGGCGGCTGTGCAGTTCGACCGCATCAATGGGACCATCGCGCGGCTTGAGCGCGAGCTCGAGAAATCGCGGGCGACCGTCGCCGAGATGGCCGAGGAAGCCAACCGCAACCGGCGCTTCCAGTCGTTCGAGGAACCCTCAAGAACTCGCGCGACTACAAGATCGACCGAGCTGCAGCGCTGCTGCAAGGATATCAAGACGCGCCTCGACACCATCGAGGGCGAGCAAGACCACTTTCGCTCGGGTTGCCCTACAAATCTTTCGAGGCCGATCGACACGCAAGCTCGCCGAGCTCGGCGTGCTGCAGATGCAAGTCGAGCGGGCCGAGAGCGCGCGCGCCGCAACGAGGTGCTGTTCCTTCGGCGCCTCTGGCCTTCGCCGCTATCATCGCTCGCCTCGCGCTATCATCTTTAAGACGTTCGGCAGCTGTGCCGCGATCAGCGCCTTGGCTTCGCGCTCGCTGTCCCATTCCGCTGGGCCGGTGAGCCGGCCGATCTCGCGGCCCTCCGCATCGATCAGCATCGTCGTCGGCATGCCGATCGGCTTCAGCTCGAATGCCCTCCTTGCCCGTCGGGTCGGTGTAGAGCTTCAGCTTCTCGACCTTGATCTCGTCCAGGAACTTCTGCGCCCCCTCGACGCCGGCTTGTCCACGGCTGAGCGCCACGACCTCGAACTTGTCCGAGCCGATCGCCGCCTGCAGCCGGTCCAGCGCCGGCATCTCCTTGCGGCACGGCGCGCACCACGTCGCCCACAGGTTGAGCAGCACGGTCTTGCCCTGAAGTCCGCGAGGTCGTCGCGCTTGCCGTCGCCGTCCAGGAATGTAAACGTCGGGCAGCGGCTCGGGCGCGCTTCTTGAACACGAAGGCCGCCATGCGCTGCCGCGCTGGCCTGGGCGGCTGCGCGCCGGCTGGCCGGCGCGGGGCTCGACGCGCCGGCTCACGGCCGTGCGTTGTCAGGCCGGCCCAGCGTGAAGTATACCGCGCCGAACGCCGACAGGTGCCGCCAGCGCCGCCAGCCATAGATAGCTGCGCCAGTGACAGCTTCGGCCTGCGAGCGTGTGTCGCTCTTGATCGTCTATCGTCTCGCATCCTCGACGGTTCGCCTGCCGGAGCCCGACCACCGTGACCGACAAGAAAGCCAACAGCGATGTGGGGCGGCCGTTTCGCCTCGTCGCCGGCCGAGATCATGCAGGAGATAAACGCCTCCATCGGCTTCGACAAGGCGTCTGGCCCCGCAGGACATCCGCGCCTCCAAGGCGCACGCCGCCATGCTGGCCGACGCCGGCATCATCACCAAGGCCGACGCCGCGGAGATCATCAAGGGCCTCGACGCAGATCGCGGCCGAGATCGACGCGCGGCAGCTTCGAGTTCTCGCGCGCGCTCGAAGACATGCACATGAACGTCGAGAGCCGGCTGAAGGAGCTCATCGGCACGCCGGCCGGCCGCCTGCACACCGCGCGCTCGCGCAACGACCAGGTCGCGACCGACTTCCGCCTGTACGTGCGCGACGCGCATCGACGCGTTCGACGACGGGCTGCGCGGCCTGCAGCGCGCGCTCGTCGCGCAAGGCCGAGGCGCACGCGGCGACCGTCATGCCGGGCTTCACGCATCTGCAGCCGGCCCAGCCGGTCACCTTCGGCCACCATCTGCTGGCCTATGTCGAGATGTTCGGCCGCGACCGCGGCCGCTTCGCCGACGCCCGCGCGCGGCTGAACGAATGCCCGCTCGGCTCGGCGGCGCTGGCCGGCACGTCGTTCCCGATCGACCGCCACACGACGGCCGAGGCGCTGGGCTTCGACCGGCCGACCGGCCAATTCGCTCGACGGCGTCTCCGACCGCGACTTCGCGCTGGAGACGCTGGCCGCCGCCACGATCTGCGCCGTGCACCTGTCGCGGCTGGCCGAGGAGATCGTGCATCTGGATGACGCCGCAGTTCGGCTTCGTCACGCCTGTCCGACACCTTCACCACCGGCTCCTCGATCATGCCGCAGAAGCGCAATCCCGGACGCCGCCGAGCTGGTGCGCGCCAAGGTCGGCCGCATCGCCGGCGCCTTCCAGGGCCTGCTGATGGTGATGAAGGGCCTGCCGCTCGCCTATTCCAAGGACATGCAGGAGGACAAGGAGGTCGACCTTCGACGCCCTCGACAGCCTTGCGCCTGGCCATCGCCGCCATGACCGGCATGGTCGAGGACCTGGAGCCGCGTGCCGAGGCCATGCGCGCGGCCGCCGGCCGCGGCTATTCCACCGCCACCGATCTTGCCGACTGGCTGGTGCGCGAGCTGAAGCTGCCGTTCCGCGAGGCCCACCACGTCACCGGCGCATCGTCAAGGCGGCGGAAGCAAGGGCGTCGACCTCGGAAGAGCTGCCGCTGGCGGACATGCAGGCGGTCGAGCCGCGCATCACCGACGGACGTGTTTTCGGTGCTCACGTCGAGAACTCGGTCGCCAGCCGGATCAGCTATGGGGGAACTGCGCCACAGAACGTCGCCAAAATGGCCGCGGCTGGTTAAGCGGTTGGAAAAGGACGCCGCGAAGGGGCTAGAACTGCAGGCTCGGCCGGGCGCCCCAGTTCCGCCTGCAGCGGCTGGTGCCCGGCCTTTTCGGCTGGGTGAGCCAGCGGGATCGGTCGGGCGACATGCGCGCAACGTTGACACCGCAAGGCGACGATTGGCCGCGGCTCTGCTGGCCGGGCGGGCTGGCCGGGCTCGGCGCTTGCGGCGTCCGCGGCTCGCTCGATCCGCCGCCGGCAGCCAAGGCCGCCGGCACCGCCAAGTCGGCCGAAGCCGGCGGCACCAAGCCCGGACGGCCGCCCCGCCCAAGCCGCACAAAGGCTTCGTGCTCGACCGCTGCTCCGCTAAGCCGAATCACGGCGCTACGAAGCCCGCCATGCACCACTTCAACTACAAGGACGGCGTCCTCCACGCCGAGGACGTCAGCCTCGCGCGCCTCGCCGACGAGGTCGGCACGCCGTTCTATTGCTATTCCACCGCCACGCTCGAGCGGCACTATCGCGTGCTGGCCGAAGCCTTCGCCGGCCAGGACGCGCTCATCTGCTTTGCCGTGAAGGCCAACTCCAACCAGGCCGTGCTGCGCGACGCTGGCGCGCCTCGGCGCCGGCATGGACGTCGTCTCCGAGGGCGAGCTGCGCCGCGCCCTCGCCGCCGGCGTGCCCGCCGACAAGATCATCTTCGCCGGCGTCGGCAAGACGCGCGAGGAGATGGCCTACGCGCTGCGAGCAGGGCATCCTCGGCTTCAACGTCGAGAGCGAGCCGGAGCTGCGAGGCGCTGAGCGAGGTCGCGGCAGGCCTCGGGCACACCGCGCAGCGTCGCCATCCGCGTCAATCCGGACGTCGACGCCAGACGCACGCCAAGATCTCCACCGGCAAGGCGGAGAACAAGTTCGGCATTCCCTACGCGCAGGCGCGCGCGCTCTACGCCGAGGCCGGCAAGCTGCCCGGCATCGCGGTCGGCCGGCATCCACATGCACATCGGCAGCCAGATCACCGAGCTGGAGCCGTTCCGCAACGCCTTCCGGCTGATGCGCGAGCTCGCCGAGGAGCTGACGCGCGACGGCCACGAGCTCGCTGCATCTCGATCTCGGCGGCGGCCTCGGCGTGCCCTATTCGGACGGCGACGATGGCGCCGCCGCCATCCGGACGCTACGCGGCGTCGTCAAGGAGCAGCTGGGCGACCTCGGCGTCAAGATCGTCCTGGAGCCCGGCCGCATGATCGTCGGCAACGCCGGCGTCCTCGTCACGCGCGTGATCTACGGCAAGGAGGGCGCCGACAAGACCTTCACCATCGTCGACGCGGCCATGAACGATCTCATCCGCCCGACGCTGTACGAGGCCTATCACGAGATCTGGCCGGTCGCAGGAAGCCAAGCGCGCGATGCCGCCCGTCGTGCAGGACATCGTCGGGCCGGTCTGCGAGACCGGCGACTATCTTGCGCTCGACCGCGCGCTGCCGCCGTTCGCAGCCGGCGACCTGATGGCCGTGATGACGGCCGGCGCCTACGGCGCGGTGATGTCGTCGACCTACAACACGCGGCCGCTGGTGCCCGAGGTGCTGGTCAACGGCGACCGACTACGCCGTCGTCCGCCCGCGCGTCAGCGCCGACGCGCATCATCGGCCCCGACCGCTGCCGCAGCTGGCTGGATAGGGCCGAAATCGCGGCGTTGATGACCGATTTTTAATCCTGGTGCGCGGCCGCGCCGCTTTGCCCGCCGTAATGTTCCAGCTATCGTCTTGCCATGGCGGACCGAAGGCCGCTTCCCCTCCTCGACGCCAGTTCGCGCGCAAGGTGCGCGCCAGCCGCTGGGCGCTGCTGTTCGAGCGGCTGTGGCCGCGGCTGTGGCTGATCCTCGGCCGTCGCCGGCGTGTTCCTGCTCGTCTCGCTCGCCGGCCTCTGGCCGACTGTCCGGTCCGCTGCACACGTCGCTGCTCGCCGCCTTCGCGCTCGCCGGCGTCGCCGCCGCTGCTGCACGCCGTGCGCATGCCGTTCCCCTCGCACGAGGAGGCGGTTCGCCGCATCGAGCGCGTCTCCGGCGTGCCGCACCGGCCGGCCTCGTCCTACGAGGACACGATCACCGCCAACGCCGACGATCCGCGCACCGCCGCCATCTGGCAGGCGCACCGCGCCCGCCTCGCCGCGGCGCTGTCGCGCCTCAGGTCGGGCCGCCGCACCCGCGCGCCGACCGTCGGATCCGATCGCCCTGCGCGGGCTGCTGGTCCTCGGCGTCGTCGCGCTGCTGGCGCTGGTCGGCGACAGCGCGTCCGACCGTCTGCGCTCCGCCTTCCGCTTCAACTCGGCCATCGCGCTCGCCGAAGCGCGCCTCGATGCCTGGGTGACGCCGCCGTCCTACACGGGCAGCCCGCCGCTGATGCTCGCCGACGGCGCGCGCGGCCCGGCATCGGCCGCAACGCCGCCCAAGCTCGTCGAGGTGCCCGAGCGCAGCGTGCTGATCGTGCGCACCAGCGGCAAGGGACTCGGCGCGCCGTCGCTCGACGTGTTCGCCGAGGGCAGCGACCGAGCGCAAGCACGTCGAAGCCAAGAAGCCGGAGGCCGGCAAGTCGTCGGCGCCGAACAGCGACATCACCGAGATCCGCTACGAGCTGCGCGCCTGGCGGAGATCCGCGTGCTCTCGGGCGGCTCGGAGCTGGCGCGCTGGGCGTTCTACGTGAAGCCCGACAAGGCGCCGACCATCGCCATGACCAAGCCCGCCGAGCGCACGCCGCCGCGGCTCGATGAAGCTCACCTACACGGTCGAGGACGACTACGGCGTCGTCTCCGCCGGCGCCGACGTGAAGCGCGATCGCAGCGCCGAGAAGCCGGTCGACCCGAAGAAGGCCTGGGCGCAGCCGGAAGCGCTGAAGGGTCCGCGCCCGCCGCTGGAGCGTCCGCCCGAGATCACGCTGCGCCTGCCGCGCCCCTCGCAGAAGGAGGCGCAGACCTACATCGACTTCGGCCCGCATCCCTACGCCGGCCGCGAAGTGATCCTGACGCTGGAAGCCAAGGACGTCGCCGGCAACATCGGGCGCTCCAAGCCGATGAAGCTGGTGCTGCCGCAGCGCCAGTTCGAGAAGCCGCTGGCGCGCGCCGTCATCGAGCAGCGCGCCAAGCTGCTCGACGATCCGCGCTATCGCGCCAGTGTGCAAGCGCGCCCTCGACGCGCTGACGCTCGAGCCGGAAGGCTTCATCGACAGCACCTCGGTCTATCTCGGCCTGCGCGCGGCCTACTGCGCGGCCTCGAGCGCGACACCTCGCGCCCGGGCATGAAGATCGTCACCGACGGCATGTGGGAGTTGGCGCTGCGCATCGAGGACGGCGATCTTTCGGACGCCGAGAAGGCGCTGAAGGACGCGCAGGACAAGCTCGCCGAGGCGCTGGAGAAGGGCGCGCCGGACAGCGAGATCAACAAGCTCATGCAGGAGCTGCGGGAGGCGCTTTCGCAAGTACGTGGAGCAGCTGACCAAGAACGCGCAGAACGAGCCGCCGCCGGAAGGGCCTCGACCAGCAGAACCAGCAGCTCAGCCAGCAAGACCTCGACCAGATGATGAAGAATCTGGAGGACATGACCAAGACCGGCTCGCGCGAGCAGGCGCAGCAGATGCTGAGCCAGATGCGCGATCTGTTGGAGCGGCTGCAGTCCGGCCAGGCGTCCAAGCAGGACAGCGAGCGCGGCCAGCAGATGCAGAAGAAGCTGGATGAGCTCGGCGGCATCGTCGGCCAGCAGCAGCGGCTGATGGACGAGACCTATCGCGAGAACCGCGAGCAGGCGCAGCCCGGCGGCACCATGCCCGGCAAGGGCGGCGACAAGCAGGCCAAGGGCAAGATGGGCCAGGGCATGCCCGGCGAGCAGGGCCAGAGCGGGCAGTCGGCAAAGGGTCAGCAGGGCCAGCAGGGCCAGGGCGGCCAGGGCCAGCAGGGCCAGCAGGGCAAAGGACCGTTGAGCCAGCAGCAGCAGGCTCTGAAGGATCAGCTCGAGAAGCTGCGCCGCGAGCTCGACGAGCTGGGCGCCAAGTCGGACGAGCTCAACAAGGCGCGCGAGGCCATGGACAGCGCGCAGAAGGCGCTGGAAGAGGGCGACACCGAGACGGCGCTCGGCGATCAGTCGGAGGCGCTCGACCAGATGCGCCAGGGCGCGCAGAAGATGGCCGAGGGCATGGCAGAGGGCGGCGCTTCGCGCTACGGCCAGAACGGCGAACAGCCGCGCGATCCGCTCGGCCGGCCGCAGCGCTTCCAGGGACCGGACGCCGGCAATTCGGTGAAGGTGCCGGACGAGATCGACATGCAGCGCGCGCGCGAGATCCTCGAGGAGCTGCGCAAGCGGCTGGCGCAGCCGTCGCGCCCGACCATGGAGCTCGACTACTACGAGCGCCTGCTCCGCCGCTTCTGATCCGTCCGCCGTTCACCAAGACTGAGCATTGTTGCGCCCTATCCTGAATTTGCCATCGTCGTGGCCGATGGCATGGGGATGGGGAGACTTCTGGGGGTTCTATTCATCGTCGTCTGCTCGCTTGGCCGTGGCAGCCTGCCGCGGCAGCCGACCCCTGTGCCGCAGGGGAGCTGAGCTCTTCGAGCATTGTCGATGGCGACAAGCTGCTTCTCAAATGGTCGGGCACCGTCAACGCCGGCATGGCAAAGACGATTGCCGCCGAGTTCGACGCCCATAGACGCCGCGTCAAATCGGTGGAGCTGTCACTGCAGTCCTGCGGCGGGCGCACAGACTACATGGCAGAGGTGATCGGCGTCCTGCGCCACATCAAGACAACCCATAAACTCACGACGGTCGTGGAGCGCGGCGCCACGTGCGCTTCCGCCTGCATTCCCGATATTCCTCGCCAGCGACAGGCGCACGGCGGCCTTGAGCAGCTTGTGGTTCTTCCATCGCTCATGGCGCCATCAACTCGTGGGCGGCGTCGACGGGATCACGACGGCGGTGCCGGGCGGCAGCTCCTTGAAGCGCTTCCTCAAGCAATATTACGCTTCGGCCGGCGTTTCGGCGCGCTGGCTGGCCAGCCTTGAGGACATCATCGAGAAGAACGGCGGCTATTGGCAGACCGGACGAGATCTGTGGGATGACAAGAGCGGCATCATCACCGAAACGATCGGCGACATTCAGCCGAAAGACACCCGTCAGATATATCTCGCTCCGGCGCCGGGATGCACGGCCATGTGCCGCGGCTGAAATAGCCCGCGGCTGACAGCGTCCGTTCTTATGGGGCGGGAGCGATGCGCACGGCAAGGCCGCCGACGATCTGATGCGCGGCAAGCTCTGTCGCGATGTGCCCGCCGGGCGGCGGCTCGCCGGCCAACCAGCGCTTCGCCTGCCGCCACATGTCCAGCGGCAACCAGCTGCCATCGACCCCGGACAGCGGCGCGCTGTAGTGCGCATAGGTGAACTTGTACTCGACGAAGAACGACACGCGCGCCAGCCGGATCTCGACACCGAGCAGCGCCTGCGCGGCGGGGCCGGCGTAGTTGTATTCGTAGGTGCGCGGGTGGCCGCCGTTGGTCAGCTCGACTTCCGTGTGCGGCAGCGATGCGCCGACGCCAGCGCCGGCGTAGGGGCTGATGCGGGCGCCGATGCCGGGCAGGCGTACGAGGCCGTTGAACAGCAGCATGTTGTGGCCGTGCGAGAACTCGAACTTGCGGAATACGTCGGCGATGCGCGCCCGTGGCGGCAGCGGCTGCCCGTCGAGTGTGCCGGAGAATCCGGTTTCCTCCTGCAGCGGCGCGATGGCCTTGGAATGGATGAAGTCGACCATCCCGCCGGTCCGGCCGCCGGAGAACCAGCGCTGCACGCGCGCGCCGTAGTAGATCGGGCTCTTGAACGGGTTGGTATACCAGTTGACCGGATCGACGGTGAAATCGGTGGCAGCCGGACTCCGGGGTTGGTGATGCGCGCGGCGCTCGGGTAATTGTACGGCGCGCCCGAGTAGGCGCCGACCACCGTCTCGCGTCCGGGGGCGAGTCTGCTCCCGTCGCCGGCGCCGTTGCGCTGGGCGAGCGCCGGCTCGTTGTCGACGCGCGCCTGCTCCAGGACGCTGGCGGCGCTGGACGCCGTGATCATCAGCGCCGCGGCGAGCGTCGTGGCGATCGTCCCACGATCGCCGGTCCGCGATCCGCGCTTCGCCGCGCCGGCCCAGCCGATCGTCAGCAATGCCGCCATCAGGCACGTCCCCCCAGTGTCTTGTCTTGTTCGGCGCCCAAGCGCGGACAGGCCCGGCCGCGGCGCAGGGTAAGCGAGCCGGGCCTTGCCGCCAATTGACCGCGCGGGATGGCCCGTGTGCCCCGTTGCCGCGCCTCTCTTGACCAGCTCAAGAGGGCGTGCGCGGCGCCGACAGGCGCTCCAGCATGCGGCAGACGGCAGTGATCTGCGGGGCGTCGCGGGTCAGGTAGTTGGCGCCCGTGTAGCCCCACCAGTCCCAGCAGCCCTGCGGATTGAGCGGCGTCGTCGCGGTCTGCGGGAACAGCACGATGATATTGTTGGTGTCGGCCCAGCGGGCATAGCCGGAATCGCGGGCGAAGGCGTCGCCGACGACCGTGCGGTTCTGGCCGCAGCCGTGGAAGGCGATGTGCACGCGGCAGCCGGCGTCGGCCTCGCACGCTTCCGGCACGTAGACGATGCCGTCGTCGCTCAACCCGTGGTTGGAGAGGTCCTCGGTGAAGCTCTCCTGATCGAAGACCTTGAAGCGCCCGGTGATCTGCTTGGCCGGGGCGTTGAGCGGGCCGTAGATCTGCTCGCAGCAGCGCGCCGGCCTGGTCGTAGTCGCAATCGACGATGTACGGCTTGCCGGAGTGATCGCATTCGGGGCCCCGGTCGTCGGTGACGAACGCGTGCCCGGCGGGCATGTCGGAGACGTAGAGGATATGATCGTCCGGCACGCCGAGGTCCTCGTAGAAGCGGCGCGCCGCAGCGACGATGGGACGGACGACCGTGTGGTCGTTGGTGCCGGTGAAAAGATAGATGCGGTCGGGCTTCACGTCGGCGATGGGATCGATCCGGTCGTGCTCGGCCAGACGCGTGGCGCGCTCGGCGAGCTGCGCGGGATCGGGCACGCCGAAGGCCTGCAGCGCATTCAGCATGCAGCCGTTGATCGCCTTGGTGAGATTGAGCAGCGCCGTGCCGGGGCCGGGGATGATGTCGGCATAGAGGCTTTCCGAGCATCCGTAAGGTCCGCCGGCGATGATGCCGGCGCCGACCACGTCCTTGGAGTGCGCCATCTCGAACTGGCCGGCCATGTAGGCGCCGGAAGAAATGCCGGAGACGGACGTCGCGTCGCGTTTCGCCTCGTAGGCGGCGAGATTGGGCGCGCGCTCATCGCTGCAGCCGCCGGCAAGGACGGCGAGTGCCAAGAGAACGGCCGGGATCAGGCGTCGTGTCATCGCGCTCGCGCCGCTGCAGGACATCGGGGACGGGCAGACTACCGCTTCTGTGCTTCGCCCGCCATCGCCGCGAGCTCGCTCGTATCCTTGAGCCTGACGGTGACGCGGTCGACGCGGCCCTTGGCGTCCACCACCGAAAGCTTGACGAAGCCGCTGCCGTCCGGCTGCCACACGACCTGGCGGGCGCGCGGGTCGGACGTGATCGGCGCGCCGTTGACCAGCCAGGTCAGCGGCAGCACGCCGCCGCTCGCCTTGAGCAGCACGGGTCCCTTTGTCCTCGGTCTCGACCTCGGCGCGGTCGGGCGGGAACGAGATCAGCACGCGCGGCTCGAGGAACGGTCCTTGCGCGCTCTCGACGCCGCCCTCGCGGAAGCGCTTCAACGGCGGCGGCAGCTCGGAGCCTGTGACGCGCAGGGCGCCGGCCGGCGGGCCGGCGAGCGGCGTGCGCTGATCGCCGAGGCGCGCAAAGGCGTCGAACAGGATGGGCGCGGCGGCGAGGCGGCCGACAAGGCCCGGCGTCGAAGCGGCGTCGGGGCGGCCGACCCACACGGCGACGGTGTACTTGCCGTCGTAGCCGACGGCCCAGGCGTCGCGATAGCCGTACGACGTGCCGGTCTTGTAGGCGAAGCGCCCGGCCTTGGCGTTGAGCGGCGGCGGCGCGTCTTTCAGAATGTCGGTGACGTACCACGCGGCGAGCGGCGACATGAGCCGTTTGCGCAAGGTCTGTTTCCCGTGAAGCAATGCCTTGGCGGCTTCGTCTACGTCGGCGCGCCGATGCACCAGCGGAACGACATCGCCGCCACGCGCGAGGCCGGCATAGAGCGTCGCGACGTCGTGCAGCGTCAGGCCGACGCCGCCGAGCGCCATGGCGAGCGTCGGCAGGCTCTTGTCGGGGAAGGCCGGCTCGACGCCGACGTTGCGGAAGCGGCCGGCGAGTTTGCCGGGCCCGACGGCGGCCAGCACCTTAACGGCCGGAATGTTGAGCGACTGTGCGAGCGCATCGCGGATCGTCACCGTGCCGTGGAAGTCTTCGTCGAAGTTCTTCGGCGCGTAGCTGCCGAAGCGCACGGCGCGGTCCTCGATCAGCGTTTCGGGATGCGCGAGGCCGGCTTCGAAGGCGAGGCCGTAGATGAAGGGCTTCAACGTGGAGCCGGGCGAGCGCATGGCGTTGACCATGTCGATGGCGCCGAAGCGGGCGTCGTCGAGGTAGCCGGCGGATCCGACGTGGGCGATCACCTCGCCGGTGGTGTGGTCGACGGCGAGAATGGCAGCCGAGAGCTTCTGCCCCAGCAGCTTGGTCTGCTCCTCGGCGAGCCCTTCGAGCGCCTTCTGCACTGTCGCGATCGATGGTCAGGCGGTGAATTTGCTGCTTGGGATTCGCGGCCACCTCGGCTTCGGCGAGATGCGGCGCCAGCTTGGGGAAGGCGCGGCGGCCGATGGGCACCGGCTCGGCGAGGCGCGATCTGCCTCGGCCGCCGTGATGACGCCTTCCTCCAGCGCCCGCTGCAGCACGCGGTCACGCGCGAAGCGCGCCGCGCGCGGGTTGCGATCGGGACGCCGCCACTCGGGCGACTGCGGCAGCGCGACGAGCAGCGCCGCTTCGCCGAGAGACAGCCGGCGCGGCTCCTTGCCGAAGTAGGCGAGCGACGCGGCACGCACGCCCTCGATGTTGCCGCCGAACGGCGCCAGGCGCAGGTACAACGAGAGGATCTGCTGCTTGGTCAGATGGTGCTCGAGCTGCAGCGCGCCGACGATCTGACGCAGCTTGGCGCTGCCCGACCGCTCGTAGTGACCCTCGATGAGGCGCGCAACCTGCATGGTCAGGGTCGAGCCGCCGGAGACGATGCGCCGGTTTTCGAGGAGCTGCCATGCGGCGCGCGTGAGCGAACGCATGTCGATGCCGCCGTGGCGATAGAAGCGCTTATCCTCGAACGCCATCAGCATGGCGAGGTAGCGCTGGTCGACATCGGCTGCTTCGACGGGAAGGCGCCAGCGCCCGTCCGGCGTCGTGAAGGCGCGCAACAGGCGGTCGCGCCGGTCGAGCACGGTTGTCGAGACGTTCTGCGTCGCCTCCAGGTTCGGCGGCCCAAGCCGGTCGATGGCGACATAGGCGCCGCCCGCGCAGACGGCAGCGATACCGGAGAGGGTGCCGGCACCGACCAACCCATAACGTAGCGCACGCCGTGTTGGCGAAGGCGACGCGGCCGCCGCCGGCGGGGAGCTGTGTGTCTCCCCGCCTTTGGGTGCTCTCCGCCAGGAGACGGGGAGCAGTTTTCGAGCCGCGTCGCGCATTGCTTGCTTCACTCTCACTTGCCGGGCGTCACGGTCAGCTTGCCGGCGGCCGAGCGCGCGTAGCGCTCGGGTCGATACATGTCCTCGACCGTCGCCGCAGGGTGGATGAACTCACCCGGCGTCACGGCGCGAACCATGTAGGCGACCGTCGCCGACGTGGCCGGGCCCTTGGTCACGGCCTGGCCGTCAGGCGTCGAGTTCGACTCGCTTGCCTGCGCTGCGACGTTGCCGCTGGAGAAATTGAATGCGGCAACGAAACGGTCATCGCGGAACTCGCTATGCTCCGGCTGCACTGTGGTCTTCAGCCAGTCGAGCGCCTTGACGTCACCGCTGTCGACGATGCGCGGGTTCTCGATCTCGAAGCCGGCGGGCAGACGATCGACGAGCAGCACGCGGCCGCCGGCATCCTTCGATTCCACCTTCACGACCGCCACGAGGCGCTCGTTCTGCTTGATCTGCGAGGCCCCGCCGGTGGCGCTCTTGAGGTCCACCAGCTTGCCGTCGAGCGTGTAGTAGGTGCGCTCGATGGTGAAGCCCTTGGAGACGGGCGGCTCGGTCGTCAGCGACGATCCGATGACGCTGACCACGGCATCTACCGGGTCGGCGCCGTTGTTGGCGACGGTGAGCGGCGACTTCAGGATGTCTTCGGCCGACAGCGCACGGTTGACGGCACCGACGACCGGCGCGCCGTTGACGATCAGCTTCAGATCCTTGCCTTCCTCGGCCATGGCGTTGGCCGCCAGCAACATCCACGCCTGCTCCTGCGTCGACGTGTAGGTGCGGCCGACGTACGCCTTGGCGATGACGTTGATCAGCTTTGGCTCTTCGACGTTGGAGACGCGTGTCTCCGAAGCCAGCGTCAGCAGCGCAGCGCTGTCGCGCAGGTCGGAGCCGTAGTCGCCGCGATAGCCGAACTGGCCCGTCGGCTCGGGGAGGTTGAGGCTATCGAGCGCCGAGGCGAATGCCGTCTCGGCACGTGGCTTGTCACCCATCATGGCGAGAGCGGCGCCGATCTGGGCCTTGGCGAGCGGCGTCGAGAAGCGGTCGAGGCGCGTGTCGGCGTAGTAGCGCAGGTCGCCGATCGGCGCGCGGCCGTTGCGGGCGAGCACGTAGAGCGCATAAGCCCGATCCTCGCCGCCCTTCTGGAAGTCCTCGGCGTAGGCGATGAAGTTCTGCAGCCGGTCGAGCGCCTGGGTGAAGGCCTGCGGATTGACCGCGAAGCCCTGCTCCTTCGCACGCGTCAGGAAGTCGGTGACGTAGCCCGTCAGCCACAGATCGGTGGTGGACGGGCCCCAGACGCCGAAGGCGCCGGTCGAATCCTGCATCTCGAAGACGCGATCGACAGCCTTCTGCACGCGCGCCTTCAGCTCCTTGTCGGGCGCGATGCCGAGCTGGGCGGCGACGGCGTTGGCGTAGACGCAGCGGCAACGCGCGGCTGACGGTCTGCTCGGCGCAACCGTAGGGGTAGCGGTCGAGCGAAGTCAGCAGCGAGGGGATGTCGAGCGTTGCCGTCGGGCCGACGCTGATCGAAACGCGTGTGCGCGAGGCGATCATGTCGCGCACGAGGTCGGGACTGAGCGAGATGTTGCCGCCTGCCTTCAGCGACGCGACCGTCGTGCGCTTGATGTCGCCGGCCGGCGGCTTCACGTCGAACGTGAGGTGACGCTTGACGTCGATGCCGTCGGGGCCGGTGACGCGGATGTCGTAGTCGACGAGGCCGACGTCGGTCGGCTTCACCGGGATGGTTTCGGAGCGCCGCTCGTTCGCCTTCAAATCGAGGCTCGCCGTGTGCACGGACTTATCGCCGTTGGTGAGTTCCAACTTGTAAGCGGCCTGCGGGCCTTCGACGTTGTGCACGGCGACATCGAGGCGGGCCTCGTCGCCGAGCGTCAGGAAGCGCGGACCGGACGCGGTGAGCGCCACGGCGTCACGCACGATGACGTCTTGCTGCCCGTGGCCGAGCTTGTCGGCGCTCCAGGCGACCGCCATCACCCGCACCGTGCCGTTGAAGTCCGGCACGTCGAAGTCGACGCTGGCGGTGCCGTCGGGGCCGACCGAGACGATGCCGGAGAACATGGCGACCGTTTCTTCGACCGGCGGGCTGCCCTGCAGGCCAGCGTCGGCACCGCCGTCACCGCCAGAGCGCAGCGTGCCGCGTTCGGCGCGCATGCCGTCGATGAGGCGCCCGTAGAAGTCGCGGATCTCCAGTCCCATGCGCCGCTGGGCATAGAACCAGTTTTCCGGCGCCGGGGTCTGGAAGCGCGTCAGGTTGAGAATGCCGAGATCGACGGCGGCGAGCGTTATGCGCGCCTCCTCGCCGGCTTTCAAACCGCCGATCTTGACCGGGACGGTGAGCGTGGTGCCGGACTTGATCTTCTCCGGCGCGCCCAGTTCGACATTCAAACGTGTTGGCGGCCTGGTCGAGACCCAGCCACTGCACGCCGATGGCGCGGCTCGGCATCCGCTTCAGGCTCTCGTCCAGCGGACGGTAGAGCATGGCGGTGACGTAGGCGCCGGCGCCCCAGTTGTCGCCCACCGGCACGTCGGCTTCGCCGCCGCCGTTGGGGACGTTGATTTCCTGCTGCGACAGCAGGCCGTTCGACAGCACCGAGATCAGCGCCTTGCCGCCCTGCTTGGTGGCGATGCGCAGCTTGGCGGTCTCGCCCGGCTTGTAGCTGGCGCGGTCGAGCGCGACGTCGAGCACTTCCGGGCTCTCGGCTTCGCTGGCGGCCGTGTACCAGCCGGCATTGAAGGCGGTGCTGGCGGAAGGACCGCTCGGATCGGCCGAGGTGATCTCGAGCTTGTAGCGTCCGTAGTCGACGCCGGCTTCGATCCTCGGCAAGGCGCCGTCGGCGGTGGCGTTCAAGGTGCCGTCGGCGATCTTACGAGTCAGTGTGACGGCCTCGTAGTTCCACTGGCCGTCGCGGCGATACCACTGCCAGTTGCTGTCGAGGCGGTTGAGCACCCAGTTCAGCCCGTTGGCGGCAACGCGCTTGCCTTCGGCATCGAGCGCGACGACTTCGAAGCGAAGCCGTCTGCTTCTCGTCGAGGTCGGTGCCCTTGAACAGCGGCTTGATGCCGATGCGGGCCTGCTTCAGGTCGACCGGGATGGTGACGCTGCGCTCGATGGTGCGGCCGCCGGCTTCGCGCAGGCGCAGGATGACGCTCGCTTCGAGCGGCTTGGCCGTCTGCGTGACGGGCGGCAGCGTGATGGCGACCTGGGCGATGCCCTGGGCGTCGGTGGTCGTCGCGGCATCGAGCGGCTTGCGCACCGGCTCGATCGTCTCGTCGGCCTGGCCGAACTCGAAGCCGGGGTAGCCCTCGACGTCCTTCTTCGACGGCTTGACGACGATATCGCCCTCGATGGCAAGGTCGGCGGCGGGCGGGCCGTAGAGATAGCGGCCGGTCGCCTTGATGGTCTGCGTCTCCTGCGGCGACAGCGCAGCGGTCGGCGGCTCGAGCTTGAGGTCGAGGCGCTCGGGGACGAAGTCCTCGACCAGGAACGAGACCTGCGTGATCGGATCCTTGTCGGGATCGGTGTGCAGCTTGGCGCGCCACGTGCCGGTCTGCGAGGACGCGGCGAGCGGCAGGGTGATGTCGCGGCCGCCGAGGCCGCGATCCTTCAGGGTGTAGCGCGAGTGCTCGACACCGTCGGGGCGCGTGACGATCAGCGTGACGGGAAGCGTCGCGGCCTTTCCGGTGGCGTCGCGCACGAGGGCGGCAATGTGCACATCCTCGCCGGGGCGGTAGACGCCGCGCTCGGTGTAGACGAAGCCGTCGAGCGGACCCGGGCGTCTCGCGGCCCTTGACGCCGCGGTCGGTGAGATCGAAGGCGCCCGAGGTCAGATCGAGGAAGGCGTATTCGCCGGTCGCGCTTTCGGCAACCAGCATGGCCGGCTGCAGGCCGCCTTCGCCGCGGGCAAGTCCGGCGTCGAACTTGGCGTAGCCGCGTGCGTCGGTCTTGGCGGTGCCCAGCACCTCGTTGTTGCGCGCGACGAGCTTGACGTTGACGTCGGCCGAGGGGTTGGTCTCGGCCAGCGAGCGCACGAAGGCATGCACGCCGTCATCGCCGGAGAAGGCGGTGAGGCCGAGGTCGGAGACGATGAACCACTGCGTCGCCTCGGTGTTGTAGTCCTCGCGCGACTTCTGCGACGGCTTGGCAATCATCACGTAGACGCCGGGCTTCAGGGCGCCGACGGCATCGGTGACGGGAAGCGCGGTGGTGATCTCCTCGTTGAGCTTCTGCGGCACATCCATAGAGCCGATGAAGATCTTCTCACCGGAGCGCGACTTGATCTGCTCGAGCTCGTAGCTCTGCAGCTGACGCTGGAAGTCGCCGCTCTCCAGCGCGCCGACGAGGTTGCGGTCGCCGATGCGGTAGACCTCAACCTCCACCTTGGCGGTGTTGATGGAGACGAGCGGGATGCCCTGCTGGCCGCGGCTCGGCAGCACGTACGACTTGCCGGAGAAGCGCACGAACGGCTTGCGGTCGGGCACATACACCGCGATCTCGATGGTCTTGGTCAGATCCTCCTCGACCGCTGAAGGCAGGCCGGCGCGGATCTGCACCTGGTAGCGCTGGCCGTGGCTGAGGCCGTCGATGCACAGCTGCTCGTTCTCGGCCGAGACGCTCTGCGGGTCCTTGCCGTCGACGGAGACGAACTTGGCGAAGTCGACCTGGCCGCGGGCGAGGGCTTCGGAGAACTGCAGGCACAGGCGCGGGGCAGCCATTTCGGCTTCGGCCTTGTAGTCGGTCATGCGGAAGCCGTGCTCGGAGCGCAACTTCTCGTACGTCGCGCGCACGGTGCTGTTGTCGGCGAGGGCGAGGCTGGTCTTCAGGGCATCGATGGCGGGGCGGTAGTAGGAACGCCGCTGCAACGCGTCGCCGAGCACGGCGAGGGCACGCGCCTTCTGCGGGTCGCCAGTGGCGCGCTCATAGGCGAGGTAGGCGGCGCCGGAGGCGTTCACCGGCAGGTCGTAGCGCTCGCTGTCCTTGTTGGGGTCGGGCGCGATCGCAAGCAGGGCGCTGGAGAGACCCAGCCAGGCTTCGGCATCCTTGTTGTCGGCGACGACGGCACCGGCAAAGCTGCGCGATGCGGCGCGCGGGTCGGTGCGCAATGCGCGCTCGCCGTCGCGGCGTAGCTCGGCGGCGTTGCGCGTCGAGAGTTTCCAGTTCGATTTGAGGTACGTCTCGTAGCGTGTCGCATCCTCCTTGACGCCCTGGTGAGCGAAGGGATGCGCCGCTTGCGATTGCTGCGGCTGTTGCGCCATCGCGGGCGCCAGCGGAAGCAGCAGCGTGAAGGCGAGACAGAGGCGCGCGAGAAACGGCATGGTGGCCACCTTGAAGGTCTGAGCCGAAACGATCCAAAGCCATTATCGACAAAGGGATTGTCGCGGTGAAGGCGATCAGGGTCCAATGTGCATGCGGAGGCGATAAGCCCGGCGATATCGCCAGTTTCCGTCCATTGCGTCCGTTTGCATCCGTGCTGCAAATGCGAACGGGGCCGGCGCTTTCGCACCGGCCCCGGCAGGCGATCTATTGGTTGAACTTAGCGAGCCGTTACTGGCGGCGCATGCCTTCGGGCAGCGTCTCGCCGGCGCCGGTCAACTCGGGCATTTGCGCCAGCGCAGCAGTCATGGCCGGCATCGAATAGACCGGCACGGTGGCGCGCCACAGACTCTCGAACGAGCGGATGGCATGGGCGCCCGTCTGGGCGCAGTTGGGGGCGAAGCGCTCGAGGGCATCGCGCTTGCCGGGGTCGCGGCGCATGCAGTCGCCGACCCAGTTGCAGGTGGGGGTCAGGGTCAGCTGCTCATGGGCGGCGAGTAGGCGCGGGTCGCGAGCCAGGCGGCACTCGCTCGGCACCGAGAACGGCGCCATTTGGTGCGCTGGCTTGGCGGCGTCAACCTCGGTGAAGATGGCGCGAACGCGGATGCCCAGAGTCGTTAGGCGCGCAGCATGAGCGCGCAGCGCCTGGGCGACGGGGCTGTCGGGCGAACGGGCGATCAGCAGATAGCAGCCGCCGGCAACGTGAATTCCATGCATCGAGCGGGTGTCGAGGTCTTCGCCGATGAAGGCGCTCAGCTTCGAAATCTTCTCGGCAATGGAGAGGCCATGGAGCAGTGAAGGTGTTTCAAGTGACATGACCGAAGTCCCCCTTGTTGCCCGAGTTCGAAGCGCGAGACATGTCACACCCGGGGTTGTTTATGTTGCCGGCCATTAAGCTGACAGTTCGGTTAAACAAGTGTTGCGGACCGCCCCGCACGGAGCACTTCTTGCAATGCTCCGACCGCGTCTATTCCACCATCCTGCGCAGCACGCGTGGCGGCTCGAAGTCCGCGCCGTCGAATTCCTGTGGAATTGATTTGTCGTACAGCGCGATCGCCTGCGTTTCCTCGGCCGCGATCTCAGGCGATGCAGTCGCGTGCGACTGCTCGAGCTGCGGCAAGGCTGGCGTTTCGCTCTCGATACGCAGCGAGCCGCCGGTAAGCTTCATCAACGCCTCAGGGAGCGAGGCTTCGCTTACGGGAACGCGGAACGTTGCCGTTTCGCGGCGCAGCTCGACGCCGATGCGTCGGACGCGTATCGGCTGATTCCGGCATCGGTTCGGCTGCCAACGCCGTTGCGATGCGTTCAGCAAAGGACAATGGGGCAGCAGCCGGTGTGGGGAACGGGACAACGACAGCTTCCTCTTCGGTCGGCGCGGTGCGCGCCGTGTTGCTGTTGGCGTGATCAGGCGCGTCGTCATCGAGATCGCGATATGTCGTCAGCTCGGCCTCGGCGAGACCCGCATAGCTGCCGAACCGCTGCCGATAGGCCGGATCGGAGGTGGTATCGGCAGTACGTGTCACGGGCTCGCGGCGTCGCTCCTCGATCGAGGGGCCCATGGGCAGCGTGTGGCGGCGCGCTGCCGGCTCGTGCACGGCGCCGGGGCGATGCTTGAAGATGTTGGGGCGTGTACGCCTCCGTACCATCAAATCAGGATCCAAACCCGGGAGCTCGACACCACGCGGCGCCGTCACCGGCTCCGACAACGAGCGCTCGAATTCCGAACGGACCTCAGCCACTTCCTCGATAGCGGGCGACACTCGCTGCTCGCGGCGGCGCTCCGCCTCGATGCGCCCGGCAGCGCCCATGACAGCGCCGAGGATCATCTCGGGCCAGGCGCCATTTTTGAAGGCGTAGATGCGGAAGGCCGGGGCCTCCTCGCCCTTGCGATCGGACATGAACATGGCCATCAGCGCGCGCCCGGCGCGCGGAATGGGCGCCACATAGTTATCCCGATAGCACTCGATGAACTTGCTGCCCTGGCGGCGGAGCTTGCGGCGGGCGACGAGCCCCGGCGCGATTTTCCACGGGCGTGTCAGCACGCCCTGGCCTTCGAGCGCGTAGCACAGGTTGGCGAGCGCCTGCGCGTCGCGGCGCAGTTGCTCGCGTTGCGGGTGGCCGCGCGGGGCGTTGAGGGGCACGGCGACGTAGTAGGTGCCGCCGGATTCGAAGATCACCTCGCGAAACACGTCGAACGTGCGCCGCATCTCCTCGTGGTTATGGATCTCGGAAAAGCGCGACAGAATGGGGAAAACCGGCCCGCGCTCGGCTTCGATCATGCTCTGTCGCGTGGCGACGAAGCGGTTCATCGGCCGGCCGATGGAGACCAGCAGCAGGCACAAGTCGACGAACACGGCGACGCCGAGCGGGATGTAATCGCGCTTCGACAGGCCGACGAACTCGTTGTTGAGTGCGTGGAGGGCGGCGGGGTTGTCGATCGACTGCACGGCTTTCTGCTGCAGCGTGCGCAGCTCGTCGGCCGACGGCGGCAGCTCGAACGACAAGAGGCCGAAGAACGTCGCCGTGAGACGTCGGAAAGCTTCGATGGTGGCTTCCGAACCTTCGACCGCGGCGATCTCCGGCTTCTCCAGCGTCGGCAACTGATCGATGGCGCGCACGACGCCGCGCACGGCAACCTGCAGCTGCGTATCGGGGCAGACGATCGATTTGCCGTTGCCCATGTCGATGGTGCTGCGCTCGCCGCGGTCGGCGAGGTCGGTGCGGATCTGGCGTAGCTGCGGATCGGTGCGGAAGGCGTTGAAGCCGGTCACCGTCAGGTCGAGGCGGCGGCCGAGCGAGCGCATGAACTCGTTGCGCGTGCCGCTGGTCGCGTCGATGGTCGAGGCGTCGTTGGAGACGATCTTGGCCAGCTCGGCGTCGAGCGCGCCCATGTCGCCCTTGATCGCCGTGACGCGTCCCTTGACGAACTGGGAGGCGAAGTTGAAGCGGGCCGCGTCCTCATCGCGCATCTTGCGGCGCGGACCATCGCCGGGCGAGCTGTTGGGGCACGAGGTGCCTTTGTCGCGCTCCAGCGCCGCCTTGTCGGTCGACATGGTCGCGAGCTGGACGAGCGTCGCCTGCAGCTGTTCGAGGCGCGTCGAGGCGCCGTACAGCGACGATTGCACCTGGCCGACGGCGCTTTCCGCCGATCGCGCGGCCTCTGAGCGGCTTTCCAGCACCTTCCAGTAGAAGCCGAAGCCGAACCCGATGGAGATGATCGACAGGAAAACGTAGCCGAACAGGTACGAGAGGCGGGTGAACCAATCGATGGGCGAGAACATCTGGTCGAGCAGCCAGACGACCATGGTCATCAGCATGGCGACCGAGAAGCCGATGATCAGCTTATGGACGAGCGGCAGCACGCCCATGTTGGATTCGATCAGCTCCAGCATGCCGACGTAGGTTGCTACCCACGACAGGCCGGCGAGCCCGACGATGAGAAACAACTTTTTGTAGTCGCGCTTGGCAGCTTCCGGCTCGGTCCAATCGGCGGACGTTTCGAAGCTATGGCCGAAGCCGCCTGGTAGTGGATCTCGTGCGCGACCATGGCGCGCCCGTCCTTAACGACATGGGTGACCTGCTCAACCGATCGGCGCACAGATGGTCGTCGACCCGCAACGCAGTCAGCGCGCGGGACCGTCCACCACCGAATGCGCGAAACGCCTCTTTCGCTGTTCAGTGTCTTCCGTCGTGCCGGTAAGTGATCCATCGCCTTGGTAGGCGGCGTTTTTGTCGCCAGTACGGCGCCTCGGTGGCGGAACGCCGCCGGTATGCATGAAGCGGCGCATGATGCGCGCGCTTCGACTCTTCCCGTGTGGAATTGACAGTCGCGATGCCGACGTCGGTGTCCGAAGCGGCGCTTAGACCGTCGGCTCTTCGTCTCTGCCGATCACGCCGAAATCTCCCGACCGCATCGAGCGATCGGTTTCACTGCCCAGCTCGGCCTGCAGTCCGCGGCGCAGCAGTTCGCGGATCGCCGCTGCACGGCTCGGCATTCGGCGCTTGAACCGCCAATCGTCGATGGCGGCAAGCTCTTCGTCGTCGAGCATGATTTGAAGACGTGTTTCGCGAGACAAGCCATTCATGGCGGGCCCCTCATCTCCTGATGTCGGACGATATCGAGTTAGGTATTGCCGGAGATTGTGTCAAGTGGGTCACTTACTCATTTTACCCACTACCGGTAGGAAACATAAAGTAAGTTATTACAATTCAATTTGTTAAGCCCGCCGTTCGCGGATTTTAGCCGCCCCGATCTGCGCGCTATTGTCGTGGAAATCCTCCGTGGAGTTCCAGATGCCCGCATCCCGCCCAGAAACGTTCGAGCCGGAAGTTCTCGCCTTGCTGGGGTCCATCTACGATGAGACCTGGGCCTGCGTTGCAGCCGGATATGCGCAGGCGGACCCCAAAACCAGGGAAGAGGCGCGCGCCGAGTTGGCCGCCATCATGTTGCGGCTGGCCGAAGAGAAGCTCGGGTCGAACGAGCTCAAGGACAAAGCGCTACGTCTGTTTCAGACGCGCCTCGTCCCCAGCGGCAGTTGAACCAGCCGGATTGCAGGCCAGTCTTCAGGACTGATCGATTTCCAAAGTGGCTGTCACGGCGCCGGCGTATTGGCGGTGAGCTTGGCTTGCTTCTTCGCGGCCGAGGCGGCGGCAGGTGTCTTTGCCTTGGCAGGCGACGGCGCGCGCTTGCGGCCCATCGCTTCCGCTTCCAGATCGGTCAGCAATGCGTCGAGCAGCGGCACGGCGATCTGCGCGGCGTGCAGGTTGCGCGCCCACGGCTCGCGAACCGAGCCGGTGCCGACCACGACGACATAGGAGTACGCGGCGCCGTTGGCGAACTGCAGTCCGCCGGCGATCCATGCATCGACGGTGGCGTCGACATCCTCGGTCACCTGCGTGCCGGTCTTGGCGAAGTGCAGCTTGACGCCAGGGCGGCGCGCTGCGCACCAGCCCGACAGATCCTTCAGCGTGCCGGTGGGCTTGCCGCCCGCCTCGTAGCACAGCGGGCCCTGCAACACGGAGCGAATGAACCCACGCCCGCCGGCACGAATGATCTTGTTGGGCGTGATCTTGCCAGCCGTGGCGCCGGCCGCGTCTGCACCGTGGTCGTCGACATCGGTGAAGTCGTAGCGCTTGATCAGCGTCGGCGCTTGGAGCGGCGTTGCCCCGCGGCCGATGAGGCTCGCGAGCACGACGCCGGCCAGCTGGTGCACGCGACGCGGCGATCCCGCAACCTGGCCGAGAACGACGGCGGTCGACGGCGGCGTGCCGCTGCCGTCGGCGTTGGCCGGCGGCATGTTGAAGCCGAGTTCGTCGATGAGCTTTTGCACGCGCGCCTGGCCAACCTGCGCCGTGCGGCGCATCAGCGGATCGTTGAGCGAGCAGGCGAACGCGACCATGGCGCGCCGTCCATGCGGCTCGTCGCCCTTGGCGCATGTCTCGAGCCCCTGCGCGGGCGCCTTGGCATCGACATAGAGCGACTGCGGCGTGTCGCGCATCGTGTTGGCGATGGCGATGGCGGCGATGATCTTGCCGGTGGAGGCGACCATGCGGCTCTCGCGGCCGCGGTCGTAGTAGCCGGTGGCCGGCTCGCGTGCGTAGGGCGAGCCGAAGTAGGCCGCGTTCTCGCCCTGCTCGAAGTAGCGCACGATCTCGCCCTGGGCATTGGCCGCGGCGACGATGACGCCGGGGCTGTGGCGGTCGCTCGGCGATCTTCGCGGGGTCGAGCGTGTAGCCGGCATCGATCTTGTCGGCGTACTTGGCGTCGATCTCGGCCAAGCGTTGGCGCGCCGTCTCGCCGAACGCCAGGTTCGTCACCGGCGTCGAACGTCGTCGTGATGCCGCGCACGTGGTCGCGCCAGGCAAAGCCGTAGCGCTGCTTCATCTCCTCGCGGATGCCGTAGCGCGCGGCCGGCATCAGCGCGTTGGCGCGGATCACCGGGTTGGCCTGCGCCGGCAGGGCGAGACCCGGGGCGTATTTGTCCAGCGCCTCCTGCAGCTTCGGCTTGACCTTCGGATCGGGCGGTCCCGCCGGCCATGGCGAACAGATCGAACACGACCTGCTTTTGCAGCGCCTCGTCGTCGATCAGCTTCTCGGCGCAGGTGCGGGCGCGCACCTCGGTGATGTAGCGCCAGCGGTCGAGCCGCACCGCGTTGAGCCGCTCGCTGCCTTCCATGAGGATGATCGGGCGGTTGACGGCGGAGGCGAGCACGAACTGCTCGGCGATCGAGAGATCCTCGGCCTCCTTGCCGAACACGATGCGGCTGGTCAGCTCGACGCCGTGCAGCGGCGAGCCGCCGGTGCGCTGGGCGAGCCAGAGATGGTTGGCCGCCCACTGCTTCAGGGCGGTGTTGTCGCCGCCGTCGGTGAGCTCGCGATAGATGACCGGGGCCAGCCACCACTCGCCCAGCTTGCGCTTCAGCTTGACCAGCGCGCCTTCGTGGACGCTGGGCGGCGTTTTGTAGATGACGCGCACGAACTGCATGGCGAGCGTCGAGCCGCCGACGCCGAGCACCAGGCGCTTGGCCGCGATCGAGCGGCGCACCGTGGAAAAGGGGATCTTGAGCACGCCCGGCAGATCGATGCCGAACGGATTGAGGACGCCGCCGAGGTTGCGGTCCTCGTGATAGACGAGGCATTGCCAGTAGGCCTCCGGCACCTCGCGCACGGGGATCGACTTGTGGTCGGGGTTGGCGACGTAATCGCCGAGGTCGATCGCCTCGCTCGGTGTAGTTGACGTCGCGCAGGCTATCGAGGCGCGGATCGAACGTGCCGACGAAGTTGCCGCGCGCGTCGTAGATGGCCGTCGCCAGCCAGCGCTCGGCGTCGTAATGCAGCTTTTCGCCGAGCGTGTAATGGCCGACGGCGCCACGGATGGGCGCGGCGACGTAGACGAGCAGCACGGCGAGGATGGCGTAGAAGATGCCGGCGCCGGCGACATAGCGCAGGGGGCCGAGCCGCGGGTTGAAAGCAACCCGGTCGAGCAGCAAATGCAAAATGCGAAACGGCAGGAGCGCCAGCAACTCGAGCGCTCGCAGCAGCACGCTGAATATGACGAGCATGACCTGCCGCTCGTACGGGGGTAAGCGCTGATGCGCCGAAGCCCGAACCAGCTAGTCGGTCTTTATGGCGATATTGGCCCCGTCGGAAGGTCGTTGCCTAAACGCCCCGCCAACGCTCATCAATACGTGTGCAACAGTACAAATAGGCCGACGCCCACAGCCGGCCCTAATACTGTAGCCACGACAAGCATCATGAATGACTTCGCAACCATAACACTACCCCGCACTCCACGCCGTCATTGCCGCGACGGCGTCAAACGCAACAACCGCATTGTCACTGAAGACCCCCTAAAAATTTCCAGTGACATGCAGAATTTACATTAGAAAAAAGAAGTTGACACGCCCTGTTTACGGGGCGAAGGGCGTTCAGGTTCGCAATTGCGAAAGACAACAGTGCGTCCCCCACTTGGCGCTATGCCGTGCAGGGACAGAAAACTCAAATCCGCAAATGCGTTAGATAAAACTCTGGTGGAGTTTGGATGAGCCTCGCCGTGCACCGGCAAGTGATTCCTCTTGCTACGGCAACCCTGTGGATGAGTGGCAAAACGGCATCAGCCGCGCTTGACAATTCCCGTCGCCGACTGTCCGCGCAGGCGCATCGAACAGACGCAGCTGGCGCTCGTCCTGACCCTTCGTTTCGCGCGCCAACTGCTCGATGCGATCGAACGGCACCTGCTCGGCTTCGATGAGCGAGCGCTGCGCCTTCATCGGGCGCACGAGACCTTCCTGAACGAGATGGAATTCGCCCACCGTCTGGCCGGGCAGCACGGCCGCCGGCTCCAGACCGGACTCGCTAGAGAAAGCCGCTTTCAGCTTGCGCAGGGCTGTGTCTTCACGCACGCGGCCGATGAACCAGCTCGTGATCTGATCGCGGCTCTTGTAGTCGAGGTCGCCCGGCGATTGCGTTGCCAGCATCATGCCGAGGCCGGCGGAGCGGGCGCGCTTCAAAAGGCTCTGCAGCGGCTCGGCGGTGGCCGGCTTGGCGTTCGCCGGAATGTAGAGATCGGCCTCGTCGAACATGACGACGGCCTGCAGCTCGTCGTTCGGGTTCCGCTGGCAGAAGCGCAGCGCTTCGGCCAGGAACTGCGACACCCAGAAGAGGATGTTCTCGTTGTCGCCGAGGAAGCCCGTGTAAATGATCGAAAGCCGTGTGCGGCCGTCGCGGGCATGGGGGCCGAGGCCGAGCAGGGATTCCATGCTCAGCGTCTCGCCACCCGCCTCGAACAGCGAGGCGTTGCGGTGACGCAAGCTGTCGAGCTGGGCGACCAGATCGCGGCGGATCTTGCCGGACGGGTCCATGCGCTGCGTCAGCTCCGACAGCTCCGGATCCTCGTCCTCGAGGAGATGGATGAGGTCGGTCAGCGTCACCTCGCGGCTGTGGCGCGAGCCGAGGATGCGCAGGGCAACCGAGAGGGTGCCCGACTGCTTCTGATGCGTCGCCGAGTTCTTCAGATGCAGCATCTCGCCGAGGGCGGCTGAGGAGAGGTTGGCCAGCAGCTGCTGCTCGTGCTCGGGCAGCTCGTTGATGCCGTTGGGCAGCAGCGTGATGGAAATCGGGCGGCCCGATGAGCGGCCGGGCGTGAACACGGCGACATCGATGGCGTCGGCGAGCTTCTCGCGCTCGCCGCGGCGCTCGGAGAATTCCTCGTCGTTGTCGCGCCAAACATCGGGATTGGCGTAGCTGCACAGATCGCCCTTGCGATCGATGAGCACCGCCGGGATGCCGCGCAGCAGCAGCTGCTCGATCAGGCTGAGGGCAAGCGTCGTCTTGCCCGAGCCGGAGCCGCCGAGCACCGCGGCGTGGCGCTTCAGGACGTTCTTGTTGAGTGTGACGGCCCGCGCGCCCGGGCGTAGCTCGCGTCCGGCGCAGATGCTCGAGCCGCCGGCGCCCTCGTCGAGGATGACGGACAGCGGCAGCTCCTCTTCGTCATCGACGGCAGGCGTCGCGGCAGCATCGGCGGCCGCAGACAGCTCGTCGCTGTCGAGCGCGACGGTGCGGCCAGCTTTGGCTTTCGTCCCGTTGGCCGCGGCTTCGGCTACGGCCGCCGCTGACTTCGGCAGGGCGCGCCCCAGGAGATCGAGGCGCAGCAATTGGATGATCGCGGGAAGGTTGGAGAGCAGCTTGGCGGTGCCGAGCCAGGCGGTGAAGCCGGGGTCCTGGCGATGGTGGGTGTGGAACTCGCGCACCATCATCATGCGCTCCCACTCGGCAATTGGCACCATAAGCGGACGGCCGCCGGACTCGCGAAACTTGCGGAAAGCTTGTGCCGTCTGGTTCTTGCGATTGGGCGGGAAGTCGGAGGCGCGCAGCATGAAGCACTGCTTGGCGCCCATGTTGGGCAGCACGCGGTCGAGCTGACGCTTCAAGCCACCGCCCTGGGTCGGCTTGTTGCACACGAACACGCGGCCGTCGGTGGTCAGGCCGCCCTTGTGCTTCAGCGTGAAGTCGATGGCGGAGAGGTCTTCAGCAAGCTCGATGCGCTCGATGTTGAGCAGGATAGTGCCGGCCCATTCCTCCTTGGCGAGCGCGAGGCCGCCGGAGAGGATGTCGAGCAGCTCGCGCTCATCGGACGGGATTTCCGCCTCGGAGGCGTTCTGGAACCGCTCCCAGGATTTCGCGATAATCGACCGGCGCTTCGGGCGCTGACGGGTCGTCGCTCGCAAAGCCGAGACCGAGCGCCGCCGCAAGGCGCGAGATGAACCCGCTCTTTTCGCTCTCGGCGCCCTCATCGGGCTCGTCCGCTTCAGGCGAGGTCTTGGTGCGCAGGCGATTGTGCGCGTGCTCGAGCAGACGCCGCGTCGAGAGACCGGCGAACTCCTCGTAGAACTGCGGACCGAAGAACGCGGACGGATCCGAGTACCCGCTCTTGGCATCGCCCGTTGCGGCGAGATGCGCCAGCCGCTTGGCGATGATCAGCTTGGCTTCTTCCGGCGTGCGGCTTTCAAGAAGCGCGACCGGACCGGCCTTCTCGATGCGGTCGATGTACGACTGCGCGAGCACGCCGCGCACCTGGCCGTAGAAGTCTTCCAGGCACGAGATGATGAGAATGGCGTTCGGCACCCGGTTGGCGATCTGGATGAGATCGCGCACGGCGCGCTGGAAGCGTTCCTCGGCGTCGGAGAAAAAGCGCAGGTCCTCGACCTGATCGACGCAGAACACGAGCGAGGCGCGCTCTACGGTCCACATCAGCGCGCCGAAGGCGGCGATGATCTCGAAGGCGCGGTCCTCGCCATCGTTCGGGTCGAGTGCGGCGACGGCCTGATGCGCAAGCTCGGTGAGCGGGCGGCCGTGCAGGTATTGGCGGATGCGCTGATCGATGCGCGGATCGCGGCGTTCCAGGTAAAGCATGGCGCGCACGACGTTGATGTCGAGGTCCTGCTTGGCGTACTTGGGGCTGGCGACGATATCGTCGGCGATCTTGAGCACGAGCTTGGCGAGCTTGGCCTCATCGAGGCTCGCCTCGCGCAGGTTCTGCAGGTCCTTGGCATCGACGGCCGCGTCGGCGACGAGGCGGCCGGTGAGGCGCGTCAGCGCGCTCTCGCCAGATGAATCCGGGTCGTACGTCTTCTCGAGCGAGTGCACGAGACGGCGCAGGTAGTAGTCGGCGTAGTTGGCGACATCCGGCGTCATCTGCGCGTAGCCGAAGTAGGCCGTGCCCGCGCGGTGCGCCGTGGTTCGCAGCGCGCGCAACAGGTGCGTCTTGCCGGCGCCCGACTGGCCGTGGAAGAGCAGGATGCGGTCCTGCGTGCCCGGGCCCCTGCCCGAGATGATGCCGGTCAATAGGTCGGAGAATTTGCGCCGCGCCTTGGCGTGCACTTCGGCGACGTCGACGGGATCGGCCCGCCAGATGTCATCCTCCCAGGTGATCGATTGCTCGAACGCCGAGAACAGCCGGTCAGGAGCTGGTTGTGGGGGAACTTCTTGCTGCTGCATTAGTCGACGGCCCTCGACGTCTCAGTCTTCGACGCGCACGTAGTGCCAGACGGTGTTCTTGTAGAGGATCGCGGAATCCTCGAACTCCTTGATGTTTTGTTTGTTCTTGAGGTCGGCGCCCGTCAGCACCAGCTGTCCCGCCCTGTGGGCTCCGGTCAGCATGTCCTTGAAGTCGATCTCAGAGAGACCCCACTCGGGGTGCGAGGTGCGAATCGCGTCCCACACCCGAGAGATAAACGCCTTGCGTGCCCCTGGCCAGCCCTCGGCGCGAATACGTGCCGCGGTAAGCACACCGGCCGAAAATTGCGCCAATCCAGGGCGCTGCGGCGTTTCTTCGGGTTGCGGTGTGAGGATATTCGGCGGCGGCGTTTCCGATTCGCGCACGGCCCGCAAGGCGGGCTTGGCGATCGGCTGTGGGCTGATCGGTGCATCGACACCAGCCAGCTTGCGCAGCACGGTAAGGCGCAGCGTGTCGGCGTCGAAGCGCGCTACGCCCGCCAGATCGGCACACAGAGCCGCGATTAGGCGCGTGTCGGTCGTCAGCTCGCGCGGCTTCTGCAACAATTGACCGGCGAGAACGCGTCCGGCCTTGGCGGAAAGCGCCGATCCCTTGCCGAGCCCTTCTTTGACGTTGTCGCCGAAGGCGCGCTCCAGCGCCACGAGCGCCAATGCCGCGCGCAGTTTCGACGGCGACAGCGCCTGGCGTACCGCAAGGCCGAAGGCCTGCTGCACCACGAGCGCGCTGAGGCCATCGGGTCGCGATAATGCGCTGCGCAGGGCCGGTTTGCTGGGGTCGACGCCGAGCGCCTTGGCGACCATCCAGATGTCGCGCTGGTCGTTCCAGCTGCGCGCCTGCGCGTCCTTCTCGCCGAAAAAGCTGGCGACCGCCGCCTCGCCCTGCTCCGTCGGGCGCAGTCGTCCGCGCGCGTCGCGCAGTCTGCCGCCGACGCTGAGGCGCGAAAGCGCGACATCGGCGGTGACGCGCCATTGCGCCGTCGATAGCTTCGGGGTCAGCAGCGGGCCGAGGTCGCGCACGATTTGGGCGCGGGTGGCGCCGCCCGAGCACGCGGCACGCGCCAGGATGAGATCGTCGATGACGCCGGGCGCGGCTCCGCTGGCGGGCAGCGCCTGCGCTTTCGTGCTCAGGGCCGACATGCAACGCGTCTCCTCATGCCATTGGCATTGCCGTACGCGCGAATCACCGGCCTCTCGGAGCGAATTGTGTGTGAGTTTGCGGTGGCTTCAAGAGGGCGGAGCGAATGGGTAGGGGACGGTTGCATGTCGACCCTGTCGCTTTTCGCCGCTTCGCCCGCCTTTCGCCTCAAGCGGGCCAAATTGGCGACACCATAATGAAGCGTGATCGGGTGAGGCGCTTCGCGGTGCCGCCGACGCAACCGGGGGAAAGGCCACACGAAACTGGAAAATGCGCGGCTTCGGTCAGCTCACTTCCGGACGTGCGGTTACAACTCCTTAGCATTAACGGCGAGTTAACGGGTTTAGGCGATGATGAATCGTTGTACCGCAATCTTCCACGCGGGAGTGGCTCGTATGTATCGCGTAGCGCTATGCGCGGGTGCTGCAGTGGCGTTGGGTGCCTGCAGCCTCGGTTCCGGAACTATCTCTTCCGGTTATAACGAACCCGACACCACGGCTTCGATCACATCCGCGCCGCGCTCAGAGAGCGTTGCGCTCGGCGGCGAGCCTTCGGCTAAGCGTGAAAAAGCGCCTGCCGTCGCCGGCCAGCAATATGCCAAGCTCGACGATCAGGCGCCGAGCGGCTCCTATGAGAAAGCTCCGGCCGGTGCGCTCGCCGACCGTGACTACACGCACACCGCGCTCGATCCCGAGAAGGCGCGCGACATCATCAATCAGTATCGCAAGGACAAGGGCCTGAAGCCTCTGAAGCTCAACGCCGAGCTCACCGAGGCCGCCAAGGCTCACTCGCGTGATCTCGCCAAGTGGGATCGCATCTCGCACTACGGCTCGGACGGCTCCAATCCGTGGGATCGCGTCAAGCGCACGGGCTTCAAGGCGCGTCTCGCGGCAGAGAATGTCGGCACCGGCCAAATCGACTTCAATGAAGTGATGCGCGGCTGGAAGGAAAGCCCCGGCCACAACAAGAACCTGCTGCTCGGCGATGCCACGCACATGGGCATCGGACTGGTGCAGGATCCGCGCACCGAGTTCAAATCGTTTTGGACGCTGGTGATCGGCTCGCCGATGTAAGCCGGAGCCGCGGGGCTGCTCAGTCCCGCGCTTTGCGCTTGAAGAGGTTGCGCCAGACCGCAACCTCGATGCCGAGAGTTCGATACACAGCCACATTGTTGAGTAGCGCTCCGGTCATCAGCGCCGCCGACGTCGCCGTCGCTGCGCCGATGAGGCCGTAGTACGGCACCAGCAGCAGATTGAGCACGACGCTCATCACCGCGACGGTCACCTGCACCGCGGCGCTGATCGACTGCTTGCCGAGCATGTTCAAGAGGAACTCCGAGGGTCCCATCGAGGCGCGGAACAGGAAGCCGACGACGAGGATCAGCATCACCGGATAGCCGTCGACGAACTGCGGGCCGAACAGCCACAACAGCGGTATGCCGAGCGCCAGCAGGACAAGGCCGGCGGCAAGCGAGGGCCAGAAGGTCCAATGCGCGGCTTCCTGCGCGAACGCATCGAGGCTCTCGCGGTCGCCGCGCGCGCCGAGCGCCGCGAAGCGATTGGCGACGGCGCTGCCCACCGCATAGTGGACGAATAGAATGAGCGACATCGTCTTGGCGGCGGCGAAGTAGATGCCGACGTCGGTCGGCGTCATGTAGTGCGATACGACGAGCACGTCGGCGCTCTGCAGCGTGAATTCGCAGGCGGCGATGACGAGCAGCGGCCAACTCATCCGCAGCCAGACGGGGAAGTCGTACTGGTCCGTTCCAGTGCCGGTCGTCGCCGCGAGACGCCGGTTCATCAGCAGCGTCTGCACGAGGCCGGCGCCCCAGGTGGCGACAATCGCGGCGCCCGCGGCCGTCGTGGCCTCCATCGGCAGTCCGGCCATGTGGGCCATCACGACGCCGACGAGGATCAGCGCGGGCCGCAGCATGTAGGGCGGCACCATCGAGAGGCCCATCCACGCGAAGGCCTTGCCGATGCCGTCCTGCACCCAGGTCAGCGCGTAGAGCGGCACGCACGCGAGGGCGAGATATGCGGGCAGCATGAAGTGCGGGTCGAGCGGTTGGAACAGGTACAGCACCGCGGCGCCGGCCAGCGCGATGAGTGTGCCGACGGCGAGCGCCACGCGGCGGGCGCCACGCACGACGCCGCGCAGAAGCGCCGGGTCGCCCTTCTCGCGGTATTGCGGCACGAAGCGAATGGTGGCGACGCCGAGCCCGAGGTCGGCGACGCCGCCGAGGATCATCACCCAGGTCCAGACGTAAACGTAGATGCCGTACTCGTTGCTGCCCATCCAGCGGGCGAGCACGATCTGCGACAGATAGAGCAGGGCGGCACTGGCGCAACGCACCCCGAACACCGTGAAGGCGTCGCGCTGGGTGCGATGACGCTCGCTGCGCGCCCGCAGGATAGTCATCGCCTGCAGTGGCAGTTCACGCAGTGCCAGCCAGATCAGTGCAGCCGGAGACACCCCGAGGGCGTTCGCCTGACTCATCGGGCCATCGGGGGCGGTGAACACTTCATGTGTGCATGCGCTCGCGCTGGCGGTCGCGCACGCGCTCGGCAACGTTTGCCCAGGCGTTGGAACGGTCCTCATCGCCTTTCTGGAAGTGGGCGGCCGAGAAGAAGTCGGCAACCTCGGCCGCGTAAAGCCCATGTCTTGCCTCGAGAACGATCGCCATCGCGTCGTGTTCAGGCACGTCTATGGACGCCTTTTCTTGCCAGACATTTGCCATCGTCGTGGAATCCCGGTGTGTCCTTGCGTTTCGCCGATGGAGCAAGAAGCTTGCCAGCGATTCTTGCCTCAAAATGAACCGGGCGACCGCGGTGGCGTTCGTGGTAGGTTCAGGGCAATCGTGCCGAGGAGGATGTGAGATGACCTCACAATCGCGGTTAACCCTTGTTTGCGCGGCATCGCTGACGATGTTCGCCATCACCGCTCCGGCCTTTGCGCAGGCCGGTCCTGCTGCCGGCGCCGCTGGTGCTCCTGCGGCTCCCGCCCCTGCGCAGAGCGAAGGCGAGAACGGAGCCGCTCAGCCGCAGCCGAATGAGCGCCGGCCTGCAGCGCCAACGGGTTGCCCGTATCGCGACGGAAAGCTCGATCTAATCGTTTAGGCACATCTGTGCCGGTCCTGGCCGCTAGCCGGGATATTCAGCTGCGGTCAAATTTGGGTGTCAGTCCGGCGCGAATGCCGCTGCGGCGGGCGGTGGCATGGTGCCCCGCAGCTGCACTGTAGCTGGCGCGCTGCCCGTCGTTTCCGGCGACACGTCGACGGTCACTGCCTCGGGCTTCTCGGCCGCCGCAGCCGGCTTCTTCTTGCCCGCCTTGGCCACAGTCTTTTTCTTGCCCGCCTTGGCGACGCGCGCCTTGCGCTCCTTGCACCCCCACGAGGAGACGTCGTTGCGCACGCTCTTCACCGTCGAGACGGTGGCGAGGGGCATGTTGTCGATTGTCGTTGAGTTGAACAGCTGTTTCCAGCCGGTCTGCTGGAATCCCTGCTCCAGCAAGCTGGCGGCGCGCACGTTGCGCTCTGCGCTGCTGGTATCGCCGAGGACAACCGCGATGATGCGGCGGCCGTCGCGGGTCGCCGTGGCGATGACGTTAAAGCCGCTGTCGCACGTGAAGCCGGTCTTCAAGCCGTCCGCGCCCTCGAAAGAGCGCAGTAGGCCATTGTGCGTCACCAGCCGGTTCTTGCCGAGGCGCATCTCGGGCTTGGCCCAGTAGTGCGCGTATTCCGGGAAGTCGTTGATGATGGCGCGGGCCAGCAGCGCCAGATCACGCGCCGTCGTCACCTGTGCCGGATTGGGCAAACCATTCGGATTGACGAACACGGTGCGGCTCATCCCCAAGCGCTGCGCCGTGGCGTTCATATTGGCGACGAAAGCGACCTCGCTGCCGGCGACCGCCTCGGCAAACATTACGGCGACGTCGTTGGCGGACTTTATGATCAGCGACTGCAAGCCCTGATCGACCGTCATCTCGCCGCCGACCGGGAGGCCGATCTTGCTGGGTGGCTGCTGATTGGCGGCAGCCGAGCACGCGATCTTCGATTTGAGGTTGAGCTTGCCGGCCTTCAACGCCTCGAAAACGAGGTAGGCGGTCATGACCTTGGTGAGCGAGGCCGGATGCCAGAGGTTGTCGGCATCTTCGGCGTGCAGCACCTTGCTATTCGAGACCTCTATGACCAGCGCGGGGCCAGCCAAGGCGACACGCGGGACGAGGCCTGCGAGCAGCAGTAGGGCGACGAATGCGGTGCCGCGGCGCATGCAGTTCCCCCGACAGTCTCTGACCCCGCGGGATACCACGTTCGTCTGCGCCGCTGCAACGCAGCGTGGGGGCGTTTGCCCAGCAGTGTGACCCTCGGCGCACACTCCAGGACGGCCACAATTTGGCCGTCCTGGACGTTCGAGCCCGTCAATGCGGGCCTTCTAGGTGGCGATCGTGCGGTAAGCGTGCGCGAACGCAAGCATCGTGATCGGAACGGTAACGAAGATACCGATGACGAGGGCTAGCAAGCCGAGCAGGTTGATGCCGACCAGAGCGAGGAACAACAGGAACAACTGCCACTTGTGGCCCTTGGTGACGCGCCAGCTCTCCTTCAGAGCCTCGATCGGGCCAAGGCCTCGATCGACGACGAGATAAGGCACGAAGGCGAGGCCCACGGAAAGGATGACGCCGGGGACGATCAACGCAATGAATCCAAGCACAATGGCGATGACGGAAAGAATATGGGCGCCGAGAAACCGCCAGAACGGCGCAGGATTCCAAAGGTCGGCGATCTGCACGCCCTGAATGTTGTCGTGCGCCCGAAGCGAGAAGGTCGTGAGGCCCAAGCCAACGAGGACGGACACCGCAATGCTGACGATAGCCACGATGGCGCCGTAGGCCGAAGGCGGCGGCTGGATGAGCTGACCGTCAGGCCCCATCGTCGGATGCGGTCCGAACGCGTTGGGTATGCCCGCGATGATCATCGCCAGAACGAAAGCCCCGATGAGAATCCAAGGCCGCTGCTTGAACGTCTCCCATCCAAACCGAATGCAGTCGCCGATCGACAATGTGTGCATGGTGCACCCCCCCTTAGAAATGAGCTGGCGAATACGCACGTAATGAAAATCGGACAGGCGCCGTGGGCGACCGGTGCGAACGCTTCGACGACCTTACAGTGAAGTGCGAACTAAGGGGAGTATCCTAAGGAATTGCGCGGCGGCGAAGCTGTTTTGCGACTGCCCGGGTCCGGCGCCGGGGCGAAGTCCCCGTATCAGCGCAGGAATTTTCCGAAGGCGCGCGGGCCGTCGCCGACATCGGCCTTGCCAGTTACGGCTAGCGTCGCCGCATCGATGCGCACGAGGGTGTTGTCCGCCCAACAGGCGACGTAGATGGCGCTGCCGTCCGCGGTTGCCGCGATTCCCTCCGGGTAGTCGCCCACGCGAATGGTGGTGACGAGCTTCAGATCGGCGATGCCGAAAATGCTGACGGAGCCCGAACCTTGGTTGGTGACGAACGACTTGCCGCCGGCGAAGGCGACGCCATAGGGGCGCGCTCCGACGGGCAGCGTGGCCGTCACCTTACGCGTGGCGAGATCGACGATCGACACGTCGTTGCTGACGACGTTGGCGACGTAGGCCCGCTTGCCGTCCGGCTCGATTGCAAGGCCGAACGGGTGCGTTCCCACCTTTACCTCACCGATGCGCTGCATGGTCTTGGTGTCGATGAGGCTTATGGCATCGCTCTCGCGGTCTGCCGACAACAACAGCGCTCCGTCCGGCGTCACGGCAAGACCCGACGGTGCGCGTCCGACCTTGACGCGCGAGACGATGGCGCGCTTGTCCGCGTCGACCGCCACGATCTCGTCGCCGTACCAGTTGGCGACGTAGACGATGCCCGTCTGAGGATTGACGGCAATCCCGAGCGGTCCCGCGCCGACGCTCAATCGCCAGGCGATGGCGCGCTTCCCGGCGTCGATGGCGATGAGCTCCTTGCCGTCCGGCGCCGTCACATAGGCGAAGTCGCCGTTTGGCGACATGGCAAGGCCGGCCGGAGCACCTGTGACCGCGATCGCGACGGTCTGCTTCATGGCCGCGAGGTCGACAACCCCGATCGTGTTGGCAAGCTGATTGGTGACGAAGGCTTCGCGCTCACCCGCATGCACGTTCATCGCGAGCGTGGCGAGGAGCAAGGCGACGAACGCACGCGAGCCATGGTGCGATCTTGGTCCGCGCGAGCGCGGTCTCGCGCTCACTTGCCGCCTTCCAGCTTGGCCTTGAGTGCGGCGAGACCTTCCTTCTGAAAGGCAGCGACGGCCTTTTGCGCGGCCTCGTCCGACAGCTCCGGCGGTGGGTCGTTGTTCATGTAGCCGCGATAGAAGGCGCCCTTCCACTCGACCTTCGACTTGCCGGCGTCATCCGTCACCGTGAACGTCGACGAGTACCCTTCGACCGGCAGGGTCTTCAGGTCCTCGTCGTTGGTGAGAAAGGCGATGGTGCGCGTAGCGGGGTCGTAGCGGGTTAGCGTGTCGGTGAACACGGCGCCCGACTTGAACGTCAACTTGCGCTTGGTGACTTCCTTCTTGTACTCGCCCGGCGTCACCTCGGCGCTGGCGATGGCTGGATGCCAGCTCATGTCGCGATAGTTGCCGACCACCTCCCAGACCTTGTCGGCGGGGGCATTGATCTCGATGGTGGTGACCTCTTTCTTGCGGCTGGGACCATGTGCGGACGCGAGCGCGGGCAGTAGAGCGGCGAGGATGATGGCAGCGGCGATGCGGTTCAACGGCAGCCCCTTTGAGGATGGATTGGCGATGCGTGGCAGCACTTGTCATGCGCGCGGCACGACGACACGCGGCAGCTAGCATCGGCGAGCAGGGTCGATCAATCGGCCGGAGTGCCGGCGGGAACTAATCCGCGGCGGAGTTCCGAATTGTGCAACGAACGCGGCCGGCCAGACGCCACCTGAGGCGACCGTGGCGGTCCGCCGCGCCTGAAGCAGGACCGATGGGCGACGGATCGGGCGCAGACCGGCGTTTAGCGCATTGACGCCCCCCGATCCGCCCGTGCGCACGGCTGGCGTCGACCAGTGCCGGCATACGTTCGCGCCGACGGCCCACCCGCCAAGAAGGCGGTTAACAGATGCTGCAGAAAACCGAGCCGCCTCCGCCCGCGAGGTCGAAACTGCGTCGCTTCGTGACGTGGACGCTGTGGCTGCTTGTCTTGGCGGCCGCGGCTCTTGGCGCGTCGCATTGGTACCAGAGCCTGCCGCATGCGACCCCCCCCAAAGCGACGGCCGCGCCCGCGCGCGTCCCCGTCGACGTGGCTACCTCCACACGCGAGGATTTTCCCGTCTACCTCAATGGGCTCGGCGTCGCCCAGGCGTGGAACACCGTTACCATACGCACCCGCGTTGATGGCCAGATCGACAAGGTCAACTTCAAGGAAGGCGAGACAGTCAAGAAGGGCGAGCTCCTGCTGCAGATAGATCCGCGCCCGTTCCAGGCCTCGCTCGATCAGGCGCTGGCCAAGAAGACGCTCGATGAATCACTGCTCGCCAACAGCAAGCGCGACCTCGTGCGCTACACGACGGTCGGCACCTTGGCGGTTACCCAGCAGCAGATCGACACGCAGCGCGCGCTGGTGCAGCAGCAGGAGGCGCAGATCAAAAGCGATCAAGGCGTCATCGACAATGCGCGCGTGCAGCTCGGCTACACGACCATTGCCTCGCCGCTCACCGGCCGCATCGGCTTCCGGCTCGTCGACCAAGGCAACATCGTTCATGCGAGCGATATGACTGGGGTCGCCGCCATCGCGCAGATCGAGCCCATCGCGGTCATCTTCACGGCCGCCCGAAGAGCAGCTGCCGCGCATCAACCAAGCTCTGAAGTCGGGGCCGCTGCCGGTCGTCGCCTACACGTCCGACGGCAAGATGGAGCTCGACAAAGGCACGCTGGCGCTGGTCGATAACCAGGTGGACGCCACGACCGGTACCATTCGTCTTAAGGCTGAGTTCGCCAACAAGGATCACAAGCTCTGGCCGGCGCTGACGGTCGCGACGCGCCTGCTCATCGAGACATTGCATGGCGTGGTGGTGGTGCCGGACGGCGCCGTGCAGCGCGGCCCCGACGGGCTTTTCGCGTATGTCATCGGCAAGGACGGCAAGGCCGAGATGCGTAAGCTTGTGGTCGACGCTATCGAGGATGGCCACGCCGTAATCACGCAAGGTCTCCAGCCGGGCGAGCGCGTGGTGACGTCCGGCTACTACCGCCTGCAACCCGGCGCTCCGGTCGACATCCGTCACGGCGACGAGGGCGCTGGCGGCGAGCGGCACGCGACCGCCTCGACAGGGGTGCATGCAGCCATGAACATGTCTGTGCCCTTCATCCGCTATCCCATCGCGACCTCGTTGATCATGGTCGGCATTCTGTTCGTCGGGCTCATCGCCTTCTCAAAGCTGCCCGTCGCGCCGCTGCCGCAAGTCGACTTTCCGACCATCCAAGTGTCGGCGGCGCTTCCCGGTGCCAGCCCGGAGACGATGGCCTCGAGCGTTGCGCAGCCGCTCGAGCGCCAGTTCGCGCAGATCCCCAGCGTCTCGCAGATGACATCGACCAGCGGGCTAGGCGTGACGACCATTGCCGTTCAATTCGATCTCGACCGCAACATCGATGCCGCCGCCAACGACATCCAGGCGGCGATCAATGCCGCCGGCGGCCAGCTCCCGCAGGATCTGCCCTCGCCACCGACCTATCGCAAGGTGAACCCGGCCGATTCCCCGATCATGATCCTGTCGGTGGTCTCGGATTCGATGCCGATCACTGACGTCGACGACAACGCCGACACCAAGCTCGCGCAGCAGATCAGCCAGCTCTCGGGCGTCGGCCAGGTGTCGATCGGCGGCGAGCAGAAGCCGGCGATCCGCATCCAGCTCGATCCGGCCAAGCTCTATGCCCGCGGCTTGTCGCTGGAAGAGGTGCGCCTGCCGCTGTCGATCACGACGGTCAACCAGCCTAAGGGCAACGTCGACGGCGCCACGCGCAGCTTCACCATCTACACCAACGACCAGCTCACCAGCCCGGATGCCTGGAACGACGTGATCGTCGCCTACCGCAACGGCGCGCCCGTGCGTGTCCGCGATATCGGCACGGCCGTGCCCGGCCCCGAGGACGCCAAGAAGGCGGCATGGGCGACCGGCAAGCGCGGCGTGTTTCTCGTCGTCTTCAAGCAGCCGGGCGCCAACGTCATCGATACCGTCGATGCCATCAAGGCCGAGCTGCCGCAGCTGCGCGCCGCCATGCCGCCCGCCATTCACGTCGACATTCTGAGCGATCGCACGCAGACGATCCGCGCCTCGGTCGAGGATGTCGAGTTCACGCTGCTGCTGACCATCGCCCTCGTCGTCGGCGTCATCTTCGTGTTTCTGCGCAGCTTCTGGGCGACGGTGATCCCCAGCGTAACGGTGCCGCTATCGCTGCTCGGCGCCTGCGCGCTGATGTATCTGGCCGGCTACAGCCTCGACAACCTATCCCTGATGGCGCTGACCATTTCGGTCGGCTTCGTGGTCGACGACGCCATCGTCATGCTCGAGAACATCGTGCGCCACGTCGAGGATGGCCTGTCGGTCATGGACGCCTCGATCAAGGGCGCCGGCGAGATCGGCTTCACCATCATGTCGATCAGCATCTCGCTGATCGCCGTGTTCATCCCCCTGCTGCTGATGGGCGGCATCATCGGCCGGCTGTTCCGCGAATTCGCCGTCACCGTGACCATGACCATCGTCGTTTCGGCCTTCGTCGCCCTGACGCTGACGCCCATGATGGCGTCGCGCTTCTTGAAGAGCGAGAAGGAAGAGAGGCACGGCCGGCTGTATCAATTCACCGAGCGTGGGTTCGACAAGCTGCTGGCCGGCTACGCCTGGTGCCTCGACATCGTCCTGCGCCACCGCTTCGCGACGCTGATGGTGTTTTTCGCCACGCTGATCGGCACGGGATATCTCTTCGTCGCTATTCCGAAGGGCTTCTTCCCGCAGCAGGACACCGGGCTCATCTCTGGCGTTTCGGAGGCCGCGCAGGACATCTCGTACGCCGAGATGATGCGCCTGCAGGAGGCGCTCGGCGACGTAGTCGCTGCCGATCCCGGCGTCGCGACCATCGCCATGGCGATCGGCGCCGGCGGCTCGTCCTCTTCGATCAACAATGGCCGCATGTACATCACGTTGAAGCCGAAGGATCAGCGCGACGCCTCGGCCAGCGAGATCATCTCGCGGCTGCGCCCCAAGCTCGACAAGATCGAGGGCGCCAAGCTGTTTCTGCAGGCGGCGCAGGATGTCAACGTCGGCGGGCGATCGTCGCGCACGCAATTCCAGTACACGCTGCAGGACGCCAATCTCGACGAGCTGAACGCCTTGGCGCCGAAGATCCTCGACAAGCTCAAGACGCTGCCCGAGTTGCGCGACGTGGCGACCGACCAGCAGATGGCGGGGACGACGCTGACCGTCGATATCAATCGCGACCAGGCGGCGCGCTTCGGCCTCACGCCGCAGGCCATCGACGACACGCTCTACGACGCCTTCGGGCAGCGGCAGATCGCGCAGTATTTCACCCAGCAGAACAGCTACCACGTCGTCATGGAGGTGTTGCCCGAGGTGCAGGGCGATCCCGCCAGCCTCGACAAGATCTACATCCGCTCGCCGTCGACGGGGCAGCTGGTACCGCTCGCCACATTCTCCAAGTGGACGACGCGCGAGACCAAGCCGCTATCGATCAGCCATCAGGGTCAGTTCCCGGCGGTGACCATCAGCTTCAATCTCGCGCAGGGCGTCTCGCTCGGAACGGCGACCCAGGCCATCCAGGCGGCGGAGCGCCAGCTGGAACTGCCGGCCTCGCTGCGCACGAGCTATCAAGGCAACGCGCAAGCGTTCCAGGATTCGCTCAGCAGCGTGCCGCTGCTCATCGGCGCGGCGCTGGTCGTCGTCTACCTCATCCTCGGTATCCTGTACGAGAGCTACATCCACCCGATCACCATTCTGTCGACGCTGCCCTCGGCGGGCGCCGGCGCCCTCGCGACGCTGATGGCGTTCGGCTACGACTTCAGCCTCGTTGCCATGATCGGCGTCATTCTGCTCATCGGCATCGTGAAGAAGAACGGCATCATGCTCGTCGACTTTGCCATTCACGCCGAGCAGGCGGAGCATCTGTCGCCGGAGGAAGCCATCCGCAAGGCTTCGCTGCTGCGCTTTCGTCCGATCATGATGACGACGATGGCGGCCCTGCTCGGGGGCGTGCCGTTGATGCTCGGCGCCGGCACGGGTGCCGAAATCCGCCAACCCTTAGGGTACGCGATGGTCGGTGGGCTTCTCGTTAGCCAGGTGCTTACGCTGTTCACGACGCCGGTTATCTACATTTACCTCGACCATCTATCGAGTTTCCTAACCGGGCTGACGTCGCGTACGCCGTCGCCCGCGCTCCCCTCACCGTCGGAATTGCCGCGGTAGAACTGCCTTGGGGGCGCCCTGCCCTCAGTGTAAACACCGACTTCAGACCCTTACGTGTAGGCAACAGCTCCTATTGGAACTTCGAGCCTAGTCATCGCCCCATCGGGCGGCCACAGTTCCTCGCCCCCTTCAAGGTTGAACTCGTGACACGTCATCCCGTCTTTTTCGATCCCACCAAACGGCGGTCGCTGATCCTCGGCCACGTCGGCCGCATCGTGTCCGTCGTCAGCACCATCGTGCTCTTACTCTTTGTTTCCAGCCTGCTGTTCTTTCCGAGTGTTTCGGTGCTGCCGCTCGATCCGCCGCACAAGCGGGCTCCCATCTCGAACGCGGGAGACATCGCCAAGCGCCGTGAGTTGTTGCCGGCGGCGCAACGCCTTGCCGATGCGGCGCGCTCACGCTCTGCGGCGGTCGCCAATGGCTCGCTCGACCAGACGATGCCGAAGGCCTCGCCGCGGCAGATCCTTGCCATGCGCGGCCATACGAGAAGCCGTCCGTTGACGATCGGCTTCTATGTGACCTGGGACGACAGCAGCTACGCCTCGCTGGTGATGGCGCTGCCGAAGCTCGACTGGGTGGTGCCGAGCTGGCTCGAGCTCACCGGCCCGGACTTGGAGCTCAAGACAGGCGTCGACGAGAAATCGACCGAGCTCCTGGCCAAGCAGAAGCAACGCCCCAGCGTACTGCCGATGCTGCAGAACGCGACCGACGGCAAATGGGACGGCCCGGGTCTGGCGCGGCTGCTTGCCGATCCTGGCAAGCGCAAGGCGCGCATCGACAGCATCGTTACCTTTCTCGCGGCCAACGCCGCGCAGGGCCTTGTCGTCGACTTCGAAGAAGTCCCCAAGGACGCGCACGCGGACTTTCTGATGTTCTTGCGCGAGCTGCGCACCGCCTTCGCGCCACACGGTTGGATCGTCGCCATCGCTGCGCCGTTCGACGACTCCGACTGGAACTATCGCAGCTACGCCTCGGCGACCGATTATCAAATCCTCATGGCTTACGACGAGCACTTCGAGGAGGGCGCCCCTGGAGCCATCGCTTCGCAGTCCTGGTTCGTCGACAAGCTGACGCACCGGATGAAGGAGCTGGACCCGGCGCACACGATCGTTGCCATCGGCAACTACGGCTACGATTGGGGAGCAAAGCCGCCTGCGGTCGATATGACGTTCCAGGAAACGGTCCTCACGTCGAAGGAATCCGAGGCGCAGATCGTCTTCGACCCGCAGACGCTCAACCCGCATTTCGACTATCGGGAGGACGACGGCAGCACGCATCAGGTCTGGTTCCTCGATGCCGTAACCGCACAAAACCAGACCCGCGCCGCCGATGTGTTTCGTCCCGCGGGCTATGCGCTGTGGCGGCTGGGGTCGGAGGATCCCTCGGTGTGGTCCGTGCTCGGCCGCCAGTACAACGCCGCAATACCCGAAGGCCTGAAGACCATCGTTCCGGGCAGCGACATCGACATCGAAGGCGAAGGTGAGATCCTCAAGATTGCCGCCGAGCCGGCGAACGGCGCCCGAACGTTCGATACCGACAGCGCGCACCAGATCATCACTTCGGAATCGTTCACGAAGATTCCCTCCTCGTATGTGATCCGCCGCTCCGGCTGGATGCCGGGCAAGGTCGCGCTAACGTTCGATGATGGTCCGAGCGCCGATTGGACGCCGAAAATTCTAGATATCCTGAAGCAGAAGGGCGTCAAGGCGACCTTCTTCGTCATCGGAGAGAACGGCGAGACCAACCCGCGGCTTGTCCAGCGCGTGCTGGCCGAGGGCCATGAGATCGGCAATCACACCTTCACGCATCCCAATCTCGGGGAGGAGTCGCTCGAGGTGGCACGCCTCGAGATCAACGCGACGCAACGCCTGGTCGAGGCGCTGACGGGCCGATCCATGCGGCTATTCCGGCCGCCGTTCTTCGGCGATGCGGAGCCGACGACGCCGAACGAGATCGAGCCCGTCAAGCTGGCGCAGACGCTCGGCTACGCCACCGTCGGCCTGCGGGTCGATCCCGACGATTGGCAAGGACCGCCGGCGGACCTGATCGTCAAGCGCGTTCTCGACCGCATGACGGATACCAACCCTGAAACGCGCGGCCAGGTCGTCCTGCTGCACGATGCGGGCGGCGACAGGTCTCAGACCGTCGCTGCCCTGCCGCGCATCATCGACGGCCTGCGCGCCAAGGGTCTTGAGATCGTGCCGGTGTCGGCGTTGGCCGGCTGGACCTTCGATCAGGTGATGCCGAAGCTTCCGCCCGAGGATCATACGGCGGTCGTTAATTGGTATGTCTTCATAACCGCGAGCTGGCTGCAGGCCACGATGCACTGGCTGTTCCTGCTCGCCATCGGCCTCGGTCTGGCGCGTCTCGTGGCGCTTTGCGGGCTGGCCCTATGGAGCCGCTACAAGGCTGTGCCGCCGCCGCCGCTTTCGGCGAGCGACGGGGTTGCGGTTACGGTTCTGATCCCCGCCTTCAACGAGGCCAAGGTGATCGAAGGCTCGGTGACGCAGATCCTCGAAAGCGAGCATGCCAACATCGAGGTGATCGTCATCGACGACGGGTCGACCGACGGCACCAGCGATGTCGTGCGCCGGCGGTTCGGCGATGATCCGCGCGTGACGCTCATCACGACGGTCAACGGCGGCAAGGCGCGCGCCGCCAACATCGGGCTCGAGAACTCGCATGGCGAGGTCGTTGTCGCGCTCGACGCCGACACCCATTTCGAGCCCGATACGATCGCCAAGCTGACACGCTGGTTCACCGACAAGCGCATCGGCGCCGTCGCCGGCAACGCGAAGGTCGGCAATCGCATCAATCTGCTGACGCGATGGCAGGCGCTGGAATACATCACGGCGCAGAACCTGGAGCGTCGGGCGCTGGCGGCGCTGGACTGCATCTCCGTCGTCCCCGGCGCCGTGGGGGCTTGGCGCCGATCGGCTCTGGTCGAGCTCGGCGGGTTTCCGACCGACACGCTCGCCGAGGACCAGGATCTGACGATCGCCATCCAGAAGGCCGGCTACAGGGCGATCTTCGACGCCGATGCCGTGGCGTGGACCGAAGCGCCCGATACCCTGGCCGGCCTCGCCAAGCAGCGGTTCAGATGGGCGTACGGCACGCTGCAATGTCTGTGGAAGCACGCCGACGTGACGCTGCGGCCCCGCTACGGCGCGCTCGGCCTCGTCGCGCTTCCGCAGGCCTGGCTATTCCAGATTTTGCTCGGGATCATCTCGCCGTTCGTCGACCTGCTGCTCGTCATTCAGCTGATCACCGCCGGTTTGGACTACATGCAGCACGGCGCGCAGTTCGATCCGACGAACCTCAAGGTGACGCTGTTCTATTATGCGATCTTCATGCTGGTCGACTTGGCCACGGCCGTCGTCGCGTTCCTATTCGAGCGGCGCGAGGACTGGCGCCTTCTGTGGTGGCTGGTGCTGCAACGGTTCGGCTATCGGCAGATTCTCTACTACGTGCTGGTGAAGTCGGTGAGCACGGCGGCGAAGGGCCACTTCGTCGGCTGGGGCAAGCTCGATCGCAAGGCCACCGTCAGCCAGGGAACGCGACCATAGTAGTGTTTGGGTAACCGCGCGTTACAGCACCACGACATCGACGTCGGCGTTGGCGACCTCGATGGGCGGGGCGAGATCGGGGTTGTTGTCGAGCAGCCGGCGTAAGGCATCGACGCGCCCCGCGGAGGCGCGCCAGACTTCCTTGGTTTCGTGGTTTGCCGGCGCGTGCAGAACCGATTTGCGGATCGCCAAGAACGTGCGCAGGAAGTCGGCTTCCGTGCTGGCCTCGACGCCACCGGTCTCGTCAATCGTGCGCTCGAGGATGGTGGGCAGAGAATCCGCGTCGGTGCTGGCGCCGTGCTGCAACCAGGTGTCGTAGAAGATTGCCTTGCCGATCGCCGAGGTGACGCCCGCCGATGCAGCTGCGGCCAGTGCGGGACGCAGGTAGAGCATGTCGGCCTCGTCGTCGCAGGCGGTGCCAAGGAGCGGAGAGGCCTTGACCTCTTTGCGCCACGCGGCCGGAAATCCCGCCAGACCCTTTGTGCTGGTTCCGTCCGAGACTGGGGGGAGATGCGGCAGAAACTTCTTCAAGTGCGTATCGGGCACGTGCTGCGCGTAGCGATTGATCACCTGCGCGACTTCGTCGTTATAGGTGCAGAATCCGTACTGCGTGACAGTGTAACCGCGGCCGTCGCCGAGATCTTCGACATAGGCATAGTCGGGATCGGGTCGACCCACCTCGAAGACGTTCGAGATCGCCTTGATCCTTCTGGCGAGATCGACGTCTGCGGCCGACTGCGCATTTTGCGGCGCGGGCATGGTGTTTTTGCTCAAGGGAGAAAGTTGCGGGACCTTAGCGGCCGGAGTGTCGGCCAAGCCATGCCGAGCTGTCGTCGCGGCGAACGCAGTCAGCAAGGTGGCTCGCACAGCCCCGTGCAGAAATTCCCGACGGCTTTTGCCCATGTCGGCGCCTCGCGTTGGTGAACTATCCGGTCGCCATGCCTTGCGGCCACCGACCGTCGATCATGTAGCTTACGAATTTGTGAGCGCACTGGGGCAGTGACTGCGCGCTATCGACACGGGCGATGCGGACCCCCTCGCCATGGGGCTTGGACCGCCCACGCCACGCAGCATTCGCATAGCTGGGAAACAGAGCCCTCACTGCTCGGCGTCTACCTGGCGCCACGAGGCGTCGTCCGATCGTGGCGGTTTGTTGCTAATTGCCGACGATGCTTTTTGGCGCTGCTTAACATGTCTTCGATCGCGTCGCTTTGAGCGGAGCCGTCCGGAAAGGGCTCGCCGTCAGACGTGTTGCGGTCGTAACAATTCCTATACGAACAGGCAAGTTTCCCTGCGTTGACAGGCAATGGTGGCAAGCGCACTGTCGTAAAGTTCCCGCTTAGGCTCGCCATGAGAGCCGCTCCTTCGTGCGGCCGTGCTCGTGTCAGAGGGACGTGGAGGAAGCAATGCAAGCTACAAGATCGGGCCTCGCTCGCGCTGCGTACACGGCGGCGATTGCCTGCGCTGCGATAAGCTCGGCCGGCGCTCAGGAAATCGAGCACAGCGCCCCCAAGGCGGTAACGAACGCGCCTGCGACGGTGGTGACGCAGGAGCAGCTGAGCGCGGCGGCCAGCGACAGCACCAATTTCCTGCATACCAACGGCAACTACGATCAGACGCGCTACTTCCCCGGCAAGCAGATCGACACCACGAATGTCGGCAAGCTGCATCCGGCCTGGATCTTCCAGACGGAAGTGAAGGAGTCGCTGGAGACGACACCGATCGTCGTCAACGGCGTCATGTACGTGACGACATCGTTCAGTCATGTCTATGCGCTCAACGCCAAGACCGGCGAGCAGTACTGGCACTACAAGCACAAGATGGGCCCGATCACGACCTACTGCTGCGGCCCCAACAACCGCGGCGTCGCTGTCTACAAAGACAAGGTCTACCTGGGCACGCTCGACGCCAAGCTCGTGGCCCTCGACGCCAAGACCGGCAGTGTCGTGTGGGAGACGGAGATCGCCGATCCCGAGGACGGCTACAGCGAGACGATGGCGCCGACGGCCGTCAACGGCAAGATCCTCATCGGCACCAACGGCGGCGAATACGGCATCCGCGGTTTCGTACGCGCCTACGATGCCGAAACCGGCAAGCAGGTGTGGAACTTCGACACCGTGCCGGAGAAGTCGGCGGGCGTATGGGCGACCCATGATGCGACGGGCAAAGACCTGCTGCGCGACATCGCGGCGGAGAAGGCGGCATACGAAAAGAACGGCGATCCCTACAAGACGCTCGGCGGCGGCGTGTGGCAGAACCCGGCGGTCGATCTCAAGACCAATCGCATCTATTTCGTCGTCGGCAATCCGTCTCCCGATCTCGACGGCTCAAACCGCCCCGGCGACAACCTCTATACGGACTCGCTCGTCGCGCTCGATCTCGACACCGGCAAGTACGTCTGCCACCTCCAGTACATTCCGCATGACGTGTGGGACTTCGACTCGGTGAGCCCACCCATCCTCGTCGACGTGAAGGACAAGGATGGCAACACTATCCCCGGCGTCATTCATGCCGGCAAGACGGGCTACGTCTACGTGCACGATCGCAAGGACTGCAGCCTCATCCGCTTCTCCGAGCCGATGGTGGCGCAGGAGAACATGTGGACGCTGCCGACCAAGGAAGGCGCGCGCATGCTGCCGGGCGCCAACGGTGGCGTCGAGTGGTCGCCGATGGCGGTCAATCCGGAGCTGAACCTCGCCTACGCAGTCAACCTGCACCAGCCTATGACCTATCAGGTTCAGAGCTCGCCCTATCCCGATGGCAAGCTGTGGCTGGGCGGCGCCTTCAAGGTGATTCCCGGCGAGGAGCAGTTCGGCAACATCACCGCCGTCGACTACAACACCGGCAAGATCAAATGGCAGGTGAAGACGCCGCAGCCGATGATGGGTGGCGCCTTCACCACCGCCGGCGGTCTCATGTTCACCGGCGAAGCCAACGGCTGGTTCCGCGCCTATGACGCGGAGAGCGGCAAGATCCTGTGGTCGTTCCAGGCGGGCGCGGGCGTCAATGCGCCGGCGTCGTCCTATAGCGTCGACGGCAAGCAGTACATCGTCGTCGGCGCGGGCGGCAACACGCAGATCGACTTCAAGCGCGGCAACAACATCATCGCGTTCACGGTCGATTGAGCCGATGAACTATATTAGGGGACGGGGCAACGTGTGCCCCGTCCTTTGCATGCCCGTCAACGGAGTACGCGACCATGCAACCACGCGCTATTGGCACCGGCTGTCGCCTCGCTGCGGTTGCGGCGTGTTTTTCTCTGGTGCCGGGAGCTGTGGTCGCCCAACCGGCGCCGGCTCAGCCGATCGAGGAGAAGGCGCAGATCTGCTCGGCCTGCCACGGAGAGGCGGGCATTCCGCAGGAAAAGACGACGCCGGTGATTTGGGGCCAGAACGAGGGCTACCTCTATCTCAACCTGCGCGACTTCAATAAGGGCTCGCGCAAGAACGACCAGATGTCGCCCATCGCCGCCGACCTGACGAAGGACGACATGAAGGCGCTGGCGGCGTACTTCTCTAAAAAGGCCTGGCCGGAGCTGCAGCAGCCGTCAGCCGCCGACGACGTTTCGAAGAAAGCGCTGAGCGCCGTCGGTTCGGTCGGGTGCCCGAGCTGCCATCTCGATCAGCTGCAGGGTGACGGCACGACGGCGCGTCTCGCCGGTCAGCAGCAGGCATATCTCAAGCAGACGATGCTCGCGTTCCGCGACGGCAGCCGCGGCAACAATCCCGGCATGTCGGATCTCATGAAGGCGATCTCGCCGGACGACATCGACGCCATTTCTCACTACGCCGCGGGGCTGCAGATTCAGGGCGGCAGCAACGGCCGCTGATGCGCCGGCGCGCGGCTACTTGGCGGCAAGGCGCGCGCGCAGCTCGTCGTTGGCCGCGAGATCGCCAGCAGACTTGCCCTGTTTGTCACGCGCTGCCGGATCGGCACCGCGGCTGATCAGCAACTCGGCAGCGGCGGTGTGGCCGACGGCGGCAGCGATCATCAGAGCTGTGCGCCCGCGGTTGTCGCGATCATCGAGGCGCGCGCCGCGATCGATCAGCAGCTTGATGATCTCGTCCATGTCGTTGGTACCGGCTTCTTCCGTGTAACCGGCCGCCCACATCAAGGCGGTGAGATCGTTGCCGTAGCGCTTGTTGACGTCGACGCCACGGTCGAGCAGCCCGCGCACCACGGCGGGAAAGCCGCGTCCGGCCGCATAGCAGATGGCCGACTTCCCGGTGCCGTCGACGGCGTTGGCGTCGGCGCCCTTGTCGAGTAGCAGGCGCACGAGCGGCTCATCGCCGGAGAAGGCGGCGACGGCAACGGGTGCGATACCGCTGCGACCGGGAAGATTGACGTCGGCGCCATGCGCGATCAGTTTTTCGACCGCCGAATGGCGGCCCGCCTCGGCGGCGACATACAGCGCCGTCGAGCCGTCGAGGCTGCGCGCGTCGATATCCGCGCCGCCTTCGAGGAACAGCTCGACGATCTCCACATCGCCAGCTTTGGCGGCGCGGCTCAGCGGCATGGCGCCGAAGCGGTCGCGCGCTTTCAGCGATGCGCCATCCGCCAGGATGCGCTTGGCAAGCGCGACGCAACGTTTGTCCGCGGCAGAGAACAGCGCGGCGTTGATTTCGAGCGGGGTCGCGGTGGGCTTGATCTGCTCGTACGTCTGCGATTGGGTCTGGCAAATGCGCAGCTTGGCCGCCGCCGCGGGCGCCCCGCTTCCGACGCCGAACAGCAGTGCCGCACTACCAAGCAAACTTGCAGCTTTACCGATCACGCTAAACATCCGCTGCCAATCCTGGGCCGTATGCTCCATCGAACGCGCGGGCGGCGCAAGTGCTGGTCCGATCTGGCCGGGTATCGCGGCTTCAAAGCCCGATAGTTGATTGATGCTCCTTCACGAAGTTGCTTAGAAGTTTATCAGGGCGCCGGTGGAGACATAGCGGAAGTCGTCCAGCGTGCCGGAGCCGATACCGGACACATCGGCGCGATGTTCGCGGTATTTGACCCACAGCGACATGGACGCCGCATCGATTTCCTGCACGGCGCCGATGCCGAAGCGCTCGAACTCGCTCGATGTGGCGCCGGCAGCGAGCGCGGCGGGCGACATTTGATCAATGTAGGCGCCGTATTCGCCATAGATGACGGTGTGACCGAGTGGCAACCACTGCCGCCGCACGCCGCCCTTCACATACCACTGGTGCGAGTTGGGCTCGGTAAAGCCGGCAAAGGTCTTCTTGTCGTTGTTGTCTTCCTCGCCATAGGCCGCGTGGATGAACAGTCCGGTGGCGAGATGCTGCGCATATCCGCCAGCTTGGAAGACGGCAGAGTCTTTGCTCAGCGAGACGGGCGGCGGCTGCGTCTGCTCGTCGGTGTTCACCGAGTAGCCGGCGCCGAAAGCGAGCTTGAAGCCGGCCGCCTCGCCCGCATAGCGCGCGGCAACTTCCCAATCGTCGTCCTCGCCCCAGCTTGCCGAAACGGAAAATCCCGCGAAGACGGGGCTGTCGTAGCGCACGCCGTTCATGACGATGCCGTCGCAGTCGCCGCCCCACGGCCGCTGCTGCGCGTAGCAATAGCCGAAGTCGCCCCACTTCAGGGCGGTGAGATTGCCGTCTTGGCGCAGGAAGAAGCCGCCGCCGTCGAACAGCACGTAGTTGGCAATGACCTGCGTGCCGGAGAGATCGGTGAACATGGCCGCACTCTTTGCCGCCAGCGCGTTCCTGCCGACGCTCAGCTTGCCGAGCTCTTTGCTCGCGAGGTACCAGTTCGCCATCTGCACGTTGAGGCCCATATTGGTGCTGTCAACGAACTGGCTGGAGCCCATGGGATTGTCGGTAAGATCCTGGATGCGCATCATGTAGCCGGCCTTCCAGCCGGGCGCGATCGTCGCTTCTCCCGTAAAGCGGAAGTTGGTCGCCTGCGTCGGTCCGACGTCGGTGATGTAGGCGTTGCGCTCGACGCCGTCGTCCCAGAACATGATCTGCTTCGTCACGTATCCGGTGACGGAGAGGGAGACCTTGCGATTGCCCTTTCGTGCAGTGGTCGCTTCGAGCTCGGCGATGCGCTCCTCCAGATCGGCGCAGCAACTATCTCCGAGATCGGCCGCAGCAACCGGATTGGCGCCGAAAGCGAGCGCGATCGCGATGGCCGCGCCCAAGGCTTTGATCTGTCGCGTCACGCTACTCTTTGCTCCACTCAAGACTGCAACTCGGATGTCATGCGTTCGCGTGCTCGCGCGCCGGCGAGCGCACGGCGAGGGCGCGTTTCGTGGCGTCGACGCCGATCAGGATGATGCAGGGTGCGCCGGTGTCGACGGCTGCAATGCGCTCCGGCAAGGTCCCGATTGACGCGGTGACGATCGTCTCGTTGGCGCGCGTGGCGTTGAATACGGCGACGGCCGGGTGCGCTGCCGAGGAGGCCGCGGCGCAGAAGCTCGGCGCACAGCACGCCGATGGTGGCCTTGGGCATGTAGACGGCGGTGGTCGCCTTCGCATCGGCGACGCCCGACCAATCGAAATCGTCGGGAAGGTGCCCGTCGGTCGCGTGCCCGGTGATGGCCTGAAAGCGGCGCGCGCCGCGGCGGCGCGTCAGCGGAACGCCAAGCCGCGAGGCGGCGCCCTGCGCGGCCGAGATGCCGGGAATGACCTCGAAAGCGATGCCGGCCGCGTCGAGCGCGGCGATCTCCTCCTCGAGGCGGCCGAACATCAGCGGATCGCCCGCCTTGAGACGCACGACCCGTCGGCCGGCAGAGGCGAGCGCCACCATCAGATCGTTGATGTCGCCCTGCTTGCAGGCGCGGCCGTAGCCCTTCTTGCCGACATCGATGCGCTCGGCGCCGGGCGATGCGAGCGCCAGCACCTCCGCCGATACGAGCTGGTCGTACAGGATGACATCGGCCTCTCGAAGTGTTCGCAGCGCCTTGAGGGTCAGCAACTCCGGGTCGCCGGGACCGGCGCCGACGAGGCTGACGAGGCCGGTGCCGGGTCGATCGCGATGCGAGCGATATCCTGTGGCGGCGCTTCCGTTGACGCGGCGATGCGGCAGCCACGCTCGGCTTGCCGCCGTCACGCGATGCAACAGGCCGCCGATGAGGTCGGTCACTGTCGGCACGTTCAGCGAGTGCAGGTATCCGTGCATGGTGATCCTCAGCCCGACGTGACGAGCGTACGCGGCTGCGCTAGGGCCGCGGTCGCGAGTTGCGCGTCGATGATGTTGCGAATTTCGGAGCGGCAGGAGCCGCAGTTGGTGCCGGCGTGCAGCGCTTCGCCGATGGCCGACACTGTCTTGCAGCCGCGGCCGACGGCAGCGGCGATCTCGTTGGCCCCGACGCCGAAACAGGCGCAAATGGTCGCCCCGCGCTCGATGCCTCCCTTGCCGGGCCGGCCGGCCATCACCGACGCGCGCTGGCGGCGCGCAAGGTTCGGGGCGCCGAGCTGGGCGATGGCCCAGTCACGCGAGACCGCGACTGGCTCGGGTGCCAGGAAAACTGCGCCAGCGAGCCGGTCGCCCTCGTAGCAAGCGTAGCGGTGGCAGCCCGTCTGGGCGTCGTGGTAGGCGACCAATTCGGTGCTGCCGCCAACCAACGCGGTCACGTAGCCGGCCCAATCTTCGGAACTGGCGGCAAATGCCATCTCGACGCGCCAGCCGCCGTTGCACTTGGCGATGGCCCAGTACTCGGCAGCGATCGCTTCCGGCTTACGGCGCAGGACAGCGAAGCCGTACGTTGCGGCGACGAAATGGCTCGACGCGCGCCGGAATATTCTTCGTGGCGGGCTGGCCGGAGATCGGATCGGTGACGGCGGCGGCCAGCACGTCGACGCGCGCGCGGGACGCGAACTGGTCGTTCCAGTGCATGGGCACGAAGATCGAGCCCGGCTGCTGCCGGGGCGTAACGAGTGCGCGCACGAGGATGGCGCCGAGGCCGGTCGAGACGCGGACCAATGCGGCATCGCCGATGTGATGGCGCTTGGCGTCATGCGGATTGATCTCGACGTAGGGCTCGGCGCAGTGCTGCGACAGGCGCTGGCTCTTTCCCGTGCGCGTCATGGTGTGCCAGTGATCGCGCACGCGGCCGGTATTGAGCGTCAGCGGGAAGCCCGGCGCGGTTTGCCCCGCCGTTGCAGCGGACACTTCGACGAAGCGCGCCTTGCGGTCAGGCGTGAAGAAGCCGCCGTCGGCGAACATGCGCGCCGGCGCGGGAAGGCTCGAAGCGCGCGGCCATTGCACCGGCTCCAGGTCTTCGTATTCCGCGCCGTCCATCGCGGCCATCGCGCCGATGTCGAAGTCGCGTGCGCCGCCGTTCTCGAACCCCGACAGCGCCGCGTGCTCGGCAAAGAGCTCGGCAGGGTCGGCATAGGCGAACGCGTCGTCATGGCCCATGCGGCTGGCGACCTCGCAGATGATCCACCAGTCTGGACGCGCGTCGCCGGGCGCGGGCAGAAAGCTGCGCTGGCGCGAGATGCGGCGCTCCGAATTGGTGACGGTGCCGCTCTTTTCGCCCCACGCAGTCGCAGGAAGGAGAACGTGCGCCAGGCGCGCCGTGTCGGTGGCGGCGGTCACGTCGGAGACGACGACGAACGGGCACGCGCGGATCGCCGCTTCGACTTGCTCGGCCTCCGGCATGGAGACGACGGGGTTCGTCGCCATGATCCACAAAGCCTTGATGCGTCCATCGGCGACGGCGCGAAACATGTCGACGGCCTTGAGTCCCGGCTTGGTTGCGATGGCGGGCGAGTGCCAGAAGCGCTGCACGCGGTCGCGATGTTCGGCGTCCTCGATGTTCATGTGCGCGGCGAGCATGTTGGCGAGACCGCCGACCTCGCGGCCGCCCATGGCGTTCGGCTGGCCTGTGACGGAGAACGGCCCCATGCCGGGCTTGCCGATGCGGCCGGTGGCCAGATGGCAATTGATGATGGCGTTGACCTTGTCGGTGCCCGACGACGACTGATTGACGCCCTGGCTGTAGACGGTGACCGTCTTCTCCGTCGCGGCGAAGAGGGTAAAGAACTTCTCCAGCGTCGCGGCGGGCAGCCCCGTGAGGCGCACGAGAGCGTAGAGGTCGAGCGTGTCGGCGGCACGCAAGGCTTCCTTGAAGCCGGTGGTGTGCTGCTTGATGTAGCCGCGTTTGATCGCGCGGCTGCGCGCCATGTAGCGCAGCAAGCCGAGGAACAGCGGCACGTCACCGTCCGGCTTGATGGGCAGGTGAAGGTCGGCGATATCCGCGGTGGCCGTGCGGCGCGGATCGATCAGCACGACCTTCATGCCGGGCCGCTTCTCCTTGGCGGCGGCGAGGCGCTGGTAGAGAACCGGATGGCACCAGGCGAGATTGGAGCCGACGAGCACGACGAGATCGGCGAGCTCGAGATCCTCGTAGCAGCCGGGCACGGTGTCGGACCCGAAGGCGCGCTTGTGGCCGGCGACGGACGAGGCCATGCACAGGCGCGAGTTGGTATCGATGTTGGCCGAGCCGATGAAGCCCTTCATCAGCTTGTTGGCGGCGTAGTAGTCCTCGGTGAGCAGCTGGCCGGAGACGTAGAAGGCCACCGAATCCGGGCCGTGGATGCGGATCGCCTCGTTGAACTTTCCGGCGACGAGGTCGAGCGCGGAATCCCAATCCGACCTGACGCCGTGCACTTCGGGAAACAGAAGCCGGTCGTCGAGATCGATGGTCTCGGCCAGCGCCGCGCCCTTGGAGCATAGCCGTCCGAAGTTGGCCGGATGGTCGGGATCGCCGCGCACCGCGACGTCCCCGTTGGCGGAGACTTCGGCGACGACGCCGCAACCCACTCCGCAGTAGGGGCAGGTGGTCTTGATGCAGCGCGGGGCGGCCATGTCCATGGATCAGGCCGCGCGTTCGGTTTGCGCTTTGAGCGCGATGTAGAGCGTGCCGTGCTCGACCTTGACGGGGATCGTGCGCACGCAGCCCTCGTCGGCACCCTGCGCCTTGCCGCTTTCCAGCGAGATGACCCAGTTGTGCAGCGGGCATGTGACCGAGGCGCCGTGGACGATGCCCTGGCTGAGCGGGCCGCCCTTGTGCGGGCAGTGGTCGTCGATGGCGAACACGCGATCGTCCGCGGTGCGGAACACGGCGACCTTGCCGTCCGGTGTGTCGACGCAACGTGCGCCGCGCTGCGGAATGTCCGTGATGGTGCCGATGGCAATCCAGTTCATCGTGCTCACTCCGCCGCCTGCGCCACGCCGACCGCGGCAAGCGGGCGGAACTCATGCTTGTGCAGGCCGGAGACGCGCTCCGACCATGGATCGACCTGGGCAAACTTCTGGGAGAACACGAAGCGGTCGAAGAACGCTTTGCGCCGCGGCACGTCGTCGAGCACCTGACGGCGGATCTCGGCGACGCCGATGCGCTTGGTCCATTTGTAGATGCGTTCCAGGTAGCGCGCCTGCTCGCGGTACATCTGCACCAGCCCGACGATGACCTCGAGCGCCTCGTCCTCCGTCTTGACGAGGCCGAGCACCTCGGTGCCCTTGATGTCGAGGCCGGCGGCGCCGGCGAAGTGAATCTCGTAGCCGGAATTCGACGCACACGACGCCGACGTCCTTGCACGTCGCCTCGGCGCAGTTACGCGGGCAGCCGGATACGGCCATCTTCACTTTGGCCGGCGTCCACGAGCCCCACATGAACTTCTCGATGCGGATGCCGAAGCCCGTCGAGTCCTGCGTGCCGAAGCGGCACCAGTCGGTGCCGACGCACGTCTTCACGGTGCGCAGGCCCTTGGCGTAGGCGTGCCCGGAAACGAAGCCGGCCTCGCCGAGGTCGGCCCATACTGCCGGCAGGTCTTCCTTCTTGATGCCGAGCATGTCGATGCGCTGGCCGCCGGTGACTTTCACCGTCGGGGATGGCGAACTTGTCGACCACGTCGGCGATGGCGCGCAGCTCCTTCGAGCTGGTCATGCCGCCCCACATGCGCGGCACGACCGAGTAGGTGCCGTCCTTCTGGATGTTGGCGTGCGCGCGCTCATTGATGAAGCGCGACTGGTAGTCGTCGGCGTATTCGCCGGGCCAATCGCAGATGAGGTAATAGTTCAGCGCCGGGCGGCATTTGGCGCAGCCGCACGAGGTCTTCCACTCGAGCTCCTGCATGACGGCGTGGATGGTCTTCAGGCCCTTGGCCTTGATCAGGCGGCGCACGTCATCATGGCCGAGCGAGGTGCAGGCGCACATCGGCTGCACGGCGGCGGGATTGTAGGCGTCGCCGAGCGTCAGCGTCATCAGCTGCTCGACGAGGCCGGTGCACGAGCCGCACGACGCCGACGCCTTGGTGTGGGCGCGCACGCCGTCGAGCGTGGTGAGCCCCTTCTCCTTGATGAGGCCGGTGATCTTGCCCTTGCATACGCCATTGCAGCCGCAGATCTCTGCGTCATCGGGCAACGCTGCAACGGCCGCCATAGGGTCCAGCGGGGACCCTCCCTGGTAGGCCTGGCCGAAGATCAAAGTGTCGCGCATGTCGGTGATGTCGACCTGGCGCTTCTTCAGGTCGTTGAACCATGCGCCGTCGGCGGTCTCGCCGTAAAGCACGGTGCCGATGATGCGGTTGTCCTGCAGCACGAGGCGCTTGTAGACGCCGGCGGAAGCATCGCGCAGCACGATCTCCTGGCGGTCCTCGCCGTCGGCGAAGTCGCCGAGCGAGAAGAGATCGATGCCGGTGACCTTCAGCTTGGTCGGCGTGTCGTTGTGGACGAAGCGTGCGGTGTCATCGCCGGTGAGATGCGCCGCGGCGACGCGCGCCATCTCGTACAGCGGCGCGACGAGGCCGTAGACATGGCCGCCGACCTCGGCGCATTCGCCGAGGGCCAAGATGTCCGGGTCGGAGGTGCGCATGCCATCGTCGACGAGGATGCCGCGGCCGACGTCGAGGCCGGCTTCCTTGGCGATCCATCCGTTGGGGCGGATGCCGGCGGCCATGATCACCAGCGTTGCCGGGATGATGCGGCCGTCGGCCAGCTCGACGCCTTCGACCTTCCGGTCGCCGAGGATCGCCTTGGTCGAGGCCTTGGTGACGACCTTGATGCCGCGTTCCTCGATGGCCCGCTGCAGCATGTAGCCAGCGGCCGGATCGAGCTGACGCTCCATCAGCGTCGGCATCAGATGCAGCACGGTGACGTCCATGTCCCGCGCGTTGAGGCCGGCCGCCGCCTCGAGGCCGAGCAAACCGCCGCCGATGACGACGGCCTTGGCGCGCGATTGGGCGGCGACGAGCATCGCGTTGACGTCGTCGAGATCGCGATAGGAGAGGACGCCCGGCAAGTTGTTGCCCGGCACGGGGAGGATCAGCGGTACCGAACCCGTTGCGATGACCAGCTTGTCGTAGGGCGCCACAACGCCGTGATCGGAGGTGACGGTCTTCGCGGCACGGTCGATCCGCGTGACCTTGTGCCCCTTGTAGAGGGTGATGCCGTTCTTGATGTACCAACCGTCGCCGTGAATGATGATCTGCTCGTAGTCCTTGTCGCCGGCGAGCACCGGCGAGAGCATGATGCGGTCGTAGTTGACCCGCGGCTCGGCGTTGAAGATGGTGACCTCATAGCGGCCGGGCGCCTTGTCGAGCAGATGCTCGAGCATGCGTCCCGGCGCCATGCCGTTGCCGATGATGACGAGTTTCTCGGTCATGTCCGGTGTCGCTCCCCGTTACTCGGCTGCGTAGGTGACGGATTGGCGGGGATGGCTCTGCACCGGAGCGCGGTCGCCGCGCTGCATGCGGCGGACGGAGACGTCCATCCACACCAGCGCCGTAGCGACGACGACGAACAGCAGCATGAAGCAGCTCGACCACACGCCGGTGAGATCGTTCAGCGCACCGAAGGCGATCGGCAGCACGAAGCCGCCGAGGCCGCCGATCATGCCGACGAGGCCGCCGACCGCGCCGACGTTGTTGGGGTAGTACATGGCGATGTGCTTGAAGACGGCGGCCTTGCCGAGGCTCATGAAGAAGCCGAGCACGAAGGCGGCGACGATGAAGCCGGCCACGCCGAGCTCGAGGTGAGAGGCGATGTCGCCCTTGATACCGCGCACCACGTAGGTCGTCGGTGGCAGCGAGAGGACGAGCGTCGCCACCGCCGAGACGCCGAGGCTCCAGTACATGACGGTGCGCGCGCCGACGCGGTCCGAGAGGACGCCGCCGTAGGCGCGGAAGATGCTGGCGGGGATCGAGTAAAGCGCGCCGATCATGCCGGCGGTGGCGATATTGAAGCCGTAGACGCCGATGAGGTAGCGCGGCAGCCAGAGCGCCAGCGCGACGAAGGCGCCGAACACGAAGAAATAATAGAAGGCGAAGCGCCAGACGCGCATGTCGCGCAGCGCCGACAGTTCCAGCAGGAATGGCTTGGGCGCAGCGCCGGTCTTGCGACGCTCGACGAGAACAGGGTCGTCGAAGGTCGTTAGCCAGAACACGACGGCCATGACGGCGAGGACCGCGGCCCAAGTCAGCGCGACGGCTTGCCAGCCCCAGGCCATGAGTACGAACGGCGCCGCAAACTTGGTCACCGCGGCGCCGACATTGCCGACGCCGAAGATGCCGAGCGCGGTTCCCTGCCGCTCTTTGGGAAAGAAGCGCGCGACGTAGGCGACGCCGACGGCAAACGATCCGCCCGCAAGGCCGACGCCGAGCGCGGCGAGCAGCACCTGCGGATAGGTGTGCGCGAACGCGAGCAGCACGGTGGCCACGCTGGTCGCCAGCATGGTCAGCGTGAACACCAGGCGGCCGCCGTAGCGGTCTGTCCAGATGCCGAGGAAGATGCGCGACAGCGAGCCGGTGAGAATCGGGGTGCCGACGAGCAGACCGAACTCGGTCTCGCTCAGTCCCAGCTCGTCCTTGATGCGAATGCCGATGATGGAGAAGATCGTCCACACGGCGAAGCACACCGTGAAGGCAAGGGTCGACATCCAAAGTGCGCGGCCTTGGTCGCCGGAAGTCTTGAGGTCCACAAAACCGTTCGTCTGCATCAATCGGGTCTCCGCCTAGCCGTGCCCCAAAAACAAAAAAGCTGCCGGCCAAACCGCTGCGCGCATGCGCAATGGTTTGGACGGCAGCTTTGCCTAGCGAGCGCCCATCGTTGGGCGATCAGTTAACCTAAGAGCAGGAAGCGTGCCACTTCTGGCACTGCGCCCTTGCCGTATTAAATCAACAGCTTAGCTGTGAGGCGCATCGGGGTGCGAATCGGCGCCGGACCAAAGAACAGTCATTGCCCGCACCAATCGGCGCAAAATTTGTGCAGTGCACCGGCGTCACCACTAGCGCCTCTGCGCGGCGATGTAGGCGTCGAGCTGGTCGGGATCGAACAGCGCGCCGTCGAAGAATCCATCCGGTCCGAGCGTCAGGCTGGCTCCTGCCGAGCCCACCGGCGTCGGCGACAGCAGGGCACCCTCGACCTTGGCATTGGCGGCTGGCAGCGCGACGCCGAGCAGCTTCAGCGCAGAACGATAAAGATCCGGACGGTAGGTCTCGCGAGCGATGTTCGTGTTCTCGGCCGAATGCTGCACCTGTCCCCACCGGACCATCTGCGAATAGAACCACAGCGCGTGGCTCTTCCACGGGAAGGTGGCGGCCTTGGCGAACGGCACGAAAAAGTCGACGGCCCGGCGGATGTCGCCGCCGCCCGCATCGAGGTCGCCGGTCAGGCCGTGCAGCATCCATTCGGCCGGCCGCGCGAGATACGCCTTGTCGGAGAGGATTTGCGCCAGCTCCCTGCGATTGCCGGGCTCCGCGCACCATTGTGCGGACCGGCACAGGGCGCGCAGCAGCGCGGCCAGCGTTTCGGGATTGTCGGAAGCCCACTTCGCGCCGACGCTCAAAACCTTCTCGGGGCTCGACCGCCAGATGGCGGCTTTGACGGTGGCGATGCGTCCGTAGCCCTGCAGTGCAGCGGCCGTGCTCCACGGCTCGCCGACGCAGTACCCGTCGATGGCGCCGCTCGCCAATGCGTCGGCCATCAACGGCGGCGGCACGATGACGATTTCTACGTCTCGGTTGGGATCGATGCCGCAGGCCGCGAGCCAATAACGCAACTCGTAGTTATGGCCGGAGTAGGGATGCACCACCGCAAACCGGAGCGGAGGCTTTGAGCCGGCGGCACGGTCGGCCGTGACCTGCCTCAGCGCCGCGCCCGTCGTCGCCGGATTGAAGTCGGGCGTGGCGCCGCGATCGAGCATCAGCGCCCACAGCGAATTCGAGACGGTCACCGCATTGCCGCCGAGGCCGAGGGCCATGGGCGCGATGGTCGGCGCGGCGAGCGGCGTCAAGCCGAGGTTCGAAGCGATCGGCATCGGCGCCAGCACGTGCGCCACCTGGAAGTGGCCGACCGCCATGCGGTCACGGATGTTGGCCCACGAGGTCTCGCGTGCCAGGACGAGATCGATGCCTTCCGTCTCGGCGAAACCCTTCTCCTTGGCCGCGACGAGGATGGAGCTGTCGAGCAGCGGCATGAACCCGGCGACGATCTGATGGCTGGCGCTCATCGTCACTTGTCCTCCGGGGGGGCGAGAAGGCCGGCCGCCGTAATCAGGCTCTCCGCGATCTCGGAAATCTTGCGGTTCTGATTCATGGCCGTTTTGCGCAACAGCCCATAGGCGTCCGCTTCAGACAGGCCGCGCGTTGACATGAGTATTCCCTTGGCCCGGTCGATAAGCTTGCGGTTCTCCAGCTCCGAGCGTGCCTCCTCCAGCTCACGCGTCATGCGCGAGAACGCATTGAAGCGGCTGATGGCCATGTCGAGGATCGGCTTGACGCGTTCGCGCTTCAGCCCATCGACGACGTAGGCCGAGACGCCGGCATCGACGGCGGCCTCGATGGCGGCCTGATCGGAGCGGTCGACGAACATGGCGATCGGCCGCTTCACCGCGCGCGAAAGCTGGAACATGTTCTCCAGCATGTCGCGGTTGGGGTTCTCCAGATCGATGAAGATGACCTCCGGCTGGATATCGGCGATGCGGCGCGCGATGCCGGTCACGTCGTGGACGATGGTCAGGTTGTCATAGCCCGCCTCGCGCAAACCGGCCTCGATGACCGAAGCCCGCAGGCGGTTCTCGTCGATGATGAGGATCGAGAGTGTTGTCGGCCGGGCCGGCATTCGTCCGCTCTGTTGCAGGGAGCCATGTGCGTCGCGAGCCGGGGCTCTAACACGCATGCGCGCGCAGGGACAACAGGTGCGATATCGCGATCAATCCTGGCTGACCACCTTCAGGCGCAAGGCGAGGTGGACGAGCTCCACGTCGGTCGTGACGTCGAGCTTGGATTTGATTAGGTAGTGATAATTCGAAACGGTCTTGGTGCTGAGGTTGAGCGTCTTGGCGATCTCACCCACCGACCTCGCTTCGGCCAGCATGCGGAAGATGTCGAATTCGCGCGCCGTGAGGCGGTCAAGTTGGCTGCGGTTCTCGTCGAGCCGCGCTATGGCCAGCGCTTGGCTGACATCCGGGCTCAAGGAGCGGCGCCCCTCCGCCACGCCCCGAATGGCCTCGATCAATAGTGCGGGCGGGCTGCTCTTGGTGACATATCCGTTCGCGCCGGCGCTGAACGCCTGTAGCGCGTAGGCGACGTTCTCGTGCATGGTGAAGACGAGAATGCGCGATCTCTCGTCCCATTGCCGCAAATGGCGGATCACTTCGATACCGCCGCGCCCGGGCATGGTGAGGTCGAGCACGACCACGTCGGGTCGATGCAACTTGTACAGCGTGTAGGCAGCGGCGCCGTCCGGTGCCTCGGCGATGACGGCCATGTCCGTCTGCTTTTCGATCAGCCGTCGATAGCCCTCGCGGACGACGGCGTGATCGTCGACTAGCATGACGCTGATCAAGCGCGGATCTCTTGAGCTGGAGGAGCCGCAGCCGGGACCACGATGCGCACGCGCAACCCGCCTCCGCGCACGTCCTCCAAGGCGATGGTGCCGCCCAGAGCCATCACGCGCTCGCGCATATTGACGAGACCCATGCCGCTCACTGGCGACTGATCTTGACGGTGCTGGCCCTTGCCATCGTCCTCGATCGTGAGGCGTACCCCCGGCTCTGCGCCACCAAGGGGGCCGGCGAGGGAGACCTGTTCGAGGCGAAGGCGCACGCTGCGCGCTTGCGCATGGCGCGCCGCATTGGTCAGCCCTTCCTGCGCGATGCGGAAGATATGCATCGCGGTGCTTGGCGGAAGTGTGCCGATCTCGCTCGGCATATCGAGCATATAGCGCGTGCCCGCGTGCTGGCTCGAGTTCCAAAGGTCGACGAGCTGCTGCAGGCCCTCGTTGAGCCCGAATGCCTCCACCTCGGCCGGCTTCAGATGCAGCAGTGTTCCGCGCAGCGCCGTCTGCATTTCGCCGGCGATTTTGCCGACCGCCCTCGCCTCGATCGCAAGCCCGGGCGCGGAAACCTCGGTCGACTTTTCGATCGAAGCCGCCAACGCCGCGATGGCGGTGAGGTTCTGGCCGAATTCATCGTGCAGCTCCCTCGCCAGGCTGCGCCGCTCGTCCTCTTGGGCGTTGATCAGCCGCGTCGACAGCTCGGCCCGTTCGGCGAGCGTTGCCTCGATCTTGGCGGCGAGCGCGTTTGCCGCCTTGCCGATACGGTCCAGCTCCCGCAGCCGAAACGGCGGCAGGCGCGTTGCGAACTCGCCCGCTTTGATCTTCTCGAGCCCGTTGATCAGCACGGTCGCCGGCGCCAGCGCGTTGGCGATCGCCCAAAAGACGACCAATGAGATGACGAGCACGATGAGGGCCGTGAGCATCACCAGCTGCTGCGTCTGCCGCCAGGCCTGATGGGCCACGACCCGTTCGTCGGTGCTGACGACGACCCTCCCGCGGCTTTCTCCCTTGTAGATAAGTGCCCGCTCGGCGGAGCTTCTGCCGCCGAGCACGAACTGCCACGCGTCCACGAACCAGGCGGGCGTCGACATCCCGAGCGCCGACGGCGTTCCCGCGCACTGGCCGCGCACGAGCTCGCCGCCATTGCCGTAGAGCTGCACGCATTGGCCGGCGATCGGCAGGTTGACGAGCAGGGCGTCCCAATCGGGATAACGCTTGGCGCTGTCTATGCCGGTGTTGATGCGCATCAGCTGCAGCTCGAGTTGCTTGCCGATGACGTCCGCCGTTGCAGCCGCGCGCACCGCTTCCCCACGCTGCGTTTCCCAGATGGAGATCACGGCAACCGCGATCAGGCAGCTCAACGCGACGAGCGCGATGCGCACCAGCAGCGACGTCTTGAGATCGACGCGCCGGGAGCCGGTGCCGGCTGAAACTCGTTGGAGCGACGTTGTCATGCGACCGCGTTTGCGTCTGTGGTCCAGTCGAGCCTAGCAGACATTCGCCGGGCAAAATGCCTGACATCCTCGGGCTAATCCCCGTGTCCCGGCTGGGCGGCCCTTCTTAGCATCTGAGAAAGGAAACCAACCCAAAGGCCTGCCAACATGAGAAACGCCCAAGCCCTCAGCTGCCTGCGCCGCAGTCGCGGCGCTTCTGCCCCGCTGCTCGCAATCCCTTGGCGATCATCGCTGCCACCGCAATTTGCGCCCGGAGCGACCGGGCGTACGCCGATCCGGCGTCACTGCAGACGCTCGCCGTCCTGCCGTTCGAGATCGAGGACACCTCTGGCGAGGTTGGGCCTGCCGATCGCCACGACGCCATGCTGAGCCGCACGACGGCCCTTGTCCGCGATGAGCTTGCCGCCGCGCAGCTCTATCGCGTCGTGCCCGGCAATCTCACCGACGAGGCCGTCGCGGCGGTGAATTCGGGCACCTTCCTGCGCCGCTGCAACGGTTGCGAGATCGACATCGCCAAGCGCCTCGGCGCGCGCTACGTGCTGATCGGCTGGATCTACAAGGTCAGCACGCTCGTCCTCACGCTGCACATCGACATCAAGGACGTGACGACCGGCAAGCCGGTCTATGCGCGCGTCTTCGATTTCCGCGGCGACAACGAGCGCGCCTACGCGCACGCCGCCAAGACGCTCGTGCGCTCGTTGAAGCTGGAACAGCCCACGCAGCAGCCCGGGATCAACTGACCTCGCGTGGGACTGGCGGCAGCGACCACTTGGCAAAATGAAATCTGGTGTGCGGACGTCTAGCCGGCGACAGATCAACGGCCAAAGCGTTGAAAATATTGGTGCCCCAGGCCCGACTCGAACGGGCACATCGTTGCCGATAACAGATTTTGAGTCTGTCGCGTCTACCGGTTCCGCCACTGGGGCTTACCGACCTGAAGCGCGCAAATTGCCCTCGCGCCGCCGATCGGGCCCCTTCCCTACACATGAAGCGGGGGGCGCGCAACGGCGACGGCGGCCGCCCGTCGAGGCCGCAGCGGGCGCTCTCCAGCCTAAAATGCTCAAGCAGGTGGGAACCTGCGCCCCGCGAGGGCCGTTGCGGGTGTGCGCCGCCGACGCTGCACGAGGAACAACCGCCTTGGCCTCCCCCAAGCCCACCGCCGCGACTGACCGAGGCCGTCTTCATCCGCCGCGTGCTGATCGCCGTCGGCATCCTGGCCTTTGCCGCCGCGCTCTATGTGCTGTCCGACGTGCTGCTGCTGGCATTCGGCGCCGTGCTCGTCGCCGTCGTCTTGCGCGCCATCGCCCGCCCCATCAGCCGCGGCACGACCCTCGGCCAGCGCCTGTCCCTGCTCGCCGCCGGACTGGCGGTGCTCGGGGTTCTGGGCGGCATCGGTTACATGTTCGGCGGCCAGATCGTCGAGCAGCTGCGCACCCTCATCGAGAAACTGCCCGCCGCCGCCGACAGCCTCGCCAAGTCGGTCCCGTATCTGTCGGTCGCCGAGCTGGTCAAAGGCTCCTCGGTCGGCAACCTGGTGGCCAGCGCCCTGTCGTGGGGGACGACCGTGTTCGGCGCGTTGGCGACGCTCGTCGTCGTCATCATCGCCGGCGTCTACATGGCCGTGGCGCCGGAGACCTATCGCAGCGGCCTCGTGATGCTGTTTCCCAAGCGCGTGCAGCCGAAGATCGCCGACACGATCGACGCCGCCGGCGAGGCGCTGCGGCTGTGGCTCGGCGCGCAACTGCTGGCCATGATCATCGTCGGCGTGATGATCGGCACCGGGCTGGCGTTCATCGGCGTGCCGTCCGCGCTCGGCCTCGGCTTCATCGCCGCGGTGCTGGAGTTCGTGCCCATCGTCGGGCCTATCGTCGCCGCTGTGCCGGCGCTGCTGCTCGCCTCGACGCAGAGCTGGGAGATGGTCGCCTGGACGCTGGCCCTGTTCGTCGTCGTGCAGCAGATCGAGAGCAACATCATCATGCCGCTCGTTTCGGGGCGCGCGGTGAAGCTGCCGCCGGCCGTGGGGCTGTTCGCCGTCGTCGCCATCGGCATCCTGTTCGGGCCGCTGGGACTGCTGCTCGGCTATCCGCTGGCGATCGTCATCGATGTCGTGGTGCGCCGTCTCTACGTGCGCGAGATGCTGGGCGAGGAGGTCGAGATCGCCGGTGAGGACGAAAAGGAAGCCGCGGCCTGACGCTGCGCGCGGCCTACTTCCAGGTGTAGGTGACGCGCCCGGTGTGATGGCGGTGCTCGGTGATCTCGATGTGATCGCCGACGTGCGGGTCGGTCTTCTTATAGGCCATGACGTTGACGCGACGTCCGCCGTCGAGCGCCACCTGCACGGAAAGCCCTTCCTCGACCATCTTGGTGCTCTTGATATTGAGCGGGCCGACCTCGGTGACCGTCGCCGGCACGCGCACGTTCTCGACCCGCGCGTCGTAGTCCTCGTAGACGAAGTAGGCGCCGATCAGCACCAGCGCGGCAGCGCCCATGCCGATCTTCTTCAAGCGCTCGCGCCATAGGGCGCGCTCAAGCTTGCGGCGGGTTTCCTCACGCATCGCGTTTCTTCCTTGTTGTTGGGCGCGGTCTAGGCCGCCATCGCCTGGCTGCCGACGAGGCGCACGATGTCGCTCATGATGTCATTGAGCTGGAAGTTCTTCGGCGTGTAGACGGCAGCGACGCCGAATGCCTTCAGCGTCCGCTCGTCCTCGGGCGGGATGATGCCGCCGACCACGACCGGCACGTCGCTGAGGCCTTCCTTGCGGATGCGCTCCATGACTTCCTGCACCAGCGGCACGTGGCTGCCCGACAGGATGGAAAGCCCGATGACGTGAACGCTTTCCTCGACCGCGGCGCGCACGATCTGCGTCGGCGTCAGGCGGATGCCCTCGTAGACGACTTCCATGCCGACGTCGCGGGCGCGCACGGCGATCTGCTCGGCGCCGTTGGAGTGGCCGTCGAGGCCCGGCTTGCCGACCAGGAATTTCACGCGCCGGCCCAGCTTGGCCGACAGCTCGTCGACCGAGGCACGCACGGCGTCGAGCGCGGCGCTGTCGCGGGCGACGGCCGACTGGGCGACGCCGGTCGGGGCGCGGTATTCGCCGAACACGCGACGCAGCGTTCCGCCCCACTCGCCGGTGGTGACGCCGGCGCGAGCCGCATCGATCGACGGCTGCATGATGTTGCGGCCTTCCTTGGCGGCGGCTTCGAGGCCATCGAGGGCGGCCTTGACCGCCTTGTGATCGCGATCTGCGCGCCAGGCCTTCAGGCGCTCGATCTGCTGCGCTTCGACGGCCGGATCGACGACCATGATGGAGCCTTCACCCGCGGTCAGCGGCGAGGGCTCGGTCTCGGTCCATTTGTTGACGCCGACGACGGTGAGGTCGCCGGTCTCGATGCCGGAGAGGCGCGCTGTGTTGCTCTCGACCAGGCGCCGCTTCATGTAGTCGATCGCCGCCACCGCGCCGCCCATGGCCTCGATGGTCTTCAGCTCGGCCTTGGCCTGCTCTTTCAGCTCGGCGACCTTGCTGGCGATCACCGTCGAGCCATCGAAGATGTCGCCGTACTCGAGCAGGTCGGTCTCGTACGCCATGACCTGCTGCATGCGCAGCGACCACTGCTGGTCCCAGGGGCGCGGCAGGCCGAGCGCCTCGTTCCAGGCGGGAAGCTGCACGGCGCGCGCGCGGGCGCGTTTGGACAGCGTCACGGCCAGCATCTCGATCAGGATGCGATAGACGTTGTTTTCCGGCTGCGGCTCGGTGAGGCCGAGGCTGTTGACCTGCACGCCGTAGCGGAACATGCGGTCCTTCGGATTGGTCACGCCGTAGCGCTCGAGCGTGATCTCGTCCCACAGCTCGTTGAAGGCGCGCATCTTGCAGATCTCGGTGACGAACCGCAGACCGGCGTTGACGAAGAAGGAGACGCGGCCGACCACGGTGCCGAACTGGTCAGGCGGCACCTCGCCGGAGGCCTTGACCACGTCGAGCACGGCAATCGCCGTCGCCAGCGCATACGCCAGCTCCTGCACCGGCGTCGCGCCCGCTTCCTGCAGATGGTAGGAGCAGACGTTGGTCGGGTTCCACTTGGGAACCTCTTTGTACGAGAAAACGATCGTATCCTTGATCAGCCGCAGCGACGGCTCGGGCGGGAACACATAGGTGCCGCGCGACAGGTATTCCTTGATGATGTCGTTCTGGATGGTGCCGGTGAGCTTGTCACGCGAAGCGCCCTGCTCGTCGGCGAACGCGACGTAGAGCGACAGCAGCCATGCGGCCGTCGCGTTGATCGTCATCGACGTGTTCATCTGATCGAGCGGGATGCCGTCGAGCAGCGCACGCATGTCGCCGAGGTGGGACACCGGCACGCCGACCTTGCCGACCTCGCCCTTGGCCAGCTCGTTGTCGCTGTCGTAGCCGGTCTGGGTCGGCAAATCGAAGGCGATCGAAAGGCCCGTCTGACCCTTGGCAAGGTTATTACGGTAAAGCTCGTTCGACTTGGCGGCCGTCGAGTGGCCGGCATACGTGCGGAAAATCCACGGGCGGTCGGGTGCCCGCTCGGACCCGCTCTTGCCTTCGCGCATACGTCAACCTCGGTTGGGTTCGGCTGTTGCCGTAAAGTACCCATAACCGTCGGTGCATTGCAAAATGATCTTTGCCGCAACCAGGGCGACGGGCGCTGCTAGGCGCGCTTGAACTGGTGGCGCTCGACCCGCAGGCGCCCGACGGCGGCAGTGACGCGCAGGCAGATCAGCAACACGAGGAGCGAGATGATCAGGCCGACCGTGCAGGCGATGACGACGTTGGTCTCGCGATCGGGCGTCGGGGAGATGCCGGCCAGCTCGAATACGTAGTTCATGATGAGGGCGCCGAGAACGAAGCCGGGCACGAACACCAGCGCCAGCACGGTACGCGACAAGACATGCAGGGTAAGCACCCCGGCCCAGCCGGACAGCATGGCCACGACGACCATCGTATAGGTATCGACCGTCAGCGCTCTATGCAGAAAATCCAGCATGGGTAGTTCCTTTGGAGGCCGGCCCGGCCCCGGTTTCCCGGTGAACGACCGGGCCTTTTTGGGTCAGGCCGGATTAAAGGAGCGTTGACACGACCGCATAGCGGCACCAGAGCCTCTTCATTGCAGCGCAGAAACGTGCTTGAAACGCCAGCAGATAGACGCGGCCGCAGGCCGCCAGCCAGTTCGCCGCCGGCCAAGGGCCCGGCAATCCATCACGGGAGCCAAGAATGACGAGCCAAAGTGCCGCCAGGACGGAAGTTGCCATGGGCGCACAGGCGACCGCCGAGAAGAAGGATCTCTACGAAATCGGCGAGATTCCGCCGCTCGGGTACGTGCCGAAGAACATGTACGCCTGGGCCATCCGCAAGGAGCGGCATGGCGAGCCCGATACGGCGATGCAGATGGAGGTGCTCCCCACCTGGGAGCTCGACAGCCACGACGTGCTGGTTCTCGTGATGGCCGCCGGCGTTAACTACAACGGCGTTTGGGCCTCGCTGGGCAAGCCGATCTCGCCGCTCGACGGCCACAAGAACCCCTACCACATCGCCGGATCGGATGCCTCGGGCATCGTTTGGGCCGTCGGCTCGAAGGTGAAGCGCTGGAAGGTCGGCGACGAGGTCGTCATCCACTGCAACCAGGACGATGGCGACGACGAGGAGTGCAACGGCGGCGACCCGATGTTCTCGACCTCGCAGCGCATCTGGGGCTACGAGACGCCGGACGGTTCATTCGCCCAATTCTGCCGCGTGCAGGACCGCCAGCTGCTTGAGCGCCCGCGCCACCTCACCTGGGAAGAGAGCGCCTGCTACACGCTGGTACTCGCCACCGCCTACCGCATGCTGTTCGGCCACCGCCCGCATGTGCTCCGTCCGGGCCATAACGTGCTGGTCTGGGGCGCCTCGGGCGGCCTCGGCTCCATGGCAGTGCAGCTGTGCGCCACCTCCGGCGCCAACGCCATCGGCATCGTGTCGGAGGAGGACAAGCGCGACTTCGTCATGCAGCTCGGCGCGCGCGGCGTCATCAACCGCAAGAACTTCGACTGTTGGGGCGAGCTGCCGAAGGTCGGCACGCCGGAATACGACGCCTGGTTCAAGAGTGCGCGCAAGTTCGGTGCCGCGATCTGGGAGACGACCGGCAAAGGCAACAACGTCGATTGCGTGTTCGAGCATCCCGGCCAGTCGACGTTTCCGGTGTCGGTGTTCGTCGTCAAGCGCGGCGGCATGATCGTCATCTGCGCCGGCACGACGGGCTACAACCTCACGATGGACGCCCGCTATCTGTGGATGCACCAGAAGCGCGTGCAGGGATCGCACTTCGCCAACCTGATGCAGGCCTCGCAGGCCAACAAGCTAGTCGTCGAGCGGCGCATCGATCCGTGCATGTCGGAGGTCTTCCCCTGGGAAGATATCCCCAAGGCGCACATGCGCATGATGCGCAACGAGCACAAGCCGGGCAACATGTCCGTGCTGGTCTCCGCCCCGACGACCGGCCTGCGCACGTTTGAGGACGTGCTCGAAGCCAGCCAGCGCCTGAATAAGAAGTAGCGCCGGGCGGGCGCCTTCAGCCCTGTCATTGCGCACGCTCGAGCGTCATGGCGTAGCCATGCTTCGCTCGGGCGATTTGCCCTGAGACTCTCGGGCATCGATCCCACGCTCTGTCATTGCCTCCCTGCTAGGGTCGGCTCGTGTTGCGCGTTGCCTTCGAGCAACCGCGGCAAATCGCAGACAGGTGCAGAGAGTTCCGGTAAGGATCGAACGCGAAAATGATCCAAACCGGCGCCCCGGGACTGGCGCCGAACGGTACCGGGGCGATTCACCCCCCGATACTGAGAGCGACCAAGGAGAGCAGGCTCAATGCTCAGCATCATCCTTTCGGCGTGTCTGATCTCTGATCCAGGGCAGTGCCGGGACTTCAAAGTCCAGACAGACTTCAAAATGCCCACCAAGTACTGCACAATGGCGGCGCAACCGGTCGTCGCGCAGTGGGCCGGGGATCATCCGCAGTGGGAGATCAAGGGCTGGAAGTGCCAGCCGTCGACGCTCAACGACACGTGAGCCTGGTGGGCGATCAGCGCCCGCGGATCGGCGCGCGGGCAGCGACCGGGTCGAGACCCACTGAGCTCATCCGCTTGAACTCGAAGATGCCGCGATTGAGCTCGGCACCAAGAATGACGATCACCGCCGTCATCTGGAAAAAGATCATCGCCACCATCAGCTGCGACAGACCGGCGTAAAAGCGCGTGTAGTCGCTGAGGTTCAAGTAGTACGAATAGAGGCTCGCCGCGATAAGCCACAGTGCGGTCGACAAAAGCACGCCTGGCCATACGTCCTGGATGCGCCGTCGTCCGGCGGCGAGCCACAAATGGAACGCCAGAAGCTGCCCGGCGATGACCCCACCCGCCGAGGCGTAGCGTAGGAACGCGCCTGCCCAAGTCGTGCGCATGAACGTGAACGACTGCGTTAGGGACGGGTCGAAGCGCGCCGCGAACACCGGTCCCACGACGACGACCCAGGTCAGCACCAGCATCGACACGGCGCTGGCGAACACGAACAGCATGCTGCGCAGCAGCGAAAGAACGTACGGGCGCGTCTCGACCACCCGGTAGGCGCCGTTCAGCGCCGTGCGTAGGGTCTCGATGGCATTGGTGGCGAAAAACAGCGACAGCCCGGCGCTGACCGTCAGCAGGTCGATACGCGTGCGGCCCATGATGGCCTCGACCTGCGGGGCAAGGCCCGCGGCGACGCCCTGCGGCAGGATCTGGAACAGCTGCTCGACCGCCTGGGTGGCAAGCTCGCGGCCGCCGAAGATGCCGGCCAGGGCCCCAAGAAAGATGCAGAAGGGAAATAGCGAGACGACAAAGGAGAACGCCACCGCGCCCGCCATGGCGAAGCCGCTGTGCTCATAGAGCCGATAAAGGGCTTCGAGCAAGGTGCGGTAGCGCTGCATTCATTCTCCCTGGAACTCTTGTGGATTTTGCCGGACCCTATCCGCGCTCCCGGTTGAGGTCTATGCCGGGATTGCCGCGCCGTGCGGGTGAAGCCAGGCTGGATGCATATCCGCCTCATGGCTATTGGACGCGAGGCGTCGCCTCTCCTAAAATGGCGGCTGCTTCGAAACAGGCGGTGGCCGGCGTGGGATACGAGTACGGCAATAGGGAGAGCGACAGCCGGTTGGCCGGCTATGAGCCGACGCGCCCTTCCCGGCTGCGCGGAGCTACCGAGGAGCCCCCGCCGCTGCCGCCGCTCCCGATCGACGACGCGGAGGGATTTGGCGCTGCCGACGAGGATGGCCTACGAATGCTCGCCGCCCTCGAGGCGCTGACCAGCCTCGAGCCGGACTATTCCGACGACCCGATCGCCGAGGCGTCCGTTACCATCATCGAGGCCGCCGGCTACGACGTCGTCGCCGAGGCTCTGGCACGCGATCCGGCGGACGGGCGTTCGCTGCGGGCACTCCTGCAGGGTCGCGATGAGCCGCCCCGGTTGTTGTTGAACGGCTACGAGACGTTCGGCGGCTCCGGCGAGGAGGCCACCGTCGAGATCGTCCACGTGGGGCACGATTTCGAGGCACCCGAGACCACGACAAGGAAACCAACCGCCAACCCCGCCTCGCTCGCCGAGCGCATCGCCGCCGCCACCGCGCGCGGCGGCACCGGCCACCGCTTCTTCAAGGCGCTGTCAGGCGACGAGTGACCCGGTGCGGCACCAATTGCCTTGACGCCGGGGGCCATTATTCTGCAACGCAACACTAGGGCGGCGCCGGCATAGGCGGACGCGCCATGGATTCCCAGGAGGGTACGATGTCGACTGCGGTGAAGACGGCCGAGCAGGATTTCCTTTCAGCCGGCCCGGAAGCGCTGCTACAGCGCGCCGAAGGCGCCGTCGCCTCCGCCGACAAGGTTCTGCAGGCCGCCAAGACTGGCGTCCGCGCCAAGGTCGCCGAGGCGGGCGGCATCGACAACGCCCAGCATCAAGCGCACGGACTCGCCTGGCTCGCCACCGCCGTTGAAGGCCTGCGCCAGATGCACGTGTGGGGCACGCGCCTTTCGGGCGAAGGCCGGTTCGGCGAGTTCGAGCAGCTGATCCTCGCTGCCGCGTTCGCCGAATACCTGGCGCAGATTTCCGGCGGCATTCCCATGAGCCAGCTCGAGTTCGTGCGCCCCGAGGCGCTGGGTGTGCCGCGTGCCGACGTGCGCCGCTTCGAGGACGAAGTCGCCGACATGATCGCTGTGGGCAGCACGCAGGATATCAAGAAGCGCCTGGCCGATCTCATCGCCGCGCAGCCCAACGCCGCCACCTTCGGCGACAGCGGCCTCGACGAGACGCACGCCGCCATCCACGACCAGATGCGCAAGTTCTCCGAGGCCGAGGTCGTGCCGCATGCGCACGAATGGCACCTCAAGAACGAGTACATTCCGCTGGAAGTCATCGGCAAGGTCGCCGAGCTCGGCGTGTTCGGTCTGACGCTTCCCGAGGAGTACGGCGGTCTGGCGCTCGGCAAGGAGGCGATGTGCGTCGTCTCCGAGGAGCTGTCGCGCGGCTACATCGGCGTCGGCTCGCTGGGCACCCGTTCGGAGATCGCCGGCGAGCTCATTCTCAACAATGGCACCGACGAGCAGAAGGCGAAGTACCTGCCGCTCATCGCCACCGGCGAGTTGCTGCCCACGGCCGTGTTCACCGAGCCCAACACCGGATCCGACCTCGCCTCGCTCAAGACGCGCGCGGTGAAGGACGGCGACAACTACAAAGTCACCGGCCAGAAGACGTGGATTACGCATCCCGTGCGCGCCGACTTGATGACACTGCTCGTGCGCACCAATCCCGAGGAGAAAGGCTACAAAGGCCTCTCCATGCTGCTGGCCGAAAAGCCGCGCGGCTCGGATGCAGATCCGTTCCCTGCCCAGGGCATGAAGGGTGGCGAGATCGAGGTTCTCGGCTATCGCGGCATGAAAGAGTACGACATCTCCTTCGACGCCTTCGAGGTGCCTGCAGATCAGCTTCTCGGCGGCACCGAGGGCCAGGGCTTCAAGCAGCTGATGAACACCTTCGAGGCCGCGCGCATCCAGACGGCGGCGCGCGCCGTGGGCGTTGCTCAGGCGGCGATGGACCTCGAACTCAAGTACGCGCTGGACCGCCAACAGTTCGGCAAGCCGATCTATGCGTTCCCGCGCGTCTACAACAAGATCGTCATGATGGCGGTCGAGACGATGATTGCCCGCCAGCTCACCTACTTCGCCGCGCGCGAAAAGGATCAGGGCCACCGCTGCGATCTCGAAGCCGGCATGGCCAAGCTGCTGGGGGCCCGGGTCGCCTGGGCGAATGCCGACAACGCACTGCAGATCCATGGCGGCAACGGCTTCGCGCTCGAATATCCGATCAGCCGCGTACTGTGCGACTCGCGCATCCTCAACATCTTCGAGGGCGCGGCGGAGATCCAGGCGCAGGTCATCGCCCGCCGCCTGCTCGAAGGCGCCAACTGAGCGCGCACCCCCTCACCGGAAGCGAATGCGCAGCATGAGCGGCGGGTGAGGGGTGGCTAGGCCAGCGGTGTTCGCGCCTCTGCCTGATCGCGCAGTATTCTCACCGTCGCCAGAACGACGACGAACAGCATCGTCAGCAAGGCGGTGAGCGCGGCCGTCTCGAAGATGTCCTGGGTGCGCCAGGTGACGCCGGCAGCGTCGATCACGTTCTCGCCGCCGCTCTTCATCAAGTAGGTCATGACGAAGTCGAGGCCGACGACGGCGTACATGGCAATGGCCTGCAGGTAGTAGCCCCGCGGCTGCGCGATGCTTGGGTCGGGGGCGCGAACACGTAGGTAGAGCGCAAAGGCGAACATGAAGGCGAAAACGGTGAAGTACCAGCCGAGATAGTTGGAAAGCGGCACGCCGAAGAAGCCGCCGCCCTGCTCCCAGATCCACCACTGCGCAACGGTCGATGCCATCGGATCCATCGACAAATCCCACAGCACCATGATGAAGGCGCCGATCAGAGGCGTGACGACCATCTGGAAGGCATCCGCGCCGCGCTTCACGTCGCCGGCCAGCACCGTGGCCAGCACCCACGACAGGTAGCCGACGCCGAGGTAAGCGGGTCCGATCATCAGCGGCACGTAGCCCAGCTTCGGCCCGAGCACGTCGGTATAATGATAGGGGCCGAACGGGAAGCCGGTGGCGACGCCGATATTCTCCAGCACGTTGCTGACGACGAGGCAGATGATCGCAAACGCCGCGATGCCCTTGCCGCCATAGCGCATCGTCCCGTGCACGAACGTGAAGCTCAGCAATATGGCGAGATGCACTACGGTCAGGGCCGCGGTGCGATACTGGATCCCGACGAACTCTTCTAGCGCCAGCAGCACGACCAGCAGCCAGAGTATCAGGCGGGACGACATGGTTTATCCTCGCGTTCGCCGATCGGCCGGCCCCAAGTGGCTGCGGGCTGCGGCAAGGGCACCCCAACTTGATATTCCTGGCCCGATGTCCGAGCTATAAAATCTCCCTGACCCATCAGGGCCATCCACAGCTAGCGTAAGGGACAAAAGCACATGGCTCAGTCGATCATCGCCACGCGCCGGGCCCAGATGTTCCCTTCCCTGCTGCAGGAGGAGATAGAGCGCGTATGCCGTTTCGGTGAGGTGCGTTCATTCGCTGCCGGTGAGGCGCTGGCGCGGGTGGGCGAGGCAACCCCCGGATTGATGATTATCCTGTCGGGGAAGGTCGACGTATTCCAGACGCACGGCGGGGAGCGCTCGTTGATCGTGACCCATGAGACCGGAAGCTTCTTGGGCGAGCTGGCGCAGCTCGGCGGCCGGCCGGCCCTGGTCGATGCCATCGCAAGTGAGCCGGTCGAGGCCATCGTCATTCCGCCCGCGCAGTTGCGCGCACTGCTGATTGCCGAGGCCGAGCTCGGCGAGCGTATCATGCGCGCGTTGATCCTCCGCCGCATGGGCCTGCTGGAAACCGGCGCGGGTGGCCCGATCATCGTCGGCCGGGCCGACAACGGCGACGTACTGCGGTTGGAGAACTTCCTCTCCCGTAACGGTCATCCGCATCAGCGGCTCGATCCGGAGACGGATTCCTGCGGCAAGGTGCTGATCGAGAAGTTCAGCGTCACGGCAGACGAATTGCCGCTCGTCGTGTGTCCAAACGGCAAGGTCCTGCGCAACCCGACGGAGACGGAGCTGGCGCGCTGCGTCGGTCTTATCTCGCCGCTCGACCCCGACGCGGTTCACGACGTGGTGGTAGTGGGCGCTGGCCCTGCCGGACTGGCGACGGCGGTCTATGCGGCATCGGAAGGTCTATCGGTGTTGGTGCTCGATTGCCGCGCGTTTGGCGGCCAGGCCGGCGCCTCGGCGCGGATCGAGAACTATCTCGGCTTTCCCACCGGCGTGTCGGGGATGGCGCTGATGGGGCGCGCCTATAACCAGGCGCTGAAGTTTGGAGCCGATATCGTCATTCCGTGCGAGGCCCAGCGTCTCGAGGCCGGGAGCGCAGACGCGCCGTTCCACCTGCGGCTGGTGAGCGAAGAATCCGTCAAAGCGCGCGCCATTGTCCTTGCTTGCGGTGTTCGCTACCGGCGCCTCAACGTTGAGAACCTGAGCGACTTCGAGATGACGAGCGTGCACTATTGGGCATCGCCCCTCGAAGCCAATCTGTGCGCCCACCAGGAAGTGGCGCTCGTCGGCGCCGGCAACTCCGCGGGGCAGGCGACCGTGTATCTCGCCAGCCGCGCAAAAAAGGTGTGGCTGCTGGCGCGCGGCGGTAGCCTCGAAGCGACCATGTCGCGCTATCTCGTCGACCGCATCCGCGGCCTCCCCAACGTAGAGGTTCTGACCAACGCGGAAGTGACGGGACTGGAGGGCAAAGACGGTCGACTGGAGGCAATCCGCTGGCGCTGCAACGGCAGCGAAGAGCGGTGCCAGATCGGGCATCTGTTCCTGTTCATCGGAGCCGATCCCAATACCGACTGGCTGAGGAACTCCGGCATCCATCTCGACGACAAGGGCTTCATCCTGACGGGCGCGAATGGAAACGGATCAGCGCGTAAGACTCTGGAAACGAACATCGCAGGTGTGTTCGCAATCGGAGACGTGCGCTCGGGATCCATAAAGCGGGTGGCAGCATCAGTAGGCGAAGGTGCGCAGGTCGTCGCCGCGCTGCATTCCCTGCTCGCGGACACGGCACCGCCGGGCGTGGCGCAGACCTGAAGCGCCGGCGCTGCTTGAAACACATTGAACGGGTGCAATCACATCGTCATGGCAAAGACAACTTCCCCTCATCCCCGCGTCGTCTCCCTCATCGCCAGCGCAACCGAGATATTGAACGCGCTCGGCGCCGGTGACCTGCAGGTCGCGCGCTCGCACGAGTGCGATTGGCCGCCGTCGGTGCTGAAGTTGCCGGCAATCACGCGCCCCAAGTTTCGGGTCGAGGGTTCGAGTGCCGAGATCGACAAGGCGGTGCGCGCTTTGGTGGAGCACGGCCTCGCCGTCTACGACGTCAATGCCGACGCGCTGGAGAAGCTGAAACCCGACGTCATCCTCACCCAGGATCAATGCGAGGTGTGCGCGGTCTCGCTGGCCGACGTGGAACGCGCCGTGTGCCAATTCGTGCATGGCCATCCGCGCATCGTCTCTATGCACCCGCACACGTTGGCCGACGTCTACTCCGACATCGCTCGCATCGCCGAGGCCATTGGACGCCCCGAGGCGGGCAAGAAGCTGATCGCCTCGATGCAGGATCGCCTCGCGGCCATCTCGGCCAAGATCGCCGGCCAGCCGAGGAAGAAGCTCGCCTTCATCGAGTGGGTCGACCCGCCGATGTCGGGCGGCCACTGGATGCCGGAGCTGATCGACGATCGCCGGCGGCGTCAGCGCGTTCGGCCAGAACGGCGAGCCATCCCCGTGGATCACTTGGAAGGAGGTTGCCGCCGCCAACCCGGACGTGATCCTGGTCGCGCCCTGCGGGTACGACATTGAGAAGACCCGGTGGGAGGTGAAGCCGCTCGCCCGCTACGAGATCTGGCAGGACCTGCGCGCCGTCCGCGCGCACAACGTCTTCCTCGCCGACGGCAATGCCTACTTCAATCGACCGGGGCCCCGCCTGGTCGAGAGCGCCGAGATACTCGCCGAGGTCTTGCACCCCGACGTGTGCGACTACGGCATGCGTGGCAAGGGATACATCGACTACAAGGTCATCCCTGCCGGGGTCATCTCGTAAGGCGGGGTCAAAGGCTTTCGTTCATGCGGCGCAGGCGGCCGGACAGCCGCCGCAGCAGGTCGAGCGCGAAGCCCGGGTTGCGCTCGATGAGGTAGTGGAAGGCGCGCTCGTCGATCACCACCACCTCGGTCGGCTCCCGGGCAATGGCCGTGGCACCGCGCGGCGAGCCGTCGATCAGGGTCAGCTCGCCAAAAGTGCCGTTCGGTCCAACGGTTTCCAGCACCGCGCCTGCCGACATGATCGCCACCTTGCCGGAGCGGACGGCGTACATGGCTTTGCCCTCGTCGCCGTCGACGAAGATGCGCTGGTCGGCCTCGAACCGCTGCAGCGGGTAGCCGCCGCTCACCAAGGCTTCGAAATCGAATGCGTCGTCGGCCATGTGATGCGCCTCATGCCACGCGCTGCATTGCAAAAGACTATTCTTCGTCCGTGCGCCCGACAACCGCTTCCGGTTCTGCTGCGTTATCGGCGTGGCACCGGCGATACGGCGGCGCCGTCGCAATCGGCAATATCGCGGCAGGCGGCAGGACAAACGCGCGTTTTTCCTATATCGGCCTATACAAGGTTGGGGACCGCGCGACTGGTATTCGGGGGACAGGCCAATGGCCGAAACTAAAGCAGCTACAAGGTCGACGTTAGGCCGCGCGACGGACTACCTGCTGGGGCGCAACACGCTCATCGGCATCTCCTCACTCATGCTGCTGCTGATCTCCGGCTTTGCCACCTGGCACGGCATGCGAGACTTTATCATCGGCGTTTCGTCCTCGCCGGCGGCCAACTCGCAAGAGCTGCCGGGCGGAATGTCGTTCTCCAACGACTTCCTCGTCATCATCGTCGTCTTCGCGCTCACCTTCCTCATGTGGCTGGCGTTGCGCGAGACGTTCGCGCAAGGGCGCCGCTTCACCGACCGGCTGATCACCTTCCCGCTCTACGTATTCCTCGCCATCTGGTCGATCGGCTTCGGCTACGGCTTCTGGTGGAGCCTCATCGCCGGCGAGGAAGCGACACGAACGGGGCTGTCCGGCTTGCAGCAGGACGCCGGCGACGCCGCCAGTGCGGTCTCGGCGCGTCTCGATGCGGTGAAGGTCGGACTAGACGGCGTCGTCACCTGGTCCGAGACGCAGATGGCGCGCGAGGAAACGAGTGGCGGGTCGTGCGGCACGTCGTCGGGCGCCGGTCGCGGCCCGCTGTATGGCGCGCGCGTCGGCGTGCGCGATCAGATCACGTCGTTGCGCGATGGCGTGCAGAACTCGTGGATCAAGCCGGTGCAGACCGACGTAGCGTCTCTGCAGCAGAGCGTCGCATCACTCCAAGGCACGACGGTTGCCGAACGCCAGCAAAGCTTCAACGCGATGGCGACCAACATCCGCTCGCGCGCTCGCGATATCGCCGCTCGATCGAACGAGCTCGGCAAATCTACCGCCACCGAAATGCGTGCCATTGCCGCCGCCGTTTCCGTGGCGCCGGGACAGAGCGGCTTTTCTTGCTACGACCCGACGTTGGCGCAGCGCCTGACGCAGGCGGCCGTGCAGGCTGACCAGCCGGCGACGCTGAACCTGCGGGAAGCCGACTTCAACGAGGGCCCTGCCGGCGTCGCCAACGCCATCAAACGGCTGTGGGAGAACATCGGCTCCTACCTGTCGAGCCTGTTTGGCTATGTGTCGTCGGGCGGCGAGACGGCGGGAGCAACGACGCATACCGGCCAGCCGATTACGGGCCGCGATATGATCGCCCTGCTCGCCACGATAGGCATCGATCTCGGCCTGTTGGCGCTGGCGATCCTCAATCCGCCGCCGCCGGAGAGCAAGCGTCCTTCATCGGCGGTGATCCGCCAGATCCGCGCCGCCATGAACACGGCGATCCAGCGCGCGCCGGGCGCCAGCATCGAATGGGTGCGCCGCCACTTCATCTACCACAAGGGCGCGTCGTACCTCGTCATCCCCAACCTCTACAGTTGCGATCCCAAAAACGAGGATGAGTGTGCCAAGGCGCTGGCCATGAACCAGCTCGCGGGCGTGCTCGACGATATGGATTTGGTGCGCTGGCCGCATAGACCGCGCTGGTGGACGCTGCGCAAAGGCGAACTCGACAAGCTCAAGGCTGAGGAGAAGGCCGCCAGCGATACGGATCTCAGCCAGATCCGCAAGGATTGGCTCAAGTCGCATCCCAAAGACAAAGACGCCGTTACGGAACAAGATCAGGCCTTCGAGAAGGCCCAGCCGATCCGCAACCACGGCTTGTTCTCCAAGGCCGAGGCGGCGCTGACGTTTGCCGGGTGGAGCGAAAGGGCGCGGCGCGACATCGAGATCTTCCCGCTCGAGGACATCGAGGGGCTGACGCCGATCCTCATGGTGCTGGCCGACGATGGCAGCCTTGAAAAGGCGGAGGCCGAAGAGGCGGCCGCCGCCAAGAACAAGAAGGGATGGTTCTCTTTCGGACGCGAGCCGAAGAGCGCCTAGATTAGCCGCGCCACAGGTACACGGTCAGCGCCGCCCCGGCGACGGCGAGGATGTACGCTAGGAACAGCGACCCGATGCCGAGGATGCCGGCAATGTGGTAGCCCATGAACGAGCCGGCGATGCCGACCAGCGCATAGGTGATGTCAGCGGCGCCGGTCGCCCCCGCAACCTGCCGGCCCAGCCACGTCCGGCCGTAGCGGTTTAGTGCAAAGCCGACTGCGGCTCCGAAAATGACGAGCAGTAAAAACGTTCCTAGAGCGTTCATGTGCGCACCTCATGTGGCGGGCCGAAGCTACTCGCGAATCACGCGCTGCCAGTTTACCGGACTTCGCACCAATGCGACCAACTAACGCGCGGTTCCCGGCCGTCGTCGTCGAGCGTCGAATGTAGCGGGTCTGACGGGCACTTAAGCGCGGTGGTAGGGGTGGCCGGAAAGGATCGTTGCGGCGCGATAGAGCTGCTCGATCAACACGGCACGGGCAATTCCGTGCGGCAGCGTCATGGCTCCGAGGGACAGCTTGAGCGCGGCACCTTGCACGGCTTCGGCACCATGGCCGTCCGGCCCGCCGATGAGGAACGCCAATCCCTTGCAGCCGCCATCGCGCGTCTGCGCGAGCCACTTGGCGAATGCTTCGCTCGACAGTGCCTTGCCGCTTTCGTCCAGCACGACGCGTGCCGTCGTCGCCGCCGCAGCTTTCAGCAGGCGCACAGCCTCATCGGCCTTGCGCGCGTCGGTGCCAGCCGCACGGCTTTCGCTCAGCTCGGAAACGGTGAGGGGGCCAAGGCCGAGGCCGCGCCCTGAAGCGTCAAAGCGCTTCGCATAGCGCTCGCACAGTTCGCGCTCGGCATCCTTGAGACGGCCGACGGCGGCAACAACGAGGCGCATCACCGCTTCTCCCACCGGGGAGCGCGGAGCCTCTGTCGTCGCGCACCGTCCCGCCAAATACGCTGGCTGTCAGGCGTCAGTGGGCGGTCGTCGTCGTCTCGCCCGGTCTGTCCGCCGACCACATTTTTTCGAGGTTGTAGAACTCACGAACCTCTTCGCGGAAAACGTGCACAATGATGTCGCCGGTGTCGATCAACACCCAGTCGCAAGTTTCCTTGCCCTCGATGCGTACACGGCCGAGGCCAAGTTCTTTGAGCTTGCGTCCGATCTGATCGGCGATGGCTCCGACGTGCCTGTCGGATCCGCCGGTGGCGACCAACATGAAGTCACCGATGGAAGACTTACCTGCCAGATCGATCGTCACGATGTCCTCGGCCTTGGCTTCGTCGAGCCAACGGACGATTTGCTGGAGCAGGGCGGCCGGCTTTTGTCCTTCTGACAAAAGTTCGGCATGAGGCGCGCCCTGTCGGGCACCCTCAAGTGCGGTTCGCATCGTGTGTTGGTTGTCCCTTCCTCATGCACCCCTTGGGGCTTGCGTCGATGGTGCCTAGCACAATTGGGCACCCGCGGCGCTCGTCAGCGAACGGCACGCAGCCGGTTCGCTCGTTGGAGAATAAGGCCTCACCCCACCTTCCATCAATAGTTAATACACGAGATAGTTATGGGCTGGCCACGGGGAAGTGTAAAAAATCTAATGTATTTCCTAAGGTTACCGGGCTGACTTGGCCCGCAGGGCCGTAGACGAAGCCTCCGAAAGGCGGGTGCTAAGCAGTGCCCAGGCGGGGGGAGCCTGGGTCGGGAGGCATGCCCCCAAGCTTTCCGGCACCCGGTAGCGCGCGAGGCTGAGCGCGGCGGGCGAGGCCAACGCCTTCAGCCGCCAGCCCGGACGGTCGACCACGGCCATCGGCACCAGCCGCGCGATGTCCCGCCAGCGCTGCCAGCGGTGAAACCCGGCGAGGTTGTCGGCGCCCATCACCCAGACGAAATGGACGCCCGGAAAGCGCCGCACCACATAGCGCAGCGTTTCGTAGGTGTAGGGGGTGCCGAGGGCGGCCTCGAACCCGGTCACCTTGATACGCGGATCGGCGGCGAGGCGCCGGCTGGCGGCCATGCGCTCTTCCAGCGGCGGCAGCCCGTCGTGACCCTTGAGGGGATTGCCGGGCGTCACCATCCACCAAAGCTGGTCAAGCTCGAGCCGCCGCAACGCCGTCACGGCGCACACCGCATGCCCTTCGTGCGGCGGGTTGAACGTGCCGCCCATCAGGCCGATCCGCTGACCCGGAAAGGCAAGCGGCATCTGAGCGCGAAGGTCGGCGAAGCTCTGTTGGATTGATTTCGGCATCGGGCCCGAAGGAGTTTCGTTTATCATTGTAAGCCGGTAACCGATTGAATTTGCAAACGCTGCATATTCGATATGCAACCACGGTAACGACCCGGTCATTATTGCTCTGTCATTGCTGATGCGACCGGCCGCCGGCGGCCAGGAGACACGACATGCGCAGACGGCAATTCCTGACTTCAGCTGCTTTGCTGGCGGGGTCGGCAGCCGCACTGCGCGCCCCTGCATTTGCGGCCGACGAGCCCAGGAGCTCTGGTCCACACGCCATTCCTCACCTGCTCGACGACTTTCTGAAGCTGCCCGGCCAGAAGAGCGCCCAAATCGATGTCGACGAGGGAACGACGCCGTGGCGCGTAACCTCCGAGCCCGATGCGGAGTTGTTTGTCGGTAGCTGCTTCAAGACGTTCGTGCTCGCCGCTTACCTGCAAGAAGTCGAAGCCGGGCGTCTCGACGAGACGGAACAGCTCGCTGTCGACGATAGCGTGCGCTCTCTCGTCAGCCCGGTCTTTGAGAACCTCACTGGTACGACGCAAGCGCGCAGTGCTCTCGAGGCGATGATCGCTCACAGCGACAACACGGCGACCGACGTCGCGATGAAACGCGTGACACCCGCACGCGTGCGCCAGTTCATCACCGATGCCGGATTGAAAAAGGCGCGCATTCCGGATTCGACGCGCCGCATCTTCTCGTACATTGCCGGCGCGCCCCAGGGCGAGGACCTAGGCTGGAAGGCGATGAAGGCGTTGGTCGAGAGCGACAAGCCGGACACATCGAAGTATCGACCCGTTCTCAACGACGTCGAGTCTATGGCTGTACCGGCTTCCGAGTTCGTCGGCTATTACAAGCGCGCGTTGACTGGCGCGTTCTTCCAGAAGCCGGAGACGCTCACCGAATTCAAGCGCATCCAAGCCATGGCCGACGCCATCGCCATGGTCGTGCCCGCCGATACGGTCGCCTACATGAAGGGCGGCTCGATCGACTGGAACGGCTTCCACTGCCTCGCCGTGGCCGGGCAGATGATCGTGCGCGATACGCCTGTCACCTTCGCGCTGCCGTACAACTGGACCGACAGTGACGGCGATCAAAAGAAGCTGACCGGCGACTTCAAGGACGCCGTCTCCGGCATCCTCAGCAAGATTCACAAGCGCCTGACCGAGGCTCGCACATAGGTCATGTCCAGCGGAAGCATTATCGCTCCGACCGTTTTAGCGCTGCTGTTGCTGGCGGCCCCGGCGCGAACTGCTGCCGCCGAAAGCGCCGAGGATGCAATCCGCTCGACACTCGTGCAGTGGACGAAGGACTTCAACGCGGGAAAAGCAGATGCGGTGTGCCGGCTCTTCTCGCCTGAGCTGCGGTACGATTTTCGCGGCTATCCGGAGCGCGATTACAACGACGTGTGCACTCTATTGCACCGCTCGCTGGCCGATCCCAGCAAGCACTACGTTTATGCACTCGACCTGCGCGAGATCATAGTTTCCGGCGACCTCGCCGTCGTGCGTCTTGCCTGGACTCTCAACGTCACGCTGCCGAATGGGCAGCTCGTGAAGTCCGTAGAACCGGGCATGGACATTTTGCGTAAGAGCCCGGACGGCCAATGGAAAATCATTCGCTACATCGCTTACGAGGCGCCGGAGCGACCGATAGACGGCGGGCAGTAGAGAACCGACAGGGCATGATGGGAGTTATGGTTGAGGTCAATTTAGTAGAAAGCCCCAAGGAGGAGTCCAATGAACGCTAGAATCAGCCTTGTTGCCGTGCTCGCAGTGATCGCGGGTTCCGCATTTGCCCAAGAGCCGCCGGCAGCCCCGTCGACGACCGAAAAAGCACCGAGCATGCAAAGCGACCAGATGGCGCCGAGCACCACGCCGGCTCCGCAGGCCCCCGCCGCCACTGAGCCGACGCCTGCTCCCGCTCCAGCTGATAAGTCGGCTGCTGCACCTGCACCGTCCGGCGATGTCGCGGCCAGTGCTCTCAAGGAGACTGAGGACGACGCCAAGATGGTTGCGCCTCTCAACGCCTCGGTCGACAAGGTCGAGGACATGGACATCTATGACGCCAACGGCAAGAAGATCGCCGAGGTGGATTCCGTCCTCGAAGACTCGAACGGTGACATCAAGGGCGTTGCCATCGAGTATGGCGGCTTCCTCGGCTTCGGCGAGAAGGGCGCGATCCTGACCTTCGACCAGCTGAAGCAGAAGGACGGCAACCTGACGACCGACCTCACCGAGGAGCAGCTGCCCACGCTTCCGGCTTGGAACCAGTAAGCTCGTTCCTTCGCACTTATCATTGCTGCGCGCGGTGCCTTGGGCACCGCGCGTTGGCTTGCCTTCGGCAACACACTGTTAGGTATAGGCTCAACTGGCATATCTTTGAGCAATCGCGCTCAAGCTCTGGGCAGTTGCTGCACCCGCGGGCGATATAGGCTCGCCTCCCCCGCCGAAATTCAGCTGAACGCTCAAAGCTGCTCAACCAATAGTCGCGATGCGTTCCCGACGAGGGATCGCCCATGCGCGCCGTACAAACCTTTGTTAGGCATCCGAGGGCAGTTTAGCGACAGGGACCTCTCGCGGCGGAGCCAATGTCGGACACTACGGGCCTAAGCGCGGTCGAGAAGCGCCGTAAGAGTGCGCGCGAGTTCGCGACGCGCACCGTGCGGCGCGTGGCGTCGCGTTGCGCGGATGCCTTTGCAGCGCTCGATAGCAATCGCAGCAAGCTGAGGAGTGCGCGCGCCGTCGCAGACGCAGCCGTCGCCACCGCCGCCGCTGCGCACGAGCGCTTGCGCGAGGCGCTCGAGATCCTTCCGCAGGGCATCGTGTTCCTCGACAACGAGGGGCGCTACATCCTGTGGAACCAGAAGTATGCTGACATCTACAAGCGGAGCGCCGATCTGTTCAAAGTCGGCGCGCGCCTCGAGGACACGCTACGCATCGGCGTGGCGCGCGGGGATTACCCGGCTGCGAATGGCCGCGAGGAAGCGTGGATCAAGGAGCGCCTGGAGCTTCTCTACAAGCCCGGCAAACAGCACGAGCAAGTGCTTGCCGACGGTCGCTGCGTGCTCATCGAGGAGCGGCAGACCAGCGACGGCGGCGTCATCGGTCTGCGCATGGATATCACCGACCTCAAGCAGCGGGAGGCTTCCTTCCGCCTGCTGTTCGAGGACAATCCGGTGCCAATGTTCGTGCTGCGGCGCGACACGCAGGCTTTCCTGGCCGCCAATGCGGCCGCGCTCTCGCACTATGGATTCAGCCGCGACCATCTGCTCTCGATGACGCTGCACGAGCTGCAGGCCGCGAGCGATGAGACGTTCGGCGGAGAAGACGATCCGTTGGAGGCCGGTGTCACCACCTCGAAGCACCGCACGCGCGATGGCCAAACCATCGAAGTGGTCGTGTTCTCGCGCCAGCTCGACTATGAGGGCGTGCCGGCCGTGCTGATCGCAGTCATCGATGTCACCGAACGTAAGGCTGCAGAGGCGCGTATCGCGCACATGGCGCACCATGACGCGCTCACCGACCTGCCGAACCGCGTGCTGTTTCGCCAGCGCATGGCCGATGCCCTGTCGCAGCGGAACCGCTCCGGTAATCTCCTCGGCGTCCTTTGCATCGATCTCGATAATTTCAAGCTGGTCAACGATACGCTCGGCCATCCCATCGGCGACGGTCTGCTCCAGGATGTCGCCGCGCGTATCGAACGCGTCCTTCGCCAGCGCGATACCGCTGCGCGGCTCGGTGGCGACGAGTTCGCCGTGCTGGTGCCGGAGATGAAGTCGCCGCAGGAGCTGGCGGTGCTGGCGCAGCGTCTCATCGACGTCATCAGCGAGCCCTACGTTATCGAAGGCCACATGGTGACGGTCGGCTCGACGATCGGCATCGCGGTAGCCCCGACCGATGGCGATGATGCCGATCACCTTTTGCGCAACGCCGATCTGGCGCTCTACCGCGCCAAGGCTGCGGGCAAATCTACCTTCCGTTTCTTCGAACCGGAGATGGACGCCCAGGCGCAGACCCGTCGCCAGCTCGAAATCGACCTGCGCGCGGCCCTCGCGATGGAAAAGCTCGAGGTCCACTACCAACCGCTGGTCGATCTCGTGACCAAGGATGTCGTCGGCTTCGAGGCGCTGCTGCGCTGGCCGCACCCGGAGCGCGGATACATACCACCGCAGGAGTTCATCCCGCTCGCCGAGGAAACGGGTCTCATCACGCCGCTTGGCAACTTCGTGCTGCTGCGCGCCTGCGCAGATGCCACAGCGTGGCCGGAGCACATAAAGCTCGCGGTCAACCTGTCACCGATGCAGTTCCGTGTCGGCAATGTATTCACGACCGTCAGCCGTGCCTTGACCGACACCGGTCTGGCGCCCGACCGGCTCGACCTCGAGATCACTGAAAGCGTGCTGCTCGATCGCACCGATCACGTGATCGCGCACCTGCATGCGTTGCGCGCGCTCGGCGTGCGCATATCGATGGACGACTTCGGGACGGGGTACTCATCGCTCAGCTACCTGCGCGCCTTTCCGTTCGACAAGATCAAGATCGATCGCTCGTTCGTGCGCGACCTGCCAAGCAACCGGCACACACTGGCCATCGTACGCGCCATCCTTGGCCTCGCCGCCGGTCTCGACATGAAGGTTGTCGCCGAAGGCATCGAGACACAGGCGGATCTCGCCTGTCTTGCCGCCGAGGGTTGCAAGGAGGGCCAGGGCTTCTTGTTCAGCGAAGCCCTGCCGCACGACGAGATCTTGAAGCTGCTCGCGGAGGCGTCACGGCGTCACGTCGCCTGATCTCAGCGCTTCTTGTTCTCACGCGCCAGCAGGGCTTCCTTGCGCTCGCTTCCCCAGCGATAGCCGGAAAGGTCGCCGTCGCTGCGCACGACGCGATGGCAGGGAATGGCAACCGCGATGTGGTTCGCGCCGCACGCCGTGCCGACCGCACGCACGGCCGCCGGCTTGCCGATGCGCCGGGCGATCTCGGCATACGTCGTCGTCTCGCCCGGCGGAATAGCGCGTAAAGCGGCCCATACTCGGCTTTGGAAGGCGGTGCCACGAATGTCGAGCGGCAGATCGAGGTCCTCGTGGGGCGCCTCGACGAAGGCGACGACTTTCGCCACCACCTCGCCAAACGTACGATCGCCGGGGATCAGCCTGGCGCGCGGGAACCGCCGCACCAACTCCTGCTCGAGAAAAGCAGCATCATCGCCAAGCATGATGCTGCAGATTCCCTTTTCCGTCGTGGCAACGAGCGTCAGCCCCAATGAGCATGTCGCGGTCGCATAGCGGATCTCGGTGTCCTTGCCGCCGTCGCGGAACTCCGTCGGCTTCATGCCCAGCGACTGTGTGGCATCGGCATAGAAGCGGCCGCTGGAATTGAATCCGGCCTCGTAGATGGCTTCGGTCACGGATGTGCCTCCCTTTAGGGCTTCGCGCACGCGCTTTTGTCGATGCGCGACGGCATACGCTTTCGGCGTCACGCCGGTTGCTGCCTTGAACAGGCGATGGAAGTGATAGGGGCTCATACCGGCCCGTGCGGCGAGGTCGTCGAGGCTCGGCGCCGTCTCGGCCGTTTCGATCGTGCGGCAGGCTTCGCCAATCTTTGCCGTGTGCTCGCCCTCGCCGGCCGGAGCGTTCGGTTTGCAGCGCTTGCAGGCACGATAGCCGGCAGCTTCCGCTTCGGCGCATGTCGAATAGAAGCTCACGTTCTGCCGCAACGGGCGGCGCGCCGTGCACGATGGCCGGCAGTAGATGCCGGTGGTGGCGACGGCAGTGAAGAACGTTCCGTCGGCGGCCTTGTCGCGGGCGACGACCTTCGCCCAGCGGCGCTCGTCGAGCGACTTGGCCTTGGCCGCGGGCTTTGTGATGGTGCGGGGCATGAGGCCTATTCTGGCGTGTTCCATGCCGGATACATAGGGGAGCCCGCCCTGCCCCACACTCCGATCCTTGCGGTCGAATTCGCAACTCCGAAACCGGCGCTCAGGGCGCCGGCGGGCTCTTCTCGGCGACGGTCTTCAAATTCGACAGTCCCTTCTCCATTTCGTCGCCGATCATCTTCTTGCCGTTGAAGACGATGCACATCGCCTTCTCGAGGAAGTTCTGGCGTCCGCCCATGCTCCAGGTGACGAGCGTCTGGTTGGCCTCGGGTTTTAACTCGAACTTCGAATTGCTTGTGTTCTCGAACGGCTTGGTGAAGTCGACCTTGATATCGACGAGCTCGGCCGGACGACTGTCGACAATCGTCATGCGGCCTTCGCCGATCTTGTCGTTGCCCGACCAGGTGAACGCGGCGTCCTTGCCGGAGCCAGGACCTTCGAAGCCGATCTTCGCTTGCGGGTCCATCTTCGCCCAGGGTGACCACGCGTCCCACTTTTTCAGATCGTTGACCTGCTCGAACACGGCCGCCGGTGGCGCGGCGATGGTCGCCTGACGCTGGATGAGGAGATCGTCGGGCTGCATCGCTACATAGCCGGCGAATGCCGCAATGAGCACGACCAGCGCGATGAGGATCTTCTTGAGCATGGCTTCGCTCCCGTTGTTTTCATTGCACGTGACGCCGCCACGGCAATCGGGCGACTTCGCGGCGTTCCGATCACATATTCCGCGTTGGCACTAGTTTCGCACTAGCGGCCGAGCCGGCGCGCCTCGGCGCGGTCAAACGCCCGCTGCTCGGCAGGGCTGCACCAGGGATTGCCGTAATAGCCCCAGCGGCCGTTAATGCGCGTGCAGTCCTTAACCGGCGGCGGCGTGTTGCGCACGTATTTGCGGCTGCGGCTCTCTGCCGGTACGGCGAACGCCGACGCGATAGCGAGCACGAGGGCGATACAAGTCAACGAGCGCAGCATTGCAAAGGCCTTTCTCGTTTGGGCGTCACGTCGGCCGGATCTGGCCGGCGCCGCGCACAACATATTTGAAGCTGGTGAGCTGTTCGACGCCGACGGGGCCGCGCGCGTGCAGCTTGCCGGTGGCGATGCCGATCTCGCCACCGAAACCGAACTCGCCGCCGTCGGCGAATTGCGTCGAGGCATTGTGCAGCACGATGGCTGAATCTACCTCGCGCATGAAGCGCTCGGCGGTTGCCACGTTGGCGGTGATGATGGCGTCGGTGTGCTGCGTGCCGTAACGGGCGATGTGCGCGATGGCGCCAGCGACGCCGTCGACCGACTTCACGGCGATGATCGCTTCCAGATACTCGGTCGCCCAGTCGGCCTCGTTGGCCGGATTCACGCGCGCGTCGGTCTTCTGCGCAGCAGCTTCGCCACGCACCTCGCAGCCGGCGTCGAGCAGCGCCTTGACCAGCGTCGGCAGGACATTCGGAGGTGAACCGCTATCGACCAGTAGCGTCTCGGTCGCTCCACACACCCCCGTGCGCCGCATCTTGGCGTTGAGCACGACCTTCACGGCCATGTCGAGATCGGCGTCCCGATCGACATAGGTGTGGCAGAGGCCTTCGAGGTGCGCGAACACTGGCACGCGCGCTTCTTTCTGCACGCGCTCGACGAGGCTCTTGCCGCCGCGCGGCACGATCACGTCGATGGCTCCGTCGAGGCCGCCGAGCATATGGCCTACGGCGGCCCGATCGGGTGTCGGAACGAGCTGAATCGCGGCCTCGGGGAGACCGGCGCTCTTGAGCCCGGCGACGAGCGCAGCGTGGATGGCGAGGGCTGAGTTGAGGCTTTCGGAGCCGGCGCGCAGGATCGCCGCGTTGCCCGCCTTCACCGCGAGCACGCCGGCGTCGGCAGTCACGTTCGGGCGGCTCTCGTAGATGATGCCGATGACGCCGAGCGGCACGCGCACGCGTTCGAACTTGAGCTCGTTGGGCCGCGTCCATTCAGCCAGCACCGTGCCGACCGGGTCGGCGAGCTCGGCGATTTCCTCGACGCCCTTGGCGGTCGCTTCGATACGCGCCTCGTCGAGCAGCAGCCGATCGATGAATGCGGCCGGACGCCCGGCCACGCGTGCCGCTTCGAGATCCTTGGCATTGGCCGCGAGGATGGCCGGCGTCGCCTGACGCAAAGCATCGGCAGCCGCGCGCAGCGCCTTTGTCTTCGCCTCGGGCGTTGCCAACGACAGCGCGTGCGCTGCCGTGCGCGCCCGCCGGCCGATGGCCATCATCGTCTCTTCGGTCGAGGCGCCTTGCTCGATGCGCTCTGGCTTGTTCATACGCTCATCACTTCCGGTGCAGGGCCATGTCGTCGCGATGGATCAGCTCGTCGCAGCGTGACACCCCTAATATAGTGGCGATCTCGGAGCTTTTCCTGCCGATGATACGCTCCGCGTCCGTGCTGGCATAGGCGATCAGCCCGCGGCCCAGCTCACGGCCGTCCGGGGCCCTGATAACAACGGCATCACCGCGCTCGAAAGTGCCCTGCACGCGGGCAACGCCGGCCGGCAGCAGGCTCTTGCCGGCGGCGAGCGCTGTCTCCGCCCCCGCGTCGACGTAGACATAACCCTTCGGCTCCAGCTGACCCGAGATCCAGCGCTTGCGTGCGGTCATCGGATCGGAGTGGGCCAGGAACCACGTGCACGGCGCGCCTTCGCCGATCGAGCGCAGCGGATTGAGCACCTTGCCGCTGGCGATGACCATGTGCGTGCCGCCGCCGAGCGCAACCTTCGCCGCCTCGACCTTGGTGCGCATGCCGCCTTTCGACAGCTCGGTGCCGGCATCGCCGGCCATGGCCTCGATCTCGGGCGTGATGGCGGTGACGACGTCGAGCCGTGTGGCATTGGCGTTGGCGTTGGGCGGCGCCGTGTAGAGCCCGTCGATATCGGACAGCAGCACGAGGCAATCCGCCGACACCATGGACGCAACGCGCGCCGAAAGGCGGTCGTTGTCGCCGTAGCGGATTTCCGTCGTCGCCACCGTGTCGTTTTCATTGACGACCGGCACGGCCTTGAGGGTGAGTAGCGTTTCGATCGTGTGGCGCGCGTTGAGGTAGCGCGTGCGTTCCTCGGTATCACCGAGGGTCAGCAGGATCTGTGCCGCAACCATCCCGCGCGCCCGGCACATGTCCTGGTAGGCGTGCGCCAGGCTGATCTGGCCGACGGCGGCCGCCGCCTGGCTCTGCTCCAGCTCCAGCGCGCCCTTCGGCAGCTGCAACGTATGCCGTCCAAGCGCGATGGCGCCGGACGACACGAGCACGACCTGCTTGCCCTGCGCCGCCAGCGCCGCCACGTCGTCGAGCAGCGACGCCAGCCATTCGGCCTTCAGGGTGCCGGTAGCGCGGTCGGTCAGCAGCGCCGAGCCGATCTTGACGACGATGCGCTTAGCATTCGTCCACTCGGGGCGCAGGGCGCTCGTCGCCGCTGTTTTTGCTTGTGTTGTCATGGCTTGCGCTTCGTGCCGGCTTCCAGTGATGGCTCAAGGCACGCCTGATAGCTCACTGGCGCTAAAAGCGGTAGCCTCCCCAAAAAACACGGGGCCTTCAGTCCCTCTTAGCGTGGCGCTCATAAACAGGCGGTTGCTTCGGCGGGAGCCGGGCGCCCGCACGCCATCGAGGGAGCCCATGATCGCAAGCCGCCGCACTCACTTCGCATTGCTCATTAGCTCGGTATTGGCCACGGCATTCGCTTCGATGCCGCTGGCGGGCACCGCGTCGCCAGACGGCCCGCCGCCTGCCGTCGTCCTGAAGGGCCACACGGCTGATCTGGCCGGCGCCGACTTTAGCCCCGACGGGTCCAAAGTTGTCACCGCCTCGAGCGATCATTCGGCACGCATCTGGGACACCAAGACAGGCGCGGTGATCGCGACGCTCGGCGGCCACACGGAGGGTGTGCGCAGTGCCTCGTTCAGCTCTGACGGTACGCGTGTCGTCACCGCGGCGCGGGACGGCAGCGCGAAGATATGGGACGCCGGCACGGGCGCTCTGCATCAAGACATTGTCGGGGCATGGTGAGATGCTGGAGAATGCGGCGTTCAGCGCCGACGGCAACCACATCGTCACCGCCTCGCGCGATGAGAAGGCAACGGTGTGGGACGCCAAGACCGGTGAAGCGGTCGCCGACCTGATCGGCCACACGAGCCCGGTGATGCGCGCGGCGTTCAGCGCCGACGGCAAGCACGTCATCACGGCTTCAGCCGACAAAACGGGACGCCTGTGGGACGCCGCCGATGGCAAGTCGACCGCCACGCTGTCCGGTCACACCGGCATGGTTCTAGGCGCCGCCTTCAGCCCGGACGGAAAGCTGGCTGCGACGGCGGCGAGCGATAAGAGCGCGCGCGTCTGGAACGCCGAGACCGGCGCCCTGATCACGCCGCTAACCGGGCACACGCGCGCAGTGACGCAGATATATTTCAGCCCGGACGGCGGGCGCATTCTCACCGCCTCGCAAGACAAGACCGCGCGCATCTGGGATGCCAAGACGGGCGCGTTGCTGGTGACGCTTACGGGCCACAACCGTGCCGTCGCCAGCGCCCAGTTCAGCGCCGACGGCAAGCGGGTCGTCACCGCCTCGCACGATAAAACGGCGCGCGTGTGGGATGCGCAGACCGGGGTGCTTCTGGCCACGCTTCCGACCGACGGCAGCGAGGCGCAGACCATTGCCATCAGTCGTGACGGTACGCACGTCGTGGTTGCTTGCTATGACGGCGCGGCGCGTATTTGGGATATCTCCGCCTATCAGCCGCACTGAACGGAGAGCTGCACGTGTCGGAGGTCAAGGAATTCTACGAGGCGAATGCCGCAGCGTTCGACCGCGACCGCGGTCGGCAGCTGATGGAGCGCGGCTACCTCGATGACGTGCTGGCGCGGCTCGATCCGCACAACCGCCATGTCCTGGACCTCGGTTGCGGCGCCGGCGAGCCCATCGCCCGCTACCTGATTGATGCCGGCTGCCGCGTGACCGGCGTCGACGCGTCGTCGGCCATGATCGCACTTTCCGCGGCGCGCTTTCCCGACATGGCATGGATGGTGACTGATATGCGGACGTTGTCGCTCGGTGAGCGCTTCGGCGCCATCGTCGCCTGGGACAGCTTCTTCCACCTGCGCGCCGAGGATCAGCGCGTCATGTTTCCGATCTTCCGCGATCACCTGGCGCGAGGCGGGCTGCTGCTGTTCACGTCCGGGCCGTCGCACGGTGAAGCTATCGGCGCTCTCTACGGGCAGCCGCTCTATCACGCCAGCCTCGACGCCGAGGAATACCGCAGTCTACTGGCCGCAAACGGCTTCGAGGTTCTGCGCCATACGGTCGAGGATCCTCAGTGCGGCCGGCACACGGTGTGGCTGGCGCAGGCCGCGTGAGGCGGTCAGACGGTGCCGCGGCGCACTTCGAGTGCCAGCAGCGTCAGGCTGACGCCTTGTAGCAATAGCGCCGCGCCGACGATGGTGCCCAGCGTCCAGCCGGCCGAGGATGGCAGGTCGAACAGGATCAGCAACCCGGCGACGATCGAGATGACCGCCGACAGGATAAGCCAGCGGCGGCCGCCCCAATCGGCGACGCCGCCGCTGACCATCAACGAGGTGATGCCTTGGGCCACCAGTGTGATGGCGATTATCATCGTCAGCGAGACGAGCCCAAAGGTCGGGTAGATGAAGATCAGCACGCCGCCGATGATCGAGATGGCGCCGCCGAGCATCTGCCAGGAGGCGTGGCTCCAGTCGCCGGATCTCATGCCGTGCATCAGCTGCAGCACGCCGGCCGCGACGAGCGCCGCCGCAATCCAGATCTCGGTCGTCAGCGAGGCCGTCACGACGCCGAGCGGCGTCGTCAGGATCAGCCCGCCGAACAGGATGAGGACAAGCCCGAGGGCGAGCAGCCAGCCCCAGCTTTGATGCAGCTTCGAGCGCAGATCGGGCATGGCATTCACTCTTTGTTTTCGGCTTCTGACGGCCGGGCAGTGTGCACGGCGCCTGCTATTTTTCCGTAACCGCCGCTTTATGTCAGCACGATTAGCCCGCTGCCGCGGACTTGGCACGGTGGGCGGCGATGAACTGCGTCATGCGCTCGGCCGTTAAGGGTCGCGAGAACAGGTAGCCCTGCAACTGGTGGCAGCCCGAGGCTTGCAGCCAGCGGCGCTGTTCCTCAGTCTCGACGCCTTCGGCCGTGATCGTGAGGTTGAGATCCTGACCCAGACGGATGATCGACGCCAGGATGACCGAGCTGTCCTGTGGCGCGCCGGCGCCATCGATGAAGCTGCGGTCGATCTTCAGTTTGTCGAAGCCGAAGCTGCGTAGGTACTGCAAGCTGGAGTAGCCGGTGCCGAAATCGTCCAGCGCTACCTTGACGCCGAGCGCCTGCAAGCCGCGCATCTGGTCATTGGCGCGCTTCTCGTCGGCGAGCAGCACGCTCTCCGTGATCTCGATCTCGAGGCGTTCGGCAGGGAAGCGGCTGTCGCGCAGCACATCGCGCACCACCTCGACCACATCGCCGTGGTGAATCTGCGATGCCGAGACGTTGACGGCGACGTTGATGCCGGACCACGCCTTGCCGTCCTCGACAGCGCGCCGCATGACCAGCTTGCCGATGTTCTGAATGAGGCCGGTCTCCTCGGCCAGCGGAATGAAAATCTCGGGCGATACCGCGCCAAGTTCTGCATCCGTCCAGCGGGCCAGGGCCTCGACGCCGAGCACGGTTGATCCGGTCGGGTCCATGAGCGGCTGGTACGCGACGTCGATTGTTCCATCGGCAATGGCTGCGCGGAGCGCATTCTCCAACGTCCGCCGGTAGCTGACCTCCTGGTCCATGCGCGGATCGAAGGCGACGGCGTGCTCTGCGCCGTCTGCCTTTGCCCAATCGAGGGCGAGCTCGACGCGGCGCAAGAGCTCATCATTCGTGTCGCCGTCGCGCGGGCTGACGGCATAGCCGATCGAGGCGGTGACGAACACGTGCGTGCCGCCGGGGAGACCGACCGGTTCGGCCACGGCGGTGACGATGTCCGTTGCAAGCTCGTTGGCGGTATCGGGTTGCAATCCTGGAACGACCATGACGAAACAATCGCCGTCGAGCCGCGCGAGGATGGCATTCGGCGCGCTGAACGTCTGTAGGCGCTTGGCTGTCGTCACCAGTACGGCGTCGCCGACGCTGTGCCCGAAGGCGTCATTGATTTCCTTCAGCTGGTCGATGTCGACCAGGAGTACGCCGAGCGTCGTGCCCTCTGCTTTCGCTTGGCTTAGCGTTTCCCCGAGCATCTCGTGCAGCGCCACCCGGTTCGGCAACTGAGTAAGGGGGTCGGTGCGCGCTGCAATCGTTGCGTGCTTCTCACTTTGCACCAACCGTTTCGCCTGCCGGTTGCCCCAGAGGATGAGCAGGTAGGTCAGCGTCACGATGAGAATCAGTGCGAGGCCGAGGCCGGGCGCCACGCGGCGGATAAACTCAAGACCCGGCCGGTCCTTGCCCCAGGCGAGGGTTCCGACGGCGGCGCCGTTGAGGCCCTTTACGGTGTCGGTGAAGTCGTCGGACGGTGTCGGTCCGGCCAGCCAGTGCAGATTGGCGAAACCGAAGCCTTCGCCCAATGTCTTGGTGAACTCCTTGTCGAGATAATCGACGGCGACCAGAAGCATGTAGGGCCTGTCCGCCGGGATGCCGTAGCCGCGGTCGGGAACGATGGTGGAGACGACGACGGTCGCCGGCCGGCCGCGGATCGAGCGAACGTCGGCGACAGCGCGGTGGCTCGCCACCAGCCCCCGGCCGGTCGTCACTTCCGTTTCAACGAAGCCGTAACCGGGTGCCGCCGGCTCTTGTTCGCGGACGACCTCCAGGAGATCTTGCAAGCCGGGCGCGATGCGCGTGTAGCTCGACGATGTCGATTGGTCTCCCGGGACGAAGCCATAGACCGGCGAATTGTCTTCCCCGAGTACGTAAATGCGGTCGTATCCAAGAACCTGGCTCAGGTACAGGCCGTAATACCTTTGCAGCCAAGCGGTGTCGTGGGCGCGCGCCTTCTCGTAGGCTTCCGTCCACACGGTTTGCACGCGCAGCTCGCGCGCCAGGGACGTGCCATGCTGGGCCATCGCGTTTGCGATCGTCTCGCGCTGGCGCGTTAAAGAGATAGCGTCGGTCTCGTGCGCGCCCATCACGAGTGAGGCAACCACAACGGCAAACGACGCGATCGCAAGGACCACGATCGGCAGCGTCACGAATGCGGTATTGCGCCTCTGCAATCCATCCACCTTCGGGGCGGCGAAAAGATGCCGCTCCGATCCAGTCGTTCAGATCTGTGACATATCGGGTGGCGAACTGAACAACCGGTAATTGCAGCGATAATGGGTGTAGGCGCGGTGAGCGCTTTGTTAACAAAATAGCCAGTGCGGCTCCAAACGGGACAACTACGCGGATCATCGGCGCGTCGGACGCGTTAAGGCCGCCAGCGGGCCTTCGGCTCGTCGGTCTCGGCCGCTTCCTGTTTCTTGCCGCGAGCGATTTCGCGTCCGAGCGCGAATAGCGCCTCGCGCACCCCTTCGCCGGACACGGCCGACAGGATCAGCGGGTTCTTCTTCGCCGCCTTCTTGAGAGCTGCGACGCGCTCTTCCAGCGCTTCTTTGTCGATCGCATCGCACTTGGACAGCGCGACGATCTCCTTCTTCTTGTCGAGGTCTTCGCCGTACAGCTTCAATTCGCGCCGTACCGTGCGGTAGGCGGCGGCGACGTCTTCTTCCGTCGCGTCGACGAGATGCAGCAGGACCTTAGTGCGCTCCACATGGCCGAGGAAGCGCGTGCCAATGCCGGCGCCCTCGCTGGCGCCCTCGATGAGGCCGGGGATGTCGGCGAGCACGAAGTCGACGTCGCCGGCGCGCACGACGCCGAGGTTGGGATGCAGGGTTGTGAAGGGGTACGGGGCAATCTTCGGCTTCGCCGCGCTCACCGCGGCCAGGAATGTCGACTTGCCGGCATTGGGCAATCCGACAATGCCTGCGTCGGCGATCAGTTTCAGCCGCAGCCAGATGGTGAGCTCTTCCGCTGGAAGGCCGGGATTGGCACGCCGCGGCGCCTGATTGGTCGACGACTTGAAATGCGCATTGCCGAAGCCGCCGTTGCCGCCCTTGGCCAGCAGCGCGCGGTCACCGACTTTTGCCAGATCGGCCAGCAGCGTTTCCTGGTCCTCGGCATAGATCTGCGTGCCCGGCGGCACCTTGATGATGCAGTCGTCTCCGTTGGCGCCCGCGCGGTTCTTGCCCGCCCCGTTGCCGCCCTTCTTGGCCTTGAAGTGCTGCTGGTAGCGGTAGTCGATGAGCGTGTTGAGATTATCGACGCACTCAGCCCACACGTCGCCGCCGCGGCCGCCGTCGCCGCCGTCGGGGCCGCCGTACTCGATGAACTTCTCACGCCGGAAGCTGAGCGAGCCGTTACCGCCCGCACCGGACATGATGTAGATCTTGGCCTGATCGAGAAACTTCATCGTGCGGGCCTCCGCCAGCCGGCGAGCAGCGGTCGCCGGCGCAAGTACTTTATCGTGGGCACCTCGCTTTTGCGCGCTTCACACCACGTCGCGCCGTCGCCGATGCGGCGAAAGCCTAATTTTTTGATCACGCGGGCCGAAGCCGGATTGTCGGCGAAGTGCCCGCACGTCAGCCGTTTGAAGCCGGCTTCAGCAAAGCAGTAGCGCATCAGCGTTCCCGCCGCCTCGGTGGCGTATCCGTTGCCCCACCACGGTTTGCCGATCCAATAGCCGATCTCGGCCTCGCTCAGGCTCATTGGAGATGTAGCCGACGGCACCGATCAGCTCCCCGTCTCGCTCGACGCCGCGAACGAATTCGTCGTCTCCGATGGAGGCGATCCAAAGGTCGGCATCGATCAGGGAATACGGGTGCGGGATACGCGACGTCATGCGTGCGACGTCCCAGTCCCCCGCGAAAACGGCGATGCGGCCCGCGTCACGGGCATCGATGGGACGGTAGGTCAAACGCTGCGAGCGCATTAGCCGCGCTCCGACTGAATGTGCCGGCCGCGCGGGCGGGCCTGGCCATGAAAAAAGGGGGATGTCGCGACATCCCCCTTCGGATACTTGGGTGGGTTGCCGCTCGCGTTACTCGGTGGTCTGGGGCTCACCGTCGCGCACCGACACATAGACGCGGCCGTTGCGCTTGGTGTTGAACTCCACTGCGCCTTCGACGACGGCAAAGATCGTGTGATCCGTGCCCATGCCGACTTCGGTGCCCGGGTGCCACTGCGTGCCGCGCTGGCGGACGAGAATGTTGCCGGGAATAACGTGCTCGCCGCCGTAGCGCTTCACGCCGAGGCGCTTGGAGTGCGAGTCGCGGCCGTTACGTGTCGAGCCGCCAGCTTTCTTTTGTGCCATCGATCAGATCCTTGAGTTCGCGGGCAAGCCGTTAGGCGCCGACAATGCTGGTGATGCGGACCTTGCACAGATCCTGGCGGTGACCGCGCTTGCGGCGCGAATTCTTGCGGCGGCGCTTCTTGAAGGAGATGACCTTCGGGCCGCGCGTGTGCTCGACCAACTCGGCGACGACCTTGGCGCCGGAGATGAACGGGCTACCGAATTTGGGGCTATCGCCGCCGATCATGAGGACTTCGGCGAACTCGAGCTTTGCACCGGCGTCGCCGGCCACCTTCTCGATGGTGATGACGTCGTCAGCAGCAACACGGTACTGCTTGCCGCCCGTCTTAATGACAGCGTACATGGCTATTCCTTCAACGTTTTCCGCGCCCTATGGCGCCGCAGTTAACTGCGGACTTTAAGGTCGCCTCTAGGGCGGCCGAGCCTCGGGCAGCGCATTGCGCGCCCCGGTAGAAGGGGCGCGAGAGGGCCGGTTTATCGTCGAACGCCCGGAAAATGTCAATCCGGCCCGGTGTTTCGACGCACCGACGGCTTTCGCGGCCTCGGCGCGTTGAGACCGGTGCAGCCGCCGCTATCTTCCCATCCTGTCAGGGAGACACACGGCGTGCCCATCTATAACAACCCTGATCGTACCCAGCGGGCAGTCATTCGCCGACGCGGTTTCCAAGAGCGGTGAGCAGACGCAGGCGCATAGGACCAACAGACGAAACATCGCGTTCCTCCTTGCCGTAGCAGTTCCCCGTCCGATCGTTCGCAACCTATCGAGGTCCATTATACATGCTTGATCGACCCGATAGCACTCGGCTCCTCGAGCCCATCCCCGTCCACGACGTCGGCCCGGAATTTCCGCTCGAGACGCTCGAGTTGGAGCGGGAGCGCGCCGACGCCCTGATCGAGGGGGCCACCCGCGGCGTGCCGCGCACAGCCCTGCGCGCCCTCGACGCGGTCTCGCGCCACTGGCTCGCCAAGCAGGACAGCGTCCACCTCGACGAGATCGATGCGATTGCCGCCCGGCTCGGGCGGCCCGGCGCCTACTTCCTCTCCGTCAACTACGAGTGGGGCTGCACCTGCCGGGTCGGGCCGTCGCCGGAAGGAACCAGTGCCCGGCTCGTCCGCGTGCTCGACTGGGTGACCGACGGTCTCGGCCGCTACGTGATCGCCGCCCGCGTCGCCGGCGCTGCGGGACCCTTCGTGACCCTCACATGGCCCGGCTACACCGGCGTGTTACAAGCCATGGCGCCCGGGCGCTTCTCCGCCGCACTCAACCAGGCGCCGATGCGGCGGCCGCTCGGACACTTCTACCTCGACTGGGCCGTCAACCGCAGGCGCGTTTGGCGCACGCCGCATTTGACGCCGGCGCATCTGCTGCGTGAAGTGTTCGAGACGGCTGCGCGCTTCGCGGACGCCAAGCGCATTCTCGCCGAACGTCCGATCTCCTCTCCCGCGCATCTACTCCATCGCCGGCATCAAGCCGGGCGAGACGGCGGTGATCGAGCGCACTGAGACCGAAGCGCGCGTGCACGAGGGCGCCAATGCCGCCGCCAACCATTGGCAGACCCCGGGTTGGGCCGGTCATGCGCGCGGCAGTGACAGTGCCGGCCGGGCGCGGCAGATCCAGAGCGCCACGACCGCTCTGGATCCGACATTCCCGTGGTTGACGCCGCCGATCCGCAACTGGAACACGCGGCTGGTCATGGTCGCTGACGCGCGCGAGGGACGGCTCGTCGCGCAAGGCTATGAAGTGATCGGCCGCACCACGGGGCCGGCGACGGCGCCGCTCGAGCTGACGGCCTGAGCGACGCCGCGCCTTCGCCTCGCTATCGTGCGAGGACCTCTTGGGTCACGTCGAGCGCGTGCTTGATCTCCTCCGGCGTGAACTCGCAGGTGAGGAAGAAGCGCAAACGCGCCGCGTTGACCGGAACGCCGGGCGACATGATCAGCGAAGTGTTGATGCCGCGCTCGAGCACCTTCGAGACGGCCTTCGCGGCGCGGGTCGTGGCGCCCACCATCACCGGCAGCATGCCGATACCGATGGAGCGGCCGGTGTCGAGGCCGCGCGCCTTGGCTTCGCGCAGGAACAGTGCGCCATTGCTGTGCAGCCGCGCGACGCGGAAGGGCTCGCGCTTGACGACGCGCAGGGCGGCGAGCGCCGCGGCGGTCATGCTCGGCGGCAGGCCGACCGAGAATACGAAGCCGGGGGCCGAATAGCGCAGCGCGTCGATCAGCTCCTGGTTGCCGGCGATGTAGCCGCCGCACGAGGCGTACGCCTTGCTCAGCGTGCCCATCCAGATGTCGACCTTGTCGCCGGGGATGCCGGCGTGCTCGGCAAGGCCGGCGCCGGTTTTTCCGAGCACGCCGCAGCCGTGCGCATCGTCGACCATCAGCCAGGCACCGTAGCGCTCCTTTAGCTCGACGACACGCGCCAGATCCGGCACGTCGCCCTCGGTCGAATAGAGACCCTCGATGACGACCAGCGCGTTCTTATACTTGGCGCGCTCATCGCGCAGGATCGCTCCAGCGCCTCGAGATTGTTGTGCTTGTAGGTGAGCGTCCTGGCGCCGGACAGGCGCATGCCGACGACGGCGCTGTTGTGCACGAACTCGTCGTGCACGATGAGGTCTTCCGGTCCCATGATAGTGCCGATGGTCGACACGTTCGCGGCGTGGCCACTGACGAAGACGAGCGATGCCTCGACGCCGATGGTCTTTGCGATCTCCTGCTCCAGCTCGCGGTGCAGCGGCGTATCGCCGGACACCATGCGGGAAGCCGAGATCGAGGTGCCGTAGGTATCGATGGCGGCTTTCGACGCTTCGATCAGATCGGGATGCCGGCTGAGGCCGAGGTAATCGCACCAGGCGAAGTTGAGCACCGGCTTGCCGTCGATCGACGTCTTGCGGCCCACAGGCCCCTCGGTCGAGCGGAAGAACGGGTTTTCGATGCCGAGCAGCTTGCCGAGGTTCTGATGGTAGCTGATCGACTTGTATTCCGGCAGCGACGAGAAGGGAGCGGCGACGAGGTCGCGGTCCATCTTGGCGCGCAGCTTGTTCAACGTCTGTGGCATGATGTTCATGGCAGTCTCCCTTATGCGACGCGCGGCCAGAGCCGGAGCGCTGACCGATCAAAATCTCGAATAGACACCGAGGTGAAAGTCGAAGCCGCCGGTCCACTCGGCATCAGCTTCCGCTTGGCTGTCGTTGCCAGCGGCGGCGGGCGGCTCATCGAGCGCCGGCGGACTGTCCAAGGTCGCGATGAGACCGAAGCGATCGTCGCGCGGAAGACCACCGAACGGATGGCCGGCGAACGGCGCCTGCTCTTCCAAAGCGTGGGTCGCGTAGGGCGAATGACTCATGACACCTCTCCTTGTGCCGTCGTGCGGAATGCATCGGCGCGAACTGGAGAGGTTTTTACGAGATGTGTAGCGGTCTTCGCTGTTCCGGCTGGAACAGGATACGAGCGAGGCGTCGGCCTCGCTCGTTTACTATCAAGTCGTCAGGTCGGGGCGCGCTTCTGCCCCGACCAGTCGACGTGCAGCGTCGAGAACATGACGACGGCGAGCATCACGAAGCCGGCGATGGCTCCGGCCAGCAGCGCGTAGTCCTCCATTTGTAGGATGAGATAAAGGAGCCCATACAGCACGAAGAATACTCCCGCCATCACGAGACCCTTGTTGAGGCTCGCCTGCACGCGCGCGACGTACAGCGACAGCAGTCCGCCGGTCGCCAGGGCGGCGATGAGATACGCCCATAGGAAGCCGATCTGCTCGGCGAGCGACAACAGCAGCACGTAGAAGAAGATCATCGTCAGGCCGACGAACAGGTATTGCACCGGGTGCACCTGGCGGGTCGAGCTGATCTCCAGCAGGAACACCGCCATGAATGCCGTTGCCAGGAACATCATGGCGTACTTCGCCGCGCGGCTGACGAGCTGATAGAAATCGACCGGCACGATGAAGCGCACGCCGAACGCATAGGGAGACATGCGCTCCAGCTCCTGATCGCCGAGGCTCCAGGATTGCGGCACGCTGCGCGCCAGGTGCGGGATCTGCCAGCGGGCCGAGAACGACGTCGCCTCGATCGCGCGGTCGTTGGGAAGGAATGCCCCCATGAAGCTCGGGTCACGCCAGTCGGATGTGAGTTCCACCGTCGTCTGCTGGGCGACCGGCGCGAAGGTCAGCTCGGATGATCCGTTGAGCGTCAGCTGAAATTTGAAGTCGAAGGCGTTGAGGCCGTTCGGTGCTGCGTCCGGGGCCGCGCCCGGCGTGGCGAACAACTTCGCCGCCGAGGCAAGGCGCACGTGGATGCCGCCGCCGCGCATGGCAGGCACGCCGATGCTGGGCTCGAACGAGAGCGTCTCGCTGCCGTCGATGCTGAGCGAGGCCGCCTCCTTCAGCCCGGAGACATCGCTGACCGCCACCGCCAGCACGGCATCGCGCCAGCGCACCGACTGCGCGTCGGCCACCACCTCGTTCATGTCCGGCGCAGCGAAGCTGCCATCGAAATCGAGAAAGCTGGTGTAGACGGCGACGTCGTAAATCGAGCGGTGCAGCACCTTGGTCGTCGCCTTGCCGCCGATCTTCAGCGACTTCGGCAGGAACACCGCGCGCTTCTCGACCAGCTCCTCGATGCGCTTGTCACCCTCCCCCGTCACACGCTTGACGGTGTAGGGCACGATCAGCAGCGGCCCGTCGATGTACTGCGAGCCGCCCCACTCCTGAGCCACCGTTTGCCGTACACCGGCGGCGCGTTGCTCGCGCTCGCCGATCAGCCCCCACACCAGCAGAAGCGGAATGCCGAGTGCCAGGATCAGTCCGCAGATGAGGAAGAATTTGAAGGCAGGGCTGCCGAGCAGGCGCCCAATGGCAGCGGTGAGGCTTTCCACAATTATTCTCCACGGCGAGCAATATCGCCGTGGAGGCTTCAGCAGGCCGATGGCGCAAACAAGTCAGCAAATCGGCGGAATTCCAGAAAATCCCGCCGGCTATCCCTCAGGCCGTCGTCAGCCCGTCGCTGCCTGCAGCTGCGGCACCTGTTCGTCGGCCCACACCTTGAACGTCGTCAGGATGTGTGGCCCGAACGTGTTGATCAGCGGCACGTCGGTGGCATCGCGTCCGCGGGCGACGACGATGCGGCCGATACGCGGTTTGTTATGGCGCGCATCGAACGTGTACCAGCGGTTGTCGAGAAACACCTCGGTCCAGGCGCTGAAGTCCATGGGCGCGGGATCCTTCGGTACGCCGATGTCGCCGAGATAGCCGTTGACGTAGCGCGCGGGGATGTTGAGGCAGCGGCATAGCGCGATCATCAGATGCGCGAAGTCGCGGCACACGCCTTTCTTCTCTTGATACGCCTCGAGCGCCGTTCGCGTCGGTCGGGCATGTGGATAGCCGAACGTCAAGTGATTGTGCACGAAATCGCAAACCGCCTGCACCCGCGTCCAGCCCGGCTTCACGCCACCGAACAGATCCCAGGCGACCTGCCCAAGCCTGTCGGTCTCGCAGTAGCGACTGCCGAGCAGGAAGCCGAGAAGGTAGTGCGGCAGCATCTCGACAGGCACCTCGCGCGCGTTCGGCGCCACCTCATCGGGCTTGCCGCTGTCGAGGATGGTGCCGTCGAGGCGCAGGGTGATGTCGCCGGGCGGGACCATCAGACGGCGGCTCTGATTGCCGAAGCCGTCGAGGTACATCATCGACTGTGTGCGTGGCTAAGTGTGGAATGGGGCTTCGGAGTTGATGTCCCTGCGCCGATCGGGGTGGACATCGAGCAGGCAGATCAGGGGGGTCGCTCTGGGGACCGAGATACCGATCTCGCAGCCGTAGTTGATGAGCATGTGTGGAATTCCTCTTGGCGCGGAAGTAACGCGCGCACGTCGGCGCGGTTCCTTACCTGGGAGGCCGAAGTGACGAGATAGGTCACTGGGCCGGCGCGAAAAATTCGCAATGCATCGAGCCGGCAGCGTAGCACCGCTCCGCGCGCGGCGAAATATTCAGCACGCCGCGCGGCGCCCAGCTTAACGGCTAAACAGTGCCTAAAATCGCGGCAGTCAGCGCGCGTTCCGCTTGACATCACCCTCTTCGTATCGCTAATTTCTGTCATGACAGAAATGAACGTACAGACTGAACTCATGCCCGGCCCCGTGGAACGTTTCGTGCTGCACTGGGGCGAAATGGGCACCTCCTGGGGCGTCAACCGCTCCGTCGCCCAGATCCACGCGCTGCTCTATCTCAGCGACGCCCCGCTCACCGCCGAGGACATTGCCGAGCGGCTCGGCATGGCGCGCTCCAACGTGTCGACCAGCCTGCGCGAGCTCCTGTCGTGGAACCTCATCCGCCGCGTGCATGCGATGGGTGACCGGCGGGATTACTACGAGGCCGAGGCCGACATGTTCGAGATGGTCCGGCGCATCGCCATGGGCCGCAAGGCGCGCGAGATCGATCCAGCCCTGGCGGTGCTGCGCAGCTGCCTCGCCGATGCCAAGGCCGATGCCGCCGTATCGCCGAGCGTGCGCAAGCGGCTCACGGCCATGCTGGATTTCACCGAAACCGTAGACCGCAGCTTTGGCGAGATCATGCGCCTGCCGGCGCCGACATTGATGGGGCTCATCCGCATGGGCGGCGCCATTGCGCGCTTCGCAGGTCGCAAAAGCAATAAGAAGCCGCCGCGCGCTGCGCGATCGGCTTGAGTTGAGGAGGGGTGCCGTGTCAGTCGTCGAGGTCCGCAAGCCGGTAGGCGAGGCGGCGCTGCCTGCTGCGACGGCATTCCAGCCGTCGATGAGTGATCTGCGTTTCCGCACGCTGGTCGGCGAAGCAGCCTGGGCCGAACTCCCCGAGGCGGTCCGGCGGCGGTTCTCCAAGTGTCTCGGCTCGGACGAGACCTTGATTTATCCGGGCACCGTCATCGCCACGCAGCTGTCGCGTGCCGGCCGCGTCCTTTCCTTTCTCGCCCGCGCGATCGGCGCACCACTGCCGCTGACCAACGGCGCCACCGGGCCGGCGCTGGTCGTCGTCACCGAGGATCCCCGTCTCGGCGGCCAGACTTGGCTGCGCATTTACGCGCGCCCCGGACGCTTCCCGCAGGCAATCCACTCGGCCAAACGGTTCCGCGGCCCGACAGGGCTCGAGGAGTACGTCGGCTGCGGCATCGGCATGTCGCTACGCGTCACGGTGGAGGCCGGCGCCCTCGTCTTTCGCTCGGCGGCGTATTTCCTGGAGCTCGGCGGGTGGCGGCTGACCATCCCGCGTGCCCTGCATCCCGGCCGCATGCAGATCGAGCACCGGGATGAAGGCGACGGCAGCTTCGCCTTCACACTGGCGCTGACGCATCCGCTCTTCGGCCGCTTGGTGTATCAACTGGCCATCTTTCGCGACGCCTAGTGTGACGATCGAGAAATTCGCCACCTCAGCTGGTGGGTATCGAGCGAATTTCTCGATCCCTTATGATTCCGAAGCTCGCTCCCGATACCAGCCGCAAGCTCCGGCGAACTTCGGAATCGGGACACTAGCTCACACTCGCGCTGGACGCCGCGTTTGGCTATGATCGGGTTATGACGAGACGCTCCGTACGTCTGATCTGGGGTTTGACCGGCCTGTGCCTGATCGCGGGCGTCGTGGCCAGCGCCGCCATATGGCTGGGCGCACCGGACCAGCCCTGGCAGCGCGCCGTGCAGGAACTTTCGACGCTGCTCGACGTTTTGGCGCTGCTTTTGTGGATGGGCATATTCGCGATCTACTGGGCGCGACGGCGTCCCCGTCCCTGACCGCGACACATAAAACGCAACGCGCCGGGACACCCCGCGGGCCCCGGCGCGCTTCTCAAATCGCGATCCTGTGAGACGAAGGGATCGCGCTCTAATCAGTCGATGGGAAACGAAATCTTGTAGTCGCGTACCTGCGGCGGGGGCTGCGATCTGACCTGGGCCTCGCCCTGCGGCTGCGCCTGCGATCTGACCTTCTGCGAATAGTCGACCTCACACATCTCAACCGTACCCTCGACGGCGCGATCCTCGTCGTCGATCGAGTTCCACAGCCAGGGCATCGACACGTTATCGAGCGGGTCGGGCGCGTAGGTGACCTGCTCGACGACGCAGCTGATGCGCAGGTCGTAGCGGATGCGTTCAACTTTGGCCGACGCAAGCCGCGCCTGCTCCATGACGCGGGCCGTTGCGGCGCGGATCTGCGCCAGTGCGGCCTTTGCCGGGGCGTCTTGCCCCATCACCGCGGCCGGCGTTTGATCTCCGCCCGCAGAATTGTCCAGTACGGTCCATTTGAAGTTACCCGGATCGGCGAGATCGGGCTCGATTGCACGCCACGCATTACTTGTCTGCGGCAATTCATTGGCACTAGCAGGCAACGCTACCAGCACGAATGCAAAAGCGAGACAAAACGCTTTCAATTCACAACCCCTATACATCTAAAGCTGCGACACCCGATTTTGGTAACATGGCGGTCAGCGGGCAAACAACGCGCGATTTGCGTTTTGCCCGCTATGCACATGGCCCCTGTGAATTTCGTTGCCTTTTGCCGGCGGCCTATCCACGGGCTTTTTTCTGATGGGCGGCATCTGCATCTCGAGAAATGGTTTTCCGATACAAACAAATCACGTATTTGCAATGCCTTAACCATGTGGGCTCAGACTCTGCTTTGCTCTACACCGTGAGGGACAGGCCATGACCGAGACATTGAAGCTAGTAGCTTCCGAGTACGCATCTGCATGCATGGACAAGGTAGAAAGCGTGGCGCGGTCGCATGATCGCCATTGGTGGGCGGGCGTCGGCCTCTACCTGTGGACTGCTTTCCTATTCGGTAACGTAGTGGGCGAAGTCTGGCGCCTCGTTGCTGCGCCGATGGCCTGAAGTCCTTCGCTGATTGTTTTTTAATCGGTGCTGGCGTTTCCTTATAGGGAAACCGAGGATTTCGCCTGATGACCGACAACTCGTGCAATTGCGCACTCGACCGCCGCGATCTGCTGGCGATTGGCGTCGGCTCGCTAGCCGCAGCGCTGATCGGCTCGCAGGCGCGGGCCGCCGATCCCCCGCGGCGGTTGGACCCCTGCGGTCGCCGGAGCACGCGCTGGTCGACCTCAAGGACGGCAACGCGCGTTTTGTATCGCAGCCGCAGCTGTGTGAGTTGGATCTCATCAAGCAGCGCGCCGCCTTCGCGGAGCATCAGGCACCGTGGGCGACGATCCTGAGTTGCGCCGATAGCCGTGTGCCGCCGGAACTGGTGTTCGGAGGTCGCGGCCTCGGCGAGTTGTTCGTCGCCCGCAACGCCGGCAATCTTGCCGACCTCGCCACCATCGGAACCTTGGAGTACGGAGCCGCGGTTCTAGGCTCGCCGCTTATCGTGGTGCTGGGTCACAGCCGCTGTGGCGCGGTCAAAGCCGCCTGCGAAGTCGTCACCGACAACGCAACGTTCCCCGGGTCCATCGGCCCGATGATCGACCCGATCATCCCCGCCGCATTGGCGGTCCGCAGCCGTCCCGGCGATTTCGTCGACAATAGCATTCGGGAAAGTGCGCAACGCACCGCCCGCCGTCTCGCCGCCTCGAGCAACATGCTTGCCGGGCTGGTGAGCGCCGGCAAGCTGAAGATTGTTGCCGCCCACTATGATATCGCGAGCGGCCAGGTCGATTATCTCGTCTAACCGCTTAGTGTGCCCACTCGCGCAGCCGCACGCTGATAGCGGAGATCTCGCCGTTCAGCTCGCGCAAGCGCGCCTGATTTTCGAGATAGGCTTCGCGCCGCGCATCGCGCTCCGCCCCCGTCGGCTCTCGCTCCAGGTGCGCGAAGCTGCCTAAAATGCTCTCGCACTGCTTCTCGACCGTGCTGACCTCATCCTTGAGGCGCTCGCAAGCCATCAGCCATTCGAGAGTTTGCGCGTCTAGCATCGGATTGCCCTCCACTCACTGCCACCCACGGTAATTGAGGCATTCTGCTGTCGGTGCCGCGCGAGGGGCCAGATGCGCGCCGGTTTTATCCCCGCAATCCCCTGGCCGGCGACGAACCGCAGTTTTGGTTTGCGGAGGACCGTGCCATCGGTGCCTTCCGGTTGCGAGGACTGGGGGTGCTCGTTTGCACGGCGCGCAGAGCCTGTCTGAGCTCTGCGGGTTGGAGGCCACCGCGGCGCGCCGCGTACACCCTTGTCAGGCCCGCGGGTTTCTCTTAAGAGCACCGTTCCGAACTTCCGGGCGCCGCCCGCGGCCTCGATCGGCCGGCTGGCGCGGAGCCCCGGCCGATAGGTTTGGAGAGGTGGCTGAGTGGCTGAAAGCACCGCACTCGAAATGCGGCATACTCGCAAGGGTATCGTGGGTTCAAATCCCACCCTCTCCGCCATGTTCACGTCTGCCGAGGTCGACCAACTATAGGCTGACGTCGCTAGGTTGCCCAAAGACCGGGCTGTATCCGGCCGCCAGATTTGGGAAGTCTGCCGCTGAGCGAAGACCGGTCAGGTGTACACCCCCATCGACCGCCGAGAGGCGGATGTCAGCGATGGGCCAGGAGCCGACATGCAGGCTCGCGTTGGCACTAGCGGAGTCGGCCGCCCTATAGTCGGCCACGCGGATGGCGCCCCCCGGCGCGGGCACTGGTCTCCAATGCGTGCACCTGAAACGGCAAATTCGGGCGTGCCACGCATTACTTCGGGGATCTCAGAAGGAGAGGGACTACGCCTCTTGCCGACTGCGCATCAATACCTTGAGCGGCATGCCGCCCTTAGGCTGCAGTGCGATGCGCGATAGCGGCACCGGTACGTGGCCGGGCGGTACCTCGAAGCGTGCCGCCCGCACGAATGACGCCAGCAGGATCGTCGCTTCGAGCATTGCGAACGAGGCGCCGATGCACACACGCGGACCGGCGCCGAACGGCATGTACTGATAGCGCACTTGCTTGGCCTCGCGCTCCGGCGTGAAGCGCTCCGGGTCGAAGCGGCCGGGGTCCTCCCACAGGCGCTCGTGACGGTGGATGGCGAAGATCGGCATGACGATGATATTGCCCTTCGCCACCGGGGTGCCGCCCAGATCGACATCCTTTGTGGCGACGCGCGCCAGCGACGAGATGGGCGGATAGAGGCGCATCGCCTCCTTGATGAACATCGCCGTGTCCGTCAGCTGGTCGACGTGCTGCGCCCCGATCGGATCATCGCCGACAACCCGCGCGACCTCCGCCAGCAGGCGCTGCTCCCATGCCGGCGAGAGGGCGACGAGATAGAGCATCCAGGCAAGGGACTTTGCCGACGTTTCGTGTCCCGCCAGCAGGAAAGTCAAGAGATTGTCGACCATCTGCTCGTCCGCCATGGTCTGGCCCGTCTCGGGGTCCTTCGCCGCCAGCAGGCGCGTCATCAGATCGGTGCGAGCATCTGACTGCGCGCGCCGTTCTTTGACGAGGCTCCCGACGGATTGGCGCATGTCGCGCTCAGCGGCGCGGCGCGCGGCCCGGCGGGGATATGGCAGCCACTCCGGCAGGCCGAGGACGCCATAGACGCCCGGCCATGAGAGCGGCAGCAGGTAATCGCGATTGGCACGCTCCAGAGCGGCCGTCACGGCCGGATCGTTGCTGTGCAGCATCGTCTCGGCAATGACGCTGAAAGCGGCGCGCGTGGTGTCCTGATCGACGAGGCGCACAGCGCCGGGCGGCAGGCGCCGCCAATTGGCGATGGCGCGTTCGGCGGCCTCGGTCATGGTCGGCGCGTAGCGCTGGATCTCGGCATGCCGGAACAGCGGCGCAGCGGCCTGGCGCTGCCAGCGCCATTCCGCACCGTGCGCGGTCAAGATGCCCTTGCCGAGCAGCCGCGTGAAAACGTAACGCTCGATGATGGTCTTGGGAAAGTCGCTGAACTCGTCGAGCAGGATGCGTTTGACCAACTGCGGGTCGGTCACGTACGTGAGCCGCCCGCGGTACTGGAAAATGGGTTCGCGATAGACGATCGCCGGCATGGCGCCGAGCGGGTTACGCACGAAGTTGACGAAGTAGGCGGGCAGGCTGAGCGGCTCCGGCGGGGCTGCCAGGAACGGCGGATACAACGCCTCGCTATTGTCCGTCGGCGGCATGGCATCTCGTTTCGCGCGAGGATCGCTCAGTCGGCAGATTGCAGCAGCGCGGCCCAGCGGTCCATCAGCGACTGCGTCCACCCGGCCTCACGCTTGATCGAGGCGTGGGCTTCGACCGTCAGCGCCAGGCGGCCGTCACAAACGATGGCGCCGACGCCGACCGGCGAGGTGAGGGTCACCAGCGGGCAGATGCACCAGTCGCCGACGCCGCTCCACGCACCGAGGTTGGAGAACGAGCCCGAGTCCCGCACTCTTCAGGGCGGCGACTGCATGCTCGGTCGGCACCTCTTGACCACGCGGCACGAGGCGCAGCGTCACGATGCGATCGGGGCGCCGGTCGGGCCTTTTCCTCTTCCGATACCGTCTCGACGAGCGACGGCACTTCGGCCGTGGCGGCGGTGGCGCAGGCTCGCCGATGCTGGGCTCGGTACGCGGCTTGCGGCGCGGTAACGCCGGCAGCATGTCGCGCGAGAAGATGCCGCGGCTCCAGAGATACACCCCGACAAGTACGAGGGCACCTAGCCCCAAAAGTACCCAGCGCAAGTCCCACATGGCGAGCTATACGGCTACATCGCTGCGAGTCTGACCGCTTCGTCGATATCGACGGCCACCATCCGCGACACACCAGGCTCCTGCATCGTCACACCCGTGAGCTGATGCATCGTCTCCATCGTGGTCTTGTTGTGCGTGATGAGGACGAACTGCACGTGCTCCGACATCTCTTTCACGATCTCCGAGAAGCGACCCACGTTCGCATCGTCGAGCGGTGCGTCGACCTCGTCGAGCAGGCAGAACGGTGCGGGGTTGAGCTCGAAGATCGAGAACACGAGCGCGACTGCCGTCAGCGCTTTCTCGCCGCCCGATAGCAAGTGAATCGTGCTGTTCTTCTTGCCCGGCGGCCGCGCCATGATCGTCACGCCGGCTTCGAGCACGTCCTCGCCGTCCATCTCGAGATACGCATGGCCGCCGCCGAACAGCCGCGGGAACAAACGCCCCAAGCCTTGGTTGGCCTTGTCGAACGTCTCCTTGAATCGCGTGCGCGTCTCACGATCGATCTTGCGGATCGCGTTCTCGAGCGTCTCGAGCGCATCGGTGAGATCGGTGAACTGAGCGTCGAGGTACTTCTTGCGCTCGGACTGCTCTTGGAACTCGTCGATTGCCGCGAGGTTGATGGCGCCGAGCCGCTGAATCTTGCGCTCGAGTTGCTCGAACGTCTCGTTCCAGACGGCGGCCGTCGCGTCCGCCGGCAGGCCCAGCGTGATCTCGTCGAGTATGAAACCCGTCGCGGCGAACTGCTCGCCGACGGTCTCCGCGCGGACCTGCGACTCGCGAACCGCAAGCCGCACGTTGTCGGCCAGCTCACGAATCTCGTTGACGGCCTGCTGACGTTCGCTGCGCTGCTGCTCGGTCTCGCGCAGCTGCGTGTCGATATCGTCCATCGCTTGCCGCGCCTTGCCGAGATCCGCTTCGACGAGCAGGCGCTCGTCGAGCTTCGTCGACCAGCGTTTGCTCGTCGGCGCGCAGCGGCTCCGCTGCCGCCTGCATCTCCGCGTTGAGCTCTTGTTGCCGCTTCGTGAGATGCGCGAGTTGACTTTGGACTCGGAGCAGCGCCGCGCTCGCGGATTCCCTGGAGCTGCGCCGCGACTCGACCTTGATGGCGATCGCTTGCGCCTCTTCGCGGTGTTGCTCCGCGCTCGCGCGCGCCGCAGCCACGCGTTCTTGGTGCTCGCGCCGCTGCTGCTCGACGCCTTCGCGCGATCGCGGCCAAATCGTTCTGACGGCTGACTGCCGCGCCCGCCGACGCGCCTTGCTTTCGTCGACGGCCGTGACGAAGGCCTGCTGCTCGGCCGTGAGGTCCGCGATCGCGCGATCGAGAGCGGCGAGCGCGTTGCCGCGCCTGTTCGAGCTCCGCGCGAGTGGCGCCGAGCTTCGCCTTCGTGTCGGAGAACAGATCTTGCCGCCGCGTGGCCTCGGCTTGGGCCTGAGCAGCGCGCCTCTTCGAGCCGCTCGAGCTGGAAACGCGTGTCCGCGAGCGCCTTCGCGACCTCTTCGACGCGGCGCACCGCGGTTTGCGTGCTTTCGCGCAAACGTTTGATCTCGTCGCCGCGCGCGATGACTCCGACTTGCGGATCGTCGCTGCGATTCATTCGCAGCCAGCGACGCCCGACCCAGACTCCTTCGCGCGTCACGAACGATTCGCCGTCCGCGAGCTCGTTGCGGCGCGCGATCGCCTCTTGACGGAATCGGCCACGCGAACGCCGACCAGCAACGACGAGACGGCCGCAGGCGCCTGCATGCGCGCCAGCAGCGTATCGGGACCCGCCGACACCGCCGCAGCGCCGCGGTTTCGATCAGCGTGAGGCCGCCCTCGGTGAGATCGGAGAGCGAGCCGGCAACGGTGTCGATGCTCTCGATACCGACGGCTTGCAGATACGGCCCGAGCACGGTTTCGACGGCTCGCTCCCAGCCTGCCTCGACGACGAGCTCTTGCGCAAGGCGGCGGCGCTCGTCGAGCGTCTGCGCCTGCAACCAGCGGTTGACTTGCTCCGTGGATTTGCCGAACGCCCCTTCCTGCAAAGCCTCCAACGACGTGAGCCTGCCGCGATCGGTCTGCACGCTCTCGCGCAGCTGATCGAGGTGCGTCGAGATGCGCTTTTCTTGCTCGCGCAGCTGTTGGATCTGCGTCCAAACGGACTCCAGAGCGCGGGCCGCGTTCTCGCAAGCCGCGGCCAAACGCTCTTCCTGCGCGACGAGCGTCTCGAGCCGCTGTTCGACCTCCGCGAAGCTCAGCGCTTGGCGCTCGTCCTGATGCTTCTGCTCTTCCTTCTCGAGTCGCTGGCCCTGAGCCGCGAGCTGCTCGAGGCGCGTGTCCTCGACCTCGATCGAACGAGCCGCCGCGGCCAGCTCTTCGCTGATCCGCTCCCATTCCGCACGAGCTTGCTCCATGGCCTGCTCGGCGTGCTCGAGACTCTGCTGCGAGCTGCGTTGAATGGCGTACGCTTGCTCGAGCCCGGGCCCGAGCTCGCCGAGCACGCGCTCGAGCGCTTCGAGCTCGATCTGGTCGCTCGCGACGTGAGCGTTGATCTCGGCGACTTGCTGGTCCGTGCCCTGCAGGTCCTCGCTCTGGCGTTGAATGAGCTCCTTACGATGCTGCAGCGACTGCTCGAGGCGCGCGATCTCGGCGCCGACCTTGTAGTAGCTGCCCTGCACGACGCTGAAGCGCTCGTTGCGATCGGCAAGCTCGACGCGCAGCTTCTCGATCGAGGTTTCGGCCGACCGTTGCGCGGCGACGGCGGCTTCGAGCGCGATCTGCTTCTCGCGCAGCGCGTGCTCGTGCTCGGCGACTTCCTCGCGCAGCGCGCTCAAGCGCAACGCCAGCAGCTCGGCATTGACCTTGCGTTGCTCCGCTTTGAGGTTCTTGTAGCGCTCCGCGTCCTTCGACTGCTTCTGCAGGTGCGTGAGCTGCTTTTCGATCTCCTCGCGGAGGTCCTTCAGGCGCTCGAGGTTCTCGCGCGTGTGCGAGATGCGATGCTCGGTCTCGCGGCGCCGCTCCTTGTACTTCGAGATGCCGGCCGCTTCCTCGAGAAACGCGCGCAGCTCCTCGGGCTTCGCCTCGACGAGCCGCGAGATCATGCCCTGCTCGATGATCGAGTAGCCGTGCGAGCCGACGCCGGTGCCGAGCAAGATATGGGTGATGTCCTTGCGGCGGCAGCGCGTGTTGTTCAAGTAGTACTGCGACGTGCCGTCGCGGGAGCCGACGCGCCGAACGGATACTTCGTTGTAGCCGGCGAATGCGCCCGTGATCGTGCCATCGGAGTTGTCGAACGTGAGCTCGATGCTCGCGACGCCGACCGGCTTCCGGTTCGAGGAGCCGTTGAAGATGACGTCGACCATCGAGTCGCCGCGCAGATTCTTGGCGGACCTTCGCCGAGCACCCAACGAATCGCGTCGATGATGTTGGATTTGCCGCAACCGTTGGGTCCGACGATTCCCATGAGGTTGCTCGGGAATTTGATCGTGGTCGAATCGACGAAAGTCTTGAAGCCCGCAAGCTTGATCTTACTCAGGCGCAATAGTTGACCTCGTGGTGGTCGAGTGTTAGAGTAGGCCCGCATGGCCGCCTCGACGGCGGTAGTGTAGAGTAAAAACCAATCCAAAAGCGACGGCCGCGCCCGTTGCTTCCACACGCTGAATCGGAACACGAAAACGTGGCGAGTAAGCCCGCGGCTCGACCGTCGAAAAAAAGTCTCGAGACCTTTCCGAACCCGAACCCGGATCGCGACTACACGATCCGGATGCGAATTCCGGAGTTCACGTGTCTCTGTCCGAAGACAGGGCAACCGGATTTTGCGACGCTCGACCTCGAGTACGTGCCGGACGCCAGTGCGTCGAGTTGAAGTCGCTGAAGCTCTACATCTGGTCGTACCGAAACGAAGGCGCGTTTCACGAAGCGGTCACGAATCGGATTCTCGACGATCTCGTGCGCTCATGAAGCCGCGTTTCATTCGGCTGAAGGCCGAATTCAACGTTCGCGGCGGAATCTACACGACGGTCGTCGCCGAGCACCGGCACGGGCTGGCAGCCGGCGCCGGCATCGACGTTGCCGGACGCCTCGACTGAGTATCTGCCCCCTTCCGCTACCCCGAAGCGTCTGTATAATCGCCGGCTCCTTTTGACGGTCTTGGAGGCCAAGGCCATGTCTGCGAAAAAAGCAGCTGCCAAGAAAAAGGCGGCGACCGGCAAGAAGAAGCTGGCCAAGAAAGCTCCTTCGGCGACCAGCCGATCCAGCAAGGCCAAGCTCAAGCCCGTTCAAAAGCCGTCCACGAAAGCAGGGAAGTCAGCCAAGCGGCCGAGCGCCAAGAAAGTCCCGACGAAGCTGGCCGCTCCCAAGGCTCAACCAAAACCATCAGGGAAGAAGACGATCGCACCCGTACCCAAAAAGCCGGGCTCAGGCCCGCCGGCGCCGATTCGTTTCGCGCCGAAGCCTTTTCCCGCCGCCCGTCGCCTCGCGACGGCGTAGCGGCGGCAACGTCCTCAGCGGCCCGGTCAAGGGCTTCACGCCGATCAGCCGAAGCGCGGCGAGGACTACATGAACAAGGATCAGCTCGAGCACTTCTAGGCAGCCGCCGCTCGCTTGGAAGCGCGAGCTCATGGAG